>NZ_JBCNLP010000001.1:2829434-4244152 GCF_039595395.1 Novosphingobium sp. | reverse complement strand
GGTATCTTCGAGGGTCGTGATAGACCATCACGTTGATAGGCCGGGTGTGGAAGTGCGGTAATGCATGGAGCTAACCGGTACTAATCACTCTGTTCATGCTTGATGAACCCCACCATCACTAAGAGGCCTGCACAAAGGATGATCCCATAAAGATCAACCAGGCAGCGCATCGTGAAGGCGGACAATCGTCACAGCCAATCACAACATCTGATTAAAAAACACCGCAACAGCAAGCCGCACAGGGGTAACCCTGCGCAAGGCAGGTCACGAACCTGCCTCATGCTCGCTGCAGCACGCTGGCCATATTGCTTGGTGACCATAGCAACAGTGACCCACCCGATCCCATCTCGAACTCGGCCGTGAAACCTGTCCGCGCCAATGGTACTAACGCTCAAGCGTTGGAAGAGTAGGTCGTCGCCAGGCATTATCGCCAGCGTGCTCAAAAAAAAAACCCATTCACAGTCAGCCCGTCTAACGGGCTTCTCCCTCTATTTCATCGATAATTCGTTCCATCAATTGCCTGTGGCGGTTGATAAAGCGGTCATTATGCGACATGCCACAGGCCTGGCATTGTTGATTGGCGGAGGAACGAATGGCGGCGCATGACGGGGTTCCGCTCTCCTGGCGTCCCATTTTATCCCATATTCTGGAAACGCCCGAAGCCAGGCGGCTCGGCGGATTCCTGCGTGCTGAGGAAGAGGCCGGGAAGCACATTTTTCCACCTCGCGGTGAGCGGCTGACGGCGCTTGCCCTGACCCCGCCAGAGGCGGTGCGCGTGGTTATTCTGGGGCAGGATCCCTATCACGGCGCAGGGCAGGCCCATGGCCTGGCTTTCTCCGTCAAGGACGGAGTGCGTATTCCCCCTTCTCTGCTGAACATGTTCAAGGAGCAGGAGCGCGACCTCGGCTTGCCCATGCCGCGTCATGGCAACCTCACCCATTGGGCGGAGCAAGGCGTTCTACTGCTCAACAATGTGCTGACGGTCGAGGAAGGCATGGCTGGCTCGCATCAGAACATGGGCTGGGAGGCGATCACCGATGCGGCCGTGGCAGCGGTTGCCGCACAGGAAACGCCTTGCGTCTTCCTGCTCTGGGGCAGCCATGCGCAGAAAAAGGCGGCGCGTGTCGCTGATCTGCACAAGCCGCACCATCTGGTCCTGACAGCCCCTCATCCCAGCCCCCTGTCCGCGCATCGCGGCTTTATGGGCTGTGGCCATTTCAGCAAAACCAATGCCTTTCTGACGGAGAACGGCAGCCCCCCCATCGACTGGAAGCTCTGAACACCAATCGTCCCTGTGATGGATCGTGAAGAAGGCTAGAAGGGGACAATGAAGCCAGCCCTCCATACCCATAAGGCAGCGATCGTCCCGATTCAGGCCCTCAGAGGCATGGCGGCCTGCCTGGTGGTGATCGTGCATCTGCTGGAGCGGCTGACGAAACGCGGCGCCTTCGCTCAGCCCCTGCCCGATTGGGTGTGGTCCTGCGGGCATATCGGGGTGGGGGTGTTCTTTGCCATCAGCGGCTTCATCATGGTCTACACCACCGCGGATGAGTTTGGCCGCCCCAGCGCCGGCAAACGCTTCTTCCTCCGTCGCTTTTTGCGGGTTGCCCCGATCTATTACCTTACCTCTGCGCTGATGGTGGCGTTTGCCTATGTGACGTTCCGCTACAGCACCAATGCGGTCTATCCGGTGCCGACGCCCCCGCTGGCTCTGATGTCGGCCCTCTTCGTGCCTTATATGGACTATAAGGGCCTGACGCTGCCGGTCTACGAACTGGGCTGGACGCTCAACTATGAGATGTTCTTCTATGCGGCCTTCGCCCTCGCGCTGATGGCGCCGCGGCGCATCGGTCTGGTCGGCGTGATGACGGCACTGCTGGGACTGATGCTGGTCGGCATGTTGGTGCCTGCGCCTCCGCTGGTGGCTGGGACGCCGGTGCCTTTGTTCTTTTTTACCCGGCCGGTGATGCTCTATTTCGTCATCGGCATGGCGCTGGGAGGCATCCGGCAGCGCTTCGGCACCTTGCGCGTGCCTGTGGCCGATGCTGTCCTATGCCTCATGATGCTGCTTCCTCTTGCTCTCGCGGTCCGTTTTGGCGCGCAGGAGATCACGATGGTGGGCGCCCTGTGCGTCACGCTCGCGCTGGCCCTGGCAAGCCTGCTGGAGGGTACAGGCGGGCAGTCCGGCTTTGCCACCGTCGCGCGGGCCTTTGGCGATGCCTCCTACAGCATGTATCTCACCCACAGCTTCCTGCTGGGCGCGCTGGGCGTGGTTCTGACGCGGGTGGCGGCAGGGAGGACTGGGCTGCTCTGTGTGCTGATGGCGCTGGCCTGCCTGATCTGCGCAGCGGCGGCATGGCTGGTTTGGCGCTTTGTCGAGCGGCCTTTGACCCGCTGGCTCACGCGTCGCTTGACGGTCCAGCCCACGCCGGCGGTGCAGCAAAGCGCCGTCGCGCCTTGACGCAAGCCTATCCGTTCAGCCCGAAAATCTGCAGGATGGCGCAGATGGCAAAGCCCATGGCGGCGCTTTTCATCAGCTCGCGCGCGGTGACCGGCAGATTGGCGTTGAACACCACCGTCAGCAGCGAGGCCAGCCCCGCCGAGCCCAGCAGCATCCACCAGCGGGGAAAGACCGGATGCTCGATCGGCGCGGGCCATTCCAGCACCAGCGGCAGCAGCCGGTTCAGCATGAAGCCGAAGCAGGATGCGATCCAGTGCGACAGGAAGCGGGCCCAGCTTTCGCCCAATTGATCCGACGGCAATTTCGTCATCGCTCTTGCGGATCCTCCACGGGCGCAGCATCCACGCCAGCGTGCATATCCGCGATCAGCGTATCGATCAGGATCTCGAAATATTGATCGTGCAACTCGCTTTCGCCGCCGCGCTGGGCGATCTTGCGATGGGCCGCGCGGATCTGCCATTCGACCATATCGCGCCACGATGCCAGATCGCGCGCGGCGATCGCCTGCTGCGCCCAGGCCAGCAGCATCACGACCAGCCCGAGCAAGGCGATCAGAAAAGCGGCGGCATAGGAACGCTCATAATGGGCGCGCACTTCCAGACAGTACAGCGTGGTGCCGACCACCCCGGCAAGGCCTGCCAGGGACAGAACATCGACCAGCCGGCGATAATAGCGCCAAAACAGCGGCCATGCCTCCGCCGGGGGATCCTTGGCCGGGATGTGGGCGATGCTCTCGATGCTCATGCCGGACCTGCCGCCTCAAACCTTGCCGGATTGCGGATGCTGCGGTGCAGCCCAAGCCGGATGTGGGGGGAGAGCCCGCTCACAGCGCGCTGCGCACCGCGCGGGCCAGAATGCGCCAGAGCGGCATGGGCCGAGCCACCGCGATATAATCGCGCATGCCGGTGATGAAGTCGTCCGGCGCCTGGGAGGGCAGCAATTCGCATGGTTGCAGCGTGTCGATCTGCTCAAGCAATTCGACCAGATGCTCCTGATCGCGCGCGGCATAGACGCCGGGCAGATGGCGGAAGCGCTGCACGGTGGACATCTGGTGCCCGTTGCGATGCTCGCCGCGCAGATGGTCGCGCGGCAGGATGATGATCGGCTTGCGCATCTCCATCGCATTGATGATCGAGCCGATGCCGGCATGCGAGATCATCAGCGAACATTGCGCCTGCAGGGTACGGAACCGGTCGGGGTCGATGAAGGCCTCGCTCTTCATCGCCTTGGGGGCATAGGACGAGGGGCCGATCTGCGCGAAGACCTCCACATCGGGGCGCCGCGCGGCCCATGCGTCCACCGTGCTGACCAGACGGTCGAAGGGCAGTTGGGTGCCGACCGAGAGCAGGATCACAGCACACGCCCCAGATAGGTGATCTGCTGATCGCTGCGCGCCAGATGCTCCCATTGGGTGAGCCGCAGATCGGCGAAGCCCTGAGCGAACTTGCCGCTGAGCGACAGCTCCTCGCTGTTGGCCACACTGTCGGTCCAGATGGTGACCGCGCCCAGCATCTTGCCGATCAGCAGCGCCGCCGCGCCGGGGGCTGCGCCGGTGGTGATGACGACATCGGGGCGGAAATCGCGCAGGGTCCGCACAATGCCCGCCAGAGAGCGCAGCAATTGCCAGGGCGTATCGCGCGACCCATCCATGATCTGCACCACCGGGCGATCACCGACCGGCGCCGAGAGCCCCTGGGTGGTGCTGATGAACAGGCAGTCGCAGTCCTTCACGGCGGGCGCGATGCGCATCAATTCGATCCAGTGACCGCCCGAGGAGGCGATCAGGGCCACACGTTTTTGCCCGGCGGCACCTGCGTGCCCGGAAGAAACAGGCTCATGAGCCAGAGACGATTGCTGCGCTGCACTCACCGCTGAGACGCTCTTGCGCGGAGGGGCTTGTTCTCGGGTTTCATCCACCTAAACCTACTGCAAAGCCCGAAAGGTCGGCACATATGACATTGCGGCTCGGGATCTTGCGACCATCGCCCGACATGCCCCTTCGATCAGCCTAGTCGATTGCGGAGCCACCTTGCAAATGGATTTGTTGCGCTGCGGCCTTTTGACTATGTCCTGTCCCATCTTAGAGCGTTTCCGCCGCAAACCTTAAGGTCAAACGGTCTGGAAACGCGATAAAACACAGGATAAAACAGGGACAAGGGCCTGTAAGGTCCATGCTTTTGTACACAGGCCGCTTCGGCAGACTGATTGATCGGGATTCTTTGCTTCATGCCGCTGCCAAGACGCTCTTCTGCTGCGCCCTCGACCGATGCGGGGGACCGCATTTATGCGATCGGTGACGTGCATGGGCGGTTCGACCTGATGCAGGCGCTGATGGACAAGGTCGCGCGCCATCATGCCGCCTTGCCGCCCGCCGCTTCGCTGCACATCATCTTTCTGGGCGATCTGATCGACCGCGGGCCGGACAGTCTCAAGGTGCTCGATTATCTCTATCAGGCGCAAAAGAAGATGCCAGGGCTGATCGTGCTGCAGGGCAACCATGAGGAAGTTCTGCTGCGCGTGCTGGGCGGCGACCAGCGCGCCCTGCGGAGCTGGATGAGCTATGGCGGCGTGCAGACGCTGGAGAGCATGGGGCTGCGCCCGCCTGCCTCGGGCGAGGATCTCGATGATTGTATGGCCCGCATCCGGCGCACGGTGCCGGCGTCGCTGGCGGCGTGGCTGCGCCGCCTGCCGCTGACGGCGGAATCGGGTGATTACTTCTTCTGCCACGCCGGTGTCCGGCCGGGTGTGCCGCTGGGCCGCCAGAAGCGCGAGGATCTGCTGTGGATCCGCGAGGATTTCCTTGAGGACACCACCAACCATGGCGCGGTCGTCGTGCATGGCCACAGCATCAACCCGCAGGTCGATATGCGCGGCAACCGAATCGGCATCGATACCGGCGCCTATACCACCGGCGTGCTCACGGCCCTCTATCTGGAGGGGAGCAAGCGTGAGGTGATCCAGGCGGATCAGCCATCCGCCTGACCCCATCTGCGTGATCCTGTCGTGCGGCTTGTCGCCCCTATCCGGCGGCTTGTCGCTGAATTGTCACGGTAATACGGCGCAGAGCCGGCCCGGTCATACAGGATTCACAGTCCTGACGCTGATGTAAAGCCAGACAGCGGGGCGTTTTTTCAACATTTCGCAGTTGCGGCATTTCGCCACTTGGCTTTCGCGTTTGCGAATTGACAGCGCGCTGACAAGTGGTGCACCTAAGATTACGGACTTCCACTCAGCATTTGAGGCTTCATGATGTCGCAAGTTAGGAAGGCCTCAGTGGAGGGAGAGTGGGTGGCTGAAACGGGACGTGCGGCACCGGGCCGTGTGCTGTTGCTTGGCCTGATGAGCTGCCTGCTGGCAGGTTGCGCCGGCTCTTACGCCCATTCGCCGCTGGCTCAGGGGGAGGCTGCCTATAAGGCGATCCCGGCTCCCACCGACGATGGCAGCGTGCCGGAATATCGCATCGGGCCGCTCGATTCCGTCGACATCACCGTGTTCCAGGAATCCGACATTTCGGCCAAGGGCATTCCGGTGGATGCGGCGGGCGATATCTCCATGCCGCTGATCGGCCGCGTCCATGCCGCGGGCAAGACCTCGGTCGAGCTGGCCGACGTGCTGGCCGACAAGCTGGGCGAGCGTTATTACGTCAACCCGCAGGTGACGGTATCGATCGCCAGCTCGGTGTCGCAGCGCGTCACCGTGGAAGGCCAGGTCACCGAACCGGGCATCTATACGATCCATGGCGCCACCAGCCTGCTCGACGCCATCGCGCTGGCCAAGGGCGAGACCGAGAATGCCGCCTTCCGGCAGGTCGCCATCGTGCGTGTGCAAAACGGCAAGCGTTTTGGCGCGGTCTTCGATCTCAACCGCATTCGCCGGGGCGAGGACAGGGACCCCCAGCTGTTGTCGCGCGACGTCATCGTCGTCGGTCACTCGACCGGCAAGCAGGTCTGGCACGATCTGCTGCGCGCCGCGCCGCTGCTGAACGTCTTTGCGCAATTCTGACCCTTTCGAACGGAGCATACAGCGGATGAATGCCCAGCAGGCCGTGCAGACCGTTCAGGGCGATCAGCCCATTCAGCAGGCGGACCCTCATGGCGTGAACACGCCCGAGCATGATGCCGACATCCTCGATTTCGAGGCGCTCAAGCATGCCTTCCTGCTCAACCGGCGGCTGGTGGCGCTGATTCTGGTGCTGGGGCTGGCGCTGGGCATTGCCTCGATCGTGATGATGCCGCGCATCTACACCGCGCGGGCCAGCGTGCAGATCGACCAGCAGACGCGCAAGGTGCTGGCGACCGAGGACAATGATCCGGCGGCCAGCGCCGCCGATGCCGACCGATTCCTGCAGACCCAGGTCGACGTTCTGGGCAGCCGCTCCATGGCCAAGCGCGTGTCGGACGTGCTGGGGCTGGCGGCGAGCGACAACTTCATGCAGCGCACCACCGGCCATGCTCCGGGCAATCTGGCGGTGGGCGAGCGCGAGGATCTGGTGATCGACACGCTGCAGAAAAGCCTGCAGGTCGATCTGCCGCACAACAGCCGCGTCGTCGGCGTCATGTTCAAGAGCCGCGACCCGGTGCTGGCGGCGCAGATCGCGAACACCTTCGTGGCCGAATTCATCAAGGGCAACATTCAGCGCAAATTCTCCGCCTCCAGCTATTCGCTCGATTTCCTGAACACGCAGCTTGGTATGGCCAAGAGCCGCCTTGAGGATTCCGAGCGCACGCTGATCACCTATTCGCGTACCGCCGGGCTGATCGATGCCAGCGCGGGCGCGGTGCCGGTGGGGCAGCCGCAGGGGCCGCAATCGCTGGTGACGGCCAATCTGGTCGAGCTGAACCAGCGCTCGGGTGTCGCCAAGGCGGAGCGCCTGCAGGCCGAGGAACGCTGGCGCCAGGCCAGCAGCACGCCGCTGATGCAGCTCCCAGAAGTGCTGAGCAACAGCGCGGTGCAGCAATTGCTGCAGAACCGCGCCCAGCTCTCCTCCAAGCTGGAAGAGCTGCGCGCCCATCTCAAGCCCGAGCACCCCTCGGTGGTTCAGGCCAACACCGAGCTGGAGGAACTGGACAAGGAAGCGCGCATCCTGGCCGAATCGATCCGTGGCTCGATCAAGAACCAGTATCTGGTCGCGGTGCGTCAGGACGATGCGATTCAGGCCGCGGTGCGCGGGCTGAAGGGCGACACGCTCTCCGAGCAGGACCGCAGCGTGCGCTACAACATCCTCAAGCGCGAGGTGGACACCAACCGCCAGCTCTATGACAGCCTGCTGCAGCGCTACAAGGAGGTCAGCGCCGCCTCGGGCGTGGCCGTCAACAACATCGCCCAGGTCGATATCGCCGAGGCGCCGCGCAAGCCGACCTCGCCGCGCAAGATCGTCAATCTGGCGGCGGCGATGGCGCTGGCCGTGGTGGCGGCGGGTCTGGCGGTGCTGCTGCGCGCCCGCGTCTCCGACACGATCACCGACCCGCGCGAGGTGGAGAGCCGCCTGCACATTCCCCTGCTGGGCGCCGTGCCGGTCGATCCGAGCGGCGCGCCGCTGGCCACGCTGCTCAGCCCCAAGTCGGACATTGCCGAGGCCTATCACGCCATCCGCACGGCGATCGAACTGTCCTCGGCCTCGGGCACGCCGGCTTCGCTGCTGCTGACCAGCAACCGCCCCTCCGAAGGCAAATCGACCAGCAGCTATGCGCTGGCCCGCGATTTCGCGCTGCTTGGCAAGCGCGTGCTGCTGATCGATGCCGATCTTCGACGCCCCACGCTGCATCGGCTGCTCGATATCGACAATGACGGCGACGGCTTCTCCTCGGTGCTGGCGCATAAGCTGGAGATCGAGAAGGCGGTGGTGACGACCTCCATCGAGAACCTGTCCTTCCTGCCGAGCGGCCCGATCCCGCCCGACCCTGCCAATCTGATCGCGGGCTCGGCGCTGGGCGAGATGCTGGCCAAGGTGCATGCCGACTATGATCTGGTGGTGCTGGATTCGCCGCCGGTGCTGTCGCTGGCCGATACGCCGCAGCTCTCGGCGGCGGTGCAGGCGACCATCTTCGTGATGGAAGCAGGTACGGTGCAGGTGAAGGCGGCGCGCCAGTCGCTGGATCGCTTGCAGCGTTCGGGCGGGCACCTGCTGGGCGGTATCGTCAGCAAATATGACGCGCGCACGGCCAGCGGGAATTATGGCTATGTCGATGGGTACAGCTATGGGTCCTGATCGGATTTAGGCAGAAGTGAAGATGCGAGGGCCATCGCCCTCGCGCTCCCTTTAGTGTCTACGTGGTGCATCGGGTTCGGCCTTGTGCCCGGTTTGCCGCGCCGCAGGCTTTAAAGCGATAGAAGGCGCCGAGGCTTCCTGCCTGCGGCGCCTCAGGTTGCGCAGGTGGAGAGTTCCCACACAACGACCGGGCGCCCCTGCCCTTGCGCCGGAAGACGTCATGGGAGCGCGAGGGGGTAACCCCCTCGCATCTTCTTCCTTCCCCTCTTCTTTCGCGCAAACCACCCCTTTCCCTACCGATCCACTCGGCCTAAACGCCAAGGCTTCGCGTTTTTCCGGAGCTTGCATGACCCGCACCCAATCGATTCTTCTCGCCCTTGCGCTGGGCATCATCGGGGGGCTGGCGATCCGGGCGACGGGCCATGGCGGCATGTTGACTGCGGTGAGCGCCATCCAGCCGCTCGGCCAGATGTGGGTGCGCGCCTTGCAGATGACGCTGATCCCGCTGGTTTTCGCGATGGTGGCGCATGGCGCGGCCGATGCGATGGCGGGTGGGCGTGGCGGGCGGCTGATCGGTGGCACGCTGGCGGTGTTTCTGGCGCTGCTGGTGCTGACAGCGGTGATCTGCACCATCACCACCGAGACGGCGCTGCACCTCTGGCCGATCCCGCCTCATGCGCTGGCGGGCCTGACCGACGCGGGCGGGCAGAAGCTGCCCTCGCTGTCGGAGCAATTGCTGGCGATCATTCCCGACAATCCGGTGGCTGCCGCCGCCAATGGGCAGATCTTTCCGCTGGTGATCTTCGCTTTGGCTTTCGGGCTGGCGATTGCGCGGTTGAAGGACGGGGAGGGGAAACCCTCGACGCTGCCTTCCACGCTGGGGCAGGTGGCGCAGGCGATGATGGTGATCGTCGACTGGGTGCTGGTGGCCGCGCCCATCGGCATTTTCATTCTGGCGCTGGGGCTGGCGACGACCTCGGGTCTGGCGGTGGCGCGGATGCTGGCGATCTTCGTGGCGCTGTGCCTGGGCAACAGCGTGGTGATGGCGCTGGTGTGCTATCTGCTGGTGACGCTGCTGGGGGCCGAGAGGCTGGGCCGCTTCGCCGCCGCCGTGGCTCCGGCGCAGGCGATGGCGGCGGGCACGTCGTCCTCCATGGCCTCGACCCCGGTGATGCTGGAGGTAGCGCTGGAGAAGCTGCGCCTGCCCGAGGATGTGGCGGGGCTGGTGATCCCGATGGCCGTCTCGGTGTTCCGCATGGGCACGGTGGCCAATGCGATTCCCGCCGTGCTGGTCGCTGCGCACGCGGCGGGCATCGAGCCGACGCTGACGCAACTGGTGCTGGCGGGCGTGGCGGTGGTGCTGGGCTCGATGACGGCGGGCGGTCTGCCGGGCGCGGCGGTGATCTATGCCTTCTATGCGCCGGGGCTGCAGGTGCTGGGCGCGCCTTTGGCGATCATGCCGCTCTACATTGCGGTGATCGCACTGCCCGACCCGATCATCACGGCGGCCACCGTCACGGGTGATCTGACCGCTGCCACGCTGGTGGCGCGGCTGATGCGGCGAAAGGCGTAATGGTCTTGCTGCGCCAATCTGCCATATTTCGTCGCTAGGCTGCGCCGCACTTCAGGCTAAAGAGATTCCATGACCGACAAGACCCCCACGCAGAACGACACCTCCTTCAACCCCAGCCCTCTTAATCCAGACAGGCGTCTGGTGTTGGGTGGCATCGCCGCCGCCATCGGTGCCGCTTCGGTGGACAGCTCGGCGCAGGCCGCGACGCACAGCCGCCGCGATGTGCTGAAAGGCACCGCGCTGAGCGACAGCGCCGTGGATGCCGCGCTGCGCGAGAAGATCGAGAACGTCGTGGTGATCTTCTGCGAGAACCGCAGCTTCAACAATCTCTTCGCCGATTTTCCGGGTCTTCAGGTGCCGCTCTCGGTCGTCGATCCCGAGACCTACAAGCAGCGCGATCGCGATGGTACCCAGCTCAAGACCCTGCCGCCGATCTGGAACGGCATGGTGCCTGAAAAGCAGGTGGTGGAGCATAAGGAGTATCTGATCGCTCAGGGCGACATCACCGGTCTCGCCAATGCGCCTTTCGCGCTCAAGACGCCTCAGGGCGATCCGCTGCCGCATGGCGTAGTGACGCGCGATCTGGTCCATGCCTTTTACAACAACCAGTTGCAGATCAACGACGGCAAGAATGACGGCTTCGTGGCCTGGGGCGATTCCGGCGCTCTGGTGATGGGCCATTACGGCGAGGCTTCGGCCAAGCTGCGCCTGTGGAACATCGCGCGCGAATTCACCCTGTGCGACAACTTCTTCATGGGCGTGTTTGGCGGCTCTTTCGTCAACCACCAATATCTGATCTGCGCCCGCCCGCCCTTCTACCCTGAAGCCGACAAGAGCCCGGCCAAGGGCGGCATCACCAAGCTGGACCCCAGCGATCCCAAGGGCCTGCGCCCGCTGCTGCGCGAAGGTTCGCCCGCCAGTGCGATGGAAGGCCCGGCCAAGTTCACCAGCAATGTGCTGACCCCCGATTTCTACGCGGTCAACACCATGACCCCGCCCTATGCGCCCGCCTACAAGCTGGACCCGGCCAAGCCCGGCTATGCCGACTGGACCAGCCCCAGCACGCTGATCCCGCAGACTCACAAGACCATCGGCGATGTGCTGAGCGACAAGGGCGTGAGCTGGGCCTGGTACAGCGGCGGCTGGGGCACGGCTCTGGCCGGTGGCAGCACGCCCGATTTTGCGGGTCATGCCAGCTTTCAGGTGCATCACCAGCCCTTCAACTATTACAGCCGCTTTGCCCCCGGCACCGCCGACCGCGCGGAGCATCTGCGCGACGCGGGCGAGGGCGAGAGCCCGCGCACCAACAAGCTGCTGGCCGACATCGCGGCGGGCAAGCTGCCGGCGGTCACCTTCTACAAGCCGCAGGGCAATCTCAACATGCATGCCGGCTACTCCGATGTGGAGGCGGGCGACCAGCATATTGCGGTGATGGTCGATGCGCTGCGCCGCAGCCCGCAATGGGGCAAGATGCTGGTGGTGATCACCTTCGACGAAAACGGCGGCTGGTGGGATCATATCGCTCCGCCCAAGGGCGACCGCTGGGGGCCGGGCACGCGCATTCCCGCGGTGATCGTCAGCCCCCACGCCAAGAAGGGCCATGTCGATCACAGCGTCTATGACACGGGATCGATCCTGCGTTTCATCACCCGCCGCTGGGGGCTGGAGAAGCTGCCGGGCCTGATCGAGCGCGAAAAGGCGATGCAGGCGGTCGATGGCACGCTGCCGGGCGATCTGACCGGGGCGCTGGATCTGGCGTAAGACAGCAAAGGGCCGGGCGGCGTCGCCCGGCCCTTTGTTTTAACGGCTCAGCCTGCGCAGGGCTCTATGGGCGAAACCGGTGTTAGCGGCTGGCTTGCGCGCCGGGGCGATCATCGGGATCAGCGCCAGGGTGATCGTCAGGAACATCTGGTCGACGATCACGCCCGAGATCAGCTCGCTCTCGGTCAGATTGTTGAAGATGCAGAAGACCACGATGGAAAACAGCAGCGACCGGCTGGCGCGCGGCGCGCTGTCGGCCAGCATCAGGCGCTGGGCGGGCATCACCAGCAGCACCAGCACCGCCAGCATCAGCCCCGGAAAGCCGATGGTGACCAGCAGGTCGAGATAGCCATTGTGCCCCGCCGCCGCCAGCTCCGCCACCCAGCCGCTGGCCAGCGAGAGCACCGGACTGGCCGCGCCCACCTGCCAGAAGGAACCGAAACCGGCGCCCGTCCAGAAATGGTCCCCGGCATAACGGAACAGCAGGGCCCAGATCTGCCCGCGCCCGGTGAAGGCGTTGGGGTCGTTCAGCGTCTCGATCAGATCGCCGAAATAGATCGCCGCCAGCGGCAGCGCCGCCAGCAAGATCACGATGGCCGAGATCGCCGTTTGCGACCGGTTGCTCACCTTCAGGAAACGGATGGCATAGCCCGCCGCCAGCGCCGCGCCCATGCTGCTGATCGAGGTCTTGGACTGGGTGAAGACCAGAAACACCAGGATCGCCGCCAGCACCACATTGCAAAAGGCGTTGGACAAGTTGCGCCGGTCGAAGATGAACAGGATCGCGCTGATCGCGGTGGCCGAGCCGGTCAGATTCTTGTGAATCATGATGCCGCGCCAGCTTCCGGCTTCGGTCGAGATCGAGCCCAGCTCGTAATGGTGGATGCCGTGCGCGGTGAACATCACCGCCAGATAATTGGCCACCAGCAGGATGATCGCCACGATCCGCATCAGCAGCAGCGTGCGGCCATAGCCCAGTTCGGTGGTGGCGCGGTAGAGCACCCATATGCCGATCGTGGTCAGCGCCAGACGCCGCAGGCCGATCATCGGCACCGCCGACCATACCAGCGTGAACATGCAATAGGCCAGAAGCCCCAGAATTGGCCATGACAGGGCAAGGTTGGCCCGCATATTGCCCGGCCGCCAGGTGGTGAGCAGCAGCAGCCCGGTCAGGCCGATGATGACCACCTGCTGGCCCATATTGCCGTCCGAGGACCCGGCCATGGAATTGTTGTCGGCCAGCGGGTTGAGGCCGATCAGCCCGAAGAGCAGAAAGCCCACCAGACAGATCCCCGCCCAGCGCGGGCGCCACAGATGGTCGCTGAGGCCCGGCGTGATCAGCGCCGGGAGGTTGGGGGTCTGCGTGTGCCGGATGCCGCTCATGCCTTGCTCATGTCCCTTGCTGCCGCGCGGGGTTCGGGGGCGGGGCGCGGTGCTTTGGCCGCGTTGATGCCATGGCTGGCCAGCAGAGCGGCATAGCGGTCGATCAGCGCCTTGCTGCCGCGCATCATGCCCAGCCGCATCGACCGTTCCGCCCATAGCCGATAGGCGGCAGGCTCGTCGAGCAGCTTGCGCAGAGCCTCGGCCAGCGCCTGCGGATCGTCGAGCGGCACGGTGAGGCCACAGAGCCGGCCGTTTTCATCGGTGACGCCTTCGACCTGCACCGGCACCTGCGAGACGACCAGCGGCAGGCCCAGCCGCGCCGCCTCGATCAGCGCTAGACTATGCCCCTCGAACAGGCTGACCTGAGCGAAGATGTCGGCCTGCGCAGCGCGGCGCAGAGCCTCCTCGCGCGGCATCTGGCCGGGGAGGGTGACGCGGTCTTCCAGACCCAGCTCGGCGATCAGCGCGCGCAGTTCGGCCTCATCCTCGCCCGCGCCGATGATCTCCAGCCGGGCGCGGGGCAGCAGGGCCATGGCGCGGATCAGTTGCGGATGGTTCTTCTGGCGCGACAGCCGTCCCACCGCGACGATCAGGCCTTGGGCCGCGCTCTCACGGCTGTGGCCGGCGGCGATGGCATCGACCATCGCCTCGATGCGCTCGGGCAGGGCGTTGTGGATGGTGCGCTGCTTGGCGCGATAGCGCGCGGGCCAGCTTTCGAAGGAGGCGCCCACCGCGTCCGAGACGCTGACGATGCTGGCCACGCAGGGCAGGCCGCCGGTGAGTTTATCGATGCGGTTCAGCGCCGCCTGATAGGTGAAAGATGGCGTGTGATGCGACAGGATCACCTTGGTGCGCACCCCCGCCAGCGTGGCCGCCAGTGGAAACAGCACATTCGACATCGGCATGGCGGTGATGATCGCGGCAGGCCGGTGCTTGCGCAGCCATGCCACCGTCGCCCGCAGCAGGCCCAGCCCCGCCAGCGCGCGGCGCAGCGGCTGGGCGGCGATGAACCGCCAGCCGTCGCGGCGGGCTTCATCAGCCTCGCTGGCCTCTTGGGGATAGAGCGCCAGTAGGCCGGTGCTCAGGCCGTGCGCGCTCAGCCCCTGCGCCACATCCTGCCAGATTTCGCGCAGGCCGCCCGGCGTGGTGTGGGTGAGGGCAAAGACCACCTGCGGATATGTCGTTTCAGCCCTGTCTGCCATGCCGTGTTCCTCAGATATGCGGCGAGGGATTGCTGGCCAGCGTATGGCCGTCCAGCCATGCGCGGTCCTCGTCGCTGCCCGCCACCCAGCGGTCGACCATCTCGCCCCAGCGGACCGGGATCTGCATGCGTTGCCAGGCCTGCGCCGCCCCTTCCGAGATGCGGGCGTAAAGCGCCGGGTCGGACAGCAGCGTCTCGATCTGCTGCGCCAGAGCGCGCGGCTGGCCCGCCGGGAAGACCAGCGCGCTGTGCCCATGCTCGATATGGCCCGAGAACATCGGATGGTCCGAGGCGATCACCGGCGTGCGCGAGGCCAGCGCCTCATAGAGCGTCAGCGGCAGGCCCTCGGGGAAAGCATGGCGGCTGGGCACGATCACCGCCGCGCTGGCATGCATCATCTCCATGATCCGGCCGTTGGGGACCAGACCGAGGAACTCCACCCGGTCGGCCACGCCCATCTTTTGGGCGCGTGCCTCGAATCTTTCGCGCTGGCCGGCGCCGGCGATTTTCAGCACGATTTCGGGACGGTGTTGCAGCAGGGCCAGCGCGTCGATCACATCGCCCACCCCCTTTTTGCGCCCGATCGAGCCGACATAGAGCAGTTCAAGCTTGCCTTGCGCGGGCGCCGCCTTCACCGGCCAATGCTCGGGGCGGCGCATCTGCGGATAGTCCCAGGGGATGACCTTCTCCGCCTGCACCCCCAGCTTCACCAGCGAGCGCGCCGAATTGACCCCGTGATTGGCCACCAGCGTCACGCGGCTGTCGTTCAGCAGCCCCGGCAACCGCCCGAAGCGCAGCCAGCGGTCGAGCGGATGCATGTTGAAACTGTCGGCCAGAATGCAGCCGAGGTGAATGTCGCGCTTCAGCCCGTCGCGCAGCAGGGCGTTCAGGGGGCCGTGGACGATCAGATGGGTGGGGTCGTAATCGGCGATCATGCGGATCACCGGGGCCGGGTCGATCCCGCCGCGCCGCCCGGCATTGGCGCCCATCAGCGTCACGCCATTGTCCAGCTTTTCGACATAATGCGGGGCGAGACAGCACATGAAGGCGGCCTCGCCATGGCGACTGGCCAGATGGTCGAGCTGGTCGAGGACATAGGAATGGCCGTAATAGATCTCGCTGCCGTCCTGCATGATGCGCTGGCGGGCCTCGCGGTAATCTCCGGCATATTGGACGATAAGCAGGCGCGTCATGGCAAAAGCCCCCGGATCGGCGTGAAAGAGAGATCAAGGCCCAAAGCCAGCCGCAGGGCGCAGACCCCGGCCAGCACGGCGGCGGCGAAGATCAGAGCAAGCCCGTCCTGCCGCCAATAGCCCAGCTTCATGCGCAGCAGCCCTGCCGAAATATAGCCATATTGGCAAATCTCCACGAAAGCGATGGCCATCACCGCGCCGGGAAAGCCCCCGAGATGCAGCCCCAGCGGCAGCAGCACCGCCATGGTGGCGAAACGCGCGGCATTGGCATAGCTGCTGAGCGCGGGCCGCCCCACGCCGAGCAGCAGCGCCTCATTGAGGTTGGAAAGCACGGCAAAAATCCCGCCGATCAGCAGCACGCCCAGAATCCATCCTGCGCTGGCATAGCGCGGATCGTAAAGCAGGCCGATCAGCCAGTCCCCGATGCCCGATCCCACCGCCAGCGCGCCGCAGACGCCAGCCACGAACACCAGTCGGGATCGTGCCATATGGTGCTCCACGCCTTCCGCCTCGCCATTGCGGGCGGCGACGATGGCGGGGAAAATGATCTGATAGCTCAGGCGGCGGGCCAGCGTGGTCGGCAGGTCGGCGATGGCGCGGGCGATGCCATAGATGCCCACCAGCGCGATGGGCACGGCGCGGCCCAGATAGAGCCGGTCGAGATTGGTGGCGGCATACATCACCAGCGAGGTGACCATGATCCATTTGCCGAAATGGACGATCCGCTGCCGGATCGCGGCATCCATCCGAAAACCCTGCCGCGCATCGGGCAGCAGATAGCTGAGCGCCGAGCGGATCGCCACGCTGGCCACCAGCGCCAGCGCGGGCGCCCAGACCGAGCGCAGGGTCCAGGCCAGCGTCACCGAGACGGCGAAGGCCAGCGCCTCGCTGCCGATTTCGAACTGGTTGCGGCGGCGCACCTCCATCTGCTTGACCAGCACGAAGACGGCGGTGGAATGCAGCCCGCCAAGGAACGGCGAGCAGGCCGCCAGCAGGAAGATCCGCACATCGATGTGATAGGCCTCGGCCAGAAAGGGCGCGGCCAGAGCGAACAGCGCGCTGAGGAATACGCCGCGCATCACCTGCATCGTCCATGCGGTGTCACGGAAGGGGCGGGTCAGGCCGTCGGGGTGGTGGATGATGTTCTGCTCGATGCCGACATCGGTCAGCAGCTCGATCCCCAGCCGCACGGCGTTGACCACCACCATCACCCCCATGATCTCTGGCGCGAGCAGCCGCGAGAGGATGATGTTGAGGATGAAGCGCAGGCCGGAGGAGGCGAAGAACCCCCCCACCGTCCACGCCATCTTGCCGGTGAATCCTCTCACGCAGTGCCGTCCTGAAGCACCACCATGTCGAGCGGCTGGCGCGGGGGGATGCGGGGGCGAAACAGGCCCTGCAGTAGCCCCACGGCATGCATGTTCCACGTTGCCAGCGAATAGAGCCCGTGGCGCAGGCTGCGGCGCCTTGCCCCCAGAAAGGCCACCGGCAGCGCCAGCGCGCCCAGCAGCACCCACCACCAGCCCGCCAGCAGGCTCAGCAGCAGGAAGGCCCACCAGGCCACCACCATCGCGGCATGGCGCAGATGCGAGAAGCCGCGCAGCATCTTGGGCAGGCGCCCCTGCTCGATGGCGGCGCGCACCACCTCGCCGGTGCCCCCGGCATAGCCGCTGGTGATGCGCTTCCACACCAGCGGCAGGCCGCCCATGGCATGGCCGTGATGCTGCACGCCGGGCACATCGATGCGTGCCAGCTTCCAGCCCTTGGCCACCAGACGGGCGCCCAGATCGAACTCCTCGAAGGCATGCAGATTGCGGTCGGCGAAATAGCCCAGATCGCGCAGCGCGCTCAGCCGATAGAGCCCGCCGCAGTCGAGCCGGTCGACCTCCTCCGTGGGCGCCTTGCGCTTGGCCTTGTCGTTGCGGGCGCGTGCCTCGAATTCGATGCTCTGCGTGTTGGCCTCGATCACCTGCCCCGCCACGGCGGCGTGGCCGGGATGTTCGCGCAAAAAGGTGATGCCCGCACTCAGCATCTCGGGCTGGAGCACCATGTCGCCGTCGAGCAGATAGAGGTAATCCTGCCCGCCCGCCGCCTGCAGCGCGCCCTGAAAGGCCAGTTGCGCCCCGGCGCCGCAGCAGCGTTGGCTGGGGTCGGCCAGTTGCACGATGCTCACCCCCGGATAGCGCCGGGCGATCTCCACCGTGGCATCGCGCGATCCGCTGTCGCCCAGCACCACGCGTCCGCCCAGCGCTTCGGTCTGGGCCAGCGCGCTTTCCAGCGCGGCCGCGATATGCGCCTCCTCATTGAGGGCCTTGATCGCGACGATGACACTCATTTCTGTGCTCCTGCGCAGGCGCGATAGGTTTGGAGATAGGCCGCCAGCATTGGGGCAGGCGCGAAGCGCTCGACCAGCGCCGCGCGGTAAGTGGTGGCGGCGCGGCGGTGAGAGTCGGGATCGTCGACCAGACCGGCCAAAACCCGCGCCAAAGCCGCGACGTCACCCGGCTGGGTGGCCAGCGGATAGGCATCCGGCAGCACCTCGGCCAAACCGGGCGCGTGGCAGGTGATCAGCGGCAGCCCGGCCATCAGCACCTCAAGCTGAAACAGCCCGAAACCTTCAAAGCGCGAGGGCTGCAGCACCGCGTCATAGTCGCCCAGATGGCGTGAAAGCTGGGCGATGGGCGGCACCATCTCGACCTGCCAGCGCCCGGAGCCTTGCACGAAGGCCGCCGCCAGTTCGGCGTGAAGCGTGCCTTCGCCAGCCACGGTCACCACCACATCCGCTCGGCTGGCCAGAGCCTGCGCCTGTTGCAGGATGGCGGGTAGCAGATCGGCGCCCTTCTGCTCGACCAGCCGCCCGGCAAACAGCAGGCGGAAGGGTGAGGGCGAAGGGCGCGGCGTGACCACGGGCGGCGGGGTGACGGAGTTGTAGATCACCGCGGCGCGGGGGCGCTCGACCCCGGCGGCGATGGCGGCGTCGGAATCGGCAGCCGCGTGCGAACACGCGACCGCCGTGCCATGCGCCAGCCGCCGCGTCACCCAGCGCCCGATTCCGCCCCATGAAATCCACAGCACACTGTTGTGCACCGTGCGCAGCAGCGGCGTGCGGGCGATGCGGGGGGGAGAGCGCGCAGGCGACCGCAAGGGTCAGCTCGGGGATCTCGGTATGGACATGCAGCACATCGGGGCGGAATTGGCGCACCGCTTTGGCCAGCGCCAGCGCGGCCAGCACCACGCCGCCCGACTTGAAGCCGCGCCCGGTGCCGAAAAATACCGGCACGCCCAGTCTTTGAGCCGTCGCGGCCATGTCGGCGCCGATGGTGGACAGTGTCTTGTCGCGCAGCACCGCGAAGACCGCCGAATCGACGTCGCCCGCGAGTCCCTCGACAAGCTGCATCGCCACGCCTTCGGCCCCGCCCAGATCGAGATGCGTGATGATATGCATCACCCTGATGGCCACGATGTCCCCCGAAAATTGTGGCCCCAAAAAATTTTGGCCCCGAAAAACCGCAGGCCCGCACGGACAGGTCCCATGGGCCGCCCAACTAGGCATAAACCGATATATCGACGCCCTGACGAAAATGGCAACCGATCATTGTTGCGTTGCGGCATTTGGGCGGTGGCCTGATGTGCTCCGGCCGGTTCTTCACTTTCGCCTTTCCTACTCGGTCTGCCCTCACATAAGGAACATAAATCGAACATTGTGATCAATTCAGGAGGCAGCCATGCAAGGAAGTGTTCCGATCGCCCAGCCTGCCGGCTTCGTGCCCGTGCATGCCTCGGGTTTTGCCGATGGGCAGGGCAAGGCGGTGACCGTCAGCCAGGCCGCGCCCCTGCCGGTGGCGGGCGCGCAGGCCTTTGCCGCCAGCTCGGCGCCGCTGGTGGGCAGCATCACCGATACCGCAGCGCACAATCAGGGGCCTTTCACCCCGCAGCTCGCGCGGGAGATCTGGGCCACGCTGGTGGGCACCGGCGCCAGCGGCAAGGCGCAATTGCTGCGCTCCACCGATGGCGGCGCGACGATGGCCGGGCTGACGGCCGGGGGCGATGTCTGGGCGAGCTGGTCCTTTACCGGCGTCACCGGCAGCATCGTCAACGAGCAGGTCGCCACCGAGAGCGACGCGGCGGCCAGCTATTATATGGCGGTCACGCTGAGCGCGGGTTCGCTCACCTATCGCATCGCGCAGTAAGGGAGGGGCCCCATGGTTTCAGCAGCAGCAGCCTATCTGAAGGCCCGCGCGGCCGGCAATGCGGTGGCGGCGGGCGCCAGCCATTTCGGCGGCGAGCGCATCGATGCGACTCTGGTGCCGCGCCTGAGCAACGCCCTGCTCGATGCGGAAAACGGGGTGGCGCTCACCCAGACGCTGTTCGCCTTCATCGGCGACAGCACCATGGCGGGCACGCGCGGGGCGGGCGACCTCAAGTCGAACTCCTATCCGTGGAAGGTGCTGCCGCTGATCTCGCCCTTCATGGCCATCGACGAGAATGGCTGGTACGGCAATCAGATCAGCACCACCACGGTGTCCGATCTGCCCGCCTATGACCCGCGCCTGACGCTGGGGGCGGGGGTTGGTTTTGGTGGTGACTTTTCGATCGGGGGCTATCCGCTCTCGCTCGATGCCGCGACGGGGGCGATCACCTTCACGCCGACCAAGGCCTATGACAAGCTCGACCTGATCCTCTCCTCCGGCGGCACGGCCAGCACGGTGGGGGTGCAGTTCGGCTCGGGCGCGGTGACCAATGTGGTGCTTACGTCCAGCAATTACACGCTCTCGACCCTGAGCAAGGCGCTGGGCAGCGAGCCGGTGCTTGTCACCAAGGTCGCGGGCAATCCGCGCGTGCAGGGGATGACCCTGCGCAACTCGACCGCGCCCAAAGTGATGCTGGCGAATATGGCCAAGGCCGGATCGTCGAGCGTGGATTGGGCGGCCACCACCAACAACCGTTCGCCTTTGTCGGTTCTGGCGGCGATCAGGCCGGTCGCGGCCTTTATCAATCTGGGCATCAACGATTGGTCGAACGGCGTGCCCGTGGCCACCTTCCGGGCCAATATGCAGGCGATCATCGCGGCCCTGCTGCCCACCACGGATGTGATCCTGAGCATTCCCTTCCCCAGCAACCTCTCGGCCTATCCGACGCAAGGGCAATATGTGCAGGTGATCCGCGATCTGGCGCTGGCCAACAACCTGCCGCTGATCGACTTCGGGCGGCTGTTCGTCAGTTGGGAGATCGGCAATCCGCTGGGCCGCTACATCGACAACCGCCATCCCACGCCCCAGCGCGGTTATGGCATGACGGCCAAATTCGTGGCGCGCAGCCTGCGGAGCCTTCTGGCGCTTTGAATGGGATGCGGGGCGTGGTGATGGCGCCCCGCATTCCCGTCACGTCGGGCCCGATCAATTCGGAGTGGAGAGATCCAGCGTCAGCGTGACGTGATGCGTCTCTTTCAGATCGGAATTATGCGCCAGCGCGGTGAAGGTGATCTTGCGGTCATTGCCGCCCGCGCTTTCCTTGCTTTCCCAGGTGAGGCCGCTTTCGCCCTTTTCGCCGATGAAGTCGACCGGCGGGTTGCCGTGGCAGGAGGTGCCGACACAGGGGGTCTGGTCGGCCTGACAGAAGAGGAAAGCCTTGTCGCCGGTCAGCGTCGGCATGATGGCGGGCGGGGTTTCCACCGTGATCTTGGCGGTGGCGCCGGGGGCGACATCGGCGGTGGAGGTGACCTGAACCTTCTGCCAGGGCTTGCCCGCGTGGCACTGGAAGCTGCCCTTGGAAACATAGGCGCTTTCGCTGCTGGCGTCGGAGGCCGCTGCCGGCGCATCGGGCTGGGAATCGCAGGCCGACAGCATCAGCAGGGCGCCGGTGGCCAGACATGTCGCGGCGGGGGACCGCCATGCCGAAAGCCGGGCTGGAAGGACGGCAGGCGATTGCAAAGCGCGAAATGCAGGCATGGAACCTCACAGATTGCTATGGGATTTTTACATAGCCTAACTGCCGGTTTTACATGAACGCCCGATGAACGGGAGGGCTTGTTGAGCCCTCCCGTTTTTTCGTTCAGCCGGGCGTCGTTCAGCCCACCAGACGGAGCGCGTCGGCGTCCACCACGGGCTTGGGCTGGTCGGGCCAGATGCCGCGCGTGTCATAGACGATCTTGCCCGCGCGCTCGGCCAGCGGCACGTGGCGGAAGATGTCGTGATCGACGAGCACCAGCAGGATGTCGCAATCCTCCAGCGCGGTGTCGAGGTCGATCTGGGTGGCGCCGGTGCCCTCGAACTCGCGGGGGAGCTGGGTGGCGTAGGGCTCCACGATCTGGATGCGCTCGCCATAGGTGCGGGCCAGCGTGGCGGCCACCAGACGTGCCGGGCTTTCACGGAAATCGTCGATGTTGGCCTTGAAGGCCAGACCCAGCGCGGCGATCTTGGCGCCCGGATGCGCGGCGATCAGCGCATCGGCCTTGGCGATGACATGGCGGATCTTGCCATCGTTCACGCCGCGCGCGGTGCGGATCAGCGGGGTTTCCTCGGGCGCCGAGGCCACGATAAACCACGGATCGACCGCGATGCAGTGCCCGCCCACGCCGGGGCCGGGCTGCAGAATGTTGACGCGCGGATGGCGGTTGGCGAGGCGGATCACCTCCCACACGTCCAGCCCCATGCGGTCCGCCACGATGGAGAGTTCGTTGGCGAAGGCGATGTTGACGTCGCGATAGGCGTTCTCGACCAGCTTGGTCATTTCGGCGCTGCGGGCATCCGTCGGGATGCACTGGCCGCGCACGAAAAGCTTGTAGAAGGCGATGGCCTTGCGCGCGCAGCGCGGCGTGATGCCGCCGATCGAGCGGTCGTTGTTGGTCAGCTCTTCCAGAATGCGGCCGGGCAGCACGCGCTCGGGGCAATAGGCGATGGAGAGGTCTGGGGTTTGGTCGTCAGTCCGGGCACCTTCAGATCAGGGCGCAACTCCGCGATCAGATCGCGGATGGCCTCGGTGGTGCCGACGGGGCTGGTCGATTCCAGAATCACGCAATCGCCGGTCTTCAGCACCGGGGCGATGGAGCGCGCGGCGGCCAGCACATAGGAAATGTCCGGCTGATGGTCCTTGTCGAAAGGCGTCGGCACGGCGATCACGAAAACGTCCGCTGCTTCCACCGTCAGGCTGGCCGAAAGCAGCCCGCGCGAGACCACGCCCTGCACCAGACCGTCGAGATCGACCTCCTCGATATGGATTTCGCCGCGGTTGATCGTGTCCACCACCGATTGGGTGACATCCACGCCCTGCACGCGGCTGCCGCTGCGCGCGATGATGGCGGCGGTGGGCAGGCCGATATAGCCCAGACCGACCACGCAGACCTGAGGCTTGTTGTCCGACTTCATGACTGGGCTGTCTCCTGGATCAGCGTTTCCACGATGCGGGCGCAGGCCTGCCCGTCTCCGAAAGGATTATGGGCGCGCGCCATGGCGTCGTAAGCGGGCTTATTGTCGAGAAGGTTGAAGATTTCGGAAACGATGGTGTCCACATCGGTGCCGACCAGACGGGCGGTGCCTGCCGTGACGCCCTCGGGCCGCTCGGTGGTTTCGCGCATCACCAGCACCGGCTTGCCCAGCGCGGGGGCCTCTTCCTGCACTCCGCCCGAATCGGTGAGCATGATATGCGAAAGGCTGAGCAGCCGGGCGAAATGGGGATAATCGAGCGGCTCGATCAGCGCGACATTGCCCAGATTGGCCAGCGCCGTATCCATCACCGCGCGCACATTGGGGTTGGGGTGGACCGGGAAGATGATCGCCACGTCCGGGCGCTGGGCGATCTGGCGGATGGCCTCGGCGATGTTTTCCAGTCCGCCGCCGAAATTCTCGCGGCGGTGGCTGGTGACGCCGATGATGGTCTTGCCCTTGAAGCGTTCTTCCAGATTGGCCAGATCACCGGCCAGTTCGGGTTCGGCCTCGATGCGGGCGGTGACCCAGTGCAGCGCATCGATCACCGTATTGCCGGTGACGTGGATGCGGCTGGGATCGACGTTTTCGCGCTTCAAGGCATCGGCGCTGGTTTCGGTGGGGGCGAAATGCAGGTTGGCGATGGCGCCGATCACCTTGCGGTTCACCTCTTCGGGCCAAGGGTGGTAGATGTTGCCGCTGCGCAGGCCCGCTTCCACATGGTCCACCGGGATCTTGCGGTAATAGGCGGCCAGCGCGCCCGCCATGGCGGTCGCCGTATCGCCCTGCACGATCACGCGCGCGGGTTGTTCGGCATCCATCACCTTGCCCAGCTCCACGATCAGCGCGGCGGTCAGCGAATCGAGCGTCTGGTTGGGGCGCATCAGATCGAGATCGTGATCCGGCACGATCCCCGCGATGGCCAGCACCTGATCGAGCATGCCGCGATGCTGGGCCGAGACGCAGACCTTCACCTCGAAATGCGGATCGGCTTTCAGGGCAGCCACCACCGGAAACAGCTTGATCGCCTCGGGCCTTGTGCCGAAGATCAGGAGGATTTTGGCCGGATCGGTTTGTGTCATGGATGCTTCCACTGGCGGTCTGAATTTCACGATGTATCTAGAATCGCAGGTGTTAACCACGGCATAAGAGCTTTTGACCTAAAGAACACGCCGATTCCATGGGAGCCCTCGATGGCCCCATCCGCCACCAGAGGGGGCCAGCCTTGACGTCGATGTATCCCGATCTTGCCCAGAGCAGCGCCATTCCCGTGGGGCAGGGCGCGGCCCTTCCCGGCGCTCTGGCGCAGCGCGTGGTGGTGGTGGGGCTGGGCTATGTCGGCCTGCCGCTGGCCGTGGCGCTGGCCGGAAGGTTCGAGACCGTGGGCCTCGATATCGACGCTCGCCGCATTGCCGAACTCAACACCGGCCACGACCGCACCGGCGAAATCGACCGCGACCGGCTGGAAGCCAGCACCCTTGCGCTGACCGCCGACCCGCAGGTCTGCCCGCCCGCCGATTTCTACATCGTGACCGTGCCTACGCCCATCGACGGCGCCAACCGCCCCGATCTGCGCATCGTGGAAGCCGCCAGCCGAACCATCGGCGCCATGCTGGGCGCCGCCGTGGCCGAGGGCCGGGTGCCTGTGGTGGTCTATGAAAGCACCGTCTACCCCGGCGTCACCGAGGACATCTGTGCCCCCATTCTGGAGCAGGTTTCCGGCCTGGTGTGTGGCCGCGATTTCTTCCTCGGTTACTCGCCGGAGCGCATCAACCCCGGCGACCGCGAGCACACGATCGACAAGATCACCAAGGTCGTCTCCGGCCAGACCCCCGAGGTGCTGGAGCGCGTGGCGCATCTCTATGGCGCGATCACCAGCGGCGGCGTGTTCCGCGCCGCCAGCATCAAGGCCGCCGAGGCCGCCAAGGTGATCGAAAACGCCCAGCGCGACATCAACATCGCCTTTATGAACGAGATCTCGCAGATCTTCTCCAAGATGGACCTCTCCATCTGGGACGTGCTGGCCGCCGCCCGCACCAAGTGGAACTTCCTGCCCTTCGCCCCCGGCCTTGTCGGCGGGCACTGCATCGGCGTCGATCCCTATTACCTCTCGCACCGCGCCGAGCAGTTGGGGCTGGACCCGCGCGTGATCCTCTCGGGCCGTGGTATCAATGACAGCATGGCCGGCTGGGTGGCGAAAGAGCTGCACACCGCGCGCAAGGGCAAGCCCGGCAACGTGCTGATGCTGGGCCTGACCTTCAAGGAAAACATCCCCGATCTGCGCAACTCCAAAGTGGCGGATCTGGTCTCGGCGCTGGGGCGGCTGGGCCATGGCGTGACGGTGCATGACGCCCATGCCGATGCCCATGAAGCGGTCGAGGAGTACGGCATCCCGCTGGTGGAAGACGCCTTCAAGCGGAAATACGATATGGTCGTGCTGGCTGTGCCCCATCGCGAGTATCTGGCGCTGGGGCCGGGGCATTTCCGCGCGCTGCTGAAGAAGGGCGGGACTCTGGCGGATCTGAAGGGTGTGTTCGGGCAGGCTGCCGACTGGAGTCTGTAAGAAAAGGAAGATGCGAGGGTGTTACACCCTCGCGCTCCCATGACGTCTTCCGGCGATAAGGCAGTGGCTCCGAAACGGAGCGCTTCAACTCTCCACCAGCGCGGCCTAAGGCGCCGCAGGCAGTGAATCCATGCTCGTTGGGCTTTTAAAGCCTGCGGCACGGCAAATTGAGCGCAACGCCGAACCCGAAGCGCAACGCAGACAGTAAAGGGAGCGCGAGGGCGATGGCCCTCGCATCTTCTTCCTTCCAACCCTTTACCGAACCAGCATGGCCTCCAACTGGGCGAGCTTCTCCCCATAGGGCGCTCTCAGCTTGCCGGGCGCATCCCCGCCCTGCACCGCCACCGCGCGCGCATGGCTGAACCGGCGGAAGCCATGGATCCCATGATAGGCGCCCATGCCCGAAGCGCCCACGCCGCCAAATGGCAGCCCTTCGATCCCGACGTGAGTCATCACATCATCGAACACCAGCCCGCCGCTGGACGTCCGCGCGGCGAAGCTCCGACGCGCGTCCTTGTCGGCGCCGAAATAGTATGCCGCCAGCGGGCGCGAACCGGCATTGATATGCGCCATCGCGGCGTTCTGATCCGCCACGGTCATCACTGGCAGGATGGGGCCGAAGATTTCCTCGCGCATCACCTGCATCGCGGGGGTCACATCGCGCAGGATGACGGGCGCGATCTTGTGGGTGGCGGGGTCGTGTGGCGGCTCGCCCAGTGGGGTGAGCGGCACGAGGGTCGCGCCCTTGGCCAGCGCATCGGCGATCAGGCCGAGCAGGCGATCGTAGTGCCGCTGGCTGATGATGGCGGTGTAATCGGGGTTGCCCTGGATGGTGGGCCAGCTTGCGGCGGCGGCCTCACGCGCGGCGGTCAGGAAATCGCCCTCCTGATCGGCGCCGATCATCACATAGTCGGGGGCGAGGCAGATCTGCCCGGCGTTGAAGCTTTTCACCGCCATCACGCGCTGCGCGGCGCGGGTGATATCGGCGTCAGGCGCGATGACGACCGGGCATTTGCCGCCCAGCTCCAGCGTGACGGGCACCAGATTCTCCGCCGCCGCGCGCATCACCTGCCGGCCCACGGCGGTGCTGCCGGTGAAGACGAGGTGGTCGAGCGGCAGGCGGGAGAAAGCCTCACCCACCGCGGCATCGCCCAGCACCACCCCCAGCTCGTCGGGCGAGAAATAGCGGCCCGCCAGCTCGGCCAGCAGCTCGCTGGTGCGCGGGGTCAGTTCGGAGGGCTTGATCAGCGCGGTGTTGCCCGCCGCGAAAACCCCGGCCAGCGGAGAAAAGGCCAGATTGACCGGGAAATTCCAGGGGCTGATGATGCCCACCACGCCCAGCGGCTGGTATTCGATGCGGCCGGTGATGGCGCTGTCGGGCGTTTCCACCGTTTCGGGCTGCATCCATGCGGCGACATGCTCGGCGGCGTGGGAGAGCGAGCGCACGCTGGCGCCGACATCGGCGGCGAGGGACTGGAAGCGGCTGCGCGTGCCGAAATCGGCGTTGATGGCGCCGGCCAGCGCCTCTCCATGGTCCAGCAGCAGGGCCATCGCCCGGCTGAGCCGGTCGCGCCGCAGGGCCGCATCGGCGGGGCCTGCGGCAAGCTGGGCACGTTGCATGGAACGGACGATCGCGGTCATTTCGACCGAGGCGTCGAAAGGGGTCATTGCTTGCTCATCGCTGAAAGGAAGAGCGGCGAGGCATCGCTTCGGGGGTGGGGGGAAGTGCGATGCCTCGCCGCCATGTAGACCGCGGATCTGGGGGGGGGGAATGATCCAGCGGTCCGACAGGGCAGAATTTCTTGGGCAGAATTTCGTCTGACACCTCTCTAGCCGATCAGGTCCGGTTTGGCCCACAAGCAGGCTGGCGGTGATCCATAAAATAATTTATGGGTTGATGCATGTCCCTGCAGCGCCTGCGCACCTTCATCGAGGTCTATCGCCAAAGGTCGATCAGCGCCGCCGCGCGCAGCCTCGACCTGACCCAGCCGGCGGTGTCCCAGCATATCGCCGGGCTGGAATCCTCGATCGGGCGGCAATTGTTCGAGCGGCAGGTGAAAGGCGTCACCCCCACCGCCGCCGCCGACGAACTGGCCGCCGACATCGGCGACCGGCTCGATGTGGCCGAGGCCGCGCTCTCAGCCGCCCGCGCCCGCTCCAACGATATGGTCGGGGCGATCCAGATCGTGGGCAATGCCGATTTCATGGCCGAGGTCGTCACGCCGCAGCTTATCCCCCTGCTGCGTTCGGGCATCCGCGTGCGCCTGCAGACCGGGGCGCTGGATCTGGTGATCCACAACCTTGTCGAGGGCCATGCGGATCTGGGCATCTCCGCCTTCCCGGTGAATGACCGCCGCCTGCGCACTGACGCTTTCCGCGACGAGCCCGTCATGGCCGTCGCCGCTCCCGAGGTCGCTGCGCGCCTCAACGCCGCGCCTGACCTTGCCGCCGCGCTGGCCGAGGAGCCGGTGCTGGCCTACAATCTGGAGCAGCCGCTGGTCGATGGCTGGCTGAGGCACAATGGCCTCTCCACCACCCCGGTCAGCCCGGCGCTCTCCGGTCAGGACATGCGCGCGCTGCGCCGCCTGCTGACCGAGGGCTTCGGCTGGGCCGTGCTGCCCAATTACCTGTGCCAGCCGCGCATCGCCCGCGGCGAATTGGCCGAGATCAAGGCCCCCGTCGGCCCGGTCCACTACACCTATCACCTGATCTGGGCCCCCACGGCGCTGCGCCATCCGCGTGTCGCTCACGCCCGGCAAACCCTGTTGTGGAGCCTGCGCGCCACCGCGCCGCATCTCTCCGCCCCCGTCCTGTCCGAAAGCCCCTTTGCATGAGTTCCGACACCACCCTCTACGATGCCGTCGGCGGCGCCCCCGCGATTTCCGCGCTGGTCGACCGGTTTTACGCCAACATGGAGCTGTGGCCCGAGGCGCAGGCGATCCGCGCGATGCATCCGGCAGACCTCTCGCACACGGCGCAGGTGTTCAAGGATTACCTCTCCGAATGGCTGGGCGGGCCGGCGCTGTATTCGCCGGTGAAAGGGCATCCCCGGTTGCGCATGCGCCATATGCAGGCGCCCATCGCTTCGGCGGAGCGCGACGCCTGGCTGGCCTGCATGAAAGAGGCGCTGGACTTCGCGGTCGAGGATCGGGCGGCGCGGTTGCAGGTTTATGGCAATATGGAAAAGCTTGCCGACTGGATGCGGAATAAGGAGGATTAAGGGAGAGAATGCGAGGGCCATCGCCCTCGCGCTCCCGTTCATGTCTGCGTTGCGCTTGGGGTTCGGCGTTGCGCCCAGATTGCCGCGCCGCAGGCAGGAATTATAGCCTGCGGCGCCCTGGCTTGTGCAGGTGGATAGCTTATGCGCAACGACGCGGGACCGCTGCCCATGCGTCGGAAGACGTTATGGGAGCGCGAGGGGATAATCCCCTCGCATCTTCTCTTCCTTCCTCCCCGCCCCCGTCCCAAATCCCGACAGGCTGCGCAAAACGCCCCTTCCCCCCGCAACAATACATCTTTACGGAGACAGACTTGTGCCTGCCGGGCGAGTTGAGGCGCGCACGCCAAAGGGGAACTGATGCATATTGTTTTGAGCCTGGCCGGAATCGCGTTGATTCTGGGCGTTGCCTTTGCCCTGTCGAGCGACCGTCGTGCCATTCGCCCTCGCGTGGTGGGTGCGGCTTTTGCGCTTCAGGCGGGTGTCGCGGCGCTGGTGCTCTATGTTCCCGAGGGCAATGCGGCCTTGCAGATGGTGGCCGGCGGCGTCTCGAATCTGCTGGGCTATGCCCATGCGGGGATCGAGCTGCTGTTCGGCCCGCTGGCCGCGCCCGATGTGGGCGGCAAGAGCTTTGCGATCTCCAGCCTGCCGGTGATCATCTTTTTCGCGGCGCTGATTTCGGTGCTGTACTACATCGGCGTGATGCCGCTGGTGATCCGCTGGATCGGCGGCGGGCTTGAGAAGATCACGGGCATTTCGAAGCTGGAATCGCTCTGCGCCGCCTCGAACATCTTTCTGGGCCAGTCCGAAGCGCCGCTGGTCATCAAGCCCTATCTGGCCGGGTTGAAGCCCAGCCAGCTCTTCTGCGTGATGACGGTGGGCATGGCCGGCGTGGCCGGCACGATTCTGGCGGCCTATGCCGGGCTTGGCATCCGCATCGACTATCTGGTGGCGGCCAGCTTCATGTCGGCGCCGGGCGGCATCTGCATGGCCAAGCTGCTGATGCCCGACCCCAAGAACCAGCCGCTGGATTCCGAGGACACCGTCACGCCGCTGCCCGGCGAGGGCCATGACGAAAAGCCCGCCAACATCATCATGGCCGCCAGCGAAGGCGCCCAGACCGGCGTGCGCCTGGCGGTCGCCGTGGGCGCCATGGTGCTGGCCTTCGTGGCGCTGGTGGCGCTGGCCAATGGCATCATGGGCTGGTTCGGCCATTTCTTCGGCTATCCCGACCTGTCGTTCCAGAAGCTGCTGGGCTATGTTTTCGCAGGGATTTTCTACCTGCTGGGCGCCCCCGACTGGACCGAGGCGATGCGCGCGGGCGGCATGTTCGGCACCAAGATCGTGCTCAACGAATTCGTTGCCTTCATCGATCTGGGCCACGCCACGGACCTGTCCAAGCAGACCGTCGCGCTGGTGACCTTTGCGCTGTGCGGCTTTGCCAACTTCTCCTCCATCGCGATCCAGATGGCGGTGACGGGCAGTCTGGCCCCCAACCAGCGCGCGCTGATCGCCAAATTCGGCCTGAAGGCGCTGCTGGCCGGCAGCCTCTCCAATCTGATGAGCGCCGCTTTGGCGGGCCTGTTCCTCTCGCTGTAAGCGATGCGCGACTGGGACGAGGATTGGGAAGCCCTCGTCCCCCGCCGGAAACTGCGCGAAAGCTGCAGCGGCCATATCGCGATGATCTTCGCCGCCGTGCTGGCGCTGATGCTGGCCATGCTGGCGGCGATCAACTGGCGCCAATGGCGCGCGGATCACTCCCCGCAAGCGCTGCCCCTGGCCAAAGCCGCCCCGCATGACACGCTGCGCGCGCGGTTCGCGCTGTGCCGCCACAAGCGCGTGAGTTGCGTCGTGGATGGCGACACCATCTGGTTTCAGGGCGAGAAAATCCGCGTGGCCGATATCAACGCCCCCGAAGTCTCCGAGCCCCAATGCGATTTTGAACAGGAACTGGGCGAAAAAGCCTCCGACCGGCTGGTTCTGCTGCTGAACGCCGGGCCGTTTTCCCTGACGCCGCCTGCGGATCGGGATGCCGATGTCTATGGCCGCAAGCTGCGGGTTATCTCACGCGGGGGGCAATCTCTGGGGGCGGTGCTGGTCAGCGAGGGGCTGGCCGAGCCATGGACAGGGCATCGCAGGGATTGGTGCTATTGATATCCACCTGTTCGCCCCCGGAGCAAAGTCACTGCGCTTCAGACCTTAATTCCATGAAGAAAACTGCCCGCGACGCAGTATCGTAGCGCTAAAAGAGAGTTCGCCCGCAACAATCGGGCGCCACTGCCTTTTTGTCGGGAGACATAATGGGAGCGCGAGGGGGTAACTCCCTCGCATTTCTTCTTAAATCCCTTCTGAAAACCCCAAAATCGCCCATGGGGCGTTTGCCCCGTTGCCGCCGTGCCCCCGGTGTTAAATCCTGCGTGGCAATGAGCGACTCCACACCTGTGTCACCGCGCCCCGCCTTGCCGGGCAGCGTCACGCTCCCCGCCCGGCCTGAGGGTTTGACGGTCAATCCCGCGCAGACGGCGGTGGTGGTGATCGACATGCAGAACGCCTATGCCAGCGAGGGCGGCTATGTCGATCTGGCGGGCTTCGACATCTCTGGCGCGCAGGGCGTGATAGGGCGCATCGCCAAGGTGCTGGACACAGCGCGCGGCGCGGGCATGCCGGTGATCTTCCTGCAGAACGGCTGGGACGCCGATTATGTCGAGGCGGGCACGCCTTCCTCGCCCAATTACCATAAATCCAATGCCTTGAAGACGATGCGCGCGCGGCCCGAACTGTCGGGCCAACTGCTGGCGCGCGGCGGCTGGGATTACGAGCTGGTCGATGCGCTCACGCCCCAGCCCGGCGACATTCGCGTGCACAAGACGCGCTATTCGGCCTTCTTCAACTCGCAGCTCGATTCCATTTTGCGGGCGCGGGGGATCACCACCATCGTCTTTGTCGGCATCGCCAGCAATGTCTGCGTGGAATCGACGCTGCGCGACGGCTTCCACCTCGAATATTTCTGCCTGATGCTGGAGGATGCCACCCATCATCTGGGCCCGGACTTCATCCATCAGGCCACCATCTACAACGTCGAGAAGTTCTTCGGCTGGGTTTCGACCACGGCCGAGTTCTGCGGCGCCGTCAGCCAGATCGCTCCCTAAACCTCCAGCACCATAAACGGAGAGGCCCATGCCGTTCGAGCCGATCAACCCGCCCCAGTTTCCCGCCCCCATCGCCCCCTATTCGGCGGCGGCGCGCGCGGGTGATACCATCTATGTCTCGGGCATGCTGGCACTGGGGGAGGGCGGCGTGGTGCTCTATCCCGGCGATGCGGCGGCGCAGACGCGCCATATTCTGGGCATGATCGCCACCACGCTGCAGGCGGCGGGGGCCAATCTGGGCGATGTGGTGATGAACCATATATTCCTGAAACACATGGCCGATTACGCCGCCTTCAACGCCGTCTATGCCGAACATTTCCCCGGCGCCAAGCCCGCGCGCTATTGCATCCGCGCCGATCTGGTGAAGCCGGAATGCCTCGTCGAAATCGCCTCCGTGGCGCATCGCGGGGGGGCGGTCGTCCTGTGACGCTCACCACGCTTTGCGGCCTCTATCACGAGGAACATGGCCCCCCGGCGGGCGAACCGGTGATCCTGTCGGCCGGGCTGGGCGGATCGGGGGCCTATTGGGCGCCCAATCTGTCGGCGCTGGCGCAGTCGCACCGGCTGGTGGTCTATGACCATCGCGGCACGGGGCGCTCCTCGCGCTGCCTGCCGGACAAGGTGTCGGTCGAGGATCTGGCCGACGACATCCTCATGCTGATGGACGAACTGGGCCTGAAGCGCGCCCATATCATCGGCCATGCGGCGGGCGGCATGGCGGCGCTGGCGCTGGCGCTCAAAGCGCCCGAGCGGGTCGGCGGCATCGTCATCGCCAATGGCTGGATCACCCCGGACCCGCATTTCCTGCGCTGTTTCGAGGCGCGGCTCAACCTGCTGCGCCACGCCGGGCCCGAGGCCTTTCTGCGCGCCCAGCCGATCTTCCTCTTCCCCGCGCCATGGATTTCGCAGCATCACGGCGAGCTGGACCATGAGCTGGACCACCAGATGGCCGCCTTCCCCGGACGCGAGACGATGGAAAAGCGCATTGCGGCGCTGGCCTCTTTCGACATCGCCGACAGGATCGGGCAGATCACCCATCCCATCCTGGCCTATGCCTCACGCGACGACATGCTGGTGCCCTTCACCTGCACCACCGAGGGGCTGAAACGAGCCCCCAATTGCGAGGTCGAGCTGGCGCCATGGGGCGGCCACGCCTGCAACCTCACCGATCCGCTGCGCTTCACCGGCGCGGTGCGCGATTTCCTGTCCCGTCACAAATTGTAGGAGGTTTGGCCCATGCAGGTCGGCGTGTTCGTGCCCATCAACAACAATGGCTGGCTGATCAGCGAGAACGCGCCGCAGTACCTGCCCTCCTTCGACCTCAACAAGCAGATCGCGCAGAGCGCCGAAAAGCATGGGCTGGATTTCCTGCTCTCGATGATCAAGCTGCGCGGGTTTGGTGGGAAGACGCAGTTCTGGGAGTATGGCCTCGAAAGCTTCACGCTGATGGCGGGCCTTGCCGCGGTGACCGAGCGGATCAAGATCTTCGCCACCTGCCCCACCCTCATCATCCCGCCCGCCTTTGCCGCGCGCATGTGCAACACGGTGGATTCGATCAGCCATGGCCGCTTCGGGCTGAACCTGATCACCGGCTGGCAGCCCCCCGAATACACGCAAATGGGCCTGTGGCCGGGCGAGGAGCATTTCCGCAGCCGCTACAAGGTGCTCGGCGAATATGCCCGCATCCTGCGCGAACTCTGGGAAACCGGGGTTTCGGATTTCAAGGGCCAGCACTACCAGATGGACGATTGCCGCGTGCTGCCCCAGCCGCAGGCCGATATGAAGATCATCTGCGCCGGCTCCTCGGACGAAGGGCTGGCGTTTTCAGCGCAATGGGCGGATTATGCTTTCTGCCTCGGCAAGGGTGTGAACACTCCCACGGCCTTCGCCTTCAACAATGAACGCCTCGCCAAGGCGCTGGAGAAGACCGGGCGCGACGTGCAGATCTTCGTGTTGATGATGGTGATTGCCGCCGAAACCGACGAGGAAGCCCAGGCCAAATGGCAGAGCTACAATGCCGGAGTGGACGTGGAGGCCATCTCATGGCTGGCCGAGCAGGGCGCCAAGGACACCGTCAACAAGGACACCAATGTCCGCCAACTCGCCGCGCCCGAGGGGGCGGTGAACATCAATATGGGAACGCTGGTGGGGTCTTACGCCTCGGTCGCGCGGATGCTGGACGAGATGGCAGAAGTGCCGAACACCGGTGGCGTGCTGCTGACGTTTGACGATTTCGTCGAGGGTGTGGAGGCGTTTGGTACACGCATCCAGCCATTGATGAAGAGCAGGCAGCATGTTCAGGTAGAAGCATAAAAGAGAATGCGAGGGTGTTACACCCTCGCGCTCCCATGAATGTCCACCTTGCGCACAGGGTTCGGCCTTGCGCCCAGTTTGCCGCGCCGCAGGCTTTAAACGATAGCAAAGATGCCGAAACTTTCATGCCTGCGGCGCCACAGGTAACACTGGTGGAGAGCCTGAGCGCAACAATGCGGCACCACTGCCCGAGCGTCGGAAGATGTCATGGGAGCGCGAGGGGGTAACCCCCTCGCATTTCCTCTTTAATTCCCTGCCGCAATCACCTGCATGATCTTGTCCATCACCGGCAAAACGGAGGGAGCATCCCCCGGCCGATCGTTGGAATAAATCGCAAAAACCAGTTCCCGCCCACTCGCGGCCGTCACGTAACCGGCCAGAGCATTGCCCGCCAGCAGCGTACCGGTCTTGGCGCGCAGATTGCCCGCCAGCGGGGTGTTCTTCATGCGCCCGGCCAGCGTGCCGTCCACGCCCGCGATGGGCAGGATCGCGCGCCATTGCTGGCCCCAGCTCTGCCCATCGATCCAGTGCAGATAATGCACCATAGCGCGCGGGGTGATGCGATTGTCGGGTGACAGGCCCGATCCGTCATAGAAATCGTGGCTCCAGCGCGGCAGACCGGCGCGATCAAGCTGGGCGTTCAGCACCACCAGCCCGGTGGGGGTGGAGGGTGCCAGCCCCTGCGACAGCGCCAGCTTCTTCAGCCAGAGATGGGCATGCAGATTCTGGCTGCGCTTGGCGGTCAGCGTCAGATCCTCGACCGGATCGGGCGGGGTCAGGCTGGCCAGAGCGGGGGTCTCGGGCGCGGCGGGAGCAGTGCCCAGCAGCGCCTGAGCCGTGATGGCAGCGTGGCGAGGCCTGACCTGACCGCTCACCGCAATGCCCCGTGCGCGCAGCAAGGCGGCAAAGCGGATCGCTGCGTAATCGGCCGGATCGTCGAGATCGAAGCGCACCACCTGCGCCTTGCCGCCCAGCGGCAGCGTGCCAAACAGGCGGATGCTGCGCTGGCCGGGCTCGATCTCGGCATGGATTTCGGCGGGTGTATCGGCGGGGGCGGTGGTCACCTCGTCGATCAGGCGCAGCTCGGGGAAGGGATCGGTCAGGGCGGCGCCTGCCGGAGCGCCCGCCGCGGCGCCGGGGGTGACGGTGATCGCCAGCTCATTGTCGTTGATCGTCAGCGCGGAGATGATGGTGCGGCTGGCGGGGCGCAGGCGGCCCGAGCGCACCCAGCGCTCATCGGGCATGAAGCTGTCGTCGCCGATCACATCGCCCACGCGCTTCACCCCGCTGGCCGCGACGGCATCGGCAAGCTGGCTCAGGCAATCACGCTGGCAGTTGGCGCGGTCGGTCAGCGCGGCGTCGCCCTTGCCGATGAGCGCCACGTTCTGCAGGCCCTTGGCGCCCGGCTCCAGCCTGACCTGCGTGCCTGTGTTGGGCAGGGCGCCGCGCGACAGGGCCTCGAACGCGGCGGCGGTGACGAAGATCTTGGTGTTGGAGGCTGGCTGGAATCGCTCGTCCGGCGCGATGGAGATGATCGGCTGGCCATTCTTGTCCTCCACCTGAAGGCCCCAGTGCGTGCCGGCCAGATCGGGCTGGGCCAGCAGGCTGCGGACTTGGATTTCCATATCGGCAGGCGCGGCGGCGAGCGGCATGGGGAGGGCGAGTGTCAGCCAGAAGGCGGTATTTCGGAGCAGGGACATAGAGGGAGCCTAAGGCAGTTTAGGTTGGAGGAACAAGGGGGAAGAAGGAAGATGCGAGGGGGTTACCCCCTCGCGCTCCCAGAACGTCTTCCGACGAGGGGGCGGGGATGCCGCGTCGTTGCGCCCCGGCTCTCCACCTGCACCACCTAAGGCGCCGCAGGCTATAATTCCTGCCTGCGGCGCGGCAAACTGAGCGCAAGGCCGAACCCTGTGCGCCACGCTGACATTAAAGGGAGCGCGAGGGCGATGGCCCTCGCATTTCCTCTTTCTCCCTAATGAAAATCCCGAGAAGGCGGCAACAACCGAGCATCCCTTGGATGATGCCCCAGCCTCGGCGGCGCGGTGGCGAGGTTTTGCGCCATCCCTTCTTCCAACTGCGCCAGCAAGACACTGGCGTCCACCACCCGGTCGATCATCAGGTGGACGACGCCCTCCTTGCTGTGCTGCACCTTGCCGTGGAGCACCATCAGCCTTGCGGCCATTACGGCGCTGCGCTGCTTTTCGAACGCGCGGGCCCAGAGCAGGCCGTTGACGATGCCGGTTTCGTCCTCAATCGTGATGAAGATGGCGTTGCCTTTGCCGGGGCGCTGGCGGACCAGCACGGCCCCGGCGCAGGCGACGGGCGCGCCATCCTTGGCCGCATTGACCTGAGCGGCGGTGATGATCCCGCGTGCCTCCAGCCGCGCGCGCAAAAACTGCAGCGGATGGCCGCGCAGGGAGAGGCGCTGGGTCTGGTAATCCTCCACGACCTGTTGCGAGAGCGGCATGGGCGGCAAGGCGGGATCGGGCTCTGCGGCGAGTTCGGGGGCATCCATCGCGGCGAAGAGCGAGAGCTGGCGTGGGGGCAGGCGGCGGACTTCCCATCCGGCCTCACGCCTTGCGGCTCCCAGCGACACCAGCGCGTCGGCATCGGCCAGCAGTGCCATGGCGCGGGCGGGCAGGGCGGCGCGGTGGGCCAGATCCTCAAGGCTGGCGAAGGGGCGCTCCTCGCGAGCGCTGACCATCGCTTTGGCCCATTCCTCGCGGAAGCCGTCGATCTGGCGCAGGCCCAGGCGCAGGATGCGCGGGCCTTCCAGCGTGTTGTCCCATGGGCTGATGGTGGCATCGGTGGGGCGCACTTCCACGCCATGCGCGCGGGCGTCCGCGACCAGTTGCGCGGGGGCGTAAAAGCCCATCGGCTGGCTGTTGAGCAGCGCGCAGGTGAAAGCGGCGGGGTGGTGGCATTTCATCCAGCTCGACACATAGGCCAGCCAGCCAAAGGCCTGTGCGTGGCTTTCAGGGAAGCCATATTCGCCGAAGCCCTCGATCTGGGCGAAGCAGCTTTCGGCGAAGTCCAGTGTGTAGCCGTTCTTGACCATGCCCTCGATAAACTGGCGCTTATGGGTCTCGATCTTGCCGTTCTGACGGAAGCTGGCCATGTCGCGGCGCAAGCGGTCGGCCTGAGCGGGGCTGTAGCCCGCGCCGACGATGGCGATGCTCATCGCCTGCTCCTGAAACAGCGGCACGCCCTCGGTGCGTTCGAGCAGCTCTTTTAAGGCGGGGCTGGGGAAGGTGACGGCTTCTTCGCCGGTGCGGCGGCGCAGATAGGGGTGGACCATGCCGCCCTGAATCGGGCCGGGGCGCACGATGGCCACCTGAATGACCAGATCGTAGAACACCTTGGGCTTCATGCGCGGCAGCATGGCGATCTGGGCGCGGCTCTCGACCTGAAAGGTGCCGATGCTGTCGGCCTTTTGCAGCATCTCGAAGGTGGCGACCTCCTTCTCCGGCGGCGTTACCGTGGCCAGCGTGTAATCGCCTTGCCCCACGCCCCGGATCAGATCGAAGCCCTTGCGCAGCGCGGTCAGCATGCCCAGCGCCAGCACATCCACCTTCATCAGCTTCAGCTCGTCGATATCGTCCTTGTCCCATTCGATGAAGGTGCGATCCGCCATCCCCGCCTTGCAGATCGGCACGATCTCATCGAGCCGCTCCTGAGACAGCACGAAGCCCCCGACATGCTGCGAAAGATGGCGCGGCAGATCCAGCACCTGTTCGATCAGATCGCGCAGCCGGGCGATGGCGGGGTTGTCGGCATCGAAGCCGGCCTGCGCCAGCCTTTCCTCGGGCACCGGCCCGCCCCGGCTGCCCCAGATCAGTCCGGAGAGCCGCGCCGTCACATCCTCGGTCAGGCCCAGAGCGCGCCCCACCTCGCGGATGGTGCTGCGCTGGCGGTAATGGATGACGGTTGCGACGATCCCGGCGCGCTGGCGGGTGTAGCGCTCATAAATATACTGGATCACCTCCTCGCGCCGTTCATGTTCGAAATCGACGTCGATATCGGGGGGCTCGTCGCGTTCTTCGGAGAGAAAGCGCGAGAACAGCAGCTTTTCGCGCACCGGATCGATCGGCGTCACGCCCAGAAAATAGCAGACCAGCGAATTGGCCGCACTGCCTCGCCCCTGACACAGGATCGGCGGTGAGAGGCTGCGCGCATAATGCACCACATCGTGGACGGTGAGGAAGTAATGGGCGTAGTTTTTGTCGGCGATGAGGCCGAACTCGACCGCCAGCGCCTCTTCATACTTGGGCGGCAAGCCATCGGGAAAACGCTCCTTCGCGCCTTCCCGCACCCGGTGTTCCAGCCACGCCTGCGCTTCCCACCCCTCGGGCACGGGTTCGTGGGGGTATTCATAGACCAGCTCGTCCAGCACAAAGCCGATCCGCGAAAACAGATCGCCCGTCGCCTCCAGCGCCTGAGGGCAGGCGGCAAACAACCGCGCCATTTCGGTGGGCGGCTTGAGATGCCGCTCGGCATGCGCGGCCAGCAGACGCCCCGCGCTGGACAGCGGCACCCCCTCGCGAATGCAGGTCAGCACATCGTGCAGGGGCCGCTGCGCTGGCACGGCATAAAGCGGATCGTTCGTCGCGATCAGCGGCACGCCGCAGGCTGCGCCCAGCGCCATCCGCTGCGCCAGATCACGCGCATCGCTGCCCCCGCGCGGCATGGCGGCACTCAGCCAGAGATGGGGCGTGGCGGCGCGCAGCCGTTCCAGCAAAGCGGCATCGCCATCCATGGCAATCAGCGCGAGCCCTTCCACATGCGCCAGCAGATCGTCCAGCGTCAGATGGCAATCGCCCTTCTCGACCTCCTTCTTCAGATTGCCATGGCTGAGCAGCCGCGTCAGCCGCCCCCAACCCTTGCGGTCCAGCGGATAGGCGACGATGTCCGGCGTGCCGTCGATAAAACACAGCCGCGCCCCCACGATCAGGCGAAAGCCGCTGCCGGGGCCGCCCAACTCCTTCCACACCTTATACGCGCGCACCACGCCCGCCACCGTGTTGCGGTCGGCGATGCCGATGCCACCCATGCCCAGCGCATGCGCCCGCGCCACCATCTCGCCCGGCTGGCAGGCACCGCGCAAAAAGCTGAAGGCGCTGGCCGCGACAGGTTCGAAAAAGCTCATGAAAACAGCCCGTGGAGATACCATTTGGGATGCGTCCGCTCCTCGAACAGACCATGGCGGAACAGCCAGAAGCGCGTCCCCGCACCATCCTCCACCCGGTAATAGTCACGGGTCAGCAGCGGCGTTTCGGGCAGATGGCCCAGCGGGTGGCGCCACCATTCGGGCGCGATGCGCTCGGGCCCTTCGGCGAGGCGCACCTCATGCGCCCGCCCGCGCCAGGTGAAGCGCAAGGGCGGCCCGTCCGGCACGCCCGCGATGGCGCTGACCTCCTGAGGCGGGTCGAAGAGGAACAGCGGGCGGGGCAGGGCAGGTGGCTGCGTGCGCGTCGCTAGGCCCCGCGCGGCGGGCAGCAGCGCCTGCGCCTTTTCCGGGCTGTGCCGGTCGCGCGGATGGAGGCGCAGGATCGCGCCTTCCCCCAGCCGCGTCGCCAGCCGGTCGAGCAGGGCGGCGATGCTCTCCTCCTCGCGCTCGTCAGCTTGCGTCGAGGTCTGGCGCGCCGCCAGCGGCTCATGGCGCGGCACGGCCAGCGCCACCGCGTCGAAGCCGAAGCCGGGGTCGAGCGGATCGGCCAGCGACTCCAGCCTTTCGCGCAGCAGGCGCACCACCGGCGCCGCCTCACGCGTGGGCAAGGCGGTCTCGATCGCCAGATCGCGGATGGCACCATCGGCGCGCTCCAGCCGCAGCACGAAGCGGCGGCCGCCGATGCGTCGCGCCTCCATCTGGCGGGCGGTGTCCTCGAGCAGGGTTTCGGCGACCTCCAGCACATCCTGCGTGCGGCCGATGGGCTCGGCAAAGCGGGCCTGGGCGCGGATCGGCGGCGGCGCGGCACGGGGGGCGAGCGGACTGCCCGCCTCGCCCAGAATTGCGCGTAGTTTCGTCACCGCCTCCTCGCCGAAACGCGCGGCCAGAGCCCCCATCGGGCGGCTGGCCAGATCGCCCAGGGTCTTCAGGCCCGCCCGGCGCAGGCCGGAGAGCGAGGCTTCGGAAAGCTCCAGCGCGGCAATGGGCAGGGCGCGGATACGCAAGGCTTCATCCCTGCCTGCCTGCCCGCGTTCATACCGCGCCAAAGCGCGCGCAGCAGCGGCATGGTCGGCCAGCGCGGGGCGAGCCGTCAGCCCGGCTTCGGCCATCGCCAGCCGGGCCAGCGCCGCCTCGCCGCCGAACAGATGCGCGCAGCCGGTGATATCCAGCACCAGCCCGTCGGGCGGATCGAGCGCCACCATCGGCGTAAAACGCCCCATCCGCCGGGCCAGCACCGCCAGCAGCTTCGCATCCTCATGCGGATCATGCGGCGCGGTGAGCAGATCGGGGCAGCGCGCCCGCGCATCGGCCAGAGTCATCCCCACCGCCAGCCCGTGGCCCGCGCCATCCGCCGTCAGTGCGGCAAGGCGCAGCGCCTGCCCGACCCTGGCCACCAGCGCGAAGGGCAGGCCCGGTTCAGGCGGCGCGCTCCTGATCGTCCGCTCGCAGGGCAGGAAAGGGAACCACAGCGCCAGACAGCGGCGTCGGCTGCTCTGCATCTTCTGGTTCATGGAAGGCTCCTTCCCATGCCGGGCGTCGCAAGGCCCAGCTCTGCCCCGAAGCGCCGCCGCGCTGGCGCAGCAGCGTGGCGCTCAGCGCGGGATAGCCCGGCGCCTGTCCGGGCAGCGCCAGCGAAGGGCCCGGCTCGATCTGCCAGCGGGTCTGCGCGGCGCTGGCGTGCTGGGGCGCATCGCCGCGCAGCACGATCACCAGCGCGCCCGAACGCTCCGCCGCCAGCACCAGACGGCGGCTGGCGGTCAGGTCGTAGTCGGGCAATGGCCCCCATGTCTCCAGCACCACGGCGGCCAGACCCGGACAGCGCGCGGCATCCAGCCCGGCGCGCAGCAGGCCCAGCGCATCGGGCGCCTCGACCACTACCAGCCGCCGCGGATCGAGCCCGGTCTGCGCCCAGCCCGCGCCGCAAGGCAGCAGGCGCGGGCCGGAGCGTTTCGCACGCACCAGCATGACCGGCTGTTCCCCGGCTGGCCCGAGCGCTGAAAGCACAAAGCCCAGCGCCGCCGCCCAGCCATCGGCGGTGGCGTGAATCTCGTGCAGATGGCCGCGCGCCAGAGAGGGCAATCCGCCGGTCTGCGGGGCAGGAGAAGGCCGGGAAAGGGCAGCTTGGGGCATCATGGCAAGAGTCCTGCGAATCGCATTTCATGTTCCCATTATGTTCTCATGAGGGGCGCCTGTCCATCGCGCCGCTTGATCGCAGTCCCACAGCCTGCCTATAGCTTGGAGCCATGAGCCTTTTTTCTAAGCCCCTCGCTTCGGCGCCTGCCGCCGTCCTTCTCGCTTTGCCTTTGCTGATGGCGCAGATGCCTGCCAGCGCGGCGCCGGTGCGCAAGGCGCCTGCGGCCCACGCAACGGCCCCTGCGGTCGTCAAGCCGACGAGGGACATCATTCCGCTGCCGCTCAATCCGGTGCTGCCCGCCGGCCAGCGTCTGTGCGAGGCCAGGACCGAGGCCGGGCTGGGCTACACCATGCTGCGCCCCGCCGCCGGGCCGATGCCTGCCGAGGCCGATTACGTGCTGGTCAATTACATCGGCTATCTGGCCGCGACGGGCGCCGTGTTCGATCAGGGCAAGGCCGCCAAATTCCCGGTCAATGGTGTGATTCCGGGCTTCTCGAAGGGCCTGCAGATGCTGGGCAAGACGGGGATCGCGCGGTTCTGCATCCCCGCCGCGATGGGCTATGGCGCTCAGGAGTCCGGCCCGATTCCTGCCAATTCCGATCTGGTCTTCCAGGTCGAGCTGGTCGATTACAAGACCGCCGCCGAGATCGACACCATGCGCAAGGCCTATGAGGCCGCCGCCGCCAACGCTGCGCCCGAGGCCAGCACGCCTGAGGCCGCCGCGCCCGAGGCTGCCGCCAAGCCGAAGCAGTAAGGATCGGGACGGGGCGGTCTGCTGGCCGCCCCGTCTTCACCTTTATCACGGCTTGTTAGGGTTTCCCCCTTAATCGCCAGTGGCGATGATACAGAAGATCGACATCATGCGGGAAACGGGGCGCGGCGCCAGCGTGCCCGTTGGTGCCGATGCGGTCTTGATCTTGTCGCCGCTCAGGCGGGGATCGGCGCCTGGACCTGCAATCTGGCCGACAGCGCGCTGAGCTGGACGGCCGGGGTCTATCAGCTTTTCGGCCTGTGCCCCACGCATCGACTCGACCGGCGCGAGGCCGCCGGTTTCTACGCCGAGGAATCGCGCGTGATGATGGAGCGTCTGCGCGCCGAGGCCGTCACCCATGGCCGCCCCTTCGCGATGGAGGCGCGGATCATCCGCCCCGACGGACAGGAGCGCTGGATGCGGCTGAGCGCCGATGTGATCCGCGACAATGGCCGCATCGTGCAGCTCTATGGCCTGAAGCAGGATATCACCGAGGAAAAACAGCGCTGGGAGGCGCTGCGTCAGCGCGCCGAGCATGATGCGCTGACGGGGCTGGCCAATCGCGCCCTCTTCGAGGAGCGCTTTCTGAACGCCCCGTTGGCCCGGCCCGGCCTGACGCCGCTGGGCGCGCTGGTGCTGGTGGATCTCGACAGTTTCAAGCAGGTCAACGATCGCTTTGGCCATGGCGCGGGCGATGCCTGCCTGAAGGCGGCGGCGCAGCGGATCGCGGCCTGTTTCGCCGATGCTCTGCTGGTGGCGCGGATCGGCGGCGATGAATTCGCGGTGCTGACCGGCGCGGACCTTTCGCCCGCGATGCTGGAGGCGCGGGTGGGCCGGTTGCTGGCCGAGCTGAACCGGCCGATTCTGTGGCGCGGGCACCGGCTGACCATTGGCGCTTCGGCGGGCATGGCCATGGCGCAGGATGCGCATCGCTATGATGCCCAGGCGCTTTTCGCGATTGCCGATGAGGCGCTCTATGCCGTGAAGGCCTCGGGCAAGGGGGCGATGATCATGGGTGATCCTGCGTGCCGGGCGATGCGGCAGGCGTCGAGCTTCTGACCGGCAAAAGGGCCGTTTCGGCAGGAAAATGCTTTCGGATCAGGTGTGATCAGCCCTATGGTCGCCGCCATGGACAAGATCGACACCGCGCTCGCCCCTTTCGAAGGCTTTCTCTTCGACATGGATGGCACGCTGCTCACCTCCATCGCCTCGGTGGAGCGGGTGTGGACCGCCTGGGCGCAGCGGCATGGCGTGGATGTCGAGCATCTGCTCAGGCATATGCATGGCGTGCAGGCGATCGAGGTGGTGCGGCGGCAGAATCTGCCCGGCATCGATGCTGAAGCGGAGGTCGAGCAGATCGTCCGTGCCGAGCTTGAGGATCTGGAAGGAACCGAGGCGATTGCCGGCGCGGCGGATTTCCTTTCCAGCCTGCCGGTTGGCCGCTGGGCGATCGTCACCTCGGCGCATCGGCGGCTGGCTCTGGCGCGGCTTCGGGCTTCGGGCATTCCTCTGCCCGAGGTGTTGATCTGCGCCGAGGATGTGGCGCGCAGCAAGCCCGCGCCCGATGGCTTCCTGCTCGCGGCGCAGCGGCTGGGCATCGCGCCCGAACGCTGCGTGGTCTTTGAGGATTCGCCCGCCGGTGTCGCGGCCGGGGAAGCCGCCGGGGCTGGTGTGATCGTGGTCAGCGCGACGCATCGCGAGCCCTGGCCCGCCGATCATCTGGTGATTCGCGATTATCATGATCCGCGTCTGCAAGCGGCGGGGAGTCCGTTGTTTTCCGTTTCGTGACGGGCGGATCGTAAGCGCGAGCCTGCTTTTGTTGCTGGGCGGCAAGGCGATCTGACACTGTCAGGCGGATTGTTCACCGTGATACACGATTTACCATGCGGTCATTGACAGGCCATCCCCATCCACGCATGCCTATGACACCGGTATCAATGTCCTTCTGCCGCAGTGCTCTGCCTCCAGGGGCTGACTGGACCATGAAGGCGGGTGCGGATGCGGTACGTCGCAACAGGATCTCATGCGCTGCGGCTGGCGCTGATCGCGGCCAGGCAGTGCGCCTATGAAGATCGGCACACCGGGCGCGGCATCATCTTTGGCGCGCGCCGCAAGCTGTAAGGCAGACGGGACGGTAAAAACCGCCCCGTAGAACAGGGGAAGAGGACGATCATGACCGGACTGACGCGACGCGGATTGCTCGAAGCGGGAGGCAGCGCCGCATTGGCCGCCGGCATCAGCGGTGAGGCCAGGGCGGTGTCCGTGGGCGCGGCGGGCAGCGCGCCCACCCGCTTCCCTTGGCGGCGCGGCCTCGACGGGCAGCGCATCGCGGATCTGGGCGACGGCACTTTCCTCAACCCGATCCTGTCGGGCGACCATCCCGATCCGGCCATTCTGAAGGATGGCCCGGATTATTACATGACCTTCTCCAGCTTCGATTCCTATCCGGGGCTGCTGATCTGGCATTCGCGCGATCTGGTGAACTGGCGTCCGCTGAAAGCCGCGCTGCACAGGAACATCGGCGCGGTCTGGGCGGTGTCATTGGCCAAGCACGGCAGCCGCTATTACCTCTACATCCCGGTCAAGAGCACGCCCAACTCGATCTATGTGATCTGGGCCGACCATATCGAGGGCCCGTGGAGCGACCCCATCGACCTTGAAATGCACGACCATATCGACCCCTGCCATGTCGAGGGCGAGGATGGCACGCGCTGGCTGTTTCTCTCGGGCGGAGACCGGGTGCGACTGAGCGCCGATGGCCTTTCCAAAGCCGGGCCGGTCGAGCATGTCTATGACCCCTGGCATTATCCTTCCGACTGGATCGTCGAGGGCTTTTCGCCCGAGGGGCCAAAAGTCTTCCGCCGGGGTGACTATTTCTACCTTGTCACTGCCGTGGGCGGCACCGCCGGACCGCCGACCGGCCATATGGTGATCGCGGCACGCTCGCGCTCGATCGACGGGCCCTGGGAGAACTGCCCGCACAACCCCATCGTGCGCACCACCAGCGTGGACGAGCGCTGGTGGTCACGCGGCCACGCCAGCCTGTTCGAGGCGCCCGACGGGGCCTGGTGGTCGGTCTATCACGGCTATGAGAATGGCTATTACACGCTGGGCAGGCAGGCGCTGCTCGATCCGGTGACATGGGATGCCGATGGCTGGTTCCATATGACCGGGGGCGATCTGTCGCGGCCCATCGCCAAGCCGAAGGGCGGCACCGCGCTGACGCATGGTCAGAAGCTGTCCGACGATTTCGCAAGGCTGGAACTCGGCACGAAGTGGAATTTCTTCAAGCCCGGCCCGCAGGAGGCCCAGCGCGCCAGCGTGAGCGGCAATGCGCTGCATCTGGCGGCCTCTGGAACCGCGCCGCATGATTCATCGCCGCTGCTGCTGCTGGCGGGCGATCAGGCCTATCGTTTCGAATGCGATATCGAGATCGACCCCGGCACCACAGCCGGGCTGCTGCTGTACTATGATGAAAAGCTCTATGCCGGGCTGGGCTTCAACAAGGAGCATTTCGTCACCCACCAATATGGCATGGAGCGGGGCAAGCCGCGCAATCCCTTCGGCCAGTCGATGCGGATGCGGGTGACCAACGACCGGCATATCGTGTGGTACGATATGAGCGGGGATGGCGGCAAAAGCTGGTCGCGCTTCGACCGGGGCATGGAGGTCTCGGGCTATCACCACAATGTGCGCAATGGTTTCCTGATGCTGCGACCCGGCCTTTATGCGGCGGGGCAGGGCGGGGCGCGCTTCCGCAACTTCCACTTCGAGGCGCTGTAAGAGTCAGTTTGAAAATCCGGCGGAAGAGCCGGATTTTGCGGCACCGGCCCTCTCGCGTCACCTGCGTTCTTGGCCCGGCCACCCAGAGGATACCACCGCAGGGTAGCCGGGCGGGGGAGAGGGCCGGCGCCGCTGCTGGACAGGCCGGGCGGGGTGCCTATAGGACAGCGCCAACACGCGCGGTTCAGGAAAGGTAAGACAATGGCGTCATCGACAGGGCACAGTCCGCAGGACCATTTCGCCCATTGCATGCAGGTGTTCGGCGGGGTGACCTCGGCCTCGCGCCGGCTGGGCATCGATGAGCGGGCGCTGCGCCGCTTCGTCAATGGTGAGCGCCCGATCAGCACCGGCCTGCTGGAAGACACCGCCAAGGCCCTGCGCGACCTGATCGCCGAGGCGACCGAGGCCGAAGCCGGTCTGGCTGCGGTGCTGAAGGCCGAGCCCAAGGATCAGTAAGGGATAGAGTCCATCGCCGGGTTGCTGCGGCGCCCGGCGGTGACTTCTGCGCGCGCAGCTGAAGTGTGCTGGCTTGCCGCCGTCAGAGCCATATATGTGGGGAGGTTGGTGCCGCAACACTCTGACCGATGCCTGGGCCCCCAAAGGGGAAGGTATGGTTTGTCAGATTGTCCGGGATTTGTCTGGTGCGGTCGAGAAGACTCGAACTTCCACGGGCTTTCGCCCACAACGACCTCAACGTTGCGCGTCTACCAATTCCGCCACGACCGCATCAAGACAACGATGAGGCTGGGCCCCTTCGCTCGGTAGGAGCGGGCCACTAGCAGAGGGTGCGGCACCCTGCAAGCGCTGTTTGGCAAAATTCTTACAAGCTGAAAAACAGCGCGAAAAACGGGCGCTCTTATTCGGCTTTCCAGGTGGTTTTGGTTATTCGGCTTTCCAGCCGATGTCAGCCGAACGTGCCGAGCGGGGGATATCGGTCATCGCCTCGCTGACGGCCAGTGCCTCGCCGGGGGCCAGCACGCGCTTGGCCGGGGTGATCTCCCAGCTATAGACCTTGCGGCCGCCCGCATCGCGCAGGACGACGATCAGCTGGGGCACATTGCGCCGCTGCTTGCCGACATTGGTGATCGAGCCGCTGATGCCGAAATACTCGCCGCCATTGGCCAGCGAGCGGCGATCCTGCCGGTTGGAGGGGAAGGTCAGCACCAGATCGGGCTGGCCCGCCGCGAAGGGCGAATGGCCGAAGGGCAGCCAGCCGGGCAGGCCAAAGCGCCACACCGCGCCCGCCGCCACCAGCGCCAGCAGGCCGAAGGTGACCGCCAGCATCGTCCACATCCGCGCCGGATTGCGGCGGGGGCGGAAGGGCGGCTCATGCGCGAAGCTGGAGGGCGCATCGTCGAAATCATCGGCGGCGCTGGCGGGCTGTTCTTCCGCCACCGGCCTGCCGCGCTCGAAAGCGTAGGTGGGGGCCGGGGCGGCAGTGTCTTCAGCCGGCACCGGTGCGGGAACGGCGTCAGCCCAGCTCTGCGGCACGGCATCCTGCGCAGGCACGTCTGGCGCCACCGCGACGGGTGGCGGAGGCGGAGCGACGGGGGCAGGTGCAGAGGCCGCGGCCATCGCTTCGGCCATCGGCCTTGCCGCCGTTTCAGCGGGCGCTTCACTCAGCCCATGGCCATCCTGAAACCAGCTATGGCGGCATTTCGCGCAGCGCACCGTGCGGCCCTTCGCTCCGATGGCAGTATCCGGAACGGCATAACGTGTCGCACAGGCTGGACAGGCGATAATCATCGTTGCCTGTCATGCATGGCTGTGGCCAGCGCCGCAAGATGGGGGATTCCGAAAGAAGACAGCAGCAGGCTTTTTTCCACCGCCCTTTTTTCTGAGGCGCGGCGCGGTTATAGCAGGAGGGTGATGATATGCCCCTCCGCTGAACCGAGCGCCTTTTTTGCGTCTGCCCGGAACGCCTCTGCTGCGTCAGGTCTTCGCGCATGACCCAGATGGATGGCGAGATCGCCCGCTTCGACAAGGTGGGCCTGCGCTATGGCAATGAGCGCGAGGTGCTGTCCGATGTGGGCTTCACCCTTTTCGCGGGCCGCTTCTATTTCCTCACCGGGGCGAGCGGCGCGGGGAAAAGCTCGCTGCTGCGGATGCTCTATCTGGCGCAGCGGCCCAGCCGGGGGATGATCAGCCTGTTCGGCACCGATGCCATCACCCTGCCGCGCGAACGCCTGCCCGGTTTCCGCCGCCGCATCGGCGTGGTGTTTCAGGATGTGCGGCTGGTGCCTCACCTCTCGGCCTATGACAATGTGGCGCTGCCGCTGCGCATCGCGGGCCTGCCCGAGAAAGAGATCGCCGCCTCGGTCAACGACATGCTCGAATGGGTGGGGCTGGAGGGGCGGATGCATGCGCGCCCGGCCTCGCTCTCGGGTGGTGAGCAGCAGCGCGTCGGCATCGCCCGCGCCGTCATCGGCCGCCCCGAACTGCTGGTCGCGGACGAACCGACGGGTAACGTCGATGCCGATATGGCGGTCAAGTTGCTGCGCCTGTTCGAGGCGCTCAACCGGCTGGGGACCACTGTGGTGGTGGCCACCCACGATATGCATCTGCTGCAGAAGGTGCCCGATTCCCTGATCATGCGGCTCGATCGCGGCAAGATGAGCGACCCCACCGGCGCTCTGCGCTATCCGCCGCGCAAGACCCAGAGCCAGAGCCGCTTCCCGGATATGCGCGATGGCTGATGAGGCGAATCCCGATCTGGTGGAAGCCGCCGCCGCCGAAAAGCGCCTGCTGCGCCTGCCCGGCTTCGGCAACATTCGCGGGCGCGGCGCCGACAGCGAGCTGGTGCCTCAGGCCCGGCTCTCGGGGCCGATGCCCTGGGTGATCGCCATCATGGTGGCGCTGACGGTGATCGCGGCGGCCACGGGCCTTGCGCTGCGCAACATCGCGCTGGCGGCGGCGGCGGATCTGTCGGGCGGGGTCAGCGTGCAGGTGCTCGATGCGGGCGAGGGGCGTGACCGGCAGATTGCCGCCACGGTGAAAGCGCTGCAGGGCGCGCCCGGCGTCGCCTCGGTCAATCTGGTTTCCGCGCAGGAGGTGAACAATCTGCTCGCCCCATGGCTGGGCGGCGCTCAGGAACAGGGCGTCAATGCCGCCGATGTGGTGCCCGTCCCCGCGCTGATCGATGTGAAGACCAGCGGCCCCGCCGATGAGGCGCAACTGGAAAAGCTGCGCAAACTGCTGGGCCGGGTGGCGCCCGCCGCGCGGGTCGATGCGCAATCACACTGGCTGAGCCCCGTGTTCGGCGCCATCGACTCGCTGCAATGGCTGGCCGCCGCCATGGTCGGCCTGCTGGGCGTGGCGATGACCGCCGCTGTGCTGCTGGCCACGCGTTCGGCCTTGGGCCAGCACCGCGAGACCATCGCCATCGTGCATATGATGGGCGGCACAGACAGCCAGATCGCCCGCATCTTCCAGCGCGCCATCGGCCTCGATGCCGTGGCGGGCGCGGCCCTCGGGCTGGCGGTCGCGGTGGCGGCGGTGGTGGTGCTGGGGCAGCGTTTCGCCGGGCTCGGCGCCGGGCTGATCGCGGGCGGGGCGCTGGGCTGGCTCGACTGGGCGCTGATGGTGCTGATCCCGCTGGCCGCCGTGGTGCTGGCGGTGGTGACGGCGCGTGTCACCGTGCTCTCCGCGCTGCGGCGGATGCTGTGAGATGCTGAGGCGTGTGCTCGCCCTGTTGCTGATGGTGTGGGCGCTGGGCTTTATCGCCTTCGCCGCCTTTCTGCCGCGCCCGGCCGGAGACGTGCATGCCGATGGCGTGATCGTGCTGACCGGCGGCGACGGGCGCATCCAGCGCGGGCTGGAAACCCTGCGCAAGGGATGGGCGCGCCAGATGCTGGTCTCGGGCGTCGATCAGGAGGTGACTCAGGCGGAGTTTGCCACGCTCTACAAGATCGAGCCGGCGCTGATGCGCTGCTGCATCACCATGGGCTATGACAGCGTCGACACCCGCAGCAATGCCTCTGAATCCACGCAATGGATCGCCAGCCATCACCTTTCCAGCGTGCGCCTTGTGACGTCGGACTGGCATATGCGCCGCGCCGCTTTTGAACTGACCCATCCTGTGCCAAAGGGCGTGACCATCATCGAGGATGCCGTGCCCACGCGGCCCAGCCTGCGCATCCTCTTCACCGAATATTGCAAATGGCTGGCGCGCCAGGCCTGGTACTTCTGGAAAAAGACATGACTCCCGACCGGGGCTACACATTGGAAGAGAGGCTGCGCAGCATCCTCTTCGCGATTTTCTTCTTTGGCGGCTCGGTGCTGCTGGGCCTGCTGACCCCCATCACCCGCAACTGGAGCGAGGCCGTCAACCGCTGGATGTGCGAGCACTGGTCCGCCTGGCAGCGCTGGTGCACGCGCCATATCCTCGGCATCCGCGTGATTGTCGAAGGCACGCTGCCCACCGGCGCGGTGCTGATCGCGGTGAAGCATGAAGCCATGTTCGAGGCGGTCGACCTGCCCAACCTGCTGGACCACCCTGCCATCTTCGCCAAGGTGGAACTGATGAAAGTGCCCGGCTGGGGCAAGTCCGGGCAGGTCTACGGGCTGGTGCCGGTCGAGCGCGACCAGGGCGCCAAGGCCTTGCGCGCGATGATCGCGGCGGCACGCAAGTTTTCGGCCATTTCCCGGCCTCTGGTGATCTTCCCCGAGGGCACGCGTGTTCACCACGGCAACAAGCCTGAGCTGCAGTCGGGCTTCGCCGGAATCTACAAGCTGATCGGCCTGCCCGTGGTGCCCATCGCGGTGAACAGCGGGCCTTTGTTTCGCGGCTTCTGGAAGCGGAAGGGGACGATTGTCTATCGTGTGGGGGAGACGATCCCCGCCGGCCTGCCGCGCGAGGAGATCGAGGGGCGAGTGCATGCGGCGATCAACGCCTTGAATGATTGAAATTTAGGGGAAAGAAAGATGCGAGGGGGTTACCCCCTCGCGCTCCCATAACGTCTTCCGACGCGCGGGCAGTGGTGCACGATCCTTGTGCCCAGGCTCTCCACCTGCGTGACCTAAAGGCGCCGCAGGCTTTAGACCTGCCAGCGCTGTGCGTGGAATATTGCCTACGGCGCAGCAAGCTGAGCGCAAGGCTGAACCCTTGGTGCCAAGGTCGACATTAAAGGGAGCGCGAGGGCGATGGCCCTCGCATCTTCTCTTCTTTCTTAAACCCCTTACCCCTGCCGCCCGAAATTCGGCGTTGCATCATCCTGACCCTGCTCGATGATCGAGCGGCGGATGGCGCGGGTGCGGGTGAAGTGGTCGAACAGTTTCTCGCCGTCCCCGAGGCGGATGGCTTTTTGCAGTTCGGTCAGATCCTCGGTGAAGACCTGCAGCATGGCCAGCACGGCGTCGCGGTTCGAGAGGAACACGTCGCGCCACATTGTCGGATCGCTGGCGGCGATGCGGGTGAAGTCGCGGAAGCCGCCTGCGGAATATTTGATGACCTCGCTCTGGGTCACTTCCTGCAGGTCGTCCGCGGTGCCGACGATGGTGTAGGCGATCAGGTGCGGCAAATGGCTGGTGATGGCCAGCACGAGGTCATGGTGCGCGGCATCCATGATCTCGACCTTGGCGCCGATGGCCTGCCACAGGGTGGAGAGGCGCTCGACCTTGGCGGCGTCCGTGTCTTCGGGCGGGGTGATGATGCACCAGCGGCCCTGAAACAGGCTGGCAAAGCCCGCATCCGGTCCGGAGTTTTCCGTGCCCGCGACGGGGTGGGCGGGGATCACCAGATGGCGGGGCAGGGCCTCGCCCAGTGCGCGGGCGACGGTCACCTTGCTGGAGCCGACGTCGGAGATCAGCGCGTCGGGCGACAGCGCTTCGGCGCATTCGCGGGCGGCATCACCCATGGCCATCGGGGGGACGCAGAAGATCACCAGATCGGCATCGGTCACGGCCTCGGCGGCGGTGTCCGCGACATGGCCGACCAGCCCGCGCTCGGCGGCGCGGGCGCGGGTGTCGGGGTTGTGGTCATAGCCGGTGGTGGCGATGGCGGGCGCATGCTCGCGCAGGGCCAGCCCAATCGAGCCGCCCTGCAGACCCAGCCCGATGATCGCGACTTTGCGAAACGGCACGTCGCTCATGCGTTGGCCATGGCGCGGATCGCGGCGGCGATCTCATCCATCTGCGCCGCCGTGCCGATGGTGATGCGCAGCGCATCGGGCAGGCCCTGACCGGGCAGCCAGCGGGTGATATAGCCGTGCTCCATCAGGCCGTTGTAGACCGTTTCCGCCGTCAGCTTGCCCTGGAACAGGATCAGCACGAAGTTCGCCTGACTGGGCAGCGGGCGCACACCATGGTTCGACAGGGCATTGAGCTGCTCCACAAAGCGGGTGCGCTCGGCCAGATTGTGGAGGCGCGAGCTTTCCACGAATGCCTGATCCGTCACCGCCGCCAGCCCCATGGCCTGCGCGCTGTTCGACAGGTTGAAGGGCCCGCGAATGCGGTTCAGCGCATCGACCAGCGGCGCCGCGCCGGTGGCCCAGCCAAGGCGCTCACCGGCAAGGCCGTAGATCTTCGAGAAGGTGCGTGTCACCAGCACGTTTTCGTGAGCCTCGGCCAGCGCCAACGCGCCATCCTCGTCTTCGGGCGCGACATATTCGGCATAGGCCTGGTCGATCACCAGCAGCACGTCGGACGGTAGGCCCGCATGCAGGCGGGCGATCTCGCCCTTGGGCAGATAGCTGCCGGTGGGGTTGTTGGGGTTGGCCACAAAGACCACGCGGGTCTTGTCATTCACCAGCGCCAGCAGCGCATCGACATCGGTGCCGTAATCGAGATCGGGCGCCACCACGGGCACCGCCCCGCAACGCCTTGCGGCGATATCATAGACCGAGAAGCCGTAGCGGACATAGATGATCTCATCGCCCGGCCCGGCATAGGCCTGCGCCGCGATATGCAGCAATTCGTCCGAACCGGTCCCCATCACGATGCGTGACGGGGCGATGCCGTTCAATTTGCCCAGAGCCTCGCGCAGATCCTTGCTGTCGGGATCGGGATAGAGCGCCGGGGCGGCGGCATTTGCGCGTGCCTCCAGCGCCGCATGGCTGGTGCCCAGCGGGTTCTCATTGGCCGACAGCTTGATCAGCGGCTTGCCATCTGCGCCCTTGGACTTGCCGGGGACATAGGCGTGGATCGCGCTGATCCATGATTTGGGTTCGGGACGCTTGTTCATGATGCGGGGGCTCTAGCGCAGCTTTGCCACGCTCGCAATTGACAGGGCGGGGGCAAAGTCCCAAGTCGTGCGCCATCATGTCGGACAACAGCGCGATCCTGCCCACCGAGACCAACCCGCTTCACGCAGTCGGCGCAACCTATGACCTCGACCAGCCGCTGGAGCTGGACGGCGGCCAAGTGCTGCATGGCGTGCGCATCGCTTACGAAACCTATGGCAGGCTCAACGAAGCGCGCGACAATGCGATCCTGATTTGCCACGCCACCACCGGCGACCAGCATGTGGCGACGCCGCATCCCATCACCGGCAAGCCCGGCTGGTGGAGCCGCATGGTCGGCCCCGGCCTGCCGATCGACACCGACCGCTTTTATGTGATCTGCCCCAATGTGCTGGGCAGTTGCATGGGCACCACCGGGCCGGGCAGTCTGGCGCCCGATGGCCAACCCTATGGCCCGCGTTTTCCGGTGATCACGATCCGGGATATGGTGCGTGCTCATGTGCTGTTGCTGAATGCTCTGGGGGTGGAGAACCTCTATGCGGTGATCGGTGGCAGCATGGGGGGCATGCAGGCGCTTTCGCTCTCGGTGAACTGGCCCGATATGGCGAAACGCGTGCTGGTGCTGGCCAGCACGGCGGCGATGCCGGTGCAGAACATCGCCTTTCAGGAGCTGGGCCGTCAGGCGATCATGGCCGATCCCCACTGGCAGGGCGGCGCCTATCACGGCACCGGCAACAGCCCCGATGCGGGTCTGGCCGTGGCGCGGATGGCGGCGCATATCACCTATCTGTCGGAAGCCAGCCTGTCGGAGAAATTCGGGCGCCGCTTGCAGAACCGTGAGGCCAAAAGCTTCGGCTTCGGCGCGGATTTTCAGGTGGAAAGCTATCTGCGCTATCAGGGCGAAAGCTTCACCGGGCGTTTCGATGCCAATTCCTACCTCTATATCACCAAGGCGATGAGCTATTTCGACCTCGCCGAAGGCCATGGCGAGGACGACCATCCGGGCCGCCTGGCCGAGGCTTTCAAGGGCGTGCATTCGCGCTTCTGCCTTGTGTCGTTCGACACCGACTGGCTCTATCCCACCAGCGAATCGCGCAGCATTGCCCATGCGCTGAACGCGGCGGGGGCGGCTGTGTCCTTTATGGAGCTGTCCGCGCCTTTCGGCCATGACAGCTTCCTGCTCGACGTGCCCGCGCTTGACCGGGTGATCGAAGGATTTCTGCTGCGATGACGTCTTCCGAAGTTCTCCGCCCCGATCTGGCGGTGATCGCCCAGAATGTCGCGCCCGGCGCCCGCGTGCTCGATGTGGGCTGCGGCGACGGCACGCTGATGGCCGCTCTGCGCGATGGCCGCGAGTGCGACGCGCGCGGGTTGGAGCTGGAACCGGCCAATGTCGCGGCCTGCGTGGCGCGCGGCCTCTCGGCAATTCAGGGCGATGCCGACACCGACCTGTCCTTCTATCCCGACGACAGTTTCGATTACGCCATCCTCTCGCAGACCCTGCAGACCACCAAGCGCCCCGATCTGGTGATGGAGCAATTGCTGCGCATCGGGCGCCGCGCTTTTGTCAGCTTCCCCAATTTCGCGCATTGGCGGGTGCGGGTCTCGCTGCTGTGGGGCGGGCGCATGCCGGTGACGCGGCTGCTGCCGGTGGCCTGGTATGAAACGCCCAACATTCACCATCTTACCGTTGCCGACTTCCGCGATTTTGTCGCCCAGCGCGGCATCGCCGTGGAGGGCGCATGGTTTCTGGAAGGTGACGCGCTAACCGGAGCCGCCGCCGCCAACTGGCGTGCCGAACATGCCGTGTTCCTGCTCAAACGGCATGGCGACTGACGCGGCCTTATTGGTAAGTTGCGCAAGATGATTGCGAATGGGGACTGAAACTCTGCGATAAACCGCAGGCGCTCTATGTAATTTTTATTGATTCTTAGCTTGTGCTTCTGGCATCAGCGCTCCCCAGAGTATTATAGCCGGTCTTCCCCCAAGGCCGGCGACCAACGGGGGTTTCATGCACAAGATCCTGAACGCGGTGACGGCCTTTTCGGCCGCTGTTTCAACGCTCGCGCTGATGGCGCCCGATGTGGCGCTGGCTCAGGCCGCGCCGACCAAGGCGGAAAAGGCCCAGCGTCAGGCGCTCGACGATGTGCCGCATTGCACGCGCAAGCTGGGCACCATCTCGATCGTCGATGGCGACGATGCGCGCGGCTGGACCCAGTACAATCTGGCCCCGCCGCAGAAGCTGCTGAAAGTAATCGTGCAGCGTTCGGGTTGCTTCAACCTGGTCGACCGCGGCTCGGGCCTGCAGGCCGCCCAGCGTGAGCGCGACATCGCGGGCGATCTGGGCCATCAGCGCGGTTCCAACGTCGGCCAGGGGCAGATCAAGGCCGCCGACTATGTGCTTCAGGCCGAGGTGCAGGCCGCCAACGGCAATGCCTCGGGCTCGCGCGTGGGCGGCGGGCTTGGCGGTCTGGTCGGCGGCGGCTTCGGCGCGGTGCTGGGCAACATCCGCACCCGCAAGATGGAGGCCAACACCGTCCTCTCGGTCACCAATGTGCGCACCACCGAAACCATCGCCACCACCGAGGGCTATGCCGTCAAGAACAGCGTCAGCTTTGGTGCTGGCGGCGGCGGCTTCTTCGGCAGCGGCGCGGTGGGTCTGGTCGGCGGCGGCTATGACAACACCGACATCGGTCGCATCGTGACCATGTCCTTCCTCGATGCCTATGCCAAGCTGGTGAACCAGTTGGGCGGCATCCAGCAGGGCGCGACGGGCACCGCCGAAGCCACCCCCGCCAAGACCTTCCAGGCGCTGGCCCCGGTGGTGATGCACAAGACGCCCGCCGCCAACGGCCTGACCGTGCGCAGCCTAGCGCCCGGCGCGATCCTCTATCCCACCGGCAACAAGCAGGGCCTGTGGTGGGAAGTGGCCGACGAGAACGACAATGTCGGTTGGGTGCTGAACACCAAGATCGGGCCGACGCCCTCGGGGCAGTAATCTGTGCCGCCTTCGTCTGACGGCGAAGGCGGCACCGGCCCGCTCCCCCGGCCCGGCCACCCACAGCATACCACGATGGGTAGCCGGGCCGGGGGAGCGGGCCGGTGCCGTGCTATAAAAAACATGCGGGCGGGGTGCGTTAAGCATTCCCGCCCGCAGCTCTTCTGCAATCCTGTGCAAATCCGCTGCGCGTGTTAGCTTGTCATTCAGCGCCGGGCTCCTACATTGGGCTTCTGGAAAGGACCGCGCGATGAATGAAGAGCAGCCCAATGGTAACCCCTGGATGAAGAACCTGTTGGTCTGGGGAGGTATTTTCCTGGCGCTGGTCTTCGCCGTCTCCCTTTTCGGATCGCGCGGCGACGTTGGCGCGACTCAGCTCCAATATTCCGAATTCCGCGCCAAGGTGGCCGACGACCTCGTCGCCGACGCCGCCGTGGGCGAGCAGCGGATTTCCGGCCATTTCAAGAATGGCGACAGCTTCACCACCGTGCCCGTGCCCAATGACGTGTCGCTGCAGCCCCTGCTTCAGCAGCACAATGTGAAGTATGCGGGCAAGGCGCCCGATGATGAGCACAATCTGCTGCTCTACATCATGGCGCAGGCCCTGCCCTTCCTGCTGATCCTGGGCGTGGCCTTCTTCGCGCTGCGTCAGGTGCAGAAGGGCGGCGGCGGCAAGGGCGCGATGTGCTTCGGCAAGAGCAAGGCCCGCATGCTGACGGAAGACCAGATCAAGACCACCTTCGCCGATGTCGCCGGTTGCGACGAAGCGAAAGAAGAGGTGAGCGAACTGGTGGAATACCTGCGCGAGCCGAGCCGTTTCCCCAAGCTGGGCGGCAAGATCCCGAAAGGCGTGCTGATGGTCGGCCCGCCGGGTACCGGTAAGACGCTGCTGGCCAAGGCCATCGCCGGCGAAGCGAAGGTGCCGTTCTTCACCATCTCCGGTTCGGACTTCGTCGAAATGTTCGTCGGCGTGGGTGCCAGCCGCGTGCGCGACATGTTCGAGCAGGCCAAGAAGCACGCGCCCTGCATCATCTTCATCGATGAAATCGACGCCGTCGGCCGCCAGCGTGGCGCCGGCCTGGGCGGCGGTAACGACGAGCGCGAGCAGACGCTGAACCAGATGCTGGTCGAGATGGACGGCTTCGAGGGCAACGAAGGCATCATCGTCATCGCCGCCACCAACCGTCCGGACGTGCTGGACCCTGCGCTGCTGCGTCCGGGCCGTTTCGACCGTCAGGTCGTGGTCGGCCTGCCGGACGTGCGTGGCCGCGAGCAGATCCTGAAGGTGCACATGCGCAAGCGTGCCGCTGGCCGCCGACGTCGACGCCGCGCGTCATCGCGCGCGGTACGCCGGGCTTCTCCGGTGCCGACCTGGCCAACCTGGTCAACGAGGCGGCGCTGTTCGCCGCCCGCCGCAACAAGCGCGTGGTCGCGATGGAGGAGTTCGAGAAAGCCAAGGACAAGATCATGATGGGTGCCGAGCGCCGCTCCATGGTCATGACCGAGGAAGAGAAGAAAGAGTCGACCGCGTATCACGAAGCCGGCCATGCGCTGGTGTCGCTGAACGAGCCGGCATCCGATCCGGTCCACAAGGTGACGATCATCCCGCGCGGCCGTGCGCTGGGCATGGTGATGCGCCTGCCGGAGCGCGACAGTTACTCGTACCATCGCGACAAGATGCACGCCAATTTGTCGGTCTCGATGGGCGGCCGCGTCGCCGAGGAGATCATCTTCGGTTACGACAAAGTGTCCTCGGGCGCCTCGGGCGACATCCAGTATGCCACCGGTCTGGCCCGCAACATGGTCACCAAATGGGGCATGAGCGACAAGCTGGGGCCGCTGCAGTACGAAGACCAGCAGGAAGGCTACCTCGGCATGGGCGGCTCGCAGCGCCTGCTGATGTCGGACGAAACCAGCAAGCTGATCGACAGCGAAGTGCGCGCTCTGGTCGACAATGGCTATGCCCGCGCGATGGATATTCTGAAGTCGCAGGAGGACAAGCTCCACCTGATGGCGCAGGCCCTGCTGGAATACGAAACGCTGACCGGCGACGAGCTGAAGGAGCTGATCGAAACCGGCAAGCTGGACCGTCCCGAAACGCCCACCGGCCCGGCCAAGCCGATCCCCGTGCGCGGCGTGAGCGTGCCCAAGGCAGGCAAGCGCTTCGGCATCGGCGGGCTGACCCCGACGCCGGCGATCTCGGCGAGCTGATTTTCAAGGACAGCGAGGGAAGGCGCTCCGGGAGGTTTCTCGGGGCGTTTTCTTTTGTTCGCGTTTCAGGGGATTAGAAAGGAAATGCGAGGGGGTTACCCCCTCGCGCTCCCATGACGTCTTCCGGCGATAGGGCAGGGGCGCCCGATCCGTTGTGGGCCACCTCTTCGTGGATGAGACTCCCGAAGAATGTATGGCGAGCCTTTCGCTGTGCTGCCATGCTGCTTTGATGAAAACATATGGCTGCTTGAGTTTAGTCATGCTTTTGGGGGCATGCGATCACGATGAGCGGCGGGCTTGCTCACCGCCCAGGGATTACTGGCGCGACCCTGCCAAAGTTGTTCCACTCGAAACATTGAGGAACAGGGTGGCCTTGGGGCGTAATGGCCAGGTCTATTGGAACGGCAACAGCGTCACGCAGGCACGACTTGGCGAGCTTCTAAAGGCTTCCCGAAAGATGAACCCGATGCCAGGCATCTATCTTGAGGCTGAAATGGGCGTGTTATGCAGTGATCTCGATAAGCTTCGGGATCAGATGGACATGGCGCTCGAATGCCACACGGATGGAAGGCATTGCCTAGAGGGATTGCCGGACGGCTTTCCTCATCCCGTGGGGGAATGAAGGCGCCGCAGACAAGTCAATTCACGGATCACAAACTGGGCGGACGATTTAAAAGTCTGCGACGCCACGAGCGCGTGCGGAACGCTTAGTCAGGGCGCAACGCAGACATTAACGGGAGCGCGAGGGCGATGGCCCTCGCATCTTCCCTTTTCTAAACCTGCCAGGAAACCAAACAAAAACCCCGCCAAGGCCAAAGCCCGGCGGGGTCTTGTACAACCACAATCGGCCAAAAATCAGCCGTCGTAATCGCCACCCAGCGAGGTGTTGCGCACCGGTGCGGCAGCGGTGATGCGCAGGGCTTCGGCTTGCTGCGACAGCGAGCCGATGTCATCGACCTCATCGTCGTCATCGGGCAGCACGCGCTGCAGCGAGGTGACGAGGGCTTCCTTGAGCACCTTGGGGGTGACGTTCTCTTCGGCGATTTCGCGCAGGGCGACGACGGGGTTCTTGTCGCGGTCGCGCTCGAGGGTCAGCTCGGCGCCGCCCGAGATTTCGCGGGCGCGCTGGGCGGCCAGCAGCACGAGATCGAAACGGTTGGGAATCTTGTCGACGCAATCTTCGACGGTGACGCGTGCCATAGAGCACTCCGTTAAAAGGGCTGCGAGAATCTCTCGGGAATAGGGCAGCTAGGCAGCGAAGCGCCAAAAGTCAAGGATTCGCTTGGGCCCAGCCCTTACTCATCGTCATCCGGCCCGTAACCGGCCATATCCTCGGGCGCCAGATCGCTGAATTTGGTGATCCGCGCCTCGAAGCGCAGGCGTACCTTGCCGGTCGAGCCGTGGCGCTGTTTGGCCACGATCAGCTCGGCCAGGCCGTTCAGGCGCTCCATTTCCTGCGCCCATTGCATATGCTGTTCGTGCACGGCGGGCGGATCGGTGGGGGTGGGCTCCTTGGGCTCGCGGGCCTTGTGGTAGTAATCCTCGCGGAAGACGAACCACACCATATCGGCGTCCTGCTCGATCGAGCCCGATTCGCGAAGGTCCGACAGCAGGGGGCGCTTGTCCTCGCGCTGCTCGACCGCACGGCTGAGCTGCGAGAGCGCGATCACCGGCACATGCAGCTCTTTCGCAAGCTGCTTCAAACCACGGCTGATCTCGGAGATTTCGTTCACGCGGTTGTCGCCCGCCTTGCCCGTGCCGGACAGAAGCTGAAGATAGTCGACGATGACAAGGCCGATGTCATGGCGCCGCTTCAAACGGCGGGCGCGTGCGCGCAGGGCGGCAATCGTCAGGCCGGGGGTGTCATCGATAAACAGCGGCAATTGCGCCAGACGCTGGCTGGCGAAGGAGAGCTGCTGGAAATCCTCGCGGCTGATCTTGCCGGTGCGCAGGCTTTCGGAGGAAATGCCCGATTGCTCGGCCAGCACACGGGTGGCGAGCTGGTCGGCGCTCATTTCCAGCGAGAAAAACGCCACCGGTGCGCCCACCGATTTCTCGGGCGCGACGCCGATCGCCATATCGTTCTGGTAACGATCCGCCGTGTTGAAGGCGATGTTGGTCACCAGCGAGGTCTTGCCCATGCCGGGACGGCCCGCGAGAATGATAAGGTCGGAATCGTGAAGGCCGCCGATCTTGGCGTTCACGCTGCTCATGCCGGTGGTCTTGCCCGAGACATGGCCACCCGAATTGAACGCCTTTTCAATCGAGAAGATCGCGGTGCGCGTCGCCTGCGAAAAGCTCTGCGCCTCATTCACCGATCCTGCGCCCTCGGCCACCTGATAGAGCGCGGCTTCGGCGCGTTCGATCTGGGCCAGCGGCTCGATCTCCTGCGAGGTGTCGATGGCATTGTCGACCAGCTCGCGGCCCACGCGCACCAGCTCGCGCAGCATGGCCAGCTCATAGATCTGCTCGGCCAGCACGCGCGGCGCGACAAGGCCCTGCCCGTCGGCGGTCAGGCGCGCCAGATAGGCGGTGCCGCCCAGCGCCTTCAACGCCTCATCGGTCTCGAAATAGGGGCGCAGCGTGACCGGCGTCACCACCGCCTTGCGGTCGATCAGTTGCAGCATGCGCTCATAGAGGCGCTGATGCACCGGCTCGAAGAAATGGGTCGCGGCCAAAGGCGTGGAGAGTTCCTCGACCACGCGGTTGTCGATCAGCACCGCGCCCAGGAAGGCCGCCTCGGCCTCGAGGTTGGCGGGCATGGCGCGGCCGGGGGCTGCCGAATCGCCTTGCGACTCAGGATTGGCGGCAAAGGGGAAAAGAAGGTCTGGAGAGGGCATTCACCGGCTCATGCGCGCCTTGATGGCTGCTGTCCATAAGGGCGTAAGACCCTGCCCCTGTGGATATCGGGGATGCAATCGTGGCCCACAGGGCGGATCGCTCCGATTGCGCAGCGTTTGCCTCTTGCGGGGGGGCAGCGCATTTGCGACAGGCTGATATATGGACCAGCCCACCGGCCAGCCGCGCATCAGCCATATCGAGCTCGACGAGACGAGCATCCTCAAGCGCAACGCCGATATCGAGCAGGAACGGCGCGTCGCGATCTTCGACCTGATCGAGGAGAACAGCTTCAAGCCGTTGCGCGCCTGGGATGCCGGGCATCAGGGCCCCTATCGCCTGCGCATGGCGGTGGATGACGGGCGCCTGTCGCTGGAGCTGTCGGATGAGGGCGGGCAATTGCTCGAAACCTTCATTCTGGCGCTGGGGCGCCTGCGCCGCCCGATCCGCGATTATTTCGCCATTTGCGAAAGCTATTACCAGGCCGTGCGCCGCGTCTCCGCCGAGGAGATCGAGACCATCGACATGGCCCGCCGCGCCACCCACAACGAAGCCGCCGGCCTGTTGATCGAGCGGCTGGAGGGCAAGGTGGAGACCGATTTCGCCACGGCGCGGCGGCTCTTCACGCTGGTCTGCGTGTTGCATCTGCGGAGCTGAGCGATGGCCCGCACCGTCACCAGAGCCCGCCAGCGCAAGCCCGGCGGAAAAAACGCCCATAAAGGATGGGTGGGGCGCTGGTTCAGTGCCCGCATGCTGTGGCGCTGGGCGGGCGCGCTGGCGCTGATCGCCATGGTGGGCGGCGCGTGGAGCTGGTGGACGATGCGCCACTGGATGCCGCCACGCACCACCTATGGCGTGCAGGGCGTCGAGATCGGCCAGGGCGACGGCGACATCGACTGGACGGCGGTGAAGGCCATCGGTGCCGATTTCGCCTATGTCGATGCCTCGGCCAGCGCCTTTGCCCGCGACCCCAATGTGGTGCATAATCTGGATGGTGCCCGCGCCGCCGGGCTGCAGGTGGGGGCGGTGCACCGCTATGACCCCTGCCAGCCCGCCGACAAGCAGGCCGCCAATTTCGTCACCGTGGTGCCGCGCGATGCGAAAATGCTGCCCCCCGCCGTGGCGCTGGACGATGTGGCCGACAATTGCCCGGTCAAGGTCAGCGATGCCGCAGTGGTCAGCGAACTGATGACCTTCATCAACCAGATCGAGACTCACACCGGCAAGCCCGCGATCCTCAAGATCGGCTCGGCCTTCGAGGCGCGCTATCATGTCGCGCGCGGGCTCGACCGCAATCTGTGGGTCGAGGGTGACCGTTTTGCCCCCGATGTGGGGCGCCCCTGGGCGATCTGGACGGCCAATCACGCACTGGCCAACAATGCCGGTGACGCACCCCTGCGCTGGGTGGTGGTTCAGCAATAGGAATGACGAAGATGAAGCATGTTCCCCTCACGGTCGATCAGGCGACGCTGATCGCCGCCGCGCGCGATGCCTCGGCCAAGGCCTATGCGCCCTATTCGAAGTTTCATGTCGGCGCGGCGCTGGCCTTTGCCGACGGCAGCGTCGTCACTGGCGCCAATGTCGAGAATGCCTCCTATGGCCTCGCGCTCTGCGCCGAGACGGTGGCGGTGTCCAAAGCCATGGCCGATGGCGTGCGCGGCGGTCTGATGGCCGTAGCGGTGATCGGCGGCGCGCCGGGCGAAGATGGCGCGGCCAGCCCCGGCGCGGCCCCTGTCACGCCCTGCGGCCGCTGCCGCCAGGTGCTCAACGAGATCGCCCAGCTTGGCGGCACCGACCCGGTGGTGTGGAGCCTTGGCGCTGACAGCGTGGTGGAGATGCGCCTGTCAGCCCTGCTGCCCCATGCCTTCGGGCCTGCCAATCTGGGGTGATTCCGCACCCCGATCGGGTAGCTTGACCATGCCGCGATTCACGCTCAATCCCTTGGCAGGCAAGCATATGGGGTGGGCCTATGGGGCGTTTTCTTGCGGGCATGGTCGGGGGCATGGGCTTGCTGGCCGCGACAGTTGCGGGCGCTCAGCCTGCCGTGGACACTCAGGCGTCCGATGCGCGGCCTGACGGCAAGCGCCAGTCCGCCACGGCCCCCGACAGCATCGTCGTCACCGGCAACCCCCAGCGCAAGGCCATCATCAAGCGGATGACCAGCGCCATATCCCGGCCGCATGACCGGCAATTGGCCCGCTTCGACGGCAAGGTCTGTTTCGAGGTCGGCGGGGTCTATGCCCCCTATGACCGGATCATGGCCGAGCGCATGATGCAGGATGCCCGCGACGCCGGGGTGGAGGTCGGCAAGCCCGGCTGCCGCCCCAACATCGTCGTCGTGCTGGCGGACCATGTGCAGGCCGAACTCCAGCGGCTGGCCAAGGAAGGCCACACGGCGAGCAGCCTTGGCCTTGAGGACAAGGCTCTCGATCAGGCGGCACAGGGCCCCGGCCCGGCCTATGTGGTGACCGTCACCGAAATACGCAGCCGCGATGGCCGCTATATGCATCCGGGCAAGATGGGCGATCTGGGCGACAGGCCGATGATGATCGTCGACGATGCCTCGATCATCAATCCGCCCACCCGGCAGGATATCGTCACCGTGCTTGTCGGGATCGAAAGCGCCGCCACCATGGGCAAGACCCTGCGCCAGCTCGCCGATTATGCCGCGCTGCGCTCACTGGCCGACATCCGGGGCACGCCCGCGGTGGCGGGGGCCGAGCCCACGATTCTGGGGCTTTTCGACGGATCCCCACAGATCACCGAGCTGACATCCTATGACCGGGCCTATCTCAAGGGGCTCTATCACGGCCCCGCCGCGGTGACCGCCGCAACCCGCATGAATGAAATTGTGACGAAGGCCACGCACAAGGATGCTCCGTAGAGTTACCTGCCCTGGCCATCCAGGCTTGGTTACGCTTCCTGCCTAGGTCTGAAACGGCTTAATTCCGCCGTTTTTGCGCCGTTCTGACCTCCTGCGAAAGGAGTCTTGCATGAGCTACGCCGTCAATGCCGTCACTGCTGACGGACCGGTCAATTATCAATCCTCCTCGGTCGCCGCGGTGCGGGTGGATCTGGTGGCGGTTCGCCAGCAAGGTGCCACTGCCATCAACCTGTCGCAGGACGGGAAGCCCATCGCCGAAGCCCAGCTCGCCGAACTGGCCAGCAGCACCGCCGCAACCACCACATCGGTGGCCAGCGCTGTTGCCGCCAGCCCGGCAGCCGCCGCACTCGGTGGGACCGTGACAACCTACGCCTGAGGGGTTCAGGCGGCGTTCGCGCGTCGCCTGAACCTTTCCGGTTTTTCGCAAGATTGTTAAGGGAATAAAGTGCGAGGGGGTTACCCCCTCGCGCTCCCATAACGTCTTCCGGCGAGAGGGCAGCGGCGCCCGATCCTTGTGCCGGAACTCTCCACCTGCGCAGCCTAAGGCGCCGCAGGCATCAAATTCCCTGCCTGCGGCGCGGCAAACTGGGCGCAAGGTCGAACCCTTGGCGCAACGCAGACATTAACGGGAGCGCGAGGGCGATGGCCCTCGCATCTTCACGTCCTTCTTAAAACCCCTGTCAGGCCGAAGCCGGAACGTTATGCACCCACTCGGCCAGAGCGGCGATGCATTCCTCGCCCAGCCGCATCGAGCGTTCCGCGCTCCAGCCCTGCAGCATATCGGGCAGGGGGTCATGCTCCTTGAAGGGCATTTCCAGCGTCATCGACACCGCGCCATAGCGCTGCGCGAGCTGGTTGGTGGACATGGTGAGGTTGGCCTTGCCCGCAGGCGCCTTGGGATAGCCCAGCCGCGTCTGGAAATCGGGCGTGCGGCGGTCGAGCAGCTCGATATAGCGGTCATAGCCCGCCTGCTGCCCCGGCTTGAGCGCGGGGATGCCGTCGAAGCCCGCCATAAAGACGGCGGCGATGGCCTCGTCGCCATGGACATCCATGGCGAAATCCACGCCGGTCTCGTCCATGGCGTTGCGGATCGCCAGAACCTCGGGGCTGCGTTCGGCCGAGGGCTCGTGCCATTCGCGGTTGAGGTTCACGCCCACCGCATTGGTGCGCAGATGGCCGCGCACCGAGCCGTCGGGGTTGGCGTTGGGCACGATATGGAAGCGGCAGCGCTGGCGCAGCAGGCGGCCATGCGGATTGGCGGGATCGACCAGCGCTTCGAGCGCGCCTTCCATCCACCATTCGGCCATGCTCTCGCCGGGGTGCTGGCGGGCATAGAGCCAGACTTCGAGCGGGCCCTCGCCCAGTTCGAGGCAGTCGATCGGCTGGCCGTCGAGGCTGCTGCCCAGGCAGCGATAGCTCACGCCCGGCTGGCTGGCCATTTCGGCGATCAGATCGTGGTGCCGCTCCATCGAATAGGGGGTGAAATAGGCAAACCAGGCGATGTTGCTGTCGCTCTTGTAGGTGATGGTCAGTGTGCCGCCGTCTTCGGTGGCGTCATAGCTGGTGTCGGCGCGGGTCCACAGGCGGCGGTCGGTCGAGACGCAGGCGCGGTAATGCGGCCAGCCGCCGGGATAGGCGCTGGTTTCCAGCCCGCGGATGCGCAGGGTGACGGTGCGCCCGGCGATGCCGCTGGCGCGGAAGTGAAACCATTGGAAGAACTCGCTGTCCTCATCGTGGCGGATGGCGAGGGTGAGCGTGTCACCATCACGACCGAGCAGCTCGATGTTGCCGGAGTCGAAATGGGAGTCGATCTGAATGGGCTGGGTCATGGCACTCTCGATAGATCGCGCCCGACCGGCTGTGAAGGGGGTCATCCCACCGCGAGGGTGGATGGTGCCGAAGGCGCGGGCGAGGGATCTGCCACAGGCGCGGGTGCCGGAGCTGAAGGGGCGCGATGCGGCACTTGCGGGAATTTGGCGAAGATCGCGGCGGCCAGGCGGTTGGCGATCTTTTCATCGGTCCAGCGCGAATCGCCTTCGCGGGTGGCGATGCGGGCACGGCCCTCGAACAGGGGCTTGCCGGTGGCGCGGTCGCGGATGCGCAGGTCCAGCCGCGTCTCGATCAGCGCGCCGCGCGGCTTGCTAGCATCGTAATTGAGCGCCACGCCAAAGGCCGAGCCGTAATTGGAGACGCCCGCCGCCACTTCGCCCGAGATGGGGCTGTGCTTCTGCTCGGCGGGGACGAGTTCGTCATGGATGATGCCGATCTCGGTGATCTGGCCGCCATTGGGATCGCGCGTCACCGTGTCATAGCCCGATTTGGCGAGCTGATCGATGACGGCGGCCTCGAAGGTGGCTTCCTCGCGGCCCTCGCCCATCGAGCCTGCCATGGAGGCGACCGTCACATGGCCGTTGCCCAGCAGGTCCCCGGCATCGGGGGCTGGGAAGCCCTCGGCGTCGAGCTTGCCCTCGCGATCGTCGCGGGGAGAGGCGGAGGCATAGCTGCGCCCGAAGCCGCCGCCGTAACCGCCGAAACCACCGCCATAGCCACCCCAGCCGCCGCCATAACCGCCCCAGCCGGGCTGGGCACTGGCCGATCCAGCCGAAAACAGCAGCAGCGCGCCGCCAATGCCGAGCATCAGGCGGGAAGGGGTTCGGTTGGACAAGGGCATGGGAAACTCCGTGGGGCGCGAGGGCATGTGGAGCATGGCTCAGGCGCGCTTCCAGCGCTAGGCCGCCGGGGCTTTCTGCAGAATGAACCGGCGTGGATGCAGAACATGCCGCAGCGCGGCATAAGCGCTGGACCGGGCGGCTGGTCGGTTTATGAAGATGACAACTGGGCAGGCGAAGGGATGCGTATGAGCAAGAAAGTTCCGGTGCTGGTGACGGGCGGGGCGGGCTATATCGGCAGCCATGCCGTGCTGGCGCTGAAGGATGCCGGTTGGGATGTGGCGGTGATCGACAATCTGGTCACCGGTTTTGCCTTTGCCGTGCCCAAGGGTGTGCCGCTCTATCAGGGCGATATCGCGGATGGCGATCTGCTCGCGCGGATTTTCGCCGAGCGCGGCATTCAGGCGATCATGCATTTCGCCGGATCGGTGGTGGTGCCCGAATCGGTCGAGAACCCGCTGAAGTACTATCACAACAACACCGCCAACAGCCGCGCCCTGATCGAGGCGGCGGTGAAAGGCGGGGTGAAGCATTTCATCTTCAGCTCCACCGCCGCGACCTATGGCATCCCCGAGGTCTCGCCGGTGACCGAGGACAGCCCCAAGCAGCCGATCAATCCCTATGGCATGTCCAAGCTGATGACCGAGATCATGCTCAAGGACGTGGCCGCGGCGCATCCCGTCAATTATTGCGCGCTGCGTTACTTCAACGTGGCGGGCGCCGATCCGCAGGCGCGCACCGGGCAGAGCACGGCGGGCGCCACGCATCTGATCAAGGTGGCGGTGGAAGCCGCGCTGGGCAAGCGGGAGAGCGTCAGCGTCTTCGGCACCGATTTCGATACGCCCGATGGCACCGGTGTGCGCGACTATATCCATGTCAGCGATCTGGCCGCCGCCCATGTGCTGGCGCTGGAGGCCCTGACCGAGGCACCCGGCCAATCGCTGACGATGAACTGCGGCTATGGCACGGGCTTCTCGGTGCTCGATGTGCTGGACGCGGTGGACCGGGCCACCAACATCAAGATCAGCCGCGTGCTGGAGGGCCGCCGCGCGGGCGACCCCGATTCGCTGATCTCCGACAACAGCCGCATCAAGGCCACCCTGCCATGGGTGCCGCGCTATGCCGATCTGGATCTTATTGTCGCCCATGCCCTGGCGTGGGAGCGCCGTTTGGGCGAGATTCGTGAAGGATGACGCCATGCAGGGCCGGCGAATTGCCTGACCGGCCTTGACTTCCCCCGCCGCGCCCCTTATCGGCCCGGCTTCAATTTCCGGCGGACAGAATCAGCAAGACTGGTCGCCCCACGACAAAGAGACGACCCATGAAGATTCGCAACAGCCTGAAGTCGTTGAAGGACCGTCATCGCGATAACCGCGTGATCCGTCGTCGCGGCCGCACCTATGTCATCAACAAGACGCAGCGTCGCTTCAAGGCCCGCCAGGGCTGAACGCGACAGGCAGGCGCCATGCCTGCCTTTGCCGTCTGATGCGCTTCACCAGCCCGCTGTTGCCCTACCAGGGTGACAGCGGGCTGGCGGCGTTTGGGCTGTCCTCTCTTCCTCCCCAACACAGCAAGGCGATTCCATGACTCAGCAAGCCCCCGCCACCCAGCCCCATGTGGTGGTGTTCGACATCGGCCATGTGCTGATCGACTGGGATCTGCGTCTGATCTACGAAAAGCTGATCGAGGATCCCGAGAAGCTCGACTGGTTCCTGACCCACGTCGTGACCAAGGACTGGCATTTCGAACACGACGCCGGCAAGCCCTTCGCCCAGATGGTCGCCGAGCGCAGCGCGCTCTACCCCGCCGAAGCCACGCTGATCGAGGCCTATGCCGACCGCTGGATCGAAAGCATCCCCGGCCCGATTCCCGGCACCCCCGCGCTGGTCGACCGGCTGGCGGCTGGCGGCGTGCCGCTCTACGCGATCACCAATTTCGGCGATGAGGCCTTCGAACTGTTCCGCCCGACCCTGCCGCAGCTCGGCCATATGCGCGATATCGTCGTCTCCGGCGTGGAGAAGATGGTGAAGCCTGACGACGAGATCTTCCATCACGCGGCAGCGCGCTTCGGCCATGCGCCGGAGGAGATGCTGTTCGTGGATGACAACGCCGCCAACATCGCCACGGCGCAGCGGTTGGGGTGGCATACGCATCATTTCGTCGGCGGTTCGGAGGCTCTGGAGGCGGATCTGGTGGCGTGGGGATTGTTGAAGGGGTGAAAAGGAAGATGCGAGGGGGGAGTCTTTGTTGGTCGCATTCCTCAAGAGGAATGCTCCGGGCCCTCGCGCTCCTATGACGTCTTCCGGCGATAGGGCGGGGGTGCCGAAATGGTGCGCCTTGGCTCTCCACCTGCATCACATAAAGCGCCGCAGGCAGTGGTCCCATGATCGATAGGCTGCGCTGGCATTTCTAAAGCCTGCGGCGCGGCAAGCTGAGCGCAAGGCTGAACCCGAAGCGCTGAGGTTGACAGTAAAGGGAGGGCGAGGGCGATGGCCCTCGCATCTTTCTCTTACTATCTTCCCTGAATGCTGAAACGAATCGCCCTTCTCACCCTGCTCCTGACCACCCCGCTCACGGCAGCCCCCGTGAGGCACGCAGCCGCCCCGGCAGCAGCCCAGCCCAAATACGCCCCGCCCCCGGCAATCCAGCTTCAGGACACAGAGCATGTGGTCCTCACCACCACCGAGGGCGAGATCGTGCTGGAGCTGGACGGCAAGCATGCGCCGATCACCACGCTCAATTTCCTGCGCTATGCCCAGAGCAAGCGGCTGGACGGCATCTTGTTTTACCGCGCGATGCATCTGCCCTGGGGCGATCCGCCCAGCGGTCTTATTCAGGCGGGCACGCAGGGCGATCCCCGCCGCTTGCTGCCGCCCATCGCGCATGAGCCGACCACGGTGACGGGTGTGCATCACAAGGCAGGGGCGATCAGCATGGCGCGCTATGCGCCGGGCACGGCGACGGGGGATTTCTCGATCCTGCTGTCGGATATGGACGGGCTGGACGCCAACCCCAAGGCCGAGAGCGAGGATGACCGGCAGGGCTATGCGGCTTTCGGCCATGTGGTGAAGGGGATGGATGTGGTGCGCCGCATTTTCGATGCGCCGCTCGACCCCAACAAGGGCGATGGGGTGATGAAGGGGCAGATGCTCAGCGTGCCGGTGAAGATCGTCACCGCGCGGCGTTGGGAAGGGCCGTGGGAGGCCCCTGTTTCCGCGCCGACGCCTGCTGCCGCGCCGGCTCCGGCGCCGTGACGGTTCGGGCGTTTTTCATGCTGCACCTGCTCAATCTACGATGAGCTGAGGGGCCGCTGCTTGGCAAGCCCCTATTATATCGCTATGATTTCTTTACCGCTTGTGCATGTTGCGCATGCGGGCTGGCCGCATGGGTGTTTGAGTGCGGGCTGTGGGGTGAGCGCGTTGCATGTCCGGGGAGCAGATATGAAGGCGCCCACATTGACCATCGGCGGCCTGCCCGTGACCAGGGCGACGCGCGGCGATCTCTGCGCCATCATGCTTGCCGATGTTCGCGCGGCGCGGGCCGGGGAACTGCCTTTTCCGCGTTTTGTCACCTCGGCCAATGGCAGTGTGGTGGCGGTCTATCATTCCGATCCGTTTCTGCGCAGCGCCATCGACCGGGCCGATATCGTCGATGCCGACGGCATGCCGCTGGTCTTTGCCAGCCGCCTGTTCTGCCGCGATCCGCTGGTGGAGCGCACGGCGACCACCGACTTCGTGCTCGACGCCTCACAGATGGCGGCGCGCGAGGGCATCCGCTTCTATTTTCTGGGCGCCCGGCAGGGCGTGGCGGCGCGGGCCGCGGAAAACATGCGCAGCCGCTATCCCGATCTGCAGGTGGTGGGGGTGCGCCACGGCTATTTCTCGGATGGCGATATTCCCGCGATCTGCGCGGCGGTGCGCCGTTCGGGCGCCGATGTGCTGTGGGTGGGCACAGGCACCCCGCGGCAGGAGCATTTTGCGGTGAAGGCGCGTGAGCATCTGGCGGGGGTGGCCTGGGTGCGGACCTGTGGAGGGCTTTTCGATTATTACGGGGGGGGCGTGTCGCGTGCGCCCGAGTGGATGCAGGCGACGGGGCTGGAATGGCTCTATCGCGCCGCTCGGGAGCCCTTGCGGCTGGGGGTGCGTTATCTGGTGACCAATCCACGCGCGGCTTACCACCTCGCGACCAAGACGCACGACTGACGTCGGCCAGGCCGATGTCATGATTGTTCCATCAAGCTGCCTCAATGTCAGGAATATTATGCCGACATCCAGCCGCCGCGATATAAGTTATGCCCAATTCGTCAAACCGCGCAGCCGTCGTCGGCCGTGGATTTTGCTGGGCCTGCTTGTCTTGGAAATCGCCGGGGCCGGGACGCTGTTCTACAACACCGAGCAGGTCCATGCGCGTCACGCGCCGCCAAGCCCCCTGTCGAATGCTGGTGGGCCGGTGGCAGGCGAAACCTATCAGTGGAGCCATGTAGCGGTGGGCGGCGGCGGTTTCATCACCGGCCTGTCGCAGGATGCGGGCGGCAACACGCTGGTGGCGCGCACCGATGTCTATGGCGCCTATATCTGGTCGCCGGAGGGCAATCGCTGGGTCCAACTGGTCAACGCCGATGCCATGCCCGCGGGCGACCGCGTGCAGGGCGGGCTGGCGGCGGGGGTCTATGAGATCGCCGTGGCGCCCTCGAAGCCCGACCGCATCTATATGGCGATCAAGGGCCGGGTCTATCGCAGCGATGATCGCGGGGCGCATTGGGTGGCGGCGGGATCGGGCAGTCCCTTCCCGCTGACCTGGAACGCCAACAGCGATTTCCGTCTGGGCGGCCCCTATATGGCGGTCTCGCCAGAGAATCCCGATCTGGTGCTGCTGGGCTCGCCCGAGGCGGGGCTCTGGAAGTCGAGCAATGCCGGCGCATCGTGGAGCCGTGTCGATTCGGTTCCCGCCAGCCTCGATCGTGATCCCGGCACGCCCGGCATTCAGGCGCCCGGCGCGATGATCTGGTTCGAAAGCGGCGAGAAGGGCAAGGCGACGGGGCGCATCTGGGCGATGTCCTCGGGTCATGGCATGTATGTCTCGCAGGATGGCGGCAACAGCTTCCATCCGCTGACCGCCTCGGGCCTGCAGCCGATGATGCTGAAGCGCGGGGTCTTTGATGCGCATGGCAATTTCTTCGGCGTGGACGCCGCCAGCAAGTCGGCCTGGCTCTATCGCGATGGCCAGTGGCGCGATCTGACCAGGGAAGCGGGCCTGCCGGTGACCGACTGGTCGGCGGTGGCGGCCGATCCGCACGGCGATCTGGTGATGGTCTTCGATGCGGGCGGCAATGGCTTCCAGTCGAGCGATCAGGGCAAGAGCTGGAGCCATCTCTCGCACAGCGCCGCGGTGGGGGCGGGCGATCCGCCCTGGCTGCATCTGGGCGATTCCTCCTATTTCCCCACCGCCGACGTGCATTTCGACCCCAAGGTGGCAGGGCGCCTGTGGGTGGCCCATGGCATGGGCGTGTTCTATGCCGATGTTCAGCCGGGCAGCACGGTAACCAACTGGATCAGCCAGGCGCGCGGCATCGAGGAGCTGGTCGCCAATGACGCGATCCAGGCCCCCGGCCAGTCGCCGGTCTTTGCCGGCTGGGATTTCGGCATGCATGTGAAGGACAATCTCAACGCCTTCTCCACCACCTTCGGCCCCAATGAGCGCGCGCTGATGTCGGTGCAGCAGGTGGACTGGACGCCCGCCGATCCCTCCTTCCTGGTGACCAATGCCTCCGATCAGCGCCATTGCTGCGCCGAGGACGGCAATGCGGTGATGGCCGGATACAGCACCGATGGCGGGCGTAGCTGGACCAAATTCGCCAGTTTACCGACCCCGCCGGGAACCAAATCGGATGATCCATGGCGCATGGCCTATGGAACCATCGCGGTTGCCTCGGGCGACACCAACAACATCGTCTGGGAGCCTTCGGAGAACCGCAAGCCCTTCTACACCACCGATCGCGGCCAGACCTGGCAGCCGGTGCAATTGCAGGGCGAGGTCGGCGATAACACCGGTTCCTTCGAACACTCATGGTATCAGCGCAAGACGCTGACCGCCGACAAGAGCGAGAGCCGCACCTTCTACCTCTATCACAGCGGGGAAGGGGCCAATGCTGCACTGCAGGGTCTGTGGCGCAGCGGCGACGGCGGTGCGAGCTGGAGCCGCGTCTTCGCCGGAGAAATCGCGCCCGACAGCAAGGCGGCGGCCAAGCTGCGCTCGGTGCCCGGTCATGCGGGGCATCTCTTCTTCACCTCGGGCACGCAGGATGCCAGCGACACCCGTTTGCGCCGCAGCATGGATGGCGGCAAGAGCTGGCAGATGGTCGACCACGTCGATCATGTCGACGACGTGGCCTTCGGCAAGGCGGCGAAGGGCAAGGACTACCCGACGATCTTCATCTCGGGCCGGGTCTCGGGCCAATATGGTGTGTGGCGCTCGGTCGACAATGCCGCCAACTGGCAGCAGATCGCCCAGTTTCCGGCCGGTTCGCTCGATCAGGTCAGTGTGATCGGCGCCGATCCGGATGTCTTTGGCCGTGTCTATCTTGGTTATGTCGGGTCCGGCTGGATCTGGGGTGAGCCCGCGCCTTGTCGGACGCCGAAACCGGTTGATGGCAAGATCTGCCAGAAGATCCGCTGAAGGTTGCCGAAGGCGTCATCGGCGCCTCGGTATAAATTCTTATCTCATTGGCCCATGTTGCGACTGCGAAGGGCATGAAGTCGCCTTGGTGGCTTTGTGGCCATGAATGTGGGCGGGATTAAAAGATGAAGAGAAGTAAACGATGAAAGGCGATATGGGTATTTATTTGATCATTACAGGATGTAATGAAAAAATATCGAAAGTCGTCTCGATTTAATTGACCTGTTAAACGGCGTTATCGAAAAGTCATGGCTTGAAAATCGATAGATCTCTTCATTTTTTGCTCCTTGTTTTCTCATGATGTATTGGAGTCTTGCGCCTTGATTGGATTGCTGCACTGCGATACGGTTGAGTGGTCTAACTTGATAGATGGGGTGATGGCGGGTGAGTAAGCGGTATCTTCTGAGCTTGTGCCTGATTCTGTCTTCTCAGATGGCCCTGTCCGCATCTGCCCCGGCCTATGCGAAAGGCGCGGGCAAAAGTGCGACCATTAGCTCTGGCGAACGTTTCAGCGCCGGTGACACGGTGGCCGAGCATTATCGGCTGGGCGCCGGCGACAAGGTGCGGCTGACCGTCTTCAACGAGCCGCAGCTTTCCGGGGAATTCCAGGTGGGGGCCGATGGTTCGGTCTCGCTGCCGCTGGTGGGCACGCTTCAGGCGCTGGGCAAGACCCCGGCCGAGGTGGCCGATGGCTTTCAGCAGTTGCTGGGGCAGGATTACCTGCGCGACCCGCATGTTTCCGCCGAAGTCACGCTCTATCGCCCCTTCTTTATCGTGGGTGAGGTGCGCCTGCCCGGCCAATACGCCTATTCGGCGGGGCTGACGGTGTGGAATGCCGTGGCGCAGGCCCAGGGCATGACGCCGCGCGGACGCGAATCCTACGTCTTCATCCGCAAATATGGCAAGGCCGAGGAGGAGCGCTTCCTGCTCACCCCCGATCTGCGTGTCTGGCCCGGCGATACGATCCGGGTGGCCGAGCGATTCTTCTGAGCTGACGACGCTTGGCTCGGAACATGGTCTTGAAGAGAAGGGCGCTGTCTCGGATGACGCTGTCACGGGCCATGGTATCGCGGCCGGTGATGGTGCGGGCCGCGCGCGCTTTTCCGTCGCTCGCCGCGCCCTCGGGCGTGATGCTGGGCGTGGCCTGCGCGCTGGGCCATCCGGGCACGGCGCTGGCACAGACCAGCGTGCTGGGCCGCCTCGCCTCGACCGCGCCGGGGTTCAACACGCTGATCGAGCCGGTGCTCGCGCCCGATTACATGCGCGACCACAACATTGGCGTGCTCGATGAAGAGCATCCCGATTACGATGCGGTGGGCGCGGCGATCGGCTCTTTCACCCTGAAACCTCAGGTGACCCTGGGCGTGGTGGGGGATAACAACGTCTTCCTCACCGACATCGCTCACAAGGGTGACGTCAGTGCGGTGCTCAAGCCCGGTTTTTTGCTGGCATCGGACTGGTCGCGCCACTCGCTGCAGTTGCAGGGCAACGCCGATCTGCGGCGCTATGCCAGCCAGACCGTGGCCAATCAGAATGCGTGGGACATTTTCCCCTCGGGCGAGATGAATCTGGGCCGGAATTTCGTGCTGCATGCCGAAGGCCGTGTCGGCAATTACGGCGAAAGCCCCTACAGCAGCGACCAGAATCCCGAGGCGCAGGTGCTCTCGCGCTTTTTCCGCACCGGCGAACTGCTCAAGGGCACCTACACGCGCGGACGGGTCCGGCTGACCGGCGCCTATGACCATTCGGCCTATTCCTATGCCACGCTGCGCTACCCCGACGGGCGGACCGCCGACCAGCGCTATCGCAACCGCAACATCGATCGCGTGTCCGGCCAGGTCGAGGTGGCGCTCTCGCCCAGCCTCGCGCTTTATTCGGCGGTCTCGGCGGACAAGATTTCCTATCCGGTGGTGCAGGCCGGCAGCGTGTCGCAAAACTCTTCGGGGCAGCAGATCCTGGCCGGGGTCAGCTTCGATCTGGCCGGGGTGATGCGCGGCATGATCGGCGCGGGCTTTACCCATCGCGACTATCAGGCGGCGGCCCAGCCCACGGTCAGTGCCTTTTCGGCGCAGGCACGGGTGGATTTCTTCCCCCTCAAGCGCACCACCGTCACCTTTACGGGGCAGCGGCTGGTGCAGGATTCGACGCTGGGCTCCGCGCCCTATATCGACAGCCGCGTCACCGCCGAGGTCGACCAGTCGCTGCGCCAGAACCTGATCGCCAGCCTGGAAGTCATGGCGGTGGACCAGAGCTATATCGCCTCTTCGGCCAGCCGCACCTCCAAGCAGGCCCATGCCACGCTGCGCTATCAGGCGTCGCGCTGGCTGGGGTTCCAGGCCGAGACGATCTACCGCACCTCCAAGGTGAACAGCCTGGCGGTGGGCGCGGGCTACAGCGACATCACGATGGGTTTGTCGATGACGGTGAGGCGCTGATGGGCCCCCGTTCCGATCATTTCCGTCTCGATCATTCAACCGGGCATGCAGGTCTTTCCCAAGGGCAAGGGTTCAAATCATGAAAGTCTCGACAGCCTCCTATGAAGCCCGCCTGGCGGATGTGATCGCCAAGGGAAAAGACGTGCTGCAGCGGCGCTGGAAGATGCTGCTGGCGGTGACGCTGCTGGTGACGGCGCTGGGCGTGGGGGCGACCTTCCTGCTCAAGCCTTATTATCAGGGCATTGCCCGCCTGCAGATCGATCCCAAGCAGAACCCGCTGAACCACACCAACAATGATGCCCAGGCGCAGCTCGGCAGCGAGGCGATCGAGACCGAAGTGTCGGTGATCAACTCGCTGGACACCGCGCGGCAGGTGGTGCGCCGGCTGAAGCTGGATCAGGACCCGGAATTCTTCAAACCCGCCCCCAGCGGCCCGCCGCTGACGGCTGACCAGAAGCTGGACGCCGCGGCCACCCAGCTCTCGCAGGTCACCGATGTGGCGCGCGAGAAGCTGACCTACATCATCGCCATCAAGGTCGCTTCGCTCAATGCCGACAAGGCCGCGAAGATCGCCAATGAATACACCTCGGCCTATATGGACGGCAAGGTGGGCATCGATATCGGCACCGCTGCGCGTCAGGCCGCCTTCTTCGACCAGCAATTGACCAAGATGGGCGACGATGCGCGTCAGGCCGACGAGAAGATCGCCAAGTTCGAGGCCGATAATGGCATCGTGCGCAGCAACAACAAGGATGGCGAAACCATCACCGACCAGCAGATTGCCCCGCTGGCGATGCAGTTGGCCACCTCCGAGGCGCTGTCGGCCGAGATGCGCGCCAAGCATGTTGCGGCGCAGCGTCAGCTTTCCGCGGGCAAGCTGGACGCCATCACCGAGGTTCGCAATTCGGTGACCATCCAGGATCTGCGTCGCCAGCGCGCCCTGCAGGTGCAGACGCTGACCGACATGGCGAACCGTTATGGTCCGCGCTATCCCGATTACATCAAGGCCAGCAAGCAGTTGGCCGACATCGACCAGCAGTTGCAGCAGGAAGAGATCCGCGTGGTGCAGTCGCTGCGCGCCGATGCCGACGCCGCCGACGCCCAGGCCGGCAGCCTGCGCGGCAGCATGGCCCAGTTGCAGGCCAAGCAGACCGCCGACGCCCGCGCCTCGGTGACGCTGGCCAGCCTGCAGCGCGACGCCGACAGCAAGCACGCCGCCTATGACCGTATGGCCGCCACCACCATGGATGCCCGCCAGGCGGCGCAGAACTCCATGGCGCAGGCGCGCGTTATCGATGTCGCCAAGGTGCCCATGAAGCCCTATTGGCCGCGCCGCGACCTGATGGTGCTGGTTTCGCTGGTGCTGGGTCTGGGCATTGGCGTGGGCGTGATCACCGCTCAGGAACTGATGGTCACGGGCATGATGACGGTGGCGCAGGTGGAGGATGAGCTGGGTCTGCCGCTCATCACCGCCATCCCGCTGCTGCGCGGCAACGACATGCCCGCCGACATGCTGATGGACAAGCCGACCTCGCAATTCGCCGAGGCTCTGCGCAACGCCCGCGCCACGCTGATGGGCGTGAAGGGCGAGCTGCAGCCCAAGATCATCGCCATGACCTCCTCGCTGCCCAGCGAGGGCAAGACCACCACGGCGCTGGCTCTGGCCCGCACCATGGCGCTCAACGGTCAGCGCACGATCATCGTCGACGTCGACGTCCGCCGCGCCCAGATGCGCAACATCATCGACGCCGATGTCTCGGGCCCCGGCACGGTCGAGCTGCTGCGCGGCGAGACCACGCTGGACGAGGCGATCCAGCCCACCCGTCTGGAGCTGCTGCATTCCATCGCGGTGCAGAAGCCCTATTTCACCTCGGACAATCTGTTCGGCACCCAGGCCATCCACGACATTCTCGAAGGTCTGTCGGCGCGTTACGACGTGGTCATCCTCGACCTTCCGCCGCTGGTGGGTCTGGCCGACGGCCGCTTCCTGGCCGCGCTGGCCGATGCCACCGTGCTGGCCATCCGCTGGAGCTACACGCCGATGAATGCGGTCAGCTCGGCGGTGGGCTGGCTGCGGGCCGATGGCACCAATCTGGTGGGCGCGCTCTACACCATGGTCGACCAGAAGTCGCAGGCCTATAACTCCTATTATTACTATTCCAACAAATACACCGACTACTACGAAGGCCCCGCAACCAAGGGCTGACCGGCAGGATCAGGGCGGGGAACGGCTGTTCCTCGCCCTTTTTCCTTGCTACGCGCGCCATGCGCCTCATGCGGCGGGGCGCTGATCGCAACCATGGTTGGAAGGGGCGGTCTCTTCGCGTTATTGTTGTCGCATCGTTTTTGCAAAAAACCGGTTCCCACTTTTTTGCACGATGCTCTGAAAGGATAATCGGTGCATCATGGCTGACACGAAACCGGCGCTGAACCTTTTCGAGCAGTTCGGGCAGACCGAGGCGGAGGAGTCGTTCGACCTCGTCGCCTGGTTCAAGCAGGATCTGCGCTGGCGCACGATCAGCCTGTGCTTCTTCATGCTGGTGCAGCTGGGGCCCTTTATCGCCCTCGTGACCTCGGGCGGCGCGGATGAGGGCAGTATCTTCCGCCAGTTGGGCTATGTGGCCTTGCTGGGCTGGGCCCTCTGGGCGGCGGCGCCCTGGCAGAACGGCACGCGTACCGTGATGCTGCCGGTGCCGCTGATCGTGGCGCTGGCCTGGTTCCTGCTCAGCCTGACATGGTCGGCGGTGCCCGGCATCGGCCTGCGCCGCCTGATTCTGACCGTCAGCGTGGTGTGGTCTGCGGTCATCATCGTGCGCAACACCGGCTATCGCATGACGATGGACAATCTGCGGCTCGCGCTCAGCGTCGGGCTGGTGCTCAACATCATCACCGTTTTCGTCGCGCCCTCGATCGGCATCCACTCGCTTGAGGCGGATCGCGGCTGGTCCTCCGATCAGGTGATCGGAAGCTGGCGCGGCATCATGACCGACAAGAATCTGGCCGGCGCGGCAACCGCGATCTGTTTTCTGGCCTTCTTCTTCGATGCCAAGCAGATCAGGCTGCCGTTTCGCCTGGGCGTCCTGCTGCTTTCCGCGCTGTTCCTCTACAAGACCCATTCCAAGACCTCGATCGGTCTGGTCGGGGTGGGCTGCGTGCTGGGGCTGGCCTATGAGCGGGTCAGCTATCGCTTGCGGATGTATCTCATCCCGGCGGGGCTGGTGATCGCCAGCGCAGCCTCGATGGCGCTGCGCGGGTTGAAGGGTGACACGGGGGGTGAGGGCGTGAGCGCCAGCGCCTTCACCGGGCGCGGCAGCATCTGGCAGATGCTGTTCCATTATGCGCAGGACCATCTGTGGACCGGCGCGGGCTTCGGCTCCTTCTGGAACGTGGGCGATGAGAGCCCGGTGTACAAATATGGCCAGGGCTTCTCCACCCTCGTGGCGGTGGGGCACAATGGCTATCTCGATCTGCTGGTGACGGTGGGGCTGCCCGGCCTGATGCTGGCGGTGATCGCGGTGTTCATCTGGCCGATGATGCGCATGCTGACCACCCACAGCCTGCGTCCGGCCAAGGGCGGTTTGATCTGCGCGCTGCTGGTCTTTTGCATCGGCCATAATTTCACCGAGAGCAGCCTGCTCGACCGCGACGCGCTGACCGGCATGGTGGCGATTCTGGTGGTCGGCTTCATCCTGTATGCGACGCAGGGCCGGGGTTCCTCCTCGCGCTCGCGCAAGCGCAGCCGCAAGCAGAGCGAGGCGGGTGACGAATTGCTTCAGACGATGAAAACGCGCCGGCGGTCACGAAACAGGGCATAACGCCCCCCGGCGTTCTTTCGCCCATATGGACGCGGCGCGGCGCTTGCGTTTAGAGGCGGCCGCCAGACATGACCGCAAGCAAAGACAGGAGGCCTCGTGGACAAGACCATCACCCTGAAGCTCACCGAGGATGAAGCTGAAATCATCATCGACGCGCTCGAAGAGGATATGCAGGGCTACGTCGATTCCGCCAAGGAAGCGCGCGGCAACAACAACCGCGAGGATGTGAAGACCTTCGACGAGGCCGCACAGCGCATCAACAGCCTGATCGAGCGCATCCGCACGCTGATCGACTGAAGGCAGGCAGCATGGCGGGGCGGGAGAATATCCCGCCCCCGGCTCCTGCTGCCTTTCCCGTCCCATGACCCCGGACGGACAGGAAGGCGTAAAGGCGGGCCGAACGGATTGATCCTGCAGGCACGCAGGCTTGCCGCGGCCCCTTTTCGACAGTATCGCAGCACCCGCGCCGGGTTGTTCTTGCCGTTTGGAACGCTGCGGAACTTACCGGGCAAGATCTCACGCAGCATCGCGAATGCCGGGCCATGTGCTTGCCGCATCCGTGGTCTTTTCGTTTCCATCGCATGATTTGGGTCTGAAGCGTCATGAAGGGACTGGCATATATCGATCGCGGCGCGGTGCTGTTCGTCGGCATCGCGGTCGGAGCGGTGTTGCTCTATTCCTTCCAGCATGACGGCAAGGTGCTCGAACCCCTGTTCGTGAGCGGCAATGCCCCGCTGGCCAGCCCGGCCGTGGCGGCGGCGGTGCCGGGCCCCGGCGTGCCCCAGCAGGCAGCGAACCCGGCGACGCCCGCGAACCCTGCGAACCCCGCCAGCATCCCGGCGGCCAATCCGGCCCGATGCACCGATGATTTCCCCCGCTCGCCCCGCGTGATGGCGGCTTTGCGTGAGAACCGCCCGCTGCGCATCGGCGTGCTGGGCGACAGTTTCGGTGATGGCATCTGGGCCGTCACCAACCAGAATTTCCTCGGCAAGAAGAACTTCGCCGTCTCGAAATGGTCGAAGGAGGGGATCGGCTTCACTCGCTATCGCAGCCTCAATCTGCTCGATGACGCGAAGGCCCGCTTTGCCGATCAGCCGATCGACATCGCCATCATCGACTTCGGCGCCAATGACACGCAGGGCGTGTGGGACGGCGGCCATGGCTCGGCCTATATGGCGCCGGGCTGGCAGAAGGTGATCGGCGGCCGGGCCGAGGCGCTGGTCAGCTATCTGCAGGGCGAGGGTGTGGCCGTGGCCTGGATCGGCCTGCCGCGTATGCGCAAGCCTGACTATGACAGTCAGGTTCAGGCAATGAATGGCTTTTATAAGGGCCTGATGTGCCGCCTGCATGTGCCCTTCACCGACCCGGTGAAGAACAGCGAGGACAAGGATCATCACTTCTCCAAGGAGCTGATCGATCCGGCCACCAACAAGAGCTACAACGCGCGGGCTGAGGACGGAATCCATATGACCTTCCATGGCTACAGCGTCATCGCCCGGCCGGTGTGGCAACGCATCGAGGCGCTTGCCGCCCAATCCGGCGTTGCCCAATCCGGTGCCGTTCCGTCCGGCGCTGTTCAGTCCGGTAAGGCGAAATGAGGGTGCGGCGCGGCATGCACAAACTCTCGCGCGAAGATATGGGCCACCGCACGCTGGCACAGCGGCTGGCCGCAAGGCGCGGGCTGCGCCATCTGCTGCTGACCCCCGCCGCCATGCTGTTGGGCACCTGCGTCTATGGGCAGACGATCTACAACCTGCCGCCGGGCACCTATGCCTCGCCGGTGGTCCAGCCGCTGCCCGCCACCCCGGCGGCGCCGGTCGCGACGATCAGGCCGATGCAGGGGCAGTTGCGCAACCCTGCCGCCATCGCCTCCTTTCTGGTCAAGCTGCCCTTTGCCACCGGCTCGGTGCCGCCGCTCTCCATCGTGCAGATCGGTGACAGCCATACGGCGGGCGACATGCTCACCAATGGCTGGCGCCAGCGCTGGCAGGCCGAATATGGCGCGGGCGGACGCGGGGCTCAGGCGGTGGGGCGGCCCTATCCGGGTTATCTGAGCTGGGGCGTCACCGCGCGGCAGAGCCCGGAGTGGAGCGTGAATGCGCTCTTCGGGCGCCAGCGCACCGGTGACACGCCGCTGCTGGGCATGGCGGGTTTCACCCAGACGGCGCAGCATGCCGGCGCCTCGCTGAGCCTGAGCGCGGACAGCGTGGCCTATCAGTTCGATCATTTCAGCCTCTGCGGCCTGACCGGCCCCGACAAGGGCGTGGTCCATGTCGCCATGAGCGGCACCGAGCGCGACTGGTCCTTTGCCGCCGCCACACCGGGCGCCGCCTGTTTCGACCTGACGACGCCCTTGCCGGTGCCAGGCGTGACGGTGACGACGGTGGACGACCGCCCGGTCAGCCTCACCTCATGGGAGAGCCGGCATCAGGCGGGCGGCATCACCCTGGCCAATCTGGGCGTGGTGGGCGCGCGGCTGCTCCATTTCACCCGCAATGACGACAAGGTGCTGGGGGTGGAGCTGCGCCATGCCCATCCCGATCTGGTGGTCATCGCCTTTGGCACCAATGAGGGTTTCGATCCGGGTCTGAAGCTGGATGAGGCCGAGACGACCATGCGCAGCCAGATCACGCGCATCCGCGGCCTGCTGGGCCGCAATGTGCCGATCCTGCTGCTGGGCCCGCCCGATGCCGCCAGCACGCGCGCCGATGTGGCTTTGCCGGGGATGAGCGACACCGCGACCTGCGGCAATGGCTGGATGGTGCCGGGCAATCTGGCGCGGATCAGGGCGATGCAGATCCGGTTGGCGCAGGAGATGAACCTGGCCTTCTGGGACTGGCAGGGCGCGATGGGCGGACGCTGCACCACCATGAACTGGGTGGAGCAGGGGCTGCAGCGCGGCGACCATGTCCATTTCACCGCCGAGGGTGGCAAAAGGCTGGGTGAGGCGCTGGCCGCCGATCTCGACCGCGCGCGGCTCGATCTGACGAAGTAAGCCCGCCCCATGCTGTTTCCCACGCTGGTCTTCCATGGCTTCTTCATCATCGTCTTTGCCCTCAACTGGCTGATGCGCCGGGCGGGGGACTGGCGGCAGATCATGCTGCTGGTCGCCTCGTGGATTTTCTATGGCTGGTTCGATTCGCGCTTCGTGCTGCTGCTGCTGGGCAGCGCCTTCCTCAACTGGGGCGCGGCGCGGCTGATTCTGGCCGATCCGGCACGCGGCAAGGCCTGGCTGAGCGCGGGCGTTGTCGCCAATCTGCTGATTCTGGGCTTCTTCAAATATTACGGCTTCTTCACCCATGAGGTGAATGCCGCGTTCGACAGTCTGGGGTGGAACGCCAGCCTGCCGGTGGTGGATGTGATCCTGCCGGTGGGCGTGTCCTTCTTCACCTTTCAGGGCATCAGCTATGTGGTGGATGTCTACAAGGGGCGCAGCGAGCCCGCGCGCCTGCTCGAACTGACGGTGCTGATGAGCTTCTTCCCGCATCTGGTGGCGGGGCCCATCGTGCGGCCAGGCCATCTGCTGCCGCAATTGCGCGAGACGCCCTGGCTGAGCCGGGGCGCGGCCTCGACCAGCCTGGTGCTGATCGGCTGGGGTCTGGTGAAAAAGGCGGTGATCGCCAATGAGCTGGGCATGCAACTGGTCGATCCGGTGTTCAGCGATCCTTCCAGCCATTCCGCCCTCGATCTGGTGATTGCCTCCTATGGCTATGCCATCCAGATCTACTGCGATTTCTCGGCCTACAGCGATATGGCGATCGGCTTTGCGGGGCTGCTGGGCTTCCGCTTCCCGCGCAATTTCGACCAGCCCTATCGCGCCGCCACGCTTCAGGATTTCTGGCGGCGCTGGCATCTGAGCCTCTCGTTCTGGCTGCGCGACTATCTCTACATCGGCGTGTTCGGCGGATCGCGTCAGGCGCTGTGGCGCACCTGCCTTGCCCTGTTCGGCACGATGGTGCTGGGCGGGCTGTGGCATGGCGCCAGCATCAATTTCGTGATCTGGGGCGCGCTGCACGGCGGCATGCTGGTGGCCGAGCGCCTGTGGCAGCAGTTCCGCCCCGAGGGCTGGCCGCGCCTGCCCGCATGGGCCGGGTGGTTCGTGACCTTCCATATGGTGACGCTGGCGTGGATCTTCTTCCGCATGCCCCAGTTTCAGGATGCGACGGCGCTGATCGGGCGCATCGCCACCTGGCAGCCGGGCGCGCTGATCGCCTCGCCATGGACTGTCGGGATGATCGTGCTGGGCATGGCCTGCCAGTTCGGGCCGCCCGACGCGATCCAGCGGTTGGGGCGGCGGTTGCAGGTTCTGCCCTTCTGGGCGGTGGGTCTGGTCGGCACGCTGCTGCTGCTGCTGGTCGAGGGTCTGCGTGGTGCCGGTGTGGCGCCCTTTATCTATTTCCAGTTCTAGGGATGGTGCAATGAGCCAAGGATTGCCCTGGGGAGCCTCCCCCATCGATCTGCCCGAGGAAGAGCCCGGCGAGGTGAAATTCCTGACGCCCGAGGAAGCAGCCGAACTGGAAGAGCTTGAGCCCGAGCATGACGCCGATATGGGCCCGCATGAGCGCAGCCACGTCTGGCAGGTGCCGGGGGTGAGGGCTGGGCTTGGCTGGGTCTCCGGCGCGGTGGTGGTGAGCACGCTGGCCCTGCTGGGGCTCAATTCGCATGCTCTGGCCAATTGGGCCGATCAACTGCCCGTGGCGTCGGTGACGGCGCCCGTGGTGAACGCCGCCGACGGTTGGCACGATGCTGCGGGGCCGCTGGGCCTCAACGCCGTGGTCGATGCTGTGGAGGGGGCGGCCAAGGCCATGCGCAAGGCGCCATGGCCCGGCCAGAAGAAGCCAGGCGGGGATTCTGAAACCCCCGAACCCGAATAGTGGTTTAGCGCGTTTTCGGACGTCACCGGGTGTTTCACCCGGCTTGAAAACGCTCAGCGATAGAAGATGTGGTCGTCGATCTGGGCGACCTGGGTGCGACCATGCATCGGATGGCCGACGGTGTGGAAGAACATCGCGCCGGGGACGACCTCTTCGCCTTCACCCTTCAGGGTCTGCGTGGCGATGACCACCGCGTCGTGCCAGACTTCGCTGGTGCGGGCGGGGTTGTAACGGTCGACGTTGAAGAACTGACCGGGCTGCTTCACGGTTTCGCAGGCCTGGGTGCCGGCGGCCTTCATGCGGGTGCGGATGACCTGGGCGACGGCGATCTGGCCGCGGCGCACCTGGTTGCCGGCTTCGTGAACGATGACCTTGGCCACGCATTCGACCTGACGCATGTTCGGGCCGTCTTCGGCCGAAATGGTGTCGATGGGGGCGAGGGGGCTGACGGCAGCCGCAGCGGGCTGATCACTGTCAGACTGGACTTGAGCGGAAGAAGGTTCCGTCTGCTGTCCTGCGGCATGAGCCACTGAATTGGCCGGTATGAAGCCCGTCAGAAGGGCAATCGCCGGCAGGGCGAACATGGCGCGGGATACAGTAAGAGACTTCATTCCATCTTGTCACAGGGGCGCGGGGTCACCCTGCACACGCGGAAACGCAAACATGCGCGTGCAGACTTCACTCACGTCTCGCTTTGAACCGGCGGGGTCGGACGACCTTGCCATGTGCTTGGCTATGCCGGGCATCTGGCGGCAATCCGCCGATGAGTCAACCGCGATAAGCCCAAACGAGGCTGGGCCAAGGGGACCGGTGGAACCTTATTGGCCCGGCGCAAAGGCGAATCGCGGGGCGTCGAGAGGGCCGTTGGAAGGGCCACCAGATCGGTTCAAGCTGAATCAAGGATTTGGGAAGCAAGCATCGCTTTGCGCGGTGAGAATCACCGCGGGTTCGAAGCATGGTCCATGTCTGGCGGGGGTTCCCCCTTGGGGGAGTGTCTCAATGTTGAGATGATGGTGCCCAGGAGAGGACTCGAACCTCCACGCCCTTGCGAGCGCTAGCACCTGAAGCTAGTGCGTCTACCAATTCCGCCACCTGGGCAACCTGTTTGGCTTGGGGCGTTTCCGCGTCCGCGCCGGGTAGGAGGGCGCCTCTACGGGTGAAGCGTGAGCATGTCAACGCGAAAAATGCGCCGCGCATGCGCGCTGGCATCGCAGGTAAGTCGTCTGATTTCAGGGATTTGTTTCCCCCTTGGGGGAATGTCTCAACGTTGAGATGATGGTGCCCAGGAGAGGACTCGAACCTCCACGCCCTTGCGAGCGCTAGCACCTGAAGCTAGTGCGTCTACCAATTCCGCCACCTGGGCAACCTGTTTGGCAAAGGTCACGTTTCCGTGTCCCCGCCGGGTAGGAGGGCGCCTCTAAGGGGGATGCGCAGAGGTGTCAACGCGAAAACATGGTGATGTGAAAAGTTTTTGACAGTTTGGAGGAAAAGGTCGGGAAACAGGGAAAAGGAAGGTGCGAGGGGGGAGTCTTTGTGGATCGCATGTCTCAAGAGACATGCTCCGGGCCCTCGCGCTCCCATGACGTCTTCCGACGCAAGGGAAGTGGTACCGCATCGGCCCGCTGAGGCTCTCCACCAGCGCAACGAAAAGGCGCCGCAGGCAAGAAGCTCGGCGCCTTACACTGGCCTGCAATTCAAAGCCTGCGGCGCTGCAAGCCGGGCGCAAGGCCGAACCCGGGGCGCGACGTAGACATTAACGGGACCGCGAGGGTGTAACACCCTCGCATTTATCCCTTCTTCAAACCTTCAGGCATTCACATCCGCATAATGCGAAGGCGGCTGGATCACCTCCATCCGCTCGGCGAGCAGGGGCCGGAAGGATGGCCGCGACTTGAACACCGAGTACCACGCCCGTGCCTGCTCATGGCCCGACCAGTCCAGCCCGCCCAGATAGTCCGCCACGGAGATCTGCGCCGCGGCGGCAAGGTCAGCCAGACTCATCGTGGGGCCCGCTAGCCAGGGGCGGTGATCGACAAGGTAGTCGATATAATAGAGATGCTCATGCGCCAGCTTCATGGCCTCGCGCAGCATCCGTGAATCGGGCGACTGGCGATAGACCAGCCGTTTCATCATGCGCTCGTGGATCAGCGGCCCGGTGACATCGGCATAGAAGTTCTCGTCGAACAGCGCGACCAGACGGCGAATCTCCGCGCGGGTGGTGGCGGTGCCGCTGATCATCGGCAGGCGGTCGACCGTTTCCTCCAGATATTCGCAGATGGCGCGGCTGTCGCAGAGGGTGATGCCTTTTTCCGCATCATGCATGGTGGGGGTGCGCGCGGCGTGATTCATCTGCGTGAAGCCCTCGCGCCGCTCCCACGGGTTTTCGCGCCAGAGTTCGTAGGCAATACCCTTTTCGCTCATCAGCAGGCGGACCTTGCGGGAAAAGGGGCACAGGGGAAATTGGTAAAGCTGCCACATGGCCTTGTTCCTTGCGCCTTGGCGCGGGTCGCGTCCACCCGGCGCGGCGGGCGCGCACGGGCTTAGGGGTGGAAAACTGCGATTTGGCGGCTTGCGGCGAAAAGAGCCTGCGTCAGTCGCTGTCGATTTTGCGATAGATGGCGGCGATGTCCTCGGGCGGGTCGACATAGCCGGGGGCCAGCGGGCGGCCCAGTTGCAGCGACCAGCGGCCGATCCAGTCCAGCCCCTTGGGATTGGCATAGGTCTCGGGCGTCTTGTAGGCCGGGTCGCGCATGGCCTTGGCCAGCGGCACGGTGCGCAGCCCGGCGCGGCGATAGATCGCCACCAGATCGCCGATCGTGTCGGCATTGAGGCGCGAGGCATGGAGCAGCGCCACCAGCGGAATATCGCGCCCGAACACCGATTGCGCGCTGGCGCGATACCATTTCACCATGGTGGTGGTGTAGGTCAGATAGGACTGGCGGATATGGTTGGCTTCGGCGGTGTCATGGCGGGCGAGGGCATCGTCATAGGTTTCCGAAAAGACCCAGTCCTGACTGACCAGCGTGATCGGCGCGACGCGATAGCGGTGGTCGGCGAGGAACTGGTTGACCTTGTTGACGTCCGCAAGGGTCGATCCGGTTTCCAGATAGGGATGGCGGAACCAGAGCGGCGTTTTGGGCGGGCAGCGGGTCAGGCTGCAGAGCAGGGTCTGCCCTTTGAGAATATCGGCGTTGTAATCGTCGACGGGGATGCGGCTGGGCGATTCATGGCTGTAGGTGTGGTTGCCCAGCGTGAAACCGGCATGCACCCACAGCGAGAGCGCGCGGCGCATGCGGCGCTCGTCGAGATCCTCCAGCTTGCCCGCGACGATAAAGCCGGTGGCGGGCACGCGGTGGCGTTTCAGCCCATCGACAAGCTGGCGGTTGAAATGGGCGATATAATTGCTGTCGTCGCTCAGCATGATGCCGGGCAGGTCGTCGAAGGTGAGGGCAATCTGGCCGGGATGGGGCGCGGCCTGCGCCTGTGAGGCGAGGGTCAGGGTGAGGGCGGCAAACAGGAAGCAGGAGAACGTGGAGCGCAAAGACATCGTGGGCAGGAAACCGCATCTGGATTGGAGTGGATGAGACTGTATCGCATGGGGCCGGCCGATACAGTGGTAATTCTCGCAGATGCAGCAAAAGGCGCGTGCTGTGGCCCCGGTGCCACCCCGATCCGTGCCGGTCCTTCAGGCGGTGATCGCCGCCGGAATGGCGCCCAGCAGATCAACGGCATCGCGTGGCGCCAGGCGCACCTGCAGCCCGCGCTGGCCGCCATTGATATAGACATGGGGCTGCTTCAGCGCGTCGGCCTCGATGGCGACGGGCACGCGCTTCATCTGGCCGAAGGGGCTGATCCCGCCGACCTTGTAGCCCGAAATCCGCTCCGCATCGGCGGGTTTCATCATCTGCGCCGATTTGCCGCCCAGCGCGGCGGCGAGCTTCTTCATCGCCACCTCGCGGTCGGAGGGGACGATGGCGCAGGCCGGTTTGCCGTCGAGCAGCAGCATCAGCGTTTTCAGCACCCGTCCCGGTTCTTCACCCAGAGCGGCAGCGGCGGCCAGACCGATGGAGTCCGCATCGGCGTCATAATCATAGCTGTGGGTGGTGAAGGCGATGCCTGCCTTGCTCAGGGCCATGGTGGCGCGGGTGGACTTGGACATGACAGACTTTCCGGAAGCGAAACGGCGAAGATCATCGGCAGGGCGAAGGCTTGGGCAGGCTGATACGATCTACAAAAATGTATCGTCAGCGCGACAGCTTATTTCGAAAATTCATATATCTTATCTATTATTCGGATTGATATCGGAAAATCCGGGGCTAGGCCCTGTTTTTCGCGGCTACGCTGTTCGGGCACCGCCTCTTTCGCAGGCGCGGCATCGTGCTATGTAACCTGCGGACAATGCATGTTAGTGGAGATTTCCATGCGGTCGATCAAATTGCTGTTGAGTGGCCTGGTTCTGGCCGGGGCTGTTGCGGTGCATGCCGCCACGCCTGATGATGCGGTCAATGCCCGCAAGCAGAATTTCAAGCAGATCGGCGGCGCTGCCAAGGCCGTTGGCGACACGCTCAAGACCCCGGCCCCCGATCTGGCGACCATCAAGAAGAGCGCGGCGACCATCGCCGGGCTGGCTCCCAAGGTTCCCGGCTGGTTCCCCGCCGGCACCGGCCCCGACAAGGTGAGCGTCAAGACCGGCGCCAAGGCCGAAATCTGGAGCGACAACGCCGGTTTCAAGCTGGCCGCCGCCAATTTCGCCAAGGCCGCCGGTGAGTTCAAGGTTGCCGCGGATTCGGGCAATCTCGATGCGATCAAGGCCAAGATGGGCGCGCTGGGCGGCACCTGCAAAGGCTGCCACGAAAAGTATCGCAACAAGGACTCGTAAGAGCCGTCTGGAACATGCGCGAAAGCGCATGTTCAGAGCGGCACCAGCCCTCTCCCCCGCCCGGCCACCCTTGGAATACTGCCGTTGGGTGGCCGGGCGGGGGAGAGGGCTGGTGCCGCAAAATCCGGCTCTTTCGCCGGATTTTCAAACAGACTCCTAAAAAACCAACGATCAGGGCCGCTGCATGACCGGGACTCAGACCACCATCCGCCTGTGGGACTTGCCTTTGCGCCTGTTCCACTGGGGCGTCGTTATCCTGATCCCGCTCATGTGGTGGACCTACAAGCAGGGCAATATGGAGCGCCATGCCACCTTCGGCCTGGCCCTGCTGTTTCTGGTGATCTTCCGCCTGATCTGGGGGCTGATCGGTAGCGAAACCTCGCGTTTCATCCATTTCGTGAAGGGGCCCTTCACGGTCTTCGGCTATCTGACCGGCAAGCACAACGGCAAGGTCGTCGGGCATAATCCGCTCGGCGCGCTCAGCGTGGTGGCGCTGCTGACGGTGCTGCTGGCGCAGATCGGGCTGGGCCTGTTCTCGCAGGACACCGATGCGCTGTTTTCCGGCCCGCTCAATCATTACATTCCGGCGGACAATCTCGATCTGGGCGATCAGGTGCATCACTGGCACAAGCTGGGCTTCAATGTGATTCTGGCGCTGGTCGGCGTGCATCTCGCCGCGATCCTGTTCTACACGCTGGTGAAGAAGGACCGGTTGGTGCCGCCGATGGTCACCGGCCGCAAGACCTATGACGAGCCTGTGGCCCAGCCTGACATCGCCCCGCTCTGGCGGCTGATTCCGGCGCTGGCGATTGCCGGGGCCGTCACCTGGTGGGTGGCGCATGGGGCCAATTGGCCGCCCTTTGGCTGAAGGCCGAAAAAGCGGTGGGGAAGCCCGGCTTTGCGGGCTTCAATAAACTCTACTGATCTTCTGGGAATTAGGCCTTGTGGGTTTGGCGGGCCTTCCTGTATCGCCAGCATGACGGCGCCGTGCTTGCGCCATCTGGCCGGAAAGGAGCACCCCCATGGCTCAGGATACACGCCCGCAGACCCCAGTGCCGCATGCCACCTTGCAGGACGAAGCCCGCGCCGGGCAGCCGCCGCTGGTGCTGACCGTGCCGGGGCTCCACAATTCCGGCCCCGGCCATTGGCAGACGCTGTGGGAGCAGCAGCGCCACGATTGCCACCGCGTGGAGCTGGGCATGTGGGACCAGCCGCATCGCAACACCTGGGTCAACCAGCTCAATCTGGCGATCCGCGCCGCTGGCCGACCTGTGGTGCTCGCCGCGCACAGCCTTGGCGTGATCGCCGTGGTGTGGTGGGCGCAGCTCGAGCGCGAGGCCGCGCAACTGGTCAAGGGCGCACTGCTGGTCGCTCCGCCCGAGGTCGATTTCTTCCCCCGCGACCCGCGTGTGGGCACTTTTGCGCCGGTGCCGACCGGTCCGCTGCCATTCCCCTCGATTCTGGCCGCCAGCCGCAACGATCCATGGATCGGCCTGCATGCCGCGCGCCGTCTGGGCAAGGGCTGGGGATCGCGTTTCGAGGATCTGGGCGAGGCGGGCCATCTCAACGCCGAATCCGGATTGGGCCTGTGGCCGCGCGGACAAATCTGGCTCGATGAGCTGATCGCCCGGCCTGTTGGCGCCTCTCTTGATGGCAGCCCTCTTGACGCGCCCGCCGCGCAGGGCGATTCCCGCTCCGATCCATCGATATCCCGCCTGCGTCCCTGATCGGAGAGACCCATGACGAAAGTGCAATCCGTCCTCGAAACCATCGGCAACACGCCGCATATCCGTCTGGCGCGCCTGTTTCCCGACCACGAGGTCTGGGTGAAGAGCGAGCGCACCAATCCGGGCGGCTCGATCAAGGACCGCATCGCGCTGGCGATGGTCGAGGCGGCGGAGGCTGATGGCATCCTCAAGCCCGGCGGCACGATCATCGAGCCGACCAGCGGCAACACCGGCATCGGCCTGGCGCTGGTGGCGGCGGTGAAGGGCTACAAGCTGATCCTCGTCATGCCCGAGAGCATGTCGATCGAGCGCCGCCGCGTGATGCTGGCCTATGGCGCCAGCTTCGATCTGACCCCGCGTGAAAAGGGCATGAAGGGCGCGCTGGAACGCGCTCAGGAACTGGCCGCCAGCATCGAGGGCGCGTGGATTCCCCAGCAGTTCGAAAATCCGGCCAATGTCGATGTGCATGTGAAGACCACGGCGCAGGAAGTGCTGGCCGATTTCGCCGATGCGCCTTTCGATGCGCTGATCTCGGGCGTGGGCACCGGCGGCCATCTGACCGGCACCGCGCAGGTGCTTAAAGGTGCATGGCCCGAGCTGAAAGCCTTTGCGGTGGAGCCCACCCTCTCGCCGGTGATCAGCGGCGGTCAGCCGGGGCCTCACCCCATTCAGGGCATTGGCGCGGGCTTTATTCCGGGCAATCTGCACACCGAACTGCTCGACGGCGTGATCCAGGTCGAGGCGGAAGACGCCAAGAACTGGGCCCGCAAGGCCGCCAGCGTGGAAGGCCTGCTGGTCGGCATTTCGAGCGGCGCGACGCTGGCCGCCATCGCCAAGAAGCTGCCCGAACTGCCCGCCGGCGCCAAGGTGCTGGGCTTCAACTATGACACGGGCGAGCGCTATCTCTCGGTGCCCGATTTCCTGCCCGAGCCCTGATCGATGATTCCGGAGCGGCGCGGGGCCGGACCCCGCGCCGCGCCATGATTGAACATTGCATCGCGCATCGTATGGCCTCGGCGGCTTGTCGCGGTGATATTCCATGCTAACATAAATCATGCCCTTGACCGATCTGATCGACCACAGCGCCGTGGCTGCCATCATCTGCGATGCGCGCGATCCGGATATGCCCATCATCTCCTGCAATTCGGCTTTCATCGCGCTGACGGGCTATCCGCGCGAGGAGGTGGTGGGGCGCAACTGCCGCTTTCTGCGCGGCCCCGACACCGATCCGGCGGTCTCGCGCCAGTTGCGTGAGGCGATCCGCGCGGGCCAGCCGATGATGGTGGAGATCCTCAATTACCGCAAGGATGGCACGCCGTTCCGCAATGCGGTGATGGTGGCGCCGATCTTCGATGCCGAGGGCAGGGTCGAGTATTTCCTGGGCAGTCAGGTCGATGTCACCGACCGCGGCACCGTGCCCGAGGTGCGCGAGAGCATGCGCGCCGCCGCGCAGGACATCATCGCGCGGCTCTCGCGCCGCCAGCACCAGATTCTGGTCGAGATGGCGGCAGGCAAGCTGAACAAGCAGATCGCCTGGGACCTCGACCTGTCGGAGCGCACCATCAAGATGCACCGCTCGGCCATGTTCCGCGCGCTGGGGGTCAAGACCAGCGCCGATGCCATCAGGCTGGCGGTGGAGGCGGGGCTTTAGAGCATCGCGCGGAAAAGTGGGCACCGGTTTTCCGCGAAAGCGATGTGACAACAAAAACCGAGGCCCCTTTCCATCCCCACGCTCTGTCGTAATCGGGCTCTTGCACCCTGCGTTTCACGCTTGCCTGATACGCCAGATCGCTTAGAGCGCAGCGTCCGAAATGGGGAGACGGCATGCGCCATAGACCGGAAAGCTGGGCCTGGGCGCTGGGCCTGATTGCCCTCTGCGCCTTTTTGCTGCGGCTTTATGCGATCAATTTCGGCCTGCCGGGCCTTTATGATCCCGATGAGCTGATGTTCGAGCTGGGCGCGATCCGCATGCTCAGCCATGCCACGCTCAATCCGGGCTGGTTCGGGCACCCGGCCACCACCACCATGTACGGGCTGGCGCTGGTCAATGTGTCGGTGTTTGGCGTGGGGCACCTGGCGGGGTGGTATCCCACGCTGAAAAGCTTTGGCGAGGCTGTCTATTCCAATCCGGGGGTGATCGTGCTGCCGGGCCGTGTGCTCATGGCGCTCTTTGGCGCGGGGACGGTGTGGCAGACGGGGAAATTGGCGCAAGAGCTTTTCGACCGCCGTGCCGGACTGGTCGCTGCGGCGCTGGTTGCGGTCAGCCCGGTTTGTGTCGCCTGGTCTCAGGTGGTGCGTTCGGACATCATGGGCAGTTTCTTCGTGCTGCTGGCGCTGCGTGCGATGCTGCGCGTGGAGCGTCGGCCCGACTGGCGGACCGATGTGGCCGCGGCGGGCTGGATGGGGGCCGCCATCGCCACCAAATGGCCGATGGGGCTGGCTGCCATCGGTATGGGGACCATGGTGTTGCGGGCGGCGTGGCCTGATCTGCGGACTGGCGCGCCGATTCTGAGGCTTGCCCGTTTCGGGGCGATGATGATCGGCTTTACCTTGCTGATCTCGCCCTATTTGCTGCTGGCGCATGATGTGGTGGCGAGCAACCTGCATGGCGAGGCGCAACTGCATCATCTGGGCGCGACCGGTGGTACGCCTCTACAGAATCTGGTCTGGTATCTGCGCGGGCCTTTTGTCGATGGTTTAAGCGCCCTGGGGCTGGCTTTGGCCGGTGGCGGGGTGATTCTGGCCTTGCGCGGCGCGGATCGGCGAGCGGCATGGCTGCTGGGCCCGGTCATGCTGGGCATGGGCGTGGTGATCTGTTTCCAGCATATGGTTTGGGAGCGCTGGGCGCTGCCCTTGCTGCCGTTCCTGGCCATTCTGGCGGCGCGTGCCCTCACTGGACTATCCCGCCAACTCCGCGATCGGTTGGGAGGCTGGCAGGGCGAATCGTCGATGGGTTTGATGCTTGTTGCGGTGCTGTTGCCACTTTTGTGGCAGGATCTGGCCCAGGCACGGGCGCGCATGCATGACACGCGGGCCCAGGCCTCGGCATGGGCTGTTGCTCATGTGCCACAGAATTCGACCATTATGATCGAACATTTCGGATTCGATCTGTATCGACAGCCGTGGCCGGTGTTGTTTCCGCTCGGAGATGCGGGCTGTGTCGATATACGAGCCTTGCTGCAGGGCAAGGTGAGCTGGAGTGTGATTGATGCCGTGCGCGGTTCACGCGCCAACATCGACTATGGCACCATGGGTGTGGCGCGGGCCGCTTCCTGTCAGGTCGATTATGCCATCATTACCCAATTCGACCGCTATGCGGCGGAAAAGAATTCTTTTCCGGCTGAATATGAAGCCTACAAGCAAATGTTGGCACGAGGCACGCAGGTCGCTTCTTTCTATCCTCAGGCCGGGGTCAGTGCCGGACCGGTGGTCAGGATCGTCCGTTTTCCGCGGCCTGTGCGGCGGCGGGGAGGGCGAGATGACGGAGATTTGTCGCCGGGATAATCCGCAATTTGATAAATTGACCATTGTGTCGCGCTGCCATAAGAGCACTGCCGAATGCGTCCGGGCGCTGGATATTGCCATTTCATCGCTCATTCAGGTCGCACGTATGATTGTATCCGGCAAAGTTTGGGCGGAATTTGTAGGTTTGCGACAGGCCTGAGCGGCCATGATGGAATAGCGCGTTTGCCATAGCGGGCGTTTCTTGGAATCCTCTAAATCGAGTTTAGGACTGACGTTGACCAAGGCAGTATTATTGGCGGGCGGTTTGGGCACGCGGCTGGGCGAAGAAACTTCGGTGAGGCCCAAGCCGATGGTTGAGGTCGGCGGCATGCCGATCCTTTGGCACATCATGAAGATTTACGCCTCGCACGGCATCACGGACTTTGTCATTTGCCTTGGCTACAAGGGCTATGTGATCAAGGAGTTCTTCGCCAATTACTTCCTGCATCTGGCCGATGTGACGATCGATCTTGGTGCCAACAGCATCGAGGTTCATGCCGCCAAGAGCGAGCCCTGGCGCGTCACCCTCGTCGACACCGGTGCCACGGCGCAGACCGGTGGACGTCTGCGTGCGGTGCGGCAGTATCTGGATGAGGGTGAGCCCTTCTGCTTCACCTATGGCGATGGCGTGGCCGATATCGACATCACGGCCCAGCTCGAATTCCACCGCGCCCATGGCAAGCGTGCGACGATCACGGCCGTCTCGCCTCCGGGCCGTTTCGGCGCGCTGGAGTTCGAGGGCGATCTGGTCCGCAGCTTCAAGGAAAAGCCGGCGGGCGATGGCGGCCTGATCAATGGCGGCTTCTTTGTGCTGGACCCCAGCGTGGTCGATCTGATCGACAGCCCCGACAGCATCTGGGAACAGAAGCCGCTCGAAACGCTTGCGCATAATGGCGAACTCGTCGCCTGGCATCACAAGGGGTTCTGGCAGCCTATGGATACGCTGCGCGACCGCCAGCATCTGGAAAAGCTGTGGGTGGACGGGGCTCCCTGGAAAGTATGGTGACCTCTGTGGACAGCGTGAAGGACGCGGCGGCAGGTCTTGCCGGCGCGGAGGTGCTCTCGGCTGATTTCTGGCGTGGTCGCCGGGTTCTGCTCACCGGGCACACCGGTTTCAAGGGAAGCTGGCTGGCGCTCTGGCTGGTGGGCATGGGCGCGAAGGTCACCGGCCTTTCCCTGCCCGCCGAAGAGGTCAGCCTGTTCCGCCAGGCCCGCATCGACGAGCTGGTGACCCATATCGAGGGCGACATCCGCGATCTGGCGGCGGTTGAGGCCGCTTTTCAGGCCGCCGATCCCGAGGTGGTGTTTCATCTGGCGGCCCAGCCGCTGGTGCGCCTGTCCTATGAGACGCCGGTCGAAACCTATGCCACCAATGTGCAGGGCACGGTTCACGTGCTCGACGCCTGCCGCCGCGCGGCGGCGCTGGGGGTGACGGGGCTGCGCTCGATCATCTGCATCACCTCGGACAAGGCCTATGAGAACCGCGAATGGGTCTGGCCCTATCGCGAGAGCGATCCGATGGGCGGTTACGATCCCTATTCGAGCAGCAAGGGTGCTGCCGAGCTGGTGATCGCGGCCTATCGCCGCAGCTATTTCGGCGGTGAGGGCCAGCCTCTGTTGGCCTCGGTGCGCGCGGGCAATGTCATCGGCGGTGGTGACTGGGCGCTCGACCGCCTGATCCCCGACATCGTGCGCGCGCTGGTCGACGGTCAGCGGCCGTTCATCCGCAATCCGCATGCTGTACGCCCTTGGCAGCACGTGCTGGAGGCGTTGGGTGGCTATCTGATGATCGCGCGGCATCTCTTCGAGGGGCATCAGTGGGCGGCTGAAGGCTGGAACTTCGGCCCGGCCGACGATGATACGCGCGCTGTCGACTGGATCGCTGATCGCATGGCCGCGCTGTGGCATGGTCGAGAGCCGACCGAGGCCGATCGCGGCTGGGACCGGCCCGAGGGCCATGTGCCCGCGCTGCATGAGGCCACCCTGCTCAAGCTGGATTGCGCGAAGGCGCGCTCGATTCTGGGCTGGCGCCCGGCCTGGGGGCTGGGCGAGGCGCTGGACCGCATCGTGACCTGGCATCGCGCCCTGGCCGATGGCGGAGACGCCCGTGCAATCAGCCTGCAACATTTGGATGATTATCGGGCCGCCATTGCGCGGGCCCTGGCAAAGTAGGAATGACGATGACTGGCGATGACACTCTGATTGACCTCCAGCATCTTTCCAAGGATCTGGACGAGGCCGGCATGCGCGATCTGATCGTGTCGCTGACCGGCGAATATGCCAAGCGTTTCCATGGCCCCCGCACTTTCGTCCCCGGCGAGAGCGCCGTGCCGGTGTCGGGCAAGGTCTATGGCCCGCAGGACATGCAGAATCTGGTCGATTCCAGCCTGGACTTCTGGCTGACCACCGGGCGCTACAACACCGCTTTCGAAGAGCGGCTGGCCAAGCGCATCGGCGTGCAGCACTGCCTGACCACCAATTCGGGTTCTTCGGCCAATCTGCTGGCCTTCTCGACGCTGACCTCGCATTATTTCCGCAGCGAGGCGCTCAAGCCCGGCGACGAGATGATCACGGTCGCCACCGGCTTCCCCACCACCGTTAACCCCGCGCTGCAGTATGGCGTGAAGCCGGTGTTCGTGGATGTCGACATCCCGACCTACAACATCAAGCCCGACGCCATCGAGGCGGCGGTCAGCGACAAGACGCGCGCGATCATGGTCGCCCACACGCTGGGCAACCCCTTCGACCTCACCGAGGTGATGCGCGTCGCCGAGAAGTACAATCTGTGGGTTGTCGAGGATTGCTGCGACGCGCTGGGCGCCACCTATGAGGGCAAGGCTGTCGGCACCTTCGGCCACATCGGCACGCTGTCCTTCTACCCCGCGCACCACATCACCATGGGTGAGGGCGGCGCGGTGTTCACCGACAAGCCCCGTCTGAAGCGCGTGATCGAATCGATGCGCGACTGGGGCCGCGACTGCTGGTGCGCGCCGGGTGTGGACAACACCTGCGGCAAGCGCTTCTCGCGCAAGCTGGGCACGCTGCCCGAGGGTTACGATCACAAGTACACCTATGGCCACGCCGGTTATAACCTGAAGATCACCGACATGCAGGCGGCTGTGGGTCTGGCCCAGCTCGACCATCTCGATGGCTTCATCGCCGCGCGCCGCCGCAACTTCGACACGCTGACCGCGCTGCTCAAGCCGCTGGAAGACGTGTTCATCCTGCCGCAGGCGACGCCGAAGTCGGAAGCCTCGTGGTTCGGTTACCCGATCACGATCCGCCCCGAGAGCGGCGTGAACCGCGAGGCGCTGGTCCAGTATCTCAACGAGAAGAAGGTGGGCACCCGCCTGCTGTTCGGCGGCAACCTGCTGCATCAGCCCTATATGAAGCGTTACGATGTGCGCGTGTCGGGTGATCTGACCAACGCCGATCTGGTGACGACCAACACTTTCTGGCTGGGTGTCTACCCCGGCCTGACCGAAGACCACCTGGCCTATATGGTGGAAAGCCTGAAGGCGTTCCTGGCTGGCAAGGCTCTCTGATCGATGGTCGGGGGGATGATCCTGCAAGGTCGTCTCCCCGGCACCACCGCTGCGTTGCGCGGTCGGTCGGAGATATCCATGCCGATCCGGCGAAACCGCGGGAGAGTAGACGCGTTAAGCGATTGATGCATGGAAGCAGCGGGGGAGCTGCAGGGGGCTCCCGCGGGACTGCATACGATAACACTGGTGTTCGGGCCCAATGCAGAGCAGACGATTCTGCGCCGAATCCGGTCGATGAGGACCATGGCCAATGGAAGTTAAATTTGTTCTCGATTTTGACGGCGTGCTGTTCAACAGCGCATTCGAGGCCTATTCGGTGGCGAATGCGGCGGTAGCAGGCAGGCCGGGCTTTCGCCATGACGTGACCTATGAGCAATTCCTGGTCTTCCGTTCGGTCGTGACCGATGCATGGCAGTACAACCGGCTCTACAGCCTGGCGAACCCCACCGAACCGGCTCAATTGCCCCAGGAAAAGCCCAATGATGATGACTGGGCTTTCTCGGCTGACTTTTTCGCGGCGCGCAAGGTCATCATGGCCGATCCCACCTGGCCCAAGGTCATGCCGGCCTATGACTTCTTCTTTCTGCTGAAGCCGCTTTTCCTGAAGCATCCGGACCGGTTTGCGATCCTGTCGACGCGCAATGTGCAGTCCATCCGGGAGGCACTGGCCTATCACGGTGCCGATGTGGTGCCGGTCTTCGGCCAGGAGGACATCCGGCGCCATGGCAACAAGATCAACGTCGCACAGAGTCAAGGCTGGCTGGAAGCGAACAAATGGTTCATCGTCTATGTCGATGATATGAACAGCCACCTCGAACCGTTCGAGGGACAAGTCCATCTGCCACTTCATGCGGATTGGGGCTATGACGCGGTTCATACCGAAAGCATGACGTTCAAACAAATCTACAACATCATTTCGTCATTGCTGGCGATTGCGAGGTAATCCGCCATGAAATACAGCGATCAGATTGGCGCCTGGCTCAAGGCAGCGGGCTATACCCATTACTTTTACGTCGGCGGGGGCAACATCATGCACCTGACGGAAAGTCTGGACCGTTATCTCACAGGCGTGCCCGTCGTGCATGAGGTCGCCGCAGGGATCGCTACGGAATATTTCAACGAGATCGCCGCGCCGGCCAAGGCGCTGGCGCTGGTGACCGCCGGGCCGGGGCTGACCAACATCGTCACGGCCATCAGCGGCGCCTGGCTGGAAAGCCGCCAGTTGCTGGTGATCGGCGGCCAGGTCAAGACGGCGGATCTGGCGCGCCAGAAGCTTCGTTCGCGCGGCATTCAGGAGGTCGACGGGATCGAGCTGGTGAAGTCGACCGTGAAGCTGGCCAAGCGGCTGGAAAAGCCGGTCGGTGCGGCGGAGTTCCTCGAAGCCATCGAGCAGAGCTGGACCCCGCGCAAGGGCCCGGTTTTCATCGAGATGCCGCTCGACGTTCAGGCCGCCGATGTGGTCGAACAGCCGCTGCCCGCGCTGGCGGCGCCGGTGCTGCCGACCGCCAGCGACGATGTGATCGACCATGTCGCCGCGCTTTACGCCAAGGCGCAGCGCCCGATCCTGCTGATCGGCGGCGGCATTGAATACAACACCGCGATGCGCCTGCATGACCGTCTGGCCAAGCTGCGCATTCCGGTGATGACCACCTACAATGGCGCGGACCGTTACGATGGCGATGCCCCCAACTATCTGGGCCGTCCCAACACCTGGGGTCAGCGCAGCTCGAACATCATCATCCAGCGTTCGGATCTGATCATCGCCCTGGGCACGCGCCTGGGCATGCAGCAGACCGGTTTCAACTGGCAGGAATTCGGGCGCGACGCGCAGGTCGTGCAGGTCGAAATCGATGCTCAGGAGCTGAACAAGGGTCATCCCCGCGTCGATTTCGGCTATCAGGTCGAGGCCAATGATTTCCTCCAGCGCCTGCTGGAGCATGACCTGCCCGCCAAGGACGAATGGCTCGATTTCGCGCGCAGCGTGCGCGCCGCCGTGCCGCGCGTCGAGGCGGTGAACAACACCGGCGAGGGTTACCTTTCGCCCTATGACTTCATTCTGAAGCTGGAGACGGTGACCAGGCCCGACGATCTGGTGATCCCCTGCTCGAGCGGCAGCGCCTTCACGCTGTCGATGCAGCTCTATCGCCAGAAGCTGGGCCAGCGCATGCTGACCGACAAGTCGCTGGCCTCGATGGGCTATGGCCTGTCGGGCGCGATCGGCGCGGCGATTGCCGGCGATGGGCGCCGCACCATCCTGATCGAGGGCGACGGCGGCTTTGCCCAGAACATGCAGGAGCTGGGCACGGCGGCGATCAACAACCTCAATCTGAAGATCTTCATCTTCGACGATCAGGGCCATGCCTCGATCCGCATGACCCAGCGCAGCTATTTCAAGGGCAAGTATCTGGGCTGCGACACGCGTTCGGGCCTGGGTCTGCCGCGCTGGGAAAAGCTGTTCGCCGCCTGGGATCTGCCGGTGATGCGTCTGCCGCTCGATTTCCTCGATGATGCGGATTTCCAGAAGAGCATGGCCGCGCCGGGCGTCAGCGCCTTCCTGGTGCCGATCGATCCGGAACAGACCTATTTCCCCAAGATCAGCAGCCGCATCACCGCAACCGGTTCGATGGAATCCAACCCCATCGATCGCATGAGCCCGGAAATCGATTATCTGGAAGAGATCAACGCGCTGGCCGACGAGCGCATGTGATGCCTGCCCAGACCTGGAATGATGGGCGCAGCATGCGCCTGCCCGATCATGTGCGCGCCGCATTGCTGCGCAGCGAGCGTCGTATCGTGATCGTGGGCGGGCGTGGCTGGATCGGACGCACGCTGCTGGATCTGCTCGACGAGGCGCTCGAGGGGGATGCCCTGCATGAGCGGCTGGTCGTGTTTGGCTCGGGCGATGCCAGCATCACGCTGGCATCGGGGCGTGTGGTCGAACAGAAAGCTTTGTCCGGCCTGGGGGATTTGCCTCCCCGGCCCACCATGCTGTTCCATCTGGCCTTCCTGACCAAGGACAAGGTCGCCGGGATGGCGGAGGCCGACTACGTGGCGGCCAATCGGGCGCTCTCGCAGCAGGTGATCGATGCGCTCGATCCGCTGGGGGTGGACAGGGTTTTCGTCGCTTCTTCCGGGGCGGCCGCTTTCGCGCAGGATGCCTCTGCCGCGCATGACTTGCGGCTGTATGGGGCGCTCAAGCAGCAGGACGAGGATCGCTTTGCTGCCTGGGCCATGGCCGATGAGGCGCACCGCCGGGCGATTGTCACCCGCATCTATGCCGTGTCCGGGCCGCATATCAACAAGCATGAGACCTATGCCCTGGCCAATTTCATCCTCTCCGCCTTGAAGGGGGAGACGGTCGAGGTTCGCGCCCCCATTCCGGTCTATCGCGGATATGTGGCGGTGCGTGACCTGCTGTCGCTGCTGATTGCCCTGATGGAATCCTCCGCCGGAGCGCCGGTACAGCGCTTTTCCACCGGCGGTGAGGTGCTGGAGCTGGGTGATCTGGCGCGGCGCGTGTCAGCCTTGTTGCCTTGCTCCGTCACGCGTCGCCCGATCACGGGGGAAGGCGAAAATCGCTATGTCGGCGATGATGCCGCCTGGACTGCCCTGATGGCGGCGCAAGGCATTGCAGGCCTGGCGCTGGACGATCAGATTCGTGAAACCGCGCGCTTTCTTGCGCAGCAGGCCGGACTTGGCGTGGATCACGCTGGTCTTGCCTGACACCGGCTGCTAGGGGCTGATCCCGAAAGCCGGTGATTGGCTCATTTTATGAAAGTAAGGTTCCGGAAAGGGACCAAAATCCGTGAAGGAACCCATGTTGAAGAGCTCTGCCCACCTGCGTGGAACCCTGCGCTGCGCCACTGCAGCCCTGGCCCTTGCGCTGACCTTGTCGAGTGGTGTTCACGCCCAGACGCTTGGCAGCACCACAAGCGGGAACGACAATCGGCAGAACTCGAACAACAATAACAACAACAACCAGGGTAACGGTACATCCGACCCGAGCATGTCGGATTCCTCCTCGAGCGATACCGGGTCGAACCCTTTCGGATCGCTTCAGACGTTTCAGCCAAAGTCGCTGGGCGGGACAGCCGCGGACGGCATCGCGCAGGAAGAAATGCTTCGCCTGCAGCAGAGCCTGCTGTTCCGCGCGCAGGGCAATGGCGAGAATGCCAAGCCCACCCCTCCCGGTGAGTTCGAAGTCTATGTCGCCAGCGTGCTGGGGCGTCCCCTGCCGCGTTACGGCGCGAATTTGCTGGTGACGGCCGCGCGGGACTTTTCGCGTCCCGCAACGGTCACCGTGCCGCCTGACTACATCATCCAGCCCGGTGACAAGGTGGTGATCGCCCTGAATGGCTCGGTGACGGGCAGCGTGCAGCGCGAAGTGGGCACCGACGGCAAGATCTATCTCGAGAGCGTCGGCGCGATCAAGGTCGCCGGCCTGCGCAACGCCGATCTGCATGAAGCCATCGCCCGCGCGGTGGGCAAGCAGTACAGCGGCTACACGGTTTCGGTGAATCTGCGCGAGCTGCACGGCATCCGCGTCTATGTCACGGGGCTTGCCGCGCATCCCGGTGCGATCAACGTCAACAATGTCACCTCTTTGGCCAATGCCGTGCTGCAGACCGGCGGTCCGGCGGCCGGAGGCAGCTTCCGTTCGATCAAGCTGTATCGCAATGGGCAGGAAGTCGCCGACTTCGATCTGTACAAGCTGATGCGCGGTGGCAGCCGCCTGGACGATGTGGTGCTGCAGAATGAGGATGTCATCTTCATTCCGCCGGCTGGCCCCCAGGTCGCGGTGATCGGCAGCGTCAATGAAGAGGCGATCTACGAAACCCGTCCGGGCGAAAGCGTTGCCGACATGCTGGCGGCGGCAGGCGGCCCCAACACGCTGGCCGATCCGGCCCGTATCGTGGTCTATCATCAAAACGATCCGCAGGGGCAGGGCCCGACCCAGTTGAGCCGCGCCGAAGCCGCGGGCGTACCCGTCCGCCAGGGCGACATTCTCCAGATGGTTTCGGTGGGCAGCCTGGCCATGCCGACCGATCACCAGAAGGTTCTGGTGCGGGTCGAGGGCGAAGTCCGCAATCCCGGCGTCTATTACGTCGAGCCGGGCACGAATTCGGGCGCGCTGCTGGCGATGGCCGGCGGCCTGACTGCCAATGCCTATCCTTATGGCACCAAATTCACCCGCCAGAGCGTGAAGATCCAGCAGCAGGATGCCTTCCGCGAAGCGATCCATCAGATGCAGGTCGTGGTGGCCGGTACGCCGCTCACCTCGGATTCCTCGGTGGCCGTCGATCAGAAGAATTCGCAGCTCGCCGCCGCGAAGGAACTGATCAGCCGGCTTGAGGAAAGCAAGCCCGATGGTCGCCTGGTGCTCGACGTGGCGCCCATGGCCACCAATCTGCCCGAGGACATCGTGCTGCAGAACAACGATGCCCTGATCGTGCCGCGCCGTGAAAACACGGTGGGCGTGTTCGGTGCGGTTCCGCGTCCCACCTCGTTCCTGCTGGCGGCCGATCATCCGATGGAGGCGCGCGATTACATCGAGCGTGCCGGCGGTGCCTTGCGGATTTCCGACCTTCGCAACACCATCATCGTGCGCGCCAATGGCGAGGTGCTGTCGCGCCATCACCAGGCGCTCAAGACCAAGATTCTGCCCGGCGATGTCGTTTTCGTGCCGGTGCGCACCCAGGCCAGCACGTTCTGGCCCAAGTTCAAGGATATCGCGCAAATGCTGTTTGGCCTCGGCCTGTCGGCGGCGACGATCGCGGTGCTGGCGAAATGACCCCGCCGCGTTCGATCATCGGCACGCTGGCCGCTCTTCCGCAATTGCGCAGCTTTCGGCGCCGGGCCCTGATCTTTGCTCCGGTGATCGCCATTGCGGCGGTGCTGTCTTTCTTTCCGGAGCGCTATCGCGCGGCCGAAACCCTGACGCCTGCCGACCCCTCCACCCTTGGCCTGAGCGGTACGCTGGGCCAGTTGGGGGCCATGAACAGCGTGTTCGGCAGCCAGGCCGCCGTCGAGGTCGCCCTGCGTATCGCCAACAGCGTCTATGCGCGCGATCTGGTGATCAAGCGGCTGCATCTCGAACAGCGCACCGGCAAGGACCGTATCGAGCTGCAGCGCTGGCTGTCCAGAAGGGTCGATATCCGCTCGCTGCGCGGCGGTATCATCCAGATGGAGTTTGAGGATCGCGATCCGAAGTTCGCGCGTGACGTGATCGATGCTTTCGGCGCCGCCATGAAGGAGCGCCTTGCCGAGATCAGCCGGAATCAGACCGCCTACAAGCGCGACGTGCTGGTCGAGCTGGCCGAAGGCGCGTCCAAACAGTTGGCCGAGGCGCAGGGCCGTTACGACGCCTTCCGTATGACCAACCGCGCCCCGCTGCCATCGATGACGGTGCAGACGGTCAGCCAGCGCATTCCCGCGCTGGAATCGACGCTGAAGGTCAAGCAGGTGGAAATGGCCTCCGCGCGCGAGATGCTCGGGCCTGACAACCCGATGATGCGCCAGCAGGCTGCCGAAGTCGCGGCGCTGCAGAAGCAGCTCGCCGAAGTGCGCGCCACCGCCGATACCGATGAGTTGAGCGTCGGTCGCGCGGTCGACACCTCCAGCAAGCTCTTCAAGCTGGAGCGTGACCTGACCATCGCGCGCACCCTTTACGACAATTACCTGCGCTATCTCCAGGGCACCACCGCCGAGGATATGACCTCCACGGCGAATATGCGCATTCTGGAACCGGCGTTTGTCGATACCGAGCGTCAGGTGAGGTGGCCGCTGGTGGCTTTCGCGGCGGCTTGCGCGCTGTTGTGGCTGGCGATCGAATTCTATCGGCTCCGTCCGCCGGTCGGCGTTCATTTCGTGCAAGAGGGCAAGCATGACTGATCGTCCCGACGTCTCCGTTGTCATTGCCTGCCGCAATGAAGAGGACAATGCCGAGGCCATCGCCGCAGCCGTGATCGAGCAGCTCGACACCACCGGTTTGCGCTTTGACATCATCTTCATCGACAATGAATCGCAGGATCGCACGGTCGAGATCATTCGCGGCATGTGCGCCCGTGATTCGCGTATCCGGCTGATCGTGAACACCCGCAATTTCGGGCAGATGCGATCGCCCACCCATGGCATCTATCAGGCCGGTGGGCGCTCGATCATCTCGATGTGCGCCGATTTCCAGGATTCGCCGGCCCTGCTGCCCGAATTCGTGCGGCGCTGGCAGGCGGGCACGGACATCGTTCTGGGGGTGCGGGCCAGCGAGAAATCCGGCTTCATGCTCAGCGTGATGCGCGACATGTCCTATGCGCTGCAGAAGCGTTTCGGCGATTACCAGATCATCCCCAATGCCACCGGCTTCGGCATTTATGACCGCCGCGTGGTGGATTCGATCCGCCAGCTGAACGAGCCGCAGCCCTTTTTCCGGGGGCTGCTGGTGGAAACCGGCTATTCGATCGAGACCATCGAATTCCAGCGCCCGCCGCGGGCCGGGGGCCGCTCGAACAACAATTTCTTCACCCTGCTCGATTTCGCGCTCAGCGGCTTGGCGGGCTCATCCAAGAATCTGTTGCGTGCGCCCTTGTACATCGCCTTTTTCATCGGCCTGCTGACGGCGATTTCGCTGATGGGCGCCGTGGCGGCCGCTTTTACGGGCCATTCGGTGCAGCTCTGGCTGTTTTCGGCGATGCTGGAAGGGCAGTTTGCGCTGCTGTTCGCCGGGCTTGGGCTGCTGGGGGTGCAGGTCGCGCTGATTTCGGAGCGAACCCGCAACCAGCCGCTGGTGCTGGAGCATGAGCGCATCAACTTCCCCGAGGATTACTGACGTGCTCGATTGGCGCTCGCCTGCCGAATGGAAGCGGATCTTTCGGTATTACCAGGCCGGTATCATCAATACCCTGTTTGGTTATGGCGCCTTTTCGCTGTTCCTGGCGCTGGGCATGAACATGTATGCCGCGCAGATCGTCTCGACGGTGGTTGGGGCCATGTTCAACTATGTCACCTACAGCCGCTATGCATTTGCCGGGCATGCCACGTCGAAATGGCGTTTTTTCCTGTCCTATGTGGTGAACTATCTGCTGAGCCTGGGCATTCTGTTCCTGGTCGCCAAGGCGATCGCTTCACCCTATGCCGCAGGGCTGGTTACGACGGTGATCGTCTCGGCCTTCAATTACCTGATCCTGCGTAATCTGGTGTTCCGGAGCGAGCAGGCATGACCATGCCTGCCCCTCCGGTGCGGCGTGAAGGTTTGTGGATCGAATGGACCTTTGCGCTGATCACGCTGGGCAGTGTCATCTACAGCCTGTGGTTCCTCAACCATAACAACTACCTCCCGCAGCCCTTTTTCTACGAACCGAACGACATTTTTGCCGATTGGTTCAACACCGCCTATTGGGCGCGTGACAAAGGCACCTACGATGTATGGACGGCACTCTATCCGCCGGCCTCCTTCGTGTTCCTGCGCCTGCTGGGGGTGGACCGCTGTTATGTGGTCAACCGCTTCACCGACACCAGCCTGGGCTATGATGCCCGCGATTGCGACTGGCTGGGGCTGGGCAGCATCTTTGCCCTTTATGTCATCGATGTGGCGCTGATCTACATCACCTTCCGCAAGCGCGACAAGGTGACGGCGCTGCCCCGCACGATCTGCCTGGGCCTGGGATGGGCCCTGCTGGATGGGGTGGAGCGCGGCAATCTGGTGCTGGCGGCGTTTCTGTTCCTGATGCTGGCGGTTGGGCCGCTCCTGCGCTCCAGCGCGGCGCGGGCAGGCTTTGCGGGGCTGGCGATCAACTTCAAGATCTATCTCATCGCGGCTTTCGTGCCCTTGCTGCTCCAGCGCAAATGGCGTCGCTTCGAAGGCATCGCGATCGCAACGATCCTGATCTATCTGGTCAGTTATGCCATTCTGGGCCGTGGCTCGATCTTTGAAATTATCCGGAATGTCAGCAGTTGGGGCTCCGCGGCATCGGGCGATCCTCTCGATCTGTGGACGGCGACGAGCTATGCTCCCTGGCTGGCCCTGCTCAATGGCGGCAGTTTTCCGACCCTGCTGCTGCTGGGGTCACGTCTCACGGAGACTTTGGCTTTCTGGATTCCGCTGCTGCTGAACACGGTGCGGGCGATGATCGTTTTCGCTGCATTCCTGTCCTGGTTGCGGCCGGAGGCTGTACCCACAACGCGTGTGATCAATCTGGGACTGATGATGGCACTCATCACCTCGGATTCCGGGGGCTATACGCCGGTTTATTTCACCTATCTGGTGTTTATGGAGCCGTGGAAGCATTGGGAGCAGAAGGTGGCCCTGTTGATCTGCATGATCATGGGGCCTTCGCTGGACATCCCGCTCGAACGGGTCATGACGGTGGTGCGCGACACCTATGTCAGGCACTCCACCACCGTGGTGGATTTCCATATTTCGGTCTGGCCGCTGATACGCCCCTTCGTGATCCTGATGGTCGCCGCGATGATTTCGCTGCGCACGATCCGTCAGGTTCTTGCCGATATTGACAAGGATGGCTGGGCGCAGCGCTGGCGTTTCCGGGATGACGTGGCCTTTGTGCCCTGGGCCCTGTCGCCCCGCGCGCTGCTGCAGCGCCGCAAGGCCATTCCTGCGCCGCCGGCCACCGGTGAACCGCTGGGAGACTAAGGGGCGCACGCTCCGCACCGTGGAGCGTGCCGCCAGGTTTCAGCCTGTCACGCCGCTGGCGATGCAATGCCGGCCAAATGTGGCGCCATTCACGGCACTGCCGTTGAAGGACAGCCTGGCCCCACCGCCGGTCAGGGCGCTGGCGGCGATGGTGGTCAGATGGCACTCCGTGCGCTCGATGCCGTTGCCGCTCAGGGCAATCCCGGTGCCGAAGGTCTGGCCGACCGCCTGCACGATCGGCGCGATCAGACCGTCGGTGATCTGGCCGGAGGCGGCAACCGCATTCCCGGCCTTGACGAAGCGGTTGAGGATCGAGGGACGCAGGCGAAATGCGCTGACGTCCTGAAGGACCGCCGGATAGCTGCAATCGCGAATGCGCAACCCATCGACATCGAAGCCCGACGAGGCGCGGGCCTTGAAGCCGGTCGAACCGGTCGGCCCCAGGATTTGGCCACCGGTGACGGTGAGCGCCGCCGCGCACAGATCCAGCCGAATGCCCGCCGCCGAGCCGGTCGGCGCGATATAGGGATCGACGATCCCGATGCTGGCGGAAGCGTTGAGCCCGCGCAGATCCATCCCCGCAAACGAGCAGCCATCCAGAATGGGGTGATGAATGCTGATATCCTGCCCGGCCTCCTGATCGCCCCGCCCCTGTCCGTCGATGCGAAGCCCCGTGGCCAGCAGCGCGGTTTCCATGTCGGCCAGAAAGGTGTCGCCCAGAAAGTCCTTGAGCAGGATGCCGACCGTATCAGTCAGCGCATTGTTGCCCACGGCCAGACAGCGCCGCGCGTAGATCGAGGCATTGGCGCCGATATAGCCGTAATTGGCACGCGGGCCGCCGAAGAGAAAACCGATGTAGGTGTCAGCGGCGGGATTGGCCCCATTGCCCTTGATCGAGCGGTTGACGATGCAGTCGTCCAGTGTGGAATGCACCGCGCCATGGGCCCAGATGCCCACCTGGCTTTCCGCGACATGCACACGCGACAGGCCGGAATGCACCACGCCGCCGAAGATCACCCCGGCCACGCAGCGATAGTCGTCGCGCGGTTCGGGCGGGGTTACCGGATAGAGGCCGGCGTCGCGGATGATGGCGATGTCCTCGATCCGCAGGAACCAGACGGCCTGTGTCTGACTGGCGGGCACCGGCCAGGTGCCTGCGATCAGCTGCGGCGCGGTATGGGCCGCGGGGCCGGTCAGCACCAGGCGGGTGCCGCGGCCAGTATCGCTGTAATCGCCGTAATGGCCGCGAATGGTGCGATAGGAGACGTTGGCGACCCAGGTGTCGTGGAAGAAATAGTCGGCATTGTGCAGCCGCATCAGCGGGCAGGCCTGAAGACAGGCGGTGAAGGCTGCCCGATTGTCGGCGTTGCCGTCGTTGGTTCTGGCGCCCCACCATTCCGGATAGCCTTCCAGCGGGGCGGCACCGGTTGGGAAGGCGATGCTGCCGGGGCCCTCGAAAATCTGGAGCGGCGCGGCGCTCAAGCCGCCCGCCAGCGTGACCGTGACGCCAGCCGCCAGCCGCAGCCGGGCACCGGGCAGAAAGCTCAGATGGTGGGCGATGGTGATGCTGGCGTCGACGCGGTAGGTGCCGGGTCCCAGGGTGACAGGACCGGCTTGCCCCGCTCTGGCCAGGGAAGCGCTGCTGTCGCGCTGGCCGCTGGCGTCCGCCTGATCGCCCGGCAGAGGCGCCGCCTGGGCAACCGAGGGGGACAGGATGGCCATGGCACCCGCTTGTGCCGTGGCCGCTGTCAGCAGGTAGCGTCGGCTGATGATATCTCCGGGTGAGGGCTGATTCTCTTGAGATTCATGAGGAAATTTGGTCATGCCTGTCCGCTCGCTGCAAGGCCGGTGGGGGAGGTTGAGGGGGGCGTTATGAACCTTCGCTGACAGTTTCGGGATTCGCCCTCCTGATCAGCGCCGGGCCTGCGCCGCGAACCAAGGCACCATCAGCGCGATGGCTTCCTCCACCAGAGCGGTCGAGACCGCGAAGGAAAAGCGCATGAAGCGGTGCCCTTCGAGCGGGTCGAAATCCACCCCCGGTGCGGTGCAGACGCCGGTGTCCTCAAGCAGGCGGGTGCAGAAGGCGATGCTGTCATCGGTCAGATGGGCGATGTCGGCCCAGATGTAGAAGGCGCCATCGGGCGGAGCGATGCGCGCCAGCCCCATCGCGGGCAGGGCGGCCAGCATCAATTCGCGGTTCTGCGCATAGGTGGCGATATGGCCTTCCAGCTCGTCCTTCTCGTCGAAGGCGAGCAGGCCCGCGTGCTGGCTCAGCACATGGGGGGTGAGGAACAGGTTGCTCATCCGCGCATAGGCGGCATCGACCAGATCGAGCGGCGCCACCAGCCAGCCCAGCCGCCAGCCGGGCATGCTGAAATATTTGGAGAAGCTGTTCACCACCAGAGCATCTTGCGTATGCGCCAGCATGGTCTGCGTGGGGCCGGTGTAGGACAGGCCATGGTAGATCTCATCCGAGATGATGCGGATGCCGCGCTTGTGGCAGACCTGCGCAATCGCTGCCAGCTCGGCGGGCGGGATGATCGTGCCGGTGGGGTTGGCGGGGCTGGCAATGATCACCGCATCGGGGGCCGGCTCCAGCGCTGCAAGCGCGGCGGCGCTGATCTGATAGCCTTCATCCGCGCCGCAGGGCAGTTCGACCGCCTCCATATGCAGCGTGCGCACCGTGTTGCGATAGGCGACATAGCCGGGCCGCGCCATTGCCACGCGGGCGCCGGGGGCCAGAGCGCTCGACAGCGCCAGCACTAGCGCGGGCGAGGCGCCGCTGGTCAGGATCACCTGCTCCGGGCGGATGGTGACGCCTTGCGTTTCGGCATAGTGCCGGGCGATGCGTTCCTTCAGCGGGCGGCTTTCCCAATAGCCCAGCGCGTCGCTGTCCAGCACGCGATGCGCGGCGGCGATGGCGGCGGCAGGGGCGCTGGTGGAGGGCTGGCCGAACTCCATATGGATGATGCGGCGCCCCTGCGCTGCCAGTTCATGAGCACGCAGGCTGATCTGCATGGCGCGGAAGGGTTCGATAAGGGCGGTCATGCCCGCGCCCTAGCACAGCGGTGACACGCCCCCAAGCGGCGCGGAATCAGGCGGGTGTTCTAATTTTGCGGCGACATCGCGCATCAGATTGAGGGTTGACGCTTGGGCTTACCCTGTCCAACCGAAAGCATCTTCTGACCGGAACACTCTCCCCTATGTTCGCGCGCATCAAATCTGCCCTTGATCCTTATATTCTTGCGCTGCTGGCCACTGTGGCGCTGGCCAGCCTGCTGCCTGCGCGCGGCGCGGCGGCGACAGGGTTCGAATGGGCGGCCAATGCGGGCATCGTGCTGCTGTTCTTCCTGCATGGCGCCAAACTGTCGCGAGAGGCCATTGTGGCGGGCGCCGGGCATTGGCGGCTGCATCTGGCGGTGATGGCGGTGACCTTTGCGCTCTTCCCGCTGCTGGGGCTGGCGGTGAAGGCGATTCCCGGCCTGCCGGTGCTGATCGCCAGCGGCATGCTGTTTCTGACGCTGCTGCCCTCCACAGTGCAGAGTTCGATTGCCTTTACCTCCATCGCGCGGGGTAATGTCGCGGCGGCGATCTGCTCGGCGTCGTTTTCGAACATTCTGGGGCTGGTGATCACGCCGCTGCTGGCGGGTGTGCTGATGGGCGGAGCTGGGGCGCAGCTTTCGATCGGCTCGGTGGAGAAGATCATCGCGCAATTGCTGCTGCCCTTTGTGGCGGGCCATCTGCTGCGCCCGGTGGTGGGCGGTTTTGTCGCGCGGCACAAGCAGTTGGTGGGCTATGTCGACCGCGGCTCGATCCTGCTGGTGGTGTACACGGCCTTCTCGGCGGCGGTGGCGCCTCCCGGTGGTGGCCTCAGCATCTGGCACAAGCTGCCGCTGCCGCAGTTGGGGCTGATCCTGTTGCTCAATGTGGCGTTACTGGCAGTCGCGCTGGCCTCGACCTGGGGGCTGGGCAGACTGCTGGGTTTCAGCCGCGAGGATCAGATCGTGCTGCTGTTCTGCGGCAGCAAGAAGAGCCTGGCCAGCGGCGTGCCCATGGCGGGCGTGCTGTTTCCGCCCGCCGCTGTCGGCGTGGTGATCCTGCCGCTGATGCTGTTCCACCAGATCCAGCTCATGGCCTGCGCGGTGATCGCCAAGCAACTGGCGGGGAGCCATCCGGGCGAGGAAGACTGAATGTCCGTTGCTTTGTGATACCGGTGTCATTATTGGTGAAACAAAGCGACGTCTGCATGGGCCTGAACATAGGGTAAGGCCTGTTTCGAAGCATGTTCACGGGAGAGTTAGGAATGCGCGTTCGCAAGGGCCATGTGGTCTGCTTTGGTGAGGTGATGCTGCGTTTGGCCACGCCGCCTGGGCGAGTGATTGCAGCAGCTCAATCGCTGGATCTGACCATTGGCGGGGCGGAAGCCAATGTCGCCGTGGCCTTGACCTCCCTGAGCCATGAAGCCTGGTTTCTGGGCCGTGTGCCCGACAATGCGCTGGGCGCCAAGGCGCGCGCCGCCATTGCCGCGACGGGGGTGGACGTGCGCCATTTCGGCGCGGGCCCAGGCCGTATGGGGCTCTATTTCCTCGAGATCGGCGCCAGCTTGCGCCCTTCGGCCATCACCTATGATCGTGCGGGCAGCTCCTTCGCGGTTGCCAAGCCCGAGGACTTCGATTTCCGCGCCCCGCTTGAGGGCGCCAGCCTGTTCCATATCTCGGGAATCACCGCCGCGCTCAACGAAGGGGGCGCTCATCTGCTGCGCGCGGGGATCGATGCTGCCGTGGCGCTGGGCGTGCCGATCTCCTTCGACTGCAATTTCCGCGAAAGGCTGTGGGGGGCCTGGGACAGCAATCCGCGCGATATTCTGATGGACCTGATCGCCGATGTGAATGTCCTCTTCGGCAATCATCGGGACATGACGCTGCTGCTGGATCGTCCTTTCTCGGGCGATGGGCCGGAGCGGCGGCGGGAAGCGGTTCAGGCCGCCTTCGACACATTCCCCAAGCTGGAAGTCATGGCCTCGACCGCGCGCACGGCCCTGACGCAGACTCACCACCGTCTGGCCGCGCGCGTCGATACGCGCGATGAACAGTTCCAGACGCCGGAAATCGAGATCACCGATATTTTCGACCGGTTGGGCACGGGCGATGCCTTTACCGCCGGTGTGCTGGCCGCATGGCTGGAGGGGGGTAACACGCAGCGCATGGCTGAACTTGGCCTGGCCTGCAATGCGCTGAAGCATTCCTTGCAGGGCGATTTCTTCCGCCTGCCGCGGGGGGAGATCGAGGCCTTTACGGGCATCGGCGGCGACGTTCGCCGCTAACGACAGACACCGGCGACGTTCGCCGTTGATGTGAAAACCGGCGCCTCCTGGTAGAGGCGCCGGTCTTTCCGCTTAAGGGCAGGGGTCGGGCAGGATCTGATAGACCTCGGCGATGGCCTTCAGGGCCTCTTCGGGCAGTCTGGTCAGGCTGCCCTCGATGTTTTCCTTGAGCTGCTCCACGCTGGTCGCGCCGATGATCGAGCTGGTCACGAAGCCACGCGAATAGACAAAGCCCAGCGCCAGTTGCACCGGCGTTAGCCCCAGCGCATGGGCGATGCCGACATAGCGCGCGGTCGCCTCGCGCTCCTGCGGCACGACATAGCGCAGGAACTGCTTGGCCACGTCCAGCCGTGATCCAGCGGGCACCGTGCCGCCCAGATACTTGCCCGACAGATAACCCGCCGCCAGCGGCGAATAGGCCAGCAGGCCCACATCCTCACGCAGGGCGAACTCCGACAGGCCCGCCTCGAAGGTGCGGTTCAGCAGCGAATAGGCGTTCTGGATCGAGGCCACGCGCGGCAGACCCGCATCACGCGCCAGACGCAGCGCCTCACCCACGCCCCAGGGCGTCTCGTTCGACAGGCCCACGGCGCGGATCTTTCCGGCCTTCACCAGATCGGCCATCACGCTCAGCGTCTCTTCCAGCGGGACCACCTGCGCGTCATCGTTCAGCCCCTGCAGCCCGCGCGCGCCGAACATCGGCACGCCGCGATCGGGCCAGTGAAGCTGATAGAGGTCGAGGTAATCGGTCTTCAGCCGCTTCAGGCTGCCGTCGATGGCTTCCTCGATGTTGCGGCGGTCCAGCCGGTTGCCGCCGCGCAGCTCGTACCAGCGCGCCGGGCCCGACACCTTGCTGGCCAGCACGATCTTGTCGCGCTTGCCGCTCTGCGCCAGCCAGTTGCCGATCATTGCCTCGGTATGGCCGAAGGTGTCGATGCTGACCGGAGTGACCGGATACATCTCCGCGGTGTCGAGGAAGTTGATGCCGTGATCGAGCGCGAAGTCGATCTGGGCATTGGCTTCATCCTGCGTGTTCTGCGAACCCCAGGTCATGGTGCCAAGACAGACGGCGCTGACCTGCATCCCGGTCTGGCCGAGAGGACGGTATTCCATGGAAATGCCTCATAGATAGGGGTGGGGGAGCAATTTATACCGCTTGGTATAGCCAGCGGAGATCGCCCCCGCAAGCCGCCCCCAAACTGCTCACGCGCGCCCCTTCTCAGGCGCCCCTCTTCAGGCGGTGGCCAGCAGCTTGCCGGGCAGGGTGGCCTGCCGCCGCAACCATGTGTTCACCGCCGCGATGGCCAGCAGCGCCACCCCCGCGCCCAGAATCATGTCCGAGAGATAATGCACGCCCTCGATCGGCGTTGCCATCAGCATGGCGATGTTGACCGGCACCAGCAGCCAGCGCAGCCGGGGCGATTTCCATGCCCAGGCGAGGTAAAGCACCGCGCTCACCGTATGGAAGCTGGGCGCGCAGACCAGACCCTGCAGCGCCCCCAGATCGATCTTCAGGATCGAATGGGCGCGCAGTTCGGGGATGATCAGCCCCTGCCAGCGCCCGCTGGTCGGCATATAGGGCACCGGCCCGTCGGTCAGGAAATCCAGCGCGCCCTTGGCGGGCATCAGCGGGAAGACCAGCAGGGTCATCACCACCGCCACCCAATAGGTCAGCAGGAAATGGCGCGCGCTGGCCTTCTCGCCATGCCACGCCATCGACAGGAACAGGATCGCCGGGGTGATGTAGATGTTCGAATAGGCCGCCTGCCCCAGATGCTGAAGCAGCGGAGAGGCCGCGACCAGATGGTACAGCGCCAGCCAGTCGAAATGCAGCATCCGGTCGGCATGATAAAGCTCGGCATCGACGAAGCCCTGCGACGACCCCGCCAGCGCATAGCTGGCCAGCACGCCCAGCAGGCTGATGCCCATGAAGGTCAGCACATATTCGGCGAAATCGCGCAGCTTCTCGGCCCCGCCGCCCACTGCGTCGCGCAGCAGCCAGCGCAGCACCGCCAGCCCCACGAACCATGCCGACAGCGTCCAGAAACGCGGCACGGCCGGATCGATCATCAGGTCGATATGGATCAGCAGAGCGGCCACCACCATCACGCTGGCCCCGATCGCGCCCACCATCACCCTGCCGGGAATAAAGGGCGCCGACAGCAGAGGCAGGCGAAGCTTGGCGAAACGCGGATCGTAAGGCTGGTCCATGGGCCTCGGGAATCACTGGATGGAGCGGCCTGCTTCATGTGACGTTTTCATGAAAATGCAAGCGGCACCGCGACGAAACGAGGGGCAGGCGGGCTTCCCGGCGCGCTTTCATCAGCAAGTGATGCAGCAAATCCCCGTCCGTTGGTCCCTCAACCCCGGCCCTAGGGATTTTCCCGGTATGCCACTAACCGTTTTTGCGCGGGCTGCGGGCATAAGGGGCCCTACATGCCAGCGACAGGTTTCCTTCGAACGTGAATCGCCTGATAAGTAGCTTGCGCGGGCTTTCGGACCTCTACCGACTGCAGACACGCGATGCCGACCTGATGCGCGCCCAGTTCCGGGCGCTGATCGGGCAATTGCCGATTCTCTATTTCGTGGTGGCCTGCAGCACGCTGGCGCTATGGCTCAGTGTCACCGGGCCGGGGCATGGCGTGGTCGACGGCATCTTTCCGGTGATGCTCTGCCTGATCTGCCTGTCGCGCGGCGTATGGTGGTCGCGGCGGCGCCTGACCTATTTCTCCGACTCGCAGATCCGCCGCCATATCCGCAACACCGGCCTGCTGGCGGTGGTGATGACCACCGCCTTCATGGCCTGGGGCGGGCTGCTCTATCCGCCGGCCGATACGGTGCAGCGCGGGCAGATCGCCTTTTTCGTGGCGCTGACTCAGGTGGCCTGTGTGATCTGCCTGATGCCGCTGCCCTCGGTCGCGCTGGGGCTGGCGACGGTTTCGACGCTGCCCTTTCTCACGTTTTTCCTCATCGCCTATCCGCAGGGCATGGTGGTGCAGGCGATCAACTTCGCGCTGGTGTCGAGCGCCGTCGTGCTGATCATGTTCCGCCAGCATCGCTCCTTCGTGGCGCTGGTCCGCTCGCGCCGCGACCTGCGCCGCCGCCAGAGCGCGATGCGCCAGCTCTCCGAGGAAAACCGCCGCATCGCGCTCACCGATGCGCTCTCCGGCCTGCCCAACCGGCGCGCGCTGCTCACGCGGCTGGATGCCTCGCGCGGGAAGGGCGCCGCCAGTCAGGCGGTGATCTTCATCGACCTCGACGGCTTCAAGGACATCAACGACACCCACGGCCATGATGTGGGCGACGCGCTGATCCGCGAGATCGCGCTGGTGCTGGGCAAGGTCTGCCGCGACCGCGCCATGCTGGTGCGCCTTGGCGGCGACGAATTCGCCGTGCTGGTGCAGGGCACAGACGCGGCAGCCACCGCCAACGCTTTGGCGCTGGAGGCGCTCACCGCGCTCACCCGCACCATCGTGCTCGACGCGCATGAGGTCCATATCGGGGCCAGCATCGGCGTCGCCCATGATGAGGGCGGCGCGATCAGTTCCTATGAGCTGATGCGTCGCGCCGACACCGCGATGTATCGCGCCAAGAGCGACGGCAAGGGCGGTATCCGCCACTATCACGCCAATTTCGACGCCGACCGCCGCCACCGCCGGCAGATCGAGATCGACCTGCGCCAGGGCCTGGCCCGCGGCGAGTTCGATGTCGCCTACCAGGGCCTGATCGACGCCGACACCGGCCGCCTGCTCGGCGTCGAGGCGTTGCTGCGCTGGCCCGGCCGCCCCGAGGGTATGCTCGGCCCCGACCATTTCATCGAGATCGCCGAGGCTTGCGGGTTGATTCACCCCCTCGGCCAGTTCGTGCTGCGCCGCGCCTGTCAGGAGGTTGGCCCGCACGGGCTGATGCTCAGCGTCAATGTTTCGCCAGCCCAGTTCCGCCAGCCCGGCTTCGAGGCCGATGTCGCGCAGGTGCTGGCCGAAACCGGCTTCGATCCCACCCGACTCCAGATCGAGATCACCGAAACCTACCTCATCGATCACCCCGAGCGCGCCCGCCACGCCATCGCCGCCTTCCAGAAGATGGGCGTGGCCGTGGCGCTGGACGATTTCGGCACCGGCTTTGCCAGCATCGGCTATCTGCAAAGCTATGGCTTCGATTGCGTGAAGCTGGACCGCACGCTCAGCGCCGGGCTGGGGCGCGACAGGCGGGCGGCGATGCTGGTTTCGGGCATGGTGCAGATGGCGCGCGGGCTCGACATGCGTGTGGCGGCGGAGGGTGTGGAGAATGAGATGCAGGCCAGCATGTTGCGGCTGGCCGGGTGCGATGTGTTGCAGGGGTACCATTTCGGGCGACCTGCTCCTTTGGCGGTGCTGCTGGAGCGGGGGATGAGCGAGCCCTGGGTTCGGGTGAATTAAGAAAAGAAAGATGCGAGGGGGTTACCCCCTCGCGCTCCCAGACCGTCTTCCGACGAAAGTGCAGCGGCACCCCACCCTTGCGCCCAACCTCACCGCGCCGCAGGCAGAAATTACACCGCTTCGCGGGAGTTTACGCGGCACGATGCGGCACAACCAGCGCTTCGCCGGGAGACGTAACGGGGGTGCAGGGGGCGATGGCCCCCTGCCTTTTAACCTTCAATCTTGCCCCGACCATCGATTGCCCATGGCGGAATGCCTCGTTTTCCGCTAGGGGGCGCGCACTTTCGCTGTTGGTCCGCTGTTTCGGGGGCCGTTTTGGCGATGCCCTTTCCTTAGCGGCGTTCATGGCGTCCCTCGTCCCGAGGGGCTGCTACGCCCGTGCAGACCAGTAGAGATAGATGCCTTTTTCTTCACTTCCCAAAGCCATTGCCGACGCCCTTGCTGCCAAGGGTTATGAGGCCCCGACTCCGGTTCAGGCCGCCGTCATCACCGAGGAGGCCATGGGCCGCGACCTGCTGGTGTCGGCCCAGACCGGTTCGGGCAAGACGGTGGCCTTCGGCATGGCCATGTCGCGCGACCTGCTCGGCGAGAACGAGCGCCTGCCCTATGCGGGCAAGCCGCTGGCGCTGGTGATTGCCCCTACGCGCGAACTGGCCCTGCAGGTCAGCCGGGAGCTGGAGTGGCTGTTCCAGCAGGCTGGCGCGCGTATTGCCACCTGCGTTGGCGGCATGGACCCGAGCCGCGAGCGCCGCACCCTGTCGCAGGGCGCGCATATCGTGGTGGGCACGCCGGGCCGCCTGCGCGACCATCTGGAGCGCGGCGCGCTCGACCTCTCCAGCCTGCAATTCGCCGTGCTCGACGAGGCCGACGAGATGCTCGACATGGGCTTCCGCGAAGACCTTGAGCAGATTCTCGACGGCACGCCCGAGGGCCGCCGCACGTTCCTGTTCTCGGCCACCATGCCCGCGCCGATTGCGGCCCTGGCCCGCCAGTATCAGCACAATGCGCTGCGCATCAGCACGATCGACACGCGCGAATCGCACAGCGACATCACCTATAACGCCATTGCCGTCAGCCCGTCTGACATCGAGCATGCCGTGGTGAACCTGCTGCGCTTCCACGAAGCGGAAACCGCGATGCTGTTCTGCGCCACGCGCGACAACGTCCGCCACCTGCACGCCACGCTGGTCGAGCGCGGTTTCTCCGCGGTGGCCCTCTCGGGCGAGCACAGCCAGAATGAGCGCAACCACGCGCTTCAGGCCCTGCGCGATGGCCGCGCCCGCGTCTGCGTCGCCACCGACGTGGCCGCGCGCGGCATCGACGTCGCCACGCTGAGCCTCGTCATCCACGTCGAGCTGCCGCGCGATGCCGAAACGCTGCAGCACCGCTCGGGCCGTACCGGTCGCGCCGGTCGCAAGGGCACCGCTGTGCTGGTCGTGCCCTATCCGCGCCGCCGCCGCATGGAAATGCTGCTGCGCTCGGCCCGCATCAACGTCGAATGGGTGCCCGTGCCCAGCGCCGAGGCGATCCGCGCCAACGACCATGACCGCCTGCTGGCCACCCTGCTCGAGCCCGTCGAGGCGACCGAGGAGGACAACACCCTGGCCGAGGCCCTGCTGGCCCAGCGCACCCCGCTGGAAATCGCCGCCGCGCTGGTCCGCGCCCATCGTGCCCGCATGCCCCAGCCCGAGGAAATGATCGAGCAGAGCGGCAATGCCGCCGATGCCAACCGTGGCCCGCGCCGCGAAGGTTTCGACGATGTGGTGTGGTTCCGCATGGACATCGGCCGCCGCCAGAACGCCGATCCGCGCTGGCTGCTGCCGCTGCTGTGCCGCCGTGGCCACATCACCCGCGGCGAAATCGGCGCGATCCGCATCGGCGCCAATGAAACGCACTTCCAGGTGCCCCGCGCCGTGGAAGCCCGCTTCCGCGACGCCCTCGCCAAGACCGCCCGCGAAGGCGCCGAGGACGAGAGCGGCATCCGCATCGAAACCGCGCCCGAGGCGCCGCGCGAAACCGCGCGCCGCAACGCGCGCTCTGGCAATGACGGCCCCCGCACCCCGCATCGCAAGGGCCCGCGTCCGCCCCATGCCGGTGGTGGTCATGCCGGTGGCGGCAACCGCGAAGGCGGCTGGCAGGGCAAGAAGGGCCCGCGCGAGCGCTATTGATGCTTCAGCCCGCCGCGCCTTCCGATCCGCATGATGTCATCGTGCTGGGCGGCGGCGCGGCGGGGCTGATGTGCGCCCGCGTCGCGGGCCAGCGTGGCCGCCGCGTGCTGCTGGTGGACCACGCCGAAGCTCCTGGCGCCAAGATCCTGATCTCTGGCGGCGGGCGCTGCAACTTCACCAATCTGGCCACCGCGCCCGACCGCTATCTGTCGAGCAACCCGCATTTCGCCCGCTCGGCGCTCAGCCGCTACACCCCGCGCGATTTCCTCGAACTGGTCGAGGCCTATGGCATCGCCTGGCACGAAAAGACGCTGGGGCAGCTCTTTTGCGATGGCTCAGCCAAGCAGATCGTGGCCATGCTGCTGGAAGAATGCGCCATCGGCGAGGTCGAGATCGCCTGCGGGCGCGGCATCGGTGAGGTGCGCCATGCCGATGGCCTGTATCACGTCACCTTCGGCGACCGCACCGCCAGCGCATCCTCTCTGGTGATCGCCACCGGCGGGCCTTCGATTCCCAAGATGGGCGCCACCGGCTTTGCCTATGATCTGGCCCGCCAGTTCGGCCTGAAGGTGGTGCAACCCCGCCCCGCGCTGGTGCCCCTGACGCTGAGCGGCGAGGAAGCCCTGTTCCGCGACCTTTCCGGCGTCGCCACCCCGGTGATCGCCGAGGCTGGAAAAGCCAGCTTCCGCGAGGCCGCGCTCTTCACCCACAAAGGCCTTTCCGGCCCGTCGATCCTGCAAATCTCCTCCTATTGGAAGCACGGCGAGGCGATCTCCATCGACCTGCTGCCCGATGCCGCCCCCGGTGCGCTGGTCGCCGCCAAGCAGGCCAGCCCCCGCGCAGGCTTCGCCCGTACCCTGTCGCAGCATCTGCCGGAACGTCTGGCCGCCGCTCTGGCCGAAAGGCTGGCGCTGACAGGCGAACTGGGCACCATGACCGACAAGGTGCTGAACGCCGCGCAGGATCGCCTCCACGACTGGCGCTTCACCCCCAACGGTACCGAAGGCTACGCCAAGGCCGAAGTCACCGCTGGCGGCATCAGCACCGCCGAACTGTCGTCCAAGACGATGGAGGCCAAGAAGATGCCGGGCCTGTACGCGATTGGCGAGGCCGTCGATGTGACCGGCTGGCTGGGCGGGTATAACTTCCAATGGGCCTGGGCCAGCGGTTGGGCTGCGGGGCAGGTGGTTTAAGGTTTAGGTAAAAAGGGAAATGCGAGGGGGTTACCCCCTCGCGCTCCCATGAATGTCTACCTTGCGCCACGGGTTCAGCCCTGCGCTTAGCTTGCCGCGCCGCAGGCAGGTAACTCTTTGAGCGATAGGCTGCGCCAGCAATGTTAAAGCCTGCGGCGCAGCGACCTTGCTCTTTGGCCGAACCCGAAGCGCAACGCAGACAGTAAAGGGAGCGCGAGGGTTATGACCCTCGCATCTTCACTTCACCTTCTTAAAACCCCTTCCGCCAGGACCATGCCATCCCGCTGTCATCCGGCATTCCGGCATAATTCCCCGGCTCCTTGCGCCAGAACACGCTGATCGACCCGTCGCCCCGGAACATGGGCGCATGCCACGCCAATTCAGCGGCGATCTCCCGCCCGGTAGGGGCCAGATTCAGCCGATGCATCGACCACAGGCTTTCCTGCGTGGCGTAATCATAGCTGTCCGGCAGATACAGGTTCACGCCCCCGCGCGCCACGCGCAGGGGCTGGCTGACGCGCAAGGACAGGCTGTCGCCCCACATCAGCGCGTTGATCATCCCGGCATCCAGCGCCCAGCCATAGGAGGTCAGCCGCGATCCCGAACCGATCAGCGTGCCGCCTCGGGCGTGGGTGAAGGCCTGCCGCCATGCCGCGCCCAGATACCAGCCGCCCTCGGGCCGCCAGCCCAGCGAGCTGTCGAGGAACAGCGAATCGGCCCCTTGAGCGCCGAAGGTGTCGGCAAGGCGGGCGCCCAGCAGCGTGTGGTCCTCGCTCATCCAGCTTGCGCCGAAGCTGGTTTCCACCGTGCCGAAGCGGCGGTCGACGGCCATGGCGAGGCGCGTCGCATTGTCGCGCTTTTGCAGGGCGGCGGGGATGGCGCCCTGGTGCCATGGGGTGGAAAGCTGGGTGCGCCCGTTTTCCGCCGAGACGGTCAGGCCCCAGGCGCCGAGCTGATGGCGCACGGCAAGGGCGCTCTGGCCGGTGCGGACGAAGCCGGTGTCCTCCAGCGGGTTGGTGGCGATCAGGAAGGCGGGGCGGCTCTGGCCTTGCAACTGGGCGGTCAGGCCATCGGAGCCCTGCGCGAAGGCCATGGCCAGCGTGGCGCCGGGCGTCAGATGCGCGACGACGCGGGCGGCCAGCACGCGGGCGGCATTGCTGTCGCCGGGCGTCAGCCGCATCTGGCGGGCAAAGCCCGAGAGGCTGGAGGGCAGGTGCTGTCCGTCGATGGTGAAGGCCAGCGACAGGGCGTCGGTGCCCAGGGTTGTGGCGGTGCGGTTGGTGTCGAGCGCGCCGAGCAGGCGCGGCTGGACCATCGCCTGCCGCATCGAGGCCCCTAGATTGACGCTGAAGGCCCGGTTGTAGCTGTCGAGCACCACGGCCTGCAGGCTTGTGCCGCGTGTGGCATCGCCCATGGCGGGGGAGGTGGCGATGGTGGTGTCGCCCAGCGCGACCTGCGATGTGGAGGTGCCCATGGTGGTCTTGCCCTGGGCGGTGAAGGCGGTGGCGATGTTGAGCACGCCCGCGCCATAGGTGGTGTCGCCCGCGCCGGAGCCTTCGCGCGTGGCGGTGTTGAGCAGCAGGGCGACCGCTTGTTTCGCGGTCAGATTGGGGAAGTACTGCATCAGCAGCGCAACGGCGCCCGCGATCTGCGGGGCGGAGAAGCTGGTGCCGGAATAGACGGTGACATAGGTCGCGCCATTGGTGGTGGTCGTCTTGATCGCGCCATTGGCATATTGGCAGCAGATGCCCTCGCCCAGCGCGGTGAGGTAGTTGGCGGCCTCGGTCCCGGCCTTGTCGGAGAAGCTGGAGATCACATTGCTGCTGTTCACCGATCCGGCGATGATGACATTGCCATTGCCTGCCGCACGCACGCCCGCGGCGAAGGGATCGGGGTTGGCGGTGCCGTCATTGCCGGCGGCGACCACCACGACCACGCCCGCGCTGGCGGCGCGACTGATGGCGGAGGTCACCGCGCTGCTGGGAGCGCCGCCGCCCAGCGAGATGTTGACCACCTTGGCCCCGGCCGTGATCGCGGCGTTGATGCCGGTGGCGATGTCGGTGTCGTTGAAGGTGCAGCCGCCACTGCTGGCGCAGCTTCCCGCGCTATCGGCGCGAAAGGCGGCGATGGTGGCGCCATAGGCGATGCCCATGATGCCCGAATTGTTGCGCGCCGCCGCCGCCACCAGCGCCACCATCGTGCCATGGTCGCTGTCGGAGTTGATGAGCCCGCGCGTGCCCGCGACATCGGTCGAGGCGGCCGAGATGCGCCCGCTGAACTCGGGGTTGGAGGTGTCGATGCCGGAATCGACGATGCCGATCGTCACCCCGGCGCCGGTCGCGCCCATCGTCCAGGCGGTGATCGCGCCATGCTGCGAGGGGCCGGTCGAGCGGTTGTATTCCGCCGTGATGAAGGTGGAGGTCGGCGTGGTCGTCGGCGTGGCGGTCGGCGTCGGGCTGGCGCTGGTGGTGGGTGTCGGCGTGGGGGTGGAGCTGGGCGCGGGGTTGCTGCTCACCCCGCCGCCGCCATCGCTGCCGCAGGCCGCCAACAGCGCGATGGCCGAAAGCGCCACGCCGCCCAGCGCCAGACGCTGGATCAGCGAGCCGGGCAGAGCGGCATCGGCTGGGTGGTCGTTCCGGCTGGTGGTGGTGCCCTCAGGATCGTTGTGCATGGATGTTCGTGTCCCCCGCATGGCGGGCGGTGCCCTCTGCCCGGCCAAGCGCGGTTCTTATGGCATGGTTATGGTCGCCAAGTGGTGAAGGCGCCGGCGGGCGCGCCTGCGTGAAGTTACGGTATGCGGCGGGAAAGAAGGTTAGGGGGCCGATGAGCCAGAGCCCCGGTTGCGCTTGGGGCCAAGTGGCGATAGGCGGGTTCGCGAAACGGGCGCTCGCTTGGCGGTGGCCCGCCACGCTGTTCAGCTTTGCAGGAAGAAGACCCATGACCACCGATGTCGCCACGCTTGCCGCCACCATCGAAGCCGCATGGGATGCGCGTGACACCGTGACCCCCGCCAGCGCCGATGTGCGCGTGGCCGTCGAGGCGGCCTTTGCCCTGCTGGAATCGGGCGAGGCCCGCGTCGCCGAGAAGATCGACGGCGAGTGGGTGGTCAATCAGTGGCTGAAGAAGGCCGTGCTGCTCTCCTTCCGCCTGAACGACAATGGCCTGCTGGAGAACGGCATGGGCGGCGCTCCCGCCTGGGACAAGGTGGCGATCAAGACCCAGGGCTGGGGCGAGGACGATTTCCGCGCCGCCGGTTTCCGCGCCGTGCCGGGCGCCGTGGCGCGCGTCGGCTGCCACATCGCCAAGGGCGTGGTGCTGATGCCCAGCTTCGTCAATCTGGGTGCCTTCGTCGATTCGGGCACGATGGTCGACACCTGGGCCACGGTTGGTTCGTGTGCCCAGATCGGCAAGAACGTCCATATCTCGGGCGGTGCGGGCATCGGCGGCGTGCTGGAGCCGCTGCAGGCCGGCCCGGTCATCATCGAGGATGGCGCCTTCATCGGCGCCCGCAGCGAAGTGGCCGAGGGCGTGATCGTGGGTGAGGGCGCCGTGCTCTCGATGGGCGTCTATCTGGGCGCCTCGACCAAGATCATCGACCGCGCCACCGGCGAGGTCCACATTGGCCGCGTGCCGCCTTACGCGGTGGTCGTGCCCGGCTCGCTGCCCGGCAAGCCGCTGCCCGATGGCACGCCCGGACCGTCGCTGTACTGCGCCGTGATCGTCAAGACGGTCGACGCGCAGACCCGCGCCAAGACCGGCATCAACGAACTCCTGCGCGACTGATCGCGATGCGCGGGTCTGTGAAGCAGGCGCTGCTGGGGCTGGCTCTGACGCTGGTCCCGCTTGCGGCATGTCATGCGGCACAGCCCGCGCCTTCCAGTGCCTCGGCGGAGCTTCCGGTGGTCAAGCCCGTGGTGGTGCGCAAACTGCCGCACGACCCCAAGGCATGGACCGAGGGCCTGTTCTTCGATTCCACCGGCCAGATGTTCGAAAGCACCGGCGAGCTGGGCCGCTCGACCCTGCGCCGTGTCAATGTCGAGACCGGCGAGGTGATCGCGCGCGCCGATGTGCCCCTGCCGCTCTATGGCGAGGGCAGCGCGCCGGTGGGCGACGAGATCTATTCGCTGAGCTGGCGCAACGGCATCGGTCTGGTCTGGGACAAGGCGACGCTGAAGCGCAAGGGCCAGTTCTCCTATATGGGCGAGGGCTGGGCGCTGACCCGCCTCGGCCCCAGCCTGGTGATGAGCGACGGCAGCAGCAATCTGCGCGTGATCGATCCCAAGAACTTCCGCCTGGAGCGCGTGATCCATGTGACCGCGCAAGGCCAGCCGGTCGATCAGCTGAACGAGGTCGAGCTGGTCGATGGCGAGATCTGGGCCAACATCTGGCTGACCGACCGCATCGCCCGCATCGATCCGGCCACCGGCAAGGTGAAGGGCTGGATCGATGTGTCCGACCTGCATAAGGCCGCGGGGACGACCGGGCCGGATCAGATTCCCAACGGTATTGCCTATGATCCGGTGCATCACCGGATCTATGTCACAGGCAAGGAATGGCCGGTGATGTTCGAGATCAAGGTGCCGGGGGTGAAGTAAGGATTATCGATGCCGCCTGCTGCCATAGGATTGGCGCAGGCGGGCGCGCAGCGGTTCGTCATAGGCGAGCAGGGTTGCGTAGGACAAGGCGGCGATCAGGGCCATCTCCAGGCCGTACAGGCTCCAGCCGGGCATGAGGCCCAGATGCAGCAGCCATGGCGTCAGCAGCCCGGCCAGCGGCACATGCAGGATATAGAGCGGATAGGACAGGCCACCGCTGAAGCGTGAGAGGCGGGGCGAGAGCGGTTTGCTGCCCGCCGCGGCCAGCAGCAGCAGCGGAAAGCCCAACACGATCATCGCCATATCGTAGAGCAGGCTGACGATCCCACCTGCGGGGAACAGGAACAGCGCGACAGCCAGCAGCGGGGCGATCCACCAGCGGATCCCGCCATGGCGCAGCAGGCCATCGCGATGCAGCCGCAGCAGCACGATGCCCAGCATAAAGCTGAAACCCATGCGCGGCCCGGCCAGCGGGAGCTGCTTGGTCCGTCCGCCCATATCGATGTTGTGGCGAAGCGCGGCGATGGCCACCATCGCCAGCAGGCACAGCCCCGCGCCCATCAGCAGGCGCCGCGTGGTGAGATAAGGCGAGGCGCAGGCGAAGAGGAGGTTGAGCACCACCTCCCAGAACAGCGACCATGTCGGGAAATTGACCGGGAAGGCCGAATCCATGCCCGGCAAGGGCAGGGCCAGTGCTCCGGCCACGGTGTAGGCGGCAAGGCGTGGGGAGGAGACGGCGCTCCACGCGGGCGAGAGCAAGGCGGCCAGCGCTCCGATGATCGCGCCCAGAACCAGCAGCGGATAGAGGCGGATGATGCGGTCGCGGATAAAGCCCGGTCGCGCGCCGGGCAGGGCCAGCCTCGCCTCATAGGCATGGGCGATCACAAAACCGCTGAGCAGCAGGAAGAAATCCACCGCGAGATATTGATGCCGGTCGATGATGACGCCCTGATCGCCGGCCAGCGCGAAAAAGCGCAGGTGGAGCGAGACGACGCAAAGGGCCGCGAGGCCTCTGAGCCCGTCAAGTTCCAGATAGATATGGGGGGAGGCGGCGGTTGGGGGCGGGGAGGCCGTCAGCGCTGGGGTGTCGATGCTGGCCATGGTGGGTCCCGTCCTGTGTTGCGTTGCAGCGTATGTGTTCGGGAGGGGAGGGGCAAGGAAGGAAAAAGGGATAATGCGAGGGTGTTACACCCTCGCGCTCCCATTAGTGTCTACGTTGCGCAAAGGGTTCGGCCTTACGCTCAACTTGCCGCGCCGCAGGCCTTAAAAATTCACTGCCTGCGGCGCCCAAGGTGGCGCAGGTGGAGAGGTTGGGCGCACCGATGCGGTGCCACTGCCATGTCGTCGGAAGACGTTATGGGAGCGCGAGGGGGTAACCCCCTCGCATCTTCCCTTTATCCCTTAAAACGCAGTCGCACTTTCAATCGGCTTGTCGTCCTTATGCGCCGCCGCGTAGACTTCGGAGGCCTTCAGAACCCGCAAAGTGTTCAGGCTGGCGACCTTTTCCAGATCCAGCTTGGTGTATCCACGCTTGGCCAGTTCCAGCAGCAGCGCCGGATAGGCCGACACATCCGGCATCCCCTGCAGCCCGATCGAGCCGCCATCGAAATCGCCGCCCACGCCGACGTGATCGATGCCGATGCGCTTCACCACATAATCGATATGGTCGGCGACCTGCTGGATGGTCGCCACCGGCTTGGGGTTGGCTTTCTCCCATGCGTCGAGCGCGGCCTTGGCGAGGTCGGGGCGGTCGGGGTGCAGGGCTTTCTGCTCGGCCTGCTGGCCGGCGCGGGCGGCGCTCCATTTGTAGAGCGCGTCGGAGACGTAGGTGGGGTAGAAGTTGCACATGACGATGCCGCCGTTGGCCTTCACCTTGTCCAGCACTTCATCCGAGACGTTGCGCGGGTGGCCGCTGACGCCCTGAGCGCCGGAGTGGCTGAAGATGATCGGGGCCTTGGCCACTTCCAAAGCATCCAGCATGGTCTTCTGGCTGACGTGCGAGAGGTCGACCAGAATGCCCAGGCGCTGCATTTCGCGCACGACATCCTTGCCGAAGGGGGTGAGGCCATTGTGCTCGGGCGCGTCGGTGGCGCTGTCGGCCCAGGCGTTGTTCTTGAAGTGCGACAGCGTCATGTAGCGGGCGCCCAGCGCATAGAACTGGCGCAGCACGCCCAGCGAATTGCCGATGGAATGGCCGCCCTCCATGCCGATCAGCGAGGCGACCTTGCCGGCCTTCCACGCCTTTTCGACGTCGGCGCTGCTGGTCGCCAGCACGAGGTCATTGGGGTATTGCGCGACGAGGCGCTTGACCACGTCGATCTGCTCCATGGTGGCCTGCACGGCCTGCGGCTCGGGCAGGCTGGCCGAGACATAGACCGACCAGAATTGCGCGCCGATATGGCCCTGCTTCATGCGGGTGAGGTCGGTCTGCATGCCGGTGGGGGTGCCCGCCGGGAAGAAGGCGGCCATGCGGCGGTCCGACAGCGGCTCGTTGACGGTGTTGTGGAAGTCGAAACCGGCCAGCACATCCTTGCGGCGGTCGCGGAGCTGTTCGGGCACGTCATTGTGGCCGTCCCAGACGGGGGCTTCCTTCAGCGCGGCGGCGACGGTCTGCTCGGGGGTGAGCGCCGGGGCGGCAAGAGCGGGGGCAGCCAGCGCGGCAGTGGCGCAGACAGAGAGCAGGCGGGCAAGGTGACGTGACGTCATGAGGGGCATTCGTCCTGTGCTGTTTGGCCACAACAAAGGACGAGACGCGCCCCCATGCAAGGGGGTGAATGGCGGTAAATTATGAGTTCCCCTCAAGATTCGGCATCAGCCGAACTCTTGAGCACGTGATGGGCTCTCAGGCTGCGGCGTGGCGGCGCTCGACCAGGCTTTCGTAATCGGCGAAAAGCGCCTCGAAATGGCCCTGTGTGCTGGCGGGCAGGGCAAAGGGCCCGCGCGGCGGATGATGCAGCAGCCGCAGCGTGGCCTGCGCCGCCGCCAGGGCCGAGCCCGAGCGATAGGTGAGCCCCGCCCCGCCACGCGCATGGTCGGCGGCGCCGCCCCGGTCGGGCACGATCACGGGGACGCCGCTGGCCCGCGCCTCGGCTGCGGCCATGCAGAAGGTTTCGGCTTCGCAGCCGTGGATCAGCGCGTCGGCGCTGGCCAGCAGCGTGGCGAATTTCTGGCGGTCCTTCTCCACACCCAGCAGGCGGATATGGGGGTTGCCCTGGATCTGCTTCTCGATGCGCTTGCGGTGCCCGCCCTGGCCCACGATCACCAGACCGATGGGCAGCGACTGGCTGGCGGCGGTGACGGCATCGACCACCATGGGCCAGCGCTTTTCACCGGACAGCCGCCCCACGCCGATCAGCAGATGGGCGCTTTCGGGCAGGCCGCAGGTGGCCAGCAGGCGGCGGCGCAGCACGGGGTCGCGCCGTTCGGGGCTGAACAGGCCGGCCTCGATCCCCATGGGGTGAAGCACGGTGTTGGCCACGCCACCCCTGGCGAGGCGGTCGCGCAATTCGCCGCTGGCGCAGACGACGCGGTCGAAGCTCTGGCCCAGATCGCGCAGATGCTTCCAGAAGGGTTCGAAGCGGCGGTCGATGGCCTCGCGGCTCATCATCGGGCGCAGATAGCGGTAGGCATAGGCCGACAGCGGATCGGCATGCATCACCAGCGAGCGCGGCGCATCGCCCTGCCAGCGCGCCACCATCGAGGGGCTGCGCCAGGGGCTGGAAACCTCCACCAGATCGGGGTTCAGCCGGTCCAGCTCGGCATGCAGCGCGGCCTCGTCGCCGAAATACCAGTATTTGCGATCCAGAGGAAAGCGGGGGGACGGCAGGGTGATGAGGCGGGCACCCGGGCCTTTCTCGATCACCTGATAGCTGTCGCCGGGGGCGAGGATGATGATCTCATGGCCCAGCGTGGGGCCGATCTTCAGCTTCTGCTCGACATAGGTTTTCACGCCGCCGCCATGGGGCGTGTAAAAGGCGCAGACGTCAACGATGCGCATGGCTGTCCCCCGAAAGCTCGCACACGATCCTGGCGCGCGACATACCCTGTTCGGGGGTGGCGCGGCAAGTATCATGCGCAAGGGAAAGGGCAGGGCGCATCGTCATGCTCAATGCGCCGCGATCGGCCCCACGCTCATCAGGCCATTGCGATAGTTCATGACGATGGTGGAGCGCGTCAGGCCCGCCCCGGCATCCAGCCGGGTCGCGGCGGCCTTGGGCTTGGACCAGCCCAGCTTGGGGTTGGCGGTGAAGCCGATGCCGTCGACCGAGAGGCCGAACTTGCGGTTGCCGTCACGATCATGCAGCACCATCACCGAATAGGCGCCGGGGCCGGGAATGCGCGCGCAGATCACGACAGGACCGCTCTGCGGCACAGCCTCTTCCACGCGGCGGAAGGTTTTGCCGTAATAGATCAGCGCATTGTCGTCGCGCAGGAAGTCCTCATCGTTGCTGGGGTAGATCTCCAGCTTGATGTTGCCCTTGCGGTCCTTCAGCCCGTCGATGGTCAGCAGCAGGGCGGGGCCCTGTTCGCCGGGGCGGCAGCGCGCCTCGGCCTTGCCCAGATCGGGGGTGGAGGGGATCGGCACCCGCTCGCCCGCCTGTGCCGGAGCGGCCACAGTGCAAGCCAGCGCGCAGGCCAGACCCAGCCCCGCCGTGAATTCCGGCAGCCTGCGGAGGGGGGTGGCACTCATGCATCGGTTCCTTCTCTGGATGCGAAAAGGTCGAGGGTAGCAAAGATCGTGCCCACGACAATATGCGAGACGGGCAGCAGCATGGCCATCATCGCCATCAGATTCTGCACCTGCGTGTCGCGGCCCAGGATGAACACGGCCAGCCCCGCGAAGATCACATCCTTGTTGGGCACCAGCGGCAGACGCGACACCAGCATGCGCAAGGTGGCCAGCACCAGCCACAGGTCGAGGCCGACATCGGGCAGCACCACATGCCACAGCAGCGCCGACAGGCCGATAAAGCCCAGCGTGCGCGCGAAATGGATCAGCGTGATGATCACCAGCTCGCGCCGGGGCAGGGTGAACAGCTTCTGGCGGAACAGCAGGATGATGAAGGAGGTGAACAGCACCACGCCCAGCGACAGGAACGTCGTGCGGCCCTCCATCCCGAAAGCGCCGGAAGAGATCAGCCGCCACGCGCCCGCCAGCATCACCAGCGTGACGATGTTGCCGGTCAGCGCCGAAAGGATCGTCACATCCTTGATCGCGCCGAAGGGCGCCGCCACCATGTTGAGCCGTGCGCGCGCCCAGGCGTAGAACTGCACCTCGCCCAGATAGCCCAGCAGCAGCTCGTTGGAGACCAGCTTGCGCAGCAGCGCGCCCAGCCCGGAGAAGGGAATGCGCCAGAGATGGCGGTAGATCACCCATTCGGAGACCGGCCCGACCATATAATAGGCAACAAAGACCATCCAGAACAAAGGCTTGTGCGGGATCAGCTCGATGATTTCGCGGAACTGCAGATGGCGCACTTCCAGCACCACGGCGGCCAGCATGGCGATCGACACCATGGCCGAGAACAGCTCGCCCAGCTTGGCAGCGGTGCTCTTGCGGTTCTTGGGCAAGGCCAGTTGCATATCGGGGATCGGTTCGCCGGGGGCAAAGACCGTGGTGACCATCGGTTCAGAATCCATGCGGCCACCGCGGTTGCCCGGCTGGCTCGAATCAGTGTGGGGCGATGCGGCGCCGCTGCTTGTGGAAGGCTGGCCGCCGCTGTCCTGTTCGCTCATGCCGGTCCCTCCGCAAGGGCGTGGAAAGAGGCAGGAAACATGGGAAAAATAGCGGGGCGAATCATAACCATTGCTGAACCGTTCACGCCGCGGCTCCTCTCGCAGGGCCGTGCGCGGTGTGTGCGCTGTCCAGCAGATCGGCATAGCGGGCGATGCGCCGCCCGCGCGCGAAAGCGGCATAGGTGGCGTGGATGGAGGAAATCAGTGCAGGCACGGTGACATCGCCGGGATGCACCGCCACACGCGCCTTGGGCAGGAAGCCGAGCGCATGGCGCGCCAGCCCCGCGAAAAACCGCGAGGAGCGCTGCCGCCCCACGCTGCGGCTGGCCCATGTCACCACCGGGCCGCGTGCGAGAATCTCGCCCGTGTCGGGGCGCCAGACCTTCATATGGTCCTCGGCCAGCTTGAAGCCGCTTTGCGCCAGCGCCTCCTGAGCGCCCGCGCCATAGAGCCACGCCGGGGCGATAAAACCCGCGCTTTCGCGGCCGATGATGTCCTCGATCAGCTTGCGGCCGTCGGCCATGCGGCGCGCGGCCTCATCGCGCGACAGGCCGAGGAACTCGCCCTCGCTGGCGGTCATATGCTTGGCCTTGATGGCGGCCATGCCGGTGTGCTCGGCCAGATCCTTGTGGAACCAGCCGTGGACGAACATCTCCACGCCCTGGTCGGCCCAGCCACGCAGTTTCGCCTGAAACGCGGGATTGCTGGCCAAGGGCGCCTCGCCCCAATGGTCGGGCACCACCAGCATGGCGAAGTTGAGCGCGCCCAGATGGCTGCCCAGAATATCGCACAGCTGATCGACCGCAGCTTCGCTGCGCGGGCCGACATCGTGGATCGAGGCGAGAAGCAGCTTGCTCATTCAGCGCGCCTCGCCTTTCCGGCGGGCACGGGGCCCAGCAGCGCAGGCTCGAAAATCAGGGCGCAGACCAGCGTCCAGATCAACGAGATCATCAGGATCAGACCCATGCTGGCTGTGCCGGGGTGATGCGAAAACCATAGCGCTCCAAAAGCGCTGCCTGTCGCCAGCGCGCTGCAAACCACGGCGCGGGCCAGGCTGGTCTGCAAGAGATCACCCACGCCGCGGCGCCACGCCATCACGAAATAGATGTGAAACGCGACACCCACACCGAACAGCAGCGGAAATGCGATGATATTTGCAAAATTCAAGGGCTGGCCGATCAGAACGCAGGACCCCAGCGTGAGAAAGCCCGACAGCACCACCGGCGCCAGCGTAAAAGCAACCTCGCGCACGCTGCGCAGCACCAGCCACAGCAGCAGGCTGACCAGCGCCAGCGCGATCACGCCCGCCTTCACAAAAGCCCCGGCGACGGTGCGCGCGGCCTCCTGCGTGGCCACGGGAAGCCCGGTGGCATGCGGCGCCTCGGCGCGGACGGCCTGGGTGAAGCGGGCCAGCACCGCATTGTCGGTGCTGTTGCCGGCGGGGGTGACCTGCACCAGCGCCTTGCCGTCCTTGCTCACCCAGTCGGCGGCGATTTCGGGCGGCAGGCTGGCGCGGGTCACCTCGGTGGCGGTCAGCGAGGCGCGGATCGTGTCGAGCGTGACCGTCAGCGGCGGGATCAGCATGGCTTCCACGGCGGCGCGCTGGGCGGGGCTGGCGGCGGCCAGATGGTCGAAGCTGGTGGCCAGACCCTGCGCGGCCTGCCCCAGATCGCCGCCCTTGGCGACCAGCAGGCGCAGCGAGGTGGCAGCCTTGGTCAGCGCGGCGCGGGTTTCGTCATCGCCATGCGCGGCGGGCATATCGAAGGGATTGACCGCCGAATCCAGCAGCAGCGAGGCGTTCTGGATATAGGGCAGCTTGGCGGCCTGATCCTCGGGCACGAAGCTGTCCACGGTGATGGCATGGGCCACCTCCGGGTGCTTTTCCAGCTTGGCCGCCAGCGCATGGGCGGCGTCGGCGTTCGGCGTGAGGATGGTGATGGTGTTGGGGGTGCGGTCGGCATCCTTCATCAGCCCGGCCAGCTCATGCATGGCGGGTGCATTGGGATCGCGCAGATGCAGCGGGTTGAAATCGAACACCACCCATTTGAGCAGCGCGATCGAGCCAATCATGGCGACCACAAAAGCCCAGAGGATCGTCTTGCGGCTACGATGCAGCCAGGCGTCGAAGGGCGCGGCGCCAGCCCAGCCCACACGGGCGGCGGGCACGGCGGGGCGCATCAGGATCAGCAGCGCAGGCAGCAGCGTGATGTTGAGCGCAAAGGCCACGATCATGCCAAGGCCAGCGATCACGCCCAACTCGGCGATGCCGGTGTAATCGGTGGGCAGGAAAGCCCCCAGCGCGAGGAAGATCGCCGCGGCGGCCAGCATCAGCGGCTCGCCAATGGCAGAGCCCACGCCTTTCAGCGCGCCCATGGGATCGGCGCCGCCATGGCGTTCGGCGTTGAAGCGCACCGCGACCTGAATCCCGAAATCGACGCCCAGACCCACAAACAGCGGAATAAACGCCACCGAGATCACATTGAGCCGATGCACCGCCAGCAGCCCCAGCGCCAGCGTGATCACCAGCCCGGCAACGATGGTCACCATGATCGCGGCGACCATCCGCCCGCTGCGCGTCGCCAGCCACAGGCAGACCAGCATCGCCAGCGCCATGGCCGCGCCGATGATGCCGATGTTGTCCTGAATGGTGGCGAATTCCTCATCCGCCAGCGGCACCTCGCCGGTGATCCCCATGCGAAGCCCATGCGCCGCATCCAGCCCCAAAGCCTTCGACTGCGCCTTGATCGCATCGACCGCCACGCCGCCCGGCTCCAGATCGCCGAAATGCAGCACGGGGTGGACCATCAGCAGACGGCGCGTCGGCGGGGCCAGCGGTCCCTTGGCGTCGGAGAACAGCCGCTGCCACGAGAACCACGTCGCCTTGCCCGAAAGCTTGCCATCAATCGCCGTGGAGAGCGCGCGCAAGGGCGCGGCCAGACGCGAGGCATCCTGCGTGCCATTGGCCGCGCCGCTGGCCATGGTGTCCATGGTGGTGGCCAGGCCATGCAGGCTGGGATCGCCCGCCAGACCGCCGAGCAGCGGCTGGGCATCGACCAGCTTCGATGTGGCGTCCTTCACCTCATCGGGGTCGGCGAAGAGTAGGCCGTTGGTGTCGAAGAAGGGGCCGCCATCGGGGCGTTCGACCGATCCGACATGGGTCTTGTCGGCCTGCAAGGCCTGCATCAACCGTTTCGCGCCATCCTCGGCCAGCTCGGGGGTCTGGCCGTCGATCACGACGATGATCGAGTCCTTCTGCTGCGGGAAGGCCGCCTCCACCGCCAGACCGTCCTGCCGCCACGGGGTTTTCGCGCTGATCAGCTCGCCCGTGTCGGTGGTCATGGTGAAGGTGAGGGTGATGCTGACCACGGCTGCCACCACCAGCACGGCGGCCAGCGCCACCATACGCCAGGGCGCCCGCGCGGCGGCGAGCAGAATCGCCGTCAGGCGCGCGGGAAAGGCAGAGGTCGGCTCGTTCATCTTGTCGGTCCTCTGGCGGAAAAGCGCGCGCGCGGCAATGCCCTCTTGGGCTGGTTTCGGGGAGCCGTGTGCCAGGATGGACACACCGTAACGCCACCTGTTTGACCATCCGCCATCGGTGAGCCTAGAGGGGCGCCATGGATCAAACGCTTGCCCCGCCCGCCAAATCCGCCAGCCCCGCCAAACGCTGGGCCGCGCTGGCGGTGCCCTTGCTGATTCTGGCCGGGCTGGCGGCAGGCGTGCTGGCCAACCCCGGTCTGCGAGAGCTGTTCGTCGATGCCATCCATCGCATCGACCCATGGGCGGTGGCGGTGACGCTGCCGGTGCAGTTCATCGCCATTCTGGTCTGCACTTGCGCTCAGCAGGCGCTGAAGGTGGGCATTCCCTTCCGCGCCAGCCTGATCGCGCGCCTGACCCGCGATGCCGGGCATAATCTGCTGATCTTCCCCCCCCGGCCTTGGCGAGGCGATCGGCGCGCGCGTTGTCGTGCTGCTGGGCGGGCGGGGGCGTTCGGCGGTGGCGCTGCGCGTGCTCGATGTCGCCGCCGAGGTGATCGCCGAGATCCCCTATATGGCGCTGGCGGGCTGGGTGCTGTGGGGCTGGTGGCATCGCGGCGGCGCGAAGCAGGGCCTGGCGATCGGGCAGGCGCATCATGGCGGATCGGGCGCGCTGTGGGTGCTGGGCGCTTTGGCGGTGCTGCTGCTGGCATGGCGCCTGTGGCGGCGCAGCGACCATCACACCCGTTGGCGCAAGACCCGCATGGGCCGCCGGGCTGCTGCCGAGATCCATCTGATGCGCCGCGAATTGCAGCGCCAGCGCATGGGCCTGCCGATGGCGATTGCGCTGCATGTGGTGGGCTGGGGCCTGTCGGGCGTGCAGGTGTGGCTGGCGGCCAAGGTGATGGGCGTGCCGCTGCCCTTGTTCAACGCGCTGGCGATCGAGAGCGCGGCGACCTCGGCCCGCGTGATCCTGTTCTTTGTACCCGGAGGCCTTGGCATGCAGGAGGCAGGCGCAGTGCTGGCGGGTCTTGCGGTGGGCATCGACCCGGCGACGGCGCTGGCGTTCAGTCTGGTGCTGCGCCTGCGCGATGTGTGCTTTGGCGCTGGCCTGCTGTTCTGGCCCTGGCTGGAATACAAGCGGGGCCAGACGGCGAAACCCGCTGCGAAGCAGCCCTAAAATCCGACGGCACCACCGCAGCGAGCAAGTCGCCAAAATAAAGGGATTGCAAAGGGCCATGGCCCTTTGCCCGCCGGAGGCTCCCTTACTTGGCTGAACTTTGATCCTTCGCCGGACTCTGATCCGGTGTGGCGGGCAGCGGATGATCAGGAGTGCTGGGCGCAGCCGGATCGGCCAGCGGATCGTCGAAAGCGGCGACCGGGGCGGCCTGGCCGTCCTTGGCCTTGATCGCGGCGATCTCGGCCTCGCGGTTTTGCAGATAGGCCTCGCGCAGCGCCACATAGGGATCGACCGCCGAGGCCTTGAGCGCCTTCAGCTCCGCATCGGCCTCCGCGCGGCGATCCAGCGCGCTGAGCGTCGCCAGCACCACGCCGAAGGTGGAGAGCGAGAGGGCGGAGCTGAAGCTGCTCACCTTGCGCGGGCGCAAGGGGTTGCCCACGGTGCGTTCCTGCCTGCTGTAGACGCGGTTGACCAGCAGGGGCTGGGCGAAGGTGTCGCCGCCCGCGCCGAGCATGTCGCGGAAGCTGCTGGGGCCGATGAAGGGCAGATAGAGATAGGGGCCGGAGGTCATGCCCAGCATCGCCAGCGAATTGCTGAAGCTGTTGGTGTGGCCCTGCAGGTGGAAGGGCTTGCGCTTGGCGATGTCGAACAGGCCGCCGATGCCCAGCGTGGAGTTGATCAGGAAGCGCCCCAGCGTGTTCAGCGCGCGCTTGGGGCGCAACTGGACGACATCGTTGAGGAAGGTGACCGGCGAATAGATGTTGGAGAGCGCATTGCGCACGCCTTCGCGCGCCGGGCGGGGCACCACTGCCTTGTAGACCATGGCGGGCGGGCGGAAGATGAAGCGGTCGATCGGCTGGTTGATGGCGTAGAACACGCGGTTCATGCCGATCAGCGGATCGCGCGTGGCATAGACCGGTCCGCAGACGTGGCAGGTGCCCAGCGGCGCGGGATTGGCGGTTTCGGCCTTGAGCGCGGTGACAGCGGGGTTGGTTGCCGGATCGGCCGGAGCGGGGGGCGCATCGGCCGGCGTTACGGCGGCGGCGGGCGGTGTCGCCTCGATCGTGGGGGCGGCCGGTGCCGGCGTTGCTGGTGATGCCAACGTCGGGGCCGGTGCCGTCACGGCGGGCGGCTCGGTGCTTGCCTGCTCCGGCAGCGGGGCGTTGGTGGGCGTCAGCATCAGGCCCAGCCCGGCGATCGGAGCGGTAAAGATCATCGGGCGGCTTTCCGGACTGAAGAGCGTTGGTCGATATCTTCCCCTTCGCCGAGCGCAACGCTCCGGGCAAGCCTCCCGTTGGTCTTGGTTGGCAGAAATTTATCCTGAAAACAGGCGAAGGGACCGATGTTTGCCCCATTGGCAGCCAGCGCCTGATGCGTCGTCGGGGCGATCAGGGCCTCCAGCTCGTCGCGATAGCGATAGCCGGCTGCGCTGCCCGGCCAGACGTCCTGCGTGGCGGGGTGGGTGTAAAGCTCGGTCAGGCCATCGGGCAGGGCGGCCAGCGCCTCGGCCATGGCCTCGGGCGTGAAGGCGCCGGTCTGGGTCAGACCCATGACCTGGTCGTTCACCATAATACCGCGCGCCTTCAGACGGCGGCCCAGAAGCCCGGCCCACCAGCGCATGGCGGCGGGGCCGAAACCGGAGGAGCCATGCTCGACCGGCACGCGCATTGCGGGAATGCCCAGCGATGTTCCGGCATCGAGAATCGCCGAGGTGATCATCGGATGCATATGGAAATGCTTGTGCGCATTCACATGGTCGAGCGGTAGCCCGGTGGCGGCGAAGGCGGCGAATTGCGCGGCCACCTCGGCGCGCATCTGGGCGCGGGCGGCGGGATTGAAGGCGATGGCGAAGGCGGTCTTCACCATATCGGGCTGGAACCAGCCATCGGGCCCGACCAGCGCGGGGATCTGCTCGGGCGGCAGCATGGGCTGGCCATCGACCAGCACCACATGCAGCCCCACGCCGAGGTTTGGCAGACGCTTCGCACGCTCCACCGCGTCGGCGGCGCCCTCACCGGCCACCATCAGGCTGGCGGCGGTGAGGATGCCATCGACATGGGCGCGTTCCACCGCTTCGTTCACCGCGATCGCGGCGCCGAAATCGTCAGCGGTGACAACAAGGCGTTTCAGCGACCGGGCCCCCCCGTTGCCTCCCGGCGCCTGATGTTCGCGTCCTGCCCCCCGGCTGGTGCTCAGGCTGCTTCCTTTCTGCGGCGCAGGAAGTCGAAGAATTCCACGCCCTCGCGCAGGCGGCGCTTCATCATATCCCAGTCGCGCACCATCTCACCCACGATCTGGGCGATCTTGCGCGGGCGGAAGTAGTAGCGCTTGTAGAACTCTTCCACCTTGTCGAAGATGACGGCGGAGGAGAGATGCGGATAGGAGAGCTGGGCGATCTGGTTGCCGCCATCGGTCAGCAGATGGTCGCTGCCGTCGAACCAGTTGTTCTCGACCGCCTGCTTGTACAGGAACGTGCCGGGATAGGGCGCGGCCAGCGACACCTGGATGGTGTAGGGGTTCAGCTCGATGGCGTATTTGATCGTTTCCTCGATCGTCTCCAGCGTTTCGCCGGGCAGACCCAGGATGAAGGTGCCGTGGATGGTCAGCCCCAGGCTGTGCGCATCCTTGGTGAACTGGCGCGCCACATCGGTGCGCAGGCCCTTCTTGATGTTGTGCAGGATCTGCTGGTTGCCGCTCTCATAGCCGACCAGCAGCACGCGGCAGCCGCCCGCCTTCATTTCCTTGAGCACATCGTAAGGCACGTTGGCCTTGGCGTTGCAGCCCCAGGTGATGTCGAAGCCCTTGGTGCCGAAGCCCAGCTTGCGCATTTCGCGCGACAGCTCGACCACATGCTTGTGCGCGTCGGCCAGCGTGTCGTCGTCGAAGAAGATTTCCTTCACCTCAGGCATGTTCTCGAGGATGTACTTCACCTTCGATCACCTTGGGCACGCTGCGATAGCGATAGTTGTGGCCCGAGATGGTCTGCGGCCACAGGCAGAAGGTGCAGCGGCTCTTGCAGCCACGGCCCGTGTAGAAGCTGACATAGGGGTGGCGCTGATAGCCACCGAAATACTTCACCGGGTTGAGGTCGCGCTTGTAGATCGGCGAGACCATGGGGAAGACATCCATGTCCTCCACCATCTTGCGGTCCTTGTTGCGCACGATGGAGCCATCGGCGGCGCGCCAGGTGATGCCGTCGATTTCGGCGAGCGGCAGGCCATTGGCCAGATCGACGCAGGTGAAATCATACTCTTCGCGGCAGACCAGATCGATGGCGTTGCAGGCCTTCAGGCTCTTTTCGTCCTCGATCATCACCTTGGCGCCGACGAAGGCGATCTGGATGTTCGGGTTGCGCGCCTTGATCAGTTCCGCCGTGCGGATGTCCTGCCCGAAGCTGGGGGTGCTGGTGTGCAGGATGACCAGATCGCGATCGTCGAACTCATGCGCGATATCGTCCCAGCTCAGGTCGTGAGCGGGGGCGTCGATCAGCTTGGAACCCTCGACCATGGCGGCGGGCTGGGCCAGCCAGGTGGGGTACCAGAAGCTCTTGACTTCGCGCTTCATCTGGTAACGCGCGCCGGCACCGCCGTCATAGCCGTCAAAGGAGGGGGCCTGGAGGAAAAGGGTCCGCTTCATTTGTCTCTCATTGCTGTGGGGCGGGTCCGGCCTTTGCGCGGATCTCGCGCTCAGGAGCATGCCGGATGCGTCCATTCTCGGTCATTGTAAGGCTTGCGCCGCGCCAATCAATCTTTCGAGCGATCAGGCTGACGCAAAAGATGGCGAAGCCTAGCACATCGCCCGCCGCGATGCACCATAGCGGAGCCGCCTTTCTGCGCGCTGTACGACGAATGGCGAAAGCGACGGCGAACCGTGTGGCGATGGCGCCACACAAGGCGATGGTGCCGGCGGCAGGCGCGAAGGGCAGGGCGAGCAGGGCGAGCGGCAGCGGTTGGGTCACCACGGACCCGACATGCCCCCCCGGATTGAGATCGCGGATCGTCACCGCCCAGCGCAGGAAATGGCGCCAGAGCTGCGCCAGAGTCGCCTCATCGCCAGCATGGTCAAGCAGGATCGGCGGCACGGCAATCTTCAGGCCTTGCGCGGTGACTGCGGCGCCCATGGCGTGATCGTCGGCCAGCACATCGGCAAAAGCTTCAAACCCGCCGATGGCGTCGAGAGTCTCCCGCCGCAGGGCGATGGTCGATCCCATGCAGGGCTGGGCGAGACCATGCGCCAGCGCGAAAATCATGTTGGGGGTCTGCTGGAAGGAGATCATCGCCGCGCCGATCTCGCTCCACGCTCCGGCATCGCCGCGCCCGATATAGAGGCAGGTGGCCAGCCCCACGCCCGGCTGGGCCAGAGCGGCGGTGACGGTGGCGAGATAGTCAGGCTGCACCACCATATCGCTGTCCGAGAGGATCAATATATCGTGTTTGGCCAGCGGCATCATCGCGGCCAGATTGCCGATCTTGCCATTGGCGCCGGGCAGGCGCGGCCCCGGATTGAGCGCGATATCGGCGCGGGGATGGCGCGCCACCAGCCATTCGACGGCGGAGCGGGCCGAGTCCTCGGGCGTGTTGATGCCGCAGACCATCTGCACCGGCGCGTCATGATCCTGCGCCAGAAAGGTGGCGAGATTGACGGCCAGCTTTGGCTCGGCGCCATAGAGCGGTTTGAGCAAAGTCACCGGCTCGGCCTGCGCGGCTTGCGGCGCGGGTTGCGGCGCGGGTTGCGCAAAGAATCGCCGGATCGCATGGACCAGCGCCAGTTGATACGCCGACCCCACCCCCGAAAGGGCGGCGAGCGTAACACCGATGGCCTGAATCCCGTGCATGGCGCGCCCTTAGAGCATCGTGCGAAAAAGTGGGAACCGGTTTTTCGCAAAAACGATGCGGCAGCGATAAAAGGGCATCGTGCGAAAAAGTGGGAACCGGTTTTTCGCAAAAACGATGCGACAGCGACAAAATCTAGCTGCTTTGCATGCCGCATAAAAGCCTTTAGGAGGCCGCGCTGTGACTGCTCCAGATCCTTCTATCACCGTGGTAACCGGCGTCGCCGGCTTTCTTGGCAGCGCCGTGGCGCGCACTCTGGCGGCGCAGGGCCGCAAGGTGCGCGGCGTGGTGCGCGGCTCGTCGCCGCGCGCCAATCTGGCGGATTTCCCCGGCGAACTGGTAGAGGCCGATCTGCGCGACGAGGCCGCCGTGGCCAAGGCGATGCAGGGCGCGGGCGCGCTGTTCCATGTGGCGGCGGATTATCGCCTCTGGGCGCGCGACCCCGAAGAGATCGTGCGCAACAATCTGACCATGACCCAGGCGGTGATGGGCGCCGCGCTGAAGGCTGGCGTGACCCGCGTGGTCTACACCTCCAGCGTGGCGACGCTGCTGCCGCTCGATGACGCGGTGTCGAACGAGAATCATCCCGCCACGCCGGAGCAGGCCACCGGTGCCTACAAGCGCAGCAAGGTGGTGGCCGAGAGGCTGGTCGAGGAGATGGTGGCCAAACAGGGCCTGCCTGCCGTGATCGTCAACCCCTCCACGCCCATTGGCCCGCGCGATGTGCGCCCCACGCCGACCGGGCGCGTGGTGGTGGAGGCCGCCAATGGCAAGATGCCGGCCTATGTCGATACGGGGATGAACCTTGTCCATGTCGATGATGTGGCGCGCGGTCACCTGCTGGCTGAAAGCAAAGGCCAGATCGGGCGCCGCTATGTGCTGGGCGGACAGGATGTGACTCTGGGCCAGATGCTGGCGGATATTGCCGCTCTGGTGGGCCGCAAGCCTCCGGGCGTGAAGCTGCCCATCGCGCCGCTCTTCCCGATTGCCGCTGTGGCCGAGCTGGGCGGGATGCTGACCGGCAAGGAGCCTTTCGTTACCCTCGATTCGCTGCGGATGGCGCGGCACCGCATGTTCTATTCCAGCGCGCGCGCTCAGGTGGAGCTGGGCTATCATGCCCGGCCTTATCTCGAAGCGCTGCGTGATGCCGTGGACTGGTTCCGCGATGCGGGCATGATTCGATGACCCTGCTCGGCCTTCTGGTGGCGGCGATCTGGATCGGCCTGACGCTGACCGGCTTCTGGACCTGCCGCGAGCGTGACACCAACGCCCCGCTGGCCCGGCCCGATGTCTGGCCCGAGGTGGTCGCCGTGGTGCCCGCGCGCGATGAGGCCGATGTGATCGCCCGCTCGATCGGCAGCCTTGCGGCGCAGGATTATCCGGGGCCGTTCCGCATCGTGCTGGTGGATGACAATTCCTCAGACGGCACCGGTGATATCGCCCGCGCTCTGGGCTCGGATCGCCTCACGGTGATCAGCGGGCAACCGCTGGCTGCCGGCTGGACGGGCAAGCTGTGGGCGGTGCATCAGGGGATTGCTCAGGCCGGGGCGCCGCAGTTCCTCTGGCTGACCGATGCCGATATCGCGCATGCCCCCGATACGCTGCGCACGCTGGTGGGCATCGCGCTGGGCGGGCGGCGGCGTTTGGTCTCCTTTATGGCCAAGCTGCATTGCGATACCTGGGCCGAAAAGCTGCTGATCCCGGCGTTTATCTGGTTCTTTATGATGCTCTACCCCTTCAACTGGGTGAACCGCAAAGGCCCCATCGCAGGCGCGGCGGGCGGCTGCGTGCTGGTGGAGCGCAAGGCTCTGGAAGAGGCGGGCGGCATCGCCGCCATGCGCGGCGCGCTGATCGATGACTGCACCTTGGGTGGCCTGATCAAGAAGACCGGGCCGATCTGGCTGGGCCTCACCGACCGCAGCCGCTCGATCCGGCCCTACTCCGGCTGGCGCGAGATCGGCATGATGATCGCCCGCAGCGCCTATGCGCAATTGCGCTACAACCCCGCGCTGCTGGTGATGACCGTGCTGGGGCTGGCGCTGGTGTTTCTGGCGCCTTGGGCTTTGGCTTTCACGCAGATCGGTGTCGCGGGCTGGGGCGGGGGCCTTGCCTGCGGGCTGATGCTGGCGCTTTACCTGCCGGTGCTGGCTTTCTATCGCCGCTCATCGCTGTGGGTGGTGGCGCTGCCGCTGGTGGCGCTGTTCTATCTGGGCTGCACGCTGTATTCGGCGCAGGCCTATTACCGGGGCCGGGGGGGGCATGTGGAAAGGGCGGGCGCAAGCCGCGAGATGACTGAAATGACCCTCAAGGCCTCGGACCTCGCCAGCGGCAAGGACCATAAGGGCGAAAACTTCCCCGTCGCCAGTTGGCTGGTGCGCCCCGATGCGCGCGCGCCGATCATGGCCTATTACCGCTTCGCCCGCGCCTCGGACGATGTGGCGGATGACGAAAGCACTTCCTCTGCCGAAAAGCTGCGCCTGCTCGCCCATATGCGCGCCGGACTGGAGGGCAAGGGCAGCCCCGAGGCCATGGCGCTGGGCGATGTCTGCCGGGAACGCGGCATCGATCTGGCCCATGCCCATGATCTGCTCGACGCTTTTGTGCAGGACTGCCGCGTCAACCGTTACGAGGATTGGGAAGGGCTGATCGGCTATTGCCGCCTCTCGGCCATGCCGGTGGGCCGCTTTGTGCTCGATGTGCATGGTGAGGATCGCGCCACCTGGGCGATGAACGATGCGCTCTGCGCCGCGCTGCAGGTGATCAACCACCTTCAGGATTGCGGCAAGGATTATCGTGGCATCGACCGGGTCTATATCCCCGTGCCGATGCTCAACGCCGTGGGGCTGGATGAGGCTGCGCTGGGCCGCGATCGTGCCGATCCCCGGCTGCTGGGCGTGATCCGCCTGCTGGCCGAAAAGACGCAAGGGTTGCTGCGCCAGAGCGCCGCTTTCTCCCGCGTGATCCGCGACGCGCGCCTCTCCGCCGAAGTGGCGATCATTCAAACTCTGGCCGAGGATCTGACGCGGATGCTGCTCGCCCGCGATCCGCTGGCTGACACGGTGCATCACGGCAAGGGCAGGGCGGCCTGGCTGGCCCTGACCGCCGTGGCGCGCAACAGCATTTCAAGGATTTCCCGATGACCACCGCTCCTCTGACGATGCAGGATCTGCAGGCCAAGGTCTCGGGCAGCAGCTTTTACGCCGGCATGCGTATCCTGCCCAAGACCGAGCGTGAAGCGATGTTCGCCATCTACGGCTTCTGCCGCATGGTGGACGATATCGCCGACGACCAGCAGACCCCCGCCGACCAGCGCGGTGCGGCGCTGGATGAATGGGTGTCGGGCATCCAGGCGCTCTATCATGGCGGTGAGCCCGGCGTGGCGGCTTTCCTCGCGCAGGCCGTGCGCGATTTCGATCTGCAGCAGGAGGATTTCCTCGCCGTGATCGAGGGCATGCGCACCGATGTCGATGGCGATGTCCGCTGGCCCTCCTTCGCAGATTTCGACCTCTACTGCGACCGTGTAGCCAGTGCCGTAGGGCGTCTGTCGGTCAATGTCTTCGGCATGGAGCGCAAGGTGGGTGTGGAACTCTCCCACCATCTGGGCCGCGCGCTGCAGTTCACCAACATCCTGCGCGATATCGACGAGGATGCCGGGATCGGCCGCGTCTATCTGCCTATCGAGGCCTTGCGCGCCGCAGGCATCACGCCTGCCTCACCCGAGACGTTGGTGACCGAGCCCAATCTGGATGCCGCCGCCCGCTGGCTGGCCCCCAAGGCCCAAAAGCATTTCGACGAGGCAGCGCTGATCCTCAAAAGCCGCCCCAAGGGCCATCTGATCGCCCCGCGCCTGATGGAGAGCGCCTATGCGCGCCTCTTGAAGCGCATGGTGGCGGCGGGCTGGAACGCCCCGCGTGTGCGGGTGAAAACCTCGAAACTGCGGCTGGTGCTGGCGCTGATCCGCTTCAGCGTATGGGGCTGACAGTGGGATTCGCGCGCGCGCATGTGGTCGGCGCAGGCCTCGCCGGGTTGAACGCCGCCACTTTGCTGGCCGAGGCCGGGCTTGCGGTATCGCTCAGCGATTCGGCGGCGCGGGCTGGCGGGCGCTGCCGCAGCTATTTCGACCCCTCGCTGGGGCTGACCATCGACAATGGCAACCATCTGGTGCTGGCCAGCAATCCGGCGGTCAAAGTCTTCCGCGAGCGCATCGGCGCGCATGAACCTTTGGCCGGGCCGAAGCATGCCGATTTCGCCTTCGCCGATCTGGTCACTGGCGAGCGCTGGAACTTGCGCATCAACGATGGCGCTCTGCCATGGTGGGTCGCCGTGTCGAGCCGCCGCATTCCGGGCACCGGCATCGCCGATTACCTGCCCTTGGGCAAACTGCTGCTGGGCAAGGGCGAGCAGACCATCGGCGATCTGATCGCCACCAAGGGCCCGGTGTGGGACCGCATGCTGGCCCCGGTGCTGCTGGCGGTGCTCAACACCGATGTGGCCAGTTCCAGCGCGGTGCTGGCCGCCAATGTGCTGAAGGAAACCTTGGCCAAGGGCGGCCTTGCCAGCGCGCCGCGTATTGCCATGCCCACGCTTGGCGCGGCCTTTATCGATCCTGCCATCGCATGGCTGGGCGGCAAGGGCTGTTATCTGGCCACCGGGCGCCGCCTCAAAGCCATCAAGACCGAAGCGAATCGCGTCTCCGCCCTGATCTGGGCCGATGGCGAGGAAGCGGTTGCCCCCGATGCCGCCGTGGTGCTGGCCGTGCCCGCATGGGTGGCGGGCGATCTGGTGCCGGGCCTCACCGTGCCCGACGATCATCGTGCCATCGTCAACGCCCATTTCGCGATTGCGCTGCCCAAGGGTGCGCCTGAGATGCTGGGGTTGATCAACGCCACCAGCGAATGGCTCTTCACCCATCCCGACCGCGTGTCGGTCACCATCTCCGCCGCCGACCGGCTGGTCGACACCCCGCGCGAGGAGCTGGCCCGCATCATCTGGGCCGAGGTGGCGCAGGCTCTGGGCCTGCCTGCGGACACGCCTCTGCCGCCATGGCAGATCGTGAAGGAAAAGCGCGCCACCTTTGCCGCCACCCCGGCGCAGGAGCGGCTGCGGCCCAAACAGCGCACCGCTTTCACCAACCTTTTTCTGGCCGGTGACTGGGTCGATACCGGCCTTCCCGCCACCATCGAGGGCGCCCTGCGCAGCGGCGATTCGGCGGCGCGTCTGGTCTTGGGGCAGCGACTGGTCTATGGGCGCGGGCGATGAGTACCCCCCAAACCGATACCAATGCCGATACGCTGACCCGCAACGCGCTGGATGAAGGCATCGCGCGCGGCGCCCATCGCCTCGGCGCCGAGCAGCAGGGCGACGGCCACTGGGTCTATGAGCTGGAAGCCGATTGCACGATCCCCAGCGAATATATCCTGCTGCGCCACTACCTGGGCGAGCCCGACGATCTGGTGCTGGAGGCCAAAATCGGCACCTATCTGCGCCGTATCCAGAGCAGCGTGCATGACGGCTGGGCGCTGTACCATGATGGCGGCTTCGACATTTCGGCCACGATCAAGGCGTATTATGCGCTGAAAATGATCGGCGACGATGTGGACGCGCCCCATATGGCCCGCGCCCGCGCCGCCGTGCTGAAGGCGGGCGGCGCCGAGCGGGCCAATGTCTTCACCAAGATCCAGCTCGCGCTGTTCGGCGCTGGAAGCTGGCAGGTGGTGCCGACCATACCGCCCGAGCTGATTCTGGCGCCCAAGTGGTTCCCGGTCCATCTGCTCAAGATGAGCTATTGGGCGCGCACCGTGGTGGTGCCGCTGCTGGTGCTGTGCGCCTTGCGCCCGCTGGCGAAGAACAAGCGCGGCATCAAGGTGGATGAGCTTTACTCCGGCAACCCTGCCGGGCTGACCTCTCAGGCCGCCCATGTGCATCGCGTCTGGAAGACCGGCTTCGAGGTGCTCGACTGGGGCCTCAAGCGCTTCGAGAACCACTGGCCCAAGAAGATGCGCCGCCGCGCCATCGACCTGTGCGCCGCCTGGGTGACCGAGCGTCTGAACGGCGAGGACGGTCTGGGCGCGATCTATCCCGCCATGGCCAACAGCGTGATGATGTATGATGTGCTGGGCTACGCGCCCGACCATCCGCATCGCGCCATCGCCCGTCACTCGGTCGAGAAGTTGCTCGTCATCAAGGATGATGAGGCTTACTGCCAGCCCTGCGTCAGCCCGGTGTGGGATACGGCGCTGGCCGCCCATGCCATGCTGGAGGTGGGCACGCCCAAGGCTGTCGAGCAGGCGTATGCGGCCTTGGATTGGCTGGGCGAACGCCAGATCCTCGATACGGTGGGCGACTGGGCCGAGCAGCGCCCCGATGTCCGCCCCGGCGGCTGGGCCTTCCAGTATGGCAACGATTACTATCCCGATCTCGACGACACCGCCGTGGTGGTGATGGCGATGGATCGCGCTGCCGGTGTGCGCGGCGGCAAGGATGCCGAGGCGATCGCACGCGGCGCCGAATGGACTTTGGGCCTGCAGAGCCATGATGGCGGTTTCGGCGCTTTCGACGCCGATAATGACAAATTCTACCTCAACAATCTGCCCTTTGCCGATCATGGCGCGCTGCTCGATCCGCCCACGGCGGATGTGTCGGCGCGCGTCGTGTCGATGCTGGCGCAGATGGGCGAGCTGGACAGCCCGCGCATGAAGGCCGCTCTGGCGTGGCTGGAAAAGGAGCAGGAGCCTGATGGTTCGTGGTTCGGCCGCTGGGGTGTGAACTATATCTACGGCACATGGTCGGTGCTCTGCGCGCTGGGCCGGGCCGAGCTGGATGCCGATCATCCGATGGTCGCCCGCGCCGTCAACTGGCTGAAGAGCGTTCAGAACGAGGACGGCGGCTGGGGCGAAAGCTGCGATTCCTATGCGCTGGACCGCAAGGGGCATGAATTCGCTGCCTCCACCGCATCGCAGACGGCATGGGCGCTGCTGGGGCTGATGGCGGTGGGTGAGGCCCGCTCGCCAGCGGTGGCCAAGGGTGTGGAATGGCTGCTCGCCAATCAGGCCGAGGACGGTCTGTGGGGGCAGGAGGTCTACACCGGCGGCGGCTTCCCGCGCGTCTTTTATCTGCGTTATCATGGTTATCCGCGCTATTTCCCGCTCTGGGCGCTGGCGCGTTACCGCAATCTGTCGGACTCGAATTCGGAGCGCACCGCGTGGGGGATGTAAATGACAAGCCGGTGATCGCGGTGACCGGCACGCTGCGCGAGGGCGATCTGGTCAAGGGTCTGGGCGTGACGGTGGTGGCCGGGGGCTCCGACCCCGAGCGCCTGCGTGCGCAGCTTGCCGAGATGGCGCCGCATGCCGCGGGCATCATCAGCTTCGGCATGGCGGGCGCCATCGACCGGCATATGAAGCTGGGCGACATGATCATCGGCTCGCGGCTGATCGGCGGCTTTGCCGGCGATTGCGACGAGGCCTGGGTGAAGGCGCTGCGCAGCATGATCCCCACCGCGAAAGTGGGCGCGATGCATGCCGATGGCCGCTTCTTCGCCGACCATCGCAGCAAGAATGAGCGCGCCGGGCGCAGCGCGGCTCTGGCGGTGGATATGGAGAGCCATATTGCCGCTCAGGCTGCCGCCGATGCGGGCATTCCCTTTGCCATCCTGCGCAGCATTTCGGATCTCAGCGAAGTCAATCTGCCGCCTGCCATTGCTCTGGCGATGAAGCCGGATGGCGGGGTGAATTATGGCGCGGTGATCGGCTCGATCCTCAAGCAGCCGGGGCAGTTGCCCAATCTGATGACCACGGTCAGCGGCTTTGCCAAGGCCTATGGCCAGTTTGGCCGCGCGCTGAAGAAGGTGCAGGGGCGGCTGGGGTTCGATCTGCGGTAAAATTGCCTGACAATCGGGAGGTCTCTGGTGTCCAAGCGTGCTGTCCTCTTTGCTGTTGCCACCATGACGACCGGGGTGATGACCGATGCCGTGCAGGCCCAGGATCTGCTCCCCAGTGATGCAGAGATGCAGAAGGCACTGGGCGGCGCCTACAACCATCTGGGGCTGATCGAATATTGTGCCGATCATGGCCATGCGACGACTCAGGACGTGACCCAGGCGCATAAGGTGACCGAGACGCTGGTCGGCACGCTGACGCCTGAGCCTGCCGCCATGGCGCAGGAAAAGGACGGGCGCGAGGGCACGATCATCGGCCTGCAGATCGTTGGCCGGATGGATCTGGCCTCTGTGGGCCATCCCGAAATCGTGCCGGAGGGGCGAACCATGAGTTTCGCCGACAATGCCCGCGCCCAGAAACTGACCGAGCGCGAGCTGTGCCAGCAGATGGTCGCGCAGATGCAGACGCCGGAATAGGCGCTAGCGCTCCTTGGGGGAGAGATAGGCCGGATCATGCGTGAAGGGCATCGCCTGGCCCTCGCGCAGGGCGGTCATCACATCGGCGAAGCTGGTGGCGCAGCGAAAGCCCAGCACCTCTTCGGCATGGGCTGAATCATAGACCCGCCCGATGCTGCGCGGCAGGCTCCAGCCTTTTGCGGCATAGAGTGCTGGTGCCTCGGGAAAGAGGCGGGCGATCACGGCGGATGCATCCTCTTTCAGGGCCCTGGCATGCTCGCGCGTGAAAAGGGTGGGGGCGGAGAGGATGAAGGTGCCGAAGCCGATCTGCGGCGCGCGATGCAGCGCGGCGATATGGGCATCGGCGGCATCCTCGACCGTGAGGCGGCGGTGAAGCAGCTCATTGGCCTTCAGATTCTCGCCCGAGGGGGTGGCGTGGGTGTCGTCATCCTCCGGGAAGAAGCGTGCCGTGCGCAGCACCGCGGCATTGAGACCGCGGGTTTGCGCATAGAGGCGGCACAGGTTCTCGGCAGCCAGCTTGGTCACGCCATAGATGTTGCGGGGCATCAGGGGGCAGCTCTGTTCGTCGAGCCAGACGGCCTTGGGGGGTGCTTTCATCGCGGATTGTCTGGCTGATCATCAGCGAGGTGGTGGAGGTGAAGACGAAACGGTCATGCCCGGCCCGCACCGCCGCCTCCAGCAGGTTGAGCGTGCCCGTGACGTTCACATCGACAAAGGCTTGCGCGGGATAGCGCGCGATATCGGGCTTGTGGAGCGATGCGGCGTGGATCACCGCCTCCACCCCGCGATCGAAGGCGTTCTGGATCACGCCGGGGTTGGCGACCGAGCCGATGATCTGCGTATCCGCACCCGCCGCGATATCGAGGCCCACCACATCATGCCCGGCGGCGCGCAGGCGAGGGGCGAGAAAGCGGCCAAGCCAGCCGGATGAACCTGTGAGAAGCACGCGCATGGCAGGGGATTAGCACGGCGTGGGGTCATGGAAAAAGGGCCGCCTCACCATCCGGCGAGGCGGCCCTTTCTGTGTCAGTGCGGAACGGCTCAGGCCGCGCGCGTTGCCCGGCGATAGCCTTCGGGGTCGGAGATGCGGATCTTCTCCAGCTCCTGCTCGACCTGCGTGGCGTGCACGTCGACCGCGCGGCGCTGCTTCGACAGGTCGATGTCCGGGGCCATGGGCCCATCGGTCTTCACGCCCTTCATGGCGACCTTCATGAACTCCAGCGGGCGCACGATGCCTTCGCGCGCGGCGGTGCCCTCAAAGCCGCAATGGACCATGCAGTTGGCACATTTTTCGTACTTGCCGACGCCATACTGCTCCCAGTCGGTGCCTTCCATCAGCTCGGCAAAGGTTTCGACATAGCCTTCGCCCACCAGATAGCAGGGCTTCTGCCAGCCGAAGACGGTGCGCAGCGGCATCGACCAGGGGGTGCACTCATAGGAGCGGTTGCCCGCGAGGAAGTCGAGGAACAGCGGCGAGTTGGTGAACTTCCAGTTCTTCGCGCCATTGCCGCGGGCGAAAAACTCGCGGAACAGATTCTTGGTCTTCTCGCGGTTCAGGAAGTGCTCCTGATCGGCGGCGCGCTCATAGGCGTAGCCCGGCGAGATGGTGACCTCGACGCCAAGGCTGGTCATGTGGTCCATGAAGGTGGCGAGGCTCTCAGGCGAGGCATCGTTGAAGACGGTGCAGTTGACCTGAACGCGGAAGCCCTTTTCCTTGGCCAGCTTGATCGCTTCCAGCGCGACATCATAGGTGCCGTCCTGATCCACGGCCTTGTCGTGCATCTGCTTGTCGCCATCGAGATGGATCGACCAGGTGAAATACGGGCTGGGCTCGTATTCGGCGATCTTCTTCTTGAGAAGCAGCGCGTTGGTGCACAGGATTACGAACTTCTTGCGCTCGATATAGCCCTTGACGATCTTGGCCATCTCGCGGTGCAGCAGCGGCTCGCCACCGGCGATCGAGACGGCGGGGGCGCCGCAATCCTCGATGGCATCCATGCACTCCTGAAAGCTCAGGCGGCGGTTGAGGATGGCATCGGGATAGTCGATCTTGCCGCAGCCAGGGCACGCCAGATTGCAGCGCAGCAGCGGCTCCAGCATCAGGACGAGCGGGAATTTGTCGCCCTTGATGGTCTTGGTGATCGCGTGCTTGGCGATGCGAAGCATGGGGGCCATAGGAAGCGACATTCGCGTGGTACTCCAGAACAGTCAGGGGCGCATATAGACGGGGGGCGCCAAAGAATAAAGGGGGGGCGTAAAGAGGGCGTAAAAGTCCGGTTTTCAGCCAGCCCGAACCGACCGGGCGCTCAGGCGGCGCAGGGCGGGCGGCAGGCTGAAGGAGACATTCTCCCTGATTCCATCCAGCTCCGATACAGAAAGATCGCGGGTCTGTCCAAGCCGCGCGAGCAATTCCTGCACCAGGACATCGGGCGCACTGGCTCCGGCGGTGATGCCAAGGCGCATCGTGCCATTGAGCCAGGCGGGGTCGAAGCCTTGCGCATCGCTCACCAGCCAGGCCGGAACGCCGCAGGATCGCGCGATCTCCGCCAGCCGCGTCGAATTCGAACTGTTGGCGGCGCCGACCACGATGATGGCGTCCACACGTTTGGCCAGATCGCGCACGGCGGTCTGGCGGTTCTGGGTGGCATAGCAGATGTCGGCCACATCGGGGCCCACGCAATCGGCAAAGCGCGCTTGCAGCGCCGCGATCACCGCACGGGTCTCATCGACCGACAGGGTGGTCTGGGTGAGATAGGCAACCGGCGCATCGTCAGCCAGCGGCAGGGCGACGACATCCTCCGCCGTGGCCACCAGATGGACCGGCGCGGGGATCTGGCCCAGCGTGCCTTCCACCTCAGCATGGCCGGCATGGCCGATCAGCACGATGTTGCGGCCCTCCCGCGCGAAGCGGATGCCGTGATTGTGCACCTTGGAGACCAGCGGGCAGGTGGCGTCATAGACGGGAAGCCCGCGCTTTTCAGCCTCGGCCTCGACGCTGGCGGGCACGCCATGGGCGGAAAAGATGGTGACGGCGCCATCGGGAACCTCATGCAGCTCCTCGACGAAGATCGCGCCCTGCGCCTCCAGATCGCGCACGACGCGGGCATTGTGGACGATTTCATGGCGCACATAGACCGGCGCCTCATGCGCCTCGATGGCATGTTCGACGATGGCGATGGCACGCTCGACCCCGGCGCAGAAGCCGCGGGGGGAGGCCAGCAACACGCGCAGGGGGATACGCATGGTGTCAGGAGAGGGGGAGTCCTCCTGTCCGTTCCATGCCTGAAGGCAGTTGGAATCTCTGTGTGGCGGCAAAAGCCTGTCCCTATGTTGCGGTCTGTCCAAACGGGGGGCCATGGAGCAGACAGCCGCGTTCGGACAGTCAGACTAACGTGCAAAGTCTGGCCCGGCGATGAACAAAATGCAGTTGGAACAGTTGCATCGAGAACTGTGGGGTGATTGCAACACAGGGGCGGCTGTGGGATGGATGGCATGTGTATGGGCCATTCACGGCTCCGACAGGCCGCTTGCCCTAGTCAGAGGCGGCATAGACAACAGGTGTTGACGATGATGAATGCGCGTAAGCAGTGGGTGAAAAGCGTGGCTGCCGTGGCTCTGGCGGTGGTCCCCGTGGCAGGCATGGTGGCGGGCGTGGCCCCCGCCATGGCGCAGAGCAGCGATCCGGCGGCAGGCTCGGTCGATGCGCTCAACAACGGCCTGATCGGCATCATGAAGGCGGGCAAGGGTGCGGGCCAGTCGGGCCGCGCGCAGCGCATCGCCCCGGTGATCGACCGCGTCTTCGACATTCCGCTGATGACCCGTCTGGCCGTCGGCCCGAGCTGGACCACCATCGCGCCCAAGGACCAGAGCGCGCTGGTCGCGGGTTTCCGCAATCTGACCATCGCGCAATTCGCGCATAATTTCGACGATTACACCGGCGAGAAGTTCACCATCGCCCCGCAGGTGGAAACGCGCGGCAACGACAAGCTGGTGCGCACCACGCTGACCATCCCCAACCACACGCCCGAGCAGATCAACTATCGCCTGCGCCAGGGCGGCGGCCAGTGGAAGGTGATCGACGTCTATTTTCGCAATTCGATGAGCCAGCTGGCGACCCGTCAGGCCGACTTTGCCGGTTCGCTGGCCAAGGGCGGCGCCCCGGCGCTGATCGAGCATCTCAACAAGCTGGCCGCTTCGCCGCAGTAAGCGGCGGCTACCGGCTGAAAACGGAAAAGGGCGGCGAGTTGTCTCGCCGCCCTTTTGTCTACGCTGGTTGTCTACCCGGGCAAGATCACTTGCCGCCCTTTTCCTTGCGCCATTCCTCGGGCGATTTGGGCCCGGTGAAATAGCGCAGGTTGAAGCTGATCGTCTGCGGCGCCGCGCCATGGCTGAAGACGGCATCGCGCCATTTGGGCGGGCTCATCACGATCTTGGCGTCGCGCGAAAAGCCCACGCCCTCCTTGGGGATGCCGAAAATGCCGCGATCGATCTCGGTGTTGCCATTCTCGTCGAGAAAGGCCTGAGCGCCCCATTCGCCGGGCGGCACATGCTCGATCGTCACTGTGGTGGTGCCCGGATGCGCGGGCACGCTGCCGCTGATCGCGCAATTCTCCGCCAGCCATTTGTCCTGCGGGCAGATCGCGACGATCACGCGGCCATGCGCATTGCGCACATTGCCGACCTGAACCACCAGCGGCGCACCAGTCGTCGCGGCGGCTCCGGCCAACATTAGGCCAGCGGCGATCAAGCCCGCGCCTCCGCGCCCGAGGCAAGACCGGCTTCATTCCAGCGCAGCGCCTTGAGCACCGTATCGACGATATGCGGCGCATTGAGCCCCGCCTCGTCATACTGCCTGTCAGGCGTGTCATGGTCCTGGAAGGTGTCGGGCAGGCGCATGGTGCGGATCTTCAGGCCATTGTCGGTCAGGCCCTCGTCGCTCGCCATGGTCAGCACATGGGCGCCCAGGCCACCCACGCTGCCTTCCTCGATGGTGACAACCACCTCATGCGTGGCGATCAGGCGGCGGATGAGATCGTCGTCCAGCGGCTTCACAAAGCGCAGATCCGCGACGGTGGTGGGCAGGCCCTTGGCCTCCAGCACGTCGGAGGCCTTGAGCGCCTCGGCCAGACGGGTGCCCAGCGAGAGGATGGCGATCTTGCCGCTGCCGCCGCGCACGATGCGGCCCTTGCCGATCTCCAGACGCTGCGGAACCTCGGGCAGGGGCACGCCCACGCCATTGCCGCGCGGATAGCGGAAGGCGATCGGGCCGCTGTCATGGGCGACGGCGGTGGCGGTCATATGCGCCAGTTCGGCCTCGTCCGCCGCAGCCATCACCACGAAATTGGGCAGGCTGGCCAGATAGGTGATGTCAAACGTACCCGCGTGAGTCGCGCCATCCGCGCCGACCAGACCGGCGCGGTCGATGGCGAAACGCACCGGCAGGTTCTGGATCGCCACGTCATGCACGACCTGATCATAGGCACGCTGCAGGAAGGTGGAATAGATCGCGCAGAACGGGCGCATCCCCTGCGCGGCCAGACCGGCGGCGAAGGTGACGGCATGCTGCTCGGCAATGCCCACGTCGAAGGTGCGCTCCGGGTGAGCCTTGGCGAATTTGTCGACGCCGGTGCCGCCGGGCATGGCGGCGGTGATCGCCACGATGCTCTCATCGGTTTCGGCGATCTTGGCCAGCGTTTCGCCAAAGACGTTCTGATAGGCGGGCGCCGTGGCCGGGGCCTTCACCTGCTCACCGGTGACGACGTTGAACTTCTGCACGCCGTGATACTTGTCCGCCGCCGCTTCGGCCGGGGCATAGCCCTTGCCCTTCTGCGTCACGACATGGATCAGGCAGGGGCCTTCGGCGGCATCGCGCACATTTTCCAGAACCGGGATCAACTGGTCCAGATTGTGCCCGTCGATGGGGCCGACATAATAGAAGCCCAACTCTTCGAACAGGGTCCCGCCCATCACCATGCCGCGCGCGAATTCGTCGGTCTTCTTGGCGGCGCTGTGCAGCGAGGCGGGCAGGTGGCGCGACAGCTTCTTGGCCAGACCACGCAGTTCGAGGAAGGGACGCGAGGAGACCAGACGCGCCAGATAGGCCGACAGGCCACCGACGGGCGGGGCGATCGACATATCGTTGTCGTTGAGGATCACGACCAGACGGTTGCCGGCTTCCTGGGCGTTGTTCATCGCCTCATAGGCCATGCCCGCGCTCATCGAGCCGTCACCGATCACGGCGATGGCCTTGCCCGGCTGCTTGGCGATCTTGTTGGCCATGGCAAAGCCGATGGCCGCCGAGATCGACGTGCTGGAATGCGCCGCGCCAAACGGATCATATTCGGATTCGGTGCGCTTGGTGAAGCCCGACAGGCCTCCGCCCTGGCGCAGGGTACGAATACGATCGCGCCGACCGGTGACGATCTTGTGGGGATAAGCCTGATGGCCTACGTCCCAGATCACCTTGTCGCGCGGCGTTTCGAACACATAGTGCAACGCCACGGTCAGTTCGACCACGCCAAGGCCCGACCCGAGATGCCCACCCGTCTGTCCCACGGTGTGGATCATTTCGGTGCGTACATCATCGGCAAGCTGACGCAGCTCGGCCATATCAAGCCCGCGCATGTCAGCGGGCACCTTTACCCGATCAAGGATCGGTGTCGACAGCTCCAAGTCCATCTTCCTGCCTTACACGTCGCGCGCCACCCTGTCGATGCGCTCTGGGGGGCGGGCGCGGTCAATTTCCCCTGATGGGGTGCTTTTGCAACGGTCGGCGGCGGCGGTTGCCCGCAACCTCGACCGGTTCTGGCGGCGCCATGCGCCCTATAGCCTCTCAAATCAATGCTGTTGGCAAGATGAACCCAGGCTGATGGCCGATGGTCGGGGGTAAGTGCCGGGAAAAATCCTTGCGCGGCAGGCATCCCCGCGCCACCACGCGCTGATGCCCAGCCTGACCGTCAACGGCCATCCTCTGGCCTTTCACCTTGATCCGCAGACGCCTCTGTTGTGGGCCCTGCGCGAGGCGGCCAACCTCACCGGCACCAAATATGGCTGCGGCAGCGGCGATTGCCGCGCCTGTCTGGTGCTGGTCGACGGGCAGGCGGTGCCATCATGCCAGATGAGCCTGGCGCAGGCCGAAGGGCGCAGCGTCACCACGATCGAGGGGCTGAGCCATGACCGCTCGCACCCCGTGCAGCAGGCGATGATGGCCGAAGGGGCGGTGCAATGCGGCTTTTGCACGCCGGGACTGGTGCTGGCCGGGGCGGCGCTGCTAGCGGCCAATGCCAATCCCACCGACGCCGACATCAAGGCCGCGATCACCGGCCTGTGCCGCTGCGGCGTCTATCCGCGCCTGCTGCGCGCCATCCATCGCGCCGCGCGGGTGATGCGCGGCGAGGAGAAAATCGCCGCCATCCCAGCGCCCGGCGTCGCGCAGAATGTCCCTGCCTTGCGCGGAGCTACGCCGGGTCGCTAAAGGCGGGGAAATTTCAGCAGGGATCTCCTTCGATGCATGCAACCATCTGGCACAATCCGGCCTGTTCCACCTCGCGCAAGACGCTGGCGATTCTGCAGGCGGTGCCGGGCATCGACCTGACCGTGGTGGAATATCTCAAGACCCCGCCCAGCGCCGAAAAGCTGGCCCAGCTCTATCGCGATGCCGGCATGACCCCGCAGCAGGGCCTGCGCACCCGCAACACCGACGTCGTCGAGCGCGGCCTGCCTGACGCCGACGATGCCACCGTGCTGGCCGCCATGGTCGCCACCCCCGTGCTGATCGAGCGCCCGCTGGTGGAAACCGACAAGGGCGTGCGCCTGTGCCGTCCGCAAGAGCGAATCAACGAGATCATCTGACCGAAGTTCTGCCACGGCTGGTGGCATCGGAGGGTGATTATCCACCGTATTGCGCAGGATACGCCCCGCGGCGAGACAGCGCTAACACCCGTCTGCTTGCATTAATCGGGGCAAATGGGCACATCACGCCCGAACATCGAAGATGATAGCTCAGGGAAACGACGAAAAGATGACAGGTGAACTTGTCCGCGAGGCGCCCTTCGAAAGCTTCAAAAGCCGGGTCAAGCGCCGCCTCGGGCCCTGGGGCGTGTTTCTGGAAGGCTTCCTGCGTAACCCGGTGATGGTCGGCTCGATCGTCCCCTCATCGCGCTTCACCATCAACAAGATGCTGAGCCGGGTGAACTGGGACGAGTGCAAGCTCTTCGTCGAATATGGCCCCGGCGTCGGCACCTTCTGCCGCCCGGTGCTCAGCCGCCTGCGCCGCGACGGCATGCTGATCGTCATCGACACCAATCCGATGTTCATCGACTATCTGAACGCCACCATCGCCGACAGCCGCTTCGTCGCCGTGCTCGGCTCGGCCGCCGATGTCGAAGCCATCGTGCGCGCCCATGGTCATGATCACGCCGACTACGTGCTTTCCGGCCTGCCCTTCTCGACCCTGCCCGATGGCGTGGGCCCGGCCATCGCCTCGGCCACGCACCGCGTGCTGCGGCCCGGCGGGGCGTTTCTGGTCTATCAGTTCACCTCGCGGGCGCGGGCCTTTATGGCGCGGCACTTCGCGCGCATCGATAATGCGATGGAGTTTATCAATGTGCCGCCTTGCTTCCTTTACTGGGGGTGGAAGGAAGAGGCTTAAGGAAGAGAAGATGCGAGGGGGTTACCCCCTCGCGCTCCCATGACGTCTTCCGACGCATGGGCAGTGGCGCCCGACCGGTGCGCGCCAACTCTCCACCAGCACAACAAAGGCGCCGCAGGCAGGAATGCCCCGGCGTCTTTTGTCGTTTAAAGCCTGCGGCGCAGCGACCTTGGCTTAAGGCCGAACCCGAAGCGCCACGCAGACATTAAAGGGAGCGCGAGGGCGATGGCCCTCGCATTCACCTTCTTAAACCTTCACCGAAACGTATCCGACAGCGACTCCCGCCCCGAAAACTGGCCCGAGAGCTGCCCGTGCACCGCGGCGATGATCGCGCTGGCCAGGATGCTCACCGCCCCGCCGATCAGGCCGGAGACGAGGCCGTTGGTGGTGAAGTAGGCCTTGCTGTATTCCGCCGTGCCCAGTTTCACGAGTGTGCCCAGCACCATGAAGGTCAGCGAGACGATCACCACATAGGCGATCATCAGCACCAGATAGAAGCCGAGCAGCCCGGCGGTGTTGCCGCTTGTCAGGCTCCATGAGCGGCGCAGGGCGTGCCATGGGTTGCCGATCTGGTCGATGACGATGGCGGGCAGGGTCATCGACAGGCGGGTGACGGCATAGATCAGGAAGGCGAGGAAGGCAGCCGTGCCGATGGCCACCACGATCACGACGGGGCCGCTCATGCCGGTGCCGGTCGCGCCCAGCAGGGCGCCGATCACGCCCAGCACCAGCACGAAGACCAGCGCGGTGAGGAAATAGCCGATGATCAGCAGAATGCCGACGCCCAGCACGGTGGGCAGGCGCTTCAGGCCAAGCAGGATGGCCTGACCCACCGTGGGCCGCGCCGAATCGGTCAGCAGCGCCATCATGGCCATCATGCCCACCGTCTGCACCAGCAGCAGCAGCGCGATATAGGGCGCGATCTGCGTATAGATGCCGCCCAGTGCCTGCAGCACGGCCCTGGGGTCCTGCTGGTTGGCGGCGGCCACGTCGCGCATCATCTGTTCCTGCAGCCCGGAAAGGAAGAAGGCCGAGGTGACGCCGGGCAGGAAGAAGAAGACGCCGGCCAGAACCAGCAGCAGTTCCTTGTTGGCGCTGCACAGGCGAACGGCCTGCTGCCAGGCCAGATTGCCATCGAAACGCATGGATGTGGGCCCCCTTTGCGGCACGTTTTCTCGCCCTGTTTGGCAGGGCTGCGCCCGGCAGTGCTGCCGGGCATTCACTCTGTGCCCTCACTATGCCCTCTTGATAACGACGGCAAATCGTTTCAGGCAATCCCGTATGTCGCCGAGTCCCTCAACCGCCGCCCTGACCCGCCCACTCGAGTTCCGCCACGAAGCCGAGCCCGTGCCCTATCGCGAGGCGCTTGAGGCCATGACCGCGCGCAACACCGCCATTGCCGAGGGCAGCGCGGGCGAGCTGATCTGGCTGCTTGACCATTTGCCGGTGTACACCGCGGGGACCAGCGCGGCGGCCTCCGACCTGCTCGATCCGCGCTTCGAGATCGTCGAGGCCGGGCGCGGCGGGCGTTACACCTATCACGGGCCGGGGCAGCGCATCGGCTATGTCCTGCTCGACCTGACCAAACGCAAGCGCGATGTGCGCGGCTTCGTGTCCGCGCTGGAAAGCTGGGTGATCGCCACGCTGCGTGATTTCGGCGTGGAAAGCTGGCGCTCCGACGCGGGCGTGGGGATCTGGACCCGCGACATCGACGGCTCCGAAGCGAAGATCGGCGCCATCGGCGTGCGCATCCGCAAGTGGGTGACGATGCATGGCTTTTCGGTGAATCTCTCGCCCGATCTGACGCATTTTTCCGGCATCGTGCCCTGCGGAATCGCCGAAAAAGGCGTCACCAGCCTCGAAAGGCTTGGCATCAAGGTTTCGGCGGTGCAATGGGATGAGGCCCTGCTGGCGCGCGCGGATGAGTTTCTCGCCATGCTCGACCAGCCCTGTCCCCCCCAGGGGTAACGCCCCTGATCTTGCCTGAGGACTCTATGCCCGCTCTCAAGATGACCATTGCCAAGACCACCTCGCTGGCGCTTGCCGCCGCTGCGGTGCTGGCCCTGTCGGCCTGCCACAGCAAGCCGGAAAAGACCGAAGACTCCCGCTCCGCCGAGGGTGAGGTGCTGCCCACCTCGACCAGCGATGCCATGGTGCCGGTCGAAACGCCCACCTCCACCCCGCCGCTCGCGCCCCGCAAGGATGTCGGATCGCAGGCGGCCGAGGATGCCACCAGCGATGCCGCCGACCTGAAGCAGGCCATGGATGCTTTGAAAGCTGACCAGGGTGCTGCTGCCGACAAGCCTGCGGATAAGGCTTCGCCTGCTCAGTAAGGTTGGAAGAAAGGGTAGGTGCGAGGGTGTTACACCCTCGCGCTCCCATTCATGTCTACGGTGCGCATCGGGTTCGGCTTTGCGCATAGTTCGCCGTGCCGCAGGCTTTAAACGACAGAAAGGCGCCGGGGCTTCCTGCCTGCGGCGCCTTTTCGTTGCGCTGGTGGAGCGGTGGCGCGCCACGATGCGGAGCCACCACCCTTGCGCCGGAAGACGTTCCGGGAGCGCGAGGGGGTAACCCCCTCGCACTTATTCTTTTCTTACAAATCTTCATCCTCGGGCAAAGGCACCTTGAACCCGTTCAGCGTGGTCGACACCATGCAGTAAAGCCCGACCAGATAGATAAACTCCGCCGTCCCGGCGCGCCCGAAGGCGAGTTCGGCTTCCTGATAGAGGATTTCGGGCACGATGCCGCCGTTCACCAGTGTGGAGGCGAGGTCGTAGGCGAGGCCTTCCTCATAGGTGAGGTCGGACGGTCGGTTGCCGCTGCTGATGGTGCGGACCTTGGCGTCGGACAGCCCGCGCAGCTTGGCGACGAGGATATGGGCGTAAAGCTCGTAGGCGGAATGGAAATGCGCGCCGGTGACGAGGATGCCGATCTCGCGGATGGGTTTGGGCAGGACCGGGTTGTCGCCCAGCGCCAGCACCAGCTTCCAGACCGGGCCGCCAAATTGCGGGAAGGTCAGCCAGGGGTTCCAGGGACCGATCAGGTCGTCCTTGCTGTCGATGGCGGTGAAGCCGGCGAAGTTCTTGTGAATGCCGGCTTTCATATCCTCATAGAGGGCCAGTTGGTCGCCTTCGAGGGTGGTGTGGTCGAGTTGGGGCAGACGCATGTGTGCTCCTTTTGATGCAGGCGCGAGGGGGGATGCGCTGCATCTGCGAAGAGAACACGGAAACGGCCCGCCGGCCAAGAAAAAACCGGCGAGCCGCGCTGCTTTCCCGATAATATCAGCATCGTGCGAAAAAGTGGGGACCGGTTTTTCGTAAAAACGATGCGGCAACAGGAACGAGAGCAAAAGGCGTGATTCTTAAATCACGCCTTTTGCTTTACCGGTTGCCCAGATCGCCCTTGCCGACGCTGCCGCTGGCCATCTCCAGCATGCGGTCGAGGCTGTGCTTGGCCTTCAGGCGCAGGCTTTCCTCGATCTCGATGCGCGGGGACAGGTCGCGCAGGCTGATATACAACTTTTCCAGCGTGTTGAGCGCCATATAGGGGCAGATGTTGCAGTTGCAGTTGCCGTCGCCGCCCGGCGCGCCGATGAAGGTCTTGCCGGGGATCGCGAGCTGCATCTGGTGGATGATATGCGGCTCGGTCGCGACGATCAGCGTGTCGCCGGTCATCGCCTTGGCATAGTTGAGGATGCCGCTGGTGCTGCCCACATAGTCGGCATGGTCGACGATGGTGGGCGGGCATTCCGGATGCGCCGCGATCGGCGCACCGGGGTGCTGGGCTTTCAGCTTGAGCAGTTCGGTCTCGCTGAAGGCCTCATGCACGATGCAGACGCCGGGCCACAGCAGCATCTCGCGGTTGAACTTGCGCGACAGGTAACCGCCCAGATGGCGGTCGGGACCGAAGATGATCTTCTGGTCCTTGGGGATCTGCTGCAGGATCGTTTCCGCCGACGACGACGTCACGATGATGTCGCTGAGCGCCTTCACCTCGGTCGAGCAGTTGATGTAGGTCAGCGCGATATGGTCGGGATGTGCCTCGCGGAACGCCTTGAAGCGTGCGGGCGGGCAGGCGTCTTCCAGCGAGCAGCCCGCGTTCATGTCGGGCAGGATCACCGTCTTTTCGGGGCTCAGGATCTTCGCCACCTCGGCCATGAACTTCACGCCGCAAAAGGCGATGACATCGGCATCGGTCTCGGCGGCCTTGCGGCTCAACTCCAGCGAATCGCCGACGAAATCGGCCAGATCCTGAAGTTCCGGCTTCTGATAGTAATGCGCCAGGATGACGGCATTCTTCTCGCGGCGCAGGCGCTCGATTTCGGCGCGGATGTCGATGCCAACGAGCGACGGGTGCTGGGCGGTCATGAACGGCATTCCCTCGATGAATTTGCGCCCATCTAGGAAGCCTTGGGCGTTCCCCCAAGGGAAAACACCAATTGCGAGTGATTATCAGTTTGTTTGGCGTTTTTGCCATCCGGCTTTGCCGGATGGGCGGCACCGGCCCTCTCCCCCGGCCCGGCCACCGACAGGATACGACCGATGTGTGACCGGGCCGGGGGAGAGGGCCGATGCCGACAGGGCGATTTTCAGGTCAGCGCGAAACGCTCACCCTCCTGCCTCACCAGCCCGCGTCGGATCAGATCGAGCAAATGCGCCAGCACCGAACGCCCCGCCGCGCCGACCAGGCGCGGGTCCAGCCCGGCATACATGCGGGCGACCAGCGCGGGAATCTCGCCCACCTCCTCGCCCAGCAGCTTCATGATCTGGCGCTCGCGCTGGCGGCGGTGGCCGATCATGGAGCGCACGAACTGGCGCGGATTGCCGATGGGCTCACCATGGGCGGGGTAATAGATGCGATCCTCGCGCTCATAGAGCCTCTCGAGGCTGGCCATATAGGCGCCCATATCGCCATCGGGCGGGGCCACCACGCTGGTCGACCAGCCCATCACATGGTCGCCGGTGAAGAGCGCGCCCGATTCCTCCAGCGCGAAGCACAGATGGTTCGAGGTGTGACCCGGCGTGGCCAGCGCCGTCAGCGTGAAGCCGGGCCCGGCGATCTGCTCGCCATCGGCCAGAATGCGGTCCGGGCGGTAATCGACATCGAAGGCGGCATCGGCGCGCGGGCCGTCATCCTCCATGGTCAGCGGCGCGCAGCCGATGATCGGGGCGCCGGTGCGCGCGGAGAGCGGCGCGGCGGCGGGGGAATGGTCGCGATGGGTATGGGTGCAGGCGATGGCCACCACCTGCGCGCCGCCGATGGCCGTGGTCAGCGCGTCAAGATGGGCGTCCTCCGCCGGGCCGGGATCGATCACCACCACGGCCTCGTCGGTGCCCACCAGATAGGTCTGGGTGCCGGTGTAGGTGTAGGGCGAGGCATTGGGCGCGAGAATGCGCCGAACCAGCGGCTCGGGGCAGGTGACAAGGCCGGTGGGCCAGGGTTGAGGGGGCAGGGCCATGCCGCCCATATGGGGAGCAGGGCGGGGCTTGTCGAGACTGGGAGCGTTTAAGCCGCGCCTTGCTGCAGCAGGTCGAGTCGGCTGCGCAGCCGGTCGATCGCCGAGGGGGCGGGGCCGCGCTGATCCTCGCGCCACTGGCGGTCGATGCGCAGCAGGCGGGCGTAGAAATTCTCGGTCGCCTTGATCAGCGTCTGCACCGAAGGGCTGAGCATGGCCATGCGATCCGGATCGGCGATGGGGAAATCGGGTGCCAGCCGGCCATAGCGGCGCAGTTGGAAGGCGCTGAGTTCGCCCACGAAATAGGCGCGGTGGTTCAGCAGCCAGGCCACCGCATGCATCATCCGTGTCGTGGTGCGCAGCGCCTCGCAGGACAGGGCGATGCGCAGCGTGTCGATATCGTCGCCGGCCGTTTCGATGCGGCCCGACAGGTCGAAGGTGGCGCGTACCTCATCCGACAGGACGAGGGCCTCGCAATAAAGGCCCTCCACGATGCGTGGGTTGATGGTGCTGGTGCTTGTCATGGCCTGCCCTTGTTAACCGGTGGAGGGCATGTATGACAAATGTCCGCTTGGGCACCGGAGGTCCCGAAACGGGACGTTCCCGAAATGACACGCTATGGACTTTTCACAGGAGCGCGAATGCGGGCTGTGGCCTGCGCCCCGCGTGAGGCTTCCCGTCAGGCGATGATGTCGGGGATCAGATAGTCCTCGATCTGGCTGATCTGGTCCTTCAGGCGCAGCTTGCGCTTTTTCAGCCGGGCGATCTGCAACTGGTCCTGGGTGCCCGCACCGCTGAGCGCATCGATGGCGGCATCCATATCGCGATGTTCGATTCGCAGCATTTCCAGACGCTTGCGCAGTTCTTCCTCGGTCATGATCGGCAGTCTCGGGCGCAAGAGGGAAAGGCAGTATCGGGCATTTATGACAACTCGTCGCAATCACCTGCGGCTCACCGCCACAGGCCTTGGCAGGATAGGCGCGATGTGGCTCTATGACAATCACGGAAGGCACATCGCCTTGCCGAGTCGGAACAGGCACCGCAGGAAAGGTGGCAGGGTCGCCGCCTCAGGAACGAAAGAAAGAGACGTCAACGAGACGTGCCGACGACCGGGCAACAGGGCGAAATCCCCTGCAGGAATGCATGCATGTGACTTGCACGGGCTGTGCCGGATGTAGCCGCTAACTGCCTCTCCAGAGGAAGCCTCTTTCCAGAGGACAAGCGGACATGAGGGTAACCGGGCTGCGTGCGGGCTGCCGATATCGGGCAGGCTCGCTTCGCGCCCTATCCAACCGATCAAGGCCGGGCCGATCAAGGGTCTGGGCCTTCGAGAAGGAGAGTAGCTCATGGAAACATCGCACTACACTGCCCTGCAAACCAAGCATGCCGGTCTGGAACGCCGTATCCATCAGGAATTGTCCCGTCCTCTCCCCGATCCCGTCACCATCCAATCCCTCAAGCGCGCGAAGCTGCGCATCAAGGATGAACTTCTGGCGCAATAGGCCGGCTTCCTCCTGCCTTTGGCAGGCGGGCGACAGGCAGCAGGTTTTACACTGACCAGCATGGTGGTGGCTTGATCGGTCATTCCATGGGGTGGTGTGGCTTTGCCTGCGCGTGACTGGCGCTGATGGCCCGCGCGTATCTGCTTGTGGCTGGCCTGCCCATGCGCGGCGCTCCGGACTGTGGCCCGGAGCGTCGTTGCGTCTTGCGGGGAGAATGTTTTCATCCCGCCGGACCCGACCTTCTTCATCGGCCATATGGATGGTTTCGATGACATCACCATGACATGCATGCGTGAAATGCATGATCGGGCGATTTGTTCTGTGCTTTTATCGGCCCGCGAAGCAATTCATGCCTGATGTCACGCTGCGCGCATTGCATTCGCCGCGTATTCGGCTAGGCCATGCGCATGACCAGCGCACCTGTCGGCCCCGTAAACTCCTCCTCCGCCGTCAGCGCGGCGCGCACCATTCTCACACGTCTGCATGAAGTGATGGCCAGCCGCCAGAATGCGCAGGCCAAACTCAACACCGTGGTCGAGGTGATCGGCGAGAGCCTGCATTCGGAAGTCTGCTCGATCTATCTGCTGCGCGAGGGCATGCTGGAGCTGTTCGCCACCCGCGGTCTGGCGCAGGAGGCGGTCCACGTCACCCGCATGGCCATCGGCGAGGGTCTGGTCGGCAGCATCGCGGCCCGCAACGAGACGCTGAACCTTGCCGAGGCTGCGGCCCACCCCGACTTCTCCTACCGCCCCGAAACGGGCGAGGACCGTTTTCACTCCTTCGCGGGCGTGCCCATCGTGCGGCGCGAGCGTTCGGTGGGCATCCTCTGCGTGCAGCATGTCGATCCGCGCCGCTATGAGGAGATCGAGATCGAGGCGCTGCAGACGGTGGCCATGGTGCTCTCCGAACTGATCGCCAATGCCGAGCTGGTCGATGAGGAGGAGGCCTTCGGCCTTTCCGCCGCGCTGACCGGCCCCGAGCAGCTTCGCGGCCTCACGCTGGTGAAGGGTTTGGCGGCGGGCGTGGCGGTCTATCACCAGCCGCGCATCACCATCGAGCATATCGTCGCCGAAGACACCGAGGCCGAGCGCCAGCGGGTCTATATGGCCTTCGACAAGATGCGCGACCAGATCGACCGCATGGCGTCGCAGGCCGAATTCGGCGGCGGTGGCGAGCATGACGAGGTTCTCGAAACCTATCGCATGTTCGCCTATGACGAAGGCTGGAGCCGCCGCATCAATGAGGCGATCGATTCCGGCCTCACCGCCGAGGCCGCGATCGAGCGCGTGCAGCAGCGCACCCGCATGCGCATGCGCCAGATCGACGATCCATTGCTGGCCGACCGCATGCATGATCTGGAGGATCTCTCCAACCGCCTGCTGCGCATCGTCTCGGGCCAACTCGGCACGGCGGCCAGCATGGGGCTGCGTCACGACGCCATTCTGATCGCCCGCAACCTGGGCCCCGCCGAGCTGCTGGAGTATGACAAGCGCCGTCTCAAGGGGGTGATCCTCGAGGAAGGCTCGCTGACGGCGCATGTCATCATCGTGGCGCGCGCCATGGGCATTCCGGTGCTGGGCCGCGTGAAGAGCCTGCGCGGTCTGGTGCGGGAAGGCGATCCGCTGCTGCTCGATGCCGATCAGGGCATCGCTTTCGTGCGCCCGACGCGCGATATGGTCATCGCCTTCGACGAGCGCCATGCCAAGACCCGCGAACGTCAGGCCGCCTATGCCGCCCTGCGCGACATGCAGCCGGTGACGGCCTGCGGCGAGCGCATCACGCTGATGGTCAATGCGGGCCTGCGTGAGGATATGCCCAATGTCTCGCTGACCGGCGCTGACGGCGTGGGCCTGTTCCGCACCGAATTCCAGTTCCTCGTTTCGGCCACCTTGCCCAGCCGGGAGCGCCAGACGCGGCTCTATCGCGATGTGATGGATACGGCGGGCGACAAGCCGGTGGTCTTCCGCACCGTGGACATCGGCGGCGACAAGAGCCTGCCCTATCTGCGCCATGACGAGGACCATAGCGAGGAAAACCCCGCGATGGGCTGGCGCGCGCTGCGCGTCGCTCTGGAGCGTGATGGGCTGCTGAAAGTGCAGGCCCGCGCGCTGCTGGAGGCTTCTGCCGGGCGCACGCTGCATGTGATGTTCCCGATGATCTCCGAACCCTGGGAGTTCGACGCGGCCAAGGCGGTGTTCGATGGCCAGCTCGCCTGGCTGCGCGGCCAGAAGAAGCAGCTTCCCGAGGCGGTGAAATTCGGCGCCATGCTCGAAGTGCCCGCGCTGGCCGAAATGCTCGATGTGCTGTGCCCCAAGCTGACCTTCCTGTCGGTGGGCACCAACGATCTGACGCAGTTCCTCTTCGCGGCGGACCGTTCGAACCCCAAGCTGGCCGAGCGTTACGACTGGCTGAGCCCCGCGATCCTGCGCTTTCTGCGCCGCGTCTCGCGCACCTGCCGCCAGCATGGCACGCTGCTGACCGTCTGCGGCGAGATGGGCGGGCGCCAGCTGGAGGCGCTGGCGCTGCTGGGTCTGGGGATCCGCCGCCTGTCGATCACGCCCGCCGCGGTGGGGCCGATCAAGAGCATGCTGCGGCAGGTCCATCTGCATGAGATCGAGGAGGAGATGAACCGCCTGCTCGATGAACCGGCACAGGATTTGCGCCAGCAGTTGCTGGTCTGGGCACAGGCGCGGGGCATCACCTTCGATTGATGTCCCCTCCGCCAGCGCATCGGGCCGGACCGGGGGCTTTCGCGCAGTGCTTCACTTCAACGATTTCCACGCTGCCAACCCGGCTTGGCGGTTGACTTTTTTACCGCTCTGGCCTTGATTCTGGCCTGGGCTTGCGGACACATCGAAAACGGGATCGCACATGGGTGCCGAAGACAAAAATGAGCAGCAGTCAGCACTGACCGCCGGGGGGCGGTTGCGTGCCGCGCGTGAGGCGGCGGGCCTCTCGCTGGAGCAGCTGGGAGAAAAGACCCGTATCCGCGCACGCCATCTCGAAGCGCTGGAGGCGGGGGATTTTGCTTCCTTGCCGGGGCGCACCTATGCGCTGGGCTTCGCGCGGACCTATGCCCGCGCGGTCGGGCTGGATGACGGCGAGATCGTGACGGCGATGCGCGCCGAATACTCCGGCGCCATGCCCGAGCCCGAGGCGCCTGCCGCGCCCGCTTTCACGCCGGGCGATCCGGCGCGCGTGCCCTCCTCGACCTTTGCCTGGGTGGCCGGTCTGCTGGCGCTGGTGGCGGCGGTGGGCGGCTATGTCTGGTGGAACAATTACTACAGCCCGGCGGCCGAGTTGCCCTCGCTGCTGCCCGCCGAGACGCCCGCGCCTGCGGCGACTGTCGCGCCCGCTGCGGCCCCGGCGCCCAAGCCGGCCCAGCCCAGCGGCGATGTGGTCTTCACCGCGCAGGGCACGGGCGTCTGGGTGCGTTTTTATGATGGCGACGGCAAGACGCTGACCGAAAAGGTGCTCAAGGACGGGGAAAGCTACACGGTTCCCGCCGACGCCCATGATCCCAAGCTGCGCACCGGCCATCCCGAGCTGCTCACCATCACCATCGGCGGCCAGAGCGTGCCCAAGCTGTCGGAGGAGATGAAGACGGTGAAGGATGTGCCCGTCACCGCCGCCGCGCTGAATGCGCGCGGCAATGCGGCGCCTGCGGCTCAGCCTTCGGCGCAGGCTTCGGGTCAGGCCTCACCGGCGCCCAGTGCGCAGCCTTCTTCGACGCCTGCCGCGACACCGGCGGCATCGCCCAGCCCGAGCGCCAGCGCTGCGGTTCACCACACCCCCCGTCCCCGCCGCCACAAGACGCGCGGCGAAACGGTGACCAGCGGCGGCGTGCTGCCCGCTGGCGTGCCGCTGGTGACCCAACCGGCTGCAACCACGGGAAATCCCTGATCTTTTCGCCGTGACTGCCCTGCGCTATCCACAGTTGCAGCAGGGCATTCCGGCGCAAAGCGGTGCATCATGCAGGGGCGCGGCTCGACAAGAGCCGCGTCCTTGATGCATCAAAGGCAAGTTTTTGAAAGTCTGGGATCGACGGGGTCGCCGGTCGCAGGCGCGTAAGGGCCACAGGGCCTGTTTGGAGCGACGGACGATGACACAGATGCGGCGGGGCAAGCTGCGCGCGGTTGCGCTGGCGGTGCTGGCTTGCGGCACATCGCTGGTGGCGGTGCCGGTGGTGCATGCTCAGGAAGGCACGGTGGATGAAATCCGCCTGCGCAAGCTGGAGGCCGAAGTGCGCGCCCTTCAGCGCCAGGTCTTCCCCGGCGGCGATCCGAAATTCTTCCCCTCCGACGGCTCGGCGCCCGCCGCGCCCACGCCCCAGCCCGGTTCGCCCGCCACCACGCCGGTCACCGATCTGCTGACGCGCATGGATGCGCTCGAAGGGCAGAACGCGCGCCTCACCGCTCAGGTCGAGGAAATGTCGAACCGCCTGCGCAAGATGGAAAGCGCGGCCCCCTCGGCGCCGGGTTCTTCCACCGTGGTCACCCCGCCCCCCTACACCGGCCCGCAGCCGGACGTGGGCGCCACGCCGCTGCCCGCCGGTCAGCCCGCTTACACGCCGCCGCCGGTGGCCAAGCCTAAGCCCGCCCCGGTGGTCGCCCCGGTGGCCAGTACGCCGACGCCGCCTGCCAAGCCGCCCGCCTCGCGCGTCGCGGCGGTGAAGGCCATCGTCAAGCCGCAGACCGACGATCCGGGCGAGGATGAATACACCTATGGCTTCAAGCTGTGGGAGGCCAAGTTCTACCCCGAGGCCGCTCAGCAGTTGAAGCTCTACATCGACAAATATCCGCGCCACAAGCGCATCAGCTACGCCAAGAACCTGCTGGGCCGCGCCTATCTGGACGACAACCAGCCGCGTGAGGCCGCCAACTGGTTCCTCCAGAACTATCAGGGCAACAAGCGCGGCGAGCGCGCCGCCGACAGCCTGCTCTACCTTGCGCAGGCGATGGTCGACCTGAAGGACAGCAGCCGCGCCTGCATCGCGCTGGGCGAGTTTTCCGACACCTACAAGACCGAGGCCGCCGGGCGTCTGCGCAGCCAGTATGACGATATCCGCAAAAGGGCGGCGTGCAACTGACGGCAGGTGCAGCCCAGGCGGAGCGCTTCGCTTCGGAGCTGACGCGGATCTGGCCGGAAAGCACGAAAGGCGGGCCCCTGCTGGGGCTCGCCGTTTCGGGCGGGCCTGACAGTCTGGCCCTGCTGCTGATCGCCCATGCCGCGCTGCCCGGCCGCGTGGCCGCCGCCACGGTGGACCACGGGTTGCGCCCCGAAAGCGCCGCCGAGGCCGCCGAGGTCGCCCGCATCTGCGCGCTGCTGGATGTGCCCCACGCCACGTTGGCTGTCAGCGTGGAGGAGGGCAATGTGCAGGCTCAGGCGCGCGACGCCCGCTATGCCGCTCTGGCCGCCTGGATGGAGCGTGAGGGCCTTTCAGCGCTGGCCACGGCTCACCATGCCGACGATCAGGCCGAGACTCTGGTGATGCGCCTCAATCGCGCCAGCGGCGTCTCGGGGCTGGCCGGGGTGCGCGAGCGCGGTCTGGTCCCCGCGACCCGCCTGCCGCTGCTGCGCCCCCTGCTGGGCTGGCGCCGCGCGGAACTGGCGGGAGTGATCGCCGCTTCGGGTTTCGAGGCCGCCGATGATCCCTCCAACCGCAACCCGGCCTATGATCGCGTGCGGGTGAGGCAGGCTTTGGCTGATGCTGCATGGATCGATGTGCCCGCATGGTCGCAGGCCGCTGCTCATCTCGCCGATGCGGACGCCGCTCTGGACTGGGCCGCAGCGCGCGAATGGGCCGAGCAGGTTGTGAAGGAGCCGATGGGGCTGGTCTATCGCCCTCAGGCGCCGCGTGCGGTGGCTTTGCGGGTGGTGGCGCGGATCGTCGAGCAGTTGGATGGACAAGCGGCGCGCGGGCAGGCCGTGGCGCGGCTGTTCGATGCTCTGGTCGCGCGGCAGCCCGCCTCGATCGGGGATCTGGTGGTGCGGCCTCTGCCCTCCGGGTGGAGTTTTATGAAGGGGCCCAAGAGAAGGGTTTAGGAAGTAGAAGATGCGAGGGGGTTACCCCCTCGCGCTCCCATGACGTCTTCCGACAAAAGGGTAGCGACGCCCGATCCTTGCGCCAAGGCTCTCCACCAGCACCACCTAAGGCGCCGCAGGTAGTTGTTTCTAAAGCCTGCGGCGCGGCAAACTTTGCCCAAGGCCGAACCCAGTGCGCTACGCAGACATTAAAGGGAGCGCGAGGGCGATGGCCCTCGCCCCTATCCTTGCTTAAACCTTCGTCTTCCCGCTGCGGGTGATAAACACCTTGTCCCCCAGCTTCGTCACCCCGAACACCTTCTGCGCGAAGTCCAGAGGCACGCCAACGCAACCATGGCTGGCGTATCCATTCTGCACATGAGTGGCGTGGATCGAGACACCATCGTTGGTCAACCGCATCATATAGGGCATCGGCGCGTCATAGAGGTTGGACATATGGTGCGCGTCTTTCTGGGTGATCGGGAAGACCCCCAGCGGCGTCGGCTTTTCCTGCGTGCCCAGCAGCACGGCGGTGGTGCCGATCTCGTAGCCGGCCCGGAACACCGAGAGCACCCGCGCGTCGAGGTCGACGGTGATGACGATCGGCCCGGCGGGGGCGCCCTGTTCGTTCCAGAACCACTGGCCGTATTTGATCGGCTCGGTGATGGGCAGGGTGCGATGGATGACCAGCGTCTCGGTCGCCGCATCGGCCTGTGCCGGGGCGGGGGACGGAGCCTTGGCTGTGCCTTCCGCCTCGAAGGCAGGCGCGAAGCTGGCGCCGGCGGAGGGCTCGGTCCTGGGCGTGCCGGGCGGCAGGGCTTCTCCCGAAGGCGCGGCAGCGGCCAGTTCCTTCGCGGTGATCGGCTTGGGCTGATGCGCGGCGGCGATGCCCTGCGGCGAGAGATGCGCCGTGCCGAGATATTGGTCCGCCTTGACCAGCCCGATGCCAGCCAGCAGCGCGGCCCCCGCCGCCACGGCGGCGATCTTCGGCAGGTGCCGGGGCTGGAGAAGGGCGGCGGTGTTGACCATGGCGTTCATGCGGGCCTTTAAAGCATGCGACCCATCAACGCTGCCTTAAAGCCTGCAAAAACGCCAGAGCCTTGGCGGCGCTGTTCCAGCCGGGGACAGGCGCGGGGGAAAGGTTTACGTTTTTGGAAGGGGAAGGAAGATGCGAGGGGGTTACCCCCTCGCGCTCCCAGAACGTCTTCCGACGAAAGATTGGTGGCATCCTGATGTTGCGCGAACTTCCCGCAGGCAAAAAAAGGCGCCGCAGGCAGGAAGCCCCGGCGCCTTTTTATCGTTTAAAGCCTGCGGCGCGGCAAACTTAGCGCAAGGCCGAACCCGAAGCACTCACGCAGACATTAATGGGAGCGCGAGGGTGTAACACCCTCGCATTCACCTTTTTACTTCTTCAAACCCTCATCACCCGTGCGCCCCGAACTCATTGGCGATGGCGGTGCCGATCCGCAGGGTCAGCTGGTGCGACCGTTCCAGCGGATCGATATAATCGCGGTGGATCGCTGTATAGCCATGCGCCGCATCGTCGGGATAGTCGGCGGGTTCGTCGACCTTGAAGTCCGACAGGCTGGGGAAGCTGGTGGGGAAGGCGCGCTTCAACTGCGCCAGCGCCTCATCCACGCGCAGGGTGAAGACCATCTCGATCACGTCATGGGGCGTGATGTCATTGGCGCGGCTGAAGGCGGGGACCATCACCACTTTCAGGAACATATGCTGGAACAGCGCGAGGCGCAGCGCCTGAAGCACGCCGATCGAGCGGCGCGTATGCTCGCGGTCCTGAGGCGAGAGGCCGCCCGGCTCCTCGGGGATCAGGCTGAGCAGGCGGTGCAGTTTCAGCGAATCGACGCGCAGGCGGGTGGCCAGACGGCGGAACACGCCGGTGCGGTCGTCGGAGGTGAGATATTCGGCCAGCGCGAGGCAGCCCTGGGCGATATGGTTCTCGTCCCCGCGATAGGGGCGGCTGGCCCAATAGGCGGAGTTGAACAGCTCGCCAAAGGCGGTGGCAGTCTTGATGCTGGCCACCGCATTGGCCGAGCGGACGAGGCGCACCATCTGGCGGCCACGGTCGCTGGAGGCCAGCAGATCGGCCATGGCCTCGTAATTGCCCTCAGCCGCCGTCCCGAAACCGGCGATGATGTTCACCGGATAGCCGAGCTGCTGCAGGATGGCATTGTGCGGGATGGCGCGGATCTGGCGCAGGCTCATGCTGCGGTCGGCCGAGACGTCGCTCTGGCGGCGGCTCTTGCGGCTGCCGGTGTCGTTGAGCAGGCCCAGACCGAAAGCCGTCACCGCGCGGGCATAGGTGCTGGAGGTCAGATGCTGCTGCTGCACGCGGCGGATCGCGCGATAGAAGTCGAGCGACAGATCGGTGCGGCGATAGAAGGGATCGGTCGGCGCGTAGGGATCGGCCTCGGCGGGGGCGAGTTCGATAAAGCGGGTGAGGGTGGCCAGCGCCAGATCGTCGGTGCCGAAGAACAGATAGCCGTCGCCGCCCTGGAAGCTGACCTCGGGCTCAAGGCGGATGCCCGCGCGCACGAAGCGGCGGCGCGCCCAGGGCGACAGCGGCCATGCGAGGCGGTCGGCCATGCTGGCGGGGTGGGCGCCGCGCCCCATGCTCTCGCCATGGGTGTTGAAGATCAGCGCCGAGACATCGCTCAGCTCATTGGCGGTCATGGCTTCGGACAGGCGGCCCTGCAGGCGCTCGATGGCGAGGCTGGCGGGGATCTGGCCCACGAAGCGGCCCGCGTCGGAAAAGCCGGTCTGGATGGCCAGACGGCCGCGCAGGCGGGCATAGGCGCGATAGGCAGGCTCGGCCAGCAGGTCGTCGATGAAGCGGCCGCCATGTTCCAGCGCGGTTTCGGTCTCGAACAGGGGCGAGACGTCAACCTTGTCTTCCACCCCGAACAGCTTGGCGAAATAGAGCGCGGCCAGCACGGTGGTGGGCTGTTCGCATTCGGCCACCAGCATGCGGATCGGGGTTTCCGAATCGATGTGCTGAAGGATCTGCGCCATGGTCAGGAACAGGCGGACGGCGGTGGAATTCTCGATCGCCAGCGCGGCGAAATTGCTGCGCAGCGGCTTCACCTCGGCCAGCAGCTCGCGCATCTTGCGCAGCGCGGCCTGGCTGGCCAGATCCAGCGTGCCATCGGGATCGATGCGGCGGCGGATCGCGTTCTGAAGCTGCGAGCTGTTCACGCGGAAGTGAATCCACGACATGCCCAGACCATCGGCGCGCATTGCGGCGGCGGCAACCAGCAGGGCCTGCGCGGTGTCGTCATCGCTGGCGGCGGCCAGCTTTTCCAGCGCGGCGATGGTCGGGGCCAGCGTGACCAGCTTTTCGGGGCCGTCGGCGGTGAGCTGGTTGGCGGCATCGTTGACGGCCGCGGGATTGGTCATGTCACCGGCAAAGAGCGCGGCCATGGCCTGGCTATGCGCCCCGGCGGCGGCCAGCTTTTCGGCGATCTCGGGCGCGATCTCTTCCAGCAGGGCGGCGTAGGAAGCGAGGCGCTCGGCCTTTTCCTCCAGCCGGTAGCGGATGCAGGTCTGCCAGCCGATGTCGGTGCGGCCATCCATGTCATAGCCGACCCAGCTGGCGAAGCGCACCGGCGTGGGGCTCAGCTTGCGCCACTGGTCGGGCCAGCGGCCGCGCGCGTTGGAGAGCAGCGTGGCGTTGATCGCATCGCGGGCCTTTTGCGCGCGGGCGATGGCGGCCATGGCATCGGCATGTTCGGAATCGAGCGTGATCGTGTCGCGCGCGGCAGGCGCGGCGCAGACCGTCTCGCTGTCGAGATCGCCCTGGCTGGCCGCCTGCGCCACCGCCTGCGCCTGAGCGCGGGCCAGCAGGAAGGTGGGGTGAGCGGTGAAGACGATATGGGCGACCGGGCGATTCCAGCGCGCGGCGAAACCGGCGAAATCGCCAGCTTCGGCCATGGCGCCGATGCGGGTCAGATTGGTGTCGCGCTCGACCGGGGAGACCAGGCGGTTCAGGCGGCGGGCGCGGACACGCAGGCCCTCGCATTCCAGCTCGGCGACCATGGTTTCGATGCGGTCGAGGGTCAGCTCGCCGCTTTCCATCTTGCGCGAGAGTTCCAGGCCAAGCTGGAAGACGGGGTTGAACAGCGGGGTTTCGGCGGTACGCTCGTGCAGTTCCTGCAAGCGGCGATCAAGGGCGGCAAATTCGCTCATCGTAAAGACTCTCCCGAACTGGCGGGTTTGCGAAGCGCCTCTTCCGGCCGGCCCTGTCCCTGTTGTGTCGGCCCGTGGGGGGCTCTGTCACTGGTCAGCCTAGCTCAAGCCCGCCCCGCTGGGGAGGGTGAAAGATGCGCGCTTCGCAAAGGCGCTGGAAGGTGTTGTCGCGCGATCCGGGGCGAGATCGCCCGCAACCCCTGAATGAAGGGCCCGCCGTGGCGGCAGGCCCCTGGCTATGGTGGTGACGGAAAGGATGGGGGTCAGGCCCTGTGAGGCTTAGGCTTTGAGAGCCGCAGCGGCGCGGGCGCCGGCAACAATCGCGGCCGTATCGACCTTGGTGCCGTCGAACACGCTCTTGGGCAGCATCCAGCTACCGCCGACGCACAGCACGGCCTCAAGCGCCAGATAGTTGGGCGCGGTGGCCAGGGTGATGCCGCCGGTGGGGCAGAAGCGCGCGCTGCCGAAAGGCGCGGCAATGGCCTTGAGGGCGGGAATGCCGCCATTGGCTTCGGCCGGGAAGAACTTGAAGCGCGACAGGCCCAGATCCATGCCCAGCATGATGTCGGCAGCGTTGGCGGTGCCGGGCAGGAAGGGGATATCGGCCTTGACGGCGGCTTCGCCCAGCGCGGGGGTCAGGCCCGGCGAGACGATGAATTCGCTGCCGGCGTCGATCGAGGCCTGCAGATCGCGCGGATTGAGCACCGTGCCCGCGCCGACGATGGCGCCGGGGACCTGCTTCATCACCTTGATGGCGTCCAGAGCGCAGGGGGTGCGCAGCGTCACCTCCAGAACTTTCAGGCCGCCTTCGACCAGCGCTTCGGCGACCGGCAGGGCATGGGCGATGTCTTCAATGACCAGCACCGGAATCACCGGGGCGGTACGCATGATGGTTTCGATCGCGATGGTCATCGGACATGTTCCTTCTGGAAGGCTGCGGCCGCGCCCAGCAGGCCCGGCTGCGGATGGGTGATGAGCTTGACCGGCAGGCCCGCCATCAGATTTTCAAAGCGCCCCTTGGCGCGGAAACGGTCGCCGAAGCCGCTGGCCACCAGCGTGTCGCAGATGCGCAGGCCAAGCCCGCCCGCGATCACCACGGCCACCGCGCCATGCACCAGCGCATAATCGCCCGCCGCGCTGCCCAGCGAGAGGCAGAAGCGGTCGACGGCGGTGGCGCAGAGCACGTTCTCGCGGCGCTTTTCGGGGTCGGTGCCCAGGGTCCAGATCGTGCGGTCGTCCAGCGGCGTGATCGGTTTGCCTTCGAGCACCGCCAGCGTCTCATAGATGTCGACGATGGCCGGGCCCGAGACGACACGCTCCACGCTGACGCGGCGGTGGCGCTGGCGCAGACGGGCCAGCAGCGCATCGTCGATGGCGTCGAGCGGGGCGAAGTCGATATGGCCGCCTTCGGTGGCCTGCACGTGATAGCTGCCGGGGCCGTCGCGCCACAGTTGCGCCACGCCAAGGCCGGTGCCGGGGCCGGGGATGCTGATCGTGCCCTTCTCGGGCAGCGGCACGTCGGGGCCCGACAGATGCGTGAAATATTCAGGACCCGCATGGGCCACCGCATGGGCCACCGCGCCGAAATCATTGACCAGCGTGACGGCATCGACGCCCAGCCGGTCATGCAACTGGCCGGGATAGATCACCCAGGGGTTGTTGGTGAATTTGATCGAATCGCTGTTGATCGGCCCGGCAATCGCCAGAGCCGCCGCGCGGGGCAGGGCGCCCCCGTTGATTTCGGCAAAATGAGCCCATGCCGATTCGAAGCTGGCATGGTCCTTGGTGTGGAGCGTTTCCACCTTGCCCAGCGTCACCTTGCCGTCATCGCCCAGATTGGCAATCGTGAAGCGTGCGTGGGTGCCGCCGATATCGACCGAAACAATGTCCATGGGGGCCTCGTCTAAAGCATCATCTCGAAGTGGGAACCGATTTTTTGCAACTGCGATGCGACGGGGATATTTTCCTGTCGCATCGCAGCATCAAGCGGTTTCCCGTGAAGGCTGTGTGACAGCCGCCTGGCGTCAGAGCCCCGCCAGCGCCAGCATCGCCGAACCGCCCTGCTCGGCGCCATCGGCGCCCAGGCGGAACATGGCGAACAGCTCACGCCCCACGCCCATGACGGGGGGCGGGGCGGCGGCGGGCTCACGCCCGCTGATGTCGGTCAGCACCTCCAGCGCGCCGGTTTCGGCGCAGAGGCGCACCCCGTCGCCGTCGCGCAGGTGGGCCAGCGGGCCGCCGGCGATGTCTGCCAGCGCTTCGGGCGTCACGTGGATGGCCGCGGGCACCTTGCCCGACGCCCCGGACATGCGCCCGTCGGTGACCAGCGCCACCTTGAAGCCACGGTCCTGCAGGACCCCGAGGAACGGCGTGAGCTTGTGCAGCTCCGGCATGCCGTTGGCCCGCGGGCCCTGGAAACGCACCACGGCGACCAGGTCGCGCTCCAGCTCGCCGGCCTTGAAGGCCGCGGCCAGGCTGGCCTGGTCGTGGAAGATCCGTACCGGCGCCTCGACCACCTGGTGTTCCGGCGCCACCGCCGAGACCTTCATCACGCCGCGACCGAGGTTGCCCTCCATCAGGCGCAAGCCGCCTTCGGCGGAGAACGGCTTGTCCAGCGGACGCAGGATGGCTTCGTCGAGACTCCGTTCCGGCCCTTCGCGCCAGACCAGCCGGCCATCCTCGAGGAACGGCTCGCGGGTGTAGCGGCGCAGGCCGGGGCCGGCGACGGTCTGTACGTCCTCGTGAAGCAGCCCGCCGTCGAGCAGTTGGCGGATCAGGAAGGACATGCCGCCGGCCGCCTGGAAGTGGTTGATGTCGGCCTGGCCGTTGGGATAGATGCGCGCCAGGGTCGGCACCACATGGGACAGCTCGGCCATGTCCTGCCAGGTCAACTGGATGCCCGCCGCCTGGGCGATCGCCAGCAGGTGCAGGGTGTGGTTGGTCGAGCCGCCGGTGGCCAGCAGCGCCACCACCGAGTTGACGATGGCCTTCTCGTCGACGATCTCCGCCATCGGGCGGTAGCTGTTGCCGCTCCTGCCGATGGCGGCCAGGCGGTGGCCGGCGGCGCGGGTCAGCTCGTCGCGCAGCGGCGTGTTCGGGTTGACGAAGGAGGCGCCGGGCAGGTGCAGGCCCATCACCTCCACCAGCAACTGGTTGGTATTGGCGGTGCCATAGAAGGTGCAGGTGCCCGGCGCATGGTAGGAGGCCATTTCCGAGGCCAGCAGCTCCTCGCGGGTGGCCTTGCCCTCGGCGAACAGCTGGCGCACCGCGGCCTTTTCCTTGTTGGAGATGCCGGTCGGCATCGGGCCGGCCGGGACGAACACGGTGGGCAGGTGGCCGAAGCGCAGCGAGCCGATCAGCAGGCCCGGCACGATCTTGTCGCAAACGCCCAGGCACAGCGCTGCCGTCGAACATGTTGTGAGACAGCGCGATGGCGGTGGACATGGCGATCACGTCGCGGCTGGCCAGCGACAGTTCCATGCCCGGCTCGCCCTGGGTCACGCCGTCGCACATGGCCGGCACGCCGCCGGCGACCTGCGCGGCGGCGCCGATCTCGCGGGCCTAGATCTTCATGGCATCGGGGTAGCGCCCGAAGGGCTGGTGCGCCGAGAGCATGTCGTTGTAGGCGGAAACGATGGCCAGATTGGGCGCCTTGGTGAAGGCCATGGTCTTCTGGTCGCCCTCGGCCCCGGCATAGGTGTGCGCCAGGTTGGAGCAGCCGAAGAAGCTGTTGCGCTCGCCATGGCGGTCGGCCTCGGCGCGGATCATGTCGAGGTAGCGCGTGCGGCCCGGCTTGGACCGTTCGATGATGCGCGCGGTGACGCGCTCGATGGTGGAGTGAAGCTGGGCCATGGTGGGTCTACTCTGCACAAGAAAGCGGGGCTCTGGCGAACCCGCGCTTGTGGATATGGAGCGGGCCGGGGCCCGGATTGTTCCTGGCGAGGGTGGGCAAGCCTTATGGCTTGCCCATACCCTTACTCATGCCACGTAACGCTGTCCTTCGCGGCGAGCGCGATGGCGGAGGTGGGGCCCCAACTGCCCGCCGGATAGGGCTGCGGGGTGATCTCATTGTCGGTCCAGCAGGCGCGGATGTTGTCCACCCAGGTCCACTGGGCTTCCACCTCGTCGCGGCGCACGAAGAGCGTCTGGTCGCCCTCGATCAGGTCGAGCAGCAGGCGCTCGTAAGCGATGCGCTTGGTGGGGCCGGCGAAAGCATCGGGCATGCGGATGTCCAGAGGCACCTCGCGCAGGCGGATGCCGCCGCGATCGAGGCCGGGCACCTTGGTCATCAGATCCAGCGTGATGTTCTCTTCGGGCTGGATGCCGATGACCAGACGGTTGGGCTTGGCCACCGCGCCGCGCTGGGCGAACATCGAATGGGGCACGGGGCGGAACTGCACGACGATCTCGGTGGTGCGCTTGGGCATGCGCTTGCCGGTGCGCAGGTAGAACGGCACGCCCGTCCAGCGCCAGTTGTCGATGATCCAGGCGCAGGGCGACGAAGGTTTCCGCGTCTCCGAAGGCTTCTGCAATTCGTCGATATAGCCCGGCACGCTGCCGCCCGCGATGGCGCCCGCCACATACTGGCCGGTGACGATATCGCCCGGCGTGACCTTGCGCAGCGAGTTGAGCACCTTGACCTTCTCGTCGCGCACATCGACGGGGTCGAAGCGGGCGGGAGGCTCCATGGCCACCAGGCAGAGCAGCTGCAGCAGATGGTTCTGCACCATGTCGCGCAGCGCGCCCGCGCCGTCGTAGTAGCCGCCGCGGCCTTCCAGGCCCACGGTTTCGGCCACGGTGATCTGCACATGGTCGATATGGGTGGCGTTCCACAGCGGCTCGAACAGGATGTTGGCGAAGCGCAGGGCCATCAGGTTCTGCACGGTTTCCTTGCCCAGGTAGTGGTCGATGCGGAAGATGCGATCCTCGGTGAAGGCGCCGGCGACGGCATCGTTCACCACCTTGGAGGAGGGCAGGTCGATCCCCAGCGGCTTTTCCAGACCGATGCGGCTGCGTTCGTTGGCCAGACCGCTGGCGACGAGGCCCGCGATGGTCGGCTCGAACAGGCTGGGCGCGGTCGAGAGGAAGATCGCCAGACCGTTCTCCACCGTGCCGACCTTTTCGGCCAGCGCGTGGAAGTGGCTGGTGTCATTCGCGTCGAGCGGCTGGTAATAGAGCCGTTCGAGGAAGCTGGGGATGGCGCCCTTGCGATGCTCGGGCAGGAATTTGTCCAGCGCCTGCGCGGCAAAGTCACGGAAGGACGTGTCGTCCATCTCGGAGCGCGCGGTGCAGACGATCTGCAGCTTGTCGGAGACCAGACGGTCGGCGTGCAGCGCGCAGAGCGAGGGCAGCAGCATCCGCTGCGACAGGTCGCCGGTGGCGCCGAACAGCAGCAGGCGGTCTGCGGTAAAGCTCATGCATAGTCCCTTTGCGAATCGTAGTCTTACAGCGGGTTGGCCCCGCATGCCGACAGGATGGCGGGCCGCCTTCTATCAGTGCGGGCCCATGCATGCCAGCATGCGGGCACGTATGCACGATGACAAGCCTGAGCGTTGAATACGAATTTTAATGCGTGAGGCGGGGCTTTTGCGCAACGCGGTAAGCTGCGGAGCGGTGGAGAATGCCGTCAGCTTGCGGGATGGCGGCGGATGGGCATCGGGATCGAGCAGATGTCGGCGCTGGTGGCGGCCACCTTGATGAAATCGTCATGCCGGTGCGCGCGCAGATCGGCATAGCGGGCGAAGCTGGCGCTTTGCGTTGAGAGATATTCGAAATGCGGCTGCTGCTCGGCAGGCAGATCGCTGGCCAGGCGTATCGAGAGGATCGGCGTGCGGTCGGCGGTGTCCTTATAGACGCCATTGCCCGGCGCGCGGGGCAGGGAGGAGAGATGCTCGATGCCCTCGATCACCCGGCCGACCACCGCGATGTTGCGATCCAGCATGCGCGGCGGCTGGCCGATCACGGCATAGAGTTCGGCGCCGCTCCCGGTGTCGGGCGAGAGATCGCGCGCAACGCCGACGGTGCCGTAGCAGTGGATGGGCCAACTGGTCCTGGCATTCGTCCCCATTGGCCAGCCCTTGCCGAAGCCGACCTGGCCTGCTCCCCCCTCGAAAAGATAAGGGTCGAAACGGAGCGATTGGCTCCACCAGTCCATCGGTTCCACGCCTGCGATGCAATTATCTTGGTCGCAAACTTTCCGGACAGATCCGTGGAGTTCATACTCCCTTTCATCCACCTTCGCCAAATCTGCGGGCAGAGGTCGGGCCTTCACTTTGTCCTCATTGTCGCCATCGCCCCATTGCGCGACCCAATTGTCCTGCACGCGATAGACCGAGAGCCCGTCCCACCAATGAGCGGCGGCCAGCTTGCGCAGATTGCCCACCCAGCCTTGCGAGAAAGGCGCGGGGATCAGTTGGATCACCACCTGCCTCGGGTGCCCCTTGGCATCGGGCGCCAGCGCCATCACCAGCAAATCCTGCGGGGCAATCGCCACCCAGTCACCGGCGGGCGCGGCCTTGACGATATCGCCCGCGCTGAGGGCCTTGGCCGCAGGTGGCGGCGCGGCGGGGGCTGCCTGACCCGGCAGCGCCGGGATCAGGGCGCCCAGCATGGCGAGGGCGGTCAGCGAAAGGCGGCGGGGCATGGTGTTGAAAGGCATGTTGTTACTCTGCCCCCGGCGTCTTTCGCAGGCAAGATCGATGAATGAACAGGAAGCGCAGAGGAAGGCTTGCGCTGCCCAAAGACAATCGCTAGGGCGGCGGACCTTACAGGTATGCGGAGCGGTGGCCGAGTGGTCGAAGGCGCTCGCCTGGAAAGTGAGTATACGCCAAAAGCGTATCGAGGGTTCGAATCCCTCCCGCTCCGCCATCTGACCGTTTCAGTCTGATTCATTCAGTCTCAAACGCCTAAAATACAAGGGTTTTGCTAAAACCCCTGTTGCAGAGGGCACCAACCCAACCCACATAATTGCCTCCTTAGTGTGGGGAAGGATGTGGGTATGGCCTTAACTCAATTGCAAGTTCGGAACGCCAAGCCCGGCAGCCATTCGGATGGGAATGGGCTGCTGTTGCGAGTCAGCGCCTCAGGAGCCAAATCTTGGATTCTTAGGGTGCAGGTTGATGGTAAGCGCAAAGATATCGGCCTTGGCTCACTGGATCACGTGTCACTTGCTGAGGCCCGAGAAAAGGCGCGCATTGAGCGTAAGGCAGCAAGAGACGGAGTTGACCTGAAGGTTGAAGCTAAAAAGCTTAAAATTGCCTCTATGACATTCAAGGAGGCGGCTGAGTCCTATTTGGATCATGCTCTGCCTTCCCTGAGCAACGTCAAACATCAGAAGCAATGGCGCTCGACCCTCAAAACTTACGCCTACCCCACACTTGGGGATTTGGTTGTGGGCAAAGTGGATGCTCCCGACATTGCCGAAGCTCTTAAGCCCATCTGGAAAACCAAATCTGAAACGGCGCGTCGGGTGCGTCAGCGTATCGCCACGATCTTGGACCATGCTCAGGCTAAGGGGTGGCGTGACCGTGAGGCACCGGAACGTGCCCTTTCGACGTTGTTGAAACCGATCAAGCAAAAGGCAAAGGGCAACTTCCCTGCGATGCCATATAAGCAGGTTCCAGCGTTTGTCTCAGCCATGAGGGCAGCGAAAACGACCGTGGGGCGTGATGCCCTTCTGTTTGCTATTTTGACAGCAGCAAGGTCGCAGGAAGTGCGGGGAGCCCGAAGGGGGGAGTTTGACCTTGAGGCTGGTGTCTGGGTTGTGGCTGCTGAGAGGATGAAAAAGCGGCGATTGCATCGGGTGCCGTTGTCTTCAGCTGCGCAGGCTATCGTGGAGGCGGCTTTCAACAGAATTGGTTCAGACGCCGATGCTCTGCTGTTTCCCGGCATGAAGGGAAAAATCATGTCGGATATGACCTTGGGCAAGGTTTTGAAGGCAAATGGTGGCGACGGGTTCACCGTTCATGGATTTCGGTCATCGTTTCGGGATTGGGCTGCTGAGGAAGGTTATTCCCGAGATTGGGCCGAGTCGGCCTTGGCGCACGTCGTGAAGGATCAAACCGAGGCCGCATACCGTCGCACGGACTTCCTTGAGCAGCGAAAACCTATGATGCAAGCGTGGGCAGACGCGTGCGAAAAATAAATTTGAAACCAGAACTGCTTTTTGCCGAATACTTGCAAAAAATTCAACGAGTAAATTACTGATTTAAAGAGGAAAAAATCATCATCTTCCTGTTTATACCCCTCTTCATACTTCTATAAGTCAATTTAGAAGACAATCTATATAAAGTGCGGGGGTGGTGGGGTTGCGGAGCCAAATTTCATAGCTCATATGGGTCCCACTCAAGTAAAAGGAGGACCAAATGACTATGATTACTACATCAAAATTTATGGCTCGCACTGGCCTGTCGAGAGCTACCATCTGGCGCTATCGCAAGAAGTTTCCGGAGTTTCCGAAGCCGGTAATCCTATCGCCTTCGACTATCCGTTGGATAGAAGAGGATGTTGACCGCTGGATTGAAGCTTTGCGGAAGGTTGCGTGACATGACTGCTGCGCGTTCTAACAAGCCTGTCGTTTCTCGGGGTGATTTGAATCAGATTATTGCTGGTTTGGAGGAGTTTAGGGGTTTCTATCAGCAATCATCGGCGTTGATCGAGCATTACGATGAGGGGTATTTTGAAAAATACAGGTCTTTGAATGTCGGAACAATCCAAGCCCTCAATGTTAGGCATTCGGATCATTTGGGTAGGGTCTTTGAGCTGGACATTGCCCCCGCCCTTGGGATCGATGGGCATTCCGCTGGCCTCGACTCTGTCATAGAGGCGATGGCGGCTTTGGGCTGGGAGTCTTCTGCAAAAATCAGTGAGATGATTGAACTGTGTGAGTTGCTTGCAAGCCCTATGCGACCTTCGTTGTCGAAGCTCGTCAAATACGAAGGCCGCTATTTGCCATCCCTGCCGGAGGGTACTCTTCTTGATGTACGTGTGAACGTCATCACGCCATCGGCAACGGACGTTCTCGAATTTATCGATGCTTGCTTGGAATTCTGGCGGGAGTGTTCCGTCGTCAGTAAATGAGCATGTTGGCGTTGATCAACCTATGATTGGCAGGGCAGGGCCCGCCTTGCTGATCGGAGGCATACCCTAATCCTTAAATGTTGCCTCTCACTTCAATACTGCCTATAGGGCATCCATCTCACGCCCTTGGGGCTGGAGGTTATCCCACATCGTTATCGGTCTGTATGAAGGTTTCCCTCAGGAGGCCTTCTGAGCGCTTGCGTGTGCCTTGGGCTACTTGGGTAGCCAAAAAGCCATTTCCCTTCTGAGAAGGGCTTAAAATTGAAATTAGAGGTATTCCTTCTGGCAGACTGACCCAGTCCGGCTGTGGGGAGGCCTGCGTCTCGAAAGGAGGTCAAGATGAGTTAGTTTTCAGCGCAATCAAGGTGTCAGGGCATTGTAATGAAAAGACGGAATTCAAATCCGGTCTACGTAATATATCTTTTCCTTTCTTTCCCTTCCCTTCTTCCTTGCCTTCTCTCCCTCCCTCTCTCTTTAAGAGGAAATATTATTATGGAAATAAGTTATGAAAGAAAAAGAAAATAAAGAAAAATTTCAAAGATATATTAATCATCTGTATCAAGAACGTGGCTTGTTTGAATTCAACAAGGGTGCTTTTTATCTCTTATTGAGGTTTATGCCAGAATCAATCCAAGCAAGATCATTGATTGATCATTTATGGACTGAAATTCAGTTAAGAAAATTAAACAAAAATAAAACAGATACTCTTTTTAAAGAGGCTTTGGGGATAATATGTTCTGAATTGCTGATAGCTCAAGCTGATAATGATGAAGGATGGGCCTATCGCTCTCGGAAGCGTGATAGCTTTACCGATGAACTGATTGGTGAAAGCTCATTCCGGAATGTCATTGGGTTTTTAGAATCATCTGAATATATAGAACAAACTGATTTTCAAAATCGGTTTGATGACAGCAAAGCTCGCCGCATCAGATTGACACCATCATTCCTGGCTCTCGCGGAAAAGCATGGGGTCAAGGGCGGTGATATATCCCACTTTCGGGAGACTGATCAGCCTTCTAAGCCGCCATTCCCAATCCTGCTTAGGGCATCCTCCACTTTCAAGGAGGGAGAAACGCCCTATCAACGCGGGGCTAAGATTAAGGGGGAGGTGATGAGGGTTCATCGAAAACACCACCTCGTTAAAGGTTATATATCTGACATTAAAGAGATAAACTCCTTTCTTTCGGCGCACAGTCTAACTTATGCTGGTGATCCTGATGAAACATCTTGTTGCGGGGGCTTTCGCCGGGTTTTCAGTTGCGGAGATACCCCAGACCATAACTACCAGAAAGGCGGGAGGCTTTATCCTTTTGACGGGGGTTATCAGGGGTTTGCAGGTAGGAAGCCCGATGATCCGACACGCAAGGAGCGGAAGAACCTCCTGATAAACAAGGAAGCCACAGCTGAAATCGACATTTCTGGCAGCCATCCAAGGATATTAATGGCGCTGCTGCATCAGTCGATAGCGGAGGATGTTGACCCTTACGGGTTTGACGCCATTCCCCGGCTGGTCATAAAAATGTGGTTCACCAAAACGATGGGTCACACCTGTTTTCACACAGGATGGATGGACAAGGATGTTGAAAAGTATGCAGAGGCCTTCCCGAGGCGCAATCTGAGGAAGGATTACCCCATTAAAAAAGTGGAAGAGGCTGTTTTGGCTCGCTTTCCTGTCCTTGCCAAATGGCCCTTCTGTCCGATCCGTTGGGGCGATCTGCAATACATCGAGTCATGTATCATCGTGAAAACCATGCTGCGGCTGGCAAGGGATCATGGGATACCGGCATATCCCGTGCATGACTCTATCATTGTGCCGGTCAGCAAGGCGAAAGTGGCGGAACAAGTGCTGAGAGAAGCCTTCAAGGAAGAGGTGGGGGTGTATCCTGCCCTTTCAGTAAAGGGGGCTTGAGCGAGCGATGCTAGGAACAGACGGCTTTCGGGCCGTCTTTCTTTTTCAAAGGGGTTATTTGACACAGTTCGTTATTTGCTCTCGCGTCTTTTTCTGCTGAATGCGCACCAATTTAATCAACCTATGATCGCCTAATTCATTTAACTCAATAGAGTTAAATGCAATTAATCCTGAAAAATTTGAAATTGATACTTTTCCTTCGCCATGGAAGACGTTTGGTGCGCCAAAGTCAGTTAGCGAATTGGCGATGCACCATTCCAGATCAAGCATGCTTTTTGTAGAATTAATTTCTTCAATCTGCCGATTCTCCCACACTTTTTTGTACGTGTCTGCCAAAGCCATATTGGAGCTTCCGGCTATAAATATCGCGGAATACAGCAAGAATGAACGCTTCTTCATATGCTAAACATCCCCAAAATGCGCTTGAGAATTCGATGCGGAAATATTCATTGTAAGTTAAATGAAATAAATCGAGTTTCTGTGCTTATTTACAATAATTAAGCAAACAATGAATTTCAGACACCCCCACCCTACACCTAATCATGTGAGGATTGAGGTTTTGATTTTTTGTTGAATTTGTATGGATTTCTCTGGCGCTTTCATTGAGTGAAATCAGACTTCGTCTTTGAAAATCAGTCTATGATTGCGAGAAAGCGCCCGTGCCACGAATCTAAGAGAGACATGGCCTGCTTAACCGTAAAGTTGTTTAGATCAGCGCCGGAATGACTTTTGTAAAAGTGTATTGTTTTCACCGGCGATGACATATTAGTGGTGTAGACCTTGAGAGAAATAGATTTTATCTTCTCTTCACTTCTCCGTGATGCTGTGACACCGCCCATGAGAAGCCCTACAGGTCCTAGAAGCAAGCCGCCTAAAGCAACGCGGCCCACTTGGCTCCCTCGGTTCACTTTCGTTACGGATAAGCCATTCTTCTCCACCTCAACGGAAACTATATCATTGTAATTAAACAATTTATGAGATTTTGAGCTTTCCATGAAGCATACCTTTTTGCCAGATGGATCTATGGCAACGGCTGCACCGCCATGTGTTCCGGAAAAGATGTGAGAAGGGTTGAACCCGTTTATCTCTCGCATCGCTTTTTCAACGGAATTAGCTTTGGCGATTTGCATGATGGCAATCGCTGAAAAGACAATAAATATCGCAATGATAGTTGTCATTTATGCCCCCATTCGTGTTGGAGGCGATGTCCCAGCCCTAAGCCGGGTGTTCGTAACCCCGTGCGTAGCCCGAGGCGCTGCTACCTTTAGCAAGCGCTTGGACATACGCAGCAGCCACCCGGCCCAGAAAACTGGACCGAGCTACGCTTCAAGAGGTTACGACGCCTCACAGCCGGGACTCACCGCACTGCAAGTTCGTCATTGCAAAATGGGGGGCGAAGGTAAAGCCTTTCGGTGAAGGCGTGTGTTCTAGATTTGATCTGTGTTGCGCTGCAAGGGCAGCTATCTGGCCACCGGGTGCAAATGGGGCCTAACTGTATGCGACAACAAAGCAGCGATAGGGCAGTCATACGTTGCCGCCACGGGTAACCTCCTGCGCAGGGGCAACGCTTGGCACAGCTCTGACACGTTGCGCAAACATATGGCAGACTGCCCCACTGATGGTGGATTGTGCCGTGCGCCACCCTCGATACACTGAGAGCATGGGTACGATGCTCCTCTACAGATCAAAGGTTCTGTTTATGCCCGCGCAAACCATCGTGTTTTCCGACGTCGAGAGATCACTTCGCAATGACCGTCACGACAGTTTTGTTAGAGAATGTGTTCGGCGGGTATTCCCTCAATTTAATGATATCGCGGAAGAAAGTAGCGCTATCTTCAAGGGCCTTTTTGAACGCAATCGAAGCGAGTTAAAAGAAGTCACCGAACAAGAGCTTTTTAAAGTTTGCCTGCTTGTGGGTTCGGAAAATTATCGTATTTTGGCGGACGTTCGTGATAGCGTCTATATGGGGGTGCTTGCGGGCACATACCATCAATGGGAAAAGGAGATAAAAGACTTCCTTTGTGTCGAGCTCAGAGCTTTTAAGAAAAATTCTTGGATCAATAACAAAATTATAAGAGCTGATTTTGATAATTTGGTATCGCTTATGGAAAGGTTTGGCTGGAATTTGTCTTCAGAGCCATTCTTCGCAAAGTTAAAAAGTTTGCATTTGGTGGTCAACGTTTACAAGCATGGCAATGGCCGCAGTGTTACCGAGCTTGCCAAGCATGCCCCGCAGTATCTTATTGATCCTTGTCCGATCTCGCCCGCAACAAGTGTCTCCAGCACACCAGACCATACTTGGCTTGCTGTCGATGAAAGCATGTTCCACGAGCTGTCCGGGACCGTTAAGGCTTTCTGGCTTGAAATGCCTGAGTTTCTCTGCGTCCCAGATTGACAATCGCGGTATGCTACCTGTGCTGCTTAGGGGTCACACGCCTGATCTTGGTAGCGCCCTCCGTAAGGGATGCCAGTTTTGCCGTCGAGCCAATGGAAGACGATCTGGGCGATGGGCATGCCCCTCCGGAAGCGGATGGGGCGCCACGAGTGGTTCACTAGCTCCAGCGTCAGGTAACCTTAACATTCCCGGCATTGAGGGGGCACGAATTTCACCCCGATAGCTGACTTAGCGGCTGGGGCTTATAACGCCCGCTTTCCCACCCGTTGAATAGCGGCCCTGCTAACCCCATACCGCTGGGCTAGAGCGCCTAGAGAAACGCCCCTCGCGCGTTCTGCCGTAATCTCCTCTTGTTGGGCTCTCGAAAGCGCCATGGGTCTTCCTAGCGCTTTGCCTTCGGCTTTCGCCCTCGCCAGCCCCGATTGGGTGCGTTCAATCAGAAGGTCACGCTCAAACTCTGCCACAGCAGATATAACAGCCATGGTCATTTTCCCGGCTGGGGAGGTAAGGTCCACGCCACCCAGCGCCAAGCAATGAACCCTCACGCCGTCTGCTGCCAGCCGCTCAACGGTTTGCCTAACATCAATGGCGTTGCGCCCCAGCCGATCCAGCTTCGTCACCACCAGCACATCGCCAGCTTCAAGCCGATCTACCAGCTTGGCAAAGCCTTTGCGCTCCATGGCAGCAACAGAGCCAGAGACGGTTTCCGCAATGATGCGTTTGGGCTCAACCGCAAACCCAGCAGACAGGATTTCCTGAACCTGATTGTCTGTGGTCTGTTCCAGCGTGGAAACCCGGCAATAGCTGAATACGCGGCTCATCGTCACAATCCTTGTATCGATTCTCTGTATCGAATTTAGGTGTGTAACGGAATATGAGTTAAGCTAGATTACGATACAGCGGTTGAGGCTGTATCGTAAACGGAGGTTTTGGAGCCGTCTCAAGGAAAAGGGGTGGAGTTTAACGTCCACCCCATTCATTCATGTCGGAGTGGAGAAATTATTTTTTTCCGCCCGAGCTTTTGCAGACATTTTTGAGGTCCGGAATTTCCCTTTTTGAAAGAAGTTTGTTAATTCTAAGGGAAAGTTTGCTGTCCACTTTCTTGAAAAATGCGGAAGATCGCAGCGCGCTTTTGAATGAGCCGAAATCCTCATAAGCATCTACGGCGGCATCCCAGAACGCTTCCGCAGAATATTCTACATATTTTTTCAACGCAGACGAAAATTCTGGCCTCGACATGCATTCCAAGGAGATGACACTTGATGAAAAATCACTCTTCTTTTCAATAAGCTTTCTGGTGGTGTAGCTTATCCAATACGTGCTTGTCACTCCAAGTAAGCCAGAATTGTCATCATCCTTGAGCTCATTTTGAAGCTCTTGACGCTTTGCTTCGGAAATATTCCCGACCAGCCAAGCCAAGTAAACGTCCTTGGCTGTAATACCCTTGAAGAAAATAGTTTGGTATGGCTCGTCGAAAAGCTCACCCTTATTTGCAATCGCAGGAATAAGATATTCAGGATATCCAGAGGCGAGGAATTGCGCGACTTTATCTAACTCTATGATTTTGAGGTCTTTCTTGCGCCGAGCTCCTTCGAGCTTTGGAGCATAGTTTACCCCAATTGTCTCAAATTCCTTTCGCAAAGACTTCTGAATATTATCAGCCGAACGAACACTCCAAATGCGAACGGCATTCTGTGAGTTATTGTATCGAACAATATCTGTGCGAATATTCTGCTTTGCTGCAATAATTCTGACTAGGACTTTTGCGCTAGATGGGGCATCCGCATGAACAAGGCTGGATGTTGTCTGGCATCCATTCACGATACTAAATCGCTTCAAATTAACTCTTTTTTTCGCTTTATCTTTTTCTTCGTCAATCGTGTCTGCCACGATTGTGATGCCGTTATTTAGGGCCCAAAAGAGCCCCGGATGCTCTTTTGCTGTTTTGATAATTTGCTCATTGATCCCACCCTTTCTCGATCCAAGAAAGAGTCTAATGTTCCCTGCAAAGAGCTCTTGAGGATAAGCTTTGTGTAATCTTTGTAACTCAGCGGCACTAACAGATCCCACGATAGCCCGGCCGTATTCGCCTCGGTCCTCGAAAAAATCCGCTGAAAAATCAATATAATCTTCAGAAACTCCTCCTCCATCAAGAACTATGGCTTTATATTGCGCCAAAATTTCATCTTGTGCGGAGTAGAAGTAAGATATTTCCTGATCTGACTTCTTTGAAACAGATACTGCTCCATTGATGGTTTCTGAATTTAAGCCGAGAGATATCAGCCCTAACGTCAGCGAAAGATCCCGGTGATCATTATTCGCGCTTTCAATCATGTCAGCAAGATCTGAACGGCCTGCGTCACGCAGAGCGGATGGATTTCGGATATATGGAAGGCTTGCCAGCACCGCGTCCCATTTAGCCTTAGGGGTGGGCTTGGAGGTGTTTCCGGGGCAATGTGCTTGAATCACCATCAAGCTTTCAGAAGCCTCATCAACAAAAACCAGATCGATCCCTTGGTCGTTCCCGCCGTCGGCTGCCGCAGCTTCGAGTGCGTCATCTTCGTCAACCGAATAGAAATTTATTGCGTACCAAGCCGCAAACGCTTTCTCGCGGGTGACTCGCCCACGCTGTGCGAGTTCGTCAATTGAGGTTAAAACGTCAGTTAGCGTCGGTGTCGTTGACATAAGACCCCAGATCCTCACAGTCGCTAGAGATGGCCAGTCCAATGGGATGACGCGATAGGAGGAAAAGTCTGAAAAATCTATATTGCTTCACGTCATGATCCTAGGAAGCGCATTGCAACGCTTTGCATTGACTAAGTGACATGCTCAAGGACCGCCTTTCCTTTTGGGAGGGAAGCTCGGCTCATGATGTGGGGAAAAATGTGATTTTGGCATGATTTTGCAAAATCAAATAGCTCATTTATAACAATAAAATACATGTGTTTTGCCCCCTCCCGCTCCGCCACACACCCTTGTCAGGGGCCAACCCCTATAAACCCCCACCATGCAGCACCGGATCATCCGCCAGCTCTGCGGCCAGATGGTCGATAAAGGCCCGGACCCGTCTGGGGACATGGCCGCCGCCCACATAAACGGCATGGATCTGCTCCAGATCGCCGGGGTTCCAGTCCTCCAGCAGCGGCACCAGACGGCCCTCGGCCAGGTCGCGCGCGACATGGAACAGCCCCACGCGGATAATCCCGGCGCCCGCCAGCGCCATCTGCTTCATCGTCTCACCATTGTTGACGATCAGTCCGCCCGCCACCACCGTCGCCGCCTCCTGCCCGTCCCGGCGGAAGGGCCACACCGGATGGGCACGGCGAAAGCTGAAGGTCAGGCAGTCATGCCCGGCCAGATCGCCCGGCACCATCGGCACGCCCCGCTGCGCCAGATAGGCCGGTGAGGCGCAGACCACGCGGCGGCTCTGCCCAAGGCGGCGTGCCATCAGGCTGCTGTCGGGCAGGTCGCCCATGCGGATCGCCACATCCACCCGCTCGGCCACCAGATCGACCATCGCATCGCTGAGCGCCAGCTCGATCTCGATGCGCGGATGCAGCGCTCGGAACGACAGGATCGCGGGCACCACATGCTGGTTGCCGAAAGGCACCGTGGCGTTGATCCGCAACCTTCCATGTACCGAGCCACCGGCCGCCGCCGCCTCCGCATCGTCCAGATCGCGCAGGATCGGCAGAGCGGCGCGGTAATAGGCCTCGCCCTCGTCGGTCAGCGTCAGGGCGCGGGTGGTGCGGTGGAGCAACCGGCTGCCCAGCCGCGCCTCCAGCCGTGCCACCAGCTTGCTCACCGCCGAGGGGGTGAGGTCCAGCGCGCGGGCGGCGGCGGAAAATCCGCCCTCATCCACCACGCGGGCGAAGACCTCCATCTCGCCGGCCCGTTCCATCGCGATGCGTGTCATTGTGTCCTGTGGTTCACAGATGATTGTCCATTGCAGGCAATAGTCGTAGGGGGCCTCCATGCCTAGCTTGTTTCCAACACTCTTACCGGAGACACGACATGGACCTGCAGATCAAGGACAAGACCGCCCTCGTCACCGGGGGCACCGGAGGCATTGGCCTCGCGGCGGCTCAGGCGCTGGCGGCGGAAGGCGCGCGCGTGTTCATCACCGGGCGCGACAGCGCCAGGCTGGCCGAGGCCGTCGAGGCGATCGGCCCGCAGGCGCAGGGCATTCTGGGCGATGCGGCCACTGCCGCAGGCGCCGGGGCGATCATCGCGGCGCTGCCCAAGGTGGATATTCTGGTCAACAATCTGGGCATTTACGAAAGCCGTGCCTTCACCGAGATCACCGATGAAGGCTGGATGGCGATGCTGGAAACCAATGTGCTGAGTGGCGTGCGCCTCTCGCGCCATTACCTGCCCGCCATGCTGGGCGAAGGCTGGGGCCGCATCATCTTCGTCTCCAGCGAATCCGCTTTGGCCACGCCCGAGGACATGATCCATTACGCCACCAGCAAGACCGCCCAGCTTTCGGTCTCGCGCGGTCTGGCGCAACTGACGCGCGGTACCGGCGTGACGGTCAATTCGGTGCTGCCCGGCCCGACGCGCTCGGCGGGGATCGAGGCCTTCCTGCGCAGCCGCTCGCCGCATCCCGAGGCGCCCATCGCCGAAGTGGAGGCCGAATTCTTTGCCAGTGACCGCCCCAGCTCGATCCTGCGCCGGATGATCGACGCCGATGAGGTGGCCAATCTGATCGCCTATCTCGCCAGCCCGCGTTCTTCCGCCACGAATGGCGCGGCGCTGCGGGTCGAGGGCGGGCTGGTCAACACCATCGCGTAAGGAGAGGGCCATGGCCGAACCGCTGACCATTCTGGCCATCACCACGGCGAAGCCGGGTATGGCCGGGGCGCTGCGCGCCGCTCAGGAACAGCTTGTCGCCGAGACGCTGAAGGAGGAGGGCTGCCTGTCCTATGCCTTGCATCAGTCGCTCGATGATGAGCATGTGCTGATTTTTGTCGAAAGCTGGGCCAGCGAGCCCTTGTGGCGCGCCCATATGGATGGCGCGGCGATGCAGCGCTTTCGCGAGACTGGTGCCGGGGACTATTTCGCCGATTTCAGCCTGCATCGGCTGAAGCATGTGGCAGGCGGCCCGGCCCAATAACCCTGGATGAGGGGTCAGGGTTCGCCCGCCCCCTCACGTCCGGTATCCATCAATCCTCCGATCCGCCCTTACGGCCGAAGTTGTACCGCACGCCCACCATAAAGGCCCGGCCCGGCGCGGGGGTGCGGAATTGCTCATCCTGACCATTGTAGATGTTGGTCCCCACCACGCCGAAGGTGGCATAGTGCCGGTCGAACAGATTGGTGATGTTGGCGAAGAGTTCCAGATGCTCCACCGGCATGACATGAAGGTCCAGATTGACCAGCGCATAGCCCGGCACCGCGCCGTTCAGATTGGCCTCGTCGCCATGGGCGTATTGGCTGGAGACGGCGATCAGATTGACCCCGACCGCCACCTGCCGGATCGGCGTGTAAAGCGCCCGCAGCTTGACCGTGTCGGAGGGAATGCCGGTGATATGGTTGCCGGGGCGCACCGTATCGCCGCTCTCATCGGTAAAGCCCGAGAGATAGGTGGCCGCGACATGGCCATAGCTGGCGCCCAGATGCAGCTTGGCAAAATCGCCCGTCAGTCCCACTTCCACACCCTGCCGCCGCGTCTTGCCGACATTGGCGAAATAGCCCAGCCCGGAACTGTCGAAGTTGAACTGGATGTCATTGTCCAGCCGCGTGCGGTAAAAGGCGGCGTTCCAGCCGATATGCCGCCCGATCGCGCCGCGTCCGCCGACCTCTATGGTGTGGGCGATGACGGGCTTCAACTCGGGGTCGCCGTTGAAACCGGTGGGAAGGGCGCAGGGGCGGGCCGGATCGGCGCAGGCCAGCTCGATGGCGGTGGGGGCGCGCATCGCCTCACTGTAATTGGCGAAAAACCCGATTTCCTTCAACGGGTTCCACACCAGGCCGACAGAAGGGTTCACGCGGCGATAGGTGTGTGCACCGGTGACGGGCGACACCTCGGGCCCGGCCACGCCGCCACTCGGCACCTTGGCGGTGGTCAGCGATGAACCGGCGCCCGGCGTGCTCGATGTGGTCCAGTAGGAAGCGCCGATATAGGCCGGATTGTAGTATTTCAGCCCATCCGTGCCGGTCCAGCTAAAGCCGCCATCCTCGTTGAGAAACTGGCTGTTGGTGCCGCCCAGCGACACATGCGTCGAGGTGAAGCTGACCGAGGCGGTGAGGCCCAGCTTCTCGGTCAGCGACAGCATATCGCGGGCAAAGATGTTGTAGCTGCTGTTGTGCGAAGCGATTGCCACGCTGCCCACCAGCGGATTGCCCTGAAAGCCCGACGTGCTGCCATATTTGAAATTCCACGGCATCGTCACCGTCTGATAGTTCACCAGATAGGCCAGAAAGGTGTTCTGGTTGTAGCGGATGCTGGAGGTTTCCCAGCTTCCCCCCAGATTGAAATCATTCTTCAGCCCGAAGAGCGGCGCGTCGACATCCACCAGCGCATTGCCGCCAAAGGTCCGCTGATTGACGTCGGACAGCACCATGGAGGTGTTGATGTTGTCCTCGAAATTGCGGATCGGCAGGCTGCCGGTGTAGGGCCGGAAATTGGCGTATTTGGCGGTGCCCTGCGCGTAAGGGTTGACCTTGTAGAGATCGAGCGCCGTGCCGTTCACCGCATCGGCCGTGCAGTTGCGCGATTCACCGGGGCCGCAGCCATCGTCATTGCTGGCGTTGCTGTTGCTGGAATGCGCTTTCGAGCGGCGGTAATAGACGTTGCCGCTGATCGTCACATTCAACGCCAGCCGCGCATCGGCCTTGACGTTCACAATGACCTGATTGTTCGAGACATTGTCGGGCCAGGTATAGGCCATCTGCGGCGTGCCCAGCATCGAGAGCGGCAGCGCCTGCGTGCCGTTGAGCGATGTGTCCGCCCACACCGCGCTCAACTCGGCATGAGCCGATGTGCCATGCCAGCGCAGCTTGCCATAGGCCTGCTTGACCAGCGTGTTGGTGTACCAGCGATAGCCGTCCTGCTCATCGTAATTGCCCGCGACGAACCAGTCGAAGGCCTTGTTGGCCAGCGTGCCGCCAGCCTCGGCCTGCACCGCCTTGCGGTTGAAGGAGCCGGCCTGCATCGTCACGCCCAATCCGCCATTGTCGGCGCCATTCTTGGTGTCCAGCACCAGCGCGCCGCCCAAAGTGTTGAGCCCGAACAGCGGGTTGGAGCCGGGGAGCACTTCCACCTGCCGGATGGCGTTCATCGGGATCAGATCCCAGTTGACGATCGAGCCGAAGGCCTCGTTCATCCGCACCCCGTCGAGATAGACCGACAGGCCGGTGGGCGAGCCAAGCAAGGATGTCGCCTGAAAACCGCGATAGGAAACGTCGCTCTGATAGGGGCTGCCGGTGCCGTTGCTCAGCGAGATCGAGCCGAGATTGGCGTTGAGCAGATCGGCCAGATTGGCATGGTTCTGCCGCGTGAGCGGATCGCCGGAAAGCACCTGCGCATTGGCGGGCACCTGCGAGAGCGTGGTGGTGTCGCTGGCCAGCGGCGCGGTCACCACGATGGAGGAGGCGCCGATCTCGGCATCCGCCGCAGCCTTGCCCGCCGCCAGAGCGGGCATGGCGGCCAGCGCGCTTCCGGCCAGGCAGCTTGCGCCCAGCCACACCATCTTGTTCATCATGATCCTGTCCCACCCTTATTCTTGTTCCAAACAGGTTCATCGTCCTGCCTGCCATTCTCTGTCGGAATGAGTCATATCGGGTCGCGAGGCGGGAATCCTGATGGTCTCGTCAGGATGACCTAAGGTATAAGGTCGCAGACCAGTTGAACGCCATGTCCCTTCACTGCGCGCACGGTGAACTCGGGCGCAAGCTGGCTCAGACGGCGGCGCAAAATGCTGATCGTCACATCCAGAGTGTTGTCTGAAATGGAAGATTCCTTGCCCCACACCGTGTCGATCAACCTCTGGCGGGGGATCAGCGCGCCGCGCTGGATTGCCAGTTGCAACAACACGGCATGGGCCTTGGGTTCCATGGTCAGCGCCGTGTCATGGCGTATGATCTGCCCCTTGGCACGGTCAACACTCAGCGATCCGAAATGGATGAGGGCAGGGGGCAGCTCTTCGGCGCGACGTGCCAGAACGGTGATTCTCGCCACCAGCTCGGCAAAGGCGAAGGGCTTGGGCAGATAATCATCGGTCCCGGCTTCGAAGCCCTCCAGCCGATCGTCCAGCGTGCCGCGCGCGGTCAGCATCAGCACCGGCATGCGATGGCCCGCCGCGCGCAGGGCCCGGCACAGATCGAGCCCATCCCCATCGGGCAGACCCAGATCGAGGATCACCACGCTGACCGCGCCGCCTGCCGCCTGATCGAGAAGGTCCGCGCCGCGCCTCAGCCAGTGGATGGGAAAGCCCCGTGCCGTCAGCCCCTGATGGATCGCGCTGCCGATGGCCACATCGTCCTCGACGAGCAGGATCATGGCACCTCCTCCCGCGCCAGCGGCAGTTGAATCACAATCCGGCAGCCGCCGCCGTCACGGTTCTCGGCATGGATGCCGCCGCCATGCTGCTCCACCACCCAGCGCGCCAGCGCCAGACCCAGCCCGGTGCCGCCACGCGTCTTGCCTGCCTCGGCCTGATAATAGGCGTCGAAGATGCGCGGCAACTCGCGCGGCAGCACGCCGGGGCCGTGGTCGGCAAGGGTGATGGCGGCGATCTGCCCATCGCTGTCCAGCGCCAGATCGAGATCACCGCCGGGGTCGGAGAATTTCAGCCCATTGTCGATCACCGCCAGCACAGCCTGAGTCAGCCAGCGCCGGTCGGCCAGCGCGATCAACGGCGCGGGCGCTTGGGCCTGCCGGATGGTGACGCCGATCGAGGCGGCATAGGGCTGGGCCTGAAGCGCGGCCGTGGCCAGCACCTCGGCCAGATCGCAGGGTTCGGGCGCCATCACGGGCCGCCCCTCGGCGGCGCTGGAGAGGGCCAGCAACTCCTCAATGCGGTGGTTCAGGAAGGTGGTCTGCGCCACGATGTCGCGCAGGGGGCTGGAGGCATCCGCGCCGCTGTCCAGCGCCACCTCGGCCATCACGCGGATGGCGGTGACGGGGGTGCGCAGCTCATGGCTGGCCTTGGCGAAGAACAGGCGGCGCGAGCTGTCGATGGCGCGCAGATCGGCAGTGCGGGCGGCGACCTCTTGAGCCAGATCGCGGTTGGCGCGCTGCAACTGGATCAGCCCGACCGCCGCCGCGCCCAGCGCCGTCAGCGCCAGCAGCACGCCGAGCAGGATGGTGTCACGGCGGATGCTTGTGAGATCCGCGCGGGCGGCGGCCACCTCATGCTGTTCGCCGCTGTCGATGGCCCTGACCATGGCGACCAGTCGCGCGCGGTCCTCGGGGCGCCCGGCCAGCAGGGCCAGCGCATCGGCGCGGGCCAGTTCATCGCTCTGGGCCTGTTGCTGGCGGGGGCTCAGGAACTGTCGCTCCTGTTGGATCAAGGCACGATAGGCTGCCAGATTGTCGCGCAGCGCCGGGGCGCTCAGCCCTTCCGCATCGCGGGCCAGATCCGCCACCAGCGCGGCCTGCTGCTGGGCGATCAGCGCATGCTCGAACTGGCGCGAGGCGGCCATCAGGCTCAGCGAAAACCCCAGCAGCAGGCCGAGGATTGATCCGCCCATCGCCAGCAGCAACAGCATCAGGCGCAGGCGTCCGGCGCTTTGGCTCCCCCTGTCTGGCGCGGTCGGGCTCACAAGTCCTTGTGCACTCCCAGCCAGACGGTGCGCGGCACGCCGACATCGATGCTGCCCGCCTGATTGCGGGTCATCACCGTCACATCGGTCAGGTTTTCCACGCGGACGATGGCGGCGAAACCATGGCTCAGCGGAGCGCGGGCGAAGAGGCCGATGGTGGTCGCCGGGCGCAGCACCGAATTGGCGGCATTGGCATCATCCTCGAACTGCGCGCCGACATAGCGCACCGTGGCCGAAAGCTGCCAGCCCTTGGCCGGGGCCCAGCCCAAAGTGGTGCTGGTGGCGATCTTGGGCGTCTGGGCCGGGCGCAGGCCATTCAAGCCGATCGCCGCGCCGCTGGCCTCCACCACGGAATCGGTCAGCGCCAGCGAGGCGTCGAGCGTGATCGCGCCCCAGCGTCCCTTGGCGTCCACCTCCACGCCGCGCGCGCGGATGGCATCGACATTCTGGCGCTGCTTCAAGTTCACACCGGTGGTGACATTGGCGATGGCATGCTCCAGCCGGTTGACGAAGCCGGTGGCCGACAGGGTGACCCCTGCGAAAGGCCCCAGATCGACGCCGCCTTCCACGCCCTTCAGCCGCTCATTGCCCAGCAGCGGATTGGCGTTGGTGGTGACGGGGAAGACCGTGAAGGTGCGATAGAGTTCGTTGATCGTCGGCTGGCGCAGCCCGCTGTAGGCCGATCCGCGCAGGGTCACGCCATTAGCCACGCGCAGCAGGGCGCCGCCCCGGCCCGACAAAGCCCAGCCGTCGCGCGGGTCATAGCTGTTGTCAGCGGTGATGGCCCCGGTCGGCCCTGCGGTGCGGACATAGCCGCGCTCGATGCTCCAGTGGTCGCCGCGAATGCCGCCAGTCAGGGTGAGGATGCCGATGCGCCAGTCGTCTTCGAGGAACAGGCCCTTGTCGTCATTGGTGCCCCCGGCCCAGCGATAGGCGCTGACCGCCCCGGTGGTGGAATTGTAGCTGACCTCGGACAGGTCGCCGCTGGTGCGGCGCCAGTCGGTGCCCAGCCGCAACTGGTGGTTGGGGCCAACCGGGGGATGCACCTCCAGCTTGCCGCCAAGGCCGGTCGAGGGGGTCGAGCGCTGGTCCAGCGTGGGTTTGAAGGTGGTGGAGGAGATCACCACATTGGAAAAGCCGCGATCCTGCAGATAGGCCAGAGCATCGACCTGCCACGGCCCTCGTGCCACCAGACGGATGCTGGCATCCTCGCCGAAGCTGCGGCTGTCGGCCCCGGCAAAGCGGAGGGTGCGCTGGTCGCGGAAGGCCAGCACGCGGCCCTGCAGCTCGATATCGGGGGCGACGGGGGCGACGCCTCGGGCGGAGACGCTCCAGCCGTCATAGGCGGCCTTGGCGCTGGCGGGCACGCGCTGATCGAGCGGCGTGGTCCAGAAGCCTTGTCCGCGATCCCAGCGACCCGAGATCACCGCGAAGCCTTGTCCCAGCTTGGGCGCCACGCTGCCCGAGAGCGAGGTCTCGCCGCGCGTGTCTGCCGAGACATCCCCCGAAAAGGCGCCGGTGGTGTCGCGCCCGGCGCTTTCCAGCGCGATGGTGCCCGCCACCGCGCCCGAGCCGAAAGCGCCCGATCCGCCCCCGCGCGTGACGCGGATGTTGGCCAGCCGCTCGGGCGCGATGGCCGAAAGCGCCACCGAGCCGAACATCGGATCGGCCATCGGCACCCCGTCGAGCAGCACCAGCGTGCGCGCCGCCGCATTGCCGCCCAGCGCGCGCAGGGTCACGCCCTGCGCCGAGGGGTTGGTCGATCGGCTGTCCGAGCGGCGGAATTGCTGAAAGCCCGCCACGCCGGAGAGCACATCCTCGATCCGGCCCGAGGCGCTGGAGAGCAGCGTCTCGCGTGAGATCAGGATGCTGTCATAGGCGCTGGCGGCCTTGCTGTCGGCCAGCGGGCGGCCGGTGACGATCAGCACCTGCGTGCCATCCGCATTGGCGGAGGGGGAGGCGGCAGGATCGGCGGCGGCATCGGCATGGGCTTCGGTGGCCATGACCCCTGTCGCGGCGAGGACGAGCATGGGGGAGAGCATGGCGGTGAGGCTCATGTCATATCTGATCGGCACCGGCTGTATTCCCCTGTCTTGGCTTATGGCAGTGTCTTGTCGTGTCGGGCGACAAAAGCGGAAGCGGAGCCGGGATACAAGTGGGCCATCGCCCGGCATGCTCCGCGGCGATCTCCTGTCCTCCCCCTTCCTGCCTTTGCGGCTCTGTCGGGGGGCAGCGTAACAGCCGGTGCGGGCGGGTTATCTTATACTTTGGGTCAAGAGGGGGTGGTCACCCATATCCGTAGCCGCGCGCTGCCATGGCGGCCTGACCCGATCATCTTGCAGCCCGCCGCAACGGTGCCCCATCCGACCGAAGGTGCAATTGTCCGGGGCGGTGGGCGGCGCGATCTTTTGCCCCAAGGGACGGCACAGACACTGACCCAGGAGGATGACGATGCTGCAGGATGCCTTGGCGAAATTCGCCGGCCAGAAACTGATCCGCGACAAGTATGAGAATTACATCAACGGCACTTGGGCCCCGCCCGCGCGCGGTGAGTATTTCGACAACATCTCACCCGTGACCGGGCAGGTGGTGTGTCAGGTGGCGCGCGGCACCGCCGAGGATATCGAGGCCGCGCTGGATGCCGCCCATGCCGCCAAGGATGGCTGGGGCAAGATGTCCTCCACCGAGCGGTCGAACATTCTGCTCAAGATGGCCGACCGGATGGAGGCCAATCTCGATCTTATCGCGCTCGCCGAAACCATCGACAATGGCAAGCCGATCCGCGAGACGACCCATGCCGACATTCCCCTCGCCATCGACCATTTCCGCTATTTCGCGGGCTGTGCGCGGGCGCAGGAGGGCTCGATCAGCGAGATCGACCATGACACGGTGGCCTATCACTTCCATGAGCCGCTGGGCGTGGTCGGCCAGATCATTCCGTGGAACTTCCCGATCCTGATGGCGGTGTGGAAGCTGGCGCCTGCTCTGGCGGCGGGCAATTGCATCGTGCTCAAGCCCGCCGAGCAGACCCCCATGTCGGTGCTGGTGCTGCTGGAGGTGATCGGCGATCTGCTGCCGCCCGGCGTGCTGAACGTGGTGAACGGTTTCGGCGTCGAGGCGGGCAAGCCGCTGGCCTCGAACAAGCGGATCAGCAAGATCGCCTTCACCGGCGAGACGACCACCGGTCGCCTGATCATGCAATATGCCTCCGAAAACCTGATCCCCGTCACGCTGGAACTGGGCGGCAAGAGCCCCAACATCTTCTTCGAAGATGTGATGGACGCCGATGACGATTACTTCGACAAATGCCTCGAAGGTTTCGCCATGTTCGCGCTGAATCAGGGCGAGGTCTGCACCTGTCCCAGCCGCGCGCTGATCCAGGAATCCATCTACGAAAAGTTCATCGAGCGCGCCATCGCCCGCGTGAAGGCGATCAAGCAGGGCAGCCCGCTCGATCCCTCGACGATGATCGGGGCGCAGGCTTCGAACGATCAGTTGGAGAAGATCCTCTCCTACATCGACATTGGCCGTGCCGAAGGCGCCGAGGTGCTGACCGGTGGGACGCGCGCCGTGCATGATGGCGAACTGGCCGAGGGCTATTACGTCACCCCCACGGTGCTGAAGGGCCACAACAAGATGCGCATCTTTCAGGAGGAGATCTTCGGCCCCGTGCTGGCCGTCACTACCTTCAAGGATGAGGCCGAAGCCCTCGCCATCGCCAATGACACGCTTTACGGCCTTGGCGCGGGCGTATGGACTCGCGACGGCAGCCGCGCCTATCGCATGGGCCGGGGCATTCAGGCCGGGCGCGTGTGGACCAACTGCTATCACGCCTATCCGGCTCACGCGGCCTTCGGCGGCTACAAGCAGTCGGGCATCGGGCGCGAGAACCACAAGATGATGCTCGACCATTACCAGCAGACCAAGAACCTGCTGGTCAGCTACAGCCCCAAGGCTTTGGGCTTCTTTTAATTCGAGTAACGGCACGCGCGGGGTGGTCTCTCCTCCCGCGCGTGAACTGTGGCGGGCGGCCCCATCCATCACTCCATCCCGCCCGCCACCTTTTCTGTGAGGAAAGGCTGGCCGTGGAGACACCACCACGCATTCTTTCGACCGAGGCCGCCGATGCGCTGATCGCCCGGCTGGAGGCGCGCCATGGGCCGTTGATGTTTCACCAGTCGGGCGGTTGCTGCGACGGTTCGGCGCCGATGTGCTTTCCCAAGGGCGAGTTCCGGGTCGGCGCTCAGGACGTGCTGCTGGGGGAGATCGCGGGCGGCGTTCAGGTGTGGATCGGCGCCGCGCAATTCGAATACTGGCGACACACGCAGGTGACGATCGATGTGGTGCCGGGGCGCGGCTCGGGCATGTCGCTGGAGGCACCCGAAGGCCTGCGCTTTATCGTGCGTTCGCGCATCTTCACCGATGAGGAGGTCGCACGGCTGGACGCTGCCGGAGAGCCGGCGCGCGGAGGCTGATTTTGGCTGTTTCGGCACAGTTTCGGGCGCTGGTTTTGGATGACAAACACCCCCTTTCCGGTCCATGAAAGAACCATAAGAAAAATATGGGAGAGACCGGGCAGATGGTGCAGAATCTGGTGAAATCGGGGGTGGTTTTTGCAACCTCGCATGCGGATGACCCGTTCGAGGCGATGGAGGAGATCGCCGCGCAATTGGGCAAGGAACCGCTGGCCGGGGCGATCCTGTTCTGCCCGCATCATTTCGACGCGGCAAAGCTGGCCTGGGCAATCAATCTGCAGACCGAAGGCGTGCGCGTGATCGGCTGCACCAGCTCGGGCGAGTTGACCGAGCGCGGCTATGACCATGACAGTCTGAGCGCCATCGGCTTTCCCGCCGGTGCCTTTCGCCTGACCTCGCACTGCTTTCTCGACATCGACCATTTCGACCCCGTCGCGGCGCGCGCGCAGGTCCGCCAGCTGGCCGCGCAGGCCGAGCGCGAAAGCCGGGCGCTGGGCGAAAGCGTCAACCATGTCGCGCTGTTTCTGGTCGATGGCCTGTCGCATTCGGAAGAATTGCTGACGATGACCATTCAGGACGCGCTGGGCGAGATCCCGCTGATCGGCGGCTCCTCGGGCGACGATCTCAGCTTCCGCCAAACCGCGATCTTCGAGAGCGGGGCCTTTCACCAGCGCGCGGCGGTGGTGGCGATCCTCTCCACCCCGCGTCCGCTGCATGTCTTCAAGGCGCAGCATTACCGCCCCGGCGAGCGCAAGATGGTGATCACCGGCGCGCTGCCCCATGACCGCATCGTCACCGAGATCAATGCCGAGCCTGCCGCTCAGGAATATCTGCGGCTCGCCGGCCATGCGGGGGAGGAGTTGGGCGTGGCCTTCTTCGCGGCCCATCCGCTGATGGTGCGCGCCGGGGGCGAATACCACGTCCGCTCGGTGCAGAGCGCCAATGCCGATGGCAGCCTGACCTTCTATTGCGCCATCGACGAGGGGCTGGTGCTGACCGTGGGCGAACCGGTCGACCGCATTGCCGGGATGGAAGCGCTGTTCTCCGACATTCGCGAGCAGATCGGCCCGGTCGACCGCATTATCGCCTTCGACTGCGTGCTCAACCGCATCGATGCCGAGCGGCGGCAGCTTTCGCGCGATGTGTCGCAGCTTTACAGCCAGAACGGGGTGATCGGCTTCAACACCTATGGCGAGCAATATCACGCGCTGCACATCAACCAGAGCTTCAGCGGGCTGGCCATCGGCCAATGAGTGAGGCGCAGCGCCTTGATGTTTCGGAAAACGAGGCTTTGCGCGAGGAGTTGCGCAAGCTGCGCCGCATCAATGCCGCGCTGATGGACCGCGTCGAACGGTCGAGCGACATGTCGGCCAATGCCTTCTCGATGTTCGAGACCGCCATCTCGCTGGAGGCCATGGTGCGCGAACGCACCAGCCAGTTGGAGGATGCGCTAGGACAACTCGCCAAGGCCAACAGCGATCTGGCCGCCGCGCATGAATCGGCCGATGCCGCGCAGATCCGCCTGCGCGACGCCATCGAATCGATCAACGAGGGCTTTGTGCTCTTCGACGCCGACGACCGGCTGGTGCTGTTCAACGAGGCCTATCTGGGCTTCTGGCCCGAACTCTCGCCACATATGCGCGAGGGGATGGAGTTCTCCGAAATCGCGCAACTGGCGGCCAAGCACGAGCGGCCCTTGGGCGCGGTGGTGGCGCCCGACCGCTGGGTGTCGGAACGGCTGGTCAGGCACGGCGTGGCCGATGGCGGCCATGTGCAGGCCTTGTCCGATGGCCGCTGGGTGCAGATCAACGAGCTGCGCACCAGCGAGGGCGGCATCGTCGGCATCTACACCGACATCACCGAGGTCAAGGCCGAGGATGCCCGCGCCCGCGCCCTCGAACTGGCCGAACGCAATCTGATCCTGCAATCGACGCTCGATACGCTCTCCGAGGGCGTCTGCATGTTCGACAGCACGGGGCGGCTCTCGGCGTGGAACGGAGCGCTGAGCCATCTGCTGGGGCTGGGCGAGGACCCGGCCCGCGCGCTGGCCTGCCATGGCGATCTGCTCGACTGGTGCCGCCAGGGGCTGGGCATGGAAGACCATGGCTGCCTCGACTGGCAGGATGCGGGCCATATCAGTCCGGTCAGCCAGCTGTGCCCGGCGGGTGAGCGGCGCTTCGAAATTCGCTCGACCCGCACCGGGCAGGGCGGGCTGGTGTTCAGCTTCACCGATGTCACCGATATGCTCACGGCGCAGGCCGCGCTGCGCGAAACCGCCGAGACGCTGGAACGCCGCGTTTCGGAACGCACCGCCGAACTGCTGAGCGTGAACGCGCGACTGGGGCAGGAGGTGGCCGAGCGCCGCACCATCGAGGCGGCGCTGACCCAAGCCAAGATCGCCGCGGAAAAGGCCAATCTGTCCAAGACCAGCTTTTTGGCGGCGGCCAGCCACGATCTGCTGCAGCCCTTGAATGCCGCCTGCCTGTTCGTCGCGGCTTTGGGCGACAAAAGGCTGGCGCTGCCCACCCGCGCGCTGGTCTCACAGACCGCCACGGCGCTGGAATCGGTGGAGGACCTGCTGGAGGCCCTGCTGGAAATCTCGCGGCTGGATGCGGGCGCGATTCAGCCCGAAATCAGCCATTTCCGCATCGACCAATTGCTGCAGACGCTGAACGTCGAGTTTACCCCTTCGGCGCGCGCCGCCGGGCTGCAACTGCGGATGGAGACCGACCCGCTGTGGGTGGAATCCGATCTGCGTTTGCTGCGCCGCATTCTGCAGAATTTCATCTCCAACGCGATCCGCTACACCGCCTCGGGCAGCGTGCGCGTCACCTGCGCGGTGGAGGGCGATGCGGTGCGCGTGGCGGTGATCGACACCGGGCGCGGCATCGACAGCAGCCAGCAGGAGATGATTTTCGAGGAGTTCCGCCGGCTCGACACGCGCAGTCAGGGCAAGGGGCTGGGGCTCGCCATCGTGCGCCGCGCCGCCGATATGCTGGGCCACAAGATCTGGCTGCACTCCGCGCCGGGCGAGGGATCGACCTTCGCCATCACCCTGCCGCTGGGCCGCCCTGTCGCGGCCAGCGAGGGCGATGGCGTGACCACCCCGCGCGACCGCTCGATGCAGGGGCGCCGCGTGCTGGTGGTGGACAATGAGCGGCAGATCCAGTCGGGCATGCGCACGCTGCTGGGCGGCTGGGGCTGCGATGTGGTGGTGGCGGGCGACTACGGCGAGGCGGTGCGGCTCTTCGCCGATGGCGAGCGGCCCGACATCATTCTGGCCGATTATCACCTCAACGATGGCGAGACCGGCGACCGGGCGATTGCGCAATTGCAGGCGTATTTCGGGGCGCCGATCCCGGCGGTGATGATCTCCGCCGACCGGGGCGAGGGGCTGAAGGTGCAACTGGCCGCCAGCGGTACGCCGCTGCTCAACAAGCCGGTGAAGCCTGCCCAATTGCGTGCTTTGCTGCGCACAATGCTACCATAAAAAAGGCGCCCCGGTCAGGGCGCCCCTCTTGCGGCCCTCACTGGCTCCTATCAATCCCCGTCGAACTGCACCCGATTGGCTAGGATCACCGCCTGCGTGCGGCTGAACACATTCAGCTTCAACAGAATAGCCGAGACATGCGCCTTCACCGTGGTCATCGAAACCGACAGATCATGCGCGATCTGCTTGTTCAGCCGCCCATGCACCAGATGGTTGAGCACGATCTTCTGCTGCGGCGTCAGGCTTTCGATGCGCTCGCGGATCTGCTCGTTCTGTTCATTGGCGGGGTCGGTTTCCGCCACGGCATCGGGCATATAGATCTCGCCCGCCACCACGCGGTGCAGCGCGTCGAGAATGGCGCTGCGCTTCATCGATTTGGGGATGAAGCCTGCCGCGCCCGCCGCCAGCGCCTCGCGCACCACGGTCCGGTCGAAGGCGCCCGAAACCATCACCACCGGCAGCATCGGGAAGCGCTGACGCAGCAATTTCAACCCATCGAGCCGTTTGACATCGGGAATATGCAGATCGAGCAGGATCAGGTCGAAATTGTCCTGCTGCTCCAGCGTGGCCAGCGCCTCTTCCATGCTGGCCGCCTCGAAGATGTCGCAGCCGTCGAAGGTGACGGCGATCACGCTGCGCAAACCGTCGCGCACCAGCGGGTGATCGTCGACGATCAGCACTCGCTCCATCTGAGGCCCGCTGCTCTCCACTCTGCCGCTGTCCATGATCCCTGTTTTACCCCCGACACCATGATCCGTCACAATCGCGGGCGTGGCAAGCATCGCCGTGGGTGTTGGTGGCGGAAAGCTGCGCGCGCCGTCCCATGCCGATCCCTGTTGCCCCCGCCCCATCACGATCATCGCTGCCTCCCCTTGCATGCAGGAAGCGGTTGATCCCTTCACGGACCAACCGCTCCGGATTTGCCCTAAGCCTTGGGCATCTTGAACACCCAGAGCGAACCGCCCTGGTTGATATCCTTGAACGACTTGGCGACCTCGCCGCCCCACAGCGGCACGGCGCCGCCCCAGCCGGACATCACGGCGACATATTGCTCACCATCCTGCTCCCACGTCACGGGCGAGCCGACCACGCCCGAACCGGTCTGGAACTTCCACAATTCCTTGCCGGTCTTGGCGTCGAAGGCCTTGAGGAAGCCTTCAGGCGTGCCGGTGAAGACCAGATTGCCCGCCGTGGTCAGCACGCCGCCCCACAGCGGAGCCTTGTTCTTGTACTCCCACACGATCTTGCCGGTCTTGGGGTCCATGGCGCGCAGCGCGCCGATATGGTCCTCGGCGATGGGCTTGATGGTGAAGCCCGCGCCCAGATAGGCCGCGCCCTTCTTGTAGCTGATCGGCTCGTTCCAGATGTCCATGCCCCAGTCGTTGGAGGGGACATAGAACAGGCCCGTGCCCTGGTTGTAGGCCATCGGCATCCAGTTCTTGCCGCCCAGAAAGCTGGGTGAGGAGAAGACCGAGGGGCCCTTGGCCGCCGCTGCCGGATCGCCGGGGCGGCCGGCGGGGATGACGATGGGCTTGCCGTCCTTGGTGTAGCCTTCGGCCCAGGTCGTCTTCATCACGAAGCGGCTGGCGCTGATGAACTTGCCGTTGGTGCGGTCGAGCACGAAGAAATAGCCGTTGCGGTCGGCCTTGGCGCCCAGCTTCATCGGCTTGCCGTTGATGGTGGCGTCGAAGGGGATGAACTCGTTCACCCCGTCGAAGTCCCAGCCGTCATGCGGTGTGGTCTGGTAGTGCCACTTGATGACGCCTGTGTCGGGATCGATCGCCAGCGTCGAGGCGGTGTAGAGGTTGTCGCCCTTGCGCAGATGGCTGTTCCACGGCGCGGGGTTGCCGGTGCCGAAGTACAGCAGGTTGGTGTCGGGATCATAGGTGCCGCCCAGCCAGGTGGCGCCGCCGCCGGTCTTCCACTGGTCGCCCTCCCAGGTTGCGTTCAGCTTGCCGGTGATGCCATTGTCCTTGCCGCGCAAGGTGCCCATGTTGCCTTCGACCACCGGGCGGTGCCAGATCAGCTCGCCGGTGTTGACGTCACGCGCTTCCACCGCGCCCACGATGCCAAATTCGCCACCCGAATTGCCGGTGATGACCATGCCATGGACGATCAGCGGCGCGGCGGTGGCGCTGTAGCCGGCCTGATAATCGGCGATCTGCTTGTTCCACACCACCTTGCCGGTGTGGCGGTTGAGCGCCACCAGACGCGCGTCCAGCGTGGCGAAGATGATCTTGTCGCCATAGATGGCGGCGCCGCGGTTGACCACGTCGCAGCAGGGCATGATGCCGTCGGGCAGGCGGGCTTCATACTTCCACTTCTGGTCGCCGGTGCGCGCGTCGAAGGCGAAGATGCGCGAATAGGAGCCCGTCACATAGATCGTGCCGTCATAGACCAGCGGCTGCGATTCCTGACCGCGCTGCTTCTCGCCACCCAGCGAGGCGGCGAAGGCGGGTACCAGAGCGCGACATTGTCGGCGTTGATCTGCGTGAGCGGGCTGAAACGCTGGGCGCGCGGGCCCATGCCATAGGTCAGCACGTCGCCGGTGGAGTTGGCGTCGTCCATCAACTGGGCGTCGGTGGGGCCGGCTGCGGCCGGGGCGGGGTTCTGGGCCAGCAGGGGCGCGGCGGCGCCTCCCATCGTCAGCGCGAGCGTGATGGCGGCCATGCCTGCCATCGAACGCCTGAAACGTCCTTTCGTCATCCTCATCCTCCCTTATTTCGGACTTGCCGCGCCGCTTGTCCCGGTGCGTCGATCAGAAGACTATGACGTGGGCCGGTGCGAACAATTGGACCTTGGGTCGCGGCGGCACGGGCGAATCAGGCGGCCAGAGCGGGAGTCCAGGTGACGCCGTAGCGGGCGAAGATCGCCTTCAGCTCCCCGGATTTGACCATGCCATCCAGCAGCCCCTCGATGGTATCGCCCAGATTGCGGCTGTTCTCCTTCACCGCCATGCCGATGTCCCAGCCGGGCGAGGCAAAGCCGGGCAAAGGCATGCTGCGCAGCGCGATGTTTGCCGGTTTGGCGGCAGCCAGCGCGCTTTCCACCTGCGCCTTGCTGGCCAGCACGCCATCGGCCTTGCCCTGGGCCAGAGCGGCGGCGGCATCGAAGCCCATCGGGAAATGCACGACATCGCGCGCCAGCACCCCGCCGCCCGTGCCCGAGAGATAGGAATCGGGGATGGAGTCGATCTCCACCGCCAGCTTGCGGCCCTTGTATTGGGTGGGGGCGGCGTTGCAGTCGATCTCGCCCTTCATGCAGGCAAACTGGAAGCTCTCGCGGTAATAGGGGGCGACGATGGCCACCTGATCGACGCGGGCCGCAAAACCACGGTCGAAGGGCACATGCAGCATCACATCGGCGGGCTGAAAGCCCAGCAGACCCCCTTTCCACACGCCATTGCGCAGATCGGCCTCCATATCGTCGCCCGGCATCAGCTCGGCCAGATCGACATGGACGCCCAGCGCCTTGGCCAGAGCCGCGCCCAGATCGGCATCGATGCCGACCACCTTGCCGTCCTGCCGCCAGGACCACGGGCGGTTGTCCTTATAGACCGCCACCCGCAGCACGCCCAGAGCCTTGACCTTGGCCAGCGGCGCGGCCTGTGCCGCGGCCGGGCCCATGCCCAGCGCGGCGAAGGCCAGCGCCTGCATCACGAAGCTGCGCCGATCCTGCACCGGATCAGTCCTGATGCTTGGTTTCGAGCCAGGCGCGGATCGCCCAGCCGGCCTTCTGCCCCAGCACCTCGCCCATCGGCGGCATATAGACCTTGCCGTCATGGCTGGAGCCATGCTGGTAACGCTGGATGAACCATTCATCACCGCTGTCGCCCAGCTCCAGATAGCGCAGATCCGGCGCGATGCCGCCGCTTTCGGCCTCAAGGCCATGGCAGCGGGCGCAGTTCTGGCCATAGGCCGATTCGCCGATCTTGGCGGCGGTGGCATTGCCGCGATAGGGATTGTGCTGCAGCCAGGCCTCGCCGATGTCGGGCAGGGCGGAGGTGTCCACGGCCTGAGGGGTGACATTGCCATGCGCCATCAGCGATGAACCCACCGATGTGACGACGATAGCGGCGGCGGCCAGCGTGGCCATGCGACCAAGAATCTTCATCCTCTAACCTCGTTGATAGCGTGTTTTGTTGCGCACAAGTCTACGTTGCTGCGCGAGCCCGCCCATAGACCTTTGGTACAATCCCAAGCCTGCGCGCGGGCGCCTAGAAAGGCGGTCATGAGACGGATGATCACCCTGATGGCGGCGGCTTCGGCCTGCGTTTCCAGCGCCTGCCTGGCCGAGACGATCTATGTGTCGAACGAGCGCGGGGACAGCGTCAGCGTGATCGACAGCGCGACGCTCAAGCCTCTCGAGACATGGAAGATCGGCGCGCGGCCGCGCGGCATTGTCCTGTCGCGGGATGGCAGGTTTCTGTTCGTCTGCGTGGGCAATGACCATGCCGTGCAGATGATCGACCGGGCGACCGGCAAGGTGGTGGCCGACCTGCCCTCGGGCGAGGACCCCGAACAGCTCTTCCCCTCGCGCGATGGCAAGCTGCTCTTTGTGGCCAATGAGGACAATGCGGCGGTGACCGCGATCGATGTCGCCACCCGCAGTGTCGCTTTTCAGGTCCCGGTCGGCAAGGAGCCCGAGGGCGTGGCCCAGAGCCCGGATGGCCAGTCGCTGGTCGTCACCTCCGAGGACGACAATGTGGTGAGCTGGATCGACCTGCCCAGCCGCAAGGTCATTGCCACCACCGAGACCGAACTGCGCCCGCGCCATGTTGAATTCACCGCGGACGGCAAGCAGCTATGGATCGCGGCGGAGACCGGCGGCGTGGTGCAGATCGCCGACAGTGCCAGCCACGCGATCCTCGAGACGCTGCATTTCGCCCCGCCCGGCGTGAAGGACTATCAGGTGCTGCCCTGCGGCATCCGCTTCACCCCCGATGGCAGGACGGCGGTGGTGGCGCTGGGGCGGGCGAACATGGTCGCGCTGGTCGATGTGAGCAGCCGCAAGGTGCGCGCCTATGTGCCGGTGGGCAAGCGCGTGTGGCATCTGGCGATCAGCGCCGATGGCACCCGCGCCTACACCGCCAATGGCGTGTCGGACGATGTGACGGTGGTGGACCTTGGTACAGCCAAGCCGGTGGGCACGATTGCCGCTGGCGCAGGGCCATGGGGGGTGGCGATCGCGCCTTGAGAGCCCGTTTGGAAATCCGGCGTGGCCGGATTTTGCGGCACCAGCCTTCTCCCCCGCCCGGCCCCCCACAGGATACGGCCGATGGGGCGCCGGGCGGGGGAGGGCTGGCACCAAACAGCCTCCGAGCCTTTTCTGACCAAAAGGACGAGAACCTAAGTTCAATACCGGGCGAAAGCCTGCCGCGTCACTCTCCCCACAGGCCGGAAAACCGGTCGGGACATGGGAGGATGATATGAAAAAGCAGGTGATCCTGAGCGGCTGCGCTATGGCCTTGGCCTTGATGGCCGGGGCAACTCCGGCCATGGCAGGCTCCAACGCCGAGCTGCTCAAGCGACTGCATGAGAAAGGCATCCTGAGCGACGACGAATATCAGTCCCTGCTGGCGGGCGACAAGGCTGATACCGCCGCCGCCGCTCCGGTGGTTGCCGCCGCGCCAACCGCTCCCGCCGCCGCGCTGGATGACAAGCGCCTGATCCATATGACCGACAGCGGCGTGGGCATGGAGGTGGGCGGGGTGACCTTCAAGGTCTCCGGCCAGATCAATGGTTTCTACACCCATGACAAGGGTCAGACCCCCGGCGCCAACACGGCGGTCGTCGGCGGCGTGGTCGCGGCGGGCGGCAACACCAGCTCGATCCGCAACGGCCTGCTGCCCGGCTATCTGAAGTTCGACATCACCACCCATCAGGCGGGCTGGGACATTGGCGCGCATTTCGGCATGTATCCCGGCATCAACAGCGCCACCTATGCCATCGGCGGCGGCGCCAACAGCGGCGGCCAGAACACCGCGCTGCAGACCGCCGGCATCGACTTCCGCCAGACCTATATGACCGTGGGCCGCGCCGGCATCGGCGAGTTCAAGCTGGGCCGCGACATCGGCCTGTTCGGTTCGGAAGGCATCCTCAACGACATGACGCTGCTGGCGGTGGGCAGCACCGGGGGCAATGTGGCGCCGGCCAACACATCTTTGGGGCGCATCGGCGTGGGCTATATCTACACCGATTTCCAGCCGCAGATCACCTATACCTCGCCCAGAATTTCCGGCTTTACCGTCAGCGCGGGCGTGTTCGAGCCGCTGCAGTCGCTGACCGGGCCGGGCGAGACCAGCGCCTCGCCGGGGTTCCAGGGCAAGATCACCTATGATGCCAAGTTCAGCGACGTGACCCTGCGTGCATGGCTCTCGGGCATCACCCAGCGGCATAACCGGCTCGATGGCGTGAATTACACCGGGCAGGGCTTCGATACGGGCGCCAAGATCGGTTACGGCCCGCTGACGGTGACCGGCTATTACTACAAGGCGGCGGGCCTTGGCACCACGGCGCTCAACCTGTTCGACACCGATGCGACCGGCCATCGCCGTGACAGCGAGGGTTTCTATCTTCAGGGCATGGGGACCTTCGGGAAATTCTCGGCGGGCGTGAGCTATGGCGAGAGCAGCCTGTCCTACGCCAACAGCAGCGATGCGCTGGCCAATCCCACGCTGCTTAAAAAGAACAGCAGTTGGGTCGGGCAGGGTCGCTACAGCCTGACGAGCTGGGTGACGCTGATCACCGAATATGTCCACACCACTGCGCAGGCGCATAATGGCAACAAGGCGCAGGGCGACACGGTGGCGGCGGGCGCGATCCTGTTCTTCTAAAGACCAATACACCCGGAGTGAGCGGCGTTCTATTCCGTGATGGAACGCCGCTTTCTCTGCGCCGAACCCATAAAACAGAGAGTATGCCATGAACGACGAGCTGTACCCGGTCCCCGACACCTGGGCGCAAGAAGCGCTGTTCGATGCCGCCGCCCGCGCCGCCGCCCATGAGCGTTCTCTGGGCGATAGCGAGGCCTATTGGCTGGAGCAGGCCAGACGGCTCGACTGGATCAAGGCGCCGACCAAGGCCAGCCGCAGCAGCTTTGCCGAGGCGGATTTCGGCATCAAGTGGTTCGCCGACGGCACCCTCAACGTGTCGCACAACTGCCTCGACCGTCACCTCGCCGAACGCGGCGACCAGGTGGCGATCATCTGGGAAGGCGACGATCCCGCCGACCACCAGGAAATCACCTACCGCCAGCTCCACGAGCAGGTCTGCAAGTTCGCCAACGCCCTGCGCGGGCAGGACGTGCACCGCGGCGACGTAGTGACCATCTACATGCCGATGATCCCCGAGGCCGTGGTCGCCATGCTGGCCTGCGCCCGCATCGGCGCGATCCACTCGGTGGTCTTCGGCGGCTTCTCGCCCGAGGCCCTGGCCGGGCGCATCATCGATTGCAAGTCCAAGGTGGTGATCACCGCCGACGAAGGCGTGCGCGGCGGCAAGCGCACTCCGCTGAAGGCCAATGTCGACGACGCCCTGACCAACCCGGAAACCTCCAGCGTGCAGAAGATCATCGCTGTGCAAGCGCCACCGGCGGGGCGATCGCTAGTGGAACCAGCACCGCGACGTCTGGTACGATGAAGCCTGCTGCCAAGGTCGAGGCCGCACTGCCCCCACCGAAGCGATGGACGCCGAGGACCCGCTGTTCATCCTCTACACCTCCGGCTCCACCGGCAAGCCGAAGGGCGTGCTGCACACCACCGGCGGCTACCTGCTGTACGCGTCGCTGACCCACGAGCGGGTCTTCGACTACCGTCCGGGCGAAGTCTACTGGTGCACCGCCGACATCGGCTGGGTCACCGGCCACACCTACATCGTCTATGGCCCGCTGGCCAACGGCGCCACCACCCTGCTGTTCGAGGGCGTGCCGAACTACCCCGACGTGACCCGCGTGGCGAAAATCATCGACAAGCACAAGGTCAACATCCTCTACACCGCGCCGACCGCGATCCGCGCGATGATGGCCGAAGGCAAGGCGGCGATGGCCGGTGCCGACGGTTCCAGCCTGCGCCTGCTCGGCTCGGTGGGCGAGCCGATCAACCCGGAAGCCTGGCAGTGGTACTACGAGACCGTCGGCCAGGAGCGCTGCCCGATCGTCGACACCTGGTGGCAGACCGAGACCGGCGGCTGCCTGATGACCCCGCTGCCCGGCGCCACCGCGCTGAAGCCGGGCTCCGCGGCCAAGCCGTTCTTCGGCGTGGTGCCGGCGCTGGTGGACAACCTGGGCAACCTGATCGAGGGCGCCGCCGAGGGCAACCTGGTGATCCTCGACTCCTGGCCGGGCCAGGCGCGGACCCTGTTCGGCGACCACGACCGCTTCGTCGACACCTACTTCAAGACCTTCAAGGGCATGTACTTCACCGGCGACGGCGCCCGCCGCGACGAGGACGGCTACTACTGGATCACCGGGCGGGTCGACGACGTGCTCAACGTCTCCGGCCACCGCATGGGCACCGCCGAGGTGGAGAGCGCGATGGTCGCCCACCCGAAGGTCGCCGAGGCGGCGGTGGTCGGCATGCCGCACGACATCAAGGGGCAGGGCATCTATGTCTACGTCACCCTCAACTCCGGGGTCGAGCCGAGCGAGGCGCTGCGCCAGGAGCTGAAGCAATGGGTTCGCCGCGAGATCGGTCCGATCGCCACGCCGGATGTGATCCAGTGGGCGCCGGGACTGCCGAAGACCCGCTCCGGCAAGATCATGCGGCGCATCCTGCGCAAGATCGCCGCGGCCGAGGTCTCGCCTCAGGCGCTGGGTGACACCAGCACGCTGGCCGACCCCTCGGTGGTGGAGGATCTGGTCCGCACCCGTCTGGCGGCGGTGACGGCATGAACGGGGCGGCGCAGTGCTACAATCGTGGAGCCCGCTTGCTGCACTGGGCGATTGCGCTGCTGATCATCGCCAACATCCTGATCGGCATCGCCCATGCCTGGGTGAACAAGGACTGGCCCGTGATCCCGCTGCACAAGAGCATCGGCCTCACCGTGCTGGCGCTGACTGTGCTGCGCATCCTGTGGCGTGCCGGGCACCGCCCGCCGCCCTTGCCCGCGCAGATGCCCGGCTGGGAAAAGGGCGCGGCGCATGGGCTGCACGCGCTGTTTTACGTGTTGATGCTGGTGCTGCCCCTGACCGGCTGGGTGATGAGTTCGGCGGGCCAGTATCCGCTGCGCTGGTTCAACCTCTTCGCCGTGCCGAAATTCGCGGTGGCGAAAGGCGATGCTCTGGTGGAGTTTTCGCGCGGCTCGCATGGGGTGATGGGGCTGGTGTTCGGCGCGCTGATCATGCTCCATGTGGCGGCGGCCTTGCGGCATCAATTCGTTTTGAAGGATGGAGTTTTGGAAAGGATGACAGGGGTTTAAGGAAGGAAGATGCGAGGGGGTTACCCCCTCGCGCTCCCATAACGTCTTCCGACGACAGCGTAGTGGCGCCCGATCTTCGCGCTCCAACTCTCCACCTGCGCCACCTAAAGCGCCGCAGGCATCGAAATTCCTGCCTGCGGCGCGGCGAGCTTACTTTAACGCCGAACCCGATGCGCAACGTAGACATTAATGGGAGCGCGAGGGTGTAACACCCTCGCATTTCTCTCTTCTTCTTCTACCCATCCCGCCGATCGATCCGAGGCAGTAGCCGCCCCTCCAACCCCGGACAGAAATGCGAAACGCTGCGCTGCAGCTCGTACCGCCCGGCGGCCATCGCCATCAAGGGAGCGGGGATCGCCAGCTCTCCGGCTTCCACCATATCCAGCCCGCCGCGCACGGCATCGCTCAGTGCCGAATCCAGCCACGTAATCCAGTCCCGCGTCTGGGCGATAGCTTCGTGGCCCGAGGGATCGAAGGACCCATGCCCCGGCACGGCGCCCTTGTGCGGCAGCGCTTCCAGCACCGACAGGCTCTCGCGCCAGCGGGCGAGATCGGCGCTGGGCGTGGCGGGCGCGCGGCGGTGGAACAGCAGGTCTCCGCCGATCAGCGTGCCGGTCTGCTCATCCAGAATCGCCAGATCGGCGGCGCTATGGCCCGCCAAGGCCATCAGGCGCAGGGTGCGCCCTCCGAAGGCCTCATGATCGGTGCGGATCGGCAGGCCGGGCAGCGTCAGATCGGTGCCGCGCATCCAGTCGTCGAGGATGCGGTACATGGCGTCGGAAAAGCCTTGGCCGTTGTGCTCGATGTCCTCGATGGTGCCGGGCAGGGCGGCGACGATCTCGCGCGGGAAGGCGCCCAGACCCATGGCGTGATCGGGGTGGAGGTGCGTGATGTAGACGCGGATCACCTTGCGCCCGGTCAGTTGCTCGGCGACGGCCTTGAGCGCCTCGCCATAGCGCAGCGAGGGGCCGCTATCGACCAGCACCGTGCCTGCCGGGGTGGCGATGATGGTGATGTTGGCGATGGCGCCGCCATTGCCGCGCTGGATGGGCTCGTCGCTTCCGGCGATCATCCAGATGCCATCGGCGATGGCGACGGGGCTGATGGGATAGGCCAGAGCTGCTCCCATGGCGGCGGCGGGGATCGTGGCGGCCAACCCGCCCAGCACGGTACGTCGCGAGACGATCATGGCGCGGGCACCATAACGGACGCAATGTAGTCGCGGCCATTGGTGTCGCGGGCGGCGATCTCCAGCTTTGCGCCTGTGGCGGCCATGGGCATCAGGGTGAAGGCGGGGTCTTCCGACATCGAGGCCCAGATCTCCATTCTACCCAGCACCTTCCCCGCGTGGGAGATGCTCAGCGTTTCGATGTTGTAGGTCGGAATGTTGGCGACAAAGCCGGTGTCCATCGGGTGGCGGATGGTAAAGCGCAGGCGGGCCGCGCCGTTCTCGCCGGGCCATGCGCCGCCGTGGATTTCGCCCAGATGCTGCGCCCAGTCGCCGCGCACCCGGCTGGCGGGCGGGGCCGAGCAGCCGCCGCCCGCCGCATCGACCCAGGCGCCGCTCACCAGCCATGCGCCGTCCGCCAGTTGCACTGCGCCGCGCACAGGGGTGCGCTGGTCCAGCTTGATGCGGATGGCGAGGTAGGGCGCGGCGGAAAGCGGGCGGTAATCGGCGGCCAGCGGAATGGGGTTGAGATCGGCGAAGATCACCATGCGTTGCACATCACCCAGTCCGCGCGCATCGAGCGCCACGGGAAAGCGGTGCTGGTCCTCGGCGATCTGCGGCATGGAGAGTTTCAGCGCAGGCTCGAAGCGGACGGGATTGCCCTCGAAGAGCATGCGCGCATGGGCCTCCCACATGGGCGAGGCCAGCGGATCGGCTGGCGGTTGGGCCGGTGCTTGTCGCGTCATGTCCTTCTCCCAAAGTCCGTGGTTACAGGGGGCGCAGGCTTGCTACCATTGCACCTTGGGTCTGGAGGGCTGGCGATGCGGCGCAGGACGATCTTGGCGGGGGCGGGGTTGCTGGTGCCGGGCGTGGCGTGGGCGGTAGAGCCTTCAGACCCGCTGTTCGGCGCCGATGGCTATCGCATCAGCCATTATCGCGGGCCGGTGCCTGCCCCGCCCGAGGGTGTGGCGCGGATCTCGCCCGCGGCGATGGCCCGGATGGCGAGGCAGGCCCTGCTGATCGATGTGCTCCCGGCCGAGGGCGGGCATCGCGATGAGAGAGGCACATGGCATCTGGCCCGGCCGCGCCCCAGCATTCCGGGCGCTCACTGGTTTCCCGAGGCAGGGCGCGGCGTGCCGGAGCCGGCCATCGCCCGCTGGTTCGCGCGGGGTGTGGCGCGGCTGACCCGGGGCGACCGGCAGCGGATGATCGTCACCTTCTGCCTTGCCGATTGCTGGATGAGCTGGAATGCCGCGCGGCGGCTGCATGCGTTGGGCTACACCAATGTCCATTGGCTGGCCGAGGGCACCGATGGCTGGCGCGAGCTGGGGCTGCCTCTGGTCGATGCCGTGCCCGAGCCCGGCTGACGATTGGCTGCAAGGCCGGTGCATCGGCCCTTCAGGGCGATCATGCGACAGGCAGGGCGGGGGCATCCGTCCGGTCTCGTTCCAAAGACCAATTGTGAGCGGGCGCCCTTGCGGCGAAACCGGGGTTACGCTCCGCGCTCGACGCCGGAGGATAACGATAAAATTTCAGGAGAAATCTGATGTCCATGCGCCTTGCGCTTGCTTCCGTTACCTTGGGTCTCTCGCTGGCGGCCCTGCCGCTGACGGCTTCGGCCAAGGAGATCGTCGTGCATATGAAGAACACCGGCGCGGAAGGGGCGATGGTCTTCGAACCCTCTTTCGTGAAGGCCGCGCCCGGTGACGTGGTGCATTTCGAGCCCACCGATGCCGCGCATAATGCCGAAACCATCCCCAGCCTGCTGCCTGCCGGGGCCACGGCCTTCAAGGGGGTGATGGGCAAGGATGTCTCGGTGACGGTGAGCAAGCCGGGGCTCTATGGCGTGAAGTGCATGCCGCATTACACCATGGGCATGGTGGCGCTGATTCAGGTCGGCAAGGTGACCCCGGCCGAACTGGCCGCCGCCAAGGCCGTGAACCTGCCCCCCATGGCCAAGAAGCGCATGACACCGCTGCTCGACAAGGTGAAGTAAGCGACCGCTTCCGGACGGGAGACAAGGCCCCGCTCTGGCGCTCCTGTTGGGAGGACGCCGGGGCGGGGCTTTCTGCTTACACCGGGCGGAAGGGATAGGCGCTGGTCGAGCGGTGGTAGGAGCTGGGCTCGATGCTGCGGGTGATCGGCGGGATCGCGCGATCCGGGCAGTTGGAACGCTCGCACAGGCGGCAGCCGGGGCCGACGCTCGTAGCTTGCGCCGCGTCGAAGCCATCCGCCGCCGCCAGACGTGGGGCATGGCGTGCCTCGCATCCCAGCGTCAGGAGCAAGGGCCCGCCCTTGCGGCCATGGTCGGGGCCATCAAGCATGCGGGTCAGGGTGAAGAAGCGGCTCTGGTCGGGCATCTCGACCCATTGCGCGGCGCGCTGACCGGCGCGCGCTTCCTGAATCGCCCAGCGCGGACAGGCTTCCCCGGCCTGTGCCAGCGCGCCGCCCTCGCTGCCGGGAAAGCGCTTCGAGACATTGCCCGCCCGGTCGAGCCGCAGCAGAAAGAAGGGTACGCCCCGCGCGCCGGTCTGGTCGAGCGTGGTCAGCCGCTGGGCGGTCTGCTCCAGCGAGGTGCCGAACAGGCCCTGCAGCGTGTCGAGGTCATAGCGGTTGGCTTCGGCGGCGGCATGGAAGCGCTCATAGGGCATCAGCAGCGCGGCGGCGGCGTAATGGCCCAGCGCGATCTTGAGGATGCCGCGCGTTTCCCCATCGGGCGGCGCGGCGCGGGCGATGATTTCGTCGAAGGCCTCGGGCGCGGTGAGCATCGCGAGTTGATAGGCGATGGCGAAGGTGCGGCTGGGGCCGCTCATCCTTTCGGCCAGCATCAGCCGGCGGCGGTGGAAATCGTAATGCCGCAGCGCATCACCCAACACGGCGACGGGCATGATCCGCACCTCGATCCCCTGCGCCTCCAGTGCGGTGCGAATCGCCATGGCGCGCTTGGCGGGATCGGGGTCATTGTCGGGGCACAAGGCCTCCATCGCGCTTTCGATGGCGGGGAAGTGGTTGCGCCGCGCGGTGAGGAAGCGGCCCAGCCAGTCGACTGGGGCGGCGATTGCCCGGCTGGCGGCAAGCTGGTCGACCAGATTGGGGCCGCGCCGCAGATCGGTCAGCGCGGCATGGAAGCGCACCAGGGCCTCGGCCACGGCGGGGTAGTTTTCCGAAAGCTCCAGCACCTCATCCTTGGCGATGCCGATATCGCGCACCAGCGGATCGCTCAGCGTTTCCAGCAGGGTAACGCGATCCTCGGCATTGGCCGCGCCCGACACGAAGTCGCGAATGTCGATGTCATAGGTTTCGGCCAGGCGCAGCAGCATCTGGGCGGTGAGGGGGCGCTGGTTGCGCTCCAGATGGTTGAGGTAGGAGGGCGAAACCCCCAGTTCCTCAGCCATGCGTGTCTGGTTGATGCCCAATTCGCGGCGCAGCACCCGCAGGCGCGGGCCGAGGTAGAGCTTGCGATCGGGTGGGGTGCTGGCCATGCTGTGAATTTGTCACAATGTGACCATCGTGACAAGTCTTGTTGTGACACGTGGCCACCAATCGGCCTGTCGCGGGTTTCCCGCAACTGCGAAAGGGGTTTCACCAGAACACAGCTCAAGAGGATTCCATGACCTACCGCCAATCGATCACCGACGCCCGCCAGAGCATCGCCGGACAGGCTGCATGGAGCGGAGTCGAGTCGGAAACCGTGGCGCGCATGCGTCTGCAGAACCGTTTCAACAACGGGCTGGATATCGCTCGCTACACCGCGAAGATCATGCGGCAGGACATGGCCGCCTATGATGCCGATCCGGCGAACTACACCCAGTCGCTGGGCTGCTGGCACGGTTTCATCGGTCAGCAGAAGCTGATCAGCATCAAGAAGCATTTCGGCACGACCAAGGGCAAGTATCTGTACCTGTCGGGCTGGATGGTCGCCGCGCTGCGTTCCGATTTCGGCCCGCTGCCCGACCAGTCGATGCATGAGAAGACCAGCGTCCCCGCGCTGATCGAGGAGCTCTACACCTTCCTGCGCCAGGCCGATGCGCGCGAGCTGGGCATGCTGTTCCGCGATCTGGACAAGGCGCGCGGTGAAGGCAACGCCGCGAGAGAAGCCGAAATCCAGGTCCAGATCGACAACCACCAGACTCACGTCGTGCCGATCATCGCCGACATCGACGCCGGTTTCGGCAATGCCGAGGCGACCTATCTGCTGGCCAAGAAGATGATCGAGGCGGGGGCCTGCGCGCTCCAGATCGAGAATCAGGTCTCGGACGAAAAGCAGTGCGGCCATCAGGACGGCAAGGTGACGGTGCCGCATGAGGACTTCATCGCGAAGATCCGTGCCTGCCGTTACGCCTTCCTCGAACTGGGGGTGGACGATGGCATCATCGTGGCGCGCACCGACTCGCTGGGCGCGGGGTTGACCAAGCAGATCGCCTACAGCCGCGAGGCGGGCGATCTGGGCGATCTCTACAACGGTTTCCTCGATTGCGAGGAGGTCACCGACCTGAAGGCCCTGCGCGGCGACGTGCTGATCGAGCGTGACGGCAAGCTGGTGCGTCCCAAGCGCCTGCCCTCGAACCTCTATCAGTTCCGTACGGGGACGGGGGCGGATCGCTGCGTGCTCGATTGCATCACCTCGCTGCAGAACGGCGCAGACCTGCTGTGGATCGAGACCGAGAAGCCGCATATCGAGCAGATCGCCTCGATGGTGGACCGCATCCGCGAGGTGATCCCCAATGCCAAGCTGGTCTACAACAATTCGCCCAGCTTCAACTGGACGCTCAACTTCCGCCAGCAGGTGTTCGATGCCTGGCAGGAGGCGGGCAAGGATGTCTCGGCCTATGACCGCGCCGCGCTGATGAGTGTCGTCTATGACAGCACCGATCTGGCGCATGAGGCTGACGACCGCATCCGCACCTTCCAGAAGGACGCGGCGAAGCGCGCGGGCATCTTCCATCACCTGATCACCCTGCCGACCTATCACACCGCCGCCCTGTCCACCGACAATCTGGCGCGCGAATATTTCGGCGAGGCCGGGATGCTGGGCTACGTCGCCGGCGTGCAGCGCAAGGAAATCCGCGAGGGCATCGCCTGTGTGCGTCACCAGAATATGTCGGGCTCCGACATTGGCGACGATCACAAGGAAGCCTTTGCGGGCGAGGCCGCGCTGAAGGCCGGCGGCGTCCACAACACGATGAACCAGTTCGCCTGACGTTCAGGCGGAAACCCAGGAAAGGAGAAGTATCATGACCGTTCAGACCATTGAGCAGACCGCAGAACGCACCGAACCCACCCCGGCGCGCCCGATCTTCTCGACCGCCGACTTCAAACTGCTGCGCACCGCCGTGCTGGCTTACATCCATCAGGTGGAGGATACGCCGGAATCGCAGGCCTACAGCCATCTGTACCACCGTCTGGGCCGGCTGCGCTAAGGCGCTGTCAAGCTGGGCATATCGCCCGGTGACCTGAAAGACGCGGCATAACAAAAGGCTGGAGCGGTCGGTCCGATGATTTAGGATCGGCCGCTCCCGTCGCAAAGATGTGAGAGATGACCATGACAGGATATTCCAACCGCGCCGGCCTGTCGGTTGCCGAGCCGCTGGCCCGCTTCATCGAGGAGCAGGTGCTCCCCGGCACGGGGATCGAGCCGCAGCCTTTCTGGTACGGCGTGGCGGGCATTTTCGGCCGCTTCGCCCCGGAAAACGAGGCGCTGCTGATCAAGCGCGACAAGCTGCAGCAGCAGATCGACGCCTGGCACGAACAGCACCACGGCCAGACCATCGATGGCGAGACCTATCAGGCTTTCCTGCGCGAGATCGGCTATCTGGTGCCCGAGCCCGCGCCCTTCTCGGTCGATCCGCGGCATGTGGATGAGGAAGTCGCGCTGCGTTCGGGCCCGCAATTGGTGGTGCCCGCGCTCAATGCCCGCTTTGCGCTCAACGCCGCCAATGCGCGCTGGGGCAGCCTTTACGATGCGCTTTACGGCACCGATGCCATCCCCGGCACGCCGACCGGAGCTTCAGGAAAGGGGGGCTTCGATGCCGAGCGCGGCGCCGAGGTTATCGCCTATGCCAAGGCCTTCCTCGACAAGGTCGTGCCGCTGGCGCATGGCTCATGGGCGCAGTGGAAGGGCGGCGTGCTGCCGCTGGCCAATCCGGGGCAATGGGTGGCGCAGGATGCCAAGCGCATTCTGCTCTCCAACCACGGGCTGCATATCGAGATCGTGATCGATTCCACCCATCCCATCGGGCGCGACGACCCGGCGCATATCGCCGATGTCATTCTGGAATCGGCGCTGACCACCATCGTCGATCTGGAGGATTCCATCGCGGCGGTCGATGCTTCGGACAAGGTTGCGGCCTATGCCAACTGGCTGGGCCTGATGAAGGGCGATCTGGAGGAAAGCTTCGAGAAGGGCGGCCAGACCGTCACCCGCAGCCTGAATGCCGACCGCACCTATGCCGCGCCCGATGGCACCGACATCGTGCTGCCGGGCCGCAGCCTGATGTTTGTGCGCAATGTCGGCCATCTGATGAAGACCCCCGCCGTGAAGCTGGCCGATGGCCGCGACGCGCCCGAGGGCATTCTGGACGGCATCGTCACCAGCCTGATCGCCATGCACGATCTGCGCGGCAATGGCCGGTTCCGCAACAGCCGCGAGGGTTCGATCTACATCGTCAAACCCAAGATGCACGGGCCCGAGGAGGTCGATTTCTCCGACCGCCTGTTCGATGCCATCGAGGACACGCTGGGTCTGGCCCGCCACACGATCAAGATCGGCGTGATGGATGAGGAGCGCCGCACCTCGGCCAATCTGGCGGCCTGCATCCATGCGGTGCGCCACCGGGTGGTCTTCATCAACACCGGCTTCCTTGACCGCACGGGCGACGAGATCCACACCTCGATGCGTGCGGGCCCGATGCTGCGCAAGGCCGAGATGAAGGCGGCGGAATGGATCGCGGCTTACGAGGACCGTAATGTCCAGATCGGCCTTGCCTGTGGCCTCTCGGGCAAGGCGCAGATCGGCAAGGGCATGTGGGCCGCGCCCGACCGCATGGCCGATATGCTGGAGCAGAAGATCGCGCACCCCAGGGCGGGGGCCAGCACGGCATGGGTGCCGTCACCCACGGCGGCGACGCTGCATGCCACGCATTATCATCTGGTCCATGTCCCCGTGCGCCAGGCCGCGCGCAAGGCCGAGCCTGTGGTGCCGCTGGGCAAGCTGCTGAAGGTGCCGCTGGCCTCGGGCCACAACTGGTCGCCCGAGGAAATCCGCGAGGAGCTGGACAACAATGCTCAGGGCATTCTGGGCTATGTGGTGCGCTGGGTCGATCAGGGCATTGGCTGCTCCAAGGTGCCCGATATCCACGATGTCGGTCTGATGGAGGACCGCGCGACGCTGCGCATCTCCTCGCAGCATCTGGCCAACTGGATGCTGCATGGCGTGGCCAGCGCGGCGGAGGTCGAGCAGGCGCTGCATCGCATGGCAGCCAAGGTCGACGGGCAGAATGCGGGCGATCCGGCCTATCATCCGATGCAGGGGCATGAAGCGACGAGCAAGGCCTTTCTGGCCGCGCGCGCTCTGGTGTTCGAGGGTGTCAAGCAACCCAACGGCTACACCGAGCCCCTGCTTCACGCCTGGCGTGCCGAAGCGAAAGTCGGTTAGCGCCAGCGTGAAGGGTTATGGGCGGGGCATGTCTGGCATGCCCCGCCCATGATCATTTTTAGCGCTTCAGCACGGCGCGGAAGGGCTGATCGTCGCCATCGGCATCCTTCGCGGGGGGCAGCTTCAGCAGATCCCGCAGCAGCGGCGCCACATCCACATTGTCGAAAGCAGGCAGCTTGCCCGCCGCGCGAAACGCCGGACCGTTGGCGATGAACAGCGCGGCCATCTCGGGCGCGGCATTGTCATAGCCGTGGTTGCCACCCTTCACCTTGTGCGGCGGTTTGTCGAAGACCAGCCAGCCCACATCGGCCAGACAGAGCCAGGGCTCGACGCGCGGGTTGGTGCCATAGCGGAAGCGCGCCGGGATCTTCGCCTTGGGCCAGCATTGCAGATGGTCGTGCGGCTTGGCCAGCGCCGCTTCCAGCGCCGCCTCATGGCCGGGCACCGGGGCGATGGCGGCAAAGGTGCCGTCCTCCACCAGCGTGAAGTCGGCGGGATCGGCGATATCCTTCAGCCAGACCACCCGCTCGGGCGCGGTGGCGGCCATGCCGTGATCGGCCACGATCACCAGATTGGCCTTCTGCCCCAGCGCCGCCAGCCCGGCGACCAGCTCGCCGATGCTGCGGTCGACCTCCTGCATGGCGGTGCGCGTTTCGGGCGCATCGGGCCCGAAATCATGCCCCGCCGAATCGACCTGATCGAAATAGAGCGTGACAAGGCGCGGGCGGATCGCGGCGGGGCGGCGCATCCAGTCCAGCACGGTGTTGATCCGCTGGGGGCCGGTGACCGCCTTGTTGTATTCCAGCCAGTCCTCGGGGCGCGTGCCGCCGGTGACCTTCTTGTCCTCCCTGGTGCCGCCCCAGGCGACATTCGATCCCGGCCAGAAGACGGTGGCGCTGCGCAGCCCGGCCAGTTCGGCATCGCGCCAGATCGGCGCGGCCTGATTCCACCAGAAGGGATCGTCGCTTTTCATGTCGAAGGTTTCGTCGGGCCGGGCCGGATCCTTCATCTTGTTGCCGACGATGCCGTTGTGATCGGGCACAAGGCCCGTCACCAGAGTCCAGTGATTGGGAAAGGTGACGGAGGGAAAGGAAGGCCGCATCGCCGCATGCACGCCGCCCGCCGCCAGACGCGAGAGCACCGGCGTCTCGCCGCGATCGAGATAGTCGGCGCGGAAGCCGTCGATCGAGATCAGGATGGTGACCGGCGCGCGTGCCTTGTCGGGCGTGGCGGCAGGGGCGCTGACCGGGCGCGACATGGCGCTGGTGGCGGCAAGGGGGAGGGCGAGGCAGGCCGCCACGGCGGCAAGAGGGGGAAGAAAACGCATGCCAGCTCCTCTAGGGCGGTTGCATGACATTTCAACGCGCTGGCGATAAGACGAAAGTGCCGCAGCCTGGGGAAGAGAGTGTGACAGACAGCGATCCCGCCCCTGATCCCGCCCCGCATGCACGGCCCTCGATGGGTGAGAGACTGCTTTTCGCGATCCCTTCGGCGCTGATCTATGGGGTGATCCTCTATCTGATGCTGTGGCAGGGCACCGATACGATGCTGCCCTTTATCGCCGGGCTGATCTTCATGCCGATGGCCATCGCGGGCACCGCCAGCGTTCTGGCCGATCCGCGCGGCGAGGGGCGGCTGTGGCGCCATATCAAGATCGGCTGGATCTGCATCGGCCTGTTCACCCTCCTCTCCTTCGCGGTGTTGCACGAGGGCGGCATCTGCGCGGTGATGGCGGCGCCCTTCTTCTGCGGTGCATCGGCGCTGGGGTCATGGCTGTCGTTCCTGTGCCTGCGCAAGCTGCGCTCACGCTCGGCGGTGTCCTGCGTGATCGCGCTGCCGCTGCTGGGGCTGCCCGGCATGCCCGATGCGCCCGCGCCCCCGCTCGAGGGACAGGTGCGGAGCGTGGTGGAGATCGCCGCGCCGCCCAGCGCCGTCTGGGCCAACACCGTGGCAATCGCCGATATCCGGCCCGAGGAGCGGATCTGGACCTTCAGCCATAATGTGGTCGGCGTGCCGCGCCCCATCGACGCCAGGCTGGCGGGGCAGGGCGTGGGCGCGGTGCGCCATCTGCGCTGGACGCGCGGCGTGACCTTCGAGGAGGTGGTGACCGGCTGGCAGCAGGACCGTGCGCTGGCCTGGACCTTCCGCTTCGGCCCCGGCGCGATCCCCCAGGCGGTGGAGGGGCATGTGAAGGTGGACAGCCCCTATCTCAAGCTGACCGGCGGGGACTATCGCCTCTCGCCCCTGCCCGGCGGGCGCACCCGGCTGGTGCTGACGACGCATTACCGCATCGCCACGCCGATCAACGCCTATTGCGACCTGTGGGGGCATATCTTCCTGGAGGATTTCCACGGCGCGGTGCTGCATGTCATCAAGGCGCGATCCGAGGCGGCGGCTTTGACCGCAGGAAATGGGGTGTCGTGATGGCATTCCGCGCGGCATAAGGGCGGCAAAGGCAGTCAGAAAGGCAGCGACCCATGGGCGAGAAGAAAAGCGGGCGGATTCGCATCGGCATCGGCGGCTGGACCTATGAACCGTGGCGCGGCACCTTCTACCCGCAGGGGCTGGCCCAGAAGCGCGAGCTTGAATTTGCCAGCCGTCAGCTCAGCTCGATCGAGGTCAACGGCACCTATTACGGATCGCAAAAGCCCGAGAGCTTCGCCAAATGGCACGATGAAACGCCCGATGATTTCGTCTTTTCGCTGAAGGCACCGCGCTTCGCCACCAACCGCAAGGTGCTGGCCGAGGCAGGCGCCAGCATCGAGCGCTTCTTCACCAGCGGGCTGATGGAGCTGAAGGACAAGCTGGGCCCGATCAACTGGCAGTTCATGGGCACGAAAAAATTCGATCCCGATGATTTCGCGGCCTTTCTGAAATTGCTGCCCGCCTCGCATGAAGGGCGGGCGCTGCGTCATGCGGTGGAATTGCGGCATGACAGTTTCTGCCACCCCGATTGCATCGCCCTGCTGCGCGAGCATGGTGTGGCCCCCATCGTGGCGGGCGATGCCGACTGGCCCCAGATCGCCGATCTGACCGCGCCTTTCGTCTATGCGCGGATTATGGGCACGGTGGAGGAGGAGCCGCTGGGCTACAGCGCGCAGGCGCTCGACCAATGGGCGCAGCGTGCCCGTGACTGGGCGGCGGGGCATGCGCCGGACGGGCTGACGCTGGCCGAGCCCCATCGAGCCGCAGCGACGCCGCGCGATGTCTATCTCTATGTCATCAGCGGGCACAAGGTCCGCAACCCGCAGGCCGCCATGGCGCTGATCGATCGGGTCAAATGAGGTGTTCCGGCCATGGGCAGATCCCATGGCCGGAACAACAATTCAGAACCCCAGCTTGATCGTGCCGAAGAAGGCGCGCGGCGCGCCCACCATCAGCGTCTGGCTGTCACCGCTGTTGGTGAAGCCGTTGGTGCCGATGGTCGAGACGTAATGCGCGTTCATCAGATTGGTGATGTTGAGCTGCAGCTCCACCGGCTTGGCGGTGTAGGCATTCTTCCAGCGATAGCCCACCGTGGCATCGACCAGCGCGCGCGCGCCGACCATGGCATCGTTGAGATAGGTGTAATAGCGCTTCGACATATAGTCGACGCTCACCTTGCCGAAGAAGACCGTGTCGTCATAGTTCAGCTCGGCGCGGGCCATGTTGCGCGGGGCATCGACCACGGTCTTGCCCCTGGTTGCCACCACCGTGCCATCGGCCTGCACCACATTGTTGCGATAGGTGCTGTCGTTGTAGGAATAGGAGACCGTGGCGCCAAAGCCATGGCCCAGATTGGCGTTGAGCAGCGCCTCGATCCCCGCCGAGCGGACGCCGCCCACATTCTGCAGGATGGTCGGGCTGCCCACGATGCCCGCGCCCGAGGTGACGCCCAGCAGGCGGTTGTGAAAGTTCACCCAATAGGCGCCCAGCGTGCCGTGGAACATGCCGTCGCCATAGCGATAGCCGACCTCATAGGTGTCCGAGCTTTGCGGCTTGAGGCTCGACTGGATGGCGGCGAAACCGGCCTGGGTGGTCGAGAAGGGGCCGGTGGTCCCCGCCGCGACAAAGGCCTGGGTCGACTGGCTGAAGCTGCCGAAAGCCTCGCCATGCGCGCCGATCTTGTAGGCGGCGCCGACGCTGGGCTGGAACCAGTCGGTGCTGGTGATGCGGCCGCCCGCCAGCGTGCCGGGCACCACGGCATTGGCGCGCTCGATCACCTGGAAGCCCTTCCAGCCGCCGTTCAGCGTCAGGTCGCCCAGCTTGAAGGTGTCCTGCACGTAATACTGCATCGTATCCGTGCCGTAATTGTACTGCCACTGCGTGAAGAAGGGGTTGCTCGGCATGTCGAGCAGGCCATAGCCGGGCACGGTGTCGCTGGCCGTGTTGTAATAGCGGCGGGCCTGGCGGAAGGTGTTGTTTTCATACCAGCCGCCCACGACCAGCGTGTTGTTGCCCGTCTGCGCCTTCACATCGCCGAACACCCCCGCGCGGCGGATGCCATATTCGGTGGTGCGGATCGAGATCGCCGAACCGTTGGCGCTGGGCACATAGGGCGTGTACCAGAGGCCCGCGCCGTCGTTCTGGTGGTAGTAACCCTTGGCCTCGGCGGTGATCTGGCTGCTCAGCTTCGACTTGATGCCGACATAGCCCAGATAGTCCTTACGCAGGCCACCGGCGTTGTAATAGGCATCGTCCACCGTCTGGAAGGGGGCGGGCAGGGCCGTGCCGTTCTGATAGGCGCGCGCCACCGCGACGGCCTGGGCGTAATTGCCCGAATTGTTGTCCCAATTGTAACCCAGGCGCTGGATCATCCCCAGCGACATGTCCTGATAGTCGTTTTCCTTGCGGTCCGAATAGCTGAAATAGCCGGTGACGTCGGTGCCGCTGTTGACGGGCACCACCAGCTTGGCATTGACCATCTGCTGCTTCTGGACGCCCACGCCCTTCCACTTGTCGCCATCGGAATAGGTGTAGGACACATAGCCGCGCGGGCCATTGGCCACGCCCATGTTGACCCGGATAAAGCCGCGACGGCTCTCGAAGCTGCCCAGCGTGCCCGAGGCATCGACCGCGAAATGGTCGACCGGATCGGCGGAGTTGTAGTCGATGGTGCCGCCCAGATTGTTGGTCGACTGGCTGTCCAGAGCGCCCGCGCCCTGCACCACCTGCACCGTGCCGATGTTCTCGGTGGCGATGGCGCGGCTGATGTGCAGGCCGTTGTCATTGCCATAGCTGGCATCGCCCAGCGGCACGCCATCCAGATTGAAGCCCAGCGCGTTCTGGTTGAAGCCACGGATCGAGATACGCTCGGCCCATTCATAGGCGCCGAAGGGGTCGGCCGACTGGAAGTTGACGCTGGGCAGGTTCTCGATCGCCTTGAACGGGCTGGAGCCGGGAGCCAGCAGCGCCAGATCATGCGCGGTGACGGTCTGCGTCTGGCGGGTGTCGCCCTTGCCGACCACGACGATGGCCCGGCCCGTGTCAGCTTCGGCGTCCGCATCGGCATCGGCGGCGGGAGCGGCGGCAGGCGTGGCATCGGGCGCCACAGCGGCCAGGGCGCAGGCGGGCGTCAGAGCAGCACAGGTGGCGAGCAGAAAGGCGGACAGACGCATGGGAAGCTCCAGTGAACTGCGATGTGCAGGCTCTGGCGGGCTTATGTTTCAAAGGTTTGGCTGCATGGCGTCAGTTTTGTGACGTGGATTTTTGTGGCTATTGCGCCACAGTATCAGTTTCGGTGACCTGTATCGTCAGGATCAGCCCAGCGGCCCCTGCCGCCGATAGGACAGCGCCTCGGCCACATGGGCGCGGCTGACGGTGGCAGCCTGCGCCAGATCGGCAATGGTGCGCGCCACCCGCAGTACCCGCGTATAACCCCGCGCCGAGAGTTTGAGCCTTTCCGCCGCCTGCATCAGCAGAGCCTGACCGTCCTTGTCAGGCGTGGCATGGGTTTCCAGCAGATCCCCCGTCAGATCGGCATTGGTGCGCAAGCCGCTCTGGCCCGAGAGGCGCCCGCGTTGCACCTCACGCGCTGCCGCGACCCGTTTGGCGACCACGATGCTGCTTTCCTGCACCGGCGCGCGGGCCAGATCAACGGCGGGCACGGCATCCACCTGCACATGCAGATCGATGCGATCGAGCAAGGGGCCGGAGACGCGGCTCTGGTAATCGGCGCCGCAGCGGGGCGCGCGGCTGCAGCCCAGCGACGCATCGTCGAGATGGCCACAGCGGCACGGGTTCATCGCCGCGATCATCTGCACCCGCGCCGGATAGGTGACATGGGCATTGGCGCGCGCCACGCTGACCTCGCCGCTTTCCAGCGGCTGGCGCAGCGAATCGAGCACATTGCGCTGAAACTCGGGCAGTTCGTCCAGAAACAGCACGCCCAGATGCGCCATGGAGACTTCGCCGGGCCGGGCGCGCAGGCCGCCGCCGGTCATCGCCGCCATGCTGGCCGAATGATGCGGGGCGCGGAAAGGGCGTGTGCGTAAAATCCGCCCGCCCTCCAGCGTGCCCGCCATCGAGGCGACCATCGAGACCTCCAGCGCCTCGGCGGCGTCGAGCGGCGGCAGGATGCCCGGCATGCAACTGGCCAGCAGGCTCTTGCCGGCGCCGGGCGGGCCGACCATCAGCAGATTATGTGATCCGGCTGCTGCAATCTCCAGCGCGCGGCGGGCTGATTCCTGACCCTTCACCTGTTTCAGGTCCGGGCCGGGCGGCGGCTGCACGCTGTCGGCCAGCGGCGCCACTGGCAGCACCGATGTGCCCTTCAGATGCCCCATCAGCCCCACCAGATCGGGCGCGGCCAGCACCGCGATGCCGCTCGCCCAGCGCGCCTCAGATCCTTGCGAGGCCGGGCAGATCAGGCTTTTTTCAGTCTCGCTGGCGTGCAGCGCGGCCAGCAGCACGCCCGGCGAGGCGACGATCCGTCCATCCAGCGCCAGTTCGCCCACGACGATATAGTCCTGCAACTGCTCGGCATCGGTGACGCCCATCGCGGCCAGCAGCGCCAGCGCGATCGGCAGGTCGTAATGGCTGCCCTCCTTGGGCAGATCGGCGGGGGACATGTTCACGGTGATCCGCTTGGGCGGCATCGCCAGACCCATCGCGGCGAGCGCGGCCTGAACGCGCTGGCGGCTTTCGTTCACGGCCTTGTCGGCGAGGCCCACAAGGTGGAAGCCGGGCAGGCCTGCCGTGATCTGGCATTGAACCTCCACCGTCCGCGCTTCCAGTCCGAGATAGGCGACCGTGGAAACCAATGCGACCAAGGGGATACGCCTTTGGATTGAAGATGAGGTGGAGTGATCTTGAAAGACGGAAAAGAAACTGTCGAGAGGAAGTTAGGGGTAAAAAGAAAATGCGAGGGGGTTACCCCCTCGCGCTCCCATGACGTCTTCCGACGCGAGGGCAGTGGCGCCGAAACGGTGTGGACTATCTCTCCGCTTGCGCTACGCAAAGCGCCGCAGGCGGCAATGCTTTCAAGGCCGTACTGGCAATTTTAAAGCCTGCGGCGCTATGAACCCGTGCCTGACGGGTAGCTTGTGCGCGACGTAGACATTAAAGGGAGCGCGAGGGCGATGGCCCTCGCATCTTATCTTTCTTAACCCCCTTCCGAATCCCTTGACTCAAACCGGCCAAATCCATAATGGCCGCGCTTCACGCGTAGCCCTGCGCTGCGCCAGACGAGATTTTGCAAGGGTTACTACGATGAAGCGCACTTTTCAGCCCAGCCGGCTTGTCCGCGCCCGCCGCCATGGTTTCCGCGCCCGTACTGCCACTGTTGGCGGTCGCAAGGTGCTCGCTGCCCGCCGTGCGCGTGGCCGCAAGAAGCTGTCGGCCTGATCTGACGCCTTTTGAGGCTCGGACGGCATGACCGCGCCTGGGGGTGAGGAGCCTCGGGGCGCGGTTTCTTGCGTTACCGTGCGGGGTTTACCGCCACGGTTGCGGGTGCTGACAAAGCGCTCGGATTTCCTGGCGGCCAACAGCGGCTTGCGCGTGGCGCGGGGCGGTGTGGTGCTGCAGGTCCGGCCCAATGGTGGCGAGGATCTGCGCTTCGGCATCACCGTCACCAAGAAGATCGGCAATGCCGTGGTGCGCAACCGGATGAAGCGCCGTCTGCGCGCTCTGGTGCGCGAGCTGCTGCCTGCTCACGGTCTGGCGGGTCACGATCATGTGCTGATCGGCCGCGAGAGCGGGGTCGAGCGCGATTTCGCCACGATGCGCGCCGAATTGCTGGTCGCTCTGGAACGGGCGCGGGCAGGGAAGGGCGATCCGCCGCGTGGGCCTCGTAAGGGTGGCCCGAAAGGCAAGCCTGTGGTCAGGACGCGGGGCAAGGGCCCGGCGCCTGTCGGCGTTTGAACCCATGCTGGCGCGGCTCTTTATCCTGATCGCGCGGGGCTGGCAGCTTGGCCCCTCACGCGTGTTGCCGCCATCGTGCCGCTATGCGCCCAGCTGCAGCGAATATGCCATCATCGCCCTGCGGCGTTATGGCGCGATTAAGGGTGGATGGCTGGCGGTTAAGCGTCTATTGCGCTGCCACCCTTGGGGTGGGCATGGCTATGATCCTGTGCCCTAGGCCCCGTTTCTCAACACGGATCGGATAGAGGCTCGAAGGCGCCATCGTGAGTAAACAGCCCCCGCAAAATCAGCGCAATTTGTTGCTGGCGATGTTGCTGGTGGGTATCCTGCTGTTCGGCTGGGATACCGCCCTTCGCTACTTCTACCCCAACGCCAACAAGCCCAAGCCCGAAGCCTCGGCCAGCCCGACGCCCACTGCCGCCAAGCCGACCCGCGAGGGCGGTCTGGGCGATGCGATGGAGCAGCAGGTCGAAGCCGTCGACCTGAAGGCCCAGCTTGCCCGTCCGCGCGTGGCGATTGCCGCGCCGGGTCTGGTCGGCTCGATCAATCTGGCGGGCGGCGTGGTCGATGACCTCTCGCTGCCGCGCCACAAGGCCACCATCGAGAAGAACAGCGAGCCGGTGCGTCTGTACTCGCCCGCCGGTACGCCTGCCCAGCATTTTGCGCAGGTCGGCTGGGTGAACGCGCCCGCCGGTATCGCGATTCCCGATGGCAACACCGTGTGGACCGCGCCCGCTGGCGCCAGGCTGACGCCGACCACGCCGGTCACGCTGAGCTGGTCGAACACCACCGGCCAGACCTTCAACCTGACCTATGCCATCGACACCGACTATATGATCACGGTGACGCAGAAGGTCAGCAACACCGGCACGGCGCCGCTCAAGATCCAGTCCTTCGCGCTGATCAACCGCACCAGCCGCACCGCCAGCCAGCGTAGCTGGAACCTGCATTCGGGGCCCTTCGATTCGCTCGACAGCAGCGTGAAGTTCCAGCCCAAGTATGAGGACGTGACCAAGGCCGGCCAGATGAATCTGGAAGGCACCGCCGACTGGCTGGGCTTCACCGACATCTACTGGATGAGCGTGCTGGCCCCCACCAACGGCCAGGGCGCCACCAGTGACTTCCGTTCGCTGGGCAATGACCTGTTCCGCGCCGACCTCGTCTATCCCGCGCAGACCGTTGCGCCGGGCACGGCGTCGAGCACCACCACGCGCCTGATCGCCGGTGCCAAGGAAAACACCGTCCTCGACAAGTATGAGGCCGAGGGCGTCACCAAGTTCAGCTATTCGATCGACTGGGGCTGGTTCTGGTTCTTCGAAAAGCCGATCTTCCTGCTGCTGCGCACGCTGTTCCACCTGACCGGCAACTTCGGCGTGGCGATCATGCTGCTGACGCTGATCGTGCGCCTCATCATGTTCCCGGTGGCCCAGCGCGGCTTTTCCTCCATGGCCTCGATGCGCGCCATCCAGCCCAAGGTGAAGGCCCTGCAGGAGCGCTATAAGGACGACCGCCAGAAGCTTCAGGAAGAAACCATGAAGCTCTACAAGGAGGAAAAGGTGAACCCGCTCGCGGGCTGCCTGCCGATGTTCCTCCAGATCCCGGTCTTCTTCGCGCTCTACAAGGTGCTGATGGTGTCGATTGACATGCGTCACCAGCCCTTCGTGCTGTGGATCAAGGATCTTTCGGTTCCCGATCCGCTGCATATCTTCAACCTCTTCGGCCTGATCCCCTGGGATCCGCCCTCGTTCCTGGGTCTGGGCCTGCTGGGTCTGATCTATGGCATCTCGATGTGGTTCCAGTTCAAGCTGCAGCCCGCCGCGCCCGATCCCGCGCAGCAGCAGATGATGTCGATCATGCCCTGGATGATGATGTTCGTGATGGCGCCCTTCGCCTCGGGCCTGCTGATCTACTGGATCACCTCGAACATCCTGACCGTGGCGCAGCAGAAGTATCTCTACTCGCGCCACCCCGGCATGAAGGCCATGGTGCAGCAGGAACGCGCCACCGTTGCCCGCGCCATCAAGGACAGCAAATGAGCGAGCAGCCGCAAGAACAGGCGCCCGGCGTCGATGAGGAACTGGTCGAACGCGCGCGGCGGCTGTTCTCGGGGCGGGTGGATTTCCTCCTTTCCGCCCCGGCGCTGAAGTTCCTGCCCGATCCGGTGGTGCCCGAGGTGGCCTTTGCCGGGCGTTCGAATGTCGGCAAGTCCAGCCTGCTGAACGCCATCACCGGGCGCAAGTCGCTGGCGCGCACCTCGGTGACACCGGGCCGCACGCAGGAGCTGAACTTCTTCGAGGTGGGCGGTGTGCTGGGCGAGCTGCCCGACTTCCGTCTGGTCGATATGCCCGGCTACGGTTTCGCCAAGGCCCCGCCCAAGGTGGTGGAGCAATGGCGCAAGCTGGTGCGCGAATTCCTGCGCGGGCGTGTGGTGCTCAAGCGCTGCTTGGTGCTGATCGACAGCCGTCACGGGGTGAAGGATGTCGATCGCGAGATGATGGAGATGCTCGACGGTTCAGCCGTGGGCTATCGTCTGGTGCTGACCAAGGCCGACAAGATCAAGGCCAGCGAGTTGGACGATGTCTACGCCAAGACCGTCGCCGAGGCGCGCAAGCATTCGGCGGCGTTTCCTCTGGTTTCGGTGACGTCTTCGGAGACGGGGTTGGGCATTGCGGAGCTGCGGGCTGCGGTTCTGGGGGATGCTGAGCTTTAAGAAGGTCTGAAGGGGAAGATGCGAGGGCCATCGCCCTCGCGCTCCCGTTAATGTCTGCGTTGCGCTTCGGGTTCGGCGATGCGCCTAGATTGCGGCGCCGCAGGCTTTAAACGATAGGAAGGCGCCGGGGGCTTTCATGCCTGCGGCGCCTTTTCGTTGCGCAGGTGGAGAGTTCCCGCACAACGACCGGGTGCCACTGCCCTATCGTCGGGAGACGGAATGGGAGCGCGAGGGTGTAACACCCTCGCATTTATCTTCTTTCTAATCCCCTCTTTTTCCCGTCACAACCCGGCGCTAGAACCGCGGCCTTCACTTCACGCAAACGAGGGCCGCCCCATATGATCTCCACCACCTTGCGCCGTAAACTGGCGATCGCGGGCACTGCTCTGGCGGGCATGTTCACGCTTACCGCCCAGCCGGCTCTGGCCTGGGGAGAGCTGGGCCATCGCACGGTGGGCAACATCGCCTATGCCAATGTGAAGCCCGAGGTCGCCGCGCAGATCGACGAGCTGCTCAAGAATGAGGCCCAGTTGGGCATGCCCGCCTGCCCGGTGAAGAACATCGCCGATGCGGCGGTCTATCCCGATTGCCTGCGGGCGGCGTCGTGGCGCTGGGCCTATACGTTTCCGTGGCATTATCAGGACATCGACATCGACAAGCCTTTCGATGTGAAGGAGGCCTGCTCCAGCGGCAATTGCGTCACGGCGCAGATCACGCGCACGCGCCGCGTGCTGGCGGATCGCAGCCTGCCTGCGGCCCAGCGGCTGGAGGCGCTGATCTTCCTGGTGCATTTCGTGGGCGATGTGCATCAGCCGCTCCATGCCGCCGAGCATGAGCATGACATGGGCGGCAATCAGGTGCTGGTGACCAACATTCAGGCGCCTTCCTATGTCGCCAATGGCGTGTTGGTGGACAACAAGGGCAAGCCCGCCAATCTGCACAGCATCTGGGACACGGTGGTGGTGGAGCGCGCGCAGAAGGAAGGGCGCCTGCCCGCCGTGCGCGCCTACAGCCCTGCCGAGAAGGCGCGGGTCGCCACGGGTGATGTGAACGACTGGGCGCAGGAGAGCTGGGCGCTGGCGCATGATCTGGTCTATCCGCAGGTCTTCGGCCATGTGGTCGCCGCCACCGAGACCACGCCCAAGGAGGTCACGCTGGACGACAAGAGCCTCGACAAGGATGCCGCCGTTGCGGGTGAGCGTATCTTCCAGGCGGGCTTGCGTCTGGCCAAGGTGCTGGATGAGGCGCTGGCCCCGGCTGCTCCGCAGGGCTGATCGCGAAGGTCCAAACCGTTGATCTCTGGCGCCGCGCCCCTTCCGGGGACGCGGCGCTTTTGATTCGCCTGTTGCCGCATCGCTTTTGCGAAAAACCGGTTCCCACTTTTTCGCGCGATGCTTTAAGGATGGATCATGACTGATACCCTCCAGACATCCACCCCCAAGGTCTCCCCCGATGTGGTCGCCCTTGCCGAGGCGCTGATCGCCTGCCCCAGTGTTACCCCCGCCGCGGGCATGGTCTTCGACTGTCTGGAAGAGGCCCTGCGCCCGCTCGGCTTCGACGTGCAGCGCTTCATCACCGGCGAGGCGCCCGACGGCCCTGTCGAGAACCTTTTCGCCATCCGCAAGGGCCCCGAGGGCAGCCGCCACTTCTCCTATGCGGGCCATGTCGATGTCGTCCCGCCCGGCGAGGGTTGGACCAGCGGCCCCTTCGCGCCCCAGCGCCGGGGCGAGCTACTTTACGGACGCGGCGCGGTCGATATGAAAGGCTCGATCGCGGCTTTCGTGGCGGCGATGCACCATGTCCCGGCCGAGGCGGGCACCGTCAGCCTGATCATCACCGGCGATGAGGAAGGCCCCGCCACCTATGGCACGCTGGCCCTGATCGACCATATGAACGCCGCCGGAGAGCGCCCCGACCTGTGCCTCGTGGGCGAGCCGACCTCGGTCCATCGCCTGGGCGATATGCTCAAGGTGGGGCGCCGGGGCAGCGTCAACGTCTGGATCGAGGTGGCGGGCGTGCAGGGCCATGTCGCCTATCCCCATCTGGCCGACAATCCGCTGACCAAGCTGGTCGCGCTGCTGGCCGAACTGAAGGGCCATGTGCTGGACGAGGGCACCGACTGGTTTCAGGCATCGAACCTCGAAATCACCGATGTCTCCTGCGGCAATCCCGCCACCAATGTGATCCCGCCCAAGGCCTCGGCCCGCGTGTCGATCCGCTTCAACGATCTGCACACCGGCCAGTCGCTGGCCGATTGGGTGACGGAAGTCGCCGCCCGCCACGGCGGCACCACGCGCCCGGTGATCTCCGGCGAAGCCTTCCTGACGCCACCGGGGGAGTTCTCGGCGCTGGTGGTCGAAGCGATCAAGGCCGAAACGGGCGTGGAGCCGGAGATTTCGACCAGTGGGGGCACATCGGATGCGCGGTTCCTGAAATCGCTCTGCCCGGTGATCGAGTTCGGTCTCTGCAACGCCACGATGCACAAGCGGGATGAAGCCGTCGCCATCGCCGACCTTGAGGCGCTGGAGCGGATTTTTGCGCGGATTACGGTTGCGGCCTTGAAGAAGGATTGAAGGATAAGATGCGAGGGCCATCGCCCTCGCGCTCCCTTTAATGTCTGCGTGGGCGCTAAGGGTTCGGCCTTGCGCCCAGCTTGCCGCGCCGCAGGGCTCCAATGATAGAGAGGGCGCTGGGTCTTCCTGCCTGCGGCGCCTTTCTGCTGCGCAGGTGGAGAGTTCCCGCACGACGACCGGGCGCCACCGCCCTATCGCCGGAAGACGTTCTGGGAGCGCGAGGGCCCGGAGCATTCCTCTTGAGGAATGCGACCAGCAAAGACTCCCCCCTCGCATTTTCTCTTTTTATATCTTCTATCCTCGCAAAGGCGGCGGGCCTCTGCCACACCTCACCCCCACGGGGCATACGTCCTTTGCCGCCATTGCCGCTTTCCACTGGCCTTGGTAGCAGGACACATTGATACATTCATAGACGCCCGAAAACGAAAAGGGCGCATGCGGGGAACCATGGCAAAACGGCTGACCTATTTCATTCTGATTGCCCTGGTGGCCGGTATTGTGGTGGGCTACGGTCTGCATCAGGCGTTCGACGCCAAGGACCCGGCTCTGGCGACGATCGCCGATCTGCTCAAGCTGCTGCCTGACGTGTTCCTGCGGCTGATCAAGATGATCATCGCGCCGCTGATCATGGCGACCATCGTTACCGGCATCGCGGGCATGGGCGATTCGACCGCGCTGGGCCGCATCGGCGGCAAGGCGCTGATCTGGTTCGTCAGCTCCAGCCTGGTGTCGCTGCTGCTTGGTATGGTGCTGGTCAATCTGTTCCAGCCCGGCGCCGGTCTGGCGCTGAGCCCGGCCACGGGCCTTGGCGATCTGGCCACCAGCCAGCTCACCTTCCGCCACTTCATCATCGAAATTTTCCCGACCAGCGCGCTCGACGCCATGGCGCAGAACAATGTGCTGCAGCTTCTGGTGTTCTCGGTCTTTGCGGGCGTGGGGCTTTCGGCGATTGGCGAGAAGGGCCGCATCATCGTCGATTTCGCCGATGCGGTGGTGACGCTGATGCTGCAGATCACCGGCTATGTGATGTCGGTCTCGCCGCTGGCGGTGTTCGGCGCGATGGCGGCGATCGTCGGCGTGAAGGGGCTGGGCATCCTTGCCACCTATGGCGTGCTGGTCACCGAGTTCTACGGTGGCTTGGTCCTGCTCTGCCTGCTGACGCTGGGCGCGGGCGCGCTGTTCCTGGGCAAGCGCGCCTTCACCCTGTTCCGCTACATCCGCGAGCCCGTCCTGATCTCCTTCTCGACGGCCTCCTCGGAAGCCAGCCTGCCCAAGATGTTCGAGCAGCTCGACCGCTTCGGCGTGCCGCGCCGCGTTTCGGGCTTCGTGCTGCCGCTGGGCTATGCCTTCAACCTCACCGGTTCGATGATGTATGCCAGCTTCGCCTCGATCTTTATCGCGCAGGCTTACGGCATCCACCTGCCGATCAGCACGCAGTTGCTGATGCTGCTGACGCTGATGGTCTCGTCCAAGGGCATCGCCGGCGTGCCGCGCGCCTCGCTGGTGGTGATCGCCGCGACGCTCAACCAGTTCCACCTGCCGGTCGAGGGCATTGCCTTGCTGCTGGCGGTGGACACCTTCCTCGACATGGGCCGCAGCGCGACGTCGGTGCTGGGGAATGCGGTGGCGACCGCCATCGTGACCAAGACCGAAGGCATGCTGCAGCCTTTGCTGGACCCTGAGGCGGAGCATGCTCCCACGCCGCACGATACGGCGGAGCATGGGCTGCATGGGTTGAATATCGATCCCAATCAGTAAGGCAGGGTGAAAGCAGGGGGTGTTACACCCCCTGCACCCCCGTTACGTCTCCCGACGATAGGGCAGGGTAGGGGGTGATGGAGCGCTTAGGCTCTCCACCTGCACAACGAAAAGGCGCCGCAGGCAGGAATGCCCTCGGCGCCTTTTTCTCGTTTAAAGCCTGCGGCGCGGCAGCCTTGGCTCTTTGGTCGAACCCGTGGCGCGACGTAGACATTAAAGGGAGCGCGAGGGTTATGACCCTCGCATCTTCACTTCTTCTTCTGCAAAACCTTATCCTTGAAGGCGCACAAATCCACCTCAGGACACCGCCAGCACTCCGGCGTCCGCGCCTTGCAGATATAGCGCCCATGCAGGATCAGCCAGTGATGCGCCCCCACGCGGAACGGGCCGGGCACATGCTTTTCCAACTGCTTCTCGACGGCTTCGGGCGTCTTGCCCTTCGCCAGCCCCGTGCGGTTCCCCACACGGAAGATATGCGTGTCGACCGCGAAGGTCTCCATGCCGAAGGCGCAGTTCAGCACGACATTGGCCGTCTTGCGCCCCACGCCGGGCAGCTCGACCAGAGCATCGCGGTCGACGGGGACCTCGCCGCCGTGCTTGTCGACCAGGATCTGGGCCATGGCCATCACATTGGCGGCCTTGGTGTTGAACAGGCCGATGGTCTTGATGTGATCCTTCAGCCCGTCGAGCCCCAGATCGAGCATGTCCTGAGGGGTCTTCACGATCTCGAACAGGGCGCGGGTGGCCTTGTTGACGCCCACATCCGTCGCCTGAGCCGACAGGGTGACGGCCACCAGAAGCTGATAGGTGTTGCCGAATTCAAGCTCGGTCTGCGGGTCGGGGTTGACCTCGGCCAGGCGGCGGAAGAATTCGAAGATGTCGGCTTTTTTCATGGTCTGGCGTGGGTTTCCAGAAGGGAAAAGAGAAATGCGAGGGTGTTACACCCTCGCGCTCCCTTTAATGTCTACGTGGTATGCTGACTATGCCGAAGTGCTCGGCACGATAGTGTCGCAGGCATAAACATCGACAGCGTGGTTCAAGGCTGACCTGCCTGCGGCGCTCTGCGTTGCGCAGGTGGAGAGCCTAGGCGCTACGATGGGAAGCCGCCGCCCGTGCGTCGGAAGACGTCATGGGAGCGCGAGGGGGTAACCCCCTCGCATCTACCTTCCTTCTTAAAGCCCCAGAACTTCCTTCATCCCATACCGCCCCGGCTTCTGCCCGATCAGCCACAGCGCGCCTTTCAAAGCCCCTCGCGCGAAAATCCCGCGATTCTCGGCCAGATGGGAGAAGGAGAGCCGTTCATTGTCGGCCAGGAAATGCACCGTGTGGTCGCCCGCCACGCTGCCCCCGCGCAGGGAAGCGAAACCGATGGTGCCCGCCTCGCGCTTGCCGGTGATGCCATCGCGCCCGCGCACGGCGTGGTCTTCCAGACGGATCTGGCGCCCGCGCGCGGCGGCGTCGCCCAGCAGCAGCGCGGTGCCGGAGGGGGCATCGACCTTCATGCGGTGGTGGGTCTCGACGATCTCGATATCCCAGTCCTCGCCCAGGCGGCGGGCGGCTTCCTCGACCAGCCAGGCCAGCATGTTGACGCCCAGCGAGGTGTTGCCGGTCTGCAGCACGGCGATCTTCTCGGAGGCCTGATCGATCAGCCAGTGGTGGCGTTCTTCAAGGCCGGTGGTGCCGATCAGGATGGGCTTGCCCGCGGCAACGGCGGCATCGAGGCTGGCCTCCAGCGCGGCGGGGGAGGAGAAATCGATCAGCACGTCGGCGGCGGCGGCCAGCGCCTCCACATCGCCATCGCGATCCACGGCGCCTGCGACGGTGTGGGCATCGGCGTGGCTGATCTGGATCGCTTCAGCGATGGCTTTGCCCATGCGGCCTTCGCTGCCGATGATGCCGATGTTTGCCATGGGATGCTCCTCTTCGAAAATGCGGAATGCGTCATGGCCCGCGTGGGCGTGGTTGGCAAGGCGGCGTGGCTGAGGCACACCGGGGCCATGAGCAGCATCCGCAACATCGTCATCCTCACCGGCGCGGGCATCAGCGCCGAGAGCGGCATCCGCACCTTCCGCGCCAGCGACGGCCTGTGGGAGGATCACCGCATCGAGGATGTCGCCACGCCGGAGGGTTTTGCCGCCAATCCCGATCTGGTGCAGCGCTTCTATGATGCGCGGCGGGCGGGGGCTCTGGCGGCGCAGCCCAATGCGGCGCATCTGGCTTTGGCGCGGTTGGAGCGGGAGTGGGACGGTGGCTTTCTGCTCGTCACCCAGAATGTCGACGATCTGCATGAGCGGGCGGGCAGCGAGGCGCTGATCCATATGCATGGCGCGCTCAACAGCGCATGGTGCGGGGCCTGCGATGCGCGGCATCCCTGGGTGGAGACCTTGATCGAGCGGCCTGCCTGCCCGTCCTGCGGCAAGGCTTCCTTGCGCCCGGATATCGTGTGGTTCGGCGAGATGCCCTATCGCATGGAGGATATCTATGAGGCTCTGCGCGATTGCGATTTGTTCGTGTCGATCGGCACCTCGGGCGCGGTCTATCCGGCGGCGGGGTTTGTGAGGGCGGCGCGCGAGGTGGGCGCGCAGTGTCTGGAGCTTAATCTGGAGCGTTCGGCGGGCTCGGCATGGTTTCATGAGACGCGGCTGGGCAGCGCGGGGGAGGTGGTGCCCCAGTGGGTGGAAGAGGTTTTAAAAGAATAATGCGAGGGTCATAACCCTCGCGCTCCCGTTCATGTCTACGTTGCGCACAGGGTTCGACTTTGCGCTCAGCTTGTCGCGCCTTTGGTTGCGCTGGTGGAGAGATGGGGCGCAAGATTTCGGTGCCGCTGCCGTCTCGCCGGAAGACGTCATGGGAGCGCGAGGGGGTAACCCCCTCGCATCTTCTTTTCCTACGCTGAACACCCCTTGCACACCGGGTCCTTCACCAGATTGATCGGTCGCAGCGAGGGCGCCAGCCCGTCCAACAGCATCAACTTGCCCCATTGCGGATCGCCCAGACCGGCGCCGTCGAACCCGGCGCCCACGCCTGCCTGCGCCAGCACCACCCGGATGGCATGCATCGCCGCAAAGGTGCCGACCATGCCCACGAAAGCCCCCAGCACGCCATCCGCCGCGCAGGTGTCGCAGTCCTGAGCATCAAAGGCATCGCCAACATAGCAGCGATAGCAGGGCTGGCCCGGCAGATGCCCGGCGAAATTGGCGATCTGCCCCTGAAAGCGCCCCACTGCCGCGCTGGTCAGCGGCACGCCCAGAGCCACGCAGGCATCCGACACCGCAAGGCGGGTAGCGAAATTGTCGCAGCCGTCCAGCACCAGCGTGGGCTGGCCGATCAGGGCGGCGGCGTTGGCCTCGGCGATGCGCTGTTCATGCACCGTTACCGACAGCGCCGGGTCAAAGCGTTTCACCCACTCAGCCGCCGCCTGCGCCTTGGATTGGCCCAGATCGGCGGTTGAGAAGATCGTCTGGCGCTGGAGGTTGCTGTCTTCCACCACATCGTCGTCGATCAGGGTGAACCGGCCGATGCCCGCCGCCGCCAGATATTGCAGCGCGGGCGATCCGATCCCGCCGCAGCCCACCAGCACCACATGGGCCTGAGCCAGCGCCAATTGTCCGGCGCCGCCCACCTCGGGCAGGATGATATGGCGGGCAAAGCGGGAGAGGCGTTCGGGAGGCAGAATCATGACAGGCGATGTAGGCAAACCCTCGCCCTATTGCGAGGGCCTATGCGCAGCGTTAAAGGCACCTTCATGACCCAGACCCTCACGATCCGCCGCCCCGACGACTGGCATCTTCACCTGCGCGATGGCGATATGCTGAAGACCGTGGCGCATTACACCGCCCGCCAGTTCGCCCGCGCCATCGTGATGCCCAACCTGACCCCGCCGGTCAGCACGGTGGAGGCGGCCAATGCCTATCGCCAGCGCATTCTGGATGCTTTGCCGCAGGGCACGGATTTCACCCCGCTGATGGTCTGCTACCTCACCGACAGCATCGATCCGGCGGAGATCGAGCGCGGCTACACCAGCGGCGCCTTTGCCGCCTGCAAGCTGTATCCGGCCCATGCCACCACCAATTCCGCGCATGGCGTCACAGACATCCGCAAGATGACCGGCGTGCTGGAAACCATGCAGCGCATCGGCATGCCCCTGCTGATCCATGGCGAGGTCACCGATCGCCACGTCGATATCTTCGACCGCGAGGCGGTGTTTATCGAGACCATCCTCACCCCGCTGGTGGCCGATTACCCCGATCTCAAGATCGTGCTGGAGCATATCACCACCAGCGAGGCGGTCGATTTCGTCAACGCCGCCGGGCCGAACATCGCGGCCACGATCACGCCGCAGCATATCATCATCAACCGCAACGCCATCTTCGACGGCGGCATTCGCCCGCATGCCTATTGCCTGCCCGTCGCCAAGCGCGAGCAGCACCGGCTGGCGGTTCGCGCGGCGGCGGTCTCGGGCTCGCCCAAGTTCTTTCTGGGCACCGACAGCGCGCCCCATGCCATCGGTCGCAAGGAAACCGCCTGCGGTTGCGCGGGCATTTTCAACGCGCCTTATGCGCTGGAAAGCTATGCGCAGGTCTTCGAGGACGAGGGCGTGCTGGACCGTCTGGAAGGCTTCGCCTCGCTGCATGGGCCCCGCTTCTACGGCCTGCCGCTCAATGAGGGCATGGTGACTCTGGAGCGTGTCGACACCCCGGTGCCTGACAGTCTGGGCGAGGGCGCTCTGGCGCTGGTGCCTTTCCATGCCGGAGAGACGCTGCGTTGGCGGCTCGCCGAAAAGGCCTGATTTTCCGTCGCATTTTACAAGAAATGACAAGGAACATTCCCCTGAGCCAAGCGTAACACCTTGCGTTGGCCTTCGATTGCGGCGATCGGAAGGCCTTTGACGCAGTTGGGGGGTAAGCGTTTTGTTTCAGGGGTTTCGAAGGGGTGGCCGAAAGACGCCCGTCGAACAATCCGCCTTGGTGACAGCCAGCCTGCTGGTGCTGGCGACCTGCCTTGCCACCCCTGTTCTGGCCCAGACGCCTCCCGCGCAGAACGCGACGCCTCCCGCGCAGAACGCGCCAGCCGCGCAAGATGCCGGGCAGGCGGGGGCGGCCCAGTCCAACCCCATTCCCACCACGCCGATCCTGCCCGACAAGGATTTCGACGCCGCCCTGCCGCCGATCAGCGACAATCCCGATGCCCCCATGGGCACGGTGCAGGATTGGGCCAAACAGCAGCAAACGCCCGCGGCCAAGGCTCCGGCCACGCCGCCAACGGCCACCACCGCTCAGGATGGCACGCTGGCGCCGCTGCCGGCGCCCGATCCCGATCTGGCGAGGCCCCTCACGCCGCTCGACAGCTTCAACACCGAACCTTACGTCACCGCCGCCGATGTGAAGGACAAGCCCGAGACCGACCTGCACTATGATTGGAAGGTCACCGGGGTCGACAAGATTGCCGACCGCAACCCGGTCTCGCCCATCGACGGCAATGCGATCCGCAGCCAGTTCTCCGCCGTCTCCGCGCTGAAGGAGGGCAAGGGCAATGCCGCCAATGCCGCGATGATCTCGGCCCGCATGCAGCAGGACCAGAAGACGCTGGCCGATGTGCTGTCCTCTCAGGGCTTTTTCGACGCCAGCGTGCATGGCAGCATCGAAACGCCACAAACCGCGAAGGATGAGCAGGGCAAGCAGGCTGCTCAGGAGCCGGGCAAGATCACCGTGGTGCTCGATGTGGCGCCGGGGCCGCGCTATGCTCTGGGCGCGATCAAGTTCGATGCGCCGCCGGTCACGCCCTCGGACCTCATCACCAAATCCTTCGTGCCCAAAAGCGGCGAGCCCATCGTCGCCGATCGCATCCTCTCGGCTGAGGCCGGGATTGGCGTCACCCTGCCGGAGAATGGCTATCCCTTCGTGAAGGTGGGCCAGCGCGACGTTCTGCTCGATGCCGCCGCCCGCACCGGCGATTATACGCTGCCCGTCACGCCGGGGCCGCGCAGCAAATTCGGCGATATCGTGATGGAGGGCAAGAAGCGCGTCTTCAAGCCCAGGCATGTCGCCACCATCGCCCGTTTCAAGAAGGGTGAACTCTACGACAGCCGCAAGGTCGACGATCTGCGCAAGGCGCTGGTGGCCACCAACCTCTATTCGGTGGTGACGGTCGAGCCGCAGCAGACCGGCACAGCCTCGGGCGAGGACACCGAATATGCCAATCTGCTGGTCAAGGAGCAGGCCGGGCCGCCGCGCTCGCTGGCCGCGCAGTTGGGCTATGCCACGGGCGAGGGGATCAAGGCCACCGGAAGCTGGACCCATGCCAACATGTTCCCGCCTGAGGGCGCGCTGATCGGCACCGCCACGCTGGGCACCAATGAGCAGGGCCTGTCCGGCACCTTCCGCCGCGCCAATGCCGGTCAGCGAGACCGCACCTTCGAGCTGGGGATCGGTGCCGATCACTCCAACGTCAACGCCTATGAGGCCTATACCGGCAAGCTCTATGGCCGCATGTCCTATGCCAGCACGCCGCTGTGGCAGAAGCGCTGGACCTATTCCTATGGCTTCGAGGTGGTGGGCACCAACGAAAAGGACTATGATTTCACGGTCTCCGATTACCGCCGCCGCACCTTCTATGTGCTGGCCCTGCCGGGGCAGGTGACCTACGACCGCTCGAACTCGCTGCTCGATCCCACCAAGGGTTACAAGCTGTCGGTGACGATCTCGCCGGAAACCTCGCTGGGCACGGGCGGGCAGGTCTATGCCCGCGACTCCTTCGAGGCGACGGGCTATTGGCCGCTCGGCAAGAATCTGGTGCTGGCCGGGCGCGCCAAGATCGCCAGCATCCAGGGCGTATCGCGCGAATCACTGGCGCCCTCGCGGCGGCTCTATTCGGGCGGCGGGGGATCGGTGCGGGGCTTCGGCTATCAGGAACTGGGGCCCAAGGACCCCAACGGCAATCCCATCGGCGGCCTCAGCCAGATCGAGACGGGCACGGAAATCCGTTACCGTTTCGGCAATTACGGTCTGGTGGCCTTTGTCGATGGCGGTCAGGTCTACACCAGCACCTTGCCCTCCTTCACCAACTTCCGGCTGGGCGCGGGCATCGGCGCGCGGCTTTACACCAATTTCGGGCCGCTGCGCTTCGACATCGCCACGCCGATCCATCGTGAGGTCGGGGAATCGCGCATTGCGGTCTATGTCTCGATCGGGCAGGCGTTCTGATGGCCGAGGAAACGCATATCGACGCCCCCGAGGCCACCCCTGTTCACCGCCCGTCCTGGGGCAAGCGCATTGCCATTGGCCTGCTGGGTCTGGTGGTCGTGTTGGCGTTGCTGGTGGGCGGCGTGCTGCTGTGGCTGGGCACCGAGAGCGGGCGCGGCTTTGTGGCCAAGCAGGTGTCGGCGCTGAAATTCGAAAACGGGATGACCATCCATGTCGGGCGGATCGACGGTTCGATCTTCAACCGCATGCAACTGGTCGATCTGACCATCGGCGATCCCAAGGGCGTGTTCCTGAGCGCGCCGAACGTGTCGGTCGATTATCGGCCCTTCGAGTATCTCCACAAGCATCTGGCCATTCACGATCTGACGATCCCGCAGGCCTTCCTCACCCGCACCCCGGCCTTCAAGCCGACGCCCCCCAGCAATGCGCCCCTGTTGCCCGATCTGAACATCGATATGGACCGCGTGATGCTGGGCCGTCTGGAGATCGACAAGGCGGTCAGCGGCCAGCGCCATATCGTGGGCTTCAAGGGCGCGGTGCATATCGCCGACCGCCGTTTGCAGCTTACCGCGGACGCCAATGCCATCGCCGCGCCGGGCGTGGCCGGGGGCGACAGCATCCATGCCGTGATCGATGCCATGCCTCAGAACAACCGGCTGGCGATGGACCTGCGCGTGCAGGCCCCGGTGCATGGCGTGGTGGATTCGCTCAGCGGCATGGGCAAGCCGGTCAGCTTGACGCTGGCGGGCAAGGGCGACTGGAACGCCTGGGACGGCCATCTGGCCCAGACCATCGGCAGTGACACGCTGGCCGATGTCTCGATCAAGGCGCGCAAGGGCACCTTCGATGTGCATGGGCCGCTGCGCCCCGCCATCCTGCTGAGCGGCCCTGCCGCAGCGCTGTTCCAGCCGCAGACGCAGTTGGATGTGACCGCCGCCTTCGACCAGCGGAAGATGGATCTGCACGCCAAAGTGGGCAACACCAATTTCGGTGCTCAGGCCGATGGCGCGATGGATATGGGCAACAACACCCTCTCCGACATGAAGCTGGGCTTCCAGCTGATGCAGCCCAAGGTGATCGCCAAGAATCTGGCCGGGGACCGGATCGCCGCCCATGCCGTGGTCAATGGCGCCTTTGTGGCGCCCAGCCTGAGCTATGGTCTGGAAGCTGGCTGGATCGGCTTTGGCGCCACGCGGATCGATGGCCTGTCGGTCTCGGGCAGCGCCAAGATGGACAAGGACCAGTGGCGCATTCCGGTCAATGGCCATGCCGCCGCGATCACGGGCGTCAGCGCCAGCGTGGCGCCGCTGCTGACCAATGTGCGTTTCAGCGGTGACTTTGCCTATGCCAAGGGCCGGTTGCTCTCGGACAACATCCATCTGCAATCGAGCAGGATCGACGCCAAGGCCGTCATCATCGCCGATATGAACAAGGCGCTCTACACCGGCACGCTCAATGGCCGCGTGAACGACTACAAGGTCGAGAGCGTGGGCATCTTCAACCTGCAGTCGGACATTGGCCTGAAGACCGGCGCCAATGGCTATTTCAAGCTGGGCGGCCATGTCGCGGCGCGCTCGACGCGGCTGCTCAACGATGGCTTGCAGAATTTCCTGGGCGGCAATGCGCTGATCCAGGCCGATGTCGGCTATGACAGCAATGGCGTGGCCACCATTGATAAGCTGAACGTCGCCGCGCCTGAATTCCGTATGGTCGGCGGCCACGGACGCTACGATGACAAGGGCCGCATCACCTTTGCCGCCAACGCCTCCTCGGACACATATGGCCCCATCGGTGTCACCGCCAGCGGCACCGTGGCCAGCCCCGTGCTCCATCTCGTGGCTGCAAAGCCGGGGGTGGGCATGGGGCTGGCCGATCTGGTCGCCGATGTGCGGGGGCAGAACGGCACCTATCTGGTCACCGCCAAGGCCAACAGCGATTACGGCGCCATCGCCGCCAATGTCGCCGTCGCCACGGGCAAGCAACTGGCCATCGACCTGCGCCCCGGCACCGCCTTCTCCGGCATCGGCTTTACCGGCCATATCGTGCAGCAGCCTGCCGGGCCCTTCGCGGGCACGGTGCAGGCCAATGGCTCGGGCGTGGCGGGGCATATCGATCTGTCGGCGCAGGGTGGCAAGCAGCGCGCCGTGGTGGCGCTGGCAGCCGCCAACACCAGCCTGCCGGGCAAGGCCGGGCTGACGGTGGAGCGCGCCCTCGTCAACGCCGATGTGCTGATGACCGACCAGCCGCAGATCAAGGGCGATGTGCAGCTCTCGGGCACGCGGATGGGCGACCTTTACATCGCCATCGCGCGGGCCAATGTGGATTATCACGCCGGGGCCGGTCAGGCGAAGATGCTGGTGGAGGGGCGCAGCAAATATCCCTTCCATCTGGCCGCCAATGCCGCTCTGGCGCCGCAACTGTGGCGGGTGGCCTTGCAGGGCAAGGTCAATGGTGTGGACATCGCCAGCCGCGCGCCGCTGCAGATCGTGCCGGACAAGGGCACCTACACGCTGCGCCCCGCCACGTTGCAGGTCAGCAATGGCACGCTCCAGCTTGAGGGCCATTATGGCAACGGCATGGCGCTGCACAGCCGGTTGAACGGTGTCGATCTGGCGCTGGTCAATGCCTTCTCGCCGGGGCTGGGCGTGGGGGGCAAGGCCTCGGGCAGTCTGGATTACACGCAGGCCTCCGCCACCGCCTTCCCGCAGGCTGATGTGCGCATGCAGATCACCGGCTTCACCCGCACCACGCTGGCGACCGTCTCGGAGTCGGTGGACATCACCATGGGCGGCCAGCTTGCGGACACTGGCGGCCATGCCCAGGCGCTGCTGCGCCGGGGTGGGACCTCGATCGGCCAGTTCCAGCTCAACCTTGCGCCGCTGCCCGCCGAAGCCGGAAGCTGGTCGACGCGCCTGATGGCGGCGCCCTTGTCGGGCGGCATCCGTTATAATGGGCCCGCCGATGTGCTGGCCTCGCTGGCGGCGCTGTCGGATCAGAGCCTGAAGGGGCCCATCGGCATCGCCGCCGATTTCCACGGCACGGTGAAGGCGCCGCAATTGACCGGCCTCGTGCGCGCCAACAATCTGACCTATGAGAACTCCTCCTATGGCACCAGGCTGACCAACATCGCGCTGAGCGGCCGCTTCGCCAACGATCGCCTGCAGGTCGAAAGCCTGACCGCGAAAGCGGCCAAGGGCACGATCAGCGCCAGCGGCTTCGTCTCCCTGAGCGCGGCGGAGGGCTATCCCATCCAGCTCGGCATCGACATGAAGGATGCCCAGCTCGCCAGCGGTCAGGATCTGGCGGCGCGGGCCAGCGGCAGCCTCCAGATCGTCAACGGGCCCAACCAGCCCGCGACGATCAGCGGCACCATCGACCTGCCCGAAACGCATTACCGCATCGTGCGCGAGGGCTCGGCCAATGTGCCGACCCTGACCGGTGTGCGCCGCAAGCCCGTCAATGGCCCGACGCGCATCACCGGTGCGCCCGAGCCGATCAGCAGCGTGCCCGCCAACTGGAAGCTGGATATCCGCGTGCGCGCCGACAACCAGATCTATGTCACCGGCATGGGGCTCGATTCCGAATGGGAGGCCGATATGCATGTCGGCGGCACCACCGGCGCGCCGCTCATCAACGGCACGATCAAGGTGGTGCGCGGCACGCTGTCCTTCGCGGGCCATTCCTTCGATCTCGACAGCGACAGCATCATCACCTTCAGCGGCGGCGACATGACCGATCCGACGCTGAAGATCACCGCCACCAGCACGATCTCGGATGTCGACATGACGATCAACGTCACCGGCACCGCGACCAATCCGACGATCGCCTTCACCTCCACCCCCAGCCTGCCTCAGGACGAGCTGATGGCCCGCGTGCTGTTCGGCGGACCGGTGGGCAGCCTCTCGGCGCTGCAGGCGGTGCAGTTGGCCTCCTCGCTCAACACGTTGCGCGGCGGCAAGGGCGGGCTCAACCCGCTGGGCACGCTGCAGTCGGCCACCGGCATCAGCCGTTTGCGCGTGCTGGGCGCCGATGCCAACACGGGCCGCGAGACCGCCGTGGCGGCGGGCAAATACATCACCAACAACATCTACATCGAGGTGATCACCGACACGCGCGGCTATACCGCCACCCAGCTGGAAGTGGCGCTGACCAAGGCGCTGTCGGTCATCAGCCAGGCCGGGGCCTTCGGCGGCACGGGCGTCACGGCCCGTTACAGGAAGCGTTACTGATGGGCGGAAGGATCGTGTTGGGCGCCATGCTGCTGCTGTTGGCAGGCTGTCAGCGTGAGAAGAGCTTCGACGAGCGCTATCAGCAGCGCTCGGATGAGGCGAAGCAGGCCGCCAGCAAGATGGAACACGATCTGACCACAAGGCTGCAGGCCGCGCAGGTGGCGGGCAATGGCACCACGGTTCAGCAGGAAGCGCGCAGCGACCAATAGGGGTCAGGCAAAGGGGTTCTTCACCGAGGGCAGCGGCTTGTCCGGCCCCGGATCGGGCGCATCGCCGCGCGCGATGGCTGAGGCCAGATCGGCCCTGGCCTGCGTGAGCAACGCGATCAGATGGTCGAGCCGTTCCTGCGAGGGCTGGTCGGCCAGCAGAGTCAGTTTTCCGTAAAGCGCCAACTGACTCTCGTCGCTCTCCAGAGTCAGGTCGCCCAGCGTGATGGCCTGCGCCTCACCAAAGGCCTTGAAGCTCTCCATCAGTCGATCTCCAATTGGTTCTGGCTGGGGGCATCCAGCCGGGGGAAGGGGGTGATGCCGGTGCGCTGCGTGAAGTCGGCCAGCGAGACGCGGTCGATCCGCCCGCCATCCTTGTTGGGCGCCACGAACACCAGCGCGCCGCGCCCCGGCACCAGCACCGCCTTCCAGAAGCTGCTGGGCACCATCACGCGGCCATCGGGGGTGGTGTTGATCGTCTCGCCCAGAAACAGCACGCCGGTCACCACCCAGATCTCGCCGTTGCTCTGCACATAATCGCGCAGATGGCTTTCCAGATCCGACCATGGGCCCCGGTTGAGCTGCGAATTTTGCGGCGCGATGTTGGCAAGGGAAAAGCTCTGCCGCTGCTCCTCATGCCCCGGCATATCGCCCGAGGGCGAGAGATGCCCCCGGTCCAGCCCGGAGCGGCGATAATCGGCCAGCTCGCCGCGCATGTCAGCGTCGAGCGAGGGCTCGGGGTAGAAGGCGCTGGCGCGCTCGGTGGCGCGGGCTTGGGCGATGCGGCCCGGCGTCAGATGCTCGGCGGACCACATGGGCGTGCGGCTGATGGGCGAACTGGCCGAGGCATAGCCCTGATAGCACACGCTGACCAACCCCTGCGCCAGCTTGCCGGGCAGATCGGGCCGCGCGCCCTGATAGAGATTATCGCCGCAAGCCGCGTCGGAGGCCGCCACCGGGCCATGGTCCGGCGCTGGCCCTTCGATGCCGGGGGCAGGCGAGGGGATGCTCTGCGGCGGCTGGGCGGGGTTCGTGGTGAACCAGACCGCCAGCGCGATCAGGATCAGCAAAAGCAGCAGGGGCAACCAGCCGGGGCGGCGAAGCATGGAACGTCCTGTGTTGCGCGCCGTTGTCGTCAACGGAGCTTTGGAAAGCCGCAGCCATAACCGTTTGAAAAGTGGCTGACCATGATGCGGGCATGGCTTGTGCCCGGCGTTGAACAGGGTCACAACAGGGGCGTTTTGGGCAGGCCGGCCTGAAGGCCTGTTTTGGGGAAAGGTTTGCCGATGTCGAAACTGCTGCGTTGCGCGCTGCTGGCCGCGCCTCTTTGTCTGGGCGCGGCTTTCGCGCTGACGGGGGCCTCGGCCCAGCCTTCGGCAAAACCATCCGGTCAGGCCTGCCCCGGCGACAATGGCGGGCTGAGCCTGCCGCCCGGTTTCTGCGCCACGATCTTTGCCGACAATCTGGGCCATACCCGCCATCTCACCGTGGCGGGCGACGGTACGGTCTATGTCAACACGTGGTCGGGCGCCTATTTCCGCAATGCGCCACCCGCGCCCGCGGGCGGTTTTCTGCTGGGCCTGAGGGACACAAAGGGCAAGGGCGTGGCCGATACGGTGGTGCGCTTCGGCACGCCTGAGGCGCAGGGGGCCAAGGGCGGCACCGGCATCGCCCTGTGGCATGGCTACCTCTTTGCCGAGGAGCATGACACGATCATCCGCTATCCCTTGAAGCAGGGCGCCATCGCACCCTCCGGCCCGGCGGTCGTGATCGTGAAGGGCATGCCGCTGACAGGCGACCACCCGATGCACCCGTTCGTGGTGGACGGCAACGGGCAGATTCTGGTCAACTCGGGCTCGGCCAGCAACACCTGCGAGAGCCCCAACCGCCAGCCGGGCGCGAAAGGCGCCAACCCTTGCGTCGAGGCCGAGACGCGCGCCGGCATCTGGGCCTATCGCGGCGACAGGGAGGGGCAGGTCTTCTCACCCGCCGAGCGCTGGGCCACGGGCATCCGCAACACCGGCGGTCTGGCCTTCGATGCCACGGGCCGCCTCTATGGCGTGCAGCATGGGCGTGATCAGCTCTCGCAGAACTGGCCGAAGCTCTACACCACCGAGCAGGGCGTCGAGCGCCCCGCCGAAATCCTCTTCTCGCCCTTCAAGGGGGCCGACTTCGGCTGGCCGACCTGCTATTTCGACGGCTTCCAGAACCGCCATGTGCTGGCCCCGGAATATGGCGGCGATGGTGGCAAGACCCAGGGGCTCTGCGCGAGCAAGACCCCGCCGCTGGTCGCCTTCCCCGCGCATTGGGCGCCCAATGATGTGACGATCTACACCGGCCATGCCTTCCCGGCGGCCTACAGCGGCGGGGCCTTTGTGGCCTTCCATGGTTCATGGAACCGGGCGCCCGCGCCTCAGGGTGGCTATCAGGTGGTGTTCCAGCCGCTGAAGGACGGCAAGCCGAGCGGGCAATGGATTCGCTTCGCCGATGGTTTCGCCGGGCCCTACAAGGAGCCGGGCCGCGCGCTGCATCGCCCGGCGGGGCTGGCGGTGGGGCCCGATGGCGCGCTCTATGTGGCTGACGATGTGCGCGGGCGGATCTGGCGGATTACGTACCATGGTGCCGCTGCGGCGGGGCTGACCGCCGCGCCCGAGGCCAGGGTGGGCAAGCCGTCAGAGGCTGCCGCCGCGCCCACCGCCCTGCCGCCGGGGATCAGTGCCCAGCAGGTGGCGCTGGGCCGGGCGATCTATCTGGGTCAGGCCAAGGGCGGCACCTGCCTTGGCTGTCATGGCTCGGACGGGAAGGGCAGTTCGGCGGGCGCCTCGCTGGTGGGGCCGGACTATCTGTGGAGCGACGGTTCGGTCGATGGCCTCGCCAAGACCATCACCGAGGGCGTGAGCAAGCCCAGGAAGACCAGCGATGCCATGCCCGCTCTGGGCGGCGCGGCGCTGACGCCCGGTGATGTGAAGGCGGTGGCGGCCTATGTCTGGACTCTGGGCCACGGGAAATGACCGCCTAGTCCTCGTCGCGCGCGGTCCAGTCATGGAGATCGGGATCCTGCCCGATCAGGGCGAGGCCGTGCGCGATGGAGGTCAGTTCCTCGCCGCTTTCGATGCGGCCCTCGCCAAAGCGCGCGGTGAACAGCGCGCGCACGGCGGGGATCAGCGATGAGCCGCCGGTGAGGAAGACATGGTCGATCTGGTCAGCGTTCAGCCCGGCCCGTTCCAGCGCCGTGTCCACCGTCTCGCCGATGCGTTGCAGGTCGGGGGCGATCCAGTTTTCGAAGTCCGCACGGCGCACCGGGGCCTCGATGGAGAGATCGGCGCTTTCGAAGCGGAACACCGCTTCCTCCTGCGCGGAGAGCGTGCGCTTCAGCCCGCCGACCGCCTCATACAGCGGATAGCCCAGCTCCTTATCGACCACCGCGATCATGCGGGCGATGGCGGCAGGGTCGGTGGCGCTGCGCTGCAGGCGGGCCAGTTCCTCAAGCTTGCGGCGGGTGCGCATCAGCGCCAGGCGCGACCAGTCCCCGAAATCGGCGAAATGGCCCTCGGGAATGTCGAGCACCTTGTCGAAGGAGCGATAGGTGCCGCCCTTGCCCAGCAGCGGCAGCACGAGCCGGTCCATGATGCGATAGTCGAAACGGTCGCCCGCGATGCCGATGCCCGCGCTGCCCAGCGGGGTGCAGCGCTTGGCGGCGCCGGGGGCCTCGACGCGCACGATCGAAAAGTCGCTGGTGCCGCCGCCGAAATCGGCCACCAGCAGGGTGGCGGCCTTGCTCAGGCGCGAGGCGAAGCTGTAGGCGGCGCCCAGCGGCTCGTAGACGTAATGCACCTCGCGCCCCAGCATGCCGAACATCGCGTCGTAACGCTTGCGGGCCAGCGCCTCATCGGGCCGGTTGCCGACATAGCGCACCGGGCGGCCGACGATCACCTTTTCGGGCAGGCTTTTGAGCGCCGAACCGCCGCGCGCCAGCAGATGGCGCAGGAAGATTTGGCCCAGTTCCTCGAAGGGCAGGCGCTTTTCGAAGAGGTTGGCATGCTCGAAACTGGGGCTGGCCACCACCGATTTGAAGCTCTGCAGAAAGCGGCTACCCTGCGGAAAATCGAGAAATTCGGCAATCGCCCAGGGGCCTGCCTCATGCGCCAGCGAACGCTCATCCTGCCAGAAGCACAGCGCCGAGCGGAACACCGATTGCGTGCCCTCGGGCGCGGCCAGCGGCACCAGCTGCGCGTGGCTCGCATCCTGTGCCAGAGCGACCACCGAATTGGTGGTGCCGAAATCGATCCCCATCGCAAGGGGAGATGCAGCCATGGGAAAAGCGTCCTGTACGCGCAAAGGGAGAGGGCGCGGGTTCCTATGGCAGGCGGGGTCGGGCGGCGCAACCACCCCTGCGACCCGCGCCTGCTTCGTTTGGCTCAGCCCTTGGTGGAAACCGGCATATTGTCGATCAGCCGCGCCTTGCCGATCCGCGCTGCAACCAGCAGCCGGGCCGGGCGCTGGCCCAGTTGCGTCAGCGGCGTCAGGCTCTCGGCCTCACGCAGTTCGGCGTAATCGACCGAGATGAAGCCGCCTTCCAGCAATTCGGCCTGAAGTGTGGCCAGCGTTTCGGCCACATCGGCCTGCTTCTCGATGGCGGCAATGGCCTTGCGCATCGCGGTCGGCAGGCTGACGGCCTGCGCCCGCTCCTCCGCCGAAAGATAGGCGTTGCGCGAGGAGAGAGCCAGGCCATCCTTCTCGCGCACCGTCGGCACGCCGATGATGTTGTCCACCGAAGGATGCACCAGATCCAGATCGCGGGCCATGCGGCGGATCACCGCGAGCTGCTGCCAGTCCTTCTCGCCGAACAGCGCGACATCGGGCTGCACCTGATTGAACAGCTTGTTGACCACCGTGGCCACGCCGTCGAAATGGCCGGGGCGGGTGCCGCCGCACAGCCCTTCCGACACGCCCGAGACCGAAATGTTGGTGGCATAACCCTCGGGATAGACCTCTTCCGGGGCGGGCGCCCACAGGATCGCCACGCCTTCATCGGCCAGCAGGGTGGCATCGGCCTCCAACTGGCGGGGATAGGCGTCCAGATCCTCACCCGCGCCGAACTGGCGAGGGTTAACGAAGATCGAGACAACCACCTGAGCGCCCAGCGCTTTCGCCTCGCGCACCAGCGTCAGATGGCCCTGATGGAGCGCCCCCATCGTGGGAACCAGCGCGATCCGGCCGTGGGTGCGCATGCCCGCCACTGCCGTGCGCAGCGCCGCTTTATGGTGAATGATCCGCACTCTATCCTGTCCTTGCCTGATGCGTCCCGTGCCTTGCCCACAGCTTTGTGGGGGAATCTTGGCCTTTTCCCTAGCGCCTTGGCGCCGCAACGGGCAATATGGCGTGGATCATCCGCCACAACAACAGGTCAGCTATGGCTTCCCCTCATCGCATCGTTTTTGCCAATGAAAAGGGTGGCACCGGCAAGTCCACCACGGCTGTGCATGTGTCGGTGGCGCTGGCCTATCTGGGGGTGCGCGTCGGCTGTATCGATCTCGATCCGCGCCAGCGCACGCTTCACCGCTATCTGGAAAACCGCGCCGAGACGATGCGCCGCAAGGGTTTCACCCTGCCCACCGCCAAGTTCGAGGTGTTCAAGGGCACCACGGTGGAAGAGCTGGACGCGCTGGCCGAGCAGGTGGCGCAGGATGTCGATTATCTGATCTTCGACACGCCGGGGCGTGACGATGAATTCGCCCGCCATATCGCCACCACGGCGGATACGCTGATCACCCCGCTGAACGACAGCTTCGTCGATTTCGACCTAATCGGTCAGGTGGACCCGGAGACCTTCAAGGTCCGCCGCCTGTCCTTCTATGCCGAGCTGATCTGGGAAACCCGCAAGAAGCGCGCTCAGGCCACGATCGCGCAGAACAAGCGCGAGATGGACTGGGTGGTGGTGCGCAACCGTACCGGCCATATCGAGGCCCGCAACATGCGCCGCATCAACGAGGCCTTGCAGGAGCTGTCGAAGCGTGTGGGCTTCCGCATCGCCTCGGGCCTGTCGGAGCGCGTGATCTATCGCGAGCTGTTCCCCGCCGGGCTGACCTTGCTGGACAAGGACTATCTGGGCGATCTGGGCACCAGCCATCTGGTCGCGCGGCAGGAGCTGCGCGGGCTGATCGCGGGTCTGGCTCTGCCTGCGCCGCCCAAGCGGCAGGCGGAGCCGGTTGCCGCGCCCGCACCGGTGCAGCATGCGGCACCGGTACAGCATGCGCCTCAGGAACAGCAATCTCCGGGTCATGCCCCCTATAATTCCGCCCCCCAACAGCCGTCCTCTGATCCGCAGGGACCGGTGACGGGTGGAGCGGCGCGCTGGTCCTACACGGCCTGACCTAGAGCATCGTGCGAAAAAGTGGGAACCGGTTTTTCGCAAAAACGATGCGGCAACTGAGGGCAAGCAGGCGGAGCCGGACGGATGATGAAGCTGATTTCACTGGCTTTTGTGCTGGTGCTTCTGTGTAAATTCGTGCTGGGCCGCTATCCTTGGGAAATCTGGCGCATCGTGCCGATCGACCGGGGCGGGCGCGACAGCACCGAGAAGCGTGAACAGCGCGCGCTGAACAAGGCCCGCAATCTGCTGGGCATCCATGCCTATGCCACCCGCAGCGAGATCATCGAGGCCCACAAGCGCCTGCTGACCAAGGTCCACCCCGACCGCGGCGGCAGTGAGGCGCTGGTGCATGAAGCCAATGCGGCGCGCGACACGCTGCTGGAAGCGCTGGTGCTGCGTGACAGGCGCTTTGGGTGAGCGAGGCCGTGAAGGCAGGGGCTGAGGCACGTTTGGGTAAGGGCCTCGATCCGTCGATCCTGCGTGACTATGACATTCGCGGTGTGGTGGATGTGACGCTGCATGAGGCTGATGCCCGCGCCGTGGGTGCCGGTTTCGCCGCCGTGATGCGCGAGAAGACGGCCCCAAGGACCCCGCGCATTGTGGTGGGCCGCGATGGCCGCCTGTCCTCCCCCCGGCTGGAGGAAGCGCTGGTCGAAGGGTTGAGGGCCGGCGGCGCCGATGTGGTGTGCATTGGCCTGTCGACCACACCGATGCTCTATTACGCCGAGGCTGCGCTGCGGCTCGGTGAACTGGCTTCAGCCCAGCCAGTGGATGGCGGCATTCAGGTAACTGGCAGCCACAATCCCAAAGATCACAATGGCTTCAAGCTGGTATGCGCGGGCCTCCCCTTCTTCGGCGCCGATCTCCAGCGGCTCAATGCAAGGATCATCGGCGGGGTTCCTCAGGCGCCGGTCATCCCGCAGGGCCTTGTGGAGCAGCGCGAGGTCCTCAAGGCTTACATCGACCGGCTGCTCGTCGATCTCGACAGTGTGGATGCCGAGGCCTTGCGATCCCTGCGCATCGGCTGGGATGCCGGCAATGGCGCCGCCGGTCCGGTGATCGAGGCGCTGACCGCCCGCCTGCCGGGTGAGCATCACCTGCTCTTCACCGATGTCGACGGCGATTTTCCGCATCATCATCCTGACCCCACTGTTGAAACCAATCTGGCCGATCTGCGCGCTCTTGTCGTGGCGAAACGGCTCGATTTTGGTGTGGCTTTCGATGGCGATGCCGATCGGATCGGGCTGATCGACGGGCAGGGGCGGGTGGTCTGGGGCGATCAGATCCTGGCTATTCTCGCCCAGGATCTGCTGGGGCGCCTGCCGGGCGCGGAAATTCTGGCTGATGTCAAATCCTCGCAAGCTTTGTTCGACCATGTCACGGCCTGCGGCGGGAGGCCCAGCATGTGGAAGACCGGGCACAGCCATATCAAATCCAGAATGAAGGAAAGCGGCGCGCCGCTGGCCGGAGAGATGACCGGCCACATCTTTTTCGCCGAGAACTGGTACGGTTTTGACGATGGCGTGCTGGCCGCGCTGCGCCTGATGGCGGCCACGGCGGGGCTGGGCCGCTCGATCGCCGATCTGGCCTCGGCCCTGCCGCAGAAAGCCGCGACGCCCGAATTGCGGATCGCCGTGGCGCCGGGCGAGCGCCCGCTCGATCTCGTGGCGGCGGTGCGTCGGGCGGTGGAGGAGGTTGCGGAGGCCGAGGGGCTGGAGATGAACCCCATCGACGGTCTGCGCGTTACCTCGGCGGATGGCTGGTGGCTGCTGCGCGCCTCGAACACGGAGGCCAAGCTGTCGGCACGGGCGGAAGGGCATGATGCGATGGCGCTGGACCGGGTGATGGCGGATCTGAAGGCGAGGCTGGCCGCTGTCGGCGTGACGCTGGGGTGAGCCTGCCCCCTCCCGGCTTGCGGCCCGCTCTGCCCGAAGCGCTGGCGGCATGGTTTGCCGGGCGCGGCTGGCAGGTGCGGCGCCATCAGCTGGAGATGCTGGCGGCGGCGGGCGGCGGTTCCCATGCCCTGCTGATGGCCGACACCGGATCGGGCAAGACGCTGGCCGGTTTCCTCCCCACGCTGGCCGATGCCGTCGAGGGGCGGATCGGCGAGGGTCTGCACACCATCTATGTGTCGCCGCTCAAGGCCCTGGCGCAGGATGTGCGGCGCGGGCTGATGAGGCCGGTCGAGGATCTGGGGCTGGACCTGCGGATCGAAACGCGCAGCGGCGACACCTCCTCCGAACGCAAGGCCCGCCAGCGCAGCAATCCGCCCCATGTGCTGTTGACCACGCCGGAATCGCTCGCGCTGCTGATCAGCTATCCTGAAAGCGCAGAGCTGTTCTCCACCTTGAAGCAGCTTGTGGTCGACGAGATCCATGCCTTCGCGCAAGGCAAGCGCGGCGACTTGCTGGCGCTGACCTTGGCACGCATCCAGTCTCTGGCGCCTCAGATGCGCCGCCTGGGCCTCTCCGCCACGCTGGCCGATCCGGAGGCCTATCGCGGCTGGCTGGCCCCCAACGGCAGGCGCGAGGATGTAACGCTGGTGCTGGGCGACCCCGGCGCTCCGGCTCAGGTCGAGGTGATGCTCCCCGAAGGTGCCCGCATCCCGTGGAGCGGCCATGCCGCCGCCTGGGCAGTGCCGCAGATCATGGCGGCGATCCGCGCGCATCGCACCACGCTGGTCTTCACCAACACGCGCTTTCTGGCGGAATATATCTTTCAGCTCCTCTGGGATGTGAATGAGGAGAACCTGCCCATCGGCATCCACCATGGCTCGCTGGGGAAGGAAGCCCGCGCCAAGGTCGAGGAGGCCATGGCGCAGGGGCGGTTGAGGGCGCTGGTCTGCACGGCCAGCCTCGATCTGGGGGTGGATTGGGGCGATGTCGATCTGGTGATCCAGATGGGGGCGCCCAAGGGGTCCTCGCGGCTGCTGCAGCGGGTGGGCCGCGCCAACCACCGGTTGGACGAACCGAGCCGCGCCCTGCTGGTGCCGGGCAACCGTTTCGAATTTCTCGAAGCCATGGCGGCCCGCGATGCCGTTGCGGCGGGCGAGCGCGATGGCGAGCCCTTTCGCGCCGGGGCGCTGGATGTGCTGGCCCAGCATGTGATGAATGTTGCCTGCGCCGGGCCTTTCGAGGCCTCGGCCTTGCATGCCGAGATTCGTCAGGCCGAACCCTATGGCTGGGTGGGTGAGACCGAGTGGGACCGCGTGCTGCATTTCATCGGCCATGGCGGTTATGCGCTGACGGCCTATGACCGCTTCCGCCGCATCGTGCCCGAGGGTAGGCCCGGCTGGTATCGTCTGTCGCACCCCGACATGGCCGGGCGGCATCGCTTGAACGCCGGGATCATCGTCGATGCCGAGATGATCGAGGTGCGCTTCCGCAACGGCAAGGCGTTGGGCCGGGTGGAGGAGGAGTTCGCCGCCCAGCTTGGCCCCGGCAGCACCTTTCGCTTCGCCGGGCTCGATCTGGAGGTGGAGGGGCTGGCCGATGGCGCGCTGGTGGTGCGGGCCTCACGCAAGGCCGGGGCGATCCCCAGCTATATGGGCGCGCGCATCCCGATCAGCAGCCATCTGGCCGGGCGGGTGCAGGAGTTGCTGCATGACCCCGCGCGCTGGCGCGAGTTCCCCGAGGATGTCCGCCAATGGCTGGAGGTGCAGCAGCGCAAGTCACGCCTGCCCGATCCCGGCAGCCTGCTGGTGGAAAGCTTTCCCCATCAGGGCCGCTTCTACAGCGTGTTCTACACCTTCGACGGCTGGCCCGCGAACCAGTCGATCGGCATGCTGCTGACACGGCGCATGGCGACGCAAGGCCTGTCGCCGCTGGGTTTTGTGGCCAATGATTATGCGCTGGCGGTCTGGGGGCTGAAGCCGGTCACCGATCCCGCCGCGCTGCTCTCGCCGGAAATCCTGACCGATGAGTTCGTCGCCTGGGTGCAGGATTCCTATCTGCTGCGCCGCGCCTTTCGCGAGGTGGCGGTGATCGCCGGACTGATCGAGCGCCAGATTCCCGGCACCCGCAAGACCGGGCGGCAGGTCAGCTTCTCGACCGACCTCATCTATGACGTTTTGCGCCGTTATGAGCCCGACCATCTGCTGCTCGATGCCGCCTGGGCCGATGCCCGCGCGCGGATGACCGATGTGGCCCGCGTGGCCGATACGCTGGTGCGCGCTCAACAGGGGCTGGTGCATGAGGTGCTGGAGCAGGTCTCGCCGCTGGCGGTGCCGGTGCTCTGCATGATCGGGCGCGAGAGCCTGCCTGCTGGCGCCGCCGATGATGCGCTGCTGCTGGAGGCCGAGGAACTGGCCGCAGTCGCGATGGGGTAGGGGCGATGGGGTAGGGGCCTGACGGGCCTTCCTCTTCACCCAAAGAAAAAGGGGCGGATTTCTCCGCCCCTCAATCCGTTTATCAAGTGCCTGAGGCTTACTGAGCCTTGGGGGCACCCGGTGCCTTGCCGAACGTCGCAAAATGCTCGTTACCGACAAAACCGAACTTGGTCACACCCGAAGCCTTGATCAGGTTCAGCGTGTGAGCCGCCAGGTCGTAACCGGCCTGGGCGTCGGGCTGGTACTGCAGCTCGGGCTCAGGGTTCATCTGAGTCGAGGTCTGCAGGTTGGCCGCCAGAACGCTTTCGTCGATCTGGGTGCCGTTCCACACGATGTGGTCATCGGCGGTCAGCACGACCTTGTTCTTCACAGGGTCAACCGGGGGCTTCACCGCGTTGGGCGGCGGAGGTCCGGGCAGATCGATGTTCACCGCATGGGTGGCCACCGGGATGGTAATGATGAACATGATGAGCAGCACGAGCATGACGTCGATCAACGGCGTCGTGTTCATTTCGCTCATCGGTTCGCCTTCGGCGCTTCCGGCTGACATAGCCATGAGCATTACTCCTTAATCAGGCGGCCCAGTCAGATCGTCGTCTGTGGGCCGACCGAATGGTTAGCCGTTCGGATCGACCGGGGTCGAGATGAAGCCGACGGTGGGATAGCCCGAGATCTGCACGTTGTAGATCGCACCAGCGACGCAGCGCCAGGGCGCATTGACGTCGGCACGGATGTGAACCTGCGGAACCTTGTCGGGCTCGGCCTTCAGAGCTTCGGGACCGCCTTCGCGCTTGATGATGGCATCGAGACGCTTGAAGGCCTGATCACGCAGCTCGGTGTCGTCGACCGGCATGATGTTGTTGAAATAGATGCGGCACTCGCCACCGCGAGAAGAACCTTCGTAGCCCGGATCACCCGCGCTGCGACCAGCGCTGTCGGTGGTGGCCACCGAGAGAAGCAGGTTCTCGACCTTGTCCTTCGATTCCGAAGAAACCATGATCGGGATGTGAAGATTCTTGATCGTCTGGATCGCGACCGGAACCGCGATCAGGAAGATGATCAGCAGCACCAGCATGACGTCCACCAACGGCGTGGTGTTGATTTCGGACATCGGCTTGTCTTCGCCGCCGCCGCCTACTGACATTGCCATGGGATTTTATCCTGTTCTTGCATGATCCCCCGGAGGGGAAGGGGGAGGAGCGGGAGGCCGCATGCTGCCTAAGCCGCCCCGCCCGCCTGAACCGTGATCGGATCAGGGAGATCCGATCACGTTACGTCATACAGCCTTAGGCCTTCGCGACGGGCTTGGCAGCGGCCGGAGCCGGAGCAGCCTTGGGGGCAACAGCAGCGGCAGCAGCCGGCTTGATGGTGCCCTTCGAGTTGATGTAGGCCAGAATGTCGTTCGAGAAGTTCGACAGCAGCTCGGCGATGCGCTTGTTGCGGCTCATCAGGAAGTTGTAGGCGAGCACGGCGGGAACGGCCACGAGCAGACCGATGGCGGTCATGATCAGAGCTTCACCGACGGGACCGGCAACCTTGTCGATCGAGGCCGAACCGGCGATGCCGATGGCGATCAGGGCGCGGTAGATGCCGACCACGGTACCGAACAGACCCACGAAAGGCGAGGTCGAACCCACGGTGGCGAGGAAGGGCAGGCCGCGAGCCAGATAGGCGTTGATGCCGCCCTCGGTGCGGGCCAGCGAGCCGTGCAGCCAGTCATGGGCTTCCAGGGCGTCGACCAGCTTCGAGTGCTGCTCTTCAGCGGTCAGACCGGCTTCGACCAGATCGCGCACGGCGCTGTTCTTCTCGAGCTTGGCAACGCCGTCCTTCAGGGTGGGGGCCTTCCAGAAAGCACCCAGACCGTTGAGCTGACGGAAAATCTTGGCCTGATCGTTCCACTTGGTGAACAGGATGAAGAACGAACCGAAGGAGAAGATCGCCAGAATGGTAACGATGGTCCACGACAGGGCGCCGCCCTGCTGCATGGCTTCCATGAAGCCGAACTTGTTCTGGGGGGCGGTTTCGCCAGCGGCCAGGATCTGAGTAAGCATGCGAAAGTCCTCTCAAGCGAGAAATTGATTAATGTAGACCGACAGGCGTGCCTGATGGTGCCCGTCGTTTTGGGAAGAAGAAATCAGTCCTTGGGGACGACCCACTTCACGCGGCTGGCATAGCTGCCGGCCATGGCGTGGCCATCGGGATCTGCTGCCGGCTTGAAACGCGCGCGGCGCGTCACATACTGGCAGGTCGCCTTGTCGAGCTGGTCATTGCCGCTCGAACTGGTGACCTCGCAACCCGAGACCTTGCCGCTCGCGTCGATGGTGACGCGGAAGCCGGTCACACCCTGAGCGCCCTCGCGCAGCGGACCCGAGGGATAGTCCTCAGGCGTCACCCACTGACTGGGATCGCCCTTGGGCTGAGCCTGCGTGGCAGGACCCTTGGGGGCCGGCGGCGGCGGCGGAGCCGGAGGCGCGGCAATGAGCACCGGCGGCGGCGGCGGAGCCGGCGGCGGCGGTGTCAGAACCGTCTGGATCGGAGGCGGCGTCACGTTCACGTTCACAGGCGGCGGCGGCGCCACGATGGGCGGCGGCGGCGTATCCTGCTTGGGAGGCGGCGGCGGCGGCTCCGGTTTTTTCTCTTCCTTGACGTCCACAGTGGTCACTTTCTTCACCACGGCCTTGATACCTTCGTAGGCAAGACCGGAGATCAGAGCATAGCCGATTGCGACGTGAATCAAGGCAACGATGACAAGCGCGGTAATACGATTACCGCTCATCTGTTGATCAGCGTAGGCCATTCAGACGCATCACTCCATCACAACCCCGGGAATATCCCGGCGCAGCCATGTGCACGCGCAGGGCTGAATGTCCCTGTGCGCATCCATGGCAAAAAACTGTTTTTCCACCCTGCCGGAAGTTTCCGGAAATGCAATATTCCGCCTTGCTGCAAGGCAACACCTTGCGACTTGGCGGACATGGCATATATGGGCCTTGTTATCGGCTGGCCCCTGATTACCGGTGCTTTAACCGGCCCGGTCGGCTCGTGCAACGCCTTAATCGGCTAGGGCGTGGCCTTAAGAGAAAATTCATATAGGATCGGCTCTTGCTGGCCGACCACCCTGTGGTCTAGTCAGGGCCGAAGGTGCTAATTTCCTGATAATACTGGAGTTGCCTTGCATGGGAATGTCGCGGTGGACTGGTCTGGCCGCTCTGGCGGGCGTTTTGGCGCTGATTCAGCCGCATGGGGCAAATGCCCTAGCCGCGCCGCCGCCTGCCGCTCCCGCGCTGCATTACGCCGACCTTGTCGATCTGGCTGATTCGGCCCCGCTGGTGATCCGCGCTGAGATTCGCAACGCCGATCTGCTGCCCGCCGCCCGCGCGCCCGATGTGCGTCCCGGCTGGGGACGGCTCTATGTCGAGGCGGTCGCTTCGGGCGCGTTGCGCGGCATGGTGCCGCAGGGCATGCTAATCCGCTATCTGGCCGATGTGCCACTGGGCCCCAAGGGCAAGGTGCCGCCTTACAAGAAGCTGTCGGTGCTGCTCTTCGCCCGAGGCAAGGCCGGGTCGGATGAGGTGCAGCTTGTCGCGCCCGACGCCCAACTGATCTGGAATCAGGATCTCGATGTGCGGGTCCGCTCGCTGCTCAGCGAACTGGGTGCCAGCGACGCCCCGCCGCGCATCAATGGCGTGACCCAGGCGCTGTTCGAGCCCGGCAATCTGGTGGGCGAGGGCGAGACGCAACTGTTCCTCTCCACCGCCAACGGTCAGCCCGCGACGATCACGGTGCTTCACAAGCCCGGCCAGCCGACGAACTGGAGCGTTTCCTTCTCCGAGGTGGTCGATGCGCGCGGTCGCCCGCCCGTGCCCGATACGTTGCCCTGGTATCGTCTGGCCTGCGGACTGCCCCGCTCGCTGCCGAATGGGGTGAATGTCTCGGACAACAATGACGACCGGGTGCAGGCTGCCGTCGATTACGAGAATATCCTTCACGATCTGGGGCCGTGTGAGCGGGCTCGGGGGCATTAAGGAGTTGAAGGGATAAGTGCGAGGGCCATCGCCCTCGCGCTCCCTTTAATGTCTGCGTTGTGCTTCGGGTTCGGCCTTGCGCAAAGTTTGCTGCGCCGCAGGCTTTCAAACGATAGAGGGCGCCGGGGTTTTTTGCCTGCGGCGCCTTTTCGTTGCGCTGTTGGAGAGTTATGCGCCACGACCGGGAGCCACTGCCCAATCGTCGGAAGACGTCATGGGAGCGCGAGGGGGTAACCCCCTCGCAACTTTGCTTCCTTCTTGCACCCTCCCAAGAAACTATAACATTGCGAACCCAGCCCCGGACGATTAGGGCCCACCCCTGAAACCAAAGGGGATACCATGTCCGACCTGACCAATGCTGCCGTTGCTTCCACTCGCCGTCCGCCGCTGCGCATTGCGCTGGCCGGGCTGGGCACGGTGGGCGCGGGCGTCATTCGTCTGGTGGAGGCCAACGCCGACCTGATTGCGCGGCGGGCGGGCAGACCGGTGCAGATTACCGCCATCAGCGCGCGCGACCGCAGCAAGGATCGCGGCGTCGATCTTTCGCGCTTCGCGTGGGAAGACGACATGACGGCCATGGCCGCCCGTGAGGATGTCGATGTGGTGGTCGAGCTGGTGGGCGGCTCGGACGGCCCGGCGCTGACTCTGGCGCGCAATGCCATCAAGCATGGCAAGGCGCTGGTCACCGCGAACAAGGCGATGATCGCGCATCATGGCATGGAGCTGGCGGGCACCGCCGAGGCCAAGGGCGTGGCGCTGCGTTTCGAGGCGGCGGTGGCGGGCGGCATCCCGGTCATCAAGGGCTTGCGTGAGGGTGCGGCGGCCAACAAGGTCGAGCGGATCTATGGCATCCTCAACGGCACCTGCAATTATATCCTCTCGACCATGGAGGACACGGGCCGCAGCTTCGCCGATGTGCTGAGCGAGGCCCAGAAAAAGGGCTATGCCGAGGCCGATCCCACCTTCGACATCGAGGGGACCGATGCGGCGCACAAGCTCTCGATCCTCTCGGCGATCGCCTTTGGGTCGCAGATCGATTTCGCCTCGGTCGACACCAGCGGGATCAGCCGCATCTCGGCGGCGGATATCGCCGAGGCCGAGGCACTGGGCTACATCATCCGCCTGATCGGCATGGCCGAGAGCGATGTGGGGCCGAACGGCAAGGCACGGTTGTTCCAGCGCGTGCAACCGCATCTGGTGCCGCGCGACAATCTGCTGGCCCATGTCGATGGCGCCACCAATGCGGTGGTGGTCGAGGGCAATTTCTCGGGCCGTCTGCTGTTCCAGGGCGCGGGCGCGGGCGATGGCCCCACCGCCAGCGCCGTGGTGGCCGACATCATCGACATCGCGCGCGGCATGGACACCGGCTTTGAGGCGGACATGAGCTTCTCGATCTCGGTCGCCGAGCTGGAGGCGATGGCGCCGGCCCCGGCGGACCATCGTTCGGGCCGCAGCTACATCCGCTTTATCGTCGCGGATCGTCCCGGCGTGCTGGCCGAGATCACCGCCGCGATGCGCGATGCAGGTGTCTCCATCGAAAGCCTGATCCAGAAAGGCCATGCGGCGGACGATGGCGTGCTGGTGGCGATGGTCACGCATGAAGGGCCGGAGGCGGCGGTGACCAAGGCGCTGGCGCTGCTCGATGGTTCGACCAGCCTGACCCAGCCGCCGCTGGTGCTGCATATCCTCAACGACTGATCGCGCGAAAGCGCCGGGAAAACGGGGCGGGTGAGGGGATGCCTTCAACCGCCCTTTTTCGTGCGTCATCCTCCCGTGCGGCATTGGCTCGACAAATGGGGTCTCGATGGCTAAGTGAGCCGCCGCATAGGTATTCATAGCAGTTCCGGGCGCGGTTTTGGTCCGATCTGTCAAGAAAATGGCCCTACAAGGGCATCAATCGCAAAGGATTCCGAAAGATATGACCTCAACTCCGGCCAGCAAGGTTCTCGACCGCGTTCTCGTGCTCGAAATGGTGCGGGTGACCGAGGCCGCGGCGATCTCCGCCGCCAAGCTGATCGGCCGGGGTGACGAGAAGGCCGCCGATGCCGCCGCCGTGGAGGCGATGCGCGCCGCGCTCAACGAGCTCTATATGGACGGCACGGTGGTGATCGGCGAGGGCGAGCGTGACGAGGCCCCGATGCTCTTCATCGGCGAGAAGGTCGGCGCGGCGCAGGGTGTGGGGCCCAAGATCGACATCGCGCTCGACCCGCTGGAGGGCACGACCATCACCGCCAAGGCCGGTCCCAACGCTCTGGCCGTGCTGGCCTGCGCGGAAGAGGGCAATCTGCTCAACGCGCCGGACGTCTATATGGACAAGCTGGCGGTCGGCCCCAACTATCCCAAGGGCATCATCAGCCTCGACAGGACGCCCACCGAAAATGTGCAGGCGGTGGCCGCAGCCAAGGGCGTGAAGCCCGACGAGATCATCGTCTGCGTGCTTGACCGTCCGCGCCATGCCGCGCTGATCGAGGAGCTGCGTGGCATCGGTTGCGGCATTCAGCTCATCCCCGATGGCGATGTGGCGGGCGTGATCGCCACCACCGATGAGGACACCGGCATCGACATCTATATGGGCAGCGGCGGCGCGCCCGAGGGCGTGCTGGCGGCGGCGGCCCTGCGCTGCGTGGGCGGTCAGTTCAATGGGCGCCTGCTGTTCCGCAATGAGGATGAGAAGGCCCGCGCCCGCAAATGGGGCATCGAGGACCTGAACAAGATCTATCAGCTTGAGGAACTGGCCAAGGGCGACTGCATCTTTGCCGCCACCGGCGTCACCGACGGTTCGCTGCTTTCGGGTGTGAAGCATCGTCGCGGCGGGACCATGACCACCGAAAGCGTGGTGATGCGCGCCAGCAGCGGCACGGTGCGCTGGGTGAAGGGCGAGCATCGCAAGCACGATTAAGGTGTGAGGGCAGGGCGCGAAGCTCCGGGCGTGTCCTGTCTGCCACCCCTTGGCGCGAAGTGGCTCAAAAGGGCGCTTTGGCTCAAGGCGGATGTTGCATTCGTATGACCTTCGGTTAAGGGGGCGCGCAAAGCATCCCCTGCGGCGGTTTCCCCGGCTGGAATCGCCACGACGTTCTGGACACAAAGGGCTCCGCGCGATGAAGATCATGACCGGCAACAGCAACCTGCCTCTGGCCCGTGCCATTGCCGCCTATCTGGAAATCCCGCTGACCAACGCCAGCGTGCGCCGTTTCGCCGACGAGGAAGTCTTCGTCGAGATCAACGAGAATGTGCGCGGCGAGGATGTCTTCGTCGTCCAGTCGACCAGCTATCCGACGAACGACAATCTGATGGAGCTGCTGATCTGCATCGATGCGCTGCGCCGCGCCTCGGCCAAGCGGATCACCGCGGTGATGCCCTATTTCGGCTATGCCCGTCAGGACCGCAAGCCCGGACCGCGCACCCCGATCTCGGCCAAGCTGGTGGCGAATCTGATCACCACGGCGGGCGCCGACCGCGTGCTGGCGGTCGATCTGCACGCCGGGCAGATCCAGGGCTTCTTCGACATCCCGACCGACAATCTCTATGCCGCCCCCACCATGGCCGCCGACATTCAGGCCCGCTATGGCGATGGTGAGCTGATGGTCGTCTCGCCCGACGTGGGCGGCGTGGTGCGCGCCCGCGCGCTGGCCAAGCGCCTCAACAACGCTCCGTTGGCGATCGTCGACAAGCGTCGCGACAAGCCCGGCCAGAGCGAGGTGATGAACATCATCGGCGATGTGAAGGGCCGCACCTGCATCATGATCGATGACATCATCGATTCGGGCGGCACGCTGTGCAACGCGGCTCAGGCGCTGATGGATGCGGGCGCGGCCAGCGTCACCGCCTACATCAGCCATGGCGTGCTGACCGGCGCCGCCGTCAGCCGCGTGACCAATTCCGCGCTCAAGGAGCTGGTGATCACCGACTCCATTCTGGCCACCGAAGCCACCCGCGATTCCGACCGCATCCGTATCCTGACCATCGCCCCGTTGATCGGCGAGGCGATGCGCCGTATCGCTGACGAAAGCTCGGTATCCAGCCTTTTTGACTAAGGAAAACAATCATGAATGGTTCGACGCAGCGTCTGGTTGAGTTGAACCATGTGATTGAAGAGGGCATGGTCACCTATAAGGGCGTGCCCGGCCCGGTGATCTGCGACTTTCTGGCGCGCGAGGCCTCGCTGGGGCTGTATGAGGGCGACACCACCTTCCAGATCGGGCGGATCGATATGGTGGCCAACACCGGCACCTATCTCGACACGCCCTTCCATCGCTGGGCCGATGGCGCCGATCTGTGCGGCGTGGGGCTGGAGCAGGTGACCAACCTGCCCGGTCTGGTGGTGCGCCATGAAGGCCCCGCCATCGGGCCGGAGGCTTTTGCCGGGCTGGATGTGAAGGGCAAGGCTGTGCTGGTCCACACCGGATGGGACAGGCACTGGCGCAGCGAGACTTACCTTGCGGGCCATCCCTTCCTCACCGCCGAGGGCGCCACCTTCCTGCGCGATTCCGGTGTGGCGCTGGTGGGGATCGATTCCCACAACATCGATGACACCGCAGGGAAGGCACGGCCCGTCCACAGCATCCTGCTGCGCGCCGGAATTCCCATCGTCGAGCATCTGACCGGGCTTGACGCTCTGCCCGATGAAGGCTTTGTCTTCAACGCGCCGCCGCCCCGCGTGAAGGGCATGGGGACTTTCCCCGTGCGTGCTCATGCGGTGATCCCCGGCTGACTTTTTGCGAGCAGGATGCCTTCTGATGCCCCCCATTCTTCGACTCGATGACGATATTGCCCTTGCCCAGCGCCTGGCCGAGGCGGCTGGCGAGGCGATCCGCCCCCATTTCCGCAGCGGCGTCGCCACCGAGCGCAAGGCCGATGCCAGCCCGGTAACGCTTGCAGACCGCGCCGCCGAGGAGGCCATGCGCCGCATTCTCAAGGCTGAACGCCCGCAGGACACGGTGATCGGCGAGGAGTTCGGTACGGATGAGGGCACCTCGGGCCGTAGCTGGGTGCTGGACCCCATCGATGGCACGGCAGGCTTTCTGGCCGGGCGCGCGATCTTCGGCACGCTGATCGCATTGGTGGTCGAGGGTTGGCCGGTGATGGGCGTGATCGACCAGCCTATCGCGGGGGAGCGCTGGATCGGCGCCTCGGGCAAGCCGACGCTGTTCAATGGCCAGCCGGTGAAGACGCGTTCCTGCCGCACCTTGGCCGATGCGACCATCGCCACCACCGGGCCGCATTATTTCAGCCAGCATGATGGCGACCATTTCATGCAGCTGGCCAGCAAGACCGATTATCGCCGCATGGTGATGGGCGGCGACTGCTACAATTACGCCATGCTGGCGAGCGGTCATCTGGATATCGTCTGTGAGGCGAACCTCAACCTGCATGACTGGGCTGCTCTGGTTCCGGTGGTGGAAGGCGCGGGTGGCCTGATGTGCGACTGGAATGGCGATCCGCTGCATGTCGGATCGAGCGGCCATGTGCTGGCGCTGGGCGATCCGGCGCGGCAGGACGATGTGGTCGAGGCGCTGATGGGCGGCCATCACCATTGATGGCCCCTTGAAGCAGGGAGTGCGGGGTTGATGATCCCGCCTGCCTTCTTTTTCTATGGCACTTTGATGGCGGGGATCGACCATCCGCTGGCGCGCGTATGGCATACGGCGCTGGCGGAAGGGGAGAAGGGCTGGGCGCAGGGGCGCCTCTGGGCGGTTCCTGACCCTGAGGGCTGGTATCCCGCATTGCTGCCGGGTGAGGGCAGGGTGACGGGGATGTTGCATCGCCCGCTGGCAATCTTCGATGTGGCGATGCTGGCGGCGATGGATCGCTATGAGGGTGAGGCTTATCGGCGCTTGCCGATCACGGTCACGCTGGCTTCGGGAGCGGTGCGGGCGCAAGCCTATGTCTGGCAGGGCGCGTTGCCTGCGGGCGCCGTGGCGCTGGAAGATGGGGATTTTGCCGCTTTCCTCGCGCGGAGCGGCGAGACCTCTTATCGCGGCGGCTAGGTCAGGCGCCCGGTTGGGGGCCACTGCCATTGCGTCGGGAGACGTTATGGGAGCGCGAGGGGGTAACCCCCTCGCATCTATCCTTTTAAACCCTACCGGTGCCCGAGGTCTGGCACCCCGACACCGGCATCAGGGCTTCAGCTTTCCTGAGCGGGTTCGCTGTTGAGCTGGATGTAGTTCTGGATGCCCATGTTGGCGATCATGTCGAGCTGGGTTTCCAGCGTGTCGACATGCTCTTCCTCGCTTTCGAGGATCTTCTGGAACAGGTCGCGGCTGATGAAGTCGCGCACGCTTTCCGAATATTCGATGGCTTCCTTCAGCAGGGGAATCGCGTCCATCTCAAGCGCCAGGTCGGCCTTGATGATTTCCTCGGTGTTCTCGCCCACGCGCAGGCGGCCCAGGTGCTGGAAGTTGGGCAGGCCGTCGAGGAACAGGATGCGGTCGGCGAGCTTGTCGGCGTGCTTCATCTCGTCGATCGATTCGTGGCGCTCGAACTGGGCCAGCTTATGGATGCCCCAGTGATCGAACAGGCGATAATGCAGCCAATACTGATTGATCGCGGTCAGCTCGTTGTAGAGCGCCTTGTTCAGATATTCGATGACCTTTTCGTCACCCTTCATGGTGTGTCTCCAACAGGAATGCGGTGCGGTGGGTTGACCGGGCTATGAACCTGTTGACCGATAAGGGCAAGCTGCGGGCACGACAAAACAGGGCGGAGCGATCCACCCTGCTGGAATCTCAGAGCGTTATGAGGGGGAAGGTCCGCCCCTCAGACCGCGACGGACGCCCTTTCATTGGCCACAATCACATCGGCATCGTGAAGGCACTGGCAGCAGCGAGGGGTATGGCCCATCGCTTCATACAGCGTTTCGGCGTCGCCGCCCTGGCAACGCGCGGCGCAGCGCAGGTCTTTTTCACGAATGGCATTGCAGATGCAGATATACATGGCATGGCCCGCAGATCAGGTGTTGGGCCCTCTCTAATGCGAAGCGTTCGCATTGGCAATGGTTTTTGCATGTCATTCGCAGAAACTGCGGTGAGCTGAGTAGGGTTTTGAGTCTGTTTGAAAATCCGGCGGAAGGGCCGGATTTTAGCGGTGCCAGCCCTCTCCCCCGGCCCGGCCACCCATAGGATACCACCGTTAGGGTAGCCGGGCCGGGGGAGAGGGCTGGCACCGCGCTGAAAATGCAGGCAACCGACTCCTTCGCTTGCCAAGTCGACGCTTTGTCCGTAAGGGCCCGCGCTTCAACCGGCTCGGATGAGTCTCTTCACGGAGATTCGTCGGCCCGCCTGGCCATCAAGGGCTGCCACGGCGAGCTGACCGAGCTGCGAACGCAAGGAGTCGAAAATGCCCAAGCTCAAGACCAAGAGCGGCGTGAAAAAGCGCTTCAAGCTCACCGCCACCGGCAAGGTGAAGCACGGCGTCGCTGGCAAGCGTCACCGCCTCATGAGCCATAACGCCAAGTACATCCGCCAGAACCGCGGCACCGAAGTGATCTCCGACGCCGATGCGAAGGTGATCAAGAAGTGGGCGCCCTACGGGCTGAACTGAGGAGTACTGAAGTATGGCACGTGTCAAGAGGGGTGTTACCACCCGCGCCAAGCATAAGAACATTCTGGAGCAGGCCAAGGGTTACCGCGGCCGCCGCAAGAATACGATCCGCGTCGCTCGTCAGGCCGTCGAAAAGGCCGGTCAGTACGCTTACCGCGATCGCAAGATCAAGAAGCGCACCTTCCGCGCCCTGTGGATCACGCGTATCAACGCGGCTGTCCGCGCTGAAGGCCTGACCTATTCGCAGTTCATCCATGGCGTGAAGCTGGCTGGCATCGAGCTGGACCGCAAGGCCATGGCCGACCTGGCGATGAACGAAGGTGGCGTGTTCACCGCCGTCATCGCTCAGGCGAAGGCTGCTCTTCCCGCCGCGTAAGTTGCAGGGCAGAGGGGGCTGCTTTGGCAGCTTCCGCTGGCAAAAAAGATCAAAGGCGTCGATCCCTCCGGATCGGCGCCTTTTCTTATTGTTGAATTTGTTGCAATTTGTTGAAAATCCTGACACGGCAGGCGTCATAAGAAAAACCAAGGAGTTTTTCGGATGTCGCGCGCCTGCCAAGTACAAGTTCGTTTCTTTCGGCCCCCCGCTGAACTGAGTCGGTATTTTACGACATTTTACCTAGCCGAGATCGACGTGCCCGAAGGTGGGCGCGCGGTGGATTACCTACATCCGGAATGGGCCAATCTGCGTTTCCATTCGGGTGAGCGACTGTCGGCGGAAAATCATGTTGGTCAGGCGATCGACAAGGTCGATTTCGCGGCCACCGGTCCCAGTGGCCGGGCGCTTCGCTTCGAGGTCGGCACGTGCCGTATCTGGGGCATCGGGCTGATGCCGCTGGGCTGGGCCAAGTTCGTCGCCGCTCCGGCCGATGCGCTGGCCGATGCGGTGGTCGATGGGCAGGAGCATGAGGCCTTCGCGGCCTTCCGCCCGCTGGCCGACACGCTCTTCGGGGCGGAGCCTGATGTGGAGGGCGAGCTGGCTCGCATCTCCGCCCATTTCCTGAGCCGCGCGGGCGAGTCTCTGGCCGATGAGGAGCGGATCATGGCGGTGCACACCGCGCTGGTCGATCCCGACGTTTCCACCGTCTCGCAACTGGCCGAGCGGGTCGGTGCCAGCGACCGCACGGTGGAGCGGGCCTGCGCGCGGGCCTTCGGCTTCTCGCCCAAGTTGCTGCTGCGGCGCCAGCGGTTTATCCGCAGTCTCTCGCAGTACATGCTCGACCCTTCGCTCAAGTGGATCGGCGCGCTTGACGGGCATTACCACGACCAGGCGCAATTCGTGCGCGAGTTCCGCGAGTTCATGGGCATGACCCCGCGCCAATATGGCAAGCTGGAGCATCCGATCCTCGACGCTATCGTCAACGAGCGCGCCCGGCTGGCGGGCGCGGCGATGCAGGCGCTCGATACGCCCGATGGCCAGCGCGGCAGCGGACGCTGAAGCGGAAAGGCCCGACCCTAATGGATTGCGCTGTCTGGCCGGGCGGCTTAAGGAGCCCGGCTGAAACAGGGGGCTTTCCGCTCCCGCACAATACCGGACAGGCTGATGATCGATTTGGATGCTCTTGGAACGCAAGCGCTGGGCAAGATTGCCGCAGCGACTGATCTCGACGCTCTCGAGGCGCTGCGGGTCGAGTTTCTGGGCAAGCAAGGCTCGATCTCGGGCCTGATGAAGACGCTGGGCGCGATGAGCCCGGAAGAACGCCAGACGCAGGGCGTGGCGATTCAGGCTTTGCGCAGCAGCGTTACCGATGCGCTGGCCGAAGGCAAGGCCAAGCTGGAGGCCGCCGCGCTGGAGCGCAAGCTGGCCGCCGAGACCATCGACCTTAGTCTGCCCGCGCCCGAGGCGCCATTGGGCAGCGTCCACCCCGTCAGCCAGGTGATGGACGAGCTGGCCGAGATCTTCGCCGATCTGGGCTTCGCCGTCGCCAGCGGGCCGGAGATCGAGGACGACTGGCACAATTTCACCGCGCTCAACATGCCCGAGAGCCATCCGGCGCGCGCGATGCATGACACCTTCTATCTGCCCGACCTGACGGCAGAGGGCCGCGAGATGGTGCTGCGCACCCATACCAGCCCAGTGCAGATCCGCGCCATGCTGGCGGCGGGCGGCAACCAGCCGCTGCGCATCATCGCGCCGGGCCGCGTCTATCGCAGCGATTCCGATGCCACCCACACGCCGATGTTCCATCAGATCGAAGGTCTGGTGATCGGCAAGGACATCCATCTGGGTCACCTGAAGTGGACTCTGGAAACGCTGCTCAAGGCCTTCTTCGAGCGCGAGGACATCTTGCTGCGTCTGCGCCCCAGCTACTTCCCCTTCACCGAGCCCTCGGTCGAGGTCGATACGGGCTATTCATGGCAGGATGGCCGCCGCGTGGTTGGCGGCAGCGGCGATGCAGAGGGCCATTCGTGGATGGAACTGCTGGGCAGCGGCATGGTCAATGCCCATGTGCTGCGCGCGGGCGGCTATGATCCGGCGGAATGGCAGGGCTTTGCCTTTGGCGTGGGCGTCGATCGCCTCGCCATGCTGAAATATGGGATGAACGATTTGCGGGCCTTCTTCGATGGCGATGCGCGCTGGCTGAGCCATTACGGCTTCTCCGCGCTGGACGTGCCGACCCTGTCGGGCGGCGTCGGTGTGAACGCATAAGAAGGGCTGGACCACATGAAATTCTCTCTCTCGTGGCTCAAGGCCCATCTCGACACCGATGCCAGCGTCCAGCAGATTTCCGATGGGTTGAACGCCGTCGGTCTGGAAGTTGAGGGTATCGAGGACCCGGCGCAGAAGCTGAAGGGCTTCCGCGTGGCGAAGATCCTCACCGCCGCGCAGCATCCCAATGCCGACAAGCTGCAGGTGCTGACTGTCGACACCGGCGAGGGCGACCCCCTGCAGGTCGTCTGCGGCGCGCCCAATGCGCGGGCCGGTCTGGTTGGCGTGCTGGGCCTGCCCGGCGCTGTCGTGCCCGCCAATGGCATGGTGCTGAAGGTGGCCGCCGTGCGCGGCACCGAATCGAACGGCATGATGTGTTCCATGCGCGAGCTGGAGCTGGGCGAGGGCCATGACGGCATCATCGAACTGCCCGAAGACGCGCCCGTGGGCACCGCTTTCGCCGAGTACCACGGCGCCGATCCGGTGTTCGACATCGCCATCACCCCCAACCGCCCGGATTGCATGGGCGTCTATGGCATTGCGCGCGATCTGGCGGCGGTTGGTCTGGGCACGCTCAAGCCCATCGCCGCGCCCGGCATCGCTGGCAGCTATCCCTGCCCGGTGGCAATCGCCACGCAGGACGCAGAAGCCTGCCCGGCCTTTTATGGTCGCGTCATCAAGGGCGTGAAGAACGGCCCCAGCCCGGACTGGCTGCAGGAGCGCCTCAAGAGCGCTGGCCAGCGCCCGATCTCGGCGCTGGTGGACATCACCAATCTGGTGATGCTGACCTATGGCCGCCCGGCGCATGCCTATGATCTGGCGAAGCTCTCCGGCCCGGTGGTGGCGCGTCGCGCTGTCGAGGGTGAGGTCTGTCTGGCGCTCAACGGCAAGGAATACACGCTCGACGCCGGGATGACGGTGATCGCCGATGATGCTGGCGTGCATGACATCGCCGGCATCATGGGCGGCGAGCATTCGGGCTGCTCGGACGACACCACCGACGTCCTGCTGGAAATCGCCTATTTCAACCCCGAGCGCATCGCCGCCACGGGCCGCAAGCTGAACCTCACCTCGGATGCGCGCAGCCGTTTCGAGCGTGGCGTCGATCCCGCCTTCCTCGACACCGGCCTCGATCTGCTGACGGGTCTGGTGCTGGAGATCTGCGGTGGTGAGGCTTCGCAGGTGGTGCGCGCGGGCGAGGCGCCTGCCACGCCCAAGGTTGTGGCCTATGATCCGAAGCTGGCCGAAACGCTGGGCGGCGTGAGCATCCCCGGCGACGAGCAGAAGCGCATTCTGGCCGCTCTGGGCTTCGTGGCTGCCGATGACTGGTCGGTCACCGTGCCCGGCTGGCGCCCCGATGTGGATGGCGCGCCCGACATCGTCGAGGAAGTCGTCCGTATCCATGGCATCGACAAGGTGGAGAGCGTGCCTCTCCCCCGTGCCGATGGCGTCGCCCGCCCCACCGCCACCCCGGCCCAGAAGCTGGAGCGCCGCGTGCGCCGCGCCGCCGCCGCGCGCGGTCTGAACGAGGCCGTCACCTGGTCCTTCCTGCCCGTGCCCGAGGCCGAGCATTTCGCTTCTGGCGATCTCTGGGTGCTGTCCAACCCGATCAGCGAGGATCTCAAGGCCATGCGCCCCTCGCTGCTGCCGGGGCTGCTGTCTGCCGCTCGCCGCAATCTGGCGCGCGGTGCTTCGGGCCTGCGCCTGTTCGAGATCGGGCGGCGTTATCTGCGCGGGGCCGATGGCCGCAGCGATGAAAAGCTGACGCTCGCCGTGGTGCTGGTGGGCGAAAAGACCCCGCGCGGCTGGGCCACCGGCAAACCCCAGCCTTTCGACGCTTTCGACGCCAAGGCCGAAGCCGTGGCGCTGCTGGCGCAGGCCGGTGCCCCGGTGGACAGCCTGCAACTGATGGGCGAGGCCGGTCCTCAATTCCATCCCGGCCAGTCGGCCACCTTGCGCCTTGGGCCCAAGAATGTGCTGGCGCGTTTCGGCGTGCTGCATCCCGCCACGCTGAAGGCCTTCGACATCGATGCGCCGGTGGCGGTGGCCGAGATCTATCTCGACGCCATCCCCGCCAAGAAGGGCGCCGCCGGTTTTGCCCGCGTCAACTACGCACCGCCCGCGCTTCAGGCGGTGAAGCGCGACTTCGCCTTCCTCGTGCCGGTGGGCCGCGCGGCGGGCGATGTGCTGCGCGCGGTGCGCGGGGCCGACAAGGCGACCATCGTGGCCGCTCGCGTCTTCGATGACTTCCGTGGTCAGGGCGTGCCCGAGGGACAGAAGAGTCTGGCCATCGAAATCACCCTCCAGCCCGGCGAGAAGAGCTTCACCGATGCCGATCTGAAGGCCATCGCCGACAAGGTGGTGGCCGCCGCCGCCAAGCAGGACGCTGTGTTGCGCGCCTAACAGCCTGTCGTGATTAAGTTTTGCGTTTACGACCTTGCCCTTTGCGGTGCCAGCCTCCAGTCTGGTGCCGCAAAGGGGACGGTTTATGGATGACCTGATTTCGATCACCTCGGGCGCTCTGACGGCCCGGATCAATCCGTTCGGCGCGGAACTGTGGTCGCTGCAAGACGCCTCCGGCGCCCAGTATATGACCGATGCCGATCCCGCCTTCTGGACGGGCCATGCCCCGCTGCTGTTCCCCATTGTGGGCGGTCTGGTGGACGACACCTATCGGCTGGGCGATCAGACCTATCATCTGCCGCGCCATGGCTTCGCCCGCCGCAATGCCTTCGATGTGCTGGTGGTGGAGGAGGATGTCGCTGTCTTCGGCCTGAGCGACAGTGCGGAGACCCGCAAGGTCTATCCCTTCGCCTTCAAGCTGGCGATGGCGTTTCGGTTGAGCGGGCAGACGCTGCATATGGCCGCCACCATCACCAATGCGGACGATCATCCGATGCCCTTCAGCTTCGGCTATCACCCGGCCTTCGCCTGGCCGCTGCCGGGCGGGGCGGCCAAGGATGCCCATCGAATCGTCTTTGCAAAGGATGAGCCCGAGGATATCCGCCGCGTCGACAAGGCGCTCGGCCAGCTGTTGCCTGAAAAACAGGCAAGCCCGGTGAAGGGCCGCGAACTGGCGCTTTCCCCTGACCTGTTCGAGCAGGATGCGGTGATCTGGGATCACCCGCACAGCCATGCGCTGTCCTATGGCGCCGAGGGTGGCGCGTGGCTGGACGTCAGCTTTCCCGATACGCAGGCGCTGGGGCTGTGGCAGGCGCCGGGCGCGCATTTCCTCTGCATCGAGCCGTGGCAGGGCCATGCCGATCCTTTGGGCTTTGCGGGCGATTTCACGCAGAAGCCCGGCGTCGTCACCATCGAGCCCGGCCAGTCGCGCACTTATCGTCTGGATGTGACGGTCCGCCCGGCATGAGCAAAGGCGGCTGTCTCTCGCCGGGATAGTCGCCCCTCGTTCTCTGGCCCATTCACCGTGGACGCGCCGCCCGGCAACCGCTAGAGGCGCGCTCCATGAGTTCCAGCCGCCGCACCTTCGCCATCATCTCCCACCCTGACGCGGGCAAGACCACGCTGACCGAAAAGCTGCTGCTTAACGGCGGCGCGATCCATCTGGCGGGGCAGGTGAAGGCGCGTGGGGCTGCGCGGCGCGCCCGCTCGGACTGGATGAAGATCGAGCAGCAGCGCGGCATTTCGGTTACCTCCAGCGTGATGACCTTCGCGCGGGATTTCGACGGGCTGGGGCATATCACCTTCAACCTGCTCGACACGCCGGGCCACGAGGATTTCTCGGAAGACACCTATCGCACGCTGACGGCGGTGGATTCGGCGATCATGGTGATCGACGCCGCCAAAGGCATCGAGCCGCAGACCCGCAAGCTGTTCGAGGTCTGTCGCATGCGCAATGTGCCGATCATCACCTTCGTCAACAAGGTGGACCGCGAGGGGCGCAGCGTCTTCGAGATCCTCGACGAGGTGGCCGATGCGCTGGCGCTGGACGTTTCGCCGCAATCGTGGCCGGTGGGCATGGGCGGCACTTTCGAGGGCATTCTGGATCTGGCCAGCGGCCGCATCAGCCGCCCCGAGGGCGATTCGCGCGAATTTCTCGGCACTGTCGATCATGAGCCGGTGCCGGAGGAATTTGCCGAGGAGATCGAACTGGGGCAGGCGGGCTATCCGGAGTTCGATCTGGAAGCCTATCGCCATGGCGATCTGACGCCGGTGTTCTTCGGCTCGGCGCTCAAGAATTTCGGCGTGGCCGAGCTGATCGAGGCGATTGCCCGCATCGCGCCGCCGCCGCGCCCCCAGCCCAGCGAGGCGGGCACCATCGACCCCACCAATGGCGAGGTGACCGGCTTCATCTTCAAGGTGCAGGCCAATATGGACCCGATGCACCGCGACCGTATCGCTTTCATGCGTCTGGTCTCGGGCACCTTCAAGCGCGGCATGAAGCTGACGCCCTCGGCTTTGGGCAAGCCGATCGCCATCCATTCGCCGATCCTCTTCTTCGCGCAGGACCGCGAGATCGCCGATTCGGCAGAGCCCGGCGATATCATCGGCATTCCCAACCACGGCACGTTGCGGGTGGGCGATACTTTGTCCGAAGCGAACAAGGTGCGCTTCACCGGCCTGCCCAATTTCGCGCCGGAAATCCTGCGTCGCGTGGCGCTGAAGGACCCCACCAAGACCAAGCAGCTTCGCAAGGCGCTGGATGACCTCTCCGAAGAGGGCGTGATTCAGGTGTTCTATCCCGAGATCGGCGCGCAGTGGATCGTGGGTGTGGTCGGCCAGCTCCAGCTCGACGTGCTGATCTCACGCCTTGAGGCTGAGTATAAGGTGGAAGCCGTGCTGGAAGGCGCGCCTTTCGACACGGCCCGCTGGGTGAAGGGCACGGACACCGCGCTGCGCGACTTCGCCGAGTTCAACAAAAGCAATCTGGCCAAGGATCGTGATGGCGGCATGGTCTTCTTGGCGCGCTCGGCCTGGGATGTGTCCTATCAGCAGGAACGCAACCCCGAACTGACCTTCAGCGCCACCAAGGAGCGCTGAGCCTTAAAACCGGGCGTAAAATCCGGGCAGGGGCCGTTTTAACCAGTCCTGCCCGGCTCCGGCCCCGCCCAACCTAAGTCATTTGCCTCAGGCATGGGCAAAGTTTTGGCCCTGCTTTGCCTAAAATTTAGGCAGATGCGCAAGATTCGAGCGCCAAACCATCCCTGCGCGACAGGAATGGAATCGATGACACTCCCGTGAATCCTGACGAATCGTAAACTGGCACACCTCGTGCTTATCCCTGTTCATCCGGCATGGCGCCGGTTGGCTATTAGGGGATAGGCATGAAGTTCATCATCGCCATCATCAAGCCGTTCAAGCTCGACGAGGTGCGTGAAGCCCTCGGCGCCCTCGGTGTGGCGGGTATGACCGTGTCCGAGGTGAAGGGGTTTGGCCGGCAGAAGGGGCAGACCGAAATCTACCGCGGGGCGGAATATTCCACGAATATGCTGCCCAAGGTGAAGATCGAGATCGCCGCCAGCGACGAACTCGCGCCGCGCGTTGTCGAGACCATCCAGCAGAGCGCCAGCACCGAAGCCATCGGTGACGGCAAGATCTTCGTGCTGGATCTGGCCTCGGCCACCCGCATCCGCACCGGCGAGACCGGGGACACCGCGCTGTGAGCGGCGCTTCACTTTGGAAGGATAACACGATGATCCGCAAGATGATGTGCGGCGTCGCGGCGGTGGGCGGTTCCCTCGGCTATGCCGGGGCCGCCTTCGCGCAAGCCGCTTTGATCAAGGCCCCCACCGTGGCCCAGCAGGCCAATATGGTGAACAAGGGTGACACCACCTGGATGCTGGTGTCCTCCGTGCTCGTGCTGATGATGAGCATTCCCGGCCTGGCCCTGTTCTACGGCGGCCTGGTGCGCAGCAAGAACATGCTCAGCGTGCTGATGCAGGTCTTCATGATCGTGTCGGTCACGGGCCTGCTGTGGGCCACCTATGGCTATTCGCTGGTGTTCACCGGCGGCTCGCCCTTTATCGGCGGCTTCTCCAAGGCGCTGATGCAGGGCGTGACCAGCGGCACCTATGCCGCCACCTTCTCGAACAACGTCTACATTCCCGAACTGGCCTATTTCGTCTTCCAGATGACGTTCGCCATGATCACCCCGGCGCTGTTCATCGGTTCTTTCGCTGAACGCATCAAGTTCACGCCGCTGATCATCTTCACCGTGCTGTGGTCGACCTTCGCCTATTACCCCATCGCGCATATGGTGTGGTACTGGGCCGGCCCAGACTTCCTGTACGCCAGCCCCAATGACGCCGGCTTCCTGTACCTGAAGGGCGCGCTGGACTTCGCCGGTGGCACCGTGGTGCATATCAACGCCGGTATCGCTGGCCTGGTCGGCTGCCTCGTGCTGGGCAAGCGCGTGGGCTTCGGCAAGGAAAACACCCCGCCGCACTCGCTGACCATGACCATGATCGGCGCCTCGCTGCTGTGGGTGGGCTGGTTCGGCTTCAACGCCGGTTCGAACCTTGAATCGAACGGTGTCGCCGCTGTGGCCTTCGTGAACACCATGCTTGCCACCTGCGCCGCTGCGGTCGCCTGGGCGGTCGTCGAGCAGATCGTGCATGGCAAGCCCTCGATGCTGGGCGCTGCCTCGGGTGCTGTGGCCGGTCTGGTCGCCATCACCCCGGCTTCGGGCTTCGGCGCGCCGATGACCTCGATCGTGCTGGGTCTCGTCGTCTCGCCGATCTGCTTCTTCTTCGTCACCACCGTGAAGAACAAGTTCAAGTATGACGATACGCTCGACGTGTTCGGCGTGCACTGCATCGGCGGCATCATCGGCGCCATCGGCACCGGCATCGTGGCCAACCCCGCGCTGGGCGGTCAGGGCTGGGTCGATTACACGGGCTTCGTGGCCAAGGCTGGCGCCTGGGACACGATGGGCCAGGTCATCACTCAGGCTGAAGCCGTCGGCATCACGCTGGTGTGGTCGGGTCTGGTGACCGCCGTGCTGCTCTTCGTGATCGACAAGACCATCGGCCTGCGTCCCACCGAGGAAGCCGAGCGCGAAGGTCTGGACATCACCGAGCACGGTGAACGCGCCTACAACAGCTAAGTTTAAAGTTCGGCGGGGCAGGGATTTCGATCCTCCTTCCCGGTCCCGCCACCCGATGTTCCTCCTGCGGACAAAAACTCAAAGGGCCGGAGCCAGCCGCTCCGGCCCTCTTTTCTTGCGCAGTGCCGCACCAGCCCGCTTCCCCCGCCGGATTTTCAAAAGACTCCGCACAGCAAAAAGCCCGGCCGTTGTGGACCGGGCTTTGCTTTGTGCCGGAAAGGGCTGTGTTCAGCTCGCCTTGGCGCTCAGCATATCGACCAGCGGGCGCACCGGGGTGATGTCGTAACCGGCGGCATTGGCGATGGGGGTCAGTTCCTCGGCGGTGGCGCCCTGGCTGGCGCGGGCCAGTGCCCAGAGCAGCGTCGAGCGCGTGCCCGAACGGCAATAGGCCAGAATCGGGCCCTGAGCGCCGGCCAGCGTCTCGGCCATGGCGTTGACCTGACCTTCGCTGAAGCCGCCATGGCCGACCGGAATCGCCACATAGGTCAGGCCCGCGTCCTTGGCGGCCTGTTCGATCACCGCGCCGGGCGTCTGGTCGTCGCTTTCGCCTTCGGGGCGGTTGTTGATGATATGCTTCACGCCCAGCTTCACCGCTTCGGCCAGATCGTCGAGATCGATCTGCGGGCTGACGAGAATCGTGTCGGTGAGCTGGCGAAACATCGGCATTGTCCTTATCTCGGGGCGGGCGTGATGGCCCGTAAACCCGCTCGGCATGCCAGCGCAGGTTCATGCTGGCAAGCGCAAGGCTGGCGACGACTCGCGGATGACCGCAGCCTGTAAACCGATTGTCACGAATCTGAACAAGGAATGCGGATTCTGTTCGCGCTGCCCGGATTTTTGGGGTATGTCGAAAAATGCAGAGGAAAGGACTGTGCTGTCGCATGGCGCCTGGCCCTGTTGCTCGGTGCGTTTCGTCCAGGCGCCGGGCACGATCGATCAGGGCGAAGCGAAGGTTCTTTCGGGTATATGAGTTTTGATAGAGGGCGTCGCGGCCGGGGCCGGGACAAGCGCGACGGATTTGGCGAGGAGGGTTTCGACCCCTTCATGGGCGGCGACCGTGGCGGCTTCGGCGGCCCGCGCGGCGGCTTTGGCGGCGGTGATCGCGGCGGCTTCGGCGGCGGTGATCGTGGTGGCTTTGGCGGCGGCGATCGCGGTGGCTTTGGCGGCCCGCGTGGCGGCGGCGGTGGTGGCGGCTTCGGCGGCCCGCGCGGCGGCGGCGGCGGTGGTTTCGGCGGCGGTGGCGGCGGTATGCCTGCCCAGGTCGTTGGCCAGGGCAAGGGCGTCGTCAAGTTCTTCAACGGCCAGAAGGGCTTCGGCTTCATTCAGCGCGAAGATGGCGGCGAAGATGTGTTCGTGCACATCAGCGCGGTTGAGCGCGCCGGTCTGGAAGGTCTGGCTGAAGGTCAGGGCCTGGAATTCACGCTCGTCGATCGCGGCGGCAAGATTTCGGCCAGCGACCTCGTCGTAGTCGGCGATGTCATCGCCGTTGCCAAGCGCGAGCCGGCTGCTCCCCAGCGTCAGCTGACGGGCGACAAGGCTTCGGGCACGGTCAAGTTCTTCAACGCGATGAAGGGCTTCGGCTTCATCACGCGTGACGATGGCCAGCCGGACGCTTTCGTGCACATCAGCGCCGTTGAGCGCTCGGGCATGCGCGAGCTGAACGAGGGCGATCGCCTGGAGTTCGACATCGAGGTGGACCGCCGAGGCAAGTACTCGGCTGTCAACCTGGTGCCGCGTCAGGGCTGACACCGTTCGCTTGAGGTCTCCGTAAAAGTCGGGCCCGGATGAAAGTCCGGGTTTGACGGAGATAAAGCGACACCATAAATACGCGCAAATGGCGGCTTCCCCAGGATTCGCATCCGGGGAAGCCGCCATTTGTCGTTTCCGTCATGATGCTGTCACCAGCATCGCATTTCCGCGAGAATCAGCACCCATCCTCCCAATGCCAAAGCTGGCAATGAAGGTCTGAGTAAAGGAACGTAGCATGTCGATTTCGCCTCTGATGCCTGTTTACCCCCGGACCGCCTTTCGGCCCGTGCGCGGTGAACACTGCCATCTGATCGGCGAGGACGGCCGCCGATATCTCGACTTTGCCAGCGGCATCGCGGTGAACCTGCTGGGCCACAGCCATGAAGGGCTGATCGGCGCGATCCAGCAGCAGGCCGCGACGCTGATGCATGTCTCCAACCTCTATGGCAGCCCGCATCAGGAAAGCCTGGCCAAGCGTCTGGTCGATCTGACCTTCGCCGACACGGTGTTCTTCACCAATTCGGGCGCCGAGGCGGTGGAATGCGCGATCAAGACTGCGCGTGCCTATCACCAGCATGTCGGCAACGACCACAAGTATGAGCTGATCACGTTCAGCGATGCCTTCCATGGCCGGACGCTGGGCACGATCAGCGCCTCCAATCAGGAGAAGATGCATAAGGGCTTCCTGCCCCTGCTGCCCGGCTTCAAATATGTCGAGTTCGGCAATCTGGAGGCGGCCAAGGCGGCCATCGGCCCCAACACTGCGGGTTTCCTGGTCGAGCCCATTCAGGGCGAGGGCGGCATCAAGGTGCCTTCGGACGACTTCCTGCCCGGCCTGCGCGCGCTCTGCGACGAGCAGGATCTGATGCTGGTGTTCGACGAGGTGCAGACCGGCGTCGCGCGCACCGGCACCTTCTACGCCTATGAGCAGCTTGGCGCCGTGCCGGACATCATGTCCACCGCCAAGGGCATCGGCGGCGGCTTCCCGCTGGGCGCGTGTCTGGCCAGCGAGAAGGCCGCGCGCGGCATGGTGGCGGGAACCCATGGCTCGACCTATGGCGGCAATCCGCTGGCCATGGCGGCGGCCGAGGCGGTGCTGGACGCCGTGGCCAATGACGAATTCCTGGCGCATGTGCGTGACATGGGCGCCAAGATGACCGCCCGTCTGGAGCAGTTCATCGGCAATTATCCCGAGATCTTCGAGGCGGTGCGCGGGCGCGGCCTGCTGATGGGTCTGAAGCTGAAGATCGAGCCGCGGCCTTTCGTGGCGCATCTGCGTGACAACCACCAGTTGCTCACGGTGTCGGCGGGCGACCAGACCATGCGCGTCTTCCCGCCGCTGGTGATCGACGAGAGCCATATCGACGAGTTTATGGAGAAGCTCTCGGCGGGCGCGGCCTCCTATCAGCCGGAGGCGGTGTGATGTCTGATCTGCGGCATTTCCTCAATCTGGCCGATGCCGGGCCCGAAGCGCTGCGCGCCATTCTGGCCGATGCGGGCACGCGCAAGCAGGCCCGCGCCAGCTGGCCTAAGGGGCGCGTCGATGCCGATGCGCCGCTGGCCGACCGCGTGCTGGCGATGATCTTCGAGAAGAACTCGACCCGTACTCGCGTCTCTTTCGATATGGCGATCCGCCAGTTGGGCGGCAGCTCGATCGTGATGGAAGCGGGCGGCATGCAGCTGGGGCGCGGCGAGACCATCGCCGACACCGCGCGCGTGTTGAGCCGCATGGTCGATGCGATCATGATCCGCACCAACGATCACGCCAAGATCGAGGAGCTGGCGCATTACGCCACCGTCCCCGTGATCAACGGGCTGACCGACCAGTCGCACCCCTGCCAGATCATGGCTGATCTGCTGACCTTGCAGGAGCAGGGTGTCGCGCTGCAGGGCATGGAATTGGCCTGGCTGGGCGATGGCAACAATGTGCTGCATTCGCTGATCGAGGCTGCCGGCCTGCTGGGCTTCAACATCCGCGCGGGCATCCCTTCGGGCTTCGAACCCGATGCGGGCTTCGTGGCGCGCGCGCGTGAGGCCGGTGTCAGCATCACCCTCACGCAGGATCCGCTGGAAGCCGCCAAGGGCGCTCAGGTGGTGGTCACCGACACCTGGGTGTCGATGGGCCAGCCCGGCGGCGAGGCGGTGATCGCTGCGATGGAGCCCTATCAGGTCAATGATGCGGTGATGGCGGCGGCTTCGCCCGAGGCATGGTTCCTGCACTGCCTGCCTGCGCATCGCGGTGAAGAGGTCACCGATGCGGTGATCGACGGGCCGCGCTCGCTGGTCTGGGATGAGGCGGAAAACCGCATTCACGCCCAGAAATCGGTGCTGCTCTGGGCGCTGGGTGCGCTGTGATCTTTGGCGATGAAACCGTGAAGGGCATGGACGAGGTTCTGCCCTTCACCATCCCCGCTCGCGATGTGCGTGGCCGGATGGTCCGCCTCGGAACGTCGCTGCATGAGATTCTGGCGGCGCATGACTATCCGCCGGTGCTGCGGCGCCTGCTGGGCGAGGCGCTGGTGCTCACCACGATGATGGGCACGCTGCTCAAGGATGAGGAGTGCCAGCTTACCTTTCAGGTGCAGGCCGAAGGCGGCGTGGTGGATCTGCTGATCTGCGATTACCGGTTGGGCGAATTGCGCGGCTATGTCCGCCATGATGCCGAGCGTCTCGCTGCGCTGGACGGGCGTGAGAGCCTGCAGGATCTGTTCGGTGAGAAGGGCTATCTGGCGATCACCTTCGATCTGGCGGCGACCGGAAAGCGCTATCAGGGCGTGGTGCCGCTGGAGAAGGCGTCGCTCGCTCAGGTGTGCGAGGCCTATTTCGCCCAGTCGGAGCAGGTGCCCACGTTGATCCGCATCGGCCTCGATGTGGAGGGTGAGCGCTGCGCGGCCGGTGGGCTGTTGATCCAGCATCTGCCCGATGGTGAGGAAGGGCGCGAGCGCCTGCATGTGCGGATGAACCACCCGCATTGGGAGCATGTTGCGGCGCTGGCCGGGTCGATGACCGCCAAGGAACTGGTCGATCCCACGCTGGGCCTCGACGATCTGATCTGGCGCCTGTTCCATGAGGAAGATGAGGTGCGGCTGCTCTCCGCCACCTCTCTGACGCGCGGCTGCCGTTGCAGCGCCGAGTATTACCGCACGGTGCTAGGCCGTTTCCCGGCCGAGGAGCTGGATGAGATGCGCGATGAGGCGGGTGACATTCTGGTCGATTGCGCCTTCTGTTCGAAGGTCTTTCCCATCGAACTGTGACCCTTTCGGCAGCACTGTTGCCGAAAATGCTCTGGCCCGTGCCGGGCGATTGTTCCATGACCATCACGGCGCCTTGCTGATGCCGGGCGCCGTGATGTGACGCCTTATGTGGTGACAAGGAACGATAATGACCAATTCCCCCCAAACGAGCGACAAGAAGGCCGTGGTGCTGCTGTCGGGCGGGCTGGACTCGATGGTGTCGGCGGGGCTGGCGCGCGAGGCCGGCTACAGTCTTTATGCGCTGACCATCGATTATAACCAGCGCCATCGCCGCGAGCTGGCGTCGGCCGCGCTGCTGGCCGAGCATCTGGGGGCGGTCAAGCATGTGGTTCTGCCGCTCGATCTGCGGCAGTTCGGCGGTTCGGCGCTGACCGATGCTATCGATGTGCCCAAGGAGGGGGTGGGTAACGATATCCCCGTCACCTATGTGCCCGCGCGCAATCTGGTCTTTCTCTCGCTGACCTTGGCCTGGGCCGAGGCAGTCGGTGCGAAGGACATCTTTATTGGCGTGAATGCGCTGGATTATTCGGGCTATCCCGATTGCCGCCCGGAGTTCATCGAGGGCTTCGAGAAGCTGGCCGATCTGGCGACCAAGGCCGGGGCGCAAGGCGCCGGTTTCCGCATTCAGGCCCCCTTGCAGCATATGAGCAAGGCGCAGATCGCTCAGGAAGCCGACCGTTTGGGTCTGGACGCTGGCATGAGCTGGTCCTGCTACGATCCGCAGCCTGATGGAAAGGCTTGCGGCTTGTGCGATTCCTGTCGCCTGCGTCTTGCCGGTTTCGAGCAGGCGGGTCTGGTCGATCCTCTGCCCTACGCCCATCGCCCAATCTGAAGCGCAACTGCCCATTCTTTTCCACGCTAGAGCGGTTGATCCGATTGTATCGGATCAACCGCTCTAAGTTTTTGTTTGGCCACGTTTTCGTAAGGCGCCGGGGGATTCCACCCGGCTTGAAAACGCTCCGGCGCTGGACACAAAAAAGGGGCCGGATTTCTCCGGCCCCTTTCTTTGTTTGCAGCCTTATCGAGCTTAGTTGCCCGAACCCGGACCGTAAGTGATTTCCACGCGACGGTTCTGCAGTTCGCGCACGCCGTCGGCGGTGGGAACGCGGGGGTTGGCTTCGCCGTAAGCGGTGCTCGAGATGGTGCCGTCAGCCACGCCATGCGAGGTGAGGTAAGCACGCACCGAGGCGTTACGACGGGCCGAAAGACCCAGGTTGTACTTGGGCGTACCCGAGCGGTCGGTGTAACCGGCCAGGGTGATCGCCGCCGTACCGCAGTTGCCATAGGCCTGGATCGCGCTGTCCAGAATGGTGGCAGCCTGAGGCGTGATGTCCGACTTATCCCAGTCGAAGAACACGATGTACGGCCCCTTGTTGCACACCGGAGCCGGCGGAGGCGGCGGCGGCGGCGGAGGGGGCGGCGGGGGAGGCGGCGGCGGCGGCGGCGGCGGGGGAGGCGGCGGCGGAGCAGCCGGCTCACCGAAGTTGTAGGTCAGGGTCGCCAGCAGCGAGTGCGAGTGGAAGCGCTCGATGAAGGGGTTGCCCTGCAGGCTGACGAACTTGTTCGCGCCCGAAGCGGCGAAGTAGCGATACTTCAGACCCAGGTCGACATGCTTGCTCAGCGGAGCGCGGATACCGGCCAGAGCCTGGTAGGCGAAGCCCGACGAGGAGTCGTTCACGCCGCCGTTGTTGAACGGAGCAGCGGTGTAGATCGCGTTCTTGACGCGCGCCACGCCGACGCCGCCGCCGATGAAGCCCTGCAGGCCGTCATCGGGACCAAAGTCCAGCAGGCCGTTGGCCATGAAGCTGAGCACGCCGGTGCCACCAGCAGCCTGGTTGTTGGCCGAGTCATACACCGTGCCAGCGGCAGTGGTGAACTTCTTGGCCTGTGCACGGCGGTAGCTGGCTTCGGTTTCCAGACGGAAGGGACCGAAGTCGTAACCGATGATGCCACCGAAATCGTAGCCGGTCTTGGTGTTGAAGTAACCGACAGTGGTGCCGCCGGCGGGCGTGCCGGGAGCGATGTTCACGACGCGATTGCTCTCGACAATGGTCGCACCGGCATCGCCTTCGACGTACCAAGACTTGTCACGCGCCAGAGCGGGCGTGGCAAGGGCGGTCGAGGCTAGCGCCAAACCCAGGGCTAGTCTGCGCATTATAAATTCCCCTTTCAAGATGTGGAGGCCACCGATTGGGGAAATGTCTATCCACTTCATTGGTTACACGCAAGCCGCGAAAAATCCTGCACTGTTGCAAAAATGCCGCTTTCCCGGCACCTTGCAGGAAGGTTGACTGGTGTAAAAATCCCGTTTCAGGGAGGGTTGGCTTTCAGTCCGAATTGGCTTGACTGGACGATGGCAATACCCCGGCAGTCTGCAACGCTGCAACCAGATTGGCAAGCGCTGCTCGCGCCTGAATATCGATTACGGTACCATCCTGGGACAGGGAAACGGCGGCGGGAACCTTCCAGGCGCCATCGTGGTGCGAAAACTGGCCTGTCGCGCGATTAAAGATACGTAAACCGTCGAAACTATCGAAAAACAGCCAGTTTCCAGCCTGCCGCGCGGCCAGTCTGCCGTCCTGACCGGCCCAGTCTCCGCTGGCGGAGGGAGCGATCAGCCAGTTGCTGCCTTCCACAGGGCTGGCAGGTGGCATGGCGGACACACCCTCGATCGTGCACTGCACACAGGCGTCCAGCCGGGCATGCGCCTCATTGACGAAAGCCTCTTTCTGAGCCTGCCCGGCATAGAGCAGCGGAAGCCCGAGACGCGGGCTGGTTGAGGAAAAATTCAGGGCATCGCTCATGGAAGATCCTTCCGCTGAAAGAAAAAATGCAAAGCTGCGGTGCAGCACTCACCCCAATGTCATCAGACTCAGCGCCTCGGAGAGCGCATAGGTCCCCTGCTGCCTGACCGAAAAAGCGGCCCCTGCATGGGCTGACGCAAGCGCAGCAAATGCCTCCGCGGCCAGGGTCAGGGAGGGGGTGGAGGTCTGCCATTGCAGCAGCGGATCATCCTGGCCGCCCAAAGCGACCAGATAGGTTTCCGTCTGTTCCTGGAGCGGCATGTCCACGCCGTCACTCCAGCTCCAGCCGCCGCGCGCGCGGCGAGTCCATGACAGGGTCAGGCTGCCGTCATCGGCGATTACCGCCTTGGGATGCACTGGCGACCATGGCCGACGGCTGTAACCCCGGCACAGGATGGGCACCTCGACCTGCACCGGATCGGCCAGACCCAGCGCGGCAATGCCCACCGCTCCTTGCAGGGCGCCGCCATCCAGTTGCACCGGCGTGCCATCGAGCAGGACGAAAGCTTCCCCCGCCGCATGGGTAACGATGGCGCTTTCGGTGCCGCCGCGCCCGCGCAGCAATCCGCTCAGCAGCCAGACGCCGCCACCCTGTGCAACGGCGTTGGCGAACTGGATGATCTCGCCGCCCAGCAAAGCCCGGTTCGCCCCCATCGCGAGCTGGTCCAGCGAGGCGGAGGTCAGCGCCATATCGCTGCCGGTCAGGTGAATGGTCACGCGCGACTGCCGATCGACCAGCAGCGGCGATGCGGCGGGCAAGGCGACCACCGCCAGCCCCGTTACGCTGCGCCGCCGTCCGGTGGCGGCCAGCCATGTCAGCGCGCCGGTGCCGAAATCGCCATACAGCGCGGCCCCCGGCCAGCCCGCGCCGCTGGATGAGGCGGCGGCCTGCACGATGACCGCATCGCTGCTGCCCTGTCCATCCCATGGCAGCTCATAGGCGACCAGGCTGGTGGGGGTGATGGCAAGGTCGCTGGCCAGATTGGCGCGCCCCGGATCGACAGGAGCGCCTGAGCTGGCGGAGGGTGCGACCCGCTCCAGATCGAGCTGGATCCCGGTGTCACGCCATTCCCAGCCGGTCACGCGCCACACGCCCGGCTGCCCGAAAGGCGCAACCAGCATGCCGGGCGCCACGGCGGGGTCCAGCTCGGCGCAGCGCCAGACCAGCGTTTCGCGGCGCCAGTCGGCATCGCGCGCGGCCTGCTGGATCAGCCTTGCGGCGTCGGCGGCTTCCATGGTGGCGGGCACCTCCAGCGTGCGCGGCTGGCCGGGCAGCGCCTGTCCGATCGAGCGCTGCATGCCGGGCTGATAGTCCAGCGCCGGATCATAATAGCGCAGCACGCGCGGCGGGTTTTCTGGCGCGGGATCGCGCTTGTACTGAAAGCCGGTCCGGGCGCCGAACTCGCCGCTCGCGCTGGTCAGCGCCGGTTCGGCAAGGGCGATGGGCGTGGCGGACTGGCGGTCGGCAGTGATGATCAGCCCGTCGCCCCCGGCATCGCAGCTCATCGGCATCACCGGCTGGAACTGCGAGAGCGTGTCGGCCAGCGACCCTTCGCAGGCATAGCCGACAATGCCGTCGAGCGGCACGGACAGCGTGACATCCTCGACGACGCCTTCCATCAAGGCGGCGAGCGACAGGGGCGTTTCCTCGCCGATCACCTCGAAGGTCAGGGCGGGGATGCGGTTGCCGAAATCGGCGAGCTGGAGATCCTCGAAGACGGCATAGGCCAGCCCACGAAAGGCAGGACAATGGGCGCTTCCTTCCGCTGCGGCGATCAGCGGGTCCACCGCCTGATCGCCATGCCCGTTATGCAGGCGCAAGGTGCCGCCAACCTTCAGCGCGCCATCCGCGCCGCGCAGCAGATCGCCATCGGCCCAGATCCGCCCGATCCGCAGCACCGGGCGGCTGGAGATCGCCACCGCAAAGCTGGAGCTGTAGGAATAGGTGGTGACGCTGGGCTGGCCCTTGCCGCCGCTGGTCTGGCCATGCTCGGCCAGATCGGTGGCCCAGATGATGGTGCCGCCCACCCGCATCGTGCCGAATTGCCGGGGCATCGCCGAGCCATAGCTGGAGGTGGTGACCGCCAGATCCTTCAGGCGCGGCCCGCTCACGCTGCCGCCGCCCAGCAGGGCCTTGTCGACCTGTTGCCCGGCCAGCGCGCCGAGCACGCCGCCGATCGGCCCGCCCAGCGCCGTGCCCAGCGCGGTGAAAAGCAAGGTTGCCATGATGTGTGTCAGCCTTTCATGTGGCGGGCAGGCGCCAGCGCTCGATGATGGGGTCTTGCGGCAAGGGCGAATGGACCACGCGGTGTAGACCGGCATGGGCATGGATCAGCCCGAGATCCTCTGCGACCACCCCCAGATGGAACTGGCAGGGACCGGGGTTGAGCAGCAGGATATCCCCTGCCAGCATCGGCCCCTGAACGCTGATCAGCCCCGCCGCCTCGGCCAGCCTCGGCAGCGAATCGAGGGTTCTCATCCGCAGGCTGTAATCGTGGGGTAGTGCCATGGGGCGCCCGGTGATGCCCAGTGCCGCGCCGATCAGGCCGAGGCAGTCCAGCCCGGTGCCGGCATCGCGCCCATGCAGGCGGAAGGGCACGCCGATCAGCCCTTGCGCGGCCCGAGCCAGTGTGATGCCGGGCGCGTCAGGAGGGCAGGCCATAGCGGATCACCATATCGTTGCCGGGCAGAAAGGGCTCGCCCCGGAAATTGACCGCATTGCCGAAACGGCTGGCGCAGGTGGCCAGCGTATGGTCGCAGCCCTCTTTCAACCGAGCCCGCATCCCCGCGCTCATCGCGCGGTCGAGCGGCTGGTCCAGCACCAGTGCGTCACCGGCCAGCGCCACGATGGTCATGGCGATCCCCGCATAGGGCCCCTCCAGCCAGCGCAACTCTCCGCCCAGCAACTGCGCCGGGGTGGCGGTGCTGTTGAAGGCGACGGCATTGTGGGTGCCGTCGAAAGCGGTGAGCACGCCCTCATGGGTGAAACGCGCCGCCGAAAGCCCGCAACCCTGACCGCAGAAATCGGCGCGGCAGCAAGGGCTGGTGCGCGGCACCGGATCGCGCGCCAGATCGCCTTTGCGCGAGGTGAGCTGCGCGGAAAAGCTGTCGCTGTCCTGCGTGACGCTGCCGATGGTCCCGGCATAGATCGCCTCATGCTCCAGGCTCTGCCAGTCGACCAGACCGACCGCGACGCGCGCGCCATCATAGCGCCCTGCCGCCAGATCATCCGCGCTGATGCTGTCATGCGCGATGGCGCCGTCGACCTCGGCGGAATCCGCGTCGAACCCGGCCGAGCGGCGGATCGCGGCGGGCATCATGCCGGGCGCGGCGCGGTGCAGCAGGCCGTCGAACCACAGATCGCCGTCATGGGTGGTGAAGCCCAGCGAGACGCCATCGCGCCGGTCGATGCGCCACCATGTTGCCACAGTTTCGAGCGGCTGGGCAAACCAGATCCGGCTCATACCGCCTCCCGGATTTCGATGACGGGGACGCTGGGGGCATCTCCGATGGAAAAACCGGCGCCATTGATATCGAGCGTGTCCTGCTCGAAGCGGACGGGCACGTCGAAGAGGAAACCCGCGCGCAAGTTTGCCCCTGCGGCGGGCGGCGTGGTGAAACTGACGATACCGCCATCGCCCACAGTCCAGCCATTGGTGACGCCCACGCCATTCACGCTGACCAGCACCGTGCCCGCGCGGGGGCGGGTGATGCGCCGGATCTGTGGGTCCGCAACGCCATCGCCGTAATGCTTGACCAGCGCGAAGCTGGCAGTGGTGCCATCGCCCACGCCGATCAACTGGTCGGTGGCGGTGGGGGTATCCACCATGCCGTTGGAGCTGAAATCGCTGGGGTCGGTCAGGCGGAAGCCGCGCGCGGCGCCTCTGCGGGCGCGGAAGAAGGCGATCAGCGTGCCCAGCTCTGTTTCCGAGCGGATGCCGGGCCCCAGATCGAAATGCAGGCGGGCATTGCTCCACAGACTGTTGCGCCGTTCGAAGCCCGAGGCGGTGGTGGCCACGCTGGTCGAGAACTCCTGCGTGATCTTGGCGTCCAGCCCCAGCGCCAGCGGATAGGGCACATCGTCGAAAGCGTTCATGTCACTGTCCTGCGCGGGAGGGAGCCGGGTGTAGCCATCGCGGCAAATCTGGGGCAGCGCCCAGACGAAGACCTCATGGGGCTGGCGGGCGAGCGCCTCATCCACGCCGCCATCGATCAGCCGCCAGAGGTCGCCCTGGCCGGGGTTGAGCACGAAGCCGGCAAGATAATCCTGCGCCTCGGGCGGATAGGTCAGCCGTTGGTCGATCGTGGCATAGGCGGCCTGCCTCAGGGCGGAGGCGCCTGCGGTCAGCCAGTCGTAATCCTCGACCTGAAGCCGGTCGAAAGCAGGCGAGGCCCAGCCGGTGGGCAGATTGGCGCGGCGCGCTTCGGGCATGGCAGGGTCGAGCACGGTGGGCAGGAAGGTGAGCAGCAGCACCTCGCAAGGCGCGCTGCCCGCCTGCGCTTTCGCGGCCATGGTGATGGCGGCGGTGGAGCAGGCCAGCAGCGCGCCCGCGGAATCGAGCAGGGCGGTCTGTTCGGCATTCAAGGGGGCGCGCAGATCGGGGATTGCCACGGGGTTGCCGCCGAAAGCCGCTTTGGCGGCATCGTCATAGAGGCAGATGCGGCCATCGCCTGTCACCCACCACCACGGCTCGCCGATCTGGAGGCGCAGGGGCACATTCGCGGCCTGCATCAGGGCGACATAGGCGCGCCCAACCGATTGCAGCCAACCCATGGCCTCGCCTTGGGCCGGTGACAGCAGGTTGGAGGGTGGGTCCCAGCCGGTCAGCCCGGCGGTGCCGTCGGCGGCGCGCTGTGCCCATGCAGGCGGGCAATGCTGCGCCAGCACTTCATAGGAGATGGAGGCGATGGGGGAGAGGCCCGCCTCTGCGCAAGCGGCAAAGAAAGCCGCATGCCAGGCCCGCGCCGGGGCGCAGAGCGGATCGCCGCCCTCTGTGATTTGAGACGTATCCACCAGACAGTCCGCCCCGACATAATGCAGGCGGAAATGATGGCTCATCCCCACATAATGCAGCACGCTGCCGCGATAGCCCAGTTGCCGCAGGCTGCGGATCAGCCGCGAGGGGGTCTGGTTGCACTGATCGTCATAGGCGGTGGCGACAGCCAGCCCATGCGGCGGCACAAAGACATTGCCGATGGGCAGCATGGCGCGGTCGCCATCGCAGCTTATGTCGCTCAGCTCGGCCCAGCCGTCCAAAGCCTGCGCGAAGGGCGTGGTGGAGCCCTGCACATAGCCCGGCGCCACCAGCGAGATAAACATGCGGTCGATATCGGCGGGGTAGAGCGGGTCGGCCACATCCGCTGTCCATCCGCCGAACATCTGGCTGAAGGGCAGGGTGATCCGGGCATCCTCATTGGTGCCGGTGGCAAAGTTCCACAGTCGCACGAACCAGCTATGCGGCTGGCCGCCGGCATCGCGACCCTCGATGGTCAGCGTGGGGCCGTTGACCGCATCGAGCGGCAGGATACCGCCCGAACGCCAACGGAAAGACAGCGTGGTGCGGGCGTAATCGCGATCCGTGGCATAGGCGAGCAGGGGGTGATCCAGACTATCCTCGCTGGCCCAGATCAGCCCGGCCAGATCGCCTTCGCGCAGAAAGGTGGCATCGATGCGCAGGGCATCGGGAGCGGGGGTGATGGCGCTGGCCATCATCGGGCGGGGAAAGTCGATGGTCCAGAAGCGCGGGTCGAAGCGCTGGATCCAGTCGCTGTCCTGCCCCTGTCGTTTGGCGGCGAGCCAGAAGGCCATATGTGTTCCCCTCAGTTCTGCACCAGCACCCGGCGCAAGGCGCTGGCGATCTGGCGCGAGGATCGGGCGAGGGCCTGGGGCGCATCGGCGCCGGTGGTGCCGCTCATATTGATGGCGACATTCATGGTGCGATTGCCGCTGTTGCCAGCATTGTTGGCGATGGAACCTGCGGCGGTGGGCACAAAGACCTCCGGCCCGCGCTCACCCACCAGATAGGCCTGCCCCGGCGAAACCGGGCCTCCGGTGGCCCGCCCCGGCAGTCCGCTGACGGCGGAAAGCAGGCTGGTGATGCCCGAGGAACCGCCGCTGCTGGTGCCCAGCACGCCCGTCGCCTGAGCGGCGATGGCGGCCAGAGCGCCGATCCCGGCCTCGCGCAGATCGGAAAAGCCGCTGGTGCCTTTCTTCAATGCATTGGACAGGCTGGTGTCGAGCGTGCTGCCCGCCTGCGTGAAGCCGCCGACCAGCGACGTATCCACGCTGGAGCGCATCGCCGCCAGATCCTGCGCGAAGCCCTGCGTGACGGCGCGCACCTCGACCATCAGGCTTTGCGTGGGGGAGTCGGTGCTGGTGGAGGCGGTGTAACGCGATGTGGCCATGAGTCTTGCTCCATCAGGCGGTCGAAGTCCGCGCGGGAAAGCGGGGCTAGGGCGGCGCGGGCCGGATCGGCATCCGGCGCCAGCACGGCGGCGAGTTCGGCGGGGGTGGCGGCCCAGAAGGTGTCCGGGCGCCACCCCAGCAGGCGCGCCGTCAGCCCGGCGAGGCGGCTGGCGGCAGGGCCAAAGGCTTTTTCGCTCACCCGGCGCCCTGCACGATCTGGCGGAGCAGCACGCGCAAGGGCAGGGTGGCCTTGGCAAGCCCCGCTTCCAGCACGGCATCACCGACCATCTCGCGGGTTAGCTCCTCGCGATGGGCGAGGCAGTGCCAGAACAGCGCGGCGATCTCGGCGAGGCGCAACTGACCCTCCGCCGCGCGTCCCACCAGCGCCAGCAAAGGCCCCAGTTCCTCCTCGGCGGCGACCAGCGCGGCGAAGCTGGGGCGCACCAGGCGAGGGCTGTTGGCGATGGTGATGCTGGCCTCGCCGCGCCACGGATTTGCGGGGGCGTCGCTCATCCGGCTACCACCGCGCCGGAGCTTTCGAGCTGTAGCGTATAGGCCCGCTCGCCATTGTAATCGCCGGAGTAATCCAGCTTCTGCACCAGAAACTGGCCGGTCAGGCTCTGCCCGTCCTCGAAGCTGAGGCGGTAGGAGTCCAGCGTGCCCGAGAGCGCATTGGCGCGGATCTGCCCCTCCGCCGCCGAGCCCATAAAGACCCCCGCCGCGCTGACCGAAATCGACCGCGCCCCGCCGCCCGAAAGCAGCTCGCGCCAGCCCCCGCTGTCCTTGCTTGTGACGGCCACGGCCTGCCCCGCCACGGACATTTGCGTCGTGCGCAGCCCGGCCACGGTCTGGTAGATGGGCGTGGCCGCGCCATCGGAAATCTTGAGGAGAAAGGCGGCGCCGGATTGAACAGTCATAGGGCTTCTCCATTGATGGTGCGGAAGCTGAATTCGATCAGCACGGTGCGGGTGGCGGCATCGGTCTGCTGGGTGCGGGCGCGCAGAAAGCGGATCGTCGCGATGCGAAAGCCGCTCTGCTGCGCGGGCAGGGCACGGATGCGGGCATCGATGGCGCCGACCAGAGCAGCGGCGGCATCGGGCGTGTCGCCCCGGCAGTGGAGTTCCAGCGCGATGCGGATCTCGTAGCCGGTCTCGGTCTTGGTGCTCCAGTCGGCGCTGGCGCTGGTGGCGATGGCCAGCGACGGCAGGCTGGTGCGGGCGGGCGCCTCCTCGGTGATGGCGTTGAGCTGGACCGACAGATCGGGATCGGCCGCCAGCCAGGCGATCAAGGCGGCGCGCAGGGGCAGGTCCATGGTCTATCCTTTCGCCGTGCCGAAGCCGGGCCAGAGGGTGGAGGCATCGCGCCAATTCACAGCGTCATCGGCCGGCTGCCGATCCTGCGCGATCTGCCCGGCCAGCGCGGCCAGTTGCGCGGTCAGTTCATCCCACGAGGGGCTGGGCGTGGCCGAGATCATGCCAGCCGCATCCGGCGATAGGGCCGCCACAGCGCTGTTACCGAGGTTGGCGGCAGGGCATCGGCTGCGGCGCTATCCCGCATACGATATTGATGCGCGGCAAGGCGGATGATGCCGTGATGCAAGGGTTGGGGCAGATGGTCCCAGTCCGCTGCCAGTCCGGCCTCGAAACTGACCACGGCGCTGGAGCAACCGGCAGGCGCCTCGATCCGCAACTGGCAGGCGCCCGAGGCGTCGATGCGGATTTCGAAATCCTCGGCGCCGATCTGCGTACCATCGGCCTGCACCCCCACCACCGAGGTGACCGAACGCATCGGCGTGCTGGCCAGCCGATGCCAGCGCGGGTGGGCAAAGGGCCATGGCTCTCCGTGGCGCAGGCCATCGAGCGACAGGCTTTCTTCCACCGTGCAGAGCAGCGGCAGCACGCCGGTAAAATCGGCGCAGACCTCCAGCGCCATGGCCAGCAGGGCGGCAAGGCTGTCATCATCCTGCGTGGTGGAGATGCCCAGCCACTGCTTCAACTCGGTCAGCGCCGAAGGCGGCAGCACCGCAGGCGTGACGATCGTCCGCATCATGGGCGGCCTCCATAATGGATCAGGAAAAGGGCGCCCGTGCCAGCCGCGCGGCGGCGGCACGGGCGCAGGGTTAGGCCGGGCGGGAGAGGAACCCGGCCTGCGGAGATTTTACGAAGCCGCGATCTTCACCAGCTTGATCGCCTCGCTGTCGAGCACCTGCCCGCCGATGCGGCGCGTGGCGTAGAAGTTGACGAAGGGCTTGTTGCTGTAGGGATCGCGCAGCAGGCGGGTGCCGAAGCGCTCGGTGATGATGTAGCCGTTCTGGAAGTTGCCGAAGGCGATGGGGGTGGCCCCGGCTGCAACGTCGGGCATATCGGCGGCCTCGACCACGGGGTAGCCCAGCAGGCGGTCGGGCTGGCCGTCGATCAGGCTGCCCTGCCAGAGGAAGGCGCCATCGGCATCCTTCAGCTTGCGCACCGAGGACAGCGTCTTGGCGTTCATCACCCAGACCGCGCCCTGGCGATGCCCGGCCTTGAGCGTCATCACCACATCGATCAGCAGGCCATCGGCGGCATTGCCCAACGTGGCGGCGTCACCGCTCGCCAGATACTGCAGCGTGCCGAAAGCGCGGGTGGCGTCCGCCGTGCTGGCGATGGGCGTGGAGAGGAAACCGCTCGGCTGGTTGGTGCCGGTGCCCTTGACGAAGGCCGCGCCCTCGGCCCGACCGAATTCCGTGGCGATTTCCTGCGCCAGCCAGCTTTCCAGATCGAAGGCCGCATCATCCAGCATCTGCTGGCTGGCCGAGGGGTTGGCATAGAGGTCGCCCGAGGGCGGCACGATCTCGGCAAAGCTGGGGGTAGCGGTGGCATTGCGCGCGGCGCTTTCGCTGACCCAGCCCGAGAGGGTGCCGCCCAGCGAGATCAGCTTGCGATAATCCGAAGTGCTGGTCTGCACCACCTGAGCGATGGCGCGGATCGGGCTGATGGCGGTCAGCCTTTCGGCGATGCGGGCGTCAAGCTGGGTGGGCACGGCATAGCCGCCATCGGCGGGCGAACCGATGGTGAGCGACTTCAATTCCGCCTCCTGACCCCGGCGCAGATAGTTTTCGGTGAAGCTGCTGCTCTGCGGGGCGGCGCCACCCAGCGGCAGGCGGTTGTCGGCGCGGTGCTGGCGGTCCAGCCGCGATTTTACCTCGGCGATGTCGGAGCGCAGAGCGGTCAGCGCCTGATCGGCGGCCTCCTGCCGGGCGAGCAGATCGAAGGAAGCATCGAGCGGCGTGGTTTCGGGATTTTCCATGCAATCAAGGCCTTTCACACGGGGAGAAATGAGGATCAGGCGATCATGTGGACCCGCGCCCCATGCTGCATGGGGTGGGTCACCAGGCTGATCTCGAAGAGGTCGATGTCGTGCAGATCGCGCCCTGCCTCGTCGCGGGTGAAGCGCCGGGCGCGGTAGCCGAAGGAGAGGCCGTTCACCCGGCCTGCCTTCAGCGCGGCGGCGGCGCCTCCTGCCGGATTGTCGATGCTGGCGAGGATGCGCAGACCGCGCTCGTCCTCGCCCGCCTGCTCGATCCAGCCGATGCGCTGGGCGGGGTTGTGCTGCCAATAGAGCGGCAAAGGCGCGTCGCGGCTGGCCAGCGTGCGGGTGAAGGCGCCGGGGCGGATGGTGTCGCGCCCGGCGTCGCGCTTGTCGAAGAGGGCGGCGTAGCCGGCGAAGCGCAAGGACGCCTCGCTCATCGCCAAGGCGCCAGCGCGCCCGAGCGCACGGCGATGCCGATCAGCAGCAGCGCCAGAAGCCCCCGCACCGTCCAGTCGATGACCGCGCGCCAGGCGCTGGCCTTGGCATCGCGCCATGCCTGCAACAGGTCGCGCAGTTCGGACAGGTCCTCGCTGGCGCCCGCATCGCTCAGCCCCATGCGGTAGAGCATCCTTTCGGCGCCGAGTTCGCTGGCTTCCTCGACAATGGCGCGCAAGGTCACCAGATCGCCGCCCGAGGCCCGATCCTGCGCCATCAGCCGGGCGAGCATATCCTCGCGGTTGAGGGGGCGGCTCATGGCTGCACCTGTTCGGGCGCGGCGCAGGGCGGTGGCGCGGCCAGATCCTCCGGAAGGCCCAGCAGCACGCGCTTTTCGGCATCCGACAGGAAAGCGGCGCCATTCACCTGAGTCCACAGTGCCTGCCGGTCCTCGGCCAGCGCGGGTACGCGGTCCACATCGACGGCCAGGCGAGCCTCGGGGAACCAGCCCTGCAAGCCTTCGCCCAGCGCCGCGAACAAACGCGCCGCCAAGGGCAACAGAGTCAGCCGCCACAGCGCCTTGTTGGCTTCCTTATAGTTGTTGTAGGTCGAATCGCCGGGCAGGCCGAGCAGCATCGGCGGCACCCCGAAGGCCAGCGCAATATCGCGCGCCGCCGCCGCTTTCAGCGCGGCAAAATCCATATCCGCCGGGCTCATCGAGAGCGACTGCCACTTCAGCCCGCCCTCCAGCAGCAGCGGACGCCCGGCATTGCCGCCGCCGGCAAAGGCGCGGGCCAGCTCATCGCGCAGCCGGTCGAACTGGTCTGTCGAAAGCCCGCCACCGTTGGAGGCATCGTAAACCAGCGCCCCGGACGGCCGCGCGGCATTCTCCAGCAGCGAGCGGTTCCACGCGGCGGCGGCATTATGCGTCGCCACGGCCTGATCGGCGGCGGAAAGGCAGCCCGTGCCGTAATGATCGTCGGCGGGGTGATAGTCGCGGATATGGATGATGTTGGGCGAGGCGTCGGCATCCTCCATGGGGATGGTGAGCAACTGCTCGCCCAGACGATAGGTGATGCCGGTGGGCCAGCCATTGGCACCGGGGACAAGCGTCACGCGTTCCGGACGCAGGGCGAAGAGTTCGACCGGCCAGCCATTGGCGTCCTTGAGCACCTGCACATAGGCATTGCCGTGGAGGAGCATCTGGCTGGCCAGCGTCTCCAGCAGCGGCTGCCCCGCGCTGGTGGCGGTAACCAGCCTGGTGAGCGCCGGATCGGTCTGGCAGAGCGGCGCCCCGCCGATGCCATCGGCCACCAGCCGCACCGCGCGATGAGCGACCGGATTGTCGAGATAGGCACAGACCACCGCGCGGCGATAGTCATAGGGCAGGCGGTTGGCGCCGATCTCGCCCCAGTTCGGGTATGAGCCATATTGGGGCGAGCCATAGGGGCGGGCGAGCGGCACGCGGGGCCCTCCGCCCTTGAAGGCGGCGGCGAGGGATTGCAGCAGTTTCATGAGAGTCGCCTTTCGAAAAGGGCGTTAGAGGTCGCGCACGCGCGGGCCTGCATTCGGGTGAAGCATCAGTTCGGTCAGCGCCCAGACAGCGGCATCGGCCCGGTCGGGCGAGCGGCCCGGCCCCTGGTAGGCGCCTCCGGTGATGAGCCCGCATAGCTCATCCTCCAGCGCGGCGAATTGCCCGCAATGGCGCACCCGGCCTGCTTCGTAGAGCGCGGCAACGGGCTCGGCGCGGGCGCTCTTGCCGCATGTGGCATGCACCAGCCGCAGGGGCAGGGCGATGCTGGCGGCGCGCAGCACGCTTTCCACCATGGCGCCGCCCTGATTGGCTTCGGCCACCACGCGGTCGGCGTTCCACAGCGCGACGGTTTCCGCGACGGCGCGCGCCCAGCGTTCCGGGCTGGGGCGGGTGACGCTGGCATCGGCCAGCACGCGGGCGATGCCGTCCTGACCCAGCGCCACCACCACGATGCCGCAGGCGTCGCCCTCCGCCGAGGCGGGCGGGTCGACGCCGACCACCATCCGCGCGGGCGGGGCGGCGGGGAAGGCTTCGCGGCAGCTCTCGATCAGGGCGCGTGTCCACAGCGCGCCCGCGTGATCGAGCAGCATCTCGCCATCCAGCTCCTGCCGCGCCAGCAGCGCCGAGCCGAGGCTGGCGCGGGTCTCGCGGATAAAGCGTTCGGGCAGGTTGGCGCGGTTGTCCTTGGTGCGGCCCCGCGTGACGATGGCATCCTCATCCTTGAGCAGGCGGGTGAGCAGCGGCACCGCGCGCGGGGTGGTGGTGGCCATGGCCTGAGGCTTCTCGCCCAGACGCAGGCCCATCAGCATATTGTCCCAGGCCAGTTCCGCGCGAGAGGCCGAATTATCCCATTTGGCGATTTCATCGCACCAGGCATGGCTGTGCTGGGGGCCGCGCAGACTGTCGGGCTCGGCGGCGGAATAGAGCGTGGCCACCGCGCCATGGGGCCAGACCAGCCGCCGCAGCGAGGGTTCGAAACGCGGGCGGCGGCGCGGGGGCGAGCAGGCAAGGATGCCGCTCTCGCCCTCGACCATCACGCTGCGTGCCTCGCCCAGAGAGGCGGCGACCAGCGCGATGCGGGCCATGGGGTCGGATTGCGCCACCATGCGCACCCACTCCGATCCCATCCGCGTCTTGCCGAAGCCGCGCCCGGCCATCACCAGCCACAGGCGCCAGTCACCCTTGGGGGGCAACTGGTTGGCGCGGGCCCAGAGCGGCCAGTCATAGGCCATGGCGCCCAGCTCCTCGGGGCTGAGGCGGGAGAGTTGTGCCAGCCTTTCCTTGGCGGGCAGGCCCAGCAGCCAGTCGAGGCGCCGGTCGGTTTGGGGGAGGTCACTCTCCATCCGGTTCCCCCTTTTTCGCGGCCAGCACGCGCTCGCGCATGCGTTCCAGCTTGGTGTTGAGGCCCTCCAGCACGGCGGCGGCATCGTCATTGTCGCGGATAGCGCGCTGGCGGGCGGCGGCCTCGCGGTGAGCGGCCAGCAGGCGCAGGGCATTGGCATTGTCGAAGCTGCGCAGGGCGGTCTTGCGGGCGGGGGTGGGTTTCAATTCGCCGCTGCGCAGGCGGTGGAGCAGCTCCATCTCCAGATTGTCGTAACCCTCGCACAGTGCCGCCTGCCATTTGCGGGCGAAGGCAGCGTTGTTGCGGCGGGTATCATAGGCCAGCGTGGTGGTGATGCCCGCCTTGCGCGCGGCCTCGGCCACATTGCAGCTTTCGGCGAGCGCGGAGAGAAAGGCCCGGCTCCAGACGCCGAGCGAACGAGGCCGCGCGGCTTTGCTGCCGGCGGACGAAGAGCTTCGCGCCATCTTGGTTTCCATGAAACAGGGGTGGGGCGATCGGGAGGCCGAAGCGACTCGGTTGATCGCGATGTTCTTGATATGTACCCATCGAGCGTGACGATGTCAATCAAAAAGAACCATATGGGTTCATCGATCGTGCTTGCCCATTCCCGAGGCGAGCCTTAAGCAGCGGCTGTGCTGGCGATCCCGCCGTGCTTTTGGATCAAGGAATCCCAATGCTGCGCCGACTTTACGCCTGGACCATGGCCAAAGCCGCCGACCGCCGCGCCGAATGGTGGCTGGCGCTCTTCGCCTTTGTGGAGGCCAGCTTCTTCCCCGTGCCGCCCCATGCCGTGCTGGGGGTGATGTGCCTGTCGCAGCCCAAGAAGGCGGTGCGTTTCGCGATCATCACCACGCTGGCCTCGGTGGCGGGCGGCTTGCTGGGCTACACCATCGGCCATTTCCTGTTCGCCAGCATCGGTGAGCAACTGCTCTCGGCGCTGCATCTGACGAACAGCTTCCCCTATGCCGCTTGCAAGCTGCGCGGCGACACCGGCTTCCTCGCGATCATCCTGAAGGGCGCGACGCCGATCCCCTTCAAGCTGATCACCATCACCGCCGGTTTTGTCGGCATGCCGATCGGCAAGTTCTTGGCTGCAAGCCTGATCTCGCGCTCGATCAGCTTTTTGATCGTGGGCATTCTGTTCCGCCTGTTCGGCGCGCCGATCAAGGCGTGGATCGACAAGTATCTCGGCCTTGCCGTCGCCGGTTTCCTGCTGCTGGTGGTGGGCGGTTTTGTCGCTGCCGCCATGCTGAGCAGCCACAAGAGCACGGCGGCGGACCCTTGCTCCAACGCCACGATGAGCAGCATCACCCAATCGGCCTGAGCTGGCAGGCCCCAACGAAAAAGGCCCGGCGTTCCAGATGGAGCGCCGGGCCTTTTGCTGTTCAAGGCTGAAGCCTTAGAGAATACCGGCCTTCTGGCCCGCACGCTGGAACATGCCGATGATGGTCTGCACCTGATCGGCGCTGTGCAGCGCGCAGAGCGAACAGCGCAGCAGCGTCATGTTGGCAGGCGTTGCCGGGGGGCGGGCCAGATTTACATAGAGCCCCTCATGCAGCAGCGCTTCCCACATGCCAGCGCCACGCTCCAGATCGGGCATGATGACGCTGATGATGGCGCTCTGCGGCTCCTGCGTGCCAAGCTGGAAGCCGGCATCGCGCAGGCCCTTGTGCAGGGTGCGGCTGTTCTCCCAGAGATGCGCGCGCTTGTCGGCGGCATGCATCAGCTTGCGCACGCTGGTCGCCGCCGTGGCGACAACGCTGGGCGGGAGCGAGGCGGTGAAGACGTAAGGGCGGCACACCAGACGCATGATCTCGAACTTGGGATGGTTCGAAACGCAGAAGCCGCCCACCGTGCCGACCGACTTGGAGAAGGTGCCGATGATGAAATCGACATCGTCGAGGCAGCCCTGCTCCTCGGCCACACCGCGCCCGTTGGGGCCGATAAAGCCCATCGAGTGGGCCTCATCCACCAGCACCATCGCGCCATACTTCTTGGCGACGGCGATCATCTCCTTGAGCGGAGCAATATCGCCCAGCATCGAATAGACGCCTTCGAGGATCACCAGCTTGCCAGCACCCTCGGGGATGCGGCGCAGGCGCTTTTCCATCGCCTCGATGTCATTGTGCTTGAAGGGCACGACCTCGGCATCGCCCATCTTGCAGCCGTCCCAGATCGAGGCGTGGCTGTCGATGTCGAGCACGATGTAGTCGCCCTTGCCGGCGATGGTGCTGATGATGCCCAGATTGGCCTGATAGCCGGTGGAGAACACCATGGCATGGTCCATGCCATAGAATTCCTTCAGCGCATCCTCGACATCGCGGTGCGGCGAATAGGTGCCGTTCAGCACGCGGCTGCCGGTGGTGCCGCTGCCATAGAGGTCGAAAGCCTGCTTGCCCGCCGCGATGACATCCGCGTCGAAGGTCATGCCCATGTAATTGTAGGTGCCGAGCAGGATCGTCTCGCGCCCGTTGCACACCGCCACGGTCGGCGAGATCACCTTTTCCATCACCAGACCGAAGGGATCGGTCACGCCGGTGGAGAGCAGGTCGGTCCGCATCTGGATCAGCGGGTCGAATTTGGAGAACAGGTCGGTCATCGGAATCAACCCTGCAGCTTGACCACGGCATCGACAAGCTGGCCGTAGGTTTCGATCTCGGCCTGCTGGTTCATGGAGATGATGATGTCGAACTCATCCTCGATGGCGGCGACGAAATCCATCACCGTCAGGCTGTCGAATTCGAGGTCGCCCGCGAAGGTGGTGGCATCGGTGACGGCGATCTCCTTCTTGTTGAAGGGGGCGATCAGCGCGGCGATCTTCTCGGCGGTGGCGGCGCGGTCCATGGATTTGGCTCCGGTATGGGAAGGGAATTTCAGCATCGCCCTAGGGGGCAAGAATGCGGCACAATTGGGGCGTTGGGGGCAGGAAGTAGGATGAATCCTACTCCACCAGCGCCCTGACGGCGGCCATAAAGGGGCCGATGGAAACGGGTTTGGCGAGATAGCCTTCGGCGCCGGCATCGCGGATACGGTCTTCATCGCCCTTGCCGGCGTAAGCGGTGACCGCCAGCACGGGGATGGTGCGCAGCACAGGATCGCGCTTGGCCGCCTCGATCAGGTCCAGCCCGGAAACATTGGGCATCTGGATGTCCATGATGATCAGGTTGGGCACGAAATCGCGGGCGCGGTCCAGCGCCTCCAGCCCGTCGGCCACCGGCTCCACCCCATAGCCTTGCGAGCGCAGCACGTCGCAGAACAGCTTGCGGTTGAGATCGTTGTCCTCGACAACCAGAATGCGCTTTGCCATGGGTTCTCTCATTGCGGGCGATGGCCGCTCGCCCCCTCCCTAGGGGCTATGAAAGGCGCTGACAATTCTTCGCGATAGCTCTCCACAGCCCGCCGATCCGCAGGCGCTGGCACTTTCCGCTCTGGGCTGGGTGCTGGGTGACGAGGATCGCGCCGAAAGGCTGATCGCGCTCACCGGCATCACGCCCGACGAATTGCGCGACAGGCTGGGGGCCGGGGAGGCCTCGCGCCGCGAAGTGCTGACCGCAATGATGGATTTTCTGATGGCTTACGAACCCGATCTGCTCGCCTGTGCCGAGGCTTTGGGGGTGCCGCCCGAGGTGCTGGCCGACGCCCATGCCAAGCTCAACGATGCGGCCAATGCCGCCGATTGGGGAGCCTGAGCCATGGCCGCCCGCCCCCTGATCATCACCGATTGCGACGAAGTGATCCTGCATATGGTCGCGCCCTTCCGCACCTGGTTGGCGCAGGAGCATGATGTGGCCTTCGTCATGAACGGCAATGACTTCTCCAAATCGATGAGCCGCAAGGGCGAGATGCTGAGCCAGGCCGAGATGTGGGATCTGCTCGGCCGCTTTTTCGACACCGAGATGCCGCGCCAGAATCCGATCGCCGGCGCTGTGGAAGCGCTGACCGCGCTGGGCGAGCATGCCGATGTGGTCTGCCTCACCAACCTTGAGCATCACCGCAACGAGGCGCGCACGCTGCAACTGGCGCAGCACAATCTGCCTTTGCGGGTCTTTACCAACCAAGGCCCCAAGGGCCCGGCGATTCGCGCCATCCTTGAGGAATACGCTCCCAGCCGCGCGGTGTTCATCGACGACATCGCCCAGCATCACGACTCGGCGTTCCAGATCACCCCGCAGATCGGCCGCCTGCATCTCTGCGGCGAGCCCGAGATGGCCCCCCATATCACCTGCGCCTTTCAGGCAGGCCACGCCCATGCCCGCATCGACGATTGGGCGGGCGCGCTGCCCTGGCTGAAAGCGCAACTCCACGGAGAAGACCATGACTGACATCATCGAAGCGAAACTGGCCGAACTGGGCCTCACCCTGCCTGCCGCCGCCGCCCCTGTCGCCGCCTATGTGCCCGTGGTGCTCGCGGGTGGTCTGGCGCATGTCTCGGGCCAGTTGCCCTTTATCGACGGCGCGCTGGTCAAGGGCCGTCTGGGCGAGGACGTCAGCGTGGAAGACGGCACCGCCGCCGCCAAGGCTTGCGGTCTGATGATTCTGGCGCAGCTGAAGGCCGCGCTGGGCTCGCTCGACAAGGTGGAGCGGATCGTCAAGCTGGGCGCCTTCATCAACTCGACCGGCGACTTCACCGCCCAGCCGCAGATCGCCAATGGCGTGAGCGAACTGATGGTCGCGGTCTTCGGTGACAATGGCAAGCATGCCCGCAGCGCCGTGGGCGTGCCGGTGCTGCCGCTGGGCGCGGCGGTGGAAGTGGACGCCATCGTGGCCATCCGCGCGTAAATGCTGGAGGCGCGCTTTGCGCGCGAACGGCTTCTCAGGCGCGCTGCCCCGATGGGTGGCGCGCCTGTTTCGCTTGTGCGATAAGAGGGGCGTGACGAAGACGCCCCCCGATCAACTGTCCGCCCGCATCGCCACCGGAATCGCGGATCTGCCCGCGGATGAGTGGGACGCACTCAGCGACGGTGCCAACCCTTTCACCTCCCACGCCTTTCTCGCTGCCATGGAGGACTCCGGCAGCGTCGATCATCTGGGGGAGGGCGGCTCGACCGGCTGGCAGGCCGCGCCGATCCTGATCGAGGATGAGGAGGGCCGCCTGACCGGCGCTCTGCCCGCCTACATCAAATCCCACAGCCAGGGCGAATATGTCTTCGACCATGCCTGGGCCGATGCCTGGCAGCGGGCCGGGGGCGATTACTATCCCAAACTGCAGATCGCGGTGCCCTTCACCCCGGCCACCGGTCCGCGCATCCTGACGCGCGATTCCAGCCTGGCGCTGCCCCTGCTGCGCGCGGCGGAAACCCTGTGCAAACAGGCCGATCTCTCCAGCGTCCATGCCACCTTTATCGAGCCCGAGCAGGTGCCGATCTTCGAGGAGGCGGGCTGGCTGATCCGTCACGATCTGCAATTCCACTGGGAGAATCGCGGCTACAAGGATTTCGCCGATTTCCTCGGCGCACTTTCCTCGATGAAGCGGAAGAATCTGCGCAAGGAACGCATCGCCGCGCAAGAGGGCGTGGAGATCCGCCAACTGACCGGCGCGCAGATCCTGCCCGAACATTGGGACGCCTTCTGGCATTTCTATCAGGACACCGGCAGCCGCAAATGGGGCCACCCCTATCTGACGCGTGAGGCCTTCACCCTGCTGGGCGAGACTATGGCGGATAAAATCCTGCTGGTGCTGGCATTTATCGACGATCAGCCGGTGGCGGGTGCGCTCAACTTCATCGGCGGCGATTGCCTCTACGGCCGCTATTGGGGGGCCGTGATCGACAAGCCCTTCCTGCATTTCGAGCTGTGCTATTATCAGGCCATCGATGCGGCCATCGCGCTGGGCCTCTCCCGCGTCGAGGCGGGCGCTCAGGGCGGGCACAAGCTAGCGCGCGGCTATGAGCCGGTGCGGACCACCTCGGCGCATTACATTCCTCACCCCGGCTTTCGCGCGGCGGTGGAAGGGTTCCTGAGGGCCGAACGCGAAGGCGTCGCGGCGGATCAGATGGTTCTGGATGAAAGAACGCCCTATCGGCGTGAAGGGACCTGACAATCCGTAACGTGGCGGGCCGATTCCTCCGCCATGCTCGGAAATGTCCGGTTCTGCGCGGTGCGTGTTTACGCTGCGCGGCGGGCGTTGTCGGCCAGCCAGGCGCGGGCGCGGCGCTGCGCTTCGGCGATATCGCGGGCGCTCATTTCATCGGCGATATCGGCGCGGCACTGCTGGGCCGCTTCATGTCCGCGCGATGCGGAAAGGTTGAACCACTTGTGCGCCTCGACCAGATCGCAGCTCACCCCATGGCTGCCGGTCGAAAAGGCGATGCCCAGATCGAAGAGCGCGTTCACATCCCCCTGTGACGCTGCCGCGATGCAGGTGGCGATCACGATGTCGCCGTCCAGCGTGTGCGCCGGGACAGGCTGGCTCGATCCGATGTCAGTGCGTTGATTGGTCCAATAGGCACTCATAGTCATTAACCCCCGTTTTTAACATGTGACTGTGCGATCTCATGGGGGAACCCTCGCTTAACATGGATAACAAATGGTTAACGATGTGCTTTCGTCGGGCAATTCTGCGGTAAGATGGGGGTAAATACCCTAAAGCCATAGCATTGCCGCTTGTGCGTAACTGCGCGGAACTTTATAGGCCCGCCATCGGGATGAGCCTCGGTGTTGGTGCGGAGGATTTGAATGGCGACTGCGGTGGGCGACGATATCGACGTTCTCGTGAAGGCAAGGCGTTCGCTGGCCGGGGATTATGTCCCCAGCGAAGACGAAGCCTATATGAGCGAACTCCAACTGGATTACTTCCGGCGTTTGTTGCAGCAGTGGAAGAAGTTGATTCTCAACGCTTCTGCCGACACGCTTTCGCAGCTTCAGGAAGGGCCGCTGCGCGAACCCGACCTGAATGACCGCGCCTCTTCCGAAACCGACTGGGGCATCGAGCTGCGCACGCGCGACCGCCAGCGCAAGCTGATCGCCAAGATCGACTCGGCCCTGCGCCGTCTTGAGGAAGGCGAATATGGTTTCTGCGAAGTGACCGGTGAGCCGATTGGTCTGGGCCGTCTGATCGCCCGCCCGATCGCCACCATGACGGTCGAGGCACAGCAGGCGCATGAGCGTCGCGAAAAGATCTCGCGCGACGACTGACGGCTAAAAGCCTCGGGCGATTCGCAGAGTTGAAAAGGCGGTTTCCGAGTCTTTCGGAAGCCGCCTTTTTCGTCATGTGTTGATTGAAAATCCGGCGTGGGCGGATTTTGGCGGGTTTTGAACCCTGGCTGACGCCGATTCCGTGTGGATTGGCTTTGTCGAAGCTGTCCCATGCTGGCACGCTCCGCGATTCACCGGGAATGGAAGGATTTGTTAAGACTTTGTTGGGGCGGTAAGGCTATATTGCAACCGCACACCAGCCGTCCCCCCAAGCGCGACTGGCCAGACTTTCCATCAGCAAGCGTGATGAGTGATGAGCGATACCGACAAGACCGCAGAGCAGCGCCATATTTCCCGTGACAGCCTGTTCGTTCTGGCGGGACTGCGCCTGGCCGGTCATGATCGCGAACATAAGGTCAAGGTGCGCAACCTGTCGCCCGGCGGCCTGATGGCCGAGGGCACGCTGCGGGTGGCGCGCGGCATGAATGTTTCGGTCGAGGTGCGCAACATCGGCTGGGTCGAGGGCACGGTGGCCTGGGTGCAGGAGAACCGCTTCGGCATCGCCTTCATGCATGAGATCGATCCGCTGGGCGCGCGCGGTGCCGTCGCCAACAACGATCTGCCCGCCGATTTTCAGGCGCGCAAGCCGACCCCCGTGCTCAGCCAGATGCTGAAGCAGGACCCGAGCCGCCTTCGCAAGGTCTGAGAGTCCGTTTGAAAAATGCGCGCAAGCGCATTTTCGGGCGTGGGCGGGGGAGTGGGCTGGTCCCGCAAAATCCGGCCACGCCGGATTTTCAAACAGACTCTGAACGCGCGCACCTGCGGCGTTGCACCCCGCGCCCGCAGGGCTTAACGCAAGGCATGGCTTTTTCCCGCCACCTTTCCCACCTCTCGGCCCTGGCCCTTCTGGCGCTGGCCGCAAGCGGGCTGAACGGCTGCACCCGCAAGAGCGAATCGGCGACCCGCATCGCGGTGATCGGCGACACCGCCGCGCCATGGCACGACCCATGGACTCCCGCCGCGCGCGCGACGACGGCCGGCCGCCTGCTGGCCGACAGTCTGGGCGAGGGGCTGGTCGCCTTCGATGCCGAGGGCAAGGTGGTGCCGGGGCTGGCCGACCGCTGGATCGTGGCCGACGATGGCCAGAGCTACATCTTCCGCCTGCGCGGCGCGGCCTGGGCCGACGGCGGGCAGATGAACACCGAATCGGTGAGGCAGGGCCTGCGCGCCGCGATCGCCGCCCAGAAGGACAAACCGCTCTCCGCCGCGCTCTCCGCGATCGAGGATATTCGCGCCATGACCGGGCGCGTGATCGAGATCCGCCTCAGCCGCCCCATGCCGCAATTCCTGCCGCTGCTGGCGCTGCCCGAACTGGCGCTGCCGCCGCGCCAGCATCTGGCCGGGCCGATGGCGCTGAAAGCGGAAGGGGCCGATGCGCTGCTCACCGCCCTGCCGCCTGAAAAGCGCGGCCTGCCTTCGGTGGAGGATTGGGGGCGCACCGCGCGTCCGCTGTATCTTTCGGTGATGCCCGCTGCTCAGGCCATTGCGGCGTTCAATGCGGGCAAGCTCGATGTCGTGCTGGGCGGAAGCTTTACCGACCTGCCGCCGGTCGGCCACGGTCCTTTGAGCGGTGGTCCACTGGGCAAGGGCGGCTTGAAGCTCGATCCGGTGGTGGGCCTCTTCGGGCTGGTGGTGGAGAATGAGGACGGCCTGCTGGCCCATGCCGCCAACCGCGAGGCGCTCTCCATGGCGATCGACCGCGCGAGCCTGACCACGCAGATCGGCGTGCCCGGCTGGCAGGGCACCACCCGCCTGATCGCGCCGGGCAGCGAGGCCGACACCGGCATGGTCATCGAGCGCTGGGCGGATATGGATCTGGAAGGGCGCCGCACGCTGGCCTCACAACGCATCGCGCAATGGGCCAGGGTCAGCGGTCAGGGCGCGCATCTGCGAATCGCTCTGCCCAGCGGGGCGGGGGGCGATGCGCTGGCCGTGCTGCTCCAGAGCAGTTTTGCCGCCATCGGGGTCAGTGTGCAGCGGGTCGATCTGCGCGCGCCGGCCGATCTGCGCCTGATCGACGAGGTCAATGGCGAGCCCAGCCCGGACTGGTTCCTGCAGCGCTTTGGCTGCGCCCTGCACCCCCATGCCTGCAGCCCGGCGGCCGATGGCCTCACTCATCAGGCGCTGGAAGCGCCGGACCCTGCCAGTGCGAAACCGCTTTTTGCGCAGGCCGAACGTGCCTTGCTGAACGAAAATGTCTTCCTGCCGCTGGGCGCTCCTGTACGATGGTCGCTCGTCTCGGGCGAGTCGCAGGGCTTTGCCTTGAACCGCTGGGGGCTTCATTCCTTGCTGCCAATGGCGATTCGCGCGCGCTGAATCCGCCTCTCAACGCAGTTTGACCTAAGAAATTTACCGTAATTAGGGCCCGAAAGCCGCTCAATTCGGCGCATTTTACCGAAAATTAACCTTTCGCGTTCATTGCTCCTATGGTTAATTCAGGCGATCCTGTGATGTGTGCAGGCCGTGCCTGACCTGTCGGGCCAAGGGGGGTAACCCATGCGTGTTTTGTTGATCGAAGACGAGCCTACCACGGCCCGCGCGATTGAATTGATGCTGACGACTGAGGGCTTCAACGTCTATTCGACGGATCTGGGCGAGGAAGGCCTCGATCTGGGCAAGCTCTATGATTACGACATCATCCTGCTGGACCTCAACCTGCCCGACATGCACGGCTATGACGTGCTGAAGAAGCTGCGGGTCGCCAAGGTGCAGACCCCGGTGCTGATCCTCTCGGGCATTTCCGAGATGGACTCGAAGGTTCGCTCCTTCGGCTTCGGCGCCGACGATTACGTCACCAAGCCCTTCCATCGCGAAGAGCTGATCGCCCGCATCCACGCCGTGGTGCGTCGTTCGAAGGGTCATTCGCAGTCGGTCATCCGCACCGGCAAGCTCTGCGTCAACCTCGACGCCAAGACGGTGGAAGTCGACAGCGCCCGCGTTCACCTGACGGGCAAGGAATATGCCATGCTGGAGCTGCTGTCGCTCCGCAAGGGCACCACGCTCACCAAGGAAATGTTCCTCAACCATCTGTACGGTGGCATGGATGAGCCCGAACTGAAGATCATCGACGTCTTCATCTGCAAGCTGCGCAAGAAGCTGGCGCATGCCTGCGGCGGCGACAATTACATCGAGACCGTCTGGGGCCGCGGCTATGTGCTGCGCGATCCCGATGAGGCTGCCGAAGCGGCCTGAGGCACCCGGCCTCTCGACAGAACAATCAGCGGCCCGCCTGCCCGGCGGGCCGTTTGCGTTTCCGGGCAGATGACGCGCGAATCTTGACCCTTGGGCCTTCTCCTGCCATCCGCGCGCCCATGACTGCGAACAAACCCGGCGATCCCACCACGCTCAACCGCCTCTATGGCCGCGCCAAGGGCAAACCCCTGCGTCAGGGCCAGCAGGGGCTGGTCGACACGCTGCTGCCGCAGATCGCCGTGCCCGAAGAGGGCCCGGTGACGGCGGAGCGCCTGTTCGGCGAGGACCGCCCGCTCCATTTCGAGATCGGCTTTGGCGGCGGCGAGCATATAGCGGGCCGCGCCGACATGCTGCCCAACCACGGCTTTATCGGCTGCGAGCCCTTCCTCAACGGCGTGGCCCAGGCGTTGACTCATCTGTCAGGCGACAATGGCGCCCATCCGCCGATCCCCAATGCGCGCGTCCATCACGGCGACGCGCTGGAGGTGCTGCGCCGCGTGCCGGACGAGGCGCTGTCCTTCCTCTATCTGCTCCATCCCGATCCCTGGCCCAAGGCGCGCCACGCCAAGCGCCGCATGATGAACGACGGCCCGGTCGAGATGTTTGCCGCCAAGCTCAAGCCGGGCGGCGAGTTCCGCTTCGGCACCGATCACCCGATCTATCTGCGCCACGCGCTGATGGTGATGCGCCGCCACACCGACAAATTCGAATGGCTGGCGACCGAGCCCGCCCATTTTCAGAACCGCCCCGCCGGCTGGCCCGAAACGCGTTATGAAGCCAAGGCCCGTGCACAAGGCCATGAGGTCTGGTACTTCCGCTTCCGGCGCAAGTAAGTAGAGTCTGTTCTTAAACGAGGCTTTGAAATAAACTGGCGCCATTACGAAGACAAATCCGATTGTCTTCCGGTGCAAGAAGAGGCAGCATTGCGTCATGATCGCACTGCTGCCTTTTGTGCTCGCTGTCGCTCCGGTATCTGTTCCTGCTGCTGACCTGACGGGAAGCTGGGATCTGGATGCCGGAGGAACCACGATCTTCCGGCTGGAGATCGCCAAGGCTCCCGATGGGATGGCCGTGACGTGGGTCAGACCTTACGACTTGCTTGCCGATGGCAGCAGCTTTTCCGATCTGACCGGGCCGGTGGTCAGGCGCAAAGCGCGCGATATCCGCAAGGTCGATGGCGATCTCGACGTCACCTTCGATGATCCGCGGCCGGGAGCGAGACCGGATGTGCTGCACCTGTACCGGGTCGATGCCAACCATATCGATGTGTCCTACAAAGTGCTCGGCCTGGGTTGGGAGCCCTTTCACTTCACGCGCAGCAAGCCGCATCCGGCAGCGCTTGGTCCATGGGACAGCAAGCGGACCTATGCGCTGGCGTTTACCTACCCCACCAATCCCGAAATGACCGCGATCTTCAAGGCCGATCAGGCTGTCCGTCAAGGGGATGCCTCCAGGATTGACTGGTCTGTGGTCGAGCCAGCCGATGAAAAACGCCGCAAGCGCACGCAGGAACTGCTCGATTCCGGCCAGTTGCACAGCGCCGAGGATTATAATGGCGCGGCTTTCGTCTTCCAGCATGGCAGCAAGCCGGAGGATTTTCTGAAGGCCCATCTGCTGGCGATGGTTGCCGTGGCCAGGGGCATGCCCTCGGCGATCTGGATCGCCGGGGCCACACTGGACCGCTATCTTCAGAGCATCCGTCAGCCGCAGGTGCTGGGCACGCAATATCTGCGGGTGGACGGTCCTTCCGCAACGCAGGAGCCTTATAACCGCACCGTGATCTCCGACGCCGTGCGCCAGGCGCTGAAAGTGCCGCCTGTGGCCGAGCAGGAGGAGCGCGTGCAGCTTTATAAGGATGAGGCTGCCAAAGCCGCGTCCGCTCCTAGCCCACCACCGGCTGCAAAACCCTGATCGTCCCGACCTCGGCGTCCATTTCCACCTGGGCACCCACCGGCAGGCTCAACTGATTGGCGATATGGCCGATGTTGGCGCCGGAAAAGGCGGGCACACCCAGTGGCGTCAGATACTGCCCCAGAATATCGGGCACGGTGAAGCCCGCGTAATTGGGCACATTGGCGTTGCAGCGCATGCATTGCCCGAAGATCACGCCGGACAGCTTGCCCAGCAGGCCGGAGAGCGCCAACTGGCTCATCATCCGGTCGATGCGGTACTCGGGCTCGCCCACATCCTCGATGAAGAGGATCGCGCCCTCGAAGTCAGGCAGCCATGGCGTGCCCACCAGCGATGTCAGCACCGAGAGATTGCCGCCCAGCAGCCGCCCCTGCGCCTTGCCGGGGCGCAGCGTGGTGATCCGCCAGCGATCCGCCGCGCGATCGGCTTCCGCCACCTCGCCCAGCACGGGCGTTTCGCCGGTGAAGGCCAGCCGCCACAGGCTGTTCCAGCTCGCGGCCTCCCAGCGGTTGCTGACATTGGGCGCATGGATCGAGGGAAAGCCCGCCTTGGCCGCGATCGCCAGATGCAGCGCCGTCACATCGCTGGAGCCGATCAGCAGCTTGGGATGCGCCCGGATCAGATCCCAGTCGAGCAGTGGCAGCAGCCGCGCGCTGCCCCAGCCGCCGCGAATCGAGAAGATGGCGCGCACGCTGTCATCGGCGAACATGGCATGGATGTCGTCGGCGCGATCCTTGTCGGTGCCCGAGAAATAGCCCCAGATGTCCGACACATGCCGCCCCAGCTTGGGCACCAGCCCCATGCCGCGCACCGTGGCCTGCGCGGTTTCAAGATGCATCGGCTCGTCATCGGAGCTGGCGGGCGCGATCAGCCCCACCGTATCGCCGGGATGCAGCCGCAGCGGCAAGCCGGATACCCCGTGCGGCAGGGCAGTTTGCGGCCAGGCCAGCGCGGCCATTGCGCCACCCATGCCGCCAAGGATCGATCGTCTGTCCATCATGGGGCGCAGCCTAGCATGCCCGGCACTCAACGCGAGGACTCGCGCACCGTTTCCATCGCCACAAAGGTCGAGGTGCTGGCCACATGCGGCAGGCTGGAAATCTTCTCGCCCAGCACCGAGCGATAGCGGCGAATATCCGCCGTGCGCACCTTCAGCAGATAGTCAAAGCTGCTTGCGATCATATGGCATTCCTCCACCTCGGGAATGCGCCGCACCGCCGCGTTGAACTCGTTCAGCGCCGCCTCGCGCGTGTCGGACAGCTTGACCTCGGCAAAGGCCACATGGTCGAGCCCGATGCGCGCCGGATCGACGATGGCGCGAAAGCCCACGATCACCCCGCTGGCCACCAGCCGCCGCACCCGCTGCTGGCAGGGCGTCTTGGAAAGCCCGACCTTCTCCGCCAGATCGGTGAAGGTGATCCGCCCGTCCTGCCGCAGGATCGTCAGGATCTTGCGGTCGAACTCATCCAGATCGACTGTTTCGGGCTGCGGCATGGTCGATACGTCCTTCTGCGGGCCCTCAAATAAGTCCTTTCGTGGCGATCTGGCCAGCATTAAAGTCGGATCGCCGCAAGCCCTTGTCATAAGGCTGATGCCATGACCCAGACTCCTTTGGCCGACCTTGGGCCCTTCGCCGCCTTCGCCCCGCCCGTTCGCCAGCCCACGCCGCTGCGCCGCGCGATCACCGAAGCCTATCGCCGCAGCGAGCCCGAGTGCCTCGCCCCGCTGCTGGAACAGGCCACGCTGACGCCGGACGTGCAGGACCAATCCGCCGCCACCGCGCGCCAACTGGTCACCACGCTGCGGGCGAAACCGAAGGGCGGCGGGGTCGAGGGGCTGATGCACGAGTTTTCGCTCTCCAGCCAGGAAGGCGTGGCGCTGATGTGCCTGGCCGAGGCGCTGCTGCGCATTCCCGACAAACCGCCACCCGCGACGCGCTGATCCGCGACAAGATCAGCAACGGCAACTGGCACGCGCACCTGGGCGGCGACGCCCGTCGCTGTTCGTCAACGCCGCGACCTGGGGCCTGCTGTTCACCGGCAAGCTGGTCGAAAGCGTCGACGATCGCGGTTTTGCCGCCGCCCTCACGCGCCTGATCGGCAAGAGCGGCGAGCCGCTGATCCGCAAAGGCGTGGACATGGCGATGCGCCTGATGGGCGAGCAGTTCGTGACCGGCGAAACCATCGCCGAAGCGCTGGACCGCCCGCGCGCGCTGGAAGAAAAAGGCTTCCGCTACTCCTACGACATGCTGGGCGAAGCGGCCCTGACCGAAGAAGACGCCAAGCGCTACCTGGCCGCTCCTACCAGCAGGCGATCCACGCCATCGGCAAGGCCTCCAACGGCCGCGGCATCTATGAAGGCCCGGGCATCTCGATCAAGCTGTCCGCGCTGCACCCGCGCTACAGCCGCGCGCAGTACGACCGCGTGATGGAAGAGCTCTACCCGCGCCTGCAGTCGCTGACCCTGCTGGCGCGCCAGTACGACATCGGCATCAACATCGACGCCGAGGAGGCCGACCGCCTGGAGATCTCGCTCGATCTGCTGGAGAAGCCTGGTGCTTCGAGCCGGAGCTGGCCGGCTGGAACGGCATCGGCTTCGTGATCCAGGCCTACCAGAAGCGCTGCCCGTTCGTGATCGACTAGATCGTCGACCTGGCGCGCCGCAGCCGCCAGCCGCCTGATGATCCGCCTGGTGAAGGGCGCCTACTGGGACAGCGAGATCAAGCGCGCCCAGGTGGACGGCCTGGAAGGCTATCCCGGTCTACACCCGCAAGGTCTACACCGACGTTTCCTACCTGGCCTGCGCCCGCAAGCTGCTGGGCGCCGAACCTGATGCGGTCTACCCGCAGTTCGCCACCCACAACGCCCACACCCTGAGCGGCGATCTACCATCTGGCCGGGCAACGACTACTACCCGGGCCAGTACGAGTTCCAGTGCCTGCACGGCATGGGCGAGCCGCTGTACGAGCAGGTGGTGGGGGCCGACGGCAAGCTGAACCGCCCGTGCCGCATCTACGCGCCGGTCGGCACGCACGAAACGCTGCTGGCCTACCTGGTGCGCCGCCTGCTGGAAAACGGCGCCAACACCTCCTTCGTCAACCGCATCGCCGATGCCACGCTGCCGCTCGACGAGCTGGTGGCCGATCCGGTGAGCGCAGGTGCTGGCGATGCCGCAGCCGGGGCAGGGGCATGACGGCATCCCGCTGCATCCGCCCGCGCTAGCTGTCCGGCGCAGAAACGCACTAACTCCAGCGGTCTCGATCTGTCCAACGAGACCACGCTGGAAAGCCTGAACGAAGCTCTGCGCGCCCGACACAGCGCAAGCCATCGCCTGGCAGGCGGGCGCCGAGGGCACGGCAAGGCCGGTGACGAACCCGGCCGAGCCGGGCGATGTGGTCGGCTACGTGCGTGAAGCCACCGAAGGCGAAGTCAGGCGCGCGCTCGCCGTTGCGCGCGCTGCGACGTCCGACTGGGCGCAGGTACCAGTCGAGCGCCGCGCCGCCATGCTGGAACGCGCCGCCGATGCGATGCAGGCGCGTTTGCCGAGCCTGCTGGGCATGCTGGTGCGCGAAGCGGGCAAGACGCTCCACAACGCCATCGCCGAAGTGCGCGAGGCGGTCGACTTCCTGCGCTACTACGCCGGCCAGGTGCCCGACGATTTCGCCAACGACAGCCACCGTCCGCTGGGCCCGGTGGTCTGCATCAGCCCGTGGAACTTCCCGCTGGCGATCTTCACCGGCCAGATGGCCGCCGCGCTGGCGGCCGGCAACACGCGTGCTGGCCAAGCCGGCCGAGCAAACCCCGCTGATCGCCGCGCAGGCGGTGCGCATCCTGCTGGAAGCCGGCATTCCGCAAGGCGTGCTGCAGCTGCTGCCGGGGGCAGGGCGAAACCGCCTCGGCGCGGCGCTGGTCGGGGCCGAGCATACGGCGGGCGTGATGTTCACCGGCTCCACCGACGTCGCGCGGCTGATCCAGAAGCAGCTGGCCCAGCGCCTGTCGCCGGATGGCACGCCGTCCGATCCCGCTGATCGCCGAAACCGGCGGCCAGAACGCGATGATCGTCGACTCCTCGGCGCTGACCGAACAGGTGGTCGCCGACGTGGTGGCCTCCGCCTTCGACAGCGCCGGCCAGCGCTGCTCGGCGCTGCGCGTGCTGTGCCTGCAGGAAGACGTGGCCGACCGCACGCTGCAGATGCTGCGCGGCGCGATGGCCGAATGCCGCATGGGCAACCCGGAGCGCCTGTCGACCGACGTCGGCCCGGTGATCGACAACGACGAAGCCAAAGCCGGCATCGAACGCCACATCGACGCGATGCAGGCCAAAGGCCACCGGGTGGAACGGCTCGATTTGCCGGAAGACACGGCGCGCATGGCACCTTCGTGCCGCCCACGCTGATCGAACTCGACAGGCATCGACGAGCTGAAGCGAGAGGTCTTCGGCCCGGTGCTGCACGTGGTGCGCTACCGCCGCGCACAGGCCTGGACGCGCTGGTCGATGCGATCAACGCCACCGGTTACGGCCTGACCTTCGGGCATGCATACGCGGATCGATGAAACCATCGCCCATGTGAGCGGGCGCGCCAAGGTCGGCAACCTCTACGTCAACCGCAACATGATTGGCGCGGTGGTGGGCGTGCAGCCGTTCGGCGGGCGAAGGCCTGTCGGGCACCGGTCCCAAGGCCGGCGGGCCGCTCTACCTGGGGCGGCTGGTGAAGCAGAATGCCGAAGCGCTGACGCAGAACCAGTCCAACCCCGCCTTGCAGGCCTTCGCAAGCTGGCTGGAAGCCCATGGCGAGCAGGCCGCGGCGGCGCATGCGCTGGCCTGCGGCATCGCCTCTCCGCTGGGCCGCGAGGAAGAGCTGCCGGGCCCGGTGGGCGAGCGCAACCTCTACAGCCTGCATCCGCGCGGGCGCATCCTGCTGCGGGCCGAGAGCGTTCAGGGCCTCTATCGCCAGATCGCGGCGGTGCTGGCCGGTGGCTGTGATGGTGTGGTGCAGGGGATCGCCATCCCCTCGGACCTGCCCGCCCCGGTGGCGGCGCGTCTCTCGGTGCACGCTGGCGGCGATCTGGCCGGTCTGCTGGTGGAAGGCGATGCCTCAGCCGTGTTGCAGGCCCAGCAGGACATGGCCGCAAGGCCCGGCGCCATCGTGCCCGTGCATGTCGCTCTGCAAGGCGGGAATGGCCCCGCCTATGACCTCGACCGGTTGGTGGAGGAGGTGTCGATCTCGATCAACACCACGGCGGCAGGTGGCAATGCCAGCCTGATGGCGCTGGCGTAAAGCAAAGGGCCATGCGGGGGCGCGAAACCCCCGCATGGCCCCATGGCCTTAACCGGCGACTTCCGAAGCAGCCAGCAGCGCCAGCGTCAGCACGTCGGGCGCGATGGCGGTCATCGGCACGATCTGCACCGGCTTTTCCATGCCCAGCAGCACCGGACCGATGGTGGCATTGCCGCCCAGTTCCTTGAGCAGCTTGGCCGCGATGTTGGCCGATTGCAGACCGGGGAAGATCAGCACATTGGCGGGCGCGGTCAGGCGGCTGAAGGGATAGCGCTTCATCACCGAAGGATTCAGAGCGGCATCGGGCGCCATCTCGCCCTCATATTCGAAGCTCTGCTTTTCCTGGTCGAGGATGCCGATGGCGCCGCGAATCGGCTCCAGCCACTTGCCGGTCGGATTGCCGAAGGTGGAATAGGAGACGAAGGCGACGCGCGGCTCATGCCCCAGACGGCGGGCGAAACCGGCGGTTTCCTTGGCGATGACGGCCAGCTCTTCCGAGGAGGGGCGCTCATGGCAGGTGGTGTCGGCCAGGAAGACGGTCTTGTCCTTGGTCACCAGCACATGGATGCCGAAGGGCAGGCGGCCCGGCGCGGCGTCCAGCACATGGCGCACATCGCGCATGGTCTGGGCATAGGGGCGGGTGATGCCGGTCACCATGGCATCGCCCACGCCCAGCTTCAGCAGCGCGGCGGCAAAGGCGTTGCGGTCATGGTTGACCATGCGCTTGACGTCACGCTCCAGATAGCCACGGCGCTGCAGACGCTCGTAAAGCAGCGTGCCCATCGCATCGACATGCGGCGAATCGGCGGCATTGTGGATTTCGAAAGCGTCGGGATGGTCCACGCCCAGCTCTTTCAGCTTGTCCTTCACGATGTCGCTGCGGCCCACCAGCACGGGGGTGCCATAGCCGAAATCGCGGAACTGGATCGCGGCGCGCAGGATCACCTCGTCCTCGGCCTCGGCGAAGATCACCCGCTTGGGATTCTGCTTCACCTGCGCATAGACTTGCGTCAGCACCGAGGTCGTGGGGTTGAGGCGCGACTTCAACTGCAGGCGATAGGCGTCGAAATCCTCGATCGGCTTCTGGGCCACGCCGGTGTCCATCGCGGCCTTGGCGACGGCGGCGGGCACCACCTCCATCAGGCGCGGGTCGAAGGGGGCGGGGATGATGTAGTCGCGGCCGAAGCTGTGGTTGGTGCCATAGGCGACGGCCACTTCCTCGGGCACCTGCATGCGCGCCAGCTCGGCGATGGCATGGGCGGCGGCGATCTTCATCTCCTCATTGATCGCGGTGGCCCGCACATCGAGCGCGCCGCGGAAGATGAAGGGGAAGCCCAGCACGTTGTTGACCTGGTTCGGATAGTCCGAACGGCCCGTGGCGACGATGGCGTCGGGGCGGGCTTCCTTGGCCTCGGGCGGGGTGATCTCGGGATCGGGGTTGGCCATGGCGAAGATGATCGGCTCGGCGGCCATGGTCATCAGATAGGACTTGGGCAGCGCGCCCTTGGCCGACAGGCCCAGGAACACGTCCGCGCCCACCAGCGCCTCTTCCAGCGTGCGATGCGGGGTTTCCACGGCATGCGCGCTCTTCCACTGGTCCAGCTTGTCGCGGCCGCGATAGATGACGCCGCTGCGGTCGCAGACGATCACATTGTCATGCGGTACGCCCAGCGACTTGATGAGCGCGGTGCAGGCCAGTGCCGAGGCGCCAGCCCCGTTCACCACCACCTTGATGTCCGACAGCTTGCGGTTGGTGAGCAGGCAGGCGTTGATGATGCCGGCGGCGGCGATGATCGCGGTGCCATGCTGGTCGTCATGGAACACCGGGATGTTCATGCGCTCACGAAGAGTCTGCTCGATCACGAAACATTCGGGCGCCTTGATGTCCTCGAGGTTGATGCCGCCGAAAGTGGGCTCCATCATGGCGATGGCTTCGATCAGAGCGTCGGGGTCTTCGCTGTTCAGCTCGATATCGATCGAATCGACATCGGCGAAGCGCTTGAAAAGAACCGACTTGCCTTCCATCACCGGCTTGGAGGCCAGCGCGCCCAGATTGCCCAGGCCCAGAATGGCGGTGCCGTTGGAAATGACCGCCACCAGGTTGCCCTTGGCGGTGTAATCGTATGCGCAAGAGGCATCAGAAGCGATGGCCTCGACAGGCACAGCCACACCCGGCGAATAAGCGAGACTCAGGTCGCGCTGCGTCGCCATCGGCTTGGAGGCGATGATCTCGATTTTGCCCGCGCGGCCTGTGCTGTGGTAGAACAGCGCCTCGCGCTCGGTGAAACGGACATTGCTTTCGTCAGACACCAATTCTTCTCCTCTGTCGCACATGCCCTAACCAAGATGGCCGCCATCCGATAGGGGAAAGCTTGGATGGCTGCCATTCCACGATTGCGATTAACGCGCTAACCGTTGCGCCGATGACCGACGCACCCACCCCCATGATGGCTCAATATCTCACCCTGAAGGCACAGGCGGGCGATTCCCTGCTGTTTTACCGGATGGGCGATTTTTTCGAACTGTTCTTTGACGATGCCAAATTGGCATCGCAGATTCTCGATATCGCGCTGACCACGCGCGGTGCGCATGAGGGCGCGCCGATCCCCATGTGCGGCGTGCCGGTGCATGCGGCGGAAGGTTATCTGGCGCGGCTGATCAAGGGCGGCTGCCGGGTCGCCATCGCCGAGCAGGTGGAAACGCCCGAGCAGGCGAAAAAGCGCGGCGGGTCCAAGGCGCTGGTGATGCGCGACATCGTGCGCTTCGTGACGGCGGGCACGCTGACCGAGGAAGCCCTGCTGGAGCCGCGCCGCGCCAATGTGCTGGCCGCCGTCTGCGAGGTGCGCGGCGTGATCGGCATTGCCGCCTGCGACATCTCGACCGGCCGCATGGAGCTGGAGGAATGTACCCCCGAACGCATGGGCGCGGCGCTGGCCCGTCTGGGCGCGAGCGAGCTGGTGGCGCCCTCCGGCTGGGCGCTGGCCCCGTTTGAAACCATCCTGCGCGAACCGCATGAGTTCTCCAGCGATGGCGGTGAGCAGCGGTTGTGTGGTGTGCATGGTGTGGCGACTCTGGATGGCTTTGGCCAGTTTACCCGCGCGATGCTGTCGGCTGCCTGCGGGCTGATCGCCTATCTCGATCATGTCGGGCGGGGCAAGCTGCCGCTGCTGCTGCCTCCTGTCGCCCGCGTGGGTGAGGCGCATCTGGCCATGGATGAGGCGACCCGCGCCAGTCTGGAAATCCTTTCCTCCGCGCAGGGTGGGCGCAAGGGCAGTCTGGTCGAGGCGGTGGACCGCTGTGTGACCGGGGCAGGCGCCCGCCTGCTGGCCGAAGACCTCTCCGCGCCGCTGACCGATGCGGGGGTTATTGAAGCCCGCCTCGATCTGGTCGGCTGGCTGGTGGAGGATGCGCTGCTGCGCGAGGATCTGCGCCGCATCCTGCGCGCCCTGCCCGACGTGGGCCGCGCGTTGGGCCGCGTGGTGGCCGGGCGTGGTTCCCCGCGCGATCTGGGGCAGTTGCGCGATGGTCTTTCAGGCGCCGCACAGCTTGCCGAGCATCTGGGCGGCCAGACCTTCCGTCCGATGCTGGCCGAGGCCTTGTTGCCACAGTTGGTGGGCCATGGCGCGCTGGTCGACCTGCTCTCCCGCGCGCTGATCGCCACCCCGCCCACCGAGCGCGGGCAGGGCGGTTATATCGCTCAGGGCTATGACGCCGATCTCGACCAGTTGCGGAGCATCTCGCGCGATGGCCGCGCCGCCATCGCCGCGCTGGAGGCCAAATATCGCGATGAAACCGGCATCGCCGCGCTGAAGATCAAGCATAATGGTGTTCTGGGCTACTTTATCGAGGTCCCCGCCGGTCGCGCCGACGCGCTGATGGCGCCGGACTCGCCCTTCACCCACCGCCAGACCATGGCGGGCGCCATGCGCTTCAACGCCCTCGCGCTGCATGAGGAAGCCAGCCGTATCGCCGAGGCGGGCGGCCATGCGCTGGTGGCCGAGGAAGCCCATTTCGAGGAGCTGATCACCGCCGCAGTCTCGGCGCGCAATGCCATCGCGAACACTGCCATGGCGCTGGCGCGTCTGGATGTGGCGGGTTCGCAAGCCACCCGCGCAGCAGAGGACGGCTGGTGCCGCCCCATCATCACCAGCGACACCATGCTGGAGATCGAGGGCGGTCGCCACCCGGTGGTGGAGGCCGCGCTGAAAACCAAGGGCGAGCGCTTCGTCGCCAATGATTGCGCGCTTTCCCCGCGCGATCGCCTCTGGCTGGTGGGCGGCCCGAACATGGGCGGTAAATCGACCTTCCTGCGCCAGAACGCGCTGATCGTGCTGCTGGCGCAATCGGGGGGCTATGTCCCCGCGCAGCGTGCTCGTATCGGCTTGGTTGATCGCCTGTTCAGCCGCGTCGGCGCCTCGGACAATCTGGCGCGCGGGCGTTCGACCTTTATGGTCGAGATGGTGGAAACCGCCGCTATCCTGCAGCAGGCCACCCCCGCCAGCTTCGTGATCCTTGACGAAGTGGGGCGCGGCACCTCCACCTACGACGGCCTTGCGCTGGCATGGGCCGTGGCGGAAGCCGTGCATGGCGCCAACCGCTGCCGTTGCCTCTTCGCCACGCATTACCATGAGCTGGCCCGCTTGGCCGAAAGCTGCGAGGCCCTGACCCTTCACCACGTTCGCGCTCGCGAGTGGAAGGGTGATCTGGTGTTGCTGCATGAAGTGACCGGCGGCCCGGCGGAAAGCTCCTATGGTTTGGCTGTGGCGCGTCTGGCAGGCGTGCCCGCGCCGGTGGTCTCGCGCGCCAAGGCGGTGCTGGCCAAGCTGGAAAAAGCCCGCCAGCAAACGGGCGGGATCGCGGCGGGGCTGGGCGATCTGCCCCTGTTCTCCATGATGGCCGAGCCGGAGCCGGAAGCGGTCGATGCGTTGCGTGACAGGCTGGAAGGGCTGGACGTGGATGCGCTGTCGCCGCGAGAGGCTTTGGATATCCTCTATGAGTTGAAGAGGTTGGGGAAAGAAGAAAAGTAAGGTGCGAGGGGGTTACCCCCTCGCGCTCCCAGAACGTCTTCCGACGATAGGGCGGGGGTGCCGCATCGTGGTGCCCAGACTATCCACCTGCACAGTATAGGGCGCCGCAGGCAGGCATCATGCCGCGATAAGCTGCTCTATCGTTTTGAAAGCCTGCGGCGCGGCAATCTGGGCGCAAGGCCGAACCCGATGCGCAACGCAGACATTAATGGGAGCGCGAGGGTGTAACACCCTCGCATCTATCCTTCTTCCAGACTTCCTGAAAAACCTAAGCCTCCAGCTCCACATCCCAATAGAGCCAGTCCCGCCATGTCTCATGCAGATAGTTGGGCGGGAAGGCGCGACCGCGTTCCTGCAATTGCCAGCTTGTGGGTCGGATGGGGGGCACCAGCAGCGGCATATGGGCCTGCTTTGGGGTGCGGCCGCCCTTGCGCAGATTGCAGGGCGAGCAGGCGGCGACGATATTTTCCCAACTGGTGCGGCCGCCAAGGCGCCGTGGGTTCACGTGATCGAAGGTGAGGTTGTTGGGGCTGCCGCAATATTGGCAGGAGAACCGGTCGCGAAGGAAGACGTTGAACCGGGTAAAGGCAGGAAATTCAGAGGGTTTTACATATTGCCTCAGCGCGATCACGGAGGGCAGTTGCATCTGGAAACTGGGGGAGTGAATTTCGCGCTGGTAATGCGCGATGATGTCCACTCTTTCGAGGAAGACCGCTTTTATCGCCGTCTGCCATGGCCAGATACTGAGGGGATAGTAGGAAAGCGGGGTGAAATCAGCGTTCAAGACAAGTGCAGGGCAATCGTGCAAATGCCGGGAGGGATCATCCCCCGCGCTGCGGAACCGGGCCGCGCGCTCTATCAGCTCCGCCTTGAGCATGGCCTCTTGTGACAGTTGGTCGTGACGGTTTGACGACAGGTCATGAAGGGAATGAACACCTCCAGCGCGCTCAGGTCAAGCCCTTGCGAGGGCTGACAATCGACAGGCGGTGGTTGCCAAGCGCGGTAATCCACAGGAAGGAGGCAAGATGATCCGCACCCGCTTTGCTCCCAGCCCGAATGGCCCGCTGCATCTGGGCCATGCCTATGCGGCGCTGGTGGCGCATGATCTGGCCCGCGCGCGCGGCGGCGAATTTCTGCTGCGGATCGAGGATATCGACGGCACGCGCAGCCGCGCCGATCTGGCCGAGCAGGCGCTGGAGGATCTGCGCTGGCTCGGGCTGGTGTGGGACGGGCCGGTGGTGAGCCAGTCGGACCGTCTCGCCACCTATCAGGCGGCCGGTGAGAGGCTCAAGGCGATGGGCCTGCTCTATCCCTGCCAATGCACCCGCGCGCAGATCGCGGCGGCGGCCACGCGGCAAGGCCCCGACGGGTTGATCTATCCGGGCACCTGCCGGGGGCGTGATGTCGACACGCAGGGCGCGGCATGGCGGCTGGATATGACGCGCGCTGTCGCTCTGGCCGGGTCGCTGGTGTGGGAGGATGACATCGCCGGGCCTCAACAGGCACGCCCCGAGCTGTTCGGCGATGTGGTGCTGCTGCGCAAAGAGGCGCCAGCCTCCTATCACCTCGCCGCCACGCTGGACGATGCGGCGGATGGCATCACGCTGGTCACGCGCGGGGCCGATCTGTTCATGGCCAGCCATGTCCACCGGCTGTTGCAGGCTTTGCTGCGCCTGCCCGTGCCGTGCTGGCACCACCACGCCCTGCTGGTCGAGCCCGATGGCCGCAAGCTGGCCAAGCGGCGCGATGCCCCCTCTCTGGCAGACAGGCGCCTTGCAGGAGAGGATGGCCCGGCGCTGGCTCGGGCCCTGCGAGAGGGCCGCCTGCCCGCTGGCCTTTCGCTCTCCACGGGCGTAGCATCCTACGAACCCCGGCCATAAGGGGAGAGGAGAAGGTCATGCCGAAATGGTTTTTGGTGCCGATCATCGTCGTGCTGATGGGCTATGTCGTGTTTTCGCTGGTGCGCGGCGTGGTGGCCTTTCTGCAGGCTTCGCGCGATTCCTTGGATCGCGGCGAGTTCGGTGAAGGCCCGACCCCGTCTCAACTGCGGCAGAATGAAATGATGTTCGCCCGCGTGAAGTATCAGGGGCTGGCCGTGCTGGTGGTTGTGATCCTGCTGGCGGCCAGTCGATAGGAGCATGGTTTGGTCAAGCTGAACAAGATTTATACCCGCACCGGGGACGATGGCACGACCGGGCTGGTCGATGGCTCGCGCGTGGCCAAGCATGACGCCCGCATGGAGGCCATCGGCGCGGTGGATGAGGCCAACAGCGCCATCGGTCTGGCCATCTGCGCGGTCGTGTTTGATCATCACGCCGCGCTGCATCGCATCCAGAACGATCTCTTCGATCTGGGCGCGGATCTGGCGACGCCTGCAAGAAATGGGGAGGGCGAGGATTTTACGCCATCCCCCATGGTGCTGCGCATGGTGGCGGCCCAGACCGGCTGGCTGGAACGCGCAATGGATGCTCTGAATGACAACCTGCCCGCGCTCACCAGCTTTATCCTGCCCGGTGGGGATGAAGGTGCCGCAAGGGTTCACGTCGCCCGCGCTGCCGCTCGCCGCGCTGAAAGGGCGATGGTGGCGCTGAGTGCTGAAACGCCGATCAATCCGCAAGCTCTGGCCTATATCAATCGTTTGTCCGATTATCTCTTCGTTCTGGCGCGCGCGATCAATGCGCAAGCGCAGGGCGATGTGCTATGGGTGCCCGGTGCCAGCCGGGGCGATGCCGGCGTCAGTCAGGATTGAGCGATGCAGACAATAGCAGTGATCGGTGCCGGGCAGATGGGGCGCGGCATCGCGCAAAGCGCTGCGCAGGCGGGGTATAAGGTTTTACTGTCCGACACCGCGCTCGATCTGGCAGAGAAGGGCAAGGGCACCGTCGCCAAATCGCTTGACCGGCTGGTCGCCAAGGAGAAGATTTCCGTGGGCGATGCCGCGGCCATCGTCGACCGCATCATCCCCATCGGCGATCTGGCCCGCCTGTCGGAAGCCGCCTTCGTGATCGAGGCCGCCACCGAGCGCGAAGAGATCAAGCTGAAGATCTTCGAAAGCGCGGGCGCCCATTTGGCCGCCGATGCCATTCTGGCCACCAACACCTCCTCGATCTCGATCACGCGCATGGCCAAGGCCTCGCCCGATGCGGCGCGCTTTATCGGGCTCCATTTCTTCAACCCCGTGCCGGTGATGCAACTGGTCGAGGTGATCCCCGGCCTGGCCACCAGCGCCGAGACCACCGCGCGCGCCAAAACCTTGGGCGAGGCGATGGGCAAGCAGGTCGTCCTCTCCCAGGACGAGCCCGGCTTTGTGGTCAACCGCATCCTGATCCCCATGATCAATGAGGCGATCTTCCTGCTCGGCGCCGGAACCGCCAGCATCCCCGACATCGACAAGGGCCTGAAACTGGGCGCCAACCACCCGATGGGCCCGCTGGAGTTGGCGGATTTCATCGGCCTCGACACCGTGCTGGCGATCATGGACGTGTTCCTCAAGGGCACCGGCGACAGCAAATACCGCCCCGCGCCCCTGCTGGTGAAATATGTCGAGGCTGGCTGGCTGGGCCGCAAAACGGGCCGCGGCTTCTACGATTACAGCGGTGAGGTGCCCGTCCCCACGCGCTGAGCGATCAATGCCCGGCGCTGCTGGAACTGTCCGGCAGCGCCCATGGCGAGGCCTGCGTGCTGGTGGGCGCGGGCGTGTCCGCCGGCAGGATCTGCCTTGCTATGGAGGCCGCCTGCGCATCCTGCTGAGCGTTGTCCTCACCCTGTTTCGGGATGAAGAAATAGGCCGTGGCCAGAATGCTCGCCGCCCACAGCAGCGCCTTCCAGCGGCTGGCAAAGACCTGAGTCAGTTTGGGGCCAGGGATGAACATCGTGTTCGGGATGTAGGCGGGAAGGGTTAAGAAAAGGAAGACGCAGGGGCCATCGCCCCTGCACCCCGTTACGTCTCCCGACGAGAGGGCAGTGGCTCCGAAGCCGAGCGCCCAACCTCTCCACCCGCGCCACCCAGGGCGCCGCAGGCAGAGAATCGTCAACGCAGCGTCGTCACTCTATTGCCGAACCCTGTGCGCAACGTAGACATTCATGGGAGCGCGAGGGGGTAACCCCCTCGCACTTACCCTTTCTTGATCCCCTTAACGCGGCACCACCCACCGCACCGCACTGGCGAACCCTCCCGCAGTCGGCTGCCCGCTTTCATCCAGCGCCGGGCTGAACTTCGCGCGGCGGGTGATCAGCTTGCAGGTGGCATTGTCCAGCCCCGGCCAGCCGCTGGAGCTGGTGACGGTGCAACTGCTGACCCGCCCGTCCGCGCCGATGGTCAGGCTGAAGCGGGTGGTGCCCTCATGCCCGCTGTTGAGATCGAGCGAGGGGTAATCCTCCGCGCTGGCCCAGGTGCCCGGCTGGCCGAGCGGCTTTGCGGCCACCGGATCGAGGCGATGCACCGGAGGAGCGGGCGGCAGGGGTACGAGATTTGTGTCGCCGATGCCATTGCCGATGGTGGTCGGCAGGGTGCTGGGCAAAGGCGTGGGCAGGGGATCGAAGGTGGGGCGTGGTAGGGGGATGAGCGAGATTTTCGTATCGGGAACCGTCAGCGGCGTTTCGGGCGCCGGTTTGGGCGTGGGGATGGTTTGGGGCAGCGGCATCTGCACCTCGATGTTGCGGGCCTGTGGATTGGCCCGCGTGATCATGGTGACGATGACCCCGCCCAGTCCATTGACCAGCGCATAGATGCCGATCGCATGGATAAGCCCGACGCTGGCCAGAACGGCCATACGCTGGCGGGGGTTGGCGTGTGACGACACATAAGTCATTGCACCGCTCCTATCTGGCCCATCTGACGGGGCCTCTCATGATAAGTCATAACGTATCACGAAATGCGGTGCGTGAAAGTGAGTTTTTCCTATAAGCGGATAGCCATTTCGGCTTAGGTACTTGGGCGGATAGGCCGAACCCTAACGCTTTCCGGCCAAAGTCTTTTGCCGGCGCCGCTGGACGGAGGAGCCCAGCCCGATCGCCTCGCGATATTTGGCCACGGTGCGGCGGGCCAGATCGAAGCCGCGCTCTTTCAGCAGATCGACCAGCGTGTCGTCGGAGAGAATCTTCTTGGGGTCTTCGGCATCGATCAACTGCTTGATCGCGGCCTTCACCGCCTCGGCGGAGACCGCGCCCTCGCCATCGGAGGAGGCCACGCCCGAGGTGAAGAAATACTTCAGCTCGAACGTGCCGCGCGCGAAATTGAGATATTTGTTCGAGGTGACGCGGCTGACGGTCGATTCATGCAGCGACACCGCCTCTGCCACGGCGCGCAGGGTGAGGGGTTTCAGATGGCTGACGCCATGGCGGAAGAAGCCGTCCTGCTGCTTCACGATTTCGCTGGCGACTTTCAGGATGGTCTTCTGTCGCTGGTCGAGCGCCTTGATCAGCCAATTGGCATCGGCCAGCTTTTCCGACAGCCAGCCCTTGCCCGCCTTGTCGTCGCAGCCGCGCCGCATCTCGACGTAATAGCTGCGGTTGACCATCAGCCGGGGCAGGGTGGCCTGGTTGATGGCCACCATCCAGCCGCCATCGGTGCGCGCGGTGATGAGGATATCGGGCACCACCGGCTCGCCGCCGGTGCTGCCATAGCGCAGGCCGGGCTTGGGATCGTAATCGCGAAGTTCGCGCAGCATGTCGGCGAGGTCTTCGTCATCGACGCCGCACATGCGTTTCAGGCGCGGAAATTCGCCGCGCGCCACAAGGTCCAGATTGTCGATCAGCCGCGCCATGGCCGGATCGTAGCGGTCCGCCTCGCGGGCCTGCAGCGCGATGCATTCCGACAGGCTGCGCGCGCCGACACCGGTGGGATCGAGCGCTTGCACGAGGGCGAGGGCTGCCTCCACCTCTTCCACAGGCACGCGCAGATCCTCGGCCAGTTCGGGCAGGGGGATGGGCAGGTAACCGGCCTCATCGAGCTGGTCGATCAGGAAACGGGCGATAAAGCCGGTGCGCGTGGCCTCTTCGCCCGCCAGCCCCAGTTCGGCGCCGATCTGGGCGTGGAGATGCTCGGCCAGCGTTGCGCCGCTGCCGCCATGATCGTCGATGGAGGGGCCTTCGCCGCCCGAGGCGATGATCGCCTCCCCGTCATAAGGGCCATCATAGGGCCCTTCCGAGAGGGATTCGGACGCGGGGGAGGGCGTGTCAAAGCCCGAATCGCCGGTGTCGCGGTCGACATCCAGCGCGCCCGCATCGATGTCGAGCGGGCGATCCTCGCTGGCGCGGCCCTCGCCGATCAACTGATCGATGGGTGAGCTTTCCAGCGTGGTGCGGCGTTCTTCTTGCGCCTCGCCCGGCGTGTCGGCGGCGGGCGCACCGATTTCCAGCAGCGGGTTGGCGTCCAGCGCATCCCCGATAAAGGTCTCGATTTCCAGATTGGAGAGCGCCAGCAGCTTGATCGCCTGCTGCAATTGCGGCGTCATCACCAGCGACTGGGATTGCCGCAGATCCAGCCGCGGCCCCATCGCCATGCCCTAGCCCCCCCGAGCCGACATCAGAGAACGGCCCCCGCTGCCATCACAGTGAAAAGTTCTCGCCCAGATAGAGGCGGCGCACGTTTTCATCGGCCACCAACGCCTCGGGGCTGCCCGCGAAGAGCACCTGGCCGCCATAGATGATGGTGGCGCGGTCGCAGATGTCCAGCGTTTCGCGCACATTGTGGTCGGTGATCAGAACGCCGATGCCGCGCCCCTTCAGATCCTTCACCAGATGGCGGATGTCGCCGATCGAGAGCGGATCGATGCCCGCGAAAGGCTCGTCGAGCAGCATGATCGAGGGGCTGGCGGCCAGCGCGCGCGCGATCTCGCAGCGGCGGCGCTCACCGCCCGACAGGGCCATGGCCGGGCTGGAGCGCAGGCGCGTCAGGCCGAATTCGTCGAGCAGGCGCTCCAGCTCGCGGGCGCGAATCTCGGGATCGGGCTCGACCAGTTCGAGGACCGAGCCGATGTTCTGCTCCACCGTCAGGCCCCGGAAGATCGAGGTTTCCTGAGGCAGATAGCCCAGCCCCAGCACCGCGCGGCGATACATCGGCAGGCGGGTGATATCCACGCCATCGAGCAGGATGCGCCCCGAATCCGGCTTCACCAGACCCATGATCGAATAGAAGCAGGTGGTCTTGCCCGCGCCGTTCGGGCCCAGCAGGCCCAGCACCTCGCCCTTGGCGACCGAGAGCGAGATGTCGGTCAACACCGCGCGCTTGTCGTAGCTTTTGGCGATGGACACGACTTCCAACCCGCTGAAGCTGGGGTTGAGCGTACCGGAGGCGGGGGCCGAGGGGGCGATGGTTTCAGTCATCAGAACGGTGATTTAGGCGCGGGCCGCGCGCGGGGCAAGTCATCGCATGCATTCTGGCAGGTTTCGTGCATGGATTGCCGCAAGCGTGATGTTTTCGCCGTGCGTTTTTGATCGGCACGGCACCGGCCCGGCCATCCAACGCCATGATCATACGGGTGGCCGGGCGGGGGAGCGGGCCGGTGCCGCAACATCCTCCCGCGATTGCTCCATCCCCGATCCCTCGCTAGGAGGCTGCGCGACACGGGGCGCATCTTTCTGCCCGATCCTCAAGGACACGACCATCATGCTGAGCACCACCGACGCGCAGGAACGCGCCTCCGCCCTGATCGCGCGGGCGCGCCGCGCCGGGGCCGATGCCTGCGATGCGGTCTATGTCAGCGATGCCTCCGAAAGCGTGACGGTGCGCCTCGGCCAGCTTGAGGATGTCGAGCGCTCGGAAAACGAGCATATCGGCCTGCGGGTGTTCATCGGCCAGCGTTCGGCGACCATCGGTTCCTCGGACCTAAGCGATGCCGCGCTTGATGAGCTGGCCGACCGCGCCGTTTCCATGGCCCGCGCCGCGCCGGAAGATCCCTATGCCGGGCTGGCCCCGCAGGACCGGCTGCTGACCGGCGCTCTGCCCGATCTCGATCTGGTCGATCCGGCGGCGCTGAGCCCGCGCGACCTGCGCGCCTTGGCGCTGGAAATGGAGGAGGCCTTGCGCGCCTATCCCGGCGTCACCAACAGCGAGGGCGCCAGCGCCAGCGCGGGCGAGGCGGTGGTTGCGCTGGCCACCAGCCATGGCTTTGCCGGGGCCTATGCCGGCACCACCCGCTCGCTGAGCGCCGGGGCGCTGGCGGGCGAGGGCTCCACCATGCAGCGCGACCATGCCTGGCGCAGCGCGCGCCACAGCGCCGATCTGCCGTCCCCCGCCGAGATCGGGCGTCAGGCGGGCGAACGCGCGGTGGAGCGACTCAACCCGGCGCGGGTGAAAAGCGGCCCGCTGCCGATCATCTTCGATCCGCGTGTCGCCGGATCGCTGATCGGGCCCTTGCTGGGGGCCATGTCGGGGTCGTCGGTGGCGCGGCGCTCCAGCTTTCTGCTCGACCGGCTGGGGCAGCGGTTGTTCGACAGCGCGATCACCATCCATGACGATCCGCACTGGCGGCGCGGCCTGCGCACCCGTCCCTTCGATGGCGAGGGCCTGCCCACCGGTCCGCGCGACCTGATCGCCGATGGCGTGCTGACCGGCTGGCTGGTCGACAGCGCCACCGGGCGCCAGTTGGGCCTGCCGCCCACGGGCCATGCCGCGCGCGGGGTGAGCGGCGCGCCGGGCGTGGGCGCCAGCAATCTGTTCATGAGCGCGGGGGCGGTGAGCCCGGCGGCACTGATGACCGACATCACCGAGGGCATCTACATCACCGACATGATCGGCCATGGCGTAAATCCGGTGACGGGCGATTACAGCCGGGGCGCCACCGGCCGCCGTATCGTCCATGGCGAGCTGGGCGAGCCGGTGGCGGGTTTCACCATCGCGGGCAATCTGATCGACATGTATGCCGCGCTGACCCCCGCCGACGATCTGGAAGACTGGCGGGTCATCAATGTGCCGACCTTGCGGGTGGACGGCATGGTGGTGGCCGGGGACTGAAAAGCGTAAAGTCTTTATGGACTTTATAGTTCGAAGCGATTCTTCATTTCTTGTTCCGAATGGTTGCGTCACTATAGAACCCCTCGCGATTGAGTGTCTGCGTGGGGTTCGGGGCTATGTCGACAAGCGTTACTTCAGCGCGGCTTGCGCGCTGGCTGCCGGCTGTGTTGATGGTGGTGAGCGCGGCGCTGCTGCTTCATCATCTGGGCGAGGTGATCGCCGTGCTGCGCGAAGGGGCGGGCAGGGCGGCGCTGACCCTGGATTTTCGCACCTATCTGTGCGGCGCGGGCGACCTGACATCCCCCTATGACATCTGTCATGACGCCGAATATGTCAGCGGCTTCGTCTATCCGCCGCCTGCGCTGATCTATTTCCATCTGCTCTCGCATCTGCCGATCGATGCCGCTTTCGCGATCCATCTGCTGGTGTGTCTGGCCGGGCTGGGCGCGGCATGCCTGCTGCTGCCGCGCATGGTGGCGGTGCCGCACCGGGCGGGGGTGGCCGCGCTGCTGGCCGCTCTGGCGATCGCACCGATCGGGACCTCGCTGGCGGCGGGGCAGGTCAACATCCTGCTGATGACCTCGGCGGTGGCGGGCCTATGGTTTTCCGCGAGGAACCGGCCGGGGCTGGCGGGAATCAGCATTGCGCTTGGCTTCTGGCTGAAGATCTATCCCGGTCTTGTGCCCGTGCTGTTCCTGACGCGGGATAAATGGCGTTCTGCCGTGGCGACCATCGCGGCCGCGCTCGCCATCGCCTTGATCGGGCTGATCTGGGCCAGCCCTTCACTTTATGCGCAATATGTTTTTCAGGTTCTGCCTCATGCGCAGGGCTACACCATGCCCGGCGTCGCCCATTCGCTGGCGGGGATGGCGGCGCATGTTCAGGCCGGGGGCGGCAAGCCGGTGCAGCACTTCGTGCCGATCGCCGATGGCGTGCAACTGGCGTCGCGCCTGCTGCTGGCGCTGGGCCTGCTGCTGGCCTCTCTGCATGGCGTGGTGACGCAGGGCAAACGCCCGCTCGACAGCCTCAACCTGCTGCTTTGCGTGACGCTGGTGGCGGCGCCCAACGCCTGGGGCTATCACTACGCCATGATCTTTCCCGCGATCTTCGCCGCTCTGGCGCGGGAGCTGGCGGCGCCCAGGCTGTGGCGGCTGCCGCTGGTGCTGGGCTGCTGGGTGGCGCTGGTGATTCCGGCCTGGAGCGATTTGCCGCATCCGCTGGCGGGTATCGCGCTGCTCAATGTGGCGTTCCATGGGCGCTATGCGCTGGTGGCGCTGGTGCTGGCCGGGGCCATTCTGGCGGAGATGGTGGCGGCCCATGGAAAAAGGCGGCCCCTTGCGGAGCCGCCTCTTCACGTCAGCCTTCAGGCGTAAGCCTTACTTGGCCTGATAGCGCGCGATGGCTTCCATCACGATGCGGCGGGCATCGGCGGCGGTGCCCCAGGTGCCGACGCGAACCCACTTTTCCTTCTCCAGATCCTTGTAATGGGTGAAGAAGTGTTCGACCTGCTGCGAGATGATGTCGGGCAGATCTTCCTTTTCCTTGACGTTGGCATAGTAAGGAAAGGTCTTGTCGTCGGGGACGCAGAGCAGCTTTTCGTCGCCGCCGGCTTCGTCTTCCAGATTCAGCACGGCGATGGGACGCGCGCGGATCACCGAGCCGGGCACGAAGGGCGAGCGGGCCACCACCAGCGCATCGAGCGGATCGCCATCGGGCGAGAGCGTGTGCGGTACGAAGCCATAGTTGGCGGGGTAGCGCATCGGCGTGTGCAGGATGCGGTCGACGAAGAGCGCGCCCGATTCCTTGTCGAATTCATACTTCACCGGTTCGCCGCCGGTGGGCACTTCGATGATGACGTTAAGGTTGTCAGGCGGATTCTTGCCAACCGAAATCTTGGAAATGTCCATGGCACCCATCGTCTTTGCAAAGCGCATAAGGCCGCAGCCGCCGCGCAGGAAACTTACGTAAGGCCAGCCCTAGACGCGGGTTTGCTGCATTGCAACGGGGCCCTTGGGTCGCGAGGGCGATATTTGCGCCCAGCCGCTTGCGGCCACATTGATCTAGCCGCTTGCGGTCACATTGATCGTAAAAGCCAGCACGATCAGATTGTAGAAAAAGGCCGCGGCGCCATGCAGCGTGGCAAAGCGGCGGATGCGCGGCTCGGTGATGGCCACATCGCTGGTGGCGAAGGCCATGCCCATCGTCAGGGAAAAATAGGCGAAATCCCAGAAGTTGGGGCAATAGTCGTCCCCTCCCTCGCGGGAGTCCGCCGGGAATTTCAGCCCGCCCTCGGTGCCCTCGCCATAGAAGAGATGCGCGTAATGCAGCGCGCAGATCAGATTGGAAAAGACCCAGGCCACCACCAGTGACGCCAGCACCAGCAGCATCGACAGCATATGGCCCGCACCCGATTCGCGCCGCGCGTCGGGCAGTTCGATCGCCACGCCGGTCACCATCACCGCCATCAGCAGGCTGGTGATCACCAGCACGCCAAGGCGGCGCGCATCATTGTCGCGGGCATGGCGGCGCATTTCGCCGGGGGTGTGATCGCGGGTCAGCGGCCAGAGCGACAGGCTGAAGACCAGCACGCCGACATCGAAACCGCCCAGCAGGGCCTGACTCCAGCGCTGGGCCAGCGGCAGAAGCGCTGCCCCGGCCAGCAGGAAGCTGGCCAGGAACAGCATGAAGCGTGGGGGCAGGAGCCAGCTCCATCCCCACGCCCTTGGGGGCTGCTTGGCCCCCATGCGCTTACTTCGCGCCCGGACGACGCGGGGCCAGCAGCAGGTCGAGGCCCGCCTCGCCCTTGCCGGTCTTCTCCAGCCAGGGGTAGCGCAGGCCGTCGTGGTAATCGATGGCGATGGTCTGCACGCGCCCGGCGCGCTCCACCACCAGCGTGATGGGCTGGTTGGTGCCCTTGGCGGCGGTGACGGCGGCCTTCATGTCGTCGGAATCATAGCTGCGGCCATTGATGCCGATGATCTTGGCGCCGGTGACCAGCCCCGCGTTGAAGGCCGGGCTGCCCCAGACGGTGCTGGTGACCTTGCCTTCCTTGTCGATGCCCACGCCCAGCGAGTAGGACAGGCTGACGCTGCCCTTGGCCATGCCGATGCGGCCCTTGTCATAGGGGTTGGGCTCTTCCTTCCAGACCAGCTTGTAGCCGCCCTTCTCGATGCCGGTCAGCGGCACGGGCTGGCCCGGCGTCTGGAAGCGGGTCTTCAGGAAGCTGGCCCAGTCATGCGGGTAGACGGTGTTGAGCGCCTTGACCACATCCTCGAACTCATAGGGCACTTCGCCCCAGTCGCCGTTGTTGATGCCGAAGAACACCTTGGCGAAATCGTCGAGGCCCTTCTTGCCGCCGGTGCCTTCGCGGATGATCTGGTCGGCTTCGACCCAGACCAGCGCGCCCTCGGTGTAATAGTCCTCGTTGCGGTCCATCGTGGCGAAGGGCTTGGGGCGGCGGTTGGCGATGATCGGATCGTGGGTGGTGTCTTCCACGCTGCGCCATTCGCGGCCCGCCTCATAGGTGAAGCCGCCGGCATAGGAGGCGAACTGGCCCAGCACGCTTTCCTTGCTCTGCACGCCCGAGCGCGCGGCCAGGATCAGGCCCCAGAACTGGTTCTGGCCTTCGTACACCCACAGCAGATTGTCCTGCATGGGCTGGCGGTAGTCAGGGGTCCACAGCTTGGCCGAGCGGCGGAACTTGCCGTCCCAGCTATGGCTGATCTCATGCGGGATGACGTTGCGGGCCCAGTCGAGATCCTTCCAGTCGGTCAGCGCCTTGGGCTGCATCGAGTTCTCGGACGAACGGTGATGCTCCAGACCGATGCCGCCCAGCTTGTCCGACAGGGCCAGCAGAATGTCGTAATGGTCGAAGTGATGCGCGCCATAAGCCAGGAAGGCTTCATCGACGAGCGCCTTGTAGGCGCCGACATTCTCGGGCTTCACATCCAGATTCTCGGGGCGGTCGGCCACGACATCGAGCGCGACTTGCTTGCCCAGATCGAATCGCTTGAAGTTGGCGCCCGCGAACACCGGCGAATCGACCAGCGTGTCGTACTCGACCTCGTTCCAGGTCACGGTGTCGCCGGTCTGGGTCTTGCCGTCCAGCGCGCTGGCCACGCCCCAGCCGGTGGGGAACTTCACCGTGGGCTTGAACTTGATCTGGCGCACGTAATGGCCGGCCGGATACAGGCTCATGCGGTCCCACTGCAGGTTCAGCATCTCGGGCGTGACGGTCACGCGGCCTTCGTTCGACTGCAGCGGCGAGGTGTTGATGAACTTGGCGACGACCGCCTGCGTGCCCTCGGGCACATCGACGTGGAAGGCGAAGACCTCGACCGGGTCACGGTGCCAGGTCAGCAGCTTGCCATTGGCAAAGAACTGCACGCCGACGAGCTGGTCCATCGTGCCGCCCGGCGAGTGATGGCCCGGAATCCACTGCGGAAGCTGCAGAATCAGATCCTTGGTTCCGGCGGCAACGGGGATGGTCTCGGTCACGCGATAGGCGGCGCGCACCGTGTCGCTGGCATCGATGTCCAGCGTGATGGTGCCGGCATAGGGCGTGTCCACCGCGTCGGGCACGCTGTGAGGCAGTGGCACTGCCGTGGGGGCGGAGCGCGCCGGGCTCTGCGCGAGGGCGGGGAGGGCAACGGCCAGCGTGCTGGCTGTCAGGGTGAGGGTCAGCGCGAGACGCGCGGCGTTGCGGAGCTTGTTCATGGTGCGTTTATCTGGCGCGAACCGGAGCGGCTCGCAACAATCTTCTGCGGGGCAAATGGCGAATTGCGCAGTTTTGATATCTTCACTGACACTGATGTAGATGGATAGGCGCAAACAGGTGCTTCACGCCGCGCGCGCGTGGCGCTATCGGGCGTGGCCATGAGCAAGAGTGAAAAGCCCGCCCGTATCGAGACTCCGCAGGCCATCCGCGGCACGCAGGACATTTTCGGCGCCGATGCCGAGGCCTTCGCCCATGTGGTGGAGACCTTCGAGCGTATCCGCCGCCTGTACCGCTTCCGCCGGGTGGAGATGCCGGTCTTTGAAAAGACGACGGTGTTTTCGCGTTCGCTCGGCGAAACGACGGACGTGGTGTCGAAGGAAATGTACTCCTTCGAGGATCGCGGCGGGGAATCGCTGACCCTGCGCCCCGAGTTCACGGCGGGCCTGTCGCGCGCCTATATCACCAATGGCTGGCAGCAGTACGCGCCGGTGAAGCTGGCCACCCACGGTCCGCTGTTCCGTTACGAGCGCCCGCAAAAGGGCCGCTATCGCCAGTTCCACCAGCTTGACGCCGAGGTGATCGGCGCGGCGGAACCGACCGCCGACGTTGAACTGCTGGTGATGGCCGATCAGTTGCTCAAGGAGCTGGGCATTGCCGATGGCGTGACCTTGCAGCTCAACACGCTGGGCGATGGCGAGAGCCGCGAGGCCTGGCGCGCCGCGCTGATCGACTATTTCCGCGCCCACAAGGATGCGCTGAGCGAGGATTCGCAGGACCGTCTGGAGCGCAACCCGCTGCGCATCCTTGATTCCAAGGACCCGCGCGACAAGCCCTTCACCGCCGATGCGCCGAAGATCGACGATTACCTCTCGGCCGAAGCGCAGGATTTCTTCGCCAAGGTCACCGGCGGTCTGGATGCGGCGGGCGTGTCGTGGGTGCGTGCCCCGGCGCTGGTGCGCGGCCTCGATTACTATCGCCACACGGCGTTCGAGTTCGTGACCGACCGGCTGGGCGCTCAGGGCACCGTGCTGGGTGGCGGGCGTTATGATGGCCTGATGGAATCGCTGGGCGGCGCGCCGACCCCGGCTGTCGGCTGGGCGGCGGGGATCGAGCGCCTTGCCATGCTGGTCGCCGATGCGGGGCAGGTCTCCGAGGATCGCACCGAGGTCACGGTGGTGGTCGAGGACGATCGCGCGCTCACCGCGGGCATGGGCCATGTCGCGGCGCTGCGCCGTGGCGGTCTGGCGGCCGAGCTGATCGCCAGCGGCAGCCCCCGCAAGCGTTTCGACAAGGCCGTGAAATCGAACACCCGCGCCATTCTCGCGCTGGGCTGGGGCGATGAGGGGCTGACCACCCGCCTGCGCAATGTCGATGGCGATGTGGCGCGTATCGAGGCGCTGATCGCCTGACATGACCATCTCCGACGCCCGTCTTGCGCAAATCGGGGCGCGTTTTGCCCAGTTGGAGGCGCGGCTCGCCTCGGGCACGCTGGAGGGTGGCGAGTTCGTCGCCGCCAGCCGCGACTATGCCGAGTTGGAGCCGGTGGCCCGCGCCGCCGCCGCCGTCTCGGCCATGCGTGTCGAGCAGGCCGATCTTTCGGCGATGCAGGACGACCCCGAAATGCGCGCGCTGGCCGAGGAAGAGCTGACCCGCCTGCGCGAGGATCTGCCCGAGGCCGAACGCGCGCTTTCCATCGCCATGCTGCCGCGCGATGTGGCCGACAGCCGCCCGGCGATGCTGGAAATCCGCGCGGGCACGGGCGGTGATGAGGCCGCTCTGTTCGCCGCCGATCTCTACCGCATGTATGAGCGCTTTGCGGGTGAGATGGGCTGGCGGGTCGAGATGATCTCGGTCAACGCCAACGAATTGGGCGGCTTCAAGGAAGTGGTCGCCAACATCGCGGGGCAGGGCGTCTTCGCCAAGCTGAAGTTCGAGAGTGGCGTGCATCGCGTGCAGCGCGTGCCGGTCACCGAATCGGGCGGGCGCATCCACACCAGCGCCGCCACCGTCGCCGTCCTGCCCGAGCCCGATGAGGTCGATGTTCAGCTCGACGACAAGGACATCAAGATCGACATCTACCGCGCCAGCGGGGCGGGCGGCCAGCACGTCAACACCACCGATTCGGCGGTGCGCCTCACCCATCTGCCCACCGGCATCGTGGTGATCTGTCAGGACGAGCGCAGCCAGCATAAGAACAAGGCCAAGGCGATGCAGGTGCTGCGCACGCGCATCTACGACCAGCGCCGCGCCGAGGCTCAGGGTGCCGAGGCCGAGGCGCGCAAGGCGATGGTCGGCAGCGGCGACCGCTCCGAGCGCATCCGTACCTATAATTTTCCGCAGGGCCGCGTGACGGACCACCGCATCAACCTGACCCTGCACCGCCTGCCCGAGGTGCTGGAAGGGCCGGGCCTCACTGAACTGGTCGATGCGCTGATCGCCGAGGATCAGGCCAAGCGTCTGGCCGCCATCGGTGAGTGACACGGTCACGCAGGCGCTGCGCGAGGCTGCAAACCGTCTGGCCGCAACCAGCGACACGGCCCGCCTCGACGCCGAAGTGCTGATGGCCCATGCGCTGGGGGTGACGCGCTCGGCGATGCTGCTCAACCATGGGCGCAGTGCGGTGCCGGAAGGCTTCGCGGCGCTGATCGAACGGCGTCTGCGCCATGAGCCCGTCGCCTATATCACCGGATCGCAGGAATTTTTCGGGCTGGAGTTTGCCGTCTCCCCCGATGTGCTGATCCCGCGCGGCGACAGCGAGGTGCTGGTGGAGGCTGCTCTGGCGGCCCGCCCTGACGCCCAACGTGTCCTCGATCTGGGGCTGGGCTCGGGCGCGCTGCTGCTGGCGGTGCTGCATAACCTCCCCGAGGCGCAAGGCATCGGCATCGAACGTTCGCCCGGTGCGCTGGCAGTGGCCCGCACCAATGCCCAAAGGCTTAACCTTGCCCCGCGCGCCGATCTGCGTCCGGGCGACTGGACGCAGCCCGACTGGACCGCAGGGCTGGGCCGCTTCGATTTGATCCTCGCCAACCCGCCCTATGTCGAGGATGAGGCTCCGCTCGATCCTTCGGTGCGCGATCACGAACCGGCCTCTGCCCTTTTCGCCGGGGCCGAGGGGCTGGACGACTACCGCATCATCCTGCCCGCCTTACCCACCCTGCTGGCGCCGGGCGGCGTGGCGCTGATCGAGATCGGCCATACGCAGGCGCAGGCCGTCTCGGCGCTGGCGCAGGCTCAGGGCCTCACCGCAAGGCTGCATCGCGATCTGGGCGATCGCCCGCGCGTGCTGGAAATTTCTTCCTCCCCACCTTCGTCGCATTAAGATTCCGCTTGGCATTTGGGCTCATGATCCCTAAATGAAGCCAAGGCACGCCGAGGGATGAAGACTTCCCCTCTGGCAGGCCGAACTCCAGCATCCATGTCGGGGCCGGGCAATCCGCTCAAAGGTCTTGGCACATGCAGGCGGGCCAGATGCGGTTCGGGCTTGAACGAACCGATCGGGCGCAGGGCCTTGACAGGCTCACGTCAAACAACAGGCCCCGGGGGAAGGGCCGAAGGACAGGACGGATGGCTGATCCGGCGGTGCATTATGGCCGCGTGGCAGTCCGGTTTAAGGAAGACCGATCCCTTGAACAACAATCGTGGTAACAACAACAACAACCGTCGGCGCAGCCGCGGTAATGGTAACGGCAATGGTCGCCCGCAGGGCAATGGCGGTGGGCAGCAGCTCAACCGTATTGACAGCCGGGCGCGGGGCAATGCGCCCCAGCTGCTGGAAAAGTACCGCAAACTGGCCCATGACGCCCATCTCAATGGCGACCGGGTCACGGCCGAGTACTATCTGCAGTTCGCCGACCACTATTTCCGCGTGATCGCCGACACTCGCCTGCGCCAGGAAGAGGCTCGCGCCCGTCGCGAGGACCGCTGGCAGGACAATGGCGAGCCGTTCCGCGATGAGGGCGAGGACCCCGCCGATTTCTCGGTGGAGAGCGACTTCCCCACCTTCGATCAGCCGGTCTACACCCGCCGCGAGCGTGAAGAGCCGCGCGGTGAGCCGCGTTCGGACCAGCAACGCCCGGACCAGCCGCGTTCGGATCAACGGGGCGAGCATCGCCGCCGCGACGAGCAGCCCCAGCGCGAGCAACGCGAATACCGTGAGCGCGAGGGCCGTGATCGTGACGTGCGCCAGCGCGACAATCGCGAGCATGAGCCCCGCGAACAGGCCGCCGCGCCCGTTTCCGAGGAATCGACCGAAGCTCAGCCCGCCACCGAGCCGGTGGTCTATGAGCCTGCCGAAAACCCCTTCCTGCGCGAAACCCGCGCCAACCGCGGCGTGCGTCCGCGCCGCGAGGGTCGCGAAGAGCGTCGCCCCCGCAAGGCCGAGCCGCGCGCCGAGGGTGAGGCATCGGCCGAAGTCGTGACGCCGCCCTCCTTCGACGCCTCATCGCTGCCGCCCTCGATCTCGTCGGGCCGCAAGAGCGAGGCTGCTGTCGAGGCACCGGCTCCGGCCCCTGTCGCCGAGGCTGCGCCCGCCCCCGCTGCAGAGGCTGAACCGGCCCCCAAGCGCCCCCGCGCCCGTCGCAAGACGGCAGCGGAAAAGGCCGCAGAGGCCGCTCAGGCTGCCGAGCAGATCAGCTGATCGCTCACCCCGCTTCGCCGGGGGCAAGCCGATCCCGCAAGGGTTGCTGACAAAACTGGAGCGGTTGGTCCGATCATACCGGATCAGCCGCTCCAGTTTTTTGTGCGGCGGGCTTTGAGCATCGCTGCCTGCGAAAAACCGGTTCCCACTTTTTCGCGTGATGCTCTAAGCCTCACCGCATGGCTGAAATTTCCCCCTTCCAACGCAAGTTGAACGCCCTGCTCCATGGGAGCTGGCGCGCTGCCCTGATTATCGCGCTGGGCGTGATGGCCGCGCTTGGCTTCCGCCCGCTGGGGCTGTGGCCCGCGATGCTGCTGGGGGTGGGAGCGCTGGTCTGGCTGGTGGCGCGGGCGCCCTCCTGGCATCGCGCCGCGCTGATCGGCTGGCTGTGGGGTGTGGGGCATTTTTCCGCCGGCAACAGTTGGATCGCGACGGCCTTCACCTATCAGGCCAAGATGCCCGGCTGGCTGGGCGGGATCGCGGTGGTGCTGCTCTCGCTTTATCTGGCGCTGTTTCCGGCTCTGGCGGCGGTGGGGGCGTGGTTTGTGCGCCGTGCGCCGCTGGCGCTGGTGCCGGGCTTTGCGGGGGCGTGGATCGTCAGCGAATGGCTGCGTTCATGGCTGTTCACCGGCTTTGCGTGGAATCCGCTGGGCGTGGCGCTGCTGGGCGATGACACCCATGTCGGGTTGGCGGCGCTGCTGCCATGGCTGGGCACCTATGCGCTTTCGGGCCTCGCGGCGGGGCTGGGGGCGGCGATGGCGGTGGGCGTGATGCTCTGGCCCGCCAGGCGCCCCCAAGCCGCCGCGCTGGTCGCCGTGCCTGCCGTGCTGGTGGGCGGCGCGCTGCTCTGGCCCGCCCCGGCGCATCTGGCTGAGGGGCATGTCGCCTATACGCTGGTGCAGCCCAACATCACGCAGGAGGTCCTCAACGATCCTGCCAATTTCGAGGCGCAGTTCCAGCAGACGGCAGGCCTTTCATGGCCGCTGCATGCCGCTGACCGGCGCATTCTGCTCTGGCCGGAATCGGGCGTGCCGGACTTTATGCGCGATGGCTATCCGGCCTGGTTCTATGACAGCACCGCCTATGGCGACCCCGCGCTGGCCCGTCTGCGGCTGGGCCGGGTGGCGGGCGCCAACAGCGTGCTGCTGACCGGCTCGGTCGATCTCGACATCAAGGGCAAGGTCGCGGAGAGCGGCCAGAATGTCATCACCGCGCTCGATGGCCATGGGCGCATTGTGGGCAGCTATGCCAAGGCGCATCTGGTGCCTTACGGCGAATATCTGCCGATGCGCGGCCTGCTGGAGCCGCTGGGGCTGGCCCGGCTGGTGCCCGGCGAGATAGACTTTCGTGCAGGGCCCGGCCCGCGCACCGTCGACCTGGCCGACCTTGGCAAGGCGGGCATGCAGATCTGTTACGAGATCATTTTCTCCGGCCAAGTGGTCGATCGCGAGCATCGCCCGGACTATATTGTGAACCCCTCCAACGATGGCTGGTTCGGCGACTGGGGGCCGCCCCAACATCTCGCTCAGGCCCGGCTGCGGGCGATTGAGGAAGGTCTGCCGGTGCTGCGCTCCACCACCAACGGGGTGAGTGCGGTGGTCGATGCCGATGGTCTCATTCGCCATGCCGCGCCGCGCGGGGTGGGGGCACGTTTCGACGGTTTCGTGCCGCCCGCGCATGCCGCGACGCTGTTCGCGAGCATGGGCAACACACTTCCGCTTGTCTGGGCTGTGCTTCTTCTTGGCGGGAGCGCTCTTGTGTTGCGGCGAAAGGGAGCGTAGGAAGGGGACATAAAGCTTCCTTTATATCGTAGGACGGTTATGCGCAGCGATTACCTCTTCACCTCCGAAAGCGTCTCCGAAGGGCATCCCGACAAGGTTGCCGACCAGATCAGCGATGCCATCGTCGACCTGTTCCTCTCGAAAGACCCCGAGGCGCGCATCGCCTGCGAAACGCTGACCACCACCCAGCTTGTGGTGCTGGCGGGCGAAATCCGCTGCAAGGGCGTCTATGAGAATGGCGCCTGGGCCGCTGGCGCTCAGGAAGAGATCGAGAAGACCGTGCGCGAGACGGTCAAGCGCATCGGCTATCAGCAGGACGGTTTCCACTGGGAGACCTTCGAATTCATCAACCGCCTGCATGGCCAGTCGGCGCATATCGCCCAGGGCGTGGACGCGGGCGCCAACAAGGATGAGGGCGCGGGCGACCAGGGCATCATGTTCGGTTTCGCCTGTGACGAGACCCCCGATCTGATGCCCGCCACGCTGTACTACAGCCACAAGATTCTCGAGGCGCTGGCCGCCGACCGCCACTCGGGCGCCGCTCCCTTCCTGGAGCCTGACGCCAAGAGCCAGGTCACGCTGCGCTTCGTCGACGGCAAGCCCGTTGCCGCCACCGCCATCGTCGTCTCCACCCAGCACGCGCCGGGCTATGACGAGGGTGCGAAGGGCGCCGAGCTGCAGGCCTATGTCAAGAAGACCGTCACCGGCCTGCTGCCCGAGGGCTTTGTGACCGACGCCACCGTCTGGCACATCAACCCCACCGGCAGCTTCGAGATCGGCGGCCCCGATGGCGATGCGGGCGTCACCGGCCGCAAGATCATCGTGGACACCTACGGCGGCGCGGCTCCGCATGGCGGCGGCGCTTTCTCGGGCAAGGACCCGACGAAGGTTGACCGCTCGGCGGCCTATGTCGCGCGTTATCTGGCCAAGAATGTCGTTGCCGCCGGCCTTGCCAAGCGCGTGACGATCCAGCTCGCCTATGCCATCGGCGTGTCGCGCCCGCTCTCGCTCTATGTCGACAGCCATGGCACCGGCACGGTGGATGATGCGGCTCTGGAAGCCGCCATCGCCAAGGTGGCCGAGGCTTCGCTGGGCGGCCTAACGCCGCGCGGCATCCGCACCGGTCTGGGCCTCAACAAGCCGATCTATCAGCCGAGCGCGGCCTATGGCCACTTCGGTCGCCAGGCCGAGGGCGATTTCTTCCCCTGGGAGCGCACCGATCTGGCCGGCGCGCTGAAGGACGCTGTCGGCGTTTCGGCGGAAGCGGTGGCCTGATCCACCTTTCCTGACGTTTGAGAAGGGCGCGCCTGCAAGGGCGCGCCCTTTTCGTATCTGGAGCCCTCTTCGAATCTGGGGGCCTTTGACCTGAATCATGGCACCGCATCGGCTTTGAGGCATTTTACCAGCAGAGGGCGACATATCCTGATCGCCCCGCCGGAGAAGCAAGATGCGCTCGATCCTTGTCCTTGCCGACCGCAGCCCCGTCAGTGAAAAACGGCTTCAGGCGGCCCTCTCGCTGGCCCGCGCCAACAGCGGCCATCTCACCGTGCTGATCGACACGCCCGTGGCGCGTTATCTGATGACCGACGCCATGGGCAGCGGCTATCTGGCCGCCGACATCGTGCGCGAGGCGGTCGACAGCGACAACGCCTTTGCCGAGACGCTGAACAAGCGGTTGCTGCATGAGGATGTGCCCTATGACATCCTGCGCGCCGAGGATGAGCCCACCGATGCCATCGCCGAGGCGGCGCGGCTGAACGATGTGGTGGTGTTGTCGCGCGGGCAGCCTTTCGTGAGCGATGTGGTGCTGCGCGGGGCGACCCCGGTGCTGGTGCTGCCGCGTGATGGGACAGGTGTGCTGTTGCCGCCCTCGGTGGTATGTGTCGCCTGGGATGGCGGCGATGAGGCGGCCTCCGCGCTGCGGCTGGCGGTGCCATTGCTGGTGCAGGCCGAGCGGGTGCATGTGCTGACCGTGGCCGAAAAGAGCGGCGGCTTCCCGATTTGCGATGCGGTGAAATATCTGGCCCGCCACGGGGTGAAGGCCGAGATCGCCGAGATCGACCGTGGCGGCACGGTGGCGATCACGCTGGATGCGGCGCTGGCGGAGCTTCAGGCTGATCTGCTGGTGATGGGGGCCTATGGCCACAGCCGTTTGCGCGAGTTTCTGCTCGGCGGGGTGACGCGCTATTTCCTTGAAGACAGTGCAGGGCCGACCTTGTTGTTGGCAAATTGATCCTATGTGGAATGCCAATTATTGGAAATTTGCCATATTGGATATATTTTCCGGTCTGCGCGGGATTGTCGTTAACTGGAAAGTGATTCTGATTTTGAATGATCCTTATAGGTTTTAAGGTGAGTGATAAAAATCCAAACGCCGATTTTTTTAGCGTTACAGGGAAAATAAATCTCACAAAATGACATTAAAAATCAATATTATGGTCTAATTTCTAAAAAATTCAACCAATCTCAATGGTTCGTGAGAAATTTGCAATTGCGTGAATCAGTGCTGAGGGTCATAGAGAACGGGCCTTTCAGGCATCCTCTCCCAAAACTTCCATGGCCCGGCTGGTTTCAGCTGGGCCTTTTTTTGTCCGCATAACAGGCGGGATATCAAAAGGCTCGATGGCGGGAGGCGCCCCCGTGTCATTCCGACCCTGTCAGAGCCGGACGCCAACGACCGGTTGTTTCCGGTGAAGCCGCCGCCCTGTGAAAGCGGTCACGCTATCATCTTGTACATAGGGCTTATTGCAATGCAGCATGATGGGTGATGGTGAGGGAAATTGTATCGCTCACCCTGGCGGTGTGCTTCATTTCACCGCATAAATGCGCAGAATTCCGATCCCGATCTCAAAATCGCATCGATGGTTCCGTTTTTCGCACTTGCACAAAACAGGGGCAAGGGGCATATAGGAATTGCCTTTCAGGCATCCTCTCCCAAAACTTTCATGGCCTGGCTGTTTCAGCCGGGCCTTTTTTCTGGTTGCGTTACCATGCGCTGCCCGGTGAGGCGCGTCCCAAACCACCCTGCAAAGCACTGATGATGCTTGTGGAAAGCCAATATGGCTCGTTGCCCTGCACCAGCGTTGGGCAGACATCCGCGATCACGCCTTCCGACGCAGCCGTGCGAACCGGAATCACGTGGTCATGCAAAGCGAGTCGGGCTGATGCAGCCGCAGCCACTCCAGCATGCCCTCACGCATGGCCAGCCGCAGATTGCCCAACGCAACGGGATCGGCGGCGCTCACCACCAGCTTGATCTCGACAAAGCCGACCTTGGCTTCGGCAATCTGCAACTGCCCGGTGCGCCGGTCCCATTCGGGATGCTGGTCCAGCATCGCCAGATAGGCCGCGCGCATCGGCTCGACGGGAAAGCCGGGGCGGATCGGCAGAACCACCGATCCGGTGATGCCGCCCACCCGCGTCCAGTTCTGGAAGCTGGTGTCGAGAAACTTTGCCGTGGGGATGATCAGCCGCCGCTCGTCGCCGGTGCGCACCACGACATAGCTGAGGCGAATGTCCTCGACCCGGCCGTTTTCGCCATCCACCACCACATAGTCGCCGATGCGCATAGGCTGGGTCAGCGCGATCTGGATGCCCGCCACCAGCGATTTGAGCGCGGGCTGGGCCGCGGCACCCATGGCGATACCGATCAGGCCCGCCGAGGCGATCAGCGTGGCGCCGACATGGCGCACGGCGGGAAAGCCCAGCAGGATCATCGCGATGGTGACGAAAATGATCACAAAGCCCGCCGAGCGCGACAGCAGCGTGATCCGCGTGGTGCGGCTGCGCGCGGTCAGCTCGTCATCATGGGCGAGGATGCGCTCGCTCAGCAGCTCGGCGCCGGTCTTGACCCCGGCATAGATCACCCAGCCGGTCAGCGCGGGCACCACAAAGCCCGCCAGCGCCAGCCAGACATGGCTGACCATGCGATCGGCGTCAGCCGCGATCGACAGGCCCACCGCCACAAAGGACCAGCGCACCGACTGGTTGAAGCCGCTGGCGACCTCGGCCTCGGTATGGTGCTGGTTGCGCCGTCCGAGCCGCCGCAGCAGCGCGAAGATCACGCCATGCAGCGCCAGCGCCACCAGAATGGCGCTACCCGCCGCCACGGTGGCATGGGTGAGGCGCCCCGACCAGTGCATCAGCTCGTTGGAGCTGGGCAGTTGATCGGGGTCGAGCGCGCTGGAGGCCAGAGCGATCGGCTTCAGGGTCTGGAGCGCGATATGGGGCGTCATGATGGCGCCCCTGCCGTGCCTCGCCTGAAGCGCGGATGAAGCATCATCAGTGCGCGGCGCCCCAGCTTGCTCCCTTGCCGATTTCCACCCCCAGCGGCACGCCGATGGTGACCGAGGGCAGGGCGGCCTGCTCCATCACGCGGCGGATCACCGCGCTGGCCGCTTCGACATCCCCTTCGGGCACTTCGAAGACCAGTTCGTCATGGACCTGCAGCAGCATCTTCACGCCCGGCAGGCCCGCCTCGGCCAGCGCCGGTTCCATCTGGGCCATGGCGCGCTTGATGATGTCGGCGCAGGTGCCCTGAATCGGGGCGTTGATCGCGGCGCGCTCGCTGCCCTGGCGCTCGGCCTGATTCTTCGAACCGATGCGCGGGAACCAGCATTTGCGGCCGAACAGCGTTTCCGAATAGCCCTTCTCGCGCACGCTGGAGAGCGTGTCGTGAATGTAGCGCTGGATGCCGGGGAAGCGCTGGAAATAGGTGTCGATCATGGCCTGCGCCTCCTCGGGCGTGACGCCCAGACGTGGCGCGAGGCCCCAGCGGCTGATGCCATAGAGGATGGCGAAGTTGATCGTCTTGGCGCGCCCGCGCGTCTCGCGGTCGACGTGGCCGAACAGCTCTTGCGCGGTGGCGGCGTGAATGTCCGCTCCGGCCGCGAAGGCCGCCTTCAGCTCGGGCACATCGGCCATATGCGCGGCCAGACGCAGTTCGATCTGGCTATAATCCGCCGAGAGAATCACATGGCCCGGATCGGCGACGAAACAGTCGCGGATCTGCCGCCCGATCTCGGTGCGGATGGGGATGTTCTGCAGGTTGGGTTCGGTGGAGGAGAGGCGCCCGGTCTGCGCGCCCACCAGCGAATAGGAGGTGTGGACGCGGCCCGTCACCGGGCTGATCGCGGCCTGCAGCGCCTCGGTGTAGGTCGAGCGCAGCTTGGAAAGCTGGCGCCATTCCAGCACCTTGCGCGCGATGGGCACGCCTTCGACCTCCAGCTTTTCCAGAACGGAGAGGTCGGTGGAATATTGCCCGGTCTTGCCCTTCTTGCCGCCCTTCAGCCCCATCTTGTCGAAGAGGATCTCGCCCAGCTGCTTGGGGCTACCGATGGTGAAGGGCTGGCCGGCCAGTTCATGCACCTCGCCCTCAAGCGCGCCGATGGCCTCGGCAAATTGCGAGGAGAGGCCTGCCAGCTTCTCGCGGTCGACGCGGATGCCGCGCCGCTCCATACCCGCGACCACCGGGATCAGCGGACGGTCGACACGTTCATAGATGCGCGTGGCGCTTTCATGCGAGAGGCGGGGCTTGAGCACGCGATGCAGGCGCCAGGTCACCTCGGCGTCTTCGGCGGCATATTGCGTGGCGCGGGCCAGCGGCACTTCGGCAAAGCTGATCGCCTTCTTGCCGGTGCCGCAGACCTCCTTGAAGGAGATGCAGGTGTGATCGAGATGGCGGCGCGCCAGCTCGTCCATGCCATGGCCGCCGCCGATGCCGTCTTCGCTGCGCCCGGCGTCCATATCGAAGCTGATGACCATCGTGTCGTCGAGCGGTGCCACGGTGATGCCGAAGCGCGCCAGCACGTTGAGGTCATACTTGGCGTTCTGGCCCACTTTCAGCACCGCATCGCTTTCCAGCAGCGGCTTGAGGCGTGCCAGGGCGGTGTCACGGTCGATCTGCTCGGGCTTTTCGGCGAACATGTCGGTGCCGCCATGGCCCAGCGGGATGTAGCAAGCCTGACCGGCACCGATCGACAGGCTGACACCAACCAGATCGGCACCAATCGCATCCAGCGCGCTGGTTTCGGTGTCGAACGCCACCACGCGGGCGGCGAAGGCTTTCGCGATCCACGCGTCCAAAGCCTCCAATGTGGTGACGCAATCATAGCCCTCCACATTGATGGCGGGCAGGACGGCAGGCGCCTGAGGCCCGGCAGAGGGCGCAGGTGCCGCCGAAGCATTCGTCGCCTTGGCGGGATGGAGCTGCGTCGAACGTTCCGGGCTGCCACGTCCGCCATCGAGGCGTTTCAGCAAGCTGGAAAAGCCATGCTCGCCCAAAAATGCGGCCAAAGGCTCGGTCGGGATCTGGCCGAGCTTGAAATCCTCGAGCGGCATCGGCAGCGCCGCATCCTCTTTCAGCGCCACCAGCACGCGCGACAGGCGTGCCATATCGGCCTGCTCGATCAGGCTGTCGCGCAATTTGCTGGCCTTCATCGTCGGTGCGGCGGCCAGTGCTGATTCGAGATCACCATGCTCGACGATCAATTTCGTCGCCGTTTTGGGACCGATACCACGAATGCCGGGCACGTTATCCACCGAATCGCCCATCAGCGCCAACACGTCACCGACCCTGTCGGGCGTTACGCCGAATTTTTCCGCGACCTCGGGGAGGAAGATCCGCAGGTTCTTCATCGTGTCGAGCATGTCGATCCGCGCGCCGCTCTCATGGTCGCCCACAAGCTGCATCAGATCCTTGTCGGAGGACACGATCGTCACGTCCCAGCCCTGTGCCACGGCGGCACGCGCATAGGAGGCGATGAGATCGTCAGCCTCCAGCCCGGCCTCCTCGATGCAGGGCAGCGAGAAGGCGCGCGTCGCCTCGCGAATCAGGGGGAACTGGGGGATCAGATCCTCGGGCGGCGGCGGGCGGTTCGCCTTGTATTCGGGGTAGATGTCGTTGCGGAACGACTTGCTGCCCTTGTCCAGAATCACCGCCAAATGCGTGGGTCCATCGGCTTTGTGCAGGTCTTCGGCCAATTTCCACAGCATGGTGGTATAGCCATAAACCGCCCCCACCGGCGTGCCCACCGGATTGGTGAGCGGGGGCAGCCGATGATAGGCGCGGAAGATGTAGGCCGACCCGTCGACCAGATAGAGATGACAGCGGCGATGCCCGTCTGCAGCGCAGTTTTCCGGGGCGTTTGCGGCGGCACTGTCCATCAGGGGCAGGGGGGCGGATGCTGTTTCTGGAAGGTTCATATCGCGCCCGTCATACCCCCTGTTGAAGGGTACGGAAAGCCGCCTTCGGGGCGGGTGAATAACCTTGTCTGTGGTTAAATTATCATGCTGCAGCGCGACGAGTTGTCATCTCTTGACGCGACTAGCGCTTGCATCGCTCGCTCAAGGTGATTATCTGGCTGGCGAAGTCTACTCCTGCGGTAGGCTTTCCGCACGGCGCTCCACCCCCAGTGGAGGGTGTCGCGCGTGGTCCACTCGCTGTTCAAGGAATACATCATGCGCAAGATCATTCTCGCCGCTGCCGTCGCTGGCGCCGCTCTGACCCTGTCGGCTTGCGGCAAGACCGAAGCTCCCGCCACCTCGGCTGAATCGGTTGACACCGTCGTCGACACCGCCGTGTCGGCTGACTCGGCTGCTTCGGTGGACGCCACCTCGGCTGCCTCGAGCAACTAATCTTTTCCGCGCCTCTGCGCGAAAGATTAGAAGAGATTGGGCGCGTGGAGAAATCCGCGCGCCTTTTCTTTGTCTAGAGCCCGGGGAAGATCAGCATGGCACGCCGGATCGGCCTGATCGCCCTGTTGCCGCTGCTGCTGGTCACGAGCCTGAGTGCATGGTGCTTCCTGCGCTCGGTTCATCCGCCCCCCGTCATGCCCTCGGTCGATCAGATCGTGGTGGACAAGCGCGCCCACCGCATGCGGCTGTTGCGCCATGGCGTGGTCGTGAAGACCTATCAGGTCGCGCTTGGCCGGGGCGGCATGGGCAACAAATCACGCCAAGGTGACAATCGCGTGCCCGAGGGCGCCTATCGCATCGCCGGGCGTAACCCTCACAGCGCTTTCCATCTCTCGCTGCATATTGGTTACCCAACGCAAGAGCAGGCCCGCGCTGCCGCCGCCGTCGGGATCGATCCTGGCGGCGATGTGATGATTCATGGATTGCGCCGGGGGCTGGGCTGGCTGGGCCCATGGCAGAGCCGCATCGATTGGACGCGCGGCTGCATCGCCGTCACCGATGGTGAGATCGAAGAGATCTGGGCCATGGTGCCAGACGGCACCCCCATCCTGATCCGGCCCTGAAGGGCTGAACCCCGCTTTTGGCGAGCGCCTTAACGGGCGATGGTCGCCCCGCTGTCCCGCATCGCGGTCAGTTGCGGCTGATAGCCTTCGTAAACCGTGCGCGCGATCGAGGCGATGCGCGAATCACGGCCCGGCTTGCTGCCCTGACCCGTCACATAGATCGCGATGGCGATGTTGCGCCCGTCAGCGGTGCGGATGATGCCCACATCGCTGGAGGTGTTGTTCAGCGTGCCCGTCTTGTGGCCGACGATGGCGTCATTGGGCAGCAGCCCGCGAATGCGATGCGTGCCCGTGGCGCAGCGGCTCATGGCCGAGAGCAGCACAGCGCGGCTGCCCGCGCTCAGCCACTGGCCCTGATAGAGCCCGGCGAGCAGGGTCGCCATGGCCTGAGGCGTGGTGCTGTCGCGCAGGTCGATGGTGGTGGCCGGGTTGACCATCCCGTCATCGCGCACCAGCGTGGCGATATCGCGGTCGATCCGCATGCCGCTCACGCCCGCCTTGCGCAGCCAGTGATCGACCGCGCGGGGCCCGCCGATGGCCGCCAGCAGCGCATCGGTGGCGTGATTGTTCGAATGGATGATCGTCATGTCGATCAACTGCGTCGCCGAATAGATCGGCCCCTCACGCTGAGGCGCGGGGCCCGAACCGGGGCGCGAGGGCATCGGCATCATGATGGGGAAACGGTCGGTCAGGCGGAACTTGCCCTGATCCACGCCGTCGAGGAAGGTCGCGACGATGGCGACCTTGACCGTGCTGGCCATCGGGAAGGGCTGGTCGCCCATCACCGAAATGCCCTTGCCGTTGGACAGATCGACCGCGGCAACGCCGATGCGGCCATGGGTGGCATTGGCCACACCGGCCAGCCGCGCCTCGAAGCCATTGCCATAAGGCACGACCGCGCCGGGCGCCGGATTGGCGGGCAGAACGCCGCCGGGCAGCACCGTGCCGGGCGGCAAACCACCAGCCGGCGCGGGCTTGATCTGGAAAACCCGGTCGAAAGCTTTTTCAAGATCGTCGGCAGCGGCAGGCGGCGCAATAAGCGCTCCGGCGAGCAGTGCCGCACTCATCAGACGAAAACGAAGACTGTGCATGATTCTGCTTATGCCACCGATGACCCTGCAATACGGTTAACCCAAGTGACGGGGTTGATATAGAGTCACGCGATAAGGCGCGCGGGCTTTGCGGTGGAGGGGGGAACCAAAAGAAGTTAAGGGAAAATGCGAGGGTGTTACACCCTCGCGCTCCCGGAACGTCTACCGACGCCGAGGCAGTGGCACCCGATCGGAGTGCCCGGTCTATCCACCTGCGCAGGTTAATGCGCCGCAGGCAGCAATGTTTCATAGCACAGCATTTTTTGCCAAGTCTCATTGCCTGCGGCGCTGCGACGTTGCGCAAGGTCGAACCGAGGTGCCCATGCTGACAACACCCGGGAGCGCGAGGGGGTAACCCCCTCGCATTTCCCCTTTTCTTCAAACAAAACAAAACCCGAGGAGATTGCTCTCCTCGGGTCTCGCTTTTCAGACAGGCTGACCTGGACTTAGAAGTCCATGCCACCCATGCCGCCGCCCGGCATTGCGGGCATGGCGGGCTTGTCATCGGGCTTCTCGACGATACCGGCTTCGGTCGTGATCAGCAGGCCGGCCACCGAGGCGGCGTTCTGCAGCGCGGTGCGCACAACCTTGGTCGGGTCGATCACGCCGGCGGCCAGCAGGTCTTCGTAGACGTCGGTCGCGGCGTTGAAGCCCAGCGTCTCGTCGGCCTGGTCCAGCAGCTTGCCGGCAACCAGCACGCCGTCGACGCCAGCGTTCTCGGCGATCTGCTTGATCGGGGCCGAGATCGCCTTGCGGACGATGTCCACGCCGCGGGTCTGGTCTTCGTTGGCGCCCTTCAGGTTCTCGAGAACCTTGGTGGCGTACAGCAGAGCCGTACCGCCGCCGGGGACGATACCCTCTTCGACAGCAGCGCGGGTGGCGTGCAGGGCATCGTCAACGCGATCCTTGCGCTCCTTGACCTCGACCTCGGTCGAACCGCCGACCTTGATGACAGCGACGCCACCAGCCAGCTTGGCCAGACGCTCCTGCAGCTTCTCGCGGTCGTAGTCCGAAGTGGTGACTTCGATCTGCGCCTTGATCTGCTCGACGCGGCCCTTGATGTCCTCGGCAGCACCGTTGCCATCGACGATGGTGGTGTTGTCCTTGTCGATCGTGACCTTCTTGGCCTGGCCCAGCATGGTCAGGGTCACGGTCTCGAGCTTGATGCCCAGGTCTTCCGAGATCATCTCGCCAGCGGTCAGCGTGGCGATGTCGCCCAGCATGGCCTTGCGGCGGTCGCCGAAGCCGGGAGCCTTGACGGCGGCGATCTTCAGGCCGCCACGCAGCTTGTTGACGACCAGCGTGGCCAGAGCCTCACCCTCGATGTCCTCGGCGATGATCAGCAGGGGGCGACCCGACTGAACCACGGCTTCCAGGATCGGCAGCAGCGACTGCAGCGAGGAGAGCTTCTTCTCGTGGATCAGGATGTAGGGGTTTTCCAGCTCGACAGTCATCTTGTCGGGGTTGGTCACGAAGTAGGGCGACAGGTAGCCGCGGTCGAACTGCATGCCCTCGACGACGTCCAGCTCGAATTCGAGACCCTTGGCCTCTTCAACGGTGATGACGCCTTCCTTGCCGACCTTCTCCATGGCTTCGGCGATCTTCTCGCCGACTTCCTGGTCGCCATTGGCCGAGATGATGCCGACCTGGGCAACCTGAGCCGAACCCGAAACGGGCTTCGAGCGGGCAGCCAGATCCTTGACCACGGCGTTGGCGGCCAGATCGATGCCGCGCTTCAGGTCCATGGGGTTGATGCCGGCGGCGACCGACTTCAGGCCTTCGCGCACGATGGCCTGAGCCAGCACGGTGGCGGTGGTGGTGCCGTCACCGGCCTTGTCGTTCGACTTCGAAGCGACTTCGCGCAGCATCTGGGCGCCCAGGTTCTCGAACTTGTCCTTCAGTTCGATTTCCTTGGCGACGCTCACGCCGTCCTTGGTGATGCGGGGGGCGCCGAAGCTCTTTTCGATGACGACATTGCGGCCCTTGGGGCCCAGGGTCACCTTCACAGCGTCGGCAAGGGTGTCAACGCCCTTGAGGATACGTTCGCGCGCGTCGCGGCCGAACTTGACGTCCTTGGCAGCCATTATGAATTCCTTTGAAAATCAGAAATAAGGGGAAATTCCGGGGAGGCTGAAATCAGCCGATCACGCCCAGAATGTCGCTTTCCTTCATGATCAGCAGGTCTTCGCCCGCGACCTTGATCTCGGTGCCCGACCACTTGCCGAACAGCACGCGGTCGCCAGCCTTGACGTCCAGCGGGGTGATCGTGCCGTTTTCGGCGCGAGCGCCCGAACCGACCGAAACCACGATACCCTCGGCGGGCTTTTCCTTGGCGCTGTCGGGGATGATGATGCCGCCGGCGGTCTTCTCTTCGGCTTCAACGCGACGGACCAGCACACGGTCGTGCAGGGGACGGAAGGACATGAGATACCTCTCTCAAGTGAATGAACTCAGTTTGGCACTCCCGCATGGAGAGTGCCAATGCGCGGGATATGGGTCCCGGCTTGGAGGCCGTCAAGGGCGGGCACTGCAATTTTTAGGCGGCCCGAAACAAAGGCAGGGCCAAATGCTTCAGCGCTCGGCGGTCAACCGCAACGTCTCGCGGCGACTCCAGCGGATCAGCAGCAGCGTGGCCACCACCGCCAGCCCGATGGCAAGGCCGATCCACACACCCATGCCGCGCAAAGGCGTGAAAAAGCCCAATACCACCGCCGCACCGAAGCCCGGCAGCCAATAGCCCAGCAGCGCGATCGTCATCGGCCAGCGCGTGTCCTGCAAACCGCGCAAGGCGCCCTGAGCCACCGCCTGCGCGGCATCGACAAGCTGAAACGCCGCCGCCACCGACAGGTACCGCACCGCCAGCGCCACCATGGCGGCATTGGCTATGTCTTTGGTATCGACATAGGCTGACAGAATGGTGACAGGCATACCCAGCATCGCGCCCGAACTGATGCAGGCAATGCCCAGCCCGACCGCGATGGCGGCCCAGCCCGCGCGGCCCATCGCCGCCACATCGCGCGCGCCATAGTGATAGCCCACGCGGATCGTTGCGGCCTGACCCAGCCCCATCGGAAGCTGGAAGGTGAAAGCCGCCACCTGCAGCGCCACGGCATGGGCGGCCAGCTCCAGCTCACCGATGCGACCCATCAGGAAGGCTGCGCCGCCGAACAGACCGGCCTCGGCCAGCACGGTCGAGAAGATCGGCAGGCCCAGCTTGAGGATCTCCAGCAGGCGCGTGGTCTCGCTGCGCCACCAATGGCCCAGAATGCGATAGCGGCGCAGGCGGCGGTCGCTCAGGATCACCAGCGCATAGGCCAGCAGCGTGGCGCAGGCGGTGATCACACTGGCGATGCCCGAGCCGCTCAGCCCCAGCGCCGGAGCGCCCCAATGGCCAAAGACCAGCGCGTAATTGCCCGCCGCATTGACCCCGATGGCCAGCCCCGTGATCGCCGTGGCAAACACCGGGCGCCCCAGCGTGGAGACAAAGGTCCGCAGCACATTGGCCGCAATCAGAGGGATCATCGCCCATTGCAGGATATGCATGAAGGCCCCGGCCTGCGTCGCCAGATGCGGGCTTTGCCCCGTCAGGCGGAAGAAGGCGGTGCTGGCCGAGCAGATGCCCATGCCGATCAAGCCGCAAGCCACCGCCAGCCACAGCGCCATCCGCACCGAGCGGCGGATCTCGCGCACAGCATGGCGCTTGCGGCCCAGCTCGGCGGCCATGATCGGGGCGACGGCGCCCGTCAGGCCGGAAAAGCTCCATGCCAGCAGGCCGAACAGGCTGACGGCCAGGGATGAGGTGGCAAGCTGGCTCTGCCCCAGACGGGCGACGAAGATCACGTCGATGGCATACACCGCCATCTGCAAAACATTGGCCGCCGCCAAGGGCAGGGCCAGTTTCAGCGTTTCGCGCAGTTCGGTCCGGAAAGGAGAGGCGGTGGTCATTGGTGGGGGCGATAGGCGGGGAAAGGGGAAAAGGGTAGGAAGAAAAGAAATAATGCGAGGGCCATCGCCCTCGCGCTCCCGTTAATGTCTACGTTGCGCATCGGGTTCGGAGTTGCGCCCAGTTTGCCGCGCCGCAGGCAGGGAATCATATGCCTGCGGCGCCTCAGGTGGTGCAGGTGGAGAGCCGGGGCGTATCATCGCGGCGCCACTGGCCTTGCGTCGGAAGACGTCATGGGAGCGCGAGGGGGTAACCCCCTCGCTTCTTATCTTTTCCTCCCCTAAGCCTGAAACCATGCAAATCCGCACTCCCGCCATTCTCTGCTCCGCCCGCCCGCATGGCGAGATCGGCGTGATCGCAAGACTGATGACGCCGAGACACGGCCTGACCGCGGCTTATGTCTCGGGCGGTCGGGGCAGGGCGCTGCGCCCGGTGCTGATCCCCGGCAACGGGCTCGATTGCGAGCTGCGAGCCCGCATCGAAGGCCAGATGCCGGGCGCGAGGATCGAACTGACCCACAGCCGCGCCCCGTTTCTGGCCGAGCCTCTACCTGCCGCCGCCATCGGCTGGGTCTGCGTGCTGACCGCCAGCGCCTTGCCCGAACGACAGCCCTATCCGGCGCTCTATGACGCGCTGGATGCTTTGCTCGATGCCATTTGCTCAGCCCCATCGGCGCGGGGGTGGGCGCCGGGGCTGATCGCCTATGAGGCGCTGGTGCTGCGCGAGATGGGCTATGGGGCGCGGTTCGGCGCCGGCATCGACGGGCAGCGGCTGCTGGCGGGCGGCGCGGCATGGAGCGCGGTGATCGACGGTTTCGACCGGATCGGCGAGGCGCTGGCGCGCTATGTGCTTGCCGATCATCGCCACGATGTTATGGGGGCGCGCGAAAGACTGCGTGAGCGGTTGAGCAAGATTGATACGTGAAAAGGATGGTCCCGCTATGAAGATTGCGGTTTTCGCCGGTGACGGCATCGGTCCCGAGGTCACTCACGAGGCGCTGCGCGTGCTTGAGGCGCTGGCGCTGCCGGGCATCGAGCTTGAGTTCGGCGATGTGGGCGGTGTGGCCTATCGCAATCAGGGCCATCCGCTGCCCGAGACCACGCTGGAGATCGCGCGCCGCGCGGACGGCATTCTCTTCGGCGCGGTGGGCGATTTTTCCTGCGATCATCTGGAGCGCGCGCTGCGTCCCGAGCAGGCCATTCTGGGCCTGCGCAAGGAACTGACTTTGTTCGCCAATCTGCGTCCGGCCACGCTGTTCGCGGGCATGGAGGGCTTTTCGGCGCTCCGCCCCGAAGTGGCGCGCGAGATCGACCTGCTGATCGTGCGCGAGCTGAATGGCGACGTCTATTTCGGCGACAAGGGCACCCGCAAGCTTGAGGATGGCCGCCGTCAGGGCTGGGACATGATGTCCTATGCCGAGGATGAAGTGCGCCGCATCGCTCACACCGCCTTCCGCGCGGCACAGGGCCGCAAGAAGAAGCTGTGCAGCGTGGACAAGGCCAATGTGCTGGAAACCAGCCAGCTGTGGCGCGACGTGGTGATCGAGGTTTCGGCCGAATACCCCGATGTCGAGCTGACCCATATGTATGTCGACAATGCCGCGATGCAGTTGGTGAAGAGCCCCGGCCAGTTCGACGTGGTGGTCACCGGCAATCTGTTCGGCGATATCCTGTCGGATCAGGCCAGCATGTGCGTGGGTTCGATCGGCTTGCTGGCCTCGGCCTCGCTGGGCGAGCGCCAGACTCAGTATGGCACGCTGGGCATGTATGAGCCGATCCACGGCAGCGCGCCCGACATCGCCGGCCAGAACAAGGCCAATCCGATGGCGACGATCCTGTCGCTGGCCATGCTGCTGCGCCACTCGCTGGGTCTGGCTGACGCAGCCGACCGGGTCGAGGCTGCGGTGGCCAAAACGCTGGCCGATGGCATTCGCGGTGGCGATCTGGGCGGCACAGCTTCGACCTCGGAGATCGGTGACGCGGTTCTGGCCCGCCTTTAAAGACTGCGGGCCTCAACCAGACGGGGACAAATTGGCCGAGAGTGGGACGTTTCGATCAGGGCAGTTGACGTCCCACCCCTCGATCAGGCACAGGCCAATCCCTATATTATGACCGAAACCGATCCTTCCTCGCCTCAGGCCACCCTTGATGGCGTCCCTCACGGTGCGGGGCGTCTGCGCCTCGCCGTCGTTCTGCCCACGCTGAACGAGCGAAAGAACCTGCGCAAGCTGGTCGCGCGCCTCGATGAGGCGCTGGGCGATATCGGCTGGGAAGCGATCTTCGTCGATGACAACAGCCCCGACGGCACCGCCGACGAGGCGCGCGCCATCAATCAGGAAGATCCGCGCATCCGCGTGATCCAGCGCATCGGGCGGCGCGGTCTGGCCAGCGCCGCGATCGAGGGCATGTGCTCCACCGCAGCGCCGGTGGTGGCGGTGATGGATGCCGACCATCAGCACGATCCCAAGCTGCTGCCCCAGATGCTGGCCGCCATCGAAAGCGGCGACTATGACGTCGCCTATGCCAGCCGCTTTGCCGAGGGCGCCAGCACCGAGGAATGGGGCCGTCCGGACCGCGTGAAAGCCTCGGGCGTTGCCAATGCCATCGCCCGCAAGGTGACCGGCGTGGATCTGAGCGACCCGATGAGCGGCTATTTCATGCTGCGCGCTGAAACGCTGCGCGCCGACGCTGACAATCTTTCGGGCGTGGGCTTCAAGATCCTGCTCGACATCCTTGCCACTGTCGACACACCCTTGCGCGTCAAGGAATTTCCTCTCAACTTCGCGGCTCGCGCAGAGGGCGAAAGCAAACTGGATCGCACCGTCGTGTTCGAATTCCTTGTCGGCCTTTATGACAAGTGGCTGGGCCACATCATCCCCACCCGCTTCGCGCTGTTCGGCACGGTTGGCGCGCTGGGCGTGCCGGTGCAGTTTGCCATGCTGTGGTTCGTCCTGCGCGTGGTGTTGGGGGAAAGGTTTGTTTACGGGCATTGGTCGGGCGGCGAGATCCGCTTTACCATCGCCAACACCATTGCCGCGCTGACGGCGATGACGTTCAACTTCGTGCTGAACAACGAGCTGACCTATGCCGACAAGCGCTTGCGCGGCGTCTTGCCGCTGCTGCGTGGCTGGGCGAAGTTCGCCCTGGCCTGCTCCTTCGGCATTCTGACCAACATCGGCAGCGCCGAGGCGCTCAAGCGCATGCATATCAACGATGTGATCGCCGTGCTGGTGGGCATCGTGCTGGCGTCGGTGTGGAACTTCGCGCTCAGCTCGAAGTTCGTCTGGGGTAAGTACGGCAACTGATCTGTTGCCTCTTTGGGCCCCGTTCAAGCTGAACGTGGCCTAACAGCGCCCATCACCCTGCGTTCAAGCACATTCCGGCATACACGCCCTGACAGGTGAATGACTCGCCTGACAGAGGAGACTCCTGACCAGGGAGGTATGCCGATGCATCGCTCACGAAGCATCATGGCGCTTGCCGTCCTTGCAAGTTTGGCCGGTGGCGCCGCCACGGCCGGAATGAAAGGCCAGGACAGGCGCCCCGTTGCCCCGGTCGAGCGTGACTCGCAGGTGGCGCAGACGCGCCCCTGGGTGCTCTACCCGGACCGTGAGGACCGCGCCCGTTTCCGCGCCTATGAGGCCCGCATGATGCGTGCCGAGCGCGCGACGCGCGATGAGGATATGCGCCCGAATACCCCCCCGGCGCGCATGGCGGAAAGCATGCCGCGCGATGTGCCATCACGCGATCAAACCCGCGATCCGGACCGCTGAGGTGGTTCGACGGGCGGGTTTGTGGGGGCCTGTGCCGGTCCTGCGTTGAGGGGAGGCTCTCGCGGGGCCGGTGCAGCGCTGCTTTCAGCGCCAGCTATCCAGCCACATCCAGTGCTGGAAGCTCATTGCATCCTTCAGCGGCTGCGCGGTCAGGATCGGCCAGAACCACAGGCAGGTGCCCACCGCCAGCACCAGCGCCCCGATCGCGGCCAGGCGCCCGTCACGCCCCGACCGCCACAGCCCGTCCAGCATCAGCGCCAGCGCCGCCACCAGAAAGGTGCCCGGCAGCAGATAGTGGTAATAGAACTGTACCGGCTTGTCGGCCACCAGCCATAGCCCCAGCGTCGCCCCATAGCCCGCCACCGCCAGCAAGGGCGCCGTCCGCCCCGCCGCATCGCGCCGGGCCATGCCCGCATAGGCGCACCACACCAGCGCGGGCAGCCCGGCCAGCATGGTGAAGGGATTGCCGATCAGCATAATGCCGCGCTGGGCGCCATCGACCTTTTCGTAAAGATACCAGATCGCCCGCTGGTCGATCACCCATTGCCACCACACCGACTGATAGGGGTGATGCTTGACGATGCCCGACTGCAGATGCGCCATCGCGATGTGCCAGTCGATCAGCCCGAAGACCGGCACCGCGCCCTTGTCCAGCAGCATCCCCGGCACCCAGGTCATGATGTAGGTCAGCAGCGGCAGCACAACCAGCCAGCCCACCAGCTCGCGCGTCGGCACGCCGGGGGTGGGGGCGACCATCGTGCCCCCGGTCCAGTTGCGCACGCTGGCCAGCAGCCGTGTGGCGATCAGCAGCCCGATGATCAGCGCGGCCAGCGGCAGCACGCTCCATTTCGCGCCCAGCGACAGGCCCAGCGCCATCCCCGCCACCCCCAGCCGCCAGCGCCGCGCGATGGGCGGCACGGCGCGGGGCAGAGCGGTGGCCGCCGCCAGCATCCACAACGAGAGCATCGCCATGCCCGCCATCACCATATCAAGCATGGCGATGCGGCTCTGGATCAGCCATGCGAAATCGCTGCCCAGCAGGATCATGCCCGCAATGGCGGCAAAGCGCTGGCCGCTGGCCCACCACATCATCCGCCCGAAAGCGAAGAGCCCCAAAACGCCCATACAGGCACTGGGCAGGCGCCAGGCAAAAGGCGTGTCGCCAAAGCGGGCGATCGACCAGGCCATCAGCGTCTTGGCGAAAAGCGGATGCTCGGGGTTGGCCAGAGTGCCTTCCAGCATGGCCCTTGCCGCGGCCACATAATGCACCTCGTCGAAATAGATCTTCGAAGGGGTGCCCAGATGCCAGAACACCAACACGGCAAACAGCCCGGCGAGGCCCACTTGCCACCACAAAGGGTCGCGCGTGATGACCGGGGCAGGGATCGGCAGTCGCGTCATATTCCCTAGGCATATGGTTGACGCCGCGTGCTGTCCATCCGGTCCATCGCCCTGACACACCGGCTGAACGTACCCTTATGATCTTTTACACTATTCCCGGCCGCCCTTGCAGAGGCAGGCGCGCGGGCTTAAAGCGCGGGCCATGAAGCACAAGACTGGACAGGACCGCTCGCAGACCTCCACCTGGCGTCAGGCCACCCGCGCCGTGCGTGGCGGCACCTGGCGCAGCGAGATGGGCGAAACCAGCGAGGCGCTCTTCGTCAACTCGGGCTATTGCTACGAGGATGCCGAGACCCCCGCCGCGCGCTTTGCCGGGCAGGAACCGGGCATGACCTATGCCCGCACCCAGAACCCCACGGTGATGATGCTGGAAGAGCGCATTGCCCTGATGGAGGGCAGCGAAACCTGCCGCGTGCAGGCCAGCGGCATGTCCGCCATGAGCAGCGTGCTGCTCTCGCGCCTGTCGGCGGGTGATCACCTCGTGATGGGCCGCGCCGCCTTTGGCCCCACCTTGTGGATCACCCAGAATCTGCTGCCCCGCTTCGGCATCGAGACCACGCTGGTCGATGGCCGCGACCTCGACGCGTGGAAGGACGCGATCCGTCCCAATACGCGGCTGTTCTTCTTCGAGACCCCCGCCAACCCGACGATGGATATCATCGATATCCGCGCCGTCAGCGATCTGGCGCATGAGCATGGTATCGAGGTGGCGGTGGACAATGCCTTTGCCTCCAGCGCGCTGCAGCGCCCGATGGATTTCGGCGCCGATGTGGTCGCCTATTCCGCGACCAAGCTGATGGACGGGCAGGGCCGCGTGCTGGCCGGTGCCGTTTGCGCCAGCCATGAGTGGATCAACAAATATCTGCTGCCCTATCAGCGCAACACCGGACCGATCCTGTCGCCCTTCAACGCCTGGGTGGTGCTGAAGGGGCTGGAAACGCTGGATCTTCGCGCTAATGCTCAGGCGCAATCGGCGCTGACCGTGGCCAAGGCGCTGGAGAAGCGCGTGCCCCGTCTGCTCCACCCCGGCCTGCCCAGCCATCCGCAGCACGATCTGGTCAAGCAGCAGATGAAGCTGGCTGGATCGGTGTTCTCCTTCGAGATCGACGGCGGACGCGAGCAGGCCATGGGTGTGCTGAACGCGCTGAAGCTGATCGATATCTCGAACAACATCGGTGACGCCAAGACTTTGATGACTCATCCCGCCTCGACCACCCACTCCAGCATCTCGCCCGAGATCCGCGCGGCGATGGGCGTGAGCGAGGGGCTGCTGCGGATCAGCGTCGGGCTGGAAGATGTGCAGGATCTGATCGAGGATCTGGATCAGGCTCTGGATTCGGTTGGGTTGTAAGAAGGAAAAGGTGAATGCGAGGGTGTTACACCCTCGCGCTCCCATGACTGTCTGCGTGGCGCATAGGGTTCGGCCAAAGAGCAAGGTCGCAGCGCCGCAGGCTTTAAACGATGGAAAAGGCGTCGTGGCTTAACTGCCTGCGGCGCCTTTTCGTTGCGCAGGTGGAGAGGCGATGCGCAACGATGCGGTGCCACTGCCCATGCGTCGGAAGACGGAATGGGAGCGCGAGGGGGTAACCCCCTCGCATCTTTCTTCCCGTTCTTAATCCAGCACCACCGGCCTTCCACACTCCGAAAGCGACACGGACAAAGCCTGCGCCGTCGTCACCAGCGCCCCCGGCACATCCTGCCCGGTCAGATGCGTCAGATGGCTCGCCGCCACATCCGGGCGCGCGGCGGCATGCGCGATGGCGGCCATCATCGATCCCTCCTGCAGTGTCATGCGCGGCAGACAGCAGGGGGCGATGCGGATATCGCCCGATGCGGCGGCGGATGTTTCCATCAGAAAGGCGCGCAACAGCACCAGAGGCTTGCGGAAGTGGATGCCGAAGGCCTGCACCATCAGCATCGCGGCCGAGGCATCGTAGAGCCCGTGGACGGCCATGCGCCGGGCGGCGATCAGCAGCATGCGGGTGGTCTGGTCGCTGGGGGCGGGGTGGGGCAGCATGTGGGTCATGCTGTTGGGTTCGTTGATGTCCATGGGTGCTTGGCTCCACTGGCGAAAGGCCTCATCAGGGATATCAAGCTAAAGCTATTAAGAATGAATCGCAATAACTCTTTTGCGTCGATCCATGCCGCCTGTGCCCCTTTTCGTCGCAAGCCACGGGACAATGGGGATAAGATTGGTGCCAAGCTGGTTGTTTGCGGCATCAGATCGGGCTAACAATGGTGCCATGAAAGAGCTTTTCCAGCATGCAGCGACCACCGATGGGGTCACCGTGCGAGTCGCGGTGAATTTCCTTCCGGAACAGTCGCGTATTGAGGCTGGGAAGTGGTTCTGGGTCTATCACATCCGCATCGAGAACGACTCGGAGTATACGCTGCAACTGCTGACCCGCCACTGGCGGATCACCGATGGGCGCGGCTCGGTCAGCTTTGTCGATGGTGAGGGCGTGGTGGGCGAAACCCCCGTGCTGTCGCCGGGGCAGAGCCATGATTACGTCTCGGGCTGTCCGTTGGCCACACCGAACGGCAGCATGGAGGGTTACTACATCTTCCGCCATCAGCATGATGAGGAAGAAATGCGCGTGGCGATCCCGCATTTCCCGCTCGCGGCGCCTGCTACTGCGGGGTAAAGCCACAGTTGCTTGACGCGCGGGGCCTGTCGGTTCAACCACAGGTCATGAAGCGTACTCACCTGCCCCTCAATGCCCTGCGCGTGTTCGATGCGGCCGCGCGCCATCTCTCCTTCACCCGCGCGGCGGACGAATTGGCGGTGACCCCGGCGGCGGTCGGCCAGCAGATTCGCGCGCTGGAGGATCTGCTGGGCGTGGTGCTGTTCCGTCGCACCGCCAAGGGGCTGGAGCTGACCGACGAGGCGCAGGCGGGTCTTGAGCCGCTGCGCGCGGGCTTCCTGCAGTTCGAGGATGCGGTGCAGGCGATGCAGGCGGGTCAGTCGGCGCATGTCTACACGATTGCCGCGCCGCGCGATTTCTTCGCCGCCTGGCTGGCGCCGCGTCTGGCCGCCTTCCGCGCCGCCAATCCCGAGGTGCGGGTGATGCTGGTCGATGGCGATTCGACCGATTTCACCGAAGCCAATCTCGATCTGGCGGTCCGTTTGGCCGAGGGGCCGGGCGATCTGGAAGGCGTGGTGCTGGGCGAGGCCAAGGTGGTGGCGGTCGGTTCGGGCGAATGGATCGCCTGGCCGGGTGACCCCAATCCCAGCGGTGAAGCTGGCGAGGAACCGCTGCTCCACGTCGGCGATGCCGGTCAGGCGATCGCGGCGGCGGCGGCGGGGATGGGGCGCGCGCGCGTGCCCCAGACTTTGGCGCAGGGCTGGCACGATCTGGGCCGTATCGCCGATCTGGGCGAGGCCGAAGTGTCGCGCCGGGCCTATTGGCTGGTGGCGCCTCTGCCGCAGTGGCGACAGAAGAAGGTCAAGGCGCTGGTCGCCCATCTGACCGGCGCCTGAGGTTTTGACGCGGGTTTAGCCCGGCACCTGATCCATCATGCGCTGATCCATCGTGTGGGCTGGTGCGGTCTGTGTCCGCATCATGTCGCCCAGTTGCATGCGCAGCCGGCGATTTTCCGCGCGCAATTGAGTCAGCTCGGTCGCCTCGCGCATGGTCGCGGGGGAGGGCGTGCGCGGCCGTGTCTTCTTGACCATAAAGCCCGAGGCCAGCAGTTGCCCGGCGCTGCGCAGCCACTGCCCCATCGCGCCCCACAGCCCCTCCGAGGGCTTCGCGGGTGCCAGATGGCGCGGCAGGGGCTTGCTGGGATCTCTGGTATCAGGGCGCGTGGTGACCGGTTTCGGCGCGGCCAGAGGTTCGGCATGCCGGGGCAGCGGCAGGGCGGGGGAGATCGTGTCACCGGCCTCGGTATGGAGATAGGGGGCGGCAGGCTCGGCTTGCGTGTCGGCGACTGCCGCTTCCGCGGGCTCAGCCGTGACGATCACCGAATAATCGATGGGTTGCGGCTGGCTGGCCCTGATGTCCTCCATATCGTCGTTGGCGACCTCCAGCAGCGGCGGGCCGTTCCATCCCATGCTGAAGCTGACAGACAGAGCCGTGCCCAAAGCCGATGTCGGGCGGATGACCGCGCTGAGGATTTTGGGAGGTTGGCCCGGTCGCGGCGGAGGGCTATCGACCCGCGCGGCAGGGGCAGGTCTGGCCTTGACCCGCGAGATCTTGGCCTGCCGCATCTCCGGCGCGAGAAACTGTCCGCGCAGTGACAAGGGCGGTACTTCGGGCGCGAGGGCTTTGCCCGCCAGCGGCGCACGGGCGCCGAATTGCGCAGGCGTGGGGGCGGCATGACCGTTGCCACTTTGGCCCAGCACGGGCGCCTTGGCGTCAGATGCGCCGCGCTTGCGTCCGGATCTTTGCTTGCGGGATGGATGGCGGTTTTTCGTACCCTGACTGCGGCTGGACATCGGGTTCATCTCCCCAAGATGGCACCTGTCTGCTGGAATCGCGTAAATGCTCTCGATGCTTCGCTGATCAAATGAGGCCCCGCGCAACAACCACGCAGCGGGCGGTCAAGCTTGCAACACTCGGGCCACCGGATGCGTTTCCGGGCCAATCCGGCGGCAACTGTCCCTTTTACCAAGGGTCTTGTGCGATCCCCGGACCGGCCCTCATGCCGGTCTGAGGATCACAGGGTCGATGCGTCTGTTATGGTAAATGGCACAGGAAACCCTGCCTTGCGAAGCGGCATCGATTCGGGATCGGAGAGAGTTGCGGAGGATTGAGACCCTCCAGCCGCTTGCGAAAGCGGGATCGCCACCATTTCGGTGAGAAATCCCGCCTTCCCAGGGCTTTTACCAGTGGCCGCCCACCGACTGGATCAGCGCGATGGCCGTGTTCTGGCGGTTCACCGTGTTCTGGATCTGGTTGACCCGCGCGCTGTAGGCGGTGGCCTGAGCGCTGGTCACCGTGGTGTAATCCACCGTCCCGGACAGATATTGGTTGCGGGTGATCGCCTCGGCCTTGCCGGCCGCTTCGGCAGCGGACTCATACTGGCCCTGCTGCTCGGCATAGGCGTTCTTGGCGGCCAGATTGTTCTCCACCCCCTGGAAGGCGGTCAGCACCGTCTGGCGATAGGTGGCGACGGTCGCGTCATAGGCGGCGCGCGCGCCCTTCACCTTGGCCGCGCGTGCGCCGAAATCGAGCAGCGTCAGCGCCGCCGAAGCCCCCGTCGACCACAGCGATGAGGCGGCGGTGAACAGGTTGGACAGTTCGGTGCCGCTGGTCTGGGCCTGACCCGTCAGCGTGATGGTCGGGAAGAAGGCGGCCTTCTGGATGCCGATGTTGGCATTGGCCGCGGCCACCGCGCGCTCGGCCGAGGCGATGGTGGGCAGGCGCTGCAGAATGTCACCGGGCAGGGCCGAGGGCACTTCGGGCACGGTCGGCGCCCAGGGCGCGCGGGCCAGCTTGAAGGAGGAGGGATTCTCGCCGATCAGCACGGCGATGGCGTTTTCATAGGTGGCGCGCTGGCGGTCCAGATCGCGGCGGTTGGCCTGCGCATTGTTCAGCGTGGTCTGCGCCGTATAGACATCGGCATTGCTGACCGTGCCCGAAGCGTATTTGTTTTTGGTAATCGTCAGCGCGCGTTCGTAGCCCTTGATCGTGTCATCGAGCAGCGCGATCTGCGCGTCGAGCCCGCGCAGGCTCATGTAATTGGTGGCCAGATCGCCTTGCGCCGACAGGGTGGCATTGGCCAGATTGGCCTCGCTGGCCTGCGCCTGAGCCTTGGACTGCTTCACCGTATTGCCGACCTGACCCCACAGATCGGGCGTCCATGTGCCGGAAACGGCGGCGCTGTAGCTGGAGGAAACACGCACGGCGGTGGTGGCCCCGCTGGTCACATTGCCGCCCGTGCCACCCGCGAAGGAGCCGCTGCGCGTGGTGCTGGCGCTGCTGCTGATGCTGGGGAACAGCGAGGCGCGGTTCTGCTGCACCAGCGCGCGGGCCTGCTCCCACGCGGCGCGGTAATAGACCACGTTCTGGTTGGTGATCGCCACCTTCTCCACCAGCCCGTCGAGCACGGGGTCGTGGAACAGCTTCCACCACTGGCCCTTGGCGACATCGTCGGCGGGGGTGGCGACCTGCCAGCCCGGCTCGGCCTTGAAGGTCTGGGCCTGCGGCGTGGTGGGCACATGATAGGTCGGCGCCATCGAGCAGCCGGTCACGCCCAGCAGGCTGATGGAGGCGAGGATGAGAGACGCATGCTTCATGGCATCAGGGCTTTCAGGCAGAACCGGGGACCGGGGTGGTATCATGCGGCGCGGAGTTTTCGCCGTGGCGCGACAGCAGCGTTTCATAGGGGCTGCGGCGGCGCCAGCGGTTGAGCGCGAGATAGACGACCGGCGTGGTGAACAGCGTCAGCAACTGGCTGGCCACCAGACCGCCGACGATGGCGATGCCCAGCGGGCGGCGCAGCTCCGCGCCGTCGCCAAAGCCGATGGCCAGCGGCACGGCGCCAAGGGCGGCGGCCATGGTCGTCATCATGATCGGGCGGAAGCGCAGCAGGCAGGCCTCGCGGATCGCGTCATAGGGGGCAAGGCCGCGCGAACGCTCGGCATCCAGCGCGAAGTCGATGATCAGGATCGCGTTCTTCTTCACGATGCCGATCAGCAGGATCACGCCGATCAGCGCGATCAGGTCGAACTGCTGCCCGGCCACGATCAGCGAGATCACCGCGCCCACCCCCGCCGAGGGCAGGGTGGAGAGCACCGTCAGCGGATGGATCGCGCTTTCATACAGAATGCCCAGCACGACATAGATCGTGAAGATCGCGGCCACGATCAGCAGCGGGGTCGAGGCGGTCGATTGCTGGAACACTTTGGCCGTGCCGCCGAAATCGCCATGCACCGTGGCGGGCAGATGCAGGCTGGCCTGCGTGTCCGAAATGGTCTGGGCGGCCTGACCCAGGCTGATGCCCGGCGGCAGGTTGAAGCTGATGGTGGCCGAAGGCTCGCCATCGGTATGGCTGACCGAGGCATTGGTGCTGGTCGAGCTGATGCTCGCCACGGCGGACAGGGGCAGCATGGTGCTGACCTTGGTGCTGATCGCCGAACCGACAGCGGCATTGGCCCCCAGCGAGGTGTTGGTGCTGATGATGTTGGTCGAGAGGCTCGCGCCGCCCGGCAGGTAGATGTATTTCAGCGCCTCGGGGTTGCCGTTGAAGTTGGGGCTGGCCTCCATCACCACGTGATACTGGTTCAGGCCCTGATAGATCGAGGCGACCTGCCGCTGGCCGAAGGCGTCGTAGAGCACATTGTCGATGGTGTTCATCGGCACGCCCAGACGCGCGGCGGCGGCACGGTCCACCGTGACATAGGCGCTGGCGCCGCCATCCTGCTGGTCGATGTCGACATCGGTCAGCGTGGTGCCCTGCTTTTTCAGCGCATTGACCAGCTTGGCCCCGGCATCGGCGAGCAGCGCCGGATTGTCGGCATGCAGCACATACTGGTAGGAGCCGGTGGTCTGCCGCCCGCCCACGCCCAGATCCTGCACCGGATTGAGGAACAGGCTGACGCCGCGCACGCGGGCCAGCTTGGGCCGCATGCGCTGGATCACCTCATCGGCGGGGGGGCGCTCGCCGCGCGGTTTCAGCGTGGCGAAGAGGAAACCACCGCCCGCGCGGCTGCCGCCGCTGAAGGCCACCACCGTATCGATGGCGGGGTCGGCGCGCACGATCTTCACGATCTGGGTCAGCTTGTCCTTCATGGCGGTGAAGCTGATCGACTGGTCGGCCCGGATGCCGCCGTTGAGCGCGCCGGTGTCCTGCTGCGGGAAGAAGCCCTTGGGCGCCACGCCGATCAGAAAGCCGTTGAGGATCACCGCGCCCAGCAGGCTGAGCAGCACCGGGCCGCGATGATGCAGCGCCCAGTCCAGCCCCTTGCCATAGCGGCCCTGCAGCCAGTCGAAGAAGCGGCGGGTGGCGCGGAAGACGGCATTGTCCTCCGGATTGCCGTCCTCGGGATGGTGGTGCACCAGCAGGCGCGAGGCCAGCATCGGCGTCACCGTCAGCGAGGCGATAAGGCTGATCCCCACCGCCGCCGTCATGGTGAGCGAAAACTCGCGGAACAGGCGGCCCACCAGTCCGGGCATGAAGATCAGCGGCACAAAGACCGCCACCAGGCTGACCGAGATCGACAGCACGGTGAAACCCACCTCGCGCGCGCCCTTGAGCGCGGCCTGGAAGGGCTTCATGCCATCCTCGACATGGCGGGCGATGTTCTCGACCACCACGATGGCATCGTCGACCACGAAGCCGGTGGCCACGGTCAGTGCCATCAGCGACAGATTGTCGAGCAGAAAGCCGGAGAGATACATCACCCCCAGCGTGCCCAGCAGCGAGACGATCACCGCGCTGGCGGGGATCAGCGTGGCGCGCCAGCTCTGCAGGAACAGGCTGACCACGATCACCACCAGCAGGGTGGAGACCAGCAGGGTGATTTCCACCTCATGCAGCGAGGCGCGGATGGTGATGGTGCGGTCCATCGCCATCGACAACTTGATGTCGGCGGGCAACTGGGCCTGCAGCGGTGCGATCTGCTCTTTCAGCGCATCGACCGTTTCCACGATGTTGGCGCCCGGCTGGCGGGTGATGATGATCGAGACCGACTTCTGCCCGTTGAACAGGCCCATGGTGCGGGTGTCTTCGGGCCCGTCCTGCACGCTGGCGACATCGGAGAGGCGGATCGGCGCGCCATTGTGCCAGCCCACGATCATCGGCGCGAAATCGACGGCCTTCACCGCGGCATGGCCTGCGTAGATCTGCCAGTTCTTGCCGCCATCCTTGATGTCGATCCCCTCGATTGCGCCGCGCGGGCGGTTGGCGCTGGAGGATTGCAGCGCGGTGCGCACATCCTCCAGGCTGACGCCCGACTGGGTGAGCAGGGTGGGGTCGATCTCGATGCGCACGGCGGGCAGGGCGCCGCCGCCCAGCTCGACATTGCCCACGCCCTGCACCTGCAGCAGCTTCTGCTGCACGATGTTCGACACCGCGTCATAGATTTCATGCGGGGCGCGGGTCTTGCTGGTCAGCGCCAGAATCATGATCGGCGCGTCGGCGGGGTTGGCCTTGCGATAGGTGGGGTTGGTTTTCAGCGTGCTGGGCAGATCGGCACGGCTGGCGTTGATCGCCGCCTGCACGTCACGCGCCGCGCCATCGATGTCACGCGCGAGGTCGAACTGCAGCACCACCTGCGCCGAGCCCAGCGAGGAGCGCGAGGTCATTTCCGTCACGCCCGCGATGGTGCCCAGATGGCGTTCGAGCGGGCTGGCCACGGTGCTGGCCATGGTGGCGGGGCTGGCGCCGGGCAGGCTGGCCTGCACCATCACGGTGGGAATATCGACCTGCGGCAGCGGCGCCACCGGCAGGTGGAAAAAGGCCGCGATGCCCGCCAGCGCCACCCCGATCGTCAGCAGCAGCGTGCCGACCGGGCGCCGGATGAAGGGGGTGGAGATCGACATCAGAGACCCGTCGAGCCGGGGTTGGCGGCGCCGAGCGTGTTGGCCTGGTGCTGCGCCCGCAGCGCGCGGCGCTCACGCCAATGCTCGAAGCCCAGGAAGATCACCGGGGTGGTGAAGAGCGTGAGCACCTGGCTCAGGATCAGACCGCCCGCGATGGCCATGCCCAGCGGCTGGCGCAGCTCATAGCCCATGCCCGTGCCGAAGATCAGCGGGATGGCGGCGAACAGCGCGGCAAAGGTTGTCATCATGATCGGGCGGAAGCGCAGATGCGCGGCCTTGCGGATCGCCTTGTCGGCGGACAGGCCTTCATCCTCCATGGCGGCGACGGCGAAGTCGATCATCATGATGGCGTTCTTCTTCACGATGCCGATCAGCAACACGATGCCGATGATGCCGATCACGCCCAGCCCATAGCCCGAGAGCAACAGCGCGATCAGCGCGCCGATGCCCGCCGAGGGCAGGGTGGAGAGGATCGTCACGGGATGGATGAAGCTTTCATACAGCACGCCCAGCACGATATAGACCACCACGATGGCGGCGGCGACCAGCACGCCCTCATTCGACAGCGCCTGTTGGAAGGCCGAGGCCGAGCCCGAGAAATCGGTGGTGACCGAAGCGGGTAGGCCGATCTTCTTTTCCACCCGCTCGATCTGCGCCACGGCATGGCCCAGCGAGACGCCCGGTGCCAGATCGAAGCCGATCGTCGCCTGCGGGAACTGGCTTTCGCGCGCCAGCACCAGCGGGGCTTCGCTCTCATGCACGCTGGCCACGGTGCCCAGCGGCACCTGCGTTCCGCTGCTGAGCGGAATGTAGAGCTGCTCCAGCCCCGAGGGGTCGGAGATCATCTGCGGCGTGCCCTGCAGGATCACGCGGTTCTGGCTCGACTGGGTGTAGATGGTCGAGATGATGCGCTGGCCGAAAGCATCGTAGAGCGCATTGTCGATGGTCAGCGCGGTCACGCCCAGACGGGCGGCGGCATCGCGGTTGATGTCCACCACCACCGAGCGGCCGCGCGCCAGCACCTGCGCGTTCACATCGCGCAGCGCCGGTTCGTTCTGCAGCGCGCCGGCCAGCTTGTTGCCCCATTCATTGACCGCATTCTGGTCCGCGCCCTTGAGCGCGAAACGATAGGGGGTGAGGCCGGTCTCGGTGTCGATGGTCAGATCCTGCACCGGCTGGAGATAGAGTTTCACGCCGGGCACCTGCGCGGCGCGCTCCTGCAGGTTTTCGATCACCTTGGCGAGGCGGGGGCGCTGCGACAGATCCTTGAGGTTGATCAGCATGCGGCCCTGGCTCAGCATCGGATTGATGCCGTCCACGCCCACCGAGGAGCTGAGGCTTTCCACCGCAGGGTCCTTCAGCAGCGCATCGGCCACCTCGTTCTGCAACCGGCTCATGCGGGCAAAGCCGGTGTCATTGGCCGCGATGATCGTGGCGGAAAGCTGCCCGGTGTCCTGCGTGGGGAACAGGTTCTTGGGGATCACCACGAAAAGCAGGGCGGTGACGGCCAGCGATCCGGCAAAGACCAGCAAGGTCTGCTTCGGGCGTTCCATCACCCAGTCGAGCGCGCTGGCATAGCGATGGGCCAGCCGGTCGAAAGCATGCATGCTCTTGTCGACGATGGCGAAGCGGCGCTCCTCATGCTCGGGCTTGAGCCAGCGCGCGGCCAGCATCGGCACCAGCGTCAGCGCCACCACGGCGGAGAGCACGATGGTGACCGCAAGACTGACCGCGAATTCGCGGAACAGGCGCCCCACCACATCGCCCATGAACAGCAGCGGGATCAGCACCGCCACCAGCGACACGGTCAGGCTGATGATGGTGAAGCCGATCTCGCTGGCGCCCTTTAGCGCGGCGTTGAAGGGCTTCATGCCATCCTCGATATGGCGGGCGATGTTCTCGATCACCACGATGGCGTCATCGACCACGAAGCCCGAGGCAATGGTCAGCGCCATCAGGGTCAGGTTGTTGATCGAATAACCCAGCGCCCACATGGCGGCAAAGGCGCCCACAAGGCTGAGCGGCACCGACAGCCCCGCGATCAGCGTGGCGCGCGCCGAGCCCAGGAACATGAAGATCACCAGCACCACCAGCACCACGGCCAGCACCAGCTCGAACTGCACATCCTCCACGCTGGCGCGGATGCCGCTGGTGCGGTCGGTCAGCAGCGTGACCTTCACGTCGGCGGGGAGCTGCTTTTCCAGACCGGGCAGGTCGGCCTTGATGCTGTCCACCGTCTGGATGACATTGGCGCCCGGCTGGCGCTGCACGTCGATGATGACGGCGGGGGTGCGGTTCATCCAGCTTGCGGTGCGCACGTTTTCGGTGCTGCTTTCCACCTTGGCGACATCGGAGAGCACCACCGGCGTGCCCGAAGTGGTCCAGGACACGATCAGCTTGGCGTATTCGTCGGCGCTGGCGAGCTGGTCGTTGGCGTCGATGGTCCAGCTCTTGGTGGGGCCGTCGAAGGTGCCCTTGGCCTGATTGGCGTTGGCGTTGCTGATCGCGGTGCGCAAAGTCTCAAGGCTGATGCCATGCGCGCCCAGCGCCGTCACATTGGCGGTGATGCGCACGGCGGGCCGCTGCCCGCCCGAAATGCTGACCAGACCCACGCCGCTTTCCTGCGCGATCTTGTTCGAGAACTGGCGCTCGACAATGCCCTCGACCTCGCCCAGCGGGCGGGTTTTTGAGGTGACGCCGATCGAGATCACCGGCGCGTCGGCGGGGTTGACCTTGGCATAGACCGGCGGGGCGGGCAGATCGCTGGGCAGCAGCGAATTGGCCGCATTGATTGCCGCCTGAACTTCCTGCTCGGCCACGTCGAGATTGAGGTTGAGGCCGAACTGCAGCGTGATCACGCTGGCCCCCGCCGAGGAGTTCGACGTCATGCGCGTCAGCCCCGGCATCTGGCCGAACTGGCGCTCCAGCGGGCTGGTGACGGTCAGCGCCATCACATCCGGGCTGGCGCCGGGATAGAGCGTGCGCACCTGAATCGTGGGATAATCGACCTGAGGCAGCGCCGAGAGCGGCAACTGCTTCCAGGCGATCAGACCGGCCAGCATCAGCGCCAGCATCAGCAGCGTGGTGGCCACCGGACGCAGGATGAAGGGGCGCGACGGACCGCCGCCCTCGATCACATCCTCTACAGGCGGGAGGTTGGGTCCATCAGGCGAGGTATGGTCAGATGCGGTCGACATGATGGCTCCGGTCAGAACGGGTCCAGAGGGCGCTGTGAGGCGTGAGGCAGCAGGGCAGGGCGATCAGGCCCGGCGCCGGGGAGGACACAGGCGGGACGCCTTACGCCCCACCCTGATTGCCGCCGCCACCCTGGCCATTGCGGTGGTGACCCTTGTGCGTGCCAGCCTGATCGCCGGCCTGCCCATTCTGGCCGGCCTGACCACCCTGGCCACCATGGTTCTTGCCGCCGCCGACGCGGACGCTCGATCCATCATCCAGCCCGTCGGCGCCTTCGCTCACCACCTGCTGGCCCTTGGTCAGGCCCTGCAGAATGGCGACATGCGTGCCATCCGAAGGCCCGGTCTTGACCACCACCAGCTTGACCTTGCTCGAAGGCCCGGCGGGCTCACCCGACTTGCCGTCGGCACTCTTGGTGTCAGCCGAGCTGTCCGGCGTCTTGCTCGAATCCTTGTCGTCGCCCGGCACCACCACGAAGACGAAATCGCCCGGCGCACCATGGCGCAGCGCGCTGACCGGCACCGTGGGCACCTGCTTCAGGGTCGTGACCAGCATCGCCACATTGACGAACTGGTTGGGGAACAGCTTGCCGCCATTGGCGCCGGGGTTGGCAAAGCGCGCCTTGGCCTTCACCGTGCCGCTGGTGGTGTCGATCTGATTGTCGAAGGTGGAGAAGGTGCCCTTCGCCAGCTCGGTCACACCATCCTGATCCAGCGCCGTGACGGGCAGGCCCGCGCCGCTGCCCGCCGCCTTGTTGATGTCGGCAAGCTGGGCCTGCGCCACGGTGAAGGTGATGTCGATGGGATCGGTGCGGGTGATGGTGGCGATGCCATTGGTGTCGGCGGCGGTGACATAGGTGCCGACGCTGACCGCCTTCAGACCGATGCGGCCCGTGAAGGGCGCCTTGACCGCGGTGTATTGCAGATTGAGCTGCGCCGTGCCGATCGCGGCCTTGTCCGCCGCGACGGCGGCCTGCGCCTGACCCACGGTGGCGCGCTGCGTATCGAGCGTCTGGCGCGCGACTGAGTCCTGCGCGGCCAGCGTCTCATAGCGCTTGAGGTCGAGCAGGGCGGCGCCCAAAGTCGCCTGATCCTTGGCCAGCGTCGCCTGCGCCGAGGCCAGCGCCAGGCGATAGGGGCGCGGATCGACCTGAGCGATCACCTGACCCTGCTTGACGATCTGCCCTTCGGTGAAGAGGATCGAGAAAATCGTGCCCGAAAGCTGGGCATGGATCACCGAGCTGTCGATCGGCGTCACCGTGCCGATGGCCTTGACCAGCACCGGCATGTCGGTCGCCTCGACCGGCGCGGTGGCGACGGCGGCTGCCGGGCGGCCATGGCGCGCATTCTTCTTGGCACCGGCCCCCGCGAAATAGCTGCCCGCCCAGGCGACAGCCCCCACACCGACAGCGACCAGCAGATAGGCCACCCAGCGGGGGCGGCGGCGCGGTGCGTAGTCGTCGTGCTCGATGGTCAAGGGTCTTCTCCTGGCGGGTCTTATGGTGCTTGATCGGCAGAACAGGGGGGAGCAAACATTCGGGCCGATTAGCAGCGTTGCGCTTTGGCGTGGCCTTGTATCAGGCTCAAGGCACAAATTGCCGTTATTTGTATCATTGCGTATTAGGCGGGTGGGGCAAATGCCCCACCCGCCCGCATGTTTTCAGCCTTTTTCCAAAGCTTACTCAGTGAACCAGCCATGGCTGACCACCAGCGACTGGCCGGTCAGCGCATTGGTCGGGAAACCGGCGAAGAACAGCGCCGTCTCGGCGACGTCTTCCACGGTGGTGAATTCGCCATCCACCGTCTCGCCCAGCATCACCTTCTTGACGACCTCGTCCTCGCTGATGCCCAGTTCCTTGGCCTGCTCGGGGATCTGCTTGTCCACCAGCGGGGTGCGCACGAAGCCGGGGCAGATCACATTGGCGCGCACGCCCTTGGTGCCGCCTTCCTTGGCGATGGTGCGGGCCAGACCCAGCAGGCCATGCTTGGCGGTGACGTAAGCCGACTTGAGCGGGCTGGCGACCTTGGAATGGACCGAGCCCATGAAGATGATCGCGCCCGACTTCTGCTTGTACATATGCGGCAGCACGGCCTGTGTGGTCAGGAAGGCGCCGTCCAGATGGATGGCCAGCATCTTCTTCCAGTCGCTGAAGGCATAGTTCTCGATGGGGTTGACGATCTGGATGCCCGCGTTCGACACCAGCACGTCCACCGTGCCCCAGGTCTCGACCACCTTGGCGACACCGGCGTTGACGGCCTCCTCATTGGTGACGTCCATGGCGATGCCGATCGCCTCGCCGGGGCCCTGAGCGGTCAGCTCGGCGGCGGCCTTGCTGGCGGCCTCGATGTTCAGGTCGGCGATGGCGACTTTCGCGCCATTGGTGACGTAAAGCTTGGCAATGGCGAGGCCGATGCCGCTGGCCGCGCCGGTAACGATGCAGATCTTGCCATGGATGCTCATCGAATGTTCTCCGCAGTTTGGGAGGTGGGGGGAGATCTTGATCCTAGGCTGGCTTTTCGGGCTTGGGAAGCGGGGTGATTTAAGAGGAATTTTAGGTTCACAAGAATTTAGGTTCGGAAGGATAGATGCGAGGACCATCGCCCTCGCGCTCCCTTTCATGTCCACCTCGCGCATCGGGTTCGGCCTTGCGCCCAGATTGCCGCGCCGCAGGCAAGAATGATGCCTGCGGCGCTTTACGTCGCGCAGGTGGAGAGCGACGCACAAGGATGCGGCGCCACCACCGTCTCGCCGGGAGACGTTCTGGGAGCGCGAGGGGGTAACCCCCTCGCATTGCCTTCCTGTAAAACCCCTCAAAAGCCCCAAACCAAATTTGATGCCGAAAGCATTCAGAACCCTTCAACCGGATCAAATACTATTAAATTACTATATAAAAATCCACCAATCCGGCATATGTGGCAAAAACATCACAAATTCAATTGGCAAGCTCGCGCCCGTCACTCTTAATAATCTTTTTATACGCCCCCACGGCCACCTCCGCAGTTCTCAATCCGAACCTTGCGAGAGGATTTAAATTTTTACTTTTAAATCAACGCAATAAAATATGGTGGCAGTTGTGTAGCCCATCCGGAACACCGGAATTTCAGGCTCCCCACCTGCTCCTGCGCCTCCTACCTCAACCATGGAACATAGCGCATACAAACTGTCGCAAACTCTTGTTCCATAACAACAATGCGTTGTTTTTATACATTTTTTATTGTCATCGAACTGACTTCAATAAGCCACAAACAAGCAATAAATCAGTCTCCGAACCGTCATCCGCTCTTCCTAACCGCCGCCTCACAGGGGGGACAGCGGTCGAATCGGCATGATCGCTTCCCATAGCCTTCTTGCCGATGGGGATTTCGATCATGCAGACATTGTTCAAGCTCACCTGCTCGGTGGCCGCGCTGGCCGCGATGCAGGGCGCCGTTCCGGCCTTCGCCGCCGATGCTCCGGCTGCCGAAACCGAAGTCGCCGAAGGCCAGGGCATCGCCGACATCGTGGTCACCGCCACCAAGCGTGAGACCAACCTCCAGAAGACCCCGATCTCGATCTCGGTGATCGGCACCGAAACCATCAAGGACCGCCACGTCCAGAGCCTCTACGATCTGGCCGACGGCGCGATCCCCTCGCTGCGCGTCGCCACCTTCGAGGCCCGCCAGACCGCTCTGACCATTGGCATCCGCGGCATCGTGCCGCTCGACGCCAACCAGCCCGCTCGTGAGCAGGGCGTGGGCGTCTATGTTGACGGCGTCTATCTGGGCCGCTCGCACGGCCTGAACGCCGGCCTGTTCGACATCGAGCGCGTTGAAGTTCTCAAGGGCCCGCAGGGCACGCTGTTCGGCCGCAACACCGAGGGCGGCGCCCTCTCGCTGGTCTCGCGCGCGCCTTCGGGCAAGTTCGAGGGCCGCATCGGTGGCGGCATCGGCAATTACGGCGCCTACACCGGCGAAGTTCACCTCGACCTGCCCGAGTATCACAACTTCTCGGTCAAGCTGGACGGCGTGGTGCAGTATCAGGGTGCCACCACCAAGAACCCGCTGCAGGGTCAGGTCGGCTGGAACTATTACGACCGTCGCGGCGGCCGCATCGCCGTGCGCTGGAAGCCCTTCGAGGGCCTGACCGACGATTTCAGCTATGACAATGGCTATGACGCCAACTCGGCCTTCTACAGCCAGTTGCTGAACTACAACCCCAACGGCTGCCGCGCCGGCACCGCCGTGGCCGCCTGCACCCTGCCCGGCACCAACTTCACCGGCGGCCTGTCGGGCACGGTCAAGGCTCTGCCCAACCAGGTCGTGATCAACGGCAAGACCCGCATGGACGTGGCCGACATCGGCGTGCCGCAGCAGCCCAGCATCGACCGCACCCATGGCTTCACCAACACGCTGAAGTATCACCTGTCCGACGCCATCGAGCTGCGCTCGATCACCGCCTGGCGCGGTGTGACTTCGACCCAGTGGGACAACTCGGGCGGTGCGCACCGCGTGCCGGTCTATGCCGCCAATGGCGCCTTCAGCCGCTATTCGCTGGCCAATCTGTGGCAGCACCAGTTCAGCCAGGAATTCCAGGCTGTCGGTTCGGTGAAGAACGTCGATTACGTCGCGGGTCTGTATTACTTCGTCGAGAACGTGGCTGACAATGCCGCCACGCCCAACTCGAACACCTGGACCACCGACGCCGCCGGCAACGTCACCGGCTACACGATCAACTCGGCGGTGTTCACCAACCCCTTCGCCTCGATCGACCGCGCCTCGACCGTCAACTCCAAGAGCTACGCCGCTTTCGGCCAGGCCACCTGGAACGCCACCGACGCGCTGCACATCACCGTGGGCGGCCGTTACACCCACGACAAGAAGTGGGGCATCCTGAACACCTTCCGCAACGCCAACCCGGCGCTGACCGCCACGGCCACCGGCTATCTCCCGCTCAACAAGAGCTGGGACCGCTTCAACCCGATGGCCACCATCGCCTATGACGTCGACCAGAACGTCCATGTCTATGCCAAGTATGCCTCGGGCTATCGCGCTGGCGGTGCCTCCTCGCGTTCGCAGCGTTATCTGGCCTTCAACCCGGAAACCGTGAACAGCTACGAAATCGGCCTGAAGTCGGACCTGCTGAACCACCACGTGCGCTTCAACATCGCGGGCTACATCATGGACCGCAAGGGCTCGCAGGTTGACTTCAACAGCATCTATTCGGACCCCGTCAGCGGCTCGAACGTCAACACGCTGGAAACCGTCAACGCGCCCGGCGTCACCAAGATCCGCGGCATTGAGGCCGACCTGACCGTCAAGCCGGTCGAGGGCCTGACGCTGAACGCCAGCTATGCCTACACCTACACCAAGATCCCGCCGGTGCTGAACCCCTTCACCAACATCGTGCAGGACGTGTACATCGTGTTCACGCCCCGCAACGCCGCCTCGGGTTCGGCTGACTACGAGATCCCCGCCGGCAACGCCAAACTGCGCTTCCACATCGACGGCAACTACTCGCAATCGACCCAGACCTTCGACCAGTTCGCCACCCGCAACGACGCTTCGTTCCTGGTCAACGGTCGCGTCGCCCTGGCCGATATCCCGCTGGGCACCGGCCAGAAGCTGACCGTCGCGGGCTGGGTGCGCAACATGTTCGACGAACAGCACGTCTTCCGTCGCGACCCGTCGAACAGCCTGCCCGCCGTGACGCCCGCCGCTGGCAACACCGGCAACATCAACAACGTGCTGGGCGACTACGGCAACTTCAACGCCCCGCGTACCTATGGCATCGAAGCGACCGTGCGCTTCTGATCGCCTGAGGTCATAGCCTGAAGAGACGGGCCGCCCTTTTCGCGAAGGGTGGCCCGTTTTTTGTTGAAGGTTTGCAAAAGGGAAGATGCGAGGGGGAAGTCTTTGTTGGTCGCATGTCTCAAGAGACATGCTCCGGGCCCTCGCGCTCCCATGACGTCTTCCGGCGAGAGGGTGGTGGCGCCGCATCCTCGTGCATCGCCTCTCCACCTGTGCGACGTAAAGCGTTGCAAGCAATGATAGCCATGCTTGGGAATGATGCCTGCGGCGCAGCGACCTTGCGCAAGGCCGAACCCGATGCGCCACGCAGACATGAATGGGAGCGCGAGGGTGTAACACCCTCGCACTTATCTCTTTCAGCCTTCTTCCTTCACCAGCTCAGGCGCACTCACACGCCCGGTGCGCTCCAGCTTGCCCCAGCCAGTGCCCACACCGCGCAGAGCCGCCGACACCGCCCGGATCACCACTGAATACATCAACTGGCGATAGACGAAGCGCTGGGACAGCAGCAGGAAGGGCCGGAAGGTCTTGTCGCGCACATCCATGCGATAGGCCGCCAGACCGCAGGCCAGATCGATCAGCGTGAAGCTGGCCCAATAGATCCCCATGCGGATCACATCGGTCTGGGTCTGGGCCCAGCCATGCTGGAGCGCGCGCAGGATCGTGCCGATGATCGAGATCACCAGCGCGAGGTCGATAAAGGGCGAGATGCAGGCGAACACGATCTGGAACAGCCAGGCCTGAGGCACGCCGATGAAGGCCAGACCGCCAGGCTTGCCCTTGCGCAAGATCTTGCGGTGCTTCCACAGGCACTGCAGCGTGCCGAAGGACCAGCGGAAGCGCTGCTTGGCCAGCGCCGCGAAGCTCTCGGGCGCTTCCGTCCATGCCACGGCCTGCTCGTCGTAGGCGATCTTCCATTTCTTGCGCTGGATGGCGATGGTCAGATCCTGATCCTCGGCCAGCGTGTCCTCGGGATAGCCGCCGACTTCCTCCAGCGCCTTGCGGCGCCAGGCGCCCACGGCGCCGGGCACGACCATGATGGCGTCAAACTGGGTGAGGGCGCGGCGCTCGATGTTCTGGGCGGTGGTGTATTCCACGGCCTGCCAGCGCGTGACGAGGTTGACGCGGTTGCCCACCTTGGCGTTGCCCGCCACCGCGCCGATGCGCGGATCGATGAACCAGCGCACCAGACGCAGCACGGTTTCCTTCTCGAACTGCGTGTCGGCATCCAGCGCGACGATGATCTCGCCGGTGGCGTCCTTGAGCGCGCGATTCAATGCCGCCGCCTTGCCGCCATTCTCCAGCGTCAGCAGCCTGACGCGCGGATTGTCGCCGAATTTTTCCGACACGATGGCGCTGGTGCGGTCCTTCGAGCCGTCATCGGCGACGATCACGTCGAGATAGGGATAGGTCGATTGCAGGATGCGCTGCACCGAGCTTTCGATCACCTTCTCCTCGTTGAAGCAGGGGATGATGACCGTGACCTTGGGGCGGAAGGTGGCCTCGGGCTCGGGCGCGGGGCGGCGGCCCGGCAGCAGCGCCAGAATCACCAGGCTGACCGAGCGGATGACGCCCAGCGCGATGGCGAAGAAGAAGGTCCAGTTCAGCACCTTGAGGATGACGTCCAACGCGGTGAAGGCGAAGACGTCGGCGCGCACGGCGGCCAGATCGTAACCGGCCAGCGGCGGCATCACCTGCTCATGCGTCAGCCCCGCCAGCGTGGAGATCGGCACGAAGGTATAGCCGCGCTGGCGCAGGCCGGTGATGATCGCGGGCAGGGCCATGATGGTCTGGGCGCGATCGCCGCCGCCATCGTGAAGCAGGATGACATTGGCGGTCTTGTCGGGCGTGGCGGCGGCGACCTGACGGAAGGTCTCGTCAAGAATGCGCTGCACGCCCGGCGTCTGCCAGTCCTCGGTGTCGATGTGGAGACCCACCACCGTATAGCCATGGTCCTGCGCGATCTTGGCGGGGACCAGTTCGTCGGCCGTGGTCGGCTCGGCGTCACCGAAATAGGGGGCGCGGAACAGGCGGATCGAGCGGCCGGTGTAGGCCTCGATCAGGCGGCGGGTGGCGTTCAGCTCCAGATTGATGCTGGTGCTGGTGGAATTGGCCATGTTGGGGTGGGTGTAGCTGTGATTGCCCAGCTCCATCCCGGCGGCCACCATGCGCTGCAGGATCTCGCGGTTGGCCACGCCATTCTCGCCAATGACAAAAAAGGTGCCAGGCACCTTATATTGTTCCAGAATGGCCAGGATTTGCGGGGTCCATTTGGGATCGGGCCCGTCGTCGAAGGTCAGCGCCAGCAGCTTGGGGTTCGCGCCGCCGGTGCGCTGCACCACATAGGGGGTGGGCAGCTTGCTGTAGCTGACATTGTTGGCCAGACCCGTTTTCGGATCATAGCTGACCTGCCGCTCGCCATTGGTCGGCGTGGCGGTGATGCGCAGGATTTCGCCCTGGCCTTCCACGTCGGCATTGCTGCTCTGGGTGATCTGGCTGAGGTTAGGCGTGCCGTTTCCCCCGCGCCACGTGCCCAGCGCCTGCCAGAAGCCGGGGTCCTCGGTGCCCAGGCGCCACAGCGCCACGCTGCCGATGCCCAGATGCGACAGGATGCGCATCTGGTTCCAGCTTGCCGCGGCGTCGAGCATCCACACATCGTGGCGGACATCGCCCTCCTGATAGGAGAAGCCGGTGTTGCCGCTGCCGCGATCGAAGCTGGGGTTGGCGCCCGAGTCATGCGCCGCCAGCCATGCTTCTTCGACCGAGAGGCTGTCGGCGGGCTTGTCCTTGGGCCAGTCATAGCCATAGGAGCCCAGCGCCACGATCACCTTGTCGGCGGGCATGCCCTGCAGCGCCTTGGTCATCTTCCGGGTGAACCAGTCGTTCGACGCGATGGGGCCGGACTTGCCCGACTGCCAATGCTCGTCATAGGCCATCAGCACGATCTTGTCGGAGACGGCGGCGAATTGCGACGGGCTCCAGCCTTCGCCCTCCATGGGCAGGGTGACCGAGACGATCTTGCCCTTCTTGTCGAGCGCGGCATTGGTTTCGCCGATCAGCTCGCGATAGGCGGGCATGTCGCGCGCATCGACCGATTCGAAGTCGAACATGATGCCCGCGTCACCGGTGCGGTCGAGGAAGGCGGTCAGCGCGTCGATCAGCGCCTTGCGCTTGGCGGGGGAGTGGAACAGCGCCTGCGTGGCCGCGCCCGAGAAATCGTCGCCCACCACATTCTGCAGCACATCGACGACCAGCGGGCGGCGCAGGCTGCCCAGCATGATGCGGCGGAAGGCCTGATCCTCATGCTCGACGACCTTGCCGGTCTTGTCGATGGCCAGCGTCGTGGGCGCCACCCAGTCGAGCTGGCCGATATGGCGCACCAGGCTGGGCGCCGAACTGTCGGACCAGGTGGTGTAGAAACCGACCGAGACCGGCTTTTGCGTCACCTTGCCCGGACGCGGCTTGGGCGCCCCGGCGAACAGGTTGGTGATGCCATGCGAGAGCTGGGCGACCTGCGCGCGGAAGCGCAAAGGCGTGCGCCGTTCAAACCCCAGCGGCAGCGGCGAGGGCGCGGGGATCGACACCACAGTCGAGGCAAAGCCCACCGCGGCCAGCACCAGCAGGAGCAGCGCGGCAAACAGGCCGCGCCGCGTCCAGCGCCGCCGGCGCCCCGAGGGATCGAAAAATACCGGCCTTGCCACCTGTGCCCACCCATCCTGAAAGCTTTGAGGCCTCCATGCGGGAGCCTCGCGAAGGGTCGCTTTAGAGCATCACGCGAAAAAGTGGGAACCGGTTTTTCGCAAAAGTGATGCGACCACCGGAAACGCGCATCACGCGAAAAAGTGGGAACCGGTTTTTCGCAAAAGTGATGCGACCGCTGGAAACGCGCATCACGCGAAAAAGTGGGAGCCGGTTTTTCGCAAAAGTGATGCGGCCGCCAAAAGCATCGGTATCGCTGGTGTGAAACGAATGTGCCCGGAAGGGCCCCACATGGCGCCAAGATATGACCCGCATACAGAAAATCTATGCAGGGGTGCCGGGTAGTCTATCTTGCCAATAGGGTTTGCGGCCCTTACCCCGCCCGCATCCGGCGCCTGTCGGCCCGCTCTGGCGGTGCCGGTTGCGGCGTGGCAGGATAGGCAGTCTGTCGCCGAATCCATGGCGTGGCCCCGCAGCATCTCGCGGCGGGCGCACCTGAACAAGCGCAGGTCTTGAAGTTGAGGAATGCGCGCGGATGAGCATCGGCACACTGCTGGGTCACCTTGATGAAATGCATGCGGTGGCCGGGCTGATGGTGGGTCTGCTGGTGGGCCTGACGGGCGTGGGCGGCGGGTCGCTGATGACCCCGCTGCTGGTGCTGATGTTCGGCGTGAACCCCCAGACGGCGGTGGGCACCGACCTGCTGTTCGCGGCGGGCACCAAGACGGTGGGCTCCACCGTGCATGGTTTCCGCGCGACGGTGAGCTGGAAGATCGTCGGCCTGCTGGCGGCGGGAAGCATCCCGGCTTCGGTGTTCTCGCTGATCGTGCTCAGCCATATGTCGCATCCGCCCGCCTCGGCGCAGAATGTGATGCTGCTGGTGGTGGCGGTGATGCTGGTCTTCACCTCGATCACCGTTCTGTTCCAGCAGAAGCTGATCGACTACGCCAGCTCTCGCGGAAACACCGGAGCGCCGGGCAGCAGCACGACGCTGTTCACCATTCTGCTCGGCGCGGTGCTGGGGGCGGCGGTGACCTTTTCCTCGGTGGGGGCGGGCGCCATCGGCGTGACGATCCTGATCCTGCTCTATCCCGGCCAGCCGGTCGCGCGCATCGTGGGCACCGATATCGCCCATGCCGTGCCGCTGACCCTGGTGTCGGGCGTGGGGCACTGGATCATCGGGGACGTCAACGGGCTGCTGCTGGTCAATCTGCTGGTGGGGTCGATCCCCGGCGTGATCGTCGGCAGTCTGGTCTCCAGCCGCGCGCCGGACAAGGTGCTGCGCCCGATTCTGGCGATCGTGCTGGCGATCTCGGCCTGGCAGCTCGTGACCAAGGTGCTGGCGCCCGAAAAGAAGGCCAAGGCCCCGGCGCAGGTCACGGCCCCTGTGCAGCCTGCCGCGCGTTAAGCCTTCGTATAAGCGGGGCTCATCTATGCTGGCCCCAAGAATCGCTTGTTTGCCTTTGAGCGGGTGAACTCCCAGATCGGGCGCCATCCGCGAGCCCCTGAGTCCTTGCGATCAACACAGTCAGAAACGAGCCCATGACGAAAACCCTGACCCATCTTGAGCGGCTGGAGGCGGAGAGCATCCACATCATCCGCGAGGTGGCCGCCGAGTCTGATCAACCCGGTGATGCTGTACTCGATCGGCAAGGATTCCAGCCGTCATGCTGCATCTGGCGCGCAAGGCCTTCTTTCCGGGCACGCTGCCGTTCCCGCTGCTGCACGTCGACACCCGGCTGGAAATTCCGCGAGATGTACGAGTTCCGCGATCGGATGGCCCGCGAGGAATCAGCGGCCTGGAGCTGCTGGTCCACGTCAAAACCCGGAAGGGGTGGCGAAGGGCATCAACCCGTTCGTCCACGGCAGCGCCAAGCACACCGACATGATGAAGACCGAGGGCCTGAAGCAGGCGCTGGACAAGTACGGTTTCGACGCTGCCTTCGGCGGCGCGCGCCGCGACGAGGAGAAGATCGCGCGCCAAGGAGCGGATCTACTCGTTCCGCGACCGCTTCGCACCGCTGGGATCCGAAGAACCAGCGCCCGGAGCTGTGGAACATCTACAACGGCCAGATCAAGGTCAAGAAGGCGCGAGTCGATCCGCGTCTTCCCGCTCTCCAACTGGACCGAGCTGGACATCTGGCAGTACATCTACCTGGAAGACATCCCGATCGTGCCGCTGTACTTCGCCGCACCGCGCCCGGTCGTGGAGCGCGACGGCATGCTGATGATGGTCGACGACGATCGCATCGATCTGCAGCCGGGCGAAGTGATCAGCCAGCGCATGGTGCGTTTCCGCACCCTGGGCTGCTACCCGCTGACCGGCGCGGTGGAATCGCAGCGCCAGCACGCTGCCGGAGATCATCCAGGAAATGCTGCTGACCACCACCAGCGAACGCCAGGGGCGGGTCATCGACCATGACCAGGCCGGTTCGATGGAAGAAAAGAAACGTCAGGGCTATTTCTGAGATGGCCACGCAAATCGAAAACCTCGCTGCCGATCCGATCTATGTCACCGACGCGCTGATCAGCGAGGACATCGACGCCTACCTGGCCCAGCACGAGCACAAGAGGAACTGCTGCGCTTCCTCACCTGCGGCAACGTCGATGACGGCAAGAGCACCCTGATCGGGCGCCTGCTGCACGACTCCAAGATGATCTACGAGGATCACCTGGAGGCCATCACCCGCGACTCGAAGAAAGTCGGCACCACGGGCGACGACGTCGACCTGGCGCTGCTGGTCGATGGCCTGCAGGCCGAGCGCGAGCAGGGCATCACCATCGACGTGGCCTACCGCTACTTCTGCACCGAAAAGCGCAAGTTTATCATCGCCGACACCCCCGGCCATGAGCAGTACACCCGCAACATGGCCACCGGCGCCTCCACCTGCGACCTGGCGATCCTGTTGATCGACGCGCGCAAGGGCGTGCTGGACCCAGACCCGCCGCCACAGTTTCCTCGCAACTCATCTGGGCATTCGCCATCTGGTGGTGGCGGTGAACAAGATGGATCTGGTCGGCTATGATCAGGCCCGCTTTGACGAGATCGTCGCCGATTACCGCGCCTTTGCGACAAGCATCGGGGTCAAGCATTTCACCGCTTTGCCTATCAGCGGCTATATGGGTGACAACATCACCAGCCTGTCAGACAACACGCCCTGGTACAAGGCCCCGGCCTATTTCGGGCGCACGCTGGTCGATCACCTCGAAACTGTCGAGGTCGACACCACGCGCGAGGCTGCCAAGCCCTTCCGCATGCCGGTGCAGTGGGTCAACCGCCCCAATCTGGACTTCCGTGGTTTCGCTGGCCTGATCGCCAGCGGCAGCGTGAAGCCGGGCGATGAAATCCGCGTCGTGCCTTCGGGCAAGACCAGCCGTGTGGCGCGCATCGTCACGCTGGATGGCGATCTGGATGAGGCCGTCGCGGGCCAGTCCGTGACGCTGACCTTCGAGGATGAGATCGACTGCTCGCGCGGTGATGTGATCGCCGCCAGCAACACGCCTCCCGAGGTGGCCGACCAGTTCGAGGCCTCTCTGGTGTGGATGGCCGATGATGCGCTGATTCCGGGCCGCGCCTATTGGCTCAAGCTGGGCACGCAGATGGTGTCCGCCACTGTCCATGCGCCGGAATACACCATCAACGTCAACACGATGGAGCATTGCGCCGCCAAGACGCTGGGGCTCAACGCCATCGGTGTGGCGCAGGTGGCCACCGACCGCCCGATCACCTTCGAGCCCTATAACGACAGCCATACGCTCGGCGGCTTTATCCTGATCGACAAGATCACCAACGCCACCGTCGGCGCGGGCATGCTGACCCACGCGCTGCGCCGCGCGCAGAACGTGCATTGGCAGGCGCTGGACATCAGCCGAGAGGCGCATGCTGGCCTCAAGAACCAGAAGCCCGCTGTGCTGTGGTTCACCGGCCTGTCGGGCTCGGGCAAGAGCACCATCGCCAATCTGGTCGAGAAGAAGCTGCATGCCCTTGGCAAGCACACCTTCCTGCTCGATGGCGACAATGTGCGCCACGGCCTCAACAAGGATCTGGGCTTCACCGAGGCCGACCGCATCGAGAACATCCGCCGTGTCGCCGAAGTGGCGCGCCTGATGACCGATGCCGGCCTGATCGTCATCACCGCCTTCATCAGCCCCTTCCGGGCCGAGCGCGAGCTGGCGCGCGGGCTGATCCCGGCTGGCGAGTTCCTCGAAGTCTTCGTCGACACCCCGCTGGAGGTGGCCGAAGCGCGCGATGTGAAGGGCCTCTACAAAAAGGCCCGCGCCGGGCAACTGGACAACTTCACCGGCATCGACAGCCCCTATGAAGCTCCGCAAAACCCCGAGTTGCATATCGACACGACGCGCCTATCTAGCGAAGAGGCTGCCGAATTGATTGTCGATCGCCTTCTCGGCGTCTGGATGCCTGTGATCTGATGGAAAACTCCTGCCTTATCGCCGATGATGCCGAACTGGCCGCGCAACTTGCCGCTGCCGCCGGTCGTATCCTGCTCGCCACGCGCGATTGCCGCCTCGTTCAGGGCAAGGCTCTGGGCAAGGCGGGCGATGCGGCGGCCAACGCCTTCCTGATGGAAGCGCTGGCCCAGCAGCGCCCCGATGACGGCATCCTCTCGGAGGAAAGCAAGGACACGCCGCTGCGCCTCAGCAAAGACCGCGTGTGGATCATCGACCCCGTCGACGGCACCCGCGAATATGGTCAGGAACGCGCCGACTGGGCGGTGCATATCGGCCTGTCGATCGGCGGCAAGCCCGTGCTGGGCGCCGTGGCCCTGCCGGGGCCGGGGCTGGTCTTCCGTTCCGACAAGCCGCAGCCGGTGCCCCCCGCGCCGTCGCCCCTGCGCATGCTGGTCAGCCGCTCGCGCCCGGCGCCCGAGGCTGTGGCGGTCGCGGAAGCTCTGGGCGCCGATCTGGTGGCGATGGGCTCGGCTGGGGCCAAGGCTATGGCCGTGGTGCGCGGCGAGGCGGACATCTACCTCCATTCCGGCGGTCAGTACGAGTGGGACAATTGCGCCCCCGCTGCCGTGGCGCTGGCGCATGGGCTGCATGTTTCGCGCATGGATGGCTCGGCGCTGGTGTACAACATGCCCAACCCGTGGCTGCCCGACCTGCTGATTTGCCGCAAGGAACATGCGGAGCGGGTTTTGCGGGAAGTTCAGGGACTGGTTAAGGTTTAGGGGAAGATGCGAGGGGGTTACCCCCTCGCGCTCCCAGAACGTCTTCCGGCGAGAGGGCGGTGGCGCCGAATCCTTGTGCCGGAACTCTCCACCTGCACAATCTGAGGCGCCGCAGGCTTTCAACCCGATAGCGCTGTGCGATCAAGACTTGCCTGCGGCGCTGCGACGTTGCTCTATGGTCGAACCCGAAGCGCCAAGGCTGACAACTCATGGGAGCGCGAGGGTGTAACACCCTCGCATTCTCACTTTCTTCTTACTCGCTGATTTTCCTGGCCAAAGCGATCAACCGCTTTGCCTCTTCCAGATGCAGCAGCTCCACCATCCGCCCATCCACGCGGATCGCGCCTTTGCCCGAAGCTTCAGGCGCGGCGAAAGCATCGAGGATGCGCTGGGCGGCCTCCAGCTCTTCCGCGCTGGGGGTGAAGACCGCATGGCAAGGCGCGATCTGGTCGGGATGGATCAGGCTCTTGCCATCGAAGCCAAGCATCAGCCCCTGCTCGCATTCGGCACGGAAACGATCCAGATCGCGGAAATCGTTGCAAACCGCATCGAGGATGCCCAGCCCATGCGCCCGCGCCGCCGCCACCGCGAAGGTCAACAGCGGCTGGAACACGGCGCGATCCCGGCCGGGGCGGGCGCGCATCTCGCGCGCGAGATCGTTGGTGCCCACCATCCACAGGCTGAGGCGCGTGGAGCCCGAGAGGGCGCCGATGGCATCCAGACGCAGCACCGAGGCGCAGCTTTCGATCATCGCCCAGAGCTGCAACTCGGCGGGGGCGTTGGAGAGCGCCTCGTTCCACGCCATCACATCGGCGGGGCTGCTGACCTTGGGGACCAGAATAGCGTCCGCGCCGCATCCGGCGACGGCGGCGAGGTCCTCGGCGCCCCATGGCGTGTCGAGCCCGTTGACGCGGATGACGACCTCGCGGTGGCCGAAACCACCGGAATAGACGGTGGCGACGGCGGCATCGCGGGCCTCGTCCTTCAGTTCGGGCGCGACGGCATCTTCCAGATCGAGCACGATGATATCGGCTGGCAGGCTGCGGGCCTTGGCCAGCGCGCGCGGGTTGGAGGCGGGCATGAACAGCGCGCTGCGCCGGGGCCGGTCGGCAAAGCGCGCGGCCAGCGGCGGGGCGGCGGCCGTATCAGCCTGCAGCGCGGTGAAGAGGGCGGCGTCGCTCTGGGGGATCTGCGGCGTCTGAGTCATGGGGGGCTGGTCTCCGGCGTCAGGTGCAGGCCGTTCTGGCCGTTCCCGACACCGGGTGCCTTGATCCACCGCAAGGGGTCAAGCCCTGTCAGCGATCCGCCCCGTCTGGCGGCGCCCGGTTCAGGCCGAATGGAGCCGGTGCATCACGCAATCCTCTGTCAGCGCGGCAATATTCAGCAGTTGCACCATGCCCTCGCGGAAGGGGGCCAGCCCTTCGATAAAGCGCAGCGCGCTGCCGGCTGCCGCGCTGTTGCCCAGTTCGGGCGGCGGTTGCAGGGCGTCCTCATCGATCAGCACCAGATCGCCGATCTGCTCGACCACCAGCGCGCAGGTGTGATCGTCGAACTGCACGATGATGATCGAGTGGCTTTCGCTGTCGGCGATGGGGTTCCAGCCCAGCCGCAGCGACAGGTCGATCACCGGCAGGATCGCGCCATGGTCGTTGGTGACGCCCACCACATCGGCGGGCAGGCCGGGGACGCGGGTGAGAGGCGACCAGTCGCGGATTTCGCGGATGGTGCCGATATCGAGGGCAAAGCTCTGCCCTTCGACTTCAAAGATGATGCATTCGCGACTCATGACCCGTTCTTTCTGACCTGTTCTGACACGCCGCCCGGATGGTCCGGGCGGATGCTGCCGGGGTTGTTGCTGTCCACACCCCGGTTGAGCCCCGAATTTCGGCTCATCGGCGTGGGCAGGCAAGGCCAGATGGGTTCAATTCCGTTGCACTGGCCACGGAACATTCAGCGATGCTCAGGAGCGCTGTCTGGACCATGTGCGGAAGGGCACATGGTCAGAGCGGCACCGGCCCTCTTCCCCGCCCGGCCACCCACAGGATACGACCGATGCGTGACCGGGCGGGGGAGAGGGCTGGTGCCGCAAATCCGGCGAAGCCGGATTTCAACTCAAGGCCGCGAAACCGCCATATTGCCCGCGATGGAACAGCATCGGATCGCCCTCGCGCTGGACCTTCATGTCCAGCACCTGGCCCAGCACGAAATGGTGGTCGCCCGCCTCATGCACCCAGGCGATGCGGCATTCGATCGACACCAGCGCATCGTCCAGAATGGGCAGATTGTTCGCGCTGACATGCCAGGCGACGCCCGCCATCTTCTCGCCCTTGCCGGCCAGTTGGCGGCACAGGGCGGTCTGGTCCGAGCCCAGAATGTTCACCGCGAAATGGCCCGCGCTGTGGATCAGCGGCCATGTGGTCGAGCGCTTGTCGGGCAGGAAACCCACCAGCGGCGGATCGAGGCTGACCGAGGTGAAGCTGCCCACCACCAGCGCCAGCGGCACGCCCGCCTCATCCAGCGCGGTGACGGCGGCAACGCCCGTGGGGTAATGGCCCAGAGTCTGGCGGAACAGGGCGGGGTCGATGGCGGCAACGGACACAGGCATGCTTTCTGAACGAACCGGGGTAAGACACGCAAGGCTGGTGCCAGAGGGAGCGTGATGCCGCAAGCGCGCGATGCTCATAGCATACCGCTGATCCCTTTACGGCCCCCGTCCGGGTGTGTTAATCGATCGGTTAAAGCGGGCTGCAAGACTCCGCTATTCCATGTCGAGAGGATTCCACGATGAGCGATCCCTTCCAGCTCAATGACGACCAGCTTGCCATTCAGGATATGGCGCGCGGCTTTACCGCCCAGGCCATCACCCCTCATGCCGCGCGCTGGGATGCCGAGCACCACTATCCGATCGAAGTGTGGAAAGAGGCGGGCGCCCTGGGGCTGGGCTCGATCTATGTCTCGCCCGAGGGCGGCGGTTCGGGGCTGGGCCGTCTGGAGGCGGCGCTGGTGATGGAGGCGATGGCCTATGGCTGCCCGGCGACCAGCGCCTTTGTCTCGATCCACAATATGGGCGCCTGGATGGTCGACAGCTTCGGGTCGGAGGATTTGAAGGCCCGCTGGCTGCCCTCGCTGGTGACGATGGAAGCGATCGCCTCCTATTGCCTGACCGAGCCGGGTTCGGGGTCGGATGCGGCGGCGCTGGTCAGCACGGCGCGGCGCGATGGGGATGATTACATCCTCAACGGCACCAAGCAGTTTATCTCCGGCGCGGGCTACAATGACCTCTATCTGGTGATGGCGCGCACCGGCGAGGCGGGGCCGCGCGGCATCTCCTGCTTTGCGGTGGAGAAGGACATGAAGGGCCTCTCCTTCGGCAAGCAGGAGGAGAAGCTGGGGTGGCATGCCAGCCCCACCGCTCCGGTGGTTCTTGAGGATGTGCGCGTGCCCGCCGCCAACCGGCTGGGCGACGAGGGGCAGGGCTTCCGCATCGCCATGGCGGGGCTGGATGGCGGGCGGCTCAACATCGGGGCCTGTTCTCTGGGCGGGGCGCAGCGCTGTCTGGATGAGGCCATCGGCTATGCGAAGGAGCGCAAGCAGTTCGGCCAGCCCATCGCCGCCTTCCAGAACACCCAGTTCCGCATCGCCGATATGGCCACCGATCTGGAGGCGGCGCGCGCGCTGCTCTATCTGGCCGCCGCCAAGGTGACCGCGGGCGCCCCCGACAAGACCCGCTTTGCCGCCATGGCCAAGCGGCTGGCCAGCGATTCGGGTTCGACCATCGTCGATGCCGCGCTGCAATTGTTTGGCGGATACGGTTATTTGCGCGACTATCCGATTGAACGGTTCTGGCGCGACTTGCGTGTGCACCGTATCCTTGAGGGCACAAACGAGGTGATGCGCATGATTATCGCACGCGATCTGCTGGCATGAGCGAAGCCGAACAGCCCCCCGTTCTGGTGGAACGCCGGGGCGCCGCCGGTGTCCTCTCCCTCAACCGACCACGCGCGCTGCATGCGCTGAACCCCGAGATGATCGCGCTGATGGCCCGCGCGCTGCTTGAGTGGCGCGACGACCCGCTGGTCAGCGTGGTCATCATCGACCATGCCGAGGGGCGCGGTTTCTGCGCGGGCGGCGATGTGACGGCGGCCCGGCGCTCGGCGCTGGAGGAGGGCGGGGCCGGAGCGCGCCGCTTCTTCTTCGACGAATATCGCCTCAACCATCTGCTCTACACCTATCCCAAGCCGGTGGTCTCCTTCATGGATGGCGTCACCATGGGCGGCGGCGTGGGCATCAGCCAGCCCGCGCGCTATCGCGTGGCCACCACCAACACCATGTTCGCCATGCCCGAGGCGGCGATCGGCCTGTTCCCCGATGTGGGCGGCGGCTGGTATCTCTCGCGCCTGTCGGGGCGGCTGGGGCCCTATCTGGCGCTGACCGGGGCGCGGATGAACGGTGCGGACTGCCTCTGGGCGGGCCTTGCCACGCATCATCTGCCGGTGGCGGCTCTGGCGCAGGCCAAGGCAAGGCTGATTGATGGCGAGGCGCCGGGCCGGGTGCTGGGGGCCTTTGCCGACCAGCCGGAGGAAGCGCCGATCACCGGGCAGCTTATTCCCATCCTGCGCCATTTCGCCAAGCCGACGCTGGAGGCCATCCTCGCCTCGCTGGCCGAGGATGACAGCGACTGGGCGGCCAAAACCTTGGCCACGCTCTCGGCGCGCTGCCCGCTTACCTGCAAGGTGGCGCTGCGCCAGATGGCGCAGGCCCTGCGTCTGGAGACCTTCGCCGCCAATATGGCGATGGAATACCGCCTTGCCGCGCGCATGGTGATGCTGCCCGATTTCGCCGAAGGGGTGCGCGCCGTGCTGATCGACAAGGACAATGCCCCGGTCTGGAACCCCGCCACCCCCCAAGGCGTGAGCGATGCGATGATCGATGCGATCTTCGCTCCTCTGCCCGCTGATGAAGAATGGAGCCCCTATGAGTGAGTCCACATTGATCGTCGAAACTCAGGGCGCGGTGACGATCATCACGCTCAACCGGCCCAAAGCGCTCAACGCGCTCAACAGCCAGGTGCTGGAGGAGCTGATCGCCGCCTTCGAAGCCTTCGAGGCCGATGAAAGCCAACGCTGCGCCGTGCTGACCGGCAGCGGCGAAAAGGCCTTTGCCGCCGGGGCCGACATCAAGGAAATGCTCGACAAGCCCGCCGCCGAGTTCTTCCTGCAGGACTTCTTCAGCCGCTGGACCAGCCATCTGGTCAAGGGCACCCGCAAGCCGTGGATCGCGGCGGTCAACGGCTTCGCGCTGGGCGGCGGCTGCGAGCTGGCGATGATGGCGGATTTCATCATCGCGGCTGACACCGCCAAATTCGGCCAGCCCGAGATCAAGCTGGGCGTCGCCCCCGGCATGGGCGGCAGCCAGCGCCTGACCCGCGCCATCGGCAAGGCCAAGGCGATGGACCTGTGCCTGACGGGCCGCATGATGGACGCCGCCGAGGCCGAAAGCAGCGGCCTTGTGGCGCGCGTCGTGCCGCTCGCCAGCCTAATGGAGGAGGCAGTGAAGGCCGCCCAGACCATCGCGGGCATGGCGCCGATGGCCGCGCTGATGAACAAGGAAATGGTCAATGCCGCTTTCGAGACCACGCTGGATCAGGGCCTGCTGCTCGAACGCCGCATGTTCCAGGTGCTGACCGCCAGCGAGGACCGGGTGGAAGGCATGACGGCTTTTGTCGAAAAGCGCCCGGCGGTCTGGAAGGGCAAGTAAGCGTCTCTTTGAAAATCCGGCGGAAGAGCCGGATTTTACAACACCGGCCCGCTCCCCCGGCCCAGCCACCCACAGCATACCACCGATGGATGGCCGGGCCGGGGGAGCGGGCCGCTAAACCCTTCCGGCAACACTTCGTTACACAGCGGAAAGGCATCGCAACACAAATCTCGTCATGACTATGCGTGACCGGTTCCAGTTGGCCCGAACGAGGCCTTCGGAGTCGGCACGCAGGCGGAACGGTCTTTGATTTTCAGGGAGCGTTTCACACCATGACGGGCAAAACCATTCTTCGCGGCCTGATCGCATTGGGCCTCTTTGCCTCCAGCACCTCGGCTGCTTTCGCCGAGGATGAAGCCCCGGCACAGGGCGGCAAGGGCGGACTCGATTTCACCATCTCGGGCAGCGCGGGCCTCGTCAGCGACTATCGCTTCCGTGGCGTCTCGCAGACCGACAAGCATATGGCCGTGCAGGCCGGCCTGACCGTGATGCACAAGAGCGGCCTTTACGCCAGCACCTGGGCCTCCAACCTTGCGGGCTGGGGCCAGTTCGGCGGCGCCAATATGGAGCTGGACCTCGTCGGCGGCTTCACCAAAACCTTCAAGAAGGTGACGGTGGACGCGGGCCTGACGTGGTACATGTACCCCGGCGGCTCCAACACCACCGATTTCGCCGAGCCCTATGTGAAGCTCTCCGCGCCGCTGGGCCCGGTCAGCGCGCTGGTCGGCGTGGCCTATGCTCCCAAGCAGAAGGCGCTCGGCAACTTCTCGAACACGCCCTACAGCAATGGCCAGAGCTGGGACAATCTCTACGTCTGGGGCGATGTGAACTATGCCATCCCCCACACCAAGCTGAAGCCGCGCGCCCATATCGGCCACTCCAACGGCAACCCCGGCCTTGGCCCCAACGGCACCAGCGTCACCCCGACGGGCGAATACTGGGACTGGAACATTGGGGCAGATTACGCAGTGGCAGGCCCGGTCAGCGTTGGTATCAGCTATATCGACACCAACATTTCCAAGGCCAAAGCCGCCTACCTGCAACCCAACTTCTCTTCTACCAAGGACGGTTCGTCGATCGCGGGGAGCACGGTCGTGCTCTCCCTGACGGCAGCCTTCTGAGGAGCCCAACTGACGGGGGTGTCCGGTTTCGCGCCGGGCGCCCCTGCTTTTTGGTTTCAAGGGAATTGAAGTCAGAAAGATGCGAGGGGGTTACCCCCTCGCGCTCCCATTCCGTCTTCCGACGCATGGGCAGTGGCTCCGTATCGTGGTGCCCAAGCTCTCCACCAGCGCGAGGCAAGGCGCCGCAGGCCGTCACTGTATCGGAGACAGGCTGTGCCGGGATTTTTAAAGCCTGCGGCGCGGCAAATATGGCGCGAGGCTGAACCCTTGGCGCCCACGCAGACAGTAAAGGGAGCGCGAGGGCGATGGCCCTCGCATTCTCTCTTTTAACCTTCCACCAGAACCTTCTTGGAACTGCCTCGACGCAGTAACCGCACCGGAACCCGCTGCTTCTCGCCAGCCTTTCCGGCAATCACGCCCAGCAGACGATCGACCAGAGCCGCGCCCGCCGCATGGAAATCCGGTTCAATGGTGGTCAGCGCAGGCGAGGCCAGCGCCCCGGCGCGAATACCATCGAAGCCCACCACGCCGACTTGATCCGGCACCGCAATGCCATGTTCGCGCAGCGTCGGCAGCACGCCCAAAGCCATCTCGTCGCAGCAGCAGAAGATCGCGTCGAAGGGCTCGCCCGCTTCGAGCAGCGCCAGCGCGGCGCGGCGGCCTTGCTCGTCGCGGCTGTAGCCTTCCTCGAAGGTGATCAGGCGCGGCGGCAGGCCTTCCTCGGCCATGCGCTCGGCATAGCCTTGCCAGCGCTCCTTGAACTGGCGCTGGGCCGAGGTTTCCGAGGCGATGCAGACGATGTTGCGATAGCCCGATTCGATCAGATGGCTGGTGGCGAGGCGCGCGCCGCCGCGATTGTCCGAGCGGATCCAGTCGAGGTCCTCGATGGGGCTGCCCCAGCACACGATGTCGGCGCCGCCCTTGGCGATCTCGTGGAAATAGTCCCAGGCGGCGGGGTTCTCGCTGGTGCCGATGACGATCATGCCGTCGGCCTTGCGCTGCTCCTGATAGAGGCCGCGCAGCTCGTCGGGCGCGCCCTGGAAGCTGACCAGCGTGTCGTGCCCGCGCGCGGAGGCGGCGGCGCAGACGCTGCCCAGCAGCGAGAAGTGGAAAGGGTTGAAGTCCTTCATGTCCTGCACGGGGCGGACGACGACGACCACGGCCAGCGTGCCGGTCTTGCCGGTGCGCAGGCGGGCGGCGTTTTCGTCGACATGGTATTTCAGCTTGGCGGCGGCGGCGGCGACGCGCGCGCGCGTCGCTTCGCTGACCACGGGGTCGCCCGCCAGCGCGCGGCTGACGGTGGACTGGCTGACGCCTGCCTCTGCCGCCACGTCAAAGCTGGTGACGCGGTAGCGGCGCGGCGCGGTTTGTCCGTGATCCTGGGTGGTATCCTCTGCCATGGGCCTGCTTTGTCAGCAGGAGGGGGGGCTTGTCCAGCGATGTTTCATCGCGCGCTTAAACCGCCGTCGAGCCGCAGTTCCGCGCCAGTCATAAAGCTGCTGGCCGGACTGGCTAGATAGAGCGCGCCTTCGGCGACCTCGCGCGCGGTGGCGATGCGGCCCATGGGGAGCTGCGCGCCCAGCTTTTGGCGCAGAATATCGCCCGGCATGGAGGGCGCAAAGCTGTCGACCATGGCGGTGTCGGCATAGGCGGGCAGCAGGGCGTTGCAGCGGATGTTCCAGCCGTTCTGGGTGCAATGCAGGGCCACGCTGCGGGTCAGCGCGCAGACGGCGGCCTTGCTGGCGCCATAGGCGGCGGTTTCGGCGCGGGCATTGTGCGCGGCGGCCGAGGCCATGTTGACGATGGTGGCGGGCTGGCTCTCGCGCAGCAGCGGCAGGGCGAGGCGGCAGCCGAGATAGGCGCCATCGGCATGGACAGCAAAGGCGCGGCGCCAGTCGGCGAGTGTGGTGTCCTCGAAGGGGCCGCCGACGGGGATGCCCGCATTGTTGACCAGTATCGACAGGCCGCCGAGCTTGTCCCGCGCGAAGGCGAGGGCGGTGCGCCAGCTTTCCTCGCGCGTGACATCGAGTGGGTGGGAGAGGGCGCCGATCTCGCCGGCCAGCGTGGCGGCGGCATCGCCATCCACATCGGTGACCAGCACGCGCGCTCCTTCGGCGGCGAAGAGCCGGGCGATCTCCGCACCCAGCCCCCGTGCGGCGCCGGTGATCAGCGCTGTTCTGCCCTCAAGCCTCATGCGGGCAGGCCGATCCCCGTGATCCACGGCGCCAGCAGCATCAACATCTTCACATCGATGGCATGGCCCTTGGCGCGCGCCTGAGCCACAAAATCGGGCAGTTCGGCCAAAGCCACGCGATGGACGGTGATGTTCTCGCCCTCCACGCCGCCGCCTGCGCTGATCTTTTCCAGACCATGGGCGCGCAGCAGGGTGAAGCTCTCCGTCACCATGCCGGGCGAGGACCAGAATTCGCCAATCACCTCCATGCGGGCGGCGCGATAGCCGGTTTCTTCCTCCAGCTCGCGGTTGGCCGCTTCGGTGGGGTCCTCATCGGGGTTGTCCAGAGCATCGCCGACCAGACCGGCGGGCAGTTCCAGGCAAGGGCGGCCCAGCGGCACGCGGAACTGCTCGACCAGCACCACCTCATCGCCGTCGATTGGCAGGATCACGGCGGCGCGGATGCCGCGCGCACGGCTGACATACTCCCACTTTCCGCGCGTCTTGGCGGTGATGAAGCGACCTTGCCACTGCGTCTCCTCTGCCATGCTCATCTCTTCGGGCAGAATGGTGTCGGCGCTCATGCGAATCTCCTGGGGGATGGATGCCGGAGGCATAGACGACTGCGGCCATACCTGACACCCTGCGTGATACCGCCTTGGTTAACAAGGATTTGCGTCGGGGCGCGGGGCTCACCCGGCAGCACGGCTTGAGGTGGCCGGGCGAGTGTGGCAGGCAAGCAGGCGGAAATCATGCTGTAAGGGGATAGGCTATGGCGATGTTTGGAGAGTTCAAGACCTTTATCGCGCGCGGCAATGTGCTGGATCTGGCGGTCGGTGTGATCATCGGCGCGGCTTTCGGCAAGATCGTCGCCTCCTTGACCGATGACGTGCTGATGCCGGTGATCGGCAAGATCACGGGCGGGATCGATTTCTCGTCCAAGTTCATCCTGCTCAGCGATATTCCCGCCAGCTACAAGGGCGGCGAGACCGACTATGCCGCGCTGAAGAAGGCGGGCGTGGCGATGCTGGGCTATGGTTCCTTCATCACCGCCATCATCAACTTCCTGATCATGGCCTTCGTGATCTTCCTGCTGGTGCGACAGGCCAACAAGCTGATGCCCAAGCCTGAGGCTGCCCCGCCCGCGCCCACCGGCCCCAGCGAGGTGGATGTGCTGCTGGAAATCCGCGATGCGCTGAAAAAGAACTGATCTTTCAGTTTTATCGACATCTGAAGGGGGCGGGCCGCTGGTCTGCCCCTTTTCTTTTGCGCAATCGCGCCTATATCGGGCCCTGCCGGGCTTGCCCGGATATGGCGATAAACTGCGGCGTGCAATAGGCGCAGCGGACCCGGGGGCGGTACCCGGCGGCTCCACCATCACCACCGGCTTTCAGGCCGGGCCCTGTTGTCGCAGGGGTGTTGACGGGGCCGAACTAGGATCGACGTGTGTTGAAAAGCGCTGTTTTCGCCCGGGCTGAGTAACCCGTTCAAGGCTCAAAACTCATAAGTGCCAACGACAACGAAGCACTTGCTCTGGTTGCGTAATTCTAGGACCTAACGGTCTGAAGTTACAACACTATAGCACGGTTGAACCCACCGGGTAACAGAAGGGAGTTCGGGGGCTGGGGGCGAGCCTATCAACAGAATCGCCCTACCTTCCTTTAAGATGCAATCATGCGACGGGCAGGCTATGCAGGCTGCCGATCGATCACGATTGCCCGAAGGAACCCCATGCCGGTCTTGTCCCTGCCTGCTCTGCTTGGCGCCTTGAGCCTGCCCTTTGCGCTTCAGGCCGCGCCGCCTGCCGCGCAGCCTTTCGATCTGGCGGAGCGTACCGTGGTGGCGACCTTCCAGGGCGAGGGCGTCCAGATCTACGACTGCAAGGCCGCGCCCGGCGGCGGCGCAAGCTGGACCTTTCGCGAGCCCATCGCCACGCTGATCGAGAATGGGAAAACCGTGGGCCGCCATTTCGCCGGGCCGCGCTGGGAGCTTGAGGACGGCAGTCTGCTGCAGGGGCGCATGGCGCGGGGCGAGCCCGGCGCGTCGTCCAATGATATCCCGCTGCTCAAGCTTGATGTGGTGAGCAATGCCGGGCCCAGGGTGGGTCAGGGCAGACTGGCCGGGGTGACCACGATCTATCGGCTGCACACGCGGGGTGGCATGCTCAAGGGCGGTTGCACCACGCCGGGTGAGCGGCTTTCAGTGCTTTATTCAGCAGATTACGTCTTCGCGCGCTGAAGCGGGGCGGGGGATGTGTCCATCGCCTGCTCTCCGGCCTTTTGGGCGGCCTCATACTTCAGGCAATCGAGAATCTTGCCCCCGGCCATAAAGACCGAGCCCATGCAGGCCAGAAACAGCAATTTGCCGCCAAAACCGGGATATTGCCCCAGATAGACCTGCCCGCGCTGCACCGCGCCCGTGGCCAGCGCATAGATGATCATGAACGCCTCGGGGCGAGTCTTGATCACGAACAGGCGGGCCAGCTTGGTGAGCATGGGGGGCAGCATCGAATCCTCGAAGAAGCCGTTTGTGTTGCTTCATCAGGACGATGGGCCGATCAGGCGCCGCCCGCAAGTCTTGCTTAAAATTACGTTAACCAATCTTTGTCCGGAATCGGGACTTTACTTGGCCTGCTTCTCCTTATGCGCTTTCAGCAGCCCATCGAGTTCCGCGATGCGCAGCCGTTCGGGGCTCGTTCTGGGCAGGCCGTTCAGGCGGCATTTGGCCCAGAGCATCTTGCGCTCGGATTCCAGGTTTTTGAGGTAGAGGTCGGCCATAAAATCTCCATTCCCACCTGTTATAGCGCAGGCGGGCGTTTTTCGCGAATTTTGGGGAAGGGCGGTTCAGGACAGGATGCGGGCGATGCCCACAAAATCCTCGATGCCCAGCGTTTCGGCGCGGCGGGCCGGATCGATGCCCAGCGTTTCCAGCGCCTCAAGCGCGCCGGGCACGCCCTTCAAACTCTGGCGCAGCATTTTGCGGCGCTGGCCGAAGGCGGCTTCGGTGACACGCTCCAGCACGCGGGGAGAGACGCCTGCGGGCGCCTCGCCGGGCACGATATGGACCATGGCGCTCATCACCTTGGGCGGCGGGGTGAAGGCGCTGCGATGGACCTTGACCGCGATCTTCGCCTTCGAGCGCCACTGCGAGAGCACCGCCAGCCGCCCATAGGCATCGCTGCCGGGCTGGGCGATGATGCGCTCGGCCACCTCAAGCTGGAACATCAGCGTCAGGCTGGTCCATTGCGGGGGCCATGTCGCGCCGCTCAACCAGCCGGTGAAGAGGTTGGTGCCGACATTGTAGGGCAGATTGGCGACGATGGCATAGGGCTCGGCGCCGAAGATGCTGGCCGGATCGACCTTGGTGGCATCGCCATGGATCACCGTCAGCCGGCCGGGGAAGGCCTGCGACAGCTCCTCCAGAACGGGCAGGGCGCGCTTGTCCATCTCGATGGCGGTGACTTTCGCACCGGCGCGCAGCAGGGCGCGGGTCAGACCGCCGGGGCCGGGGCCGACCTCCAGCACATTCGCATCCATCAAACTGCCGGGGATGGCGGCCAGACGGTCGAGCAACTGCTCATCGAAGAGGAAGTTCTGCCCCAGCGCCTTGGTGGCGAAGAGGCCATGCGCGTTGATCACCTCCCGCAGGGGGGGCAGGGGATGGGCTGGCGGATATTTCATGCGGGGATTGCAGCTTGCGCCCGGCGCGCGGCGCAGTCGCCCGCCATGCGGATGGCCGCGATGGTGGCGCCCGCATCGGCGATGTTGCGCCCGGCGATGGCAAAAGCCGTGCCGTGATCGGGCGAGGTGCGGATGATCGGCAGACCCAGCGTGACATTGACGCCCTGGTCGAAATCCAGCGCTTTCAAGGGGATCAGCGCCTGATCGTGATACATGCAGATCGCCACATCATAGGTGGCGCGGGCCCGCTCGGCGAAGAGCGCATCGGCAGGGTGCGGCCCGGTGGCGTCGATGCCGCGCGCGCGCAGGGCGGCGATGGCAGGCTCGATCAGGCGGCTTTCCTCATCGCCCATGCGGCCTTCCTCACCGGCATGCGGGTTGAGCGCGGCAATCGCGAGGCGGGGCGAGGGCAGGCCGAAATCGCGGGCCAGAGCGGCGGCGGTGATCGCGCTGCGGCGCTCGACCAGTTCGGGCGTGATCAGCCCCGGCACGCTGGCCAGCGAGGTGTGAACCGTCAGCGGCACCGTGCGCAAGGTCGGCCCGGCGAGCATCATCACCGCATCTTCGGCAGCAACACCTGAAGCCGCAGCGACAAATTCGGTCTGGCCGGGATGCACGAAGCCGACCTCGGCAAGGCGCGCCTTGTGGATCGGGGCGGTGACGATGGCGGAGGCCTCACCCTCCACCGTCAGCCGCGCGGCGAGCGACAGCGAGGCCAGCGCTAGGGCGGCGCCCTCGCGATTGGGCTCGCCGGGCGTATAGGCACCGTCAAGATCGCCCAGCACCGGCAAAGCGTGAGGAAAAACCTCCGCCGCCTGAGCGGGGGAAGCGATGCGCTCGATCGGCACCGAAAGCCCGCGCGAGGCCGCTGCCGCCGCAATCAGCTCCGCGCCGCCCATGGCGAAGAAGGGCGACAACCCAAGGCCATTGGGGCCATCCTCCACGCGCCGGGCCCATGCGGCGGCGATCAGCTCCGGGCCAACCCCCGCCGGATCGCCCAGCGTCAGAACCAGAGGCGCCGCGGACGTCATCAGTTGTATTCGATGATCGCGTCGCGACGCAGATCGCGCATGTAGATCTGGGCGCGCTTGTTGACGCGCTCGTCTTCCATCTGGCCCAGCACCTGGTCGAAGTTGGGGGCGCTGGCATCCTTGGGCTCTTCACGGCCGCAGAGCATCAGCATGCGCACGCCTTCCGCCACCGAGCCGAAGGGCTGGGTCGAATCGCCCGGCTGCATGCCCAGAATGGTCTGCTGCAGGGCGGCGGGCAGATCGCGCGCCTTGACCTGATCGTTGGCCACCACCTGCGCGCCGATCTTCTGCGCCGCGGCATCGACGCCGCCGCAGCCCTTGGCGCCCTTGATAGCGGTGGAGAATTCGGTGGCGCGCTTGTTGGCGTCGGCCTCGCTCATGCCCTTGGGGAATTCGATCGAGATCTGCTTGAGCGCCAGAATCGCGTCGCGCGGATCGCTGGTGAGCACCTTGCGCTTGTCGATCAGATACAGGATCGAGAAGCCGCCGCGCATCTCCACCGGGCCGGTGAGCTGACCGGGCTGCATGTCACGCGCGGCCGCCGCCAGTTCGGTGGGAAGCTGCGAGAGGCGCACCCAGCCCAGATCGCCGCCGACCACCTTGGTCGAGGCCTCGGAATATTGCCGCGCATAGGCCACGAAGCTGCCGCCCTGACGCAGCTGATCCATGATGCGGTTGGCATTGGCGGCGACCGAAGGCTTGCTCTCGGGCGTGGCCGACAGATAGATTTCACCGACGTGATATTCGTCGGTGCCCTTCTGCGCCTGCATCTTGGCGATCAGTTCCTTCACTTCTTCCTGGCTGACGTTGATGAAGGGCTGGACGTTCTTGCGCAGCACGCGCTGCCAGGCCAGCTCGCCCTTGATCTGACGCTTCAGCGAGGCGGAGGATGAGCCCACGCGGGTCAGATAGGCGTCGAGGGCCTTCACATCCTGATGGAAGTTTTCCTGAGCCACGCGCGCGAAGGTGTCATCCACCTCGGCATCGTCGATGGTGGCGTCGGCGGTCTTGGCTTCCTGGATCTGCAGCGTTTCGTCGATCAGGTTGCGCAGCACCTGCGCGCGCAACTGGGTGCGCTCCTCATCGGAAATCTTGCCGCCATTGGCCGCGAGCACCAGCGCCAGACGCTGGTCAACATCGGTGCCGGTGATGATGTCACCGTTCACGATGGCGGTGGCGCGGCGCAGATTGGGGGTGTTCTTGCCGAACAGCGTGACCGTATCAGGCAGGTTGAACGGGTCGTTGCCGGGGCCGCCGGCCTCGGCCGCTTCCTGACCGCCGGGCTGGCCCCCACCCGCACCCTGCGCCATCAGCGAGGTGGCGGGCAGCATCAGCGCAAGAGCGACAGAAAGGGCCACGCGGCCCCCACGGGGGAAGGAAACGCGGTTCTTGGACTTCATCATCACCGTCTGGTCGATCCTGCTTGACTGGCCCTGCGCCAAGGCGGCGCGCGGGCTCCCCCCACATGCCGGACTGCGGCTGAACCGGAGCTGAGGCCCCGGCTGCACGCCACGTGCCGACTGTGACACGCCTGCGCGATAGCCTGTTTGCACCGCCATGCCAATGGCATGAGAGTCGCTTTGGAAATCGGGCTTTCACCCGATTTGGCGGCCCCGGCCCCGGAAACCGGCGCGGCCCGCCTCCTTACCTGAAGCCGAGGTTTTTCAGGCTGAAATGCAGCTCGAAGCTGCTGCCCCTGGCGACGTCGCCGATCGTCACATAGTCGCGGCGCCAGGTCAGGTCGAATTCAAGGCAGTCCGAATTGTAGGACAGGCCCACGCGGGTGCGCAGCGGCTGGAACTTGTCCAGCGTGACGCCATTGACCACCGACTTGTCGTTGATGTCGAAAATGCCCGAGCCGAACACCGACCAGTAACGGGTGAAGGCGGCGCGGACCGAGGCGCGCGCCTCGGTGCTGTCCTGCAGATCCTCGATCCCGCTGTCGAAATGGCGGTTGAGCTTGACGTAACCCACCTCGAAATAGGTGCGGTTGCTGCCCACAGCCGCGTCGATTTCGTTGCGGCGGAAGCCCATCGTGTCCTTGTCGAGGCGATAACGGTGGGTGATCTTGAACAGGTCGCGATAGCGGATTTCGGTGCGGCCCACGATGTCGGACATGCGGCCCGACAGTCCTGTGCCGTCAGGCAGCAGGGTGGGCTTGCTGGTCATGCGATAGGACTGGCCGATGTTGGCGTTGATGCTCCAGCGCGGCACATCCAGCCGCCATTCCAGGCCATAGGTCACGCGGGTGCCGTCCTCGATCCGGTCATGGCCGGGGAAGCGGTTGAGCGAGAAGAGGTTGTCATCCTCCAGCTCGATGGCGCGCGAATCCTCGTTCGGGATCGACAGGTTGGGGGTGGAGGGCGCGGCCACCACCTGAACATGCGGGGTGATGACCTGCGTGCCGCCAAAGGCCTCGCCCACCAGCGGCCAGGTCATGTCCACCGCGCCCAGCACCACGCCGCGCGTCTGCCAGCCGGGCAGGCCCTGATAGATCGAGGTGGTGGTCAGCGCATTGTCGGTGGAATGATAAGCGTCGGCGCGGGCCAGACCCGTGAAGGTGAACTGCTGGCCCCACGGCGTGGTGCGGCGCAGGCTGTATTGCGCGCTGGTGAAGGCGCGCTGCGTGTCCTGGCCCGCGGTGCGGGTGATTGCCAGCGTGTTGGCCTCGATCTCGAACTGGCCGCCCAGCCAGGGGTCGGCGATGCGGCGGCGATAATCGAGCACCGGCAGGGCGATGGGCACGCTGCCCTGCTGCTCATCGGTGCGCAGGGTCTGGAAAGCCCAGCCCGAGAGCGAGAAATAGGAGTTCTTGTCGATATGCTCGACATTGATGGTCGAGCGCAGCAGATCGTCGTTGTTGATGTAATAGCGCTGCAGGAAGGTGCGGTCGCTGGCCAGACGGCCCGAGAAGGTCACGCTCCATTCCGGCGAGAGCTGGAACTTGCCGTTGGCATCGATATAGCCGCGCAGCTCGGTCGTCCCGCTGCCGGTGCCATTGGCGGCCAGCACCGCGCTGCGCGTGACATAGCCGGTCATCTGGAAGGCGCCCAGATCGGTCAACTGGCGATAGTTGACCTGAAGCATCGGGTTGACCTTGGAAAAGACATAGCCCTTGAGCGTCAGATCCTTGTCATCGGCCAGACGGATGTATTCGCCTTCCGAGATTTCGATGCCGTTCGATGCGGTCGTGCGCAGATCGGGAATGAGCGGCCCGGTGATGGCGCGCCCGTCCGTCGCGATGATCGCGGTGGGCAGCGGCACCAGCGGCACCCCGAAGACCACCAGACGCGCCGCCTTGAACTTCACCAGCTTGCGCTTCTGGTCATAGATCACGCGGCGGGCGTTGATGCGCCAGCTCGGCGTGGTGGCGCAGCCCTTGCCGTTGACCACATCGCAGCCGGTGTAGCTGACGCGGGTGAGCAGGACGGTGCCGTCCTGCTGCCGCTCGCCCTTGTCGGCGGCCAGGCGCCCGCCTTCGCGCAGCAGCAGCAGCATGTTGGTGGTGAAGCCCACCGACATGTCCTGATCCACCCTCATCTCGCCGGTAAACATCTCATTGCCGTCGGCATCGACGGCGCGGATGTTGCCGCTGGCGGTGATGTCGCCGGTGTCGCGGTTCCACACCACCGAATCGGCGCGCATGGTCCGCTCGCCACGCTTCAGGAAGACGTTGCCCTTGGCGGTGACCAGATTGTCATCGTCGGAATAATCGACCTCATCGGCCTCGAAATCGACATGACGATCGGCTTCGGGTTTTTCGGGCGAGGCTTCCGCATGTTCGTTCTGCGTGCCCATCTGCGGGGAGGGCGTGATGGCCGCGCCGGTGCTGATCGGCTGGCCCAAAGACCCGGTGGGCAGCGCGTAAGCCACGGCGGGATTCGCCGCAAGGCCAAGCGCCACAGCCATGGTGCTGGGCGAAAAACCCGGAAAACCGCGGCTTTGCCGGCCGGACACGGAAGAAGGGCAGGGACGCCGGAGGGGAAGCATGGCTTGCCTATCGCACCGGTGCGTCCTAACTGCAATGCGCGTTGATCGTGGCGCGCTCTGCAAAGCGGGGTGCGCTGCCCGCGATGACGGCGCCGCGCCGGGGGGAACATCCCCGGCGCCGTGCCGCCGTCCGCTTGCGGCTTGCCGCCGAACAGATTGCCATGGAGTTGTCATGCAGATCCAGTTTTCCACATCCGACCAGTCCTCCGCCACCACGCGCGCGCGTTTGATCGAGGGGGCGGGCTGGCCCGCCGATCTCGATCCGCTGCTGGCCGCCGGGGCCAGGGCGAACCGTTTTGCCGGCAAGGCGGGCGATCTGTTCGAAGGGTTTGTTGCGCGTGGCGATGTGACCCTGCGCGCCGTGCTGCTCGGCGTTAGCGACAAGGGCGCCGCCGACCGTCTGTCGGGCCTTGAGAAGGCCGGCGCGGCGCTGACCGCCGAATATCTCACCAGCGGCGAGAGCGCGGTGGCGATCGATCTGGCCGGTGCCGATCTCTCGGGCGCCGAAGTGGCTGCGCTGCTGCTGGGCGTGCGCCTGCGCGCCTGGCGCTGGGACAAGTATCGCACCACCCAGAAGGACGACAAGAAGGCCAGCCTGACCAGGGTCGAGGTCATCGGCGCTCCCGAAGGTGCCGAGGCGGCATGGGACGAGACCTTCGCCGTGGCACAGGGCGTGGAGTTCACCCGCGAGCTGGTCACCGAACCGGCCAATGTGATCTATCCCGAAAGCTTCGTGGCGCGCGCTCAGGCCCGCTATGAGGGCACCGGGCTGAAGGTCCGCGTGCTGGAGGAGACTGAACTCAAGTCGCTGGGTATGGGCGCGCTGCTGGGCGTGGCTCAGGGCTCGGTCCGCCCGCCGCGCGTGCTGGTGATCGAGTGGAACGGCGGCAAGGCTGGCGAGGCTCCCGTGGCGTTTGTCGGCAAGGGCGTCACCTTCGACACTGGCGGCATCAGCCTGAAGGCCCCCGCCGGCATGGAAGACATGAAGTGGGACATGGGCGGCGCGGGCGCCGTGGCGGGCACCATGCTGGCGCTTGCCCTGCGCAAGGCCAAGGCCAATGTCGTGGGCGTCTGCGGTCTGGTCGAGAACATGCCCGACGGCAATGCCCAGCGCCCCGGCGATGTGGTCACCTCCATGAGCGGCCAGACCATCGAGGTGATCAACACCGATGCCGAGGGCCGTCTGGTGCTGTGCGACGCGCTGACCTTCGTGCAGCGCGAGTTCAAGCCGAAGCTGGTGGTCGATCTGGCCACGCTGACCGGGGCGATCATCGCCAGCCTCGCCCATGAGTACGCCGGTATCTTCTCGAACGACGACACGCTGACCGCGCAACTGACCGCCGCCGGCGCCGCCACCGGCGACAAGCTGTGGCGCATGCCGATGGGCCCGGTCTATGACCGCATGATCGACAGCCCCATCGCCGACATGAAGAACATCGGCGGCAAGTTCGGCGGCTCGATCACGGCGGCGCAGTTCCTGCTGCGCTATATCGAGAAGGGCACCCCCTGGGCGCATCTCGACATTGCGGGCATGGTCTGGGCCGACAAGGCGGGCCACACCTGGGACAAGGGCGCGACCGGTTATGGCGTGCGCCTGCTCGACCGTTTCGTGCGCGACACCGCCGAAGGGTGAGCCTGCGCGTCGATTTCTATCTGGTGGGGCAGGGGGACGCTTTGGTCGCCCTGCCGCCGCTCGCCGCCGCCGCGATGAAGGCCGGCCAGCGCATGCTGGTGGTCGCGGGCGACGGCGGGCAGCGCCAGCGCATTTCCCAGGCGCTGTGGGGCTGGCGCCCGACCAGCTTCCTTGCCCATGGCGAGGCGGGCGGCGAGCATGATGCCAGCCAGCCCATCCTGATCGCCCCCGATCTGACCGATCCCGCCAATGGCGCGCGCATCGCCCTGCTGGCCGATGGCCAGTGGCGCGAGATGGGCGAAGGCTTCGACCGCGCCCTGCTGCTCTTCGGAGAGGCGACGCGCGGCGCGGCCCGCGCCGTCTGGACCATGCTGGGCCAGCGCGAGGGTGTGGAGCGCCACTTCCACGAATATGTCGAGGGGCGCTGGGTGGCGCGCGGTTAGTGTCTGTTTGAAAATCCGGCGAAAGAGCCGGATTTTACGGCACCAGCCCTCTCCCCCGCCCGGCCACCCACAGGATACGGCCGATGGGTGGCCGGGCGGGGGAGAGGGCTGGCGCTGCTGTATCGGTGTCGCACAGCATCACCGCACCGCTTGCGAAATGGCCGCATCCCGGCTAGGGGGCCGCGCAACAGGGCTCTCGAGCCCGCTCTACAGCCCAACCTCGCAAGGAATTTCCCATGGCGGTGACCCGCACCTTCTCGATCATCAAGCCCGACGCCACCCGCCGCAACCTGACCGGCGCCGTCACCAAGATGCTGGAAGAAGCCGGCCTGCGCGTCGTCGCGTCCAAGCGCCTGCAGCTCACCAAGGAAAAGGCCGAGGGCTTCTACGCCGTCCACGCCGAGCGTCCCTTCTTCAACGACCTGGTGTCGTTCATGATCTCGGGCCCCGTCGTCGTGCAGGTGCTGGAAGGCGAAGATGCCGTGAAGCGCAACCGCGACATCATGGGCGCCACCAACCCCGCCAACGCTGACGCCGGCACCATCCGCAAGGAACTGGCCGAATCGATCGAAGCCAACTCGGTCCACGGTTCGGACAGCGAAGAGAACGCCGCGGTCGAGATCGCCTACTTCTTCTCGCCCGAAGAAATCGTCGGCTGATCCATCGTTCGGATTGCTGATGTAACGAAGCCGCCGGGGGGAAACCTCCGGCGGTTTTGTTTTGGGAAGGGCCGCCACCTTGCCCTGTGGTCTTCGTTCAATCGTTTTCTGGCCGACATGCTTTCGCGGGACGGTGCCAGCAAAGGTAATCGCCGCCTTTCCACCGCAATGAGCAAGTTGAAATAAGGGCTTCTCTTGCCGCCTTGTTGGGCGGTCGATATGGCTCGACCCTGTCTGAACAGGGGTGTGGGGATCGATGTCGTTTAAAATCGGGGGATGTTCGTTGCTGGCGTTGGCGGTGTCGGCGCAGGTTCTTGTGGTGTCGTCCGTATCGGCGCAATCGGACAGTTCTGCCAAGGCTCCGCTGTCCGCGCAGGAAGCGGCAGCCCGCTTTGGCGCGCGCGATGCGGTGGGCGAGGTCAGCATTGCGCCCGACGGCAAGCAACTGGCTGTTGTCGTGCCCAACGGTTCGGGCGAGGACATCCATGTCCACCAGCTTGACGGCAGCGGCAAGGTCACCGCCATTCGTGGCGCCAGCGGAGGCGATAACCGCTTGCGCTATTGCCAGTGGTCGACCGATCAGCGGCTGGCCTGCATGCTGACCTATCTGGTTAAGGATGCCAATGGCCTGATGACCTACACGCGGGTGATCGGGGTCAATGCCGATGGCAGCGCCTCACGCATGATCACGCCGCAGGAAAGCATGCGCGCCAGGGGCATGAGCAACGATGGTGGCCAGATCATCGATCTGACCGCGCCGGGCGGCGGCAATGGCGTGCTGATGACCCGCCGTTTCATGCCCGAGGAGGAAACCGGCACGATCATCCATGCCACGCGGGGCGGTCTGGGTGTGATCGCGGTCGACACCGTGAGCGGCAAGTCACGCACGGTCGAGCCGCCCAAGGAAACGGCCTCGGATTTCCTGTCCGACGGGCGCGGCATGGTGCGGGTGATGAGCGTGCAGCCGCGTGAGGAATCGGGCTATGACGGCAACCGTATAAGCTGGTTCTTCCGCAAGAAGGACGGACATGCATGGCTGCCATTGAGCACGGTCACCTACAGCGCGGGGGGCAGTCATGGTTTTGAGCCGCTGGCGGTCGATCCCGATCTTGACGTGGTCTATGGCCGTGACGTGAAGGATGGCTACACCGCCCTCTATCGCCGCGCGCTGACCGAAGGGGCGCCCAACGAATTGTTGCTCAGCCATCCGGGCGTTGATGTCGACAATCTGGTGCGCGTGGGGCGCCAGCAGCGCGTGGTGGGCGTGAGCTATGCCACCGAAAAGCGGGTGGTCGATTATGCCGACCCGGAACTGGCCAAATTGAGCAAGGCCATGGCAAAGGTCTTTCCCGCAGGGTCGGCGGTGAACATCATCGATGCCACGCAGAATGAGCAGAAACTGGTGATGCTGGTGACCAGCGACGTCAATCCGGGCATGCTTTACCTGTATGACAAGGCGACGCATCAAATGGCGGAGCTGTTGCCGCTGCGTCCGCAACTGGCGGGCGTGGCGCTGTCGCAGATGAAGCCGGTCCGCTTCCCTGCCCGCGACGGCACGATGATTCCGGGCTATCTTACGCTGCCGCCCGGCAGCGACGGCAAAAACCTTCCCGCCATTGTTATGCCTCATGGCGGGCCGGAATCGCGTGACGAGTGGGGCTTCGACTGGCTGTCGCAATTCTTCGCCAACCGGGGTTATGCGGTGTTGCAGCCCGAATTTCGCGGGTCGACAGGTTACGGGGCGGCCTGGTTCCAGAAGAATGGCTTCCAGTCATGGCCCACCGCCATCGGGGATGTGAACGATGCCGGGCGCTGGCTGGTGACGCAGGGCATTGCAAAGCCTGACAAGCTGGCGATCGTCGGCTGGTCATATGGTGGCTATGCGGCGTTGCAATCGGCGGTGCTGGACCCGGATCTCTACAAGGCCATCGTGGCTGTGGCCCCGGTGACCGATCTGGAGATGCTGCGCATGGAGCGCATCAATTTCACCGATTATGAGATGGAAAACACCCGCATCGGTCAGGGGCCGCATGTCAAGGCGGGCAGCCCGGCGCAAAATGCCGGCAAGTTCAAGGCGCCGGTGCTGATGTTCCATGGCGATATCGATCACAATGTGGGCATCGCGGAATCGCGTTTCATGCGCGACAAATTGAACGGCGCCGGCAAGTCGGTGGAACTGGTCGAATTTCCTGGCCTCGATCATCAACTGGCCAGTTCGGCGGCCCGGACCAAGATGCTGGCACAGGCGGACGCTTTCCTGCGCCAGTCGCTGCATCTGCCTTGAACCTTGCGGTCAACACGAAAGGATGAGGGCGCGGGCGTTATACCCCCGCCTTCATCCTTCCTGCTTGTTGTCATCCTCTTTCCGGGGATGACGCAGCAGATGATGCAGCAGGTCCCAGGACACCGTCGCCGACGACCCCAGCAGCATCAGCAGGCCCGAGGCCAGCGTGTGGAAGCTGTCGCGATGCCCGCTGGCCATCCGCCATGTCGCCAGCACCAACAGGCTGAAACCCGCGATGGAGATGGCATGGCGGCGCAGGGTGATGAACAGCGGCATCTCGCCCGAGCCATGGCGCACGGTCTGCACCAGCCGCCAAAGCGCCCAGAGCGACTTGAAGCCGACCACCGCCAGGCAGGCCCCACCGATGGCGGCGGTGTTGTCATCCGGGAACAGCGCGATGCAGGATATCACCAGCACGGCCAGATAGTTCTGGAAGGCCTGCTCGGCCAGAGCGCGGGTCGGGGAATGGGGGCGGGAGAAATCCTCGCGGGCGGTGACGGAGACGGCCACGAACAGCAGCCCCAGCAAGGCCGCCGCCGCCGTCGCGATCACCGAATAGAAGGGCACCCATGCTTGCATGGCGCGCAGGCTAACCCATTGTCGTCGCCAGCCAAAGGGCCACTCGACGTAGCCGGGGCACCGCGCCTTGTCTCCGGGAGGCGAAATGAGGGTGTGAGAGGGATCTTCTGCCCAGCTCCGTCTTGCCCCTGTCCGCATCCCTGCCTACACAAGGCACCATCATGCCCGACACACTCAAGATCACGCTCGCCCAGTTGAATCAGTCCGTTGGCGATCTGGCCGGCAATGCCGCCGCCATGCTGGCCGCGCGTGAGCGCGCCGGTGCCAAGGGGGCCGACCTGATCGTTTTCCCCGAGCTGCAGCTGATCGGCTACCCGCCCGAAGACCTGATCCTGAAGCCCGCCCTGATCGAGCGCGCCGCCGCCGAACTGGAAAAGCTGGCCGCCGCCACCGCCACCAAGGGCCCGGCCATGCTGGTGGGCAGCGTCTTCGTGCAGGATGGCGCGCTGCACAATGGCGTGGCCCTGCTCGATCAGGGCAAGGTGCAGGCCATCCGCTTCAAGCATGAGCTGCCCAATTACGGCACCTTCGACGAGATGCGCCTGTTCCAGCCCGGCCCTCTGCCCGAGCCGATCATCTTCCGCGGCATCATGCTGGGCGTGCCGATCTGCGAGGACATCTGGCACCCCAATGTCTGCAAGCATCTGGCCGATTTCGGCGCGGAGATCTTCATCTGCGTCAACGGCAGCCCCTATGAGATCGACAAGGATTCGCTGCGTATCGACGGCGTCGCCAAGCGCCGCGCCGTGGCGGCGGGTGTGCCGCTGGCCTATCTGAACCGCGTCGGCGGGCAGGACGAGCTGGTGTTCGACGGCGCCAGCTTCGTCGTCAATGGCGACGGTAGTCTGGCCGTGCAGATGACCGACTGGGAGGAGCAGGAAGTTCTCACCAGTTGGACCAAGACCGCCAAGGGCTGGCGCTGCGACCATGGCGAGATCGCCCAGCATGTCGGTCAGGAGGAGAGCATCTACTCCGCCATGGTGCTGGCCTTGCGCGATTACGTCACGCGCAACCGCTTCCCCGGCGTGGTGTTGGGCCTGTCGGGCGGCATCGATTCGGCCCTGTGCGCCGCCATTGCGGTGGATGCGCTGGGCGCCGACAAGGTGTGGTGCGTGATGCTGCCCAGCCGCTACACCAGCACCGAAAGCCTGGTGGACGCCACGCAATGCGCCCGCCTGCTCAACGTGCGTTACGACACCATCCCCATCGTCCCCGCCGTGAAGGCCTTCGACGAGATGCTGGGCCCGGCCTTCGCGGGCAAGGCCCCCGATCTGGCGGAAGAAAACGTGCAAAGCCGTATCCGCGGCGTGACGTTGATGGCCCTGTCGAACAAGTTTGGCCCGATGGTCGTGACAACCGGCAACAAGAGCGAGATGAGCGTGGGTTACGCGACGCTCTATGGCGATATGAACGGCGGCTATAATCCGCTGAAGGACGCCTACAAGCTGACCGTCTTCGCCATCTCGAAATGGCGCAACGAGAACAAGCCGCGCATCGGTCTGGGCCCGAGCGGCCCGGTGATGCCGGAGAACATCATCAGCAAACCGCCAAGCGCCGAGCTGCGCCCGGACCAGAAGGATTCGGACTCGCTGCCGCCCTACGATGTGCTGGACCCGATCCTGATCGGGCTGGTCGAGCACGAAAAGAGCGTCGACCAACTGGTGAAGGAAGGCTTCGAGCGCGAAACAGTGTCGCGGATCGAGCGTTTGCTCCATCTGGCCGAGTACAAGCGCCGTCAGGCGCCTCCGGGCGTGAAGCTGGGGACGCGGAATTTCGGGCGGGATCGGCGTTATCCGATTACGCAGGCGTTTCGGACGGCATAAGGTTTAGAAAAGGGAAATGCGAGGGGGTTACCCCCTCGCGCTCCCAGGAATGTCTACGTTGTGCACAAACTATCGGTTTCGCACGGGTTCATGGCGCCGCAGGCAGGAACGATGGCTGGCGCTGTGGTGGCAGGTTTGCGCTGATCCAATGATTGCCTGCGGCGCTGCAAGCTGGGCGTAAGGCCGAGCCCTGTGCACAACGCCGACAATAAAGGGAGCGCGAGGGCGATGGCCCTCGCATCTTCTCTTTCCTTCTTCCCGTCCCTATAGCCCCCAACATGACCACCGTAACCCGCTTCGCCCCGTCGCCCACTGGCCTGCTGCATATCGGCAACATCCGCACGGCTTTGCACAACTGGATGCTGGCGCAAAAGTCGGGCGGGCGGTTCCTGCTGCGCATCGACGACACCGACGCCGCCCGCAGCAAGGAAGAGTATGTCGACGCCATCCGCGATACGCTGGCATGGCTGGGCCTGAACCACGATGGTGAGGAGCGCCAGTCGGCCCGCTCGGCGCTGTATGAGCGCGAGTTCCAGAAGCTGGTCGAGGGTGGCCGCGTCTACCGCGCCTATGAAAGCGCGCAGGAGCTGGAGCTGAAGCGCAAGGTGCTGCTGGGCCGGGGCCTGCCGCCTGTTTATGACCGCGCCGCGCTGCACCTCACCGAGGCCGATCACGCCGCCAAGGCCGCAGCGGGCGAGACCCCGCACTGGCGCTTCCTGCTCGACCGCGACGCGCCCATCGAATGGGTGGACGGCATTCGCGGGCCCCAGCGCTTCGATCCGGCGCAGATGTCCGATCCGGTGGTGCGTCGCGCGGATGGCTCGTGGCTCTATATGCTGCCCTCGGTGATCGACGATGTGGATATGGGCGTGACGCAGATCCTGCGTGGCGAGGATCACGTCACCAACTCCGCCGTGCAGGTGCAGATGTTCGAGGCCATGGGCGCCCCCGTGCCCGCTCTGGCCCATGAAGCGCTGCTGACGGGCGCCGAGGGCAAGCTGTCCAAGCGCCTCGGCTCGCTGGGCATCGGCGAATTGCGCGAGCAGGGCATCGAGCCCGAGGCCGTGATCGCTCTGCTGGCCCGTCTGGGCACCAGCGATCCGGTCGATCCGGCGCTGTCGCTGGCGGAGTTGATCGCCGCTTTCGACCTGTCGCGCTTTGGCCGCGCCCCCGCGCGCTTCGATGAGGCCGAACTGGCGCGCCTGAACGCCTCGATCCTCCACCGCCTGCCGTTTGAGCGTGTGTCGGCCGGCCTGCCTGCCGGGATCGATGAGGCGGGCTGGGATGCCATCCGCCCGAACCTCTCGACCATAGCCGAGGCCGCCGACTGGTGGGCCATTGTGACAGGCCCCATCACCTCGCCCGCCTTCGATGATGAAACCCGCGCTTTTCTGGCCTCTGCCGCAGAGGTGGCCGCCGGGCTGGATTGGGCCGAGGCGCCTTGGGCTGCTTTGACGGGCGCTCTGAAGGAGGCCACCGGGCGCAAGGGCAAGACTCTGTTTCTGCCGCTGCGTCAGGCCATTACGGGCATGGAGCATGGGCCGGATATGAGGGCTCTGCTGCCGTTGATCGGGAAAGATCAGGTGGTGGAGCGTTTGAAGGTTTAAAAGAGAAATGCGAGGGCCATCGCCCTCGCGCTCCCTTTACTGTCTGCGTTGCGCTTCGGGTTCGGCCAAAGCACTAAGTTTGCCGCGCCGCAGGCCATCAAACCGGCACCATAGCGCCAGCCATCGTTCCTGCCTGCGGCGCCATGAATCCGTGCCGAACCGATAGGACTGGTCACAAGGTAGACATTTCTGGGAGCGCGAGGGGGTAACCCCCTCGCATCTTCCCTTTTATGCTACTTCCGGCACATCCTCGCTTGCTGCTTCCAGCAACCGCTTCTCGACCGACTTCAACCGGCTGGCGGTATCGATCTTCCCGGCGAACAGATCGGTCACATAGAACGTATCGATGGCCCGCTCGCCATAGGTGGCGATATGGGCGGAATGCACGATCAGCCGCGCCTCGAACAAAGCGCGCGCCAGCCGGTTCAGCAGCGCGGGCCGGTCGCGGGCGGAGATTTCCACCACGGTGAAGCGGTTCGACGCATCATTGTCGAACTCCACGCGCGGGCGGACCTCGAAGGCCTCCGCGCGGGGCCGGGCGAGGGGGCGGGCAGCCAGTTGCGGCACCAGCGGCACGCGGTTGGCCAGAGCGTCGCCAATCGTGGTCTTCAACCGCGCGAATTGCCCTTCCTCGGAGAAGGGGCGGCCCAGCGGGTCCTGCACCAGGAAGTTGTCGACGGCGGTGCCGTTCTTGGCGGTGTGGATGCGGGCGTCGATGATGTTGCCGCCCGCCAGGTGGATGCCGCCGGCGATGCGGTAGAACAGGCCGGGGTGGTCGGCGGCGATCACCATCACCAGCGTGGCGCCGCGCGCGGCATCATAGGTGGTGGTGATGGAGAGCTGTTCGCCCGCCGACTGATCGAGCTGCGCGAGGTTGAGCGCGATCACGTCCTCGCCCTCGGCGATCCAGTAGGCGTCGGCCATCAGCTTGCCGACGCGCTCGACCATGGCGCCATTGTCGCCCATGCGGGCGGCGACGGCCTGTTTCTTGGCCTCGATGCGCTCGGCGCGGTGGCTCTGGACATGGCCGAGGCGCAGGCGTTCCTCCGCCGCATTGTAGAGTTCGGCCAGCAACTGGCGCTTCCAGCTGTTCCACACGCCGGGGCCGACGGCGCGGATGTCGACGATGGTCAGCAGGGCGAGCTGGCGCAGGCGTTCCAGCGATTGCACCACCGAGACGAAATCGGTGATGGTCTTCCAGTCGGCCAGATCGCGCTTGAAGGCGGTGGCGCTCATGATCAGATGCTGGCGCACCAGCCAACTGACCAGCGCGGTTTCATCCTCGCTCAGGCCGAAGCGGGGGCAGAGGCGCTTGGCGATCTCGGCGCCCAGGATGGAATGGTCGCCGCCGCGGCCCTTGGCGATGTCATGCATCAGCACGGCGCAGAAGGTGGCACGGCGCGAATGCACCTTGCCGATCAGCGTCGTGGCGAGGGGATGATCTTGTTTCAGCTCGCCCTTTTCGATGCGGGCGAGCAGGCCGATGGCGCGGATGGTGTGCTCGTCCACCGTATAGTGGTGGTACATGTCGAACTGCATCTGGGCGTTGACGCGCCCGAATTCGGGCACGAAGCGGCCGAAGACGCCCGCCTCGTTCATCCAGCGCAGCACGGTTTCGGGGTCGCGCGGGCTGGTCAGCACGCCGAGGAACAGTTCGTTGGCCCTGGGGTCCTTGCGCACCGCGGCGTCGATCATCCGGCAGTCGCGGGTGAGCAGGCGCATGGTCTCGGGGTGGATTTCCAGACCCTGCTCGTCGGCGATGGCGAAGATTTCCAGCATGCGGACAGGGTCGGCCGCAAACCAGGTGTCGTCGGGCGCGGCAATCCGGCTGGAGGCGACCTTGAAGCCCTTGATCGTCTTGGTCCGCCCGCGAAAGGTGGCCAACAGGCCCTTGCGCTGCTTCTTGGCGCTCTGCTCCTCAAGCTGGGCGAGGAAGACGCCGGTCAGGCTGCCGACCTGTTTGGCCTGCAGGAAGAAGTACTGCATGAAGCGCTCGACCGCGCTTTTGCCGGGGCGGTCGGCGAAATTCATGCGCTCGGCCACGGCGCGCTGCAGGTCGAAGGTCAGGCGGTCTTCAGCGCGGTTGGTGAGCTGGTGCAGGTGGCAGCGCACGGCCCAGAAGAAGTTCTCGGCGCGGCGGAAATCGCGGTATTCCTTGGGCGTCAGCAGGCCGACATCGACCAGTTCCGCCACAGAGCGCACCTTGTGGATGTATTTGCCGATCCAGTAGAGCGTGTGCAGGTCGCGCAGGCCGCCCTTGCCCTCTTTCACATTGGGCTCAACCACATAGCGCGAATCGCCCAGTCTTTTGTGGCGCTCGTTGCGTTCGATCAGCTTTTCGGTGACGAACTGGCGTTCGGTGCCCGCGACGACCTCGGCGAAGAAGCGGCGGCGCGCCTCATCGAACAATTCCTGATCGCCCCAGACATAGCGGCCTTCCAGCAGGGCGGTGCAGATGGTGATGTCCGATTTGGCCATGCGGACCATATCGTCGAGGCTGCGGCTGGAATGGCCGACCTTCAGCCCCAGATCCCACAGGAAATAGAGCATCGCCTCGATCACCTGCTCGCACCAGTGGGTCTGCTTGGAGGGGGTGAGGAAGGCGATGTCGACATCGGAATGCGGCGCCATCTCGCCGCGCCCATAGCCGCCCACGGCCATGATCGTCAGCCGCTCGCCGCTGGAGCGGTGCCCGGAGGGGTAGACATCGTTGATGACGTGATCGTGGATGACGCGCAGCAGTTGGTCGACCAGAAAGGCCTGAGCCGCCGCCGCATCATGACCGGCTGCCGGGCGTTCTTCCAGGCGGCGGGCGATTTCCTCACGGCCATGGGCCAGCGCGGCGCGCAGCGCTTCGACCACCTTCATCCGCTGGCCGGTGGGCGGCTTGGCGGCCACCTCGGCGGCGATGGTGGCGGTTAGCGCCCGTCGGTCGATCACGGCACGCTGGTTGGGGATGCGCAGGTCGTTCATGACGCGGCTCTTATCCTGTTGCGAGGGGCCAGCATAGCGCCATCGCGTGAAGAAGCGGTGAGTGAGGTTTGGGCAACGTGCCTGCGCACATTGCCCGAGCGGCACCAGCCCTCTCCCCCGCCCGGCCACCCATCGGTCGTATCCTGTGGGTGGCCGGGCGGGGGAGAGGGCTGGTGCCGTAACATTCGGCTTTCGCCGAATGTTCAAACGACTCCGGCGCGGAACCACCTATCATCGCGCCTTTCTCTATGCCAAAAGGCGCGGCGTGGCGGGTTGGTCCGCCAATCATACTCCAGGCGCTTGCCCCAGCAGAGGCGGATTTTCCGATTTCCATGACGCTCGATCTTGTTCTCGACGCCGCAACAGCCGCCGGCAGCGCCGTCCATCAGCCCTTGCAATGGGTCGACCTGCATCTGAAGCGCGGCATCGAACTGGGGCCGCTGACCACCCATTTCGGCTTTACGCTGCGCTATTACTCGCTGGCCTATCTGGCGGGCATCCTCTTCGGCTATTGGCATCTGACGCGCGAGATCAAGACGGCGGGCGCCCCGCTGGGCCAGCGCCATGCCGATGATCTGTTCTTCTGGTGTACCATCGGCATCATTCTGGGCGGGCGCAGCGGCTATGCGCTGTTCTATGACCATGCGATGCTGACCAGCCCCACGCTGTTCGTGCGTCTGTGGGACGGCGGCATGAGCTTCCATGGCGGGCTTGCCGGGGTGATCGTGGCGATTGCCTGGGTGTGCCGGGCCAATGGCCTGAGCTTCCTGCGGGTGGGGGATTACATCGCCCCATGCGCCCCGATCGGCCTGTTCTTCGGGCGCTGTGCCAACTTCATCAATGGCGAGCTGTGGGGCCGTGTCACCACGCCGGATGTGGCCTGGGCGATGGTCTTCCCCGATGGCGGCCCGCTGCCGCGCCACCCCAGCCAGCTTTACGAGGCGGCGCTGGAAGGTCTGGTGTTGGCTTTGATCCTGATCCCGCTGTTCTGGAAGAGCGGCGCGCGCTGGCGCCCCGGCCTGTTGAGCGGCATCTTTGTGGGCGGCTATGGCGTGGCGCGCTTCTGCGTCGAATATTTCCGCGAGCCGGACCGCCAGCTTGAGGATTTCGCCCATGCCACCGGCATGTCGATGGGGCAGTGGCTCTGTGTGCCGATGATCGTGCTGGGTCTGGTGCTGGTGGTGCGCGCGCTGCGTCGCCCGGCCGTGGGTTCGGCGGTGGGCGCGCCCGCGGTCGCCTGATGAAGCACGTCTGATGCCTGCCGACATGACGCTGGAGCAAAGCCTGACACGGCTGATCGCCTTGCAGGGGCCGGTCAGCCTGACGCTGTGGATGGGGCAGGCCAATGCCCATTATTACGGCAGCCGCGATCCGCTGGGCGCGGATGGCGATTTCACCACCGCGCCCGAAATCAGCCAGATGTTCGGCGAGATGATCGGCGTGTGGCTGGCCGATGTGTGGTCGCGCGCCGGGAGCACGGTGGATGCGGCCTATGTCGAGCTGGGGCCGGGGCGGGGCACTCTGGCCCGCGATGCCTTGCGGGTGCTGCGGCGTTTCGGCTGGGCGGGCAGCGTCCATTTCGTCGAGACCTCGCCCACCATGCGCGAGGCTCAGGCCCGCGCCGAGCCGGGCGCGCAGTGGCATGACGATCTGGGCAGCCTGCCCGAGGACAGGCCGCTGCTGATCGTCGCCAATGAGTTTCTCGATGCGCTGCCGGTGCGTCAGATCGTGAAGACGCCGCAAGGCTGGCGCGAGCGGATGGTGGGCCTGCAGGATGACCGCTTTGTGCCGATGGCGGGCACCATGCCGCTGGATCTGGCCGTGCCCGAGGCTTTCCGCGAGGCCGAGGCGCAGACCATCGTCGAGGTCTCCCCCGCCGCCAGCGCGGTGATGGGGGAGGTCTCGCGGCTGCTGGCGGCGCAGGGCGGGGCGGGGCTGGTGGTCGATTATGGCTACACCGCGCCGCAGACCGGTTCGACGCTTCAGGCTTTGAAGGGCCACGCCGCCGCTAATCCCTTCGCCACGCCGGGCGAGGCGGATCTGACCACGCTGGTCGATTTTTCCGCCGCCATCGAAGCGGCGCAGGCGGCTGGCGCTCGGGTGGCCGGGCCGGTGGGGCAGGGGGCGTTTCTTGGCGCTCTGGGCATCGCGCAAAGGGCCGGAGCACTGGCCAAGGCCTCGCCCCCGCGAGCGGGAGAGGTCGCCGGTGCGCTCGAACGGCTGGTGGCTCCCGAGCAGATGGGCACCTTGTTCAAGGTGCTGGGGCTGGCCGGGAAGGATTGGCCGCTGGGCGCCGGTTTCTAAGCCGGCGCCTGTCTTCCCTCAATAATGCATCCCCGGCGGCGGGGTGCGGCTGGTGCCCGGGGCCAGCGCCGGGCTCAGATCGGGCCGCAGATCCTTGTCGCGATTGTCCTCGGGCAGGGCGCGTGGCGGATTTTGCGCCAGCCATGCTTCCAGCGCGGCCAGATCGAGCGGGCCGGTGGTGCGGTTGGTGCCCTTGGTGAAGGTGAAGAAGGTGTCGCCGCCATTGGCGAGGAAATCGGCCACCGTCACGCGGTATCTGGCGCTCATATCCAGCGGTTTGCCCTCGAAACTCATGCTGACGATCCGGCTGCCGATGGGCTGCGAGCGGTCATAGCTGTAGGCAAAACCTTCCGAGGGAGAGAGCGCCTGCTCGGCCCCGGTGGCATCGAAGCCTTCCTCCAGCATCGCCTTGATCTGGGCGCCGCTCATGGTCAGGGTCATCAGCGTGTTGCCAAAGGGCTGGACGGCATAGATCTGGCCGAAGGTCAGGCTCTGGTCCGGCGCCGGGATCAGCGAGGCGCGCACGCCAAAGGGGTTCATGAAGGAGATCTGGGCGCCCGCATCCTTCGTGGCGGCCAGTTGCGCATCGGCGATCAGATTGGCCAGCGGCCCGCCATGGTTGCCGTCGTTCTTCACCGCCGCCTGAGCGATAAAGCCCGCCTTGCGCGACGAATATTGCGCGGCGGCATCGACGTAGCGCTGCACATAGGCGGCAATATCGGCGCGCGGGGCGAAGCGCGGGAAGGCGTCACTGCCGCTCACCAGACCCTTCGATCCCTGATAGGGCGCCGACTGCACCACCACATTATGCGCCCTGGCCGAGATCAAGCGGTGCCGCGCGGGATCGACCAGCAGGCGGATGTCGGTGACTTCCTCGCCCCACAGGCCCGCGCTGGTCAGCAGAAAGTGATGCGGCGTTCCATCGCGGTTGGGTTTCTTGCCGACATAATCGCAGACATAGGCCCAATGCGTATGGCCCGAGATCACCAGATCGATGGAGGGATCGAGCCGGTCGAGAATCTCGCCGATGTCGCCATAGAGCCCCTCGCAGCCATTGGGATCGGCCGGATCGTTGCGCACCCGCCCGCCCTGATGCAGCAGCAGCGCGACCACATCCACGCCTTGCGCCCGCAGTTTGGGCGCCAGCGCATTGGCGGTCTCGGCCTCATCGGCCCAGTGCAGGCCTTTGACGCCTGCGGGCGGGGAAATGTCGCCGGTACCGCGCAGGGTCATGCCGATAAAGCCGATGCCGACCCGCCGCTTGCCCTGGCCGAAGAATTTGGTGCCGGTGGGGGGCAGCAGCGGCGTGCCGTCCTGCGTGATGGTGTTGGCCGCCAGAAAGGGGAAGGCCGGGGTCTTGTAGGGCTCGAGCGCGCAGGGCTTGCGGGTGGTGTACTGCTCGCAGCCGCCATGGGCCATGCGCAGCAGCTCCTTGCGGCCCCGGTCGAACTCGTGATTGCCCACCGCGTTGAAGTCGAGCCCGAGCCGGTTCATCACGCCCACCGTGGGCTCGTCGAGGAACAGCGAGGAGGTGATCGGGCTGCCCGAGATCAGATCGCCCGCCGACACGGTGACATGATTGGGATATTTGCCCCGCACGCTGTCCACTGCGCTGGCGAACCACGCCGCGCCGCCCGCCGGAAGCTGGAACTGGCCTTCGGGCCCGGTCTTGCCGCTGCCATTGGGCACCAGCACCGCCTGATGCGGATTGACCAGAGCGCCGTGGAAATCGTTGAAGGCCGCAATGCCGATTTCGACCGGGGCCAGTTTGCGCTTGGGCGCGGGGCGTGCATGCGCGCCCAGAACCGCAGCCGCGCCGGCATGGGCGGCACTGGGGTGTGCGCCTGCCGCAGGGGCGGTCCGGGCGGAAGCGGGAGACACTGCCGCAAGGGCAACCGAGAGGGCGAGGTTGACAGAAAGACGAATCATCGCGCCACTCTGAAGCCTGCCCGCGTTTCCGCAATATGGCAGACGAGGGGTTTAGCCCTCCTCGGCCAGCCTTTGTGCCAGAGCGGCGATCTCGCCGGGCTCCAGAATCCATGTACGGGTCTTGCGGCCCTCGCGATGCACCGGAACGGTCAGCAGAATGCGCGCCTGCTCCCGCGCATGCGGCTTGTAGAGCGAGAAATGCAGCGCGCACTCGCGGATCACGCCGATGATCGGGGTACGCCCTTCCAGATCGATCATCGTGGCGGGCTGATCCCAGGGAATGTTCGCCACGGTGGCCTTCATATGCGGTTCTGCCGCGCCGCCGACATAGGCCTCCACCGAGGTGTAATCGGGGTGCTGGGGCTTGCTGTCTTCGCTCATCTCGGTCTCTTTCCTTGTCTCGGGACCATATAGGATGGGCGGTGTAAATTGCACCCCAAAGGGGTGGAAGGGAAGGGGAAGATGCGAGGGGGTTACCCCCTCGCGCTCCCAGGACGTCTTCCGACGATTAGGCAGTGGTGCCGCATCGTTGCGCCCAGGCTCTCCACCTGCGCAAACTAAGGCGCCGCAGGCAATTGAGTCATAGGAACGATAGGCTGCGCTGGCGAAAACTGCATGCGGCGCGGCGACGTTGCTCCATGGCCGAACCCGAAGCGCAACGCTGACACAAAACGGGAGCGCGAGGGTGTAACACCCTCGCATTCTCTTCCTTAAACCCCTTACCCGAACTCAAACGTCCAGATTCGCCACATTCAGCGCGTTTTCCTGAATGAAGTCGCGGCGCGGTTCCACCACATCGCCCATCAGGCGGGTGAAGATTTCGTCGGTGACGTCGGCGTCCTCGACCTTCACCTGCAGCAGGGCGCGGTTGTTCGGGTCCAGCGTGGTTTCCCAGAGCTGCTCGGCGTTCATCTCGCCAAGGCCCTTGTAGCGCTGGATCGACAGGCCCTTGCGGCCCACCGCCAGCACCGCCTCGAGAAGCTGGCTGGGGCGGCTGATCGTATCCTCACCCGCGACCGGGCGCGAGGCGGCGGCGGGGGTGTCCTCCCCATCGGCGTCGGTGGCTTCGGGCTCCGGCTCGGCCACGGCGGTAGAGCGCACCAGACGGGCGGGGCTGGCATAGGCCTCGGCCTGTTCGGCGGCCAGCTTGGCCAGCTTGCGGGCCTCGGCGCTGATCAGGAAGGCGGCGTCGATCTTGTGGTAGTCGGTGACGCCGCGCCACAGGCGGTTGACCTCGACATGGCCGTCCTCGGTCAGCGTGGCGGACCAGCGGGCTTCGGGGTCGCTCATGTTGAGCCAGCCCGAGGCCTTGCCCAAGGCTTCTGTGCGTTCCTCGACGGTCAGGCCGTGCTCCAGCGCGCCCGAAAGAGCCAGCGCCTCGATCACCGAGGGGTTGAGGCGGCGGGGCACGAAGGCCATCAGGTTGCGCAGGCGGATGGCGTGCTCGACCAGACTTTCCAGATCGGGGCCGCTGCGCGCGCCGCCGGCGGCTTCCAGAACGCGACCGGCAAGGCCAGCCTCGACCAGATAGCGGTCGAGCGCGGCATTGTCCTTGAGGTAGACCTCGCTGCGGCCCTTGGCGACCTTGTAAAGCGGCGGCTGGGCGATGAAGAGGTGCCCGGCGCGGATGATGTCGGGCATCTGGCGGTGGAAGAAGGTCAGCAGCAGGGTGCGGATATGCGCGCCGTCGACGTCAGCGTCGGTCATGATGACGATCTTGTGGTAGCGCAGCTTTTCGAGGTTGAACTCGTCGCGGATGCCGGTGCCCATCGCCTGGATCAGCGTGCCGACTTCCTTGGAGCTGATGATCCGGTCGAAACGCGCGCGCTCGACGTTCAGGATCTTGCCCTTCAGCGGCAGGATCGCCTGATAATGGCGATCGCGGCCCTGCTTGGCCGAGCCACCTGCCGAGTCACCCTCGACCAGGAAGAGTTCGCATTTGCTGGGATCGCGCTCCTGGCAATCGGCCAGCTTGCCGGGGAGGGAGGCGATGTCCATCACGCCCTTGCGGCGCGTGAGTTCACGGGCGCGCTTGGCGGCTTCGCGGGCGGCGGCGGCATCGATCACCTTCTGGATCACGGTCTTGGCGTGGGCGGGGTTTTCCTCCAGCCATTCGCTCATCTTGTCGGCCATCAGGCTTTCCAAGGGCTGGCGGACTTCCGAGGAGACCAGCTTGTCCTTGGTTTGCGAGGAGAACTTGGGATCGGGCAGCTTGACCGAGACGATGGCGGTCAGGCCCTCACGCATATCCTCGCCCGAGAGCGAGACCTTTTCCTTCTTCAGCAGGCCCGAACGCTCGGCGTAACCGTTCAGGGTACGCGTCAGCGCGGCGCGGAAGGCAGCCAGATGCGTGCCGCCATCGCGCTGGGGGATGTTGTTGGTGAAGCAGAGGACGTTTTCGTAATAGCTGTCGTTCCACTCCAGCGCGACATCGATGCCGATGCCGTCGCGCTCGGAATGGATGGCGATGGGGTCGGGGATCAGCGCCTGCTTGTTGCGGTCGAGGAAGCGCACGAAGGCGCCGATGCCGCCCTCGTAATAGAGGTCATGCTCCTTGACCTCCTCGCCGCGCAGGTCGCGCAGCAGGATGCGCACGCCGCTGTTCAGGAACGCCAGCTCGCGATAGCGATGCTCCAGCTTGTCGAAATCATAGGTCAGCACGTTCTTGAAGGTTTCGTCGCTGGCCAGGAAGGTGACGCGGGTGCCTTTCTTGGGCTGGCCCTTGCGGGCGCCGCGCTCGGCAATCGGGGCGTCGCCGGTGACCTTCAGAGGGCTGACGGCATCGCCATTGGCGAATTTCATCCAGTGTTCCTGGCCGTCGCGCCAGATGGTCAGCTCCAGCCATTCCGACAGGGCGTTCACCACCGAGACGCCCACGCCATGCAGACCGCCCGAGACCTTATAGGCATTGTCGTCGCTGGTGTTCTCGAATTTGCCGCCCGCGTGGAGCTGGGTCATGATGACCTCTGCCGCCGAAACGCCTTCCTCGGCATGGATGCCGGTGGGGATGCCGCGGCCATTGTCCTCGACCGACACCGAGCCATCGGCGTTCAGCTCGATCAGCACCAGATCGCAGTGGCCGGCCAGCGCTTCGTCGATGGCATTGTCGGAGACTTCGAACACCATGTGATGCAGGCCCGAACCGTCATCGGTATCACCGATGTACATGCCGGGGCGCTTTCTCACCGCGTCCAGTCCCTTGAGGACCTTGATGGAATCCGCGCCGTAAGCGTTGGCATTCGGGACGGGCGGGGTGTTCTCGGTATCGCTGCTCATCATCGCCTGATAGGCGTTGTGACGGGCGGGGGAAAGGCGTTTTGCCACTATCGCGCGCGCGGGTGATCGGCCATCCACAACAAATTGGCGCAAAATGGCGAAGCGCCGGTCACAGGGGGACTGATATGAAGCGGTTGCGGCAGGTTTTGACAGGCGCGGTGGCTTTGGGGGCGGTGCTGTCAGGGACGGCGCAGGCGGCGCCTGCGGGCAATGGTTTGTCCGCTCAGGCGGTGGAGATCGGCAAGGGCACGCGTCCGGATCAGGTCGCGTTCCGCGCGCTCTACAAGGAGCTGGTCGAAACCGACAGCTCGATCACCACCGGAAGCTGCACCCTGCTGGCCGACAAGGTGGAAGCCCATCTGCGCGCCGCCGGTTTCGGGGACGCCCAGATCACCCGCTTCGCCGTCCCCGATCATCCCAAGGAAGGCGGGCTGGTCGCGGTGCTGCCGGGCAGTTCCAAAACCTTGAAGCCGATCCTGCTGCTGGGCCATCTCGATGTGGTGGTCGCCAAGCGCGAGGACTGGATCCGCGATCCCTACACGCTGATCGAGGAAGGTGGCTATTTCTATGGCCGGGGCACCTCGGACATGAAGGCGATGGATGCCACCTGGATCGATCTGCTCTCGCGCTGGAAGAAGGCCGGTTACACGCCCAAGCGCACGGTAAAGCTGGCGCTGACCTGCGGCGAGGAAACGAGCTGGGCCTTCAATGGCGCCAACTGGCTGGCCAACAACAAGCGCGATCTGATCGACGCCGAATTTGCCCTTAACGAAGGCGGCGGCGGGCGCACCGATGGCCATGGCAATGTCATCCAGCAATCGCTGCATGTCGGCGAGAAATTCGCCATCAACTACCAGATCGCCGCGACCAATCCGGGTGGGCATTCCTCGATTCCTATCCGCGACAATGCGATTTACGAGATCGCCGATGCGGTGCTCAAGGTGCGGGATTACGAATTTCCGCTGATGCTGAGCGACACCACCAAGGCCTATTTCGGCAAGCTGGGCGCCAGCCGGACCGACGCCATGGGTGCGGCGATGCGCACCATCGCCAGCGCGCCGATCGGCAGTGCCGAGTCTCAGGCGGCGGAGAAAGTGCTCAACACCGACCGCTCGTTCCATTCGATGCTGCGCACCACCTGCGTCGCCACGCTGGTCGAGGGCGGCCATGCCAACAATGCGCTGCCGCAGAAGGCCACCGCCAACATCAACTGCCGCGTCTTTCCGGGTGTCAGCGTCGAATCGGTGCAGGAGAAGCTGAAGGAGGTGATGGGCGATCCGCGCCTGACCATCACCATGGAGAAGATGCGCGGGCCCGTCGCCAAGGCGCCGCCGCTTACTCCGCAGATCCTGGGGCCGGTGGAGCGGCTGAGCGCGCTCTACTTCCCCGGCGTGCCGCTGGTGCCCACCATGTCGACCGGCGCGACCGACGGCATCTTTCTGGAAGCGGTGGGGATTCCCTCCTACGGCCCGCCGGGCGGATTTGGCGACCCCGATGGCAATGGGGTGCATGGGCTCAATGAGCGGCGCTCTGTCGCCTCGGTCTATATCGGGCGCGATTTCCTGAGCGATCTGGTCAAGGATTACGCGAATCGCTGAAGCATCGTGCGAAAAAGTGGGAACCGTTTTTCGCGAAAACGATGCGACAACAAAAACCGGCGAGTGAGGTCTACATAAGCGAAGAGCCGCCCTGCCTTGCGGCGGGCGGCTCTTGGGTCAGGCGGCTGAGTGGCCGCCGCATCGCGGCTGGTTAGGCGAGCGTGGCGGCGAACATCAGACCGCTGGTGCCGAGCGCGAGGGCAAGGGCGACCAGGTTACGTGCGATCATGGCGTTTCTCCTTTGATAACAGGAGGTCGCTCTTGAATTGTGCAAGTGCGAAGTCTCCGTTGGACGTGCCTATACACCGTTTCGTCGGCGGATCACGTGCGAACGCAACAATATTTCTTGCGTTTTTTGCAACTCAATGGGGTAAATGGCGCAATTTGGGTGCGGTGCAGCAAAAATCGCCCCGCCGCGCCCGACACGCCCCCGCGATCTGGACATATTGTCCCCTCGCGACTAACGGGTGGCCATGAGCGAGCACCCCATCTCCACCGCCTCCGCCCCGGACCACTCCGACTCGATTCTCATCGTCGATTTCGGCAGCCAGGTGACCCAGCTTATCGCCCGCCGCGTGCGCGAAGCCGGTGTCTATTCCGAGATCGCCCCCTTCACCGCCGCACAGGCCGCTTTTGAGCGGATGGCCCCCAAGGGCATCATCCTGTCGGGCAGCCCGGCCTCGGTGCTGGAAGGTGGCCCGGCCATTCCGGACGCCATTCTGGAGAGCGGCCTGCCGATTCTGGGCATCTGCTATGGCCAGCAGTCGCTGATGCATCAGATGGGCGGCGAAGTGGTGCTGGGCGACGCCGGCGAGTTCGGCCGCGCCTTTATCGAGATCAACGACAGTTGCGCGCTGTTCAACGGCCTCTGGAATGTCGGCGAGAGCCATCAGGTCTGGATGAGCCATGGCGACAAGGTGACCAAGCTGGCCCCCGGCTTCCGCCCGGTGGCCGCTTCGCCCGGCGCACCCTTCGCCGTCATCGCCAATGACGAGAAGCGCATCTACGCCATGCAGTTCCACCCCGAGGTGGTGCATACGCCCGACGGCGCCAAGCTGCTGAAGAACTTCGTGCGCCATGTCTGCGGCCTCTCGGGCGACTGGACCATGGCCGAATTCCGCAAGACCAAGATCGCCGAGATCCGCGAGCAGGTCGGCTCCTCGCGCGTGATCTGCGGGCTTTCGGGTGGCGTCGATTCGGCGGTGGCCGCGCTGCTGATCCACGAAGCGGTGGGCGATCAGCTCACCTGCGTCTTCGTCGATGGCGGCATCCTGCGTCAGGGCGAGGCCGAGCAGGTCGTCAGCCTGTTCCGCGGCCACTTCAACATTCCGCTGGTCCATGTCGATGCCGCGACGCTGTTCATGAGCGGTCTGGCCGGCGTCACCGACCCCGAGGCCAAGCGCAAGTTCATCGGCAAGACCTTCATCGACGTCTTCGAGGCCGAGGCCAAGAAGATCGGCGGCGCCGACTTTCTCGCTCAGGGCACGCTGTACCCCGATGTGATCGAGAGCGTCAGCTTCACCGGCGGACCGAGCGTGACGATCAAGAGCCACCACAATGTCGGCGGCCTGCCCGAGCGCATGAACATGAAGCTGGTCGAGCCGCTGCGCGAACTCTTCAAGGATGAAGTGCGCGTGCTGGGCCGCGAGCTGGGCCTGCCCGAGATCTTCGTGGGCCGCCATCCGTTCCCCGGACCGGGTCTGGCGATCCGCATCCCCGGCGAGGTGACCCGCGAGCGCTGCGACATCCTGCGCAAGGCCGATGCGGTGTACCTTGAGGAAATCCGCAACGCTGGCCTCTATGACGCGATCTGGCAGGCCTTCGCCGTGCTGCTGCCCGTCAAGACGGTCGGCGTGATGGGCGATGGCCGCACCTATGACAATGTCTGCGCCCTGCGCGCCGTGACCAGCACCGATGGCATGACGGCGGACATCTATCCCTTCGACGCCGCTTTCCTCAGCCGCGTGGCGACCCGCATCATCAATGAGGTGAAGGGCATCAACCGCGTGGTCTACGACTACACCAGCAAGCCGCCCGGCACGATCGAGTGGGAATAATCCCCCTTCCGGCACAAGAAGGCCCGGCGCGCTGATCTGAACGATCGAGCCCGCCGGGCCTTCTGCTTTTCGGGCCTTCTTGCCGCATCACGGCGATGCCGGCGGCCTGCCGGCATGCGTGCGCCATCTGCGGTGGAGCGCCGCTTATCAAAGTGTTTCCACGGGAGCCAACAGCGCTTCCATCCGTTGGGCATGTGGGATTGTCGAGAGCCTGATTTTTATTCTCTATAAATTTAGTAGGAATAAAAGATTTTCTATCGCGCCTGTCTGCGGACCGGGGCGTATGAAAGCGGTCTGGCACCCGTGCCGGACAAGGCGGTTTTCGATGATCCGAAGGTAGGCCGACCGGGCCGACGGAGACGCTGCGATGGATTTTGTCACGATCGATTTCGAAGCCAGTTGCCTGCCGCGCCATGGAGCCTCCTTTCCCATCGAACTTGGCGTTTCGGGTGCACAGGGCACGCGATCGTGGCTGATCCGCCCCCACGAGGCCTGGCGCGACTGGGACTGGACGCAGGAAGCCTTCGACCTCCACGGCATCACCCGCGCGCAGCTTGATGCGGAAGGTCTCGCCCCCGCCGATGTGCTGGCGCAGGCAGTGGAGGCCATCGGCACGGCGCGCGTGATCGCCGACAGCCGCATCGACGCGCAATGGTGGGCCACGCTCAGCGCGGCGGCGCCCGGCGTGATCGCGGCCCCGACAGTGCTGGTCGAGCATGTGGATGGGATCTTCGATGACATCGGCGCCACGCATCAGCAGATCATGGAGGCCCAGCACCATGCCGACCTGCTGTGCCCGCAGCGCCATCGTGCGGGTGCCGATGCGCTTTGGTTGCGCCTGTTGCTCGATCGTCTGATGGAGGTGCGGGTGGCTGAGCAGGCGCCGCTCTGGGTGGAGGCCGATGGGGTGGTCGTCGCGCCTGCTGTGGTGAGGGGTGGTGGTCTGTTCGTTTGAAGGGGCGATTTCAGGAAGAGAAAAGGTGAATGCGAGGGTGTTACACCCTCGCGCTCCCATGACGTCTTCCGACGAGAGGGCAGTGGGGGCCGAAAAGGGGCGCACAGGCTCTCCACCTGCGCGACCCACAGCGCCGCAGGCAGTTGATCATGGATGAGCTACGCTGGCAAATTTCTGCCTGCGGCGCGGCAAGCTGGGCGCAAGGCCGAAGCTGAGGCGCAAGGTAGACATTAATGGGAGCGCGAGGGGGTAACCCCCTCGCATTGTCCCTTTTTCCAAACTCAAGCCGAAAGCCGGATCGCCTTGGGCATGATCAGCCGGCCCAGCCCGTCGATCTTGGCGGTGCCGCGCTGCACCCGCTTGGCTTCGTACAAAGCGGCATCGGCGCGGTGCAGCAGGTCGCTGCGGCTCTCGTCGCCCGCGTCCAGCCAGCAGGCGCCGATCGTGGCCGAGACATGGACGCTCTCCACCGCATTGCTGACCGTATGGCGCAGATCCTGAAGCAGCCGCTGCATCAGCGTGGGCAGGTCGGCCAGCAGCTTGCTGTCGCTGACCATCAGCACGAATTCGTCGCCGCCCAGCCGCGCGGCAAAGCTGTCTTGCAGATAAGGCGCCTGCAGGCGAGAGGCCATCAGCCGCAGCAGATCGTCGCCTGCCGGATGGCCGAAGCGGTCGTTCACCGTCTTGAAATTGTCGAGGTCGATCAGCAGCAGTGCCATGGGATCGTCACGCCCTGTCGTCTGCGCCAGCCTTTCATCGAGGTGGTGGTTGAAATGGCCCCGGCTGGCCAGACCCGTCAGCGCATCGGTGTTGGCGGTGCGGCGCAGGGCCTGCTCCATCTGATAGCGCTCGGTGATGTCCTGGAAGACGCCGGTCAGGGCGACGGGCTTGCCATCGTCCAGCTCCAGCTCGGCCATGCTTCGCACGCGACGCAACTGGCCATGAGCGTTGATGAAATCGCTTTCGAAATCGAAGGGCGCGCCGGTGTTGATGGTGCGGCGCATGGCCGTCTCGATGATCGCGCGCGAGGCCATCGGGAAAAATTCCATCGCCTCGGCCAGCGGGGTGCCGTCGCCGACGGGAACGCCATGGATGGCATAGGTCTGTTCCGACCATTCGGCGCGATTGTCGTCCAGCGTCAGCCGCCATGAGCCGACATTGGCCATGCGCTCGGCCTGGCGCAGCTTGCGGTTGGTCTGGTCCAGCTTGCGCAAGGCCTCACCGCGTTCCTCCGCCAGCCGCAGCGCGTCGGCGGTGGCGGAGCGTGTGTCCATCAGCGCCTCGACCAACTGGCCCAGCTCGCCCAGCAGTTCGAGGTCCTTGGGGCCGAAATGGCGCGGCTGGTCGTCGATGACGCAGAGCGTGCCCATCGGCATCGGCGCGCCGTCCTCCTGCCCGGTGCGCAGGGGCACGCCCGCGTAAAAGCGCACGCCCGGCGCCCCGGTGACCAGCGGATTGCCGGCAAAACGCTCATCCGCCGTGGCATCGGGCACGACCAGCGCATCGTTGGCCGCCACGGCATGGGCGCAAAAGGCCACTTCGCGCGGGGTTTGCGCCGCCTCCAGGCCGACCTTGGCCTTGAACCACTGGCGGTCCTTGTCGACCAGCGAGACCAGCGCGATCTTGCAGCCCAGCAGGTGGCTGGCCATTTTGACGATCGTGTCGAACTCCCGCTCGGGCGGGGTGTCGAGCAGGCCCAGCCGTTCCAGAATCGCCAGGCGTTCCGCCTCGGCGGGGGGCAGGGCAGCCGGAATGTAACCATGGGTTTTGCGGTCGACCATGGTCGATTGCATAGCCGCCATCGCCTTAACAGTGTGCTGTCACGCGGCTACGCTGATCCGCATTTTAACGCAAAAGGCCTGCCCTTTGGGGCAATGGCCCATGGCCGCCCTGTTTCCATAAGATTTTCTCGCCGCAGGGGCTCTGCGCCATGGAACCCTGCCCCCCTCTGAAGCGTCTTGCACAGGTGGGGCGAAAGCAAGGAGTGCTCAGGCCATGAGCTGCAGCGGCGCGAATCGACACCCATCAACCCATGGCACACGCCCATGAATGGTCCGTTGCCGCTGATCAGCCTGCAGCAACTGGAGCTGCATCCCGATCCCACCCGCACGGTGATCCGCCCCTTCTGGCCCGCCGGATCGGATGAGGCGGGCAAGGTGAGGCTCCAGCGCACGGTCGAGCGGATCATGGCGTTTGATGATGATGAGCTGGTGCGCCAGCTCGACCGCACCTGGCGCTCGCTGGAGCAGCGACACAACGGTACCCGCGCCGCGCTGCTGCGCCGGGCCGAGGAACTGGACGAGATGGTCGGCGGCATTGCCGACCTGCCTGAATCGCGGCGCTTGCTGCTGGGGGCCTATTTCAGCGCGGAATATGCCTTTGAGGCAGCCGCTTTGTTCAACCCCAGCATCGTGCGCCACCCGGACCACCCCGAGGATGAGGATGGCGAGACGCGCTTCATCCTCTCATTGCGCGGCATCGGGGAGGGGCATCTCTCCTCGGTCACCTTCCGCACCGGCACCTGGCATGCCGACGGCTCGGTAACGGTCGATGCGCCGGGGCCGACCGGCGTGCCCCCCGTGCTGGGCGAGGTGCTCGGCTGGAAGGATGCCCAGACCATTCAGATCGACTGCACGCACGCCTGCGATCCGTCCGAAGCGGTGCTGTTTCCGGTGCTGGCCAGCCAGAGCCGGGGGATCGAGGATCTGCGGCTCACCCGCTTCGAGCGCAGCGACCGGCCGGGCACCACCTTCATCGGCACCTATACGGCGGTGAGCGCGGATGGGGCTTGTCAGGAATTGCTGCAGACCGACGATTTCCGCTCCTTCAAGATGCATCCGGTCGGCGGCGATCTGGCCCATTCCAAGGGCATGGCCCTGTTTCCGCGCAAGATGGGTAACCGCTATCTGGCGATCGGGCGCCAGGACAATGAGAATTTGTGGCTGGCCTCCTCCGAGGATCTGTTCGCCTGGGATGGCGGCACGAAGCTGGCGACGCCCGCCTATCCCTGGGAAAGCATTCAGCTTGGAAACTGCGGCTCTCCGCTGGAGATCGAGGAAGGCTGGCTGCTGCTCACCCATGGCGTGGGGGTGATGCGCAACTATTGCATGGGCGCGATGCTGCTGGACCGCGACGATCCCTCCAAACTGATCGGGCGGCTGGCCGAGCCGCTGATCGAGCCGGGCGACAGTGAGCGCGACGGCTATGTGCCCAATGTGGTTTACAGTTGCGGGGCGTTGGTGCGGGGGCGCAGCCTGCTGCTGCCCTATGCGGTGGCCGATGATTACACGCGCTTTGCCACCGTTTCGCTCGACCGGCTGGTGGCGGAGCTGAAGCGATAATCAGGCGCTCCCCTTGGCAGAACCCAAGGGCATTCCCATAGAGACAGTCCCCCCTTTTGCCTTTCAGGTATCCCTTTGACCCGCAACCGCTATTACTCCGGCCCCGTCACCGACCACTTCGATGGCGAGTGTTTCACCAGCCCGATCCCCACGCCCGACAAGAGCTTGCGCGAGGTGCTGCGCTGGAGCTGGACCGCCCAGCGCGAACGCTGGCCCGACAGCGTGGCGATCACCCCGGCGGTGCCCAATCCGCGCGAGCAGGAGACCCGCATCACCGTGGTCGGCCATGCCACGCTGCTGATCCAGAGCGGCGGAGTAAACATGCTGACCGATCCGCTGTTCTCGGAGCGGGCCAGCCCTTTCAGCTTTGCCGGGCCGCGCCGCGTCAGCCCGCCGGGGGTGCGTTTCGAGGATCTGCCCAAGATCGACATCGTGCTGCTCAGCCATAACCATTACGACCATCTCGATGTGGCGACGCTGAAAAAGCTGGTGGCGCGCGACGATCCGCGCATCATCACCCCGCTGGGCAATGACACGATTGTGCGCAAGGCTTGTCCCCGCGCCCGCACCGAGGCGGGCGACTGGTGGAGCGAGCATTGGTTGGGCAAGGATATGGCCACCGCCATCGTGCCCGCCCAGCATTGGTCGGCGCGGGGTTTGCGTGACCGGCGCCATGCGCTGTGGTGCGGCTTTATGCTGCGGCTGCGTGACGGGCTGGTCTATTTCGCGGGTGACACGGCTTATGGCGACGGCGGCATCTTCCGCGATTTGCGCGCGCGCTTTGGCGAGCCCGATCTGGCGCTGCTGCCGATCGGCGCCTATCGCCCGCGCTGGTTTATGGGGCCGCAGCACACCGATCCCGATGAGACGGTGCAGATCATGCAGGATCTGGGCGCGCGCCGGGCTCTGGGTATCCATTGGGGTGTCTTCCCGCTGAGCGACGAGGGCCGAGACACGCCGCGCGAGGATCTGGCCCGTGCCCTGAATGCACGCGCCATCCCGCAAGAGCGCTTCCCGGCAGCGGAGCCAGGCTCGGCGTGGGATTTGTTGCTTGCGGGTGACGGTGGAACTCGTTCCGCATGAGTTGCGGCACGTTTCGACGTATGTTGCGGGAAACATTCCTGATTTGAACGCTTATTCATCAGGTGTTCAGGGCGCACAGAGCGATATTTCATATAAAGATTTTATATGGATGATGCCATGTCCCCCTGCCATCACCGCATCCTCTGCCCGGTCCTTCTCCGCTCTGCGGGGGCAGCGGCATGATCTACATCAGCTTCGGCATGCTGAAATCGGCCAGCACGCTGACCTATCAGATCATCGAGGAAATCCTGCGCCAGGCAGGGCGCGCGCCGCTTATGCTGGGGGCGCCATTGCGCCCGGCACTGTCCGTCACCAATTATTTCGACCATATCGACGCTGCGCTCATCACGCGGATCGGGCAGGTGGCCGAGGGGCGCGATGTGGTGCTCAAGACGCATCAACTGCCCGGCGCCGATGTGCTGGCGATGATCGCGCGGGGCGATCTGCTGGCCAGCGCCACCTTGCGCGACCCGCGCGAGATCGCCTTGTCGATGATGGACCATGGCGATCGCTCGCGCCGCTGGCACATCCCTGAATTTTCGGAATGCGCGCAGGTGGAGGATTGCCTGCCCTCGATCGACCATCAGGTCGCGACGCTTCAGGCCCTGTGCGATGTGCCCGGCGTGGAGCCCATCGCCTATGCCGCAATCTGCTTCGATATGGAGGCGGCCATTGCCCGGCTGGCGCGCCAGATCGGCGTGACGGTGGACCCAGAGGCGGTGGCGGAGGTCTTTGCCGACAAAAGGATGATCGGCCAGTTCAACAAGGGCTTGCCCGATCGTTTCGACGAAATGGCGCCGGAAGAATCTTCGGCTTTCCTGGCGCGCTATGCCGATTTTTACACGCGTTTTCTGCCCGCGCCCCGGCCCTCGACGGGCGTTTCGCCGCAGTGCTCAAGCCCGGCGCGCGGGCAGTTGCATCAGGTCGCGATCGACCTGCGCCGCCTGTGGCATACCCGCCGACCGGCAGCAGCCCTGAGGCTGCACGCCGGATAGGCATTCTTCAGTGAAGCGTCGCGCCGGTGGCCGGTTGGGTCAGCATCGGCGAGATCGCGGGCTGGGCGGGCTGTGACAGGCTCATCGCCAGGGCGCAGACCATCGCGCGCGGCAGGGTCGAGCCCGCCGCCGTGGTTTCCCCTCCGCGATCGGCCAGCACCACCGAGACCAGATATTCACCCGCCGCACCGCGCGAGATGAAAAAGCCGCTGTCCGGACTGATCAGCCGCAGCGCCAGCGTGTCGGCGGCGCCTGCTGCCAGCAGATGCTCGATCACGGTCTGATCCAGCCGTTCGACCCCCTCGACCATGTCAGGGTGAGGGGCATGGCGGATCATGCTGGTCAGCCGGCGCAAGGCTTCGGCATCGCTGAAACTCTCATTGTCCAGCAACCAATCGACAAGCTTTTCCAGATCCTGGCTCCAGCGACCCCAGTTCTGTGTGTTTTCAAGGTTTTGGCGCACCCGACTTTCTCCGTTTTGCCGGATTATGACAGGCTGGTCTTTGCGCCTCGTTCCCATGCCCATGGGTAATTTTGACCATAAGATGGGTGGGTCTTGATGGGGTGATTGTTAACCATTGAGTTGCGCTGAATTGCGGGAATTATGCTCCAATTCGTGATAAAAAGGTTGCGAAGAATGGCCCCGCGTTGCGGCCAGCTAAGGAAACCTCCTGTGATCCTTTCCGAAGCGAAAGGACGAGCCAAAGCAAAGAGGTGGCCATCAGCGCGGAAGCCTTTTGGAAAAACGCCCTCCTGCCCGATAAGAAATATCTTGCAATTGTTTCGCCCCCGCAGAAAAACACCGCCCACAAATGGGGTGGGGCAGCGACAAACGCTATGAACCGGATCAAAAACATCAAGGAGCTGGCCGAACTGGCCGGCGTATCGACAGGAACGGTTTCACGCGCGCTGGCCGGTTCGGCGCTGATCAGCCAGAAAACCCGCGACCGTATTCAGGGTCTGGCCGACGAGCATGGCTTTCGCCCCAATGTTCTGGCGCGCAATCTGCGCATCCAGCGCACCGGGGCGATCGGTGTGCTGATTCCGCTGGGGCATGAAACCGGGCAGCATATCTCCGACCCGTTCTTCATCACCATGCTGGGGCTCCTCGCCGATGCCCTGACCGAGCGCGGCTATGACCTGCTGCTGAGCCGTGTGATCCCCACCGACGACCGCTGGCTGGACCGCATCACCGGATCGGGCCGCGTCGATGGCGTGATCGTGATCGGCCAGTCCGACCAGTCCGCCGCGCTCGATGCCGTGGCGCAGCATTACCGCCCGCTGGTGGTGTGGGGCGGCCATACGCCCGGCCAGTTGCACTGCTCTGTCGGCTCGGACAACCGCAAGGGCGGCGATCTGGCCGCCAGCCACCTGATCGAGCGCGGCTGTCAGCGCATCGCCTTCTTCGGTGACCCCGCCGCGCCGGAGATCGCCTATCGCCTGCAAGGCGCGCGCGACGCCATGGAGCGCGCCGGTCTGGGCGACCAGCTCACCGTGCTGCCCGCCCATCTGGTGGCCGAGGCGGCGCACCCTGATATCGCGCGCTTCCTGGGGGAGGAGGGGCAGCGGCCGCAAGGCATCGTCGCAGCTTCCGATGTTATCGCCATGAGCGCCCTGCGCGTCCTTGCCGAGCAGGGGCTCTCCGTGCCCGGCGACGTGCGGGTGGTGGGCTATGACGGCCTGCCTTTGGGCGAGCAGACCTCTCCGCGCCTGACCACTGTGGCGCAGGATCTAACCTCGGGCGCGGAGCAGATGGTGGATATGCTGCTGCGTCGCATCGCCGGTGAGGAAACCAAAAGCGTGGTGATGGAGCCGAAGCTGGTGGTGCGGCTTTCGAGTTAAGAATTGAAGGAAGATGCGAGGGGGTTACCCCCTCGCGCTCCCATGACGTCTTCCGACGATAGGGCAGGGGCGCCGCGTCGTTGCGCGGAAACTCTCCACCTGCACCACCTCTGGCGCCGCAGGCCTTCAATCCGCTAGCGCTGTGCAAGGAATATTGCCTGCGGCGCCGCGACCTTAGCCTATGGTCGAACCCGAAGCGCAATGCAGACATTAATGGGAGCGCGAGGGTGTAACACCCTCGCATTGCCCTACTTACCCTTCTTCCAGAACCAGCGCCAAAGCCCCCAAAAGCCCAGCATTATCCCCCAACCCCGGCGGCACGATGATCGCGCGTGGATCGCCCACGAAATAGCCCGCGCCCCACTCGGCAGCGCTGTCCCTCACCATCTCGATCAGGCCGGGAGCGTGCATTACTCCTCCGCCCAGCACGATGCGAGCGGGTTCCAGCATCGCCTGGAAGGTGCAGATCGCCTGCCCGATGTACCATGCGATGATGCCGTGGGCGGGGTGGACCGCGGGCAGGTCGGAGAGCGAGGCGTTCCAGCGCGCCTTGATCGCGGGCCCGGCGACCAGCCCTTCGAGACAATCGCCGTGAAAGGGGCAGAAGCCGGGGTAATTGTGGTCCTGCGGGTGGCGGGCGACTCGGATATGGCCCATTTCGGGGTGGGATAGGCCGTGGAGGAGGTGGCCGCCCGCATGCTTGCCATTGACGAAGCCGCCGCCGATCCCGGTCCCGATGGTGAGGTAGAGCAGCGATTTGTCGTCCACTCCGGCGCCCCAGCGATATTCGGAGAGCGCCGCGCCATTGACGTCGGTGTCGATGGCGACGGGGCAGGCGAAGGCCTGGGCGAAGGGGGTGACAAGATCGGCGCCGGTCCAGTGCGGTTTGGGCGTGCGCGGAATATGCCCCCATGTGGGCGAGGCGGGGTCGAGGTCGAGCGGGCCGAAGCTGGCGATGCCGATGGCGGCGGGGTTCAGGCCCTGCTCGCGGAACCAGGCGACCGCCGTGCCCAGGGTTTCCTCGGGCGTGGTGGTGGGGATCTGGTGGCGGGCGCGGATGGTGCGGGCGGCATCGGCAATGCCCAGCACGAATTTGGTGCCGCCTGCCTCGATCAGCCCATATTCGCTCCCGGTTTCTGCGCTTTTGCCAGCCATGCGACCTCTCTTTCCATGTTGGTGTAGCGCCGGGCGGGGGTGGGCTCAATCCCGCCCGGCGTTGACCCTGGTCTTCTATCAGCAGGTTGCGAAAGGATCGCTAAAGCCGGTGGCATATTGCGCGATGGCCATGGTCGAGAATTGCGCATTCACCCGGATGCAGGAGGGGAAGACGCTGGCATCGGTGACCAGCACATTGTCGGTGCCATGCACGCGCAGTTCGGTGTCCACCACGCCCTCATCGGGATCGCAATGGATGGGATTGCCGCCATGGGGATGCGAGGAGGACAGGGTGACATCGCCCGGCGCGCGGATCGCTTCCTCGAAGAAGGCGTCGATGTCGTCGCCCGGATAGAGCGTCTGGCCCTTGAGCGTGGCGGGCCACACCTCCAGCGCGCCTGCCGCGAAATGCACCTTGGTCAGCGTGGCGGCGGCGCGGCGCAGCAGGGCGCGGTCCCATTCCTCCAGCTGGAAGTCCAGCTTGCCGCCCGAGATATGCCCGCGCCGGTCGCCGGGGAACAGCACGCCTGCTGAGCAGATCCGGCTGTAGGCGCGCATCCGCTTGTCCATATCGCCGAACCAGCCCGGCATCAGCGAGGCCATCGACATCGGCGGCTGGAAATGGCTTTCGAGCAGGAAGTCGCCGCAATCGACCATGGTGGCCATCTGGTCTTCGTCCCAGGCGGGGCTCATGCCCTCGGGCATCAGGCAGGGGATGGGCGAGGCGATGTTGAGCGAAATGCCCTTGCCGGTGTTGTCGACATCCGAACGATCGAGCAGCAGCGATGAGGCGATGGTGCCGCAGGCCACCACCACGCCCTTTTTCGCATTGATGGTCTGCTTCACGCCATCCTCGTCGATGATTTCGACACCGGTGGCGCGGCGGCGGCCATGGTCGGTCTTTTGCCACAGGATACGCTCGACGCGGGTGCGGTCGAGGATGCGCATGCCGTGGTTGGTGCAGGCATCGGGCAGATAGCTTTGCCCCATGCCGTTGCGCCGCCCATAGCCGCAGCCGGTGTTGCAATAGCCGCAATAGGCGCAGGCCTTGTCGGTGCCCGCCGGGCCGAAGTTCTTGGAAAACCAGCCCGCTTTCGAGCGCTGGGCCCAGGCCTCGTCGGTTTGCGTGACGAATTTGCCCCAGCCGCGCAGCAGATGCGGGCCGTTGCTGCGCGAGGATTGCGGCTCGATGGGGCGGATCTGCAGATAGTCCTGCACCGCATCGAAGCTGGCGCGCATCCGGTTGCGGTCGAGCCTTGCGCCCATCGTGTCCCACAGGTCGAGCGGGTTGGGCGCATCGGGATGGGTCAGCGGATCGTCGAAAAGATGAATGCAGATGCCGTTGTTGATCGTGGGCGACCCGCCGACATTGCGGCCCTGAAAGACGATGAACTCATCGTTCTTCGACGATTGCAGCGCACCATGCTTGAAGAGATGCGAGGCCATCATCCGCTCTTCATGGGTGATGGTGTAGGAGGGGTAGAACGGCCCCGCCTCCACCATCAACACCTTGTAGCCGCGCCGCGCCAGATTGCGCGCCGAGACCGATCCGCCCGAGCCCGAACCGATGACGATGATGTCGATGTCATCACCCACCATCTCGCGGTTGATGACATGGCGCGGGTTGATGTCGCGCCCGTCGATGCGGGTGAGGGGGCGCTCATCGGGTTTACGCTCACGGAACAGCGGCAGGGTAAAGCCGATCTGCTTGAGAACAGGGTTGTCCCGATTCGCCAATTGCCCCTCGATCAGGGGATCGCCGTCTTCGCCGTCCTGCCAGTAACCATAATAGCTGAAGTAAAGCAGGGCACGCAGCCGGGCCATGTCCTTGAACAGATAGAAGCCGGTGTCGCGCATGCGATGCTGAATGCGTTCCTTGCGGTCTTCGATCGACAGCAGGCTGAAGAGCGGACCCATGGCAATGTCGGCCAAAGTGACGGCGGTGCTGATCTCTTCGGCTTTGGTGCCGCCGATCATGCTGAAAATGCTTTGCAAATTATCCACCACCTGATCGGTGGTGATGGCCATCTCGGGAAAATCGTCAAACAGCGCCTCGGCCAGAGCGCGCAGGAAATGGGTCTGGAGATGGTTGAAGTAGAGTTGTGGCATGAACGCTCCCCAAGGAAGGTCGAGTCGCTGCAAAGCACAGGCCCGGCCTTTTCATGAACAGACCATAAGGGGCGACCGATAGGAGGCAAGCAATTGAAATTGTTTAACGGTAACGGGTAAAAATTCAGGTGTTTCTACGGATGTTGCAACTGCGAGATTTGAGCCAGAACTGTGCCGATTTCGCACGGGAGCGGAATCGGCTTTACCGGGATTCGCTAATTTTCCCGCTTAGGGACATTTTATCGTCGGGTCGCTGTTTCCACAGTGTTGATTGTCTGTTGGCGACAGGCAAACGCTGTGCGGGACGACAAGGGAAATGCTCATGACCGCTTCGCTGCTGACCAGAATGCCGATTTCCGTCCGCGAATGGCGGATGCGGCTGACCGACCTGTGCCACCGCAGTGCCATGGCCGAGGCGCAGGACGAAGGCACGATGCTGCGCATGGGCTATCACCTGCTCAGCCGCCTGCCCGACAAGGACAGCCTGCTGGCCGACCACCTCCCGCCTGAGGCGCGTTTCGACACCTGGCTGGCCGCCGGCACGCATGACAGCGCGGCGCTGGCGCTGATCCCCGAAACCGGCAGCTTCCTGCTCAGCCGCAATGGCGATGGCACCTGCCTTGCCTCGGTCATGCTGCCAGGGCTGGATGAGGAAATGACCAGCGAGGGTACGACCCCGGCGCTGGCGCTGGTGTCCGCCCTGGCCGCGGCGCTGGCCACGGTGGATGTGCATGGGCAGGCCGGCGATGCGGAGGCCACCCACACGGTCGATGTGGCGCGCGAGGAACTGTGGCGCACCCCCTCGGGCATTGCCCTGCACTGAGCCTTCGCGGCCAGATCCCACACGATCGGACTCAACAAAGCGGCGGATGATCCATCCGCCGCTTTGTCGTTGATGGCCGCGTCGTTGACGGACCGCTGCTGTCAGTTTGGCCCGCTGGGGGGTGAGAAACGCGCCTTCAGCGCCTCCACGCCGATGGTGTTGACCGCCGAAAGCGGACAGTCCGCCTGCAGCAATGTCGCCAGCCAGCGCTGCTTCTGCGCGATCAGATCGATCGACTGCAGCGTGCGCAGATGGCTGGTCATCACCGCGGGGTCGATGCAGAGCACCGTGCCCAGATCCTCGATCTCGGCGGCCAGTTCATGAAGCACATCGGCCACGGTGGTCAGATGCGCCGCTATATGGCGTTCATCGGTCATGCCGCTTCACCTGCCTGATGGTCTTCGGCCAGCGCCGCCAGATTGAGCACCATCACCATCCGCTCATCGATCGCCGCCAGCCCTTCCAGGAAGTTGACGATGGGGTCGGTGGTGGTGGCGGGCGGCTGCTGAAGCGTGTCGCCATCGATGGTCACGATGTCGCTGACGGCATCGACGATCAGCCCGCAGGATTTGCCCGCCAGTTGGGTGACGATGATGGCGTGGCGCGGGGTCGGCACGGTGGCCTCCCAGCCCAGACGCGCCGCCAGATCGACGACCGGCAGCACCGTGCCGCGCAGATTGACCACACCCGCCACATAGGGCGGCACATGGGGCAGGCGGGTGGTCGGAGTCCATGCGCGGATCTCGCGGATTGCCATGATGTCGAGGCCGAAGACCTGCCCGGCCACTTCGAAGGTGATGAGTTCGCGCTGCATGGAATCAATCCTGCCTACCAAAGGTTTCCGAATCGGTGAGCGACGCGGCGAGCGTCTTGAATCAGTGCGCCACGCGGCGCACGGCGGCCACCAGCTTTTCCGGATCGAAAGGCTTGATGATCCAGCCGGTGGCCCCGGCCTGACGGGCGCGGGCCTTCTTTTCCTCGCTGCTTTCGGTGGTCAGCACCAGAATGGGCCGGTCGCGGTGGCGGCTGCCCTGACGCAGGCGCTCGATCAGGCCGAAGCCGTCGAGGCGGGGCATGTTGATGTCGGTGATGACAACATCGACCTCGTTCATCGCCAGCCATTCGAGGGCGACTTCGCCATCCTCGGCCTGCGCCACGTCGAAGCCCTGCCCGGTCAGGGCATGGTTCAACAGGGCGCGCATGCTGGCGCTGTCGTCAACGGTGAGAATTCGGGTGGTCATGAGTTACTCGCTTTCCTCAGAAAAGTTCGGGCATCAAAACAGTTCGACATTGCCGTCCGCACGCTGCGGACGCGGTGTTGGAGTGGTGGGAGACACAAGGGTGTTCTCGACGATGCGGCAGCGCACCTGACCGCGCGCCGGGCGGAAATCGACGCGGCGGGCGTGAATGCCGCCCAGATCCTCGCGCGCGATCACGATGCCTTCATGGTTCAGGAACTGCCGCGCGAATTCGCCATTGCGCAGCCCGATCCGCTCCAGCCCGGCGTTGAGATTGGCGCCGCCATAGAGATGCGCGCGCAGCCGTGCTTTCGCCGCGCCATGGGCCAGCATATCGTTGATCAGCAATTCCATCAGATAGACGCCGTAATGCTCGTCGAAATCGGCGAGACAGGCGGCGGGCGGCTCGGCCAGCAGGAAATGGTTCATGCCGCCCACCTGCGCGACGGGATCGAACAGGCAGGTCGCCACGCAGCTCCCCAGCAGGGTGGAGAACTCGGCCAGCGGCTCGGTCGAGACCTGCGACTGGCCCTGCAGAATGCTGATCCGCGTGACGGTGGAGACAGGGGGGCCGAAATGCATCGACATCCTTGCCCCCTCACGTCAGCGCATGCTGGGCGATGCGCGCCAGCGGAGCCACGACCTGCGCCGCACCCAGCGCGATGGCCGCGCGCGGCATGCCGAAGACGGTGGAGGTCGCCTCATCCTGCGCGATGGTGAGGGCCCCTGCGCGCGCCATCGCCAGCAGGCCCTTGGCCCCGTCCGCTCCCATGCCGGTCAGCAGAATGCCCACCGCGCGCGATCCGGCCTGCTGCGCCACCGCATGGAACAGCGCATCGACCGAGGGGCGATGGCCTGAGACCAGCTCGCCGGGGCGCAGCTTGATGTAGGGCGCGCTGGTGCCCGCCACCATCATGTGGCGATCGTTGCCCGGCGCCAGATAGACATGGCCGCGCCGCAGCGGCATGTCGGGTTCGGCCAGCAGCACATGGGCGGGGCAGGCGGCATCGAGCGTGCGGGCGATGGCGGCGGCAAAGCGGCTGTCGACATGCTGCACGATCAGGGTGGGCGGGCAATCCTCGGGGAAACCGCGCAGCAGCACCTGCAGCGCTTCCACCCCGCCGGTCGAGGAGCCGATGGCGATCAACTGCGTGTCCTGGCTGTGCGCGGCACGGCGCACCGGCTGGGACATCACCGGCGCATCATGGCGCCGCACCCGCACCTTGGCGGCATTGCGCACCATCTCGGCCAGCCTGCCGCCGTCTTCCAGCGCCGATCCGGCATGGTCGCTCTTGCAGTAGCAATCCACCGCGCCCAGCGCCAAAGCGCGCGCCGTGGCATCCGATCCCTCGCGCGTCAGCCCCGAGACGATGATGACGGGCATGGGCCGCAGGGTCATGATCTTGTCGAGGAAATCGAGACCGTTCATGCCGGGCATCTCGATGTCCAGCGTCACCACATCGGGCTCCAGCTCCTTGATCGCGGCGCGCCCTTCGGCGGCGTTGCAGGAGACGCCCACCACATGAATGTCGCGCAGGCCCGACAGGCGGGCGCCCAGCACGGCGCGCATGGTGGGGGAATCATCGATGATCAGCACGCGGATGGTCATGCTTCCCTCCGGCGATAGATCGTGGGGCCGACATGTTCGAGCAACGCCTCGCCCGGACCACTGACGCGCTCGCTATGGCCGATGTAGAGATAGCCGCCGGGCACAAGCTGCTGCGCCAGCCGCGTCACCAGCGTCTGCTTGGTGGGCTGGTCGAAATAGATCATCACATTGCGGCAGAGGATCACCTGAAAGCTGCGCCGCATCGGCCAGTCCTCATGCAGGTTGAGCCGCTTGAACTGCACGATCTCGCGCAGTTCGGGGCCGATCTGCATATGGGCGGCATCGGCCTGCGACCATGCGGCGCGCAAGGGCACGGGCAGATGCACCACATCGCGCAGATCGTACCGCCCCTCGCGGGCCCTGATCAGCGGCGGGTCGGCGATGTCGCTGCCCAGAATGCGCAGGTCCAGCCTGGCCAGACGGCGCCCCTCGCTGCGGTCGGGCCCCAGCATGGCCATGGCCAGCGAAAAGACCTCCTCGCCGCTCGAACAGCCTGCCGACCACATGCGCACCGCCTCGCCGGCATCGAGTGCCTCGACGAGCTGCGGGCGCACCTCCTGGGTGAAATGGTCGAAGTGATGGGCCTCGCGGTAGAAGAACGTATGGTTGGTGGTCAGCGCGCAGACCGCCTTGCGGCGCTCCTCGGCATTCTTGCCGATCATCACGATATAGGCCGCAAAGGTGCCCAGATTGCTGGCCCGCACCAGCGGGGCGAGGCGCGAATAGACCAGGATCGCCTTGCCCGGCGGCAGCATGATCCCCGCCTCGGCCCGCATCATCTGCGCCATGGCGAGGAAATCCTTCTCGCCATAGACCGATGGGCTGACACCGGGCAGCGCCTCGAAGAGAGGCTGCTGCGCCATGGTGCCTGCCGCGTGGGGCTGGGAGAGGATCTCGCCATTCATGCGATGTCGAGGCCGTTGATGGCCGGGCTGTTCATGGCCGGGTTGCTCATGGTCAGCCCAAGCGTGTCGAGAACCGCGCGCGGCCCGGCGGCGCGGGCCACCAGCGAGTCGACATTGAGGATCAACGCCACGCGCCCGTCGCCCAGAATGGTGGCGCCCGCCACACCCTCCACGCTGCGGTAATGGGTGTCGAGGCTCTTGATGACGAATTGCCGCTGGTCCGAAATGTTGTCGACCAGCAGCGCGGCCTGACCCGCGCTTTCGGTGTCGACCACGATCAGCACGCCCTTTTCGGGCCGATCCTCGGCATCGAGCGCGCCCACCGCGCGGCCCACCGAAACCACCGGGATAAAGCGCCCGCGCACATTGAGCATCATGCTCTCACCCATGCCCTGCACATCGGCGGGGGCGGGGCGCAGGCTTTCCACCACATGGGCCAGCGGCACCACCAGCATCTGGTCGCCCACCTTGACGATCATGCCATCGGCGATCGCCAGCGTCAGCGGCAGGGTGAGGGTGAAGGTGGTGCCCTTGCCGGGGGTGGAATCGATGGTGATGCGCCCGCCCAGCTCCTTCACATTCTGGCGCACCACATCCATCCCCACGCCCCGGCCCGAGACATTGGTGATGCTGGTCGCCGTGGAGAAGCCCGGCGCGAAGATCAGGCTCTCGATCTCTTCCCTGGAGAGCGCCGTATCGGGGGTAACGATGCCCTTTTCGATGGCCTTGGCCAGCACGCGGGCATGATCGATCCCCGCGCCATCGTCGGAAATGCGGATCAGGATATGGCCCGAGCGATGCTCGGCCGAGAGGGTCAGCGTGCCATCGGCGCTCTTGCCCTTGGCGAGGCGCTCGTCGGGCTTTTCGATGCCATGGTCGACGGCATTGCGGATGAGATGGGTCAGCGGCTCGCCCAGCCGCTCGATCACCGTCTTGTCGAGTTCGGTCGCCTCGCCCGAGGTCTGCAGCGTGACATGCTTGCCGGTGCTGGCCGCCAGTTCGCGCAGGATGCGCGGCACGCGGCTGAACACGCTGCCGATCGGCTGGGCGCGGATCGACATGGCATTGTCCTGAATGTCGCGGGTCAGCCCTTCGAGCATGTTGAGCTCTTCGCTGGCGGCGACGCCCTCATTGTGCAGGCGCTGGGCCAGCATGGCCTGGGCGATCACCAGCTCGCCCACCGTGTCGATCAGCCGGTCCAGCTTGAGCAGGTCGATGCGGATCGACTGGCCTGCTGGGGGCGGCGCGGGATTGGGCGCGGCGGGTTTGGCGGCGGCGAGCGCCTCCGGCGTCTCGGCAACCTCGATCGATGCCGGGGCAGGCGGCGCGACCGGGGTGGGGCGATAGGGCATGTCGGCCCATTTGCTGTCGCCCTCGCCGATGGTAATGGGGCAATCATCGCCCGCGAAATCGAAGATCTCGCGCACGGTGCCTTCCGAGACCGATTTGGGCACCACGAAGGTCCAGCCAAGATAGGCCTGATCGGGGTCGAGGTCGTCGAGCCCCGGCACGGCGCTGGTGTCGCATTGCAGGCAGACGGCGCCCAGCTCGCTCAACTCGCGCAGCAGCAGCAGCGGCTCGCCGCCGTTGCGCATGGCGCCGGCCAGCGGGCGCAGCCAGATCTGCCAGCCCTGCTCGCGCGGTTCCTGCGGTGTCGGCGCCCCTGCCTGAGGCGCGGACAGTTCGGCCAGCAGCGCATCGAGGGCGCTGTCGTCACGGGCGCTGTCCGCGGGCGGCGGCGTGCTTGCCTTGGCGGGCGATTTTTTGGCAGCTCTGGACTTGGGCGCGGTGGGGGCATCGAAGCGCCCCGCCGCATCATAGCGCGCCGCCGCTTCCAGCTCCATCAGCAGCGCCGAATCCTGCGGGGGCGTGGCGCTGTCGCGCGCGGCGGCGACATGGTCGGACAGCTTGTCGAGCGCGCGCAGCAGCAGATCCACCAGCGGCGGGTTGAGCGGCGCATTGCCCTCGCGCACCTCGGAGAGCAGCGTTTCAAACGCATGGGCAAAGGTCTGCAGCGCGGCAAAGCCGAAAGCGCCCGCGCCGCCCTTGATCGAATGGATCGCGCGGAACACGCCATTGACCGTATCGGCATCCTGCGTGCCCGCGCGGCAGGCGGCCAGCCCCGCTTCGGCGGCGCCTTGCGCTTCCTCGCATTCGACGAAGAAGAGGGCCTGGATGTCCTCCGGGGTCATGCCTCGCTCCGATCGAACAGCGCCACTTCAAGGCCCGCCTGCCGCGCGGTGTGGCGCAGCTCGGGCGAGGGGGTGATCTGCGCGCCTTCGCCGGTGCGGCGGGCGCTGAGCAGGACCTGCAGCATGGCCTGCCCCACCTGCTGCGTGGCGCTGGCATCGATCTGCAGCGGGCCGGAGCCCAGTGCCGCCTGCAATTCGGGCAAAAGCGCCTGAGCGGCGGCGCGGTCGCAACGGGCTGGCAGATGGATGATGGGCATGCGCGTGATCCTCGATCAGAATTCCGACCAGTCGTCGGCACTGGTGGCGACATCGGCGGTGGCCTGCGTGCCGGCTTCGGGCAGCGGCTTGAGCGCCAGATTGCCCCGCACCAGCGGCGGTACCACGGCACGGCGCGGCGATGAGGCCGGGGCCTGCGGGACCACGCGGCGCAGCGGCTGGATCGCCGCCTGCGTGCCGGGCGCGGTGTGGAAGCGCGCGACGATGGTGGTCAGCTCATGCGCCTCATCCGCCAGACTGCGCGCGGCGGCGGTGGATTGTTCGGCCATGGCGGCATTCTGCTGGGTGGCGCGGTCCATATCGGCCACGGCGCTGTTGACCTGATGCAGATTGCCCGCCTGCGCATCCACCGCGCTGGACAGCGTGACCATGAGGTCGAAAGCATTATGGCCGCGCGTCCGCAGATCCTCGAGCATGCCGCTGGTCTGCCGCACCAGCCCCACTCCGGTCGAAACCTGATGGGTGGAGGCGGTGATCAGCGCCTTGATGCCCTTGGCGGCCTCCGCGCTGCGCTGGGCCAGGGCGCGGACTTCGGTGGCGACCACGGCGAAACCGCGCCCGGCGTCCCCGGCGCGTGCGGCCTCGACCCCGGCGTTCAGGGCCAGCAGGTTGGTCTGGAAGGCGATGCTGTCGATCGTGGCGATGATGTGATTGATCTCGCGCGTGGAATCTTCGATCTGGCCCATGGCCACCAGCGCCTCGGTGATCAGCATGCCGACATCGATCGATTTTGCGCGGGCGTCGGCCATCGCCTGCTTGGTTTCCAGGATGGATTGCGCGGAGTGCTGCACACCCTGCGTCGTCTGATTCATCGCGGCGGCGGTTTCGGCCAGTGTGCTGGCCTGCTGCTCGTTGCGATGCGCGAAGTCGTCGGTGGCGGAGCGGATCTCGGCCGCGCCGTTCAGCACCGAATTGGCGCTGGAGCGCACCGCCAGCACAAGCTGGGCCAGTGCATCGATGGCGCCGTTGAAATCCCTGCGCAGATCCTCGTAACGCTCCGGCAGGTCGCGGTTGATCTGGCAATCGAGCCGGTTGCTCGCCAGTTGGCGCAGGCTGTCGCGCAGGATGGCGGCGGCCTGCTCTTCCTGATCGGCGCGCAGCCGGGCCTGAGCCCCTTGGTCGCGCAGCGTGTCGCAGGCGCGGGCGAGGCGGCCGATGCAATCTTCTCTTTCGGTGTATTCGACCAGCGTGGCGTGATCGCCCAGCGCCAGCGTTTCGAACCGGTCGATCATCTCCGGGAAAGGCGCGGCAATCGCCCGCCCCCCCGCCACCATGACCAGCGCGGTCAGGAGCAATGCGCTCCCGCTGAGCGCGACAGCCGCGAGGGGCGGGATCAGCTCCTGCCAGGCCAGCACGCTGCCCGCCACGCCGACTGCCGCAAAGGCCACGACGGCCCAGGCCAGACTGTGCAGCTTGACCGCGATGGGGGCCTGTTTCTCGAACCAGTCGAACATCGAAAACTCCACGGCCATGGGGCGCCGATTGCAGAATCGGCGCGGCGGCCTCCCATGACTCGTGGTTAATCCTAAGGCCTGAGCCGCAACGTCCTGTTTGTAGGCATATCCGTAGGTTCCCGGAACGGGACAGCATAGTTTGAAGGTTGTTGAGGGCTCTGCGGCAACTTGCTGTCAACCATGGGAGTGGCTGGCTTTGCTTGGCATCTCTCTACGATGAACCCCGTAATCGATGACAGCTATTTACTGTGATCTTGCGGTTTAGGACGAGGGCAGCGGGGGCGATGCTTGTCATGGCGCGTTATGACTGGAGTGGATCGCTTCAGTCCTGGCGCGAGCCTTAAAGGAGTATGCCGCGTTGATGAAGGATGCCAGAGTTCTGGTCGTCGATGATTCCCCGGCGATGCGGGCGCTGTTCTGCGACGTGCTGGAGCGGACGCCGCAGATCACCGTGGTGGGCTCGGCGGCCAATGCGGATGAGGCACGCAGCCAGATCGAGCTGCTGCGCCCCAATGTGATGACGCTGGATGTGGAAATGCCGGGGATGAACGGCATCGATTTTCTGGCCGAGATCATGGCGACCGACCCCATGCCGGTGGTGATGCTGTCCTCGCGCACGCAGGCCGGGACGCAGGTCGCTTTGCGCGCCTATGAGCTGGGCGCGGTCGAGTGCTTTCACAAGCCGCTGAAGGCCACGCTGGAGGAATTTGCCGAGACCATCAGCCATCTGGGCAAGGTGGTGCTGACGGCTGCGAACTCGAATGTGAAGCATCGCCGCCGCCACGCCGCGCCGCGCGCTGCCCCGGCGCCACGCGGCGAGGCGCCGCCGGTCTGGACCCGGCAGTTGATCGCGCTGGGGGTTTCGATGGGGGGCATCGATGCCCTGCCGCGCCTGCTGGAGCATTTCCCCGAGGATGGGCCGCCCACGGTCATTGTCATGCCGGGTGAGGCGGAGATGATCGAGGCTTTCGTGGCGCGGCTGGACGCCGAGTTGCACTGTCAGGTGATGCTGGCCACCGATGGCATGCGGCTGGAGCCGGGGACGATCCATATCGCCGCCGATCCCGATCATCATGTGGTGTTCGAGCCTGCGCCCTTTCCCCATCTGCGCATGGTGCTGCGCGATCCGCTGGATGGGGCTCGCCCTTCCGCGACGCTGCTGTTCGGCACCATTGCCCGAGCGGGTGTGCCGGCGGTGGGGGCGGTGCTGACGGGCATGGGCAGCGATGGCGCGCGTGGCTTGCGGTTGATGCGCGATGTTGGCTGCCGCACCTTTGCCGAGGAGCCGGACAGCGCCACGGTGCGCCAGGCGCCCAGGGCGGCGATCGAGGCCGGGGCGGTGGAAACGGTGTTGCCGATCGACGCGCTGGGCGCAGCGATCATGGCGAGTTGTCATGAGGCGTAAGGCGGGCTGGGCCGGAGGGGGCGGTGGTGGGCCAGGCGGTTCGATGCTTGGCGTGATCCGTCCGGCCGGTTGCCTGAAACGCGCCGAAGGGGATTCATCGATCCGGATTGGAGGCATCTGCCGCTGCGGATGTTTGCTCGACCCTGTGGAAGAAGGGCTGCGAGCTATGCCACCAGCTTTGAAAGCACCCGGCGCGAGTGTCAGGCCCCACAGTGGCTGTGGTTCTTTGACATGATTGCCATGCCGGGTATGGTACCTGCCACCGGGCGCGTGAGGGAGCAGGGGGAGCATCCCATCTTCGCCGGATATCAGGGCCGGATATCAGGCATAAATCATTCCGCATACTGCCCTAGGCGCCTTTCCGGAGAGGGGGGCTCCGGGGAAGCGGGGAAAGGGCATGCCTCTCATGCTATGCAAACCACGCCGCTTCGGCCCGGAGAGGGCAGGAGCGGCGTGGAGAGGTCTAAGGCACCCATGAATGCACCGGGGGTGGCGCAGGTGGCTGAATTGGAAAGCTGACCGGCTGACGACAGGGAGCCGCGGGGCGGGGCAAGCCCCTCCCGGTCTCCCGCCGGGGTTTATTCGACCAGCGCGGCCTCGATGGCGATGCGGATCGCTTCGGAGGTGTGGTTGGCGCCCATCTTGGTCAGCATGTTGGCGCGATGGATTTCCACCGTGCGCGGCGAGATCGACAGCTTTTCACCGATCATGCGGTTCGACAGGCCACCGGCCACGCCGGCCAGCACTTCGCGCTCACGCTTGGTCAGGCGGTCGACGCGGCTGCGGGCCAGCGCCTCACGCAGCTTGGCGCTGCCGAAGGTTTCGGCCTTGGCCTCCGCCTCGCTGACGACATGGCCGATTTCCTCGCGGCTGAAAGGCCAGGCGATGTAGTCGATCGCGCCATCCAGCACGGCGCGCACGACCATGCGGGTTTCGGGGGCCTGGGCAAAGCCGATCACCGGCAGCCACTGGCCCGAGCGGCCCATCTGCGCGAGCAAGGCGGCGATAGAACGGCCATCGTCATGCACCAGCAGCAGGCCCGCCTTGGGCCAGCGGGCGATCAATTCAGAGGCGTCCTCGAAAGGCTCCACGTGAATATCGCTGCCCGACAGCAAGTGCGAGATCGCCGCACGACGCCGGACATCACCATCGACTAGAAAGAGACTGGTTCCGTTTGTCATGATTGCTCCCCCTGAGTTCATGGTTAACGCCTAGCAAGTTCTGCCTAGGTTTTGGACGGAAAACTCCTCCGTTTCGGAATACATTTCAGTCCGAATCTGAAGCATTGACAGCAGGGTAGGGGATAATCCGGAATTCCGCCAGTTTGCAGATCAATTAACTCCGGATCAGAGTTTTGATCGCGTAAAATTCTCACCATTATGGCGGGATCTGTCGGCGCAGGGGGATGCGTCGGAACCCCTCCAAGACACCATTTTCCCTGAATATGGGCTGAATCAGTCGTTCATCCGGCGCGAACTAAGCGGCGGATTCGGATGAGAGATTCGCGTTCTAAGCTGTGGAAAAAGACAGGGCGGGAAGAGGGGCTGGTGCCGCACAATCCGGTCACGCCGGATTTTCAGGCAGACGCCCTCAGTGTCCGCCCATCAGATGGGCCGAGATGTCGGCGATGTCCTGCCGCACATTGCGCAGGGTGCGGGCATCGAACTCCAGCACGCTGTCGAGCACGGCATGGCGCGCGGCGGTGTAGAACTGGGCCAGCGCGCCCGCCATCGTGTCATCGCCGCTGACGCCCACCTGCAGGGCCGTCAGCGCCGACAGGGCGCGGGTCAGCGCCTGGCTCTTCACGCCATTGTCGCCCTTGCCATGGGCGTGGATCGCGCTGCCCAGCGAGGAGATCACGCGCTCATAGCACATGCGGACCAGCTCGCGCTGGTCGGCACTCGACACGCGCGCCTCGAAATCGACGCGGCGGTAGGCCTGAGCGGGATCACGAAGGGCGAGCATGACGCGGAATGCCTTAGTTGTTGCTGTTGTTGGAGTTGGTCCACACAGCAATCTGCTGCTTCAGGTAAGACAGCGTGGAGTTGTAACCTGCCACCGCGGCATCCGTGGCGGCATATTGCGTGGTCAGGCGATCCTGAAGCTGGCTCTGCAGCGTGGCCAGATTGGCCTGCTGATCGGTGATCGACTTCTGCAGCGTGGTATAGCGCGTCACCGAACCGGCCAGCGAGCCCGGATCGGTCGAGGTGGTCAGGCTGCTGACCATCTTGTTGACCGTGGCATAGACGCCGTTCACACCCTTGGTGAACATGCCGGACACCGCATCGGGGTAATTGGCGAGCGCCGTGGCCAGCTTGCTGGTGTCGAGCGTGTAGGTGCCGTCCTTCTGGGTCGAGAGACCCAGATCGGCCAGCGTGCGCGGCGCGCCCGCGGCGGCATTGGGCATCAGCACCGTGCCGGCCAGCGCCGAGAACTGGCGCGCCATCTGCTTGGCGCCGCTGTCATTGGCCAGGCCGCCGCCATTGTTCGACATGTCGGTGTTCATTTCACCGACCAGCTGGTTGAGTACCGTGGTGAGGTTCTGCATCGCGGTCGTGATGCCGCTCGACGGATCGCCGAAGCTCACGGTGGTGGGATTGCCGACATTGGTGCCCGTCAGCTTGAGCGACAGGCCGGGGGCGGCATTGGTGATGGTGTTGCTGGTGCTGGTGCGGGCGATGCCGTCCAGCTTGTAGGCCGCGTTGGCGGCCTGTGTCGTCACCGAATAGCCGCCGGTGGCCGAAGGGTCATAGGCAAAGCTCGACAGGCTGGTGGTGCCGGTCGTGCCGTTGCCGCTGGCGCTGATGGTGAAAGCGTTGGCCGCGCCCTGCGTGCCCTTCATCACCAACTGCTGCGAGCCGTCGGTGTTGGTCGAGACATAGGCGGTGACGCCGATGCCGGCGCTGTTGATGATGCTGGCCGTCGCGGTCAGCGAGGAGCCGTCCGGAATGGTCACGGTGGCGGCGGCATGGGTGGTGTCGGCCGAGAAGGTGCCGTTGGTCACCGTGCCGAAGTTGAAGGTCAGCGTGCCGCCCTGAACGGTGGTGCCGCTCGCCATGCTGGCGGCGGCCATGGTCTGCGGGGCGGCGAGCTGGGTCACTTCCAGCGAGTAGCTGCTCGACGCGCCCGAGCTGCCGATCGGCAGGGTGGCGCTGGCCACGGAGCTGTTGGCCACGGTGGGCGAGGGCAGCAGATTGCCGCCGTCGATCAGGCTGGAGAGCGAGCTTTGGAACGAGAGCAGATCGCTTTTGAGCTGGGTCGCCTCGGAAATCTGGAGCTGCACCTGCGTGAGCTGGGTGTTGAGCGCATCGTTCTGGCTCGCATATTGCGCCTTCGCGATGTTCGCTGCCAGACCCGTCAGACTGGCGCCGGTGTTCACACCGAGCGACGACAGGATCTGCTGGCCGATCGTCGAAGTGCTCGACGAAGACGAAGTGCTCGTCGTCGACGTGGTCGCGGTGGATGCCGTGGACGCAGTCGAGGAGCTCGTGGCTGATGTCGTGGTCATGGCTGTAAGAACGGTTCCTTGCGGCGGGGCTTAAGGATGAAAGGGGATTAACTTTTGGTGGGAAGGGGCAGAAGGAAGGGAAGATGCGAGGGGAGCGTCCTGTTGGTCGCCTGCCTCAAGAGGCATGCTCCGGGCCCTCGCGCTCCCACGACGTCTTCCGGCGCGCGGGCAGTGGCACCCGATCCTTGCGCCCTGTCTCTCCACCAACATCATTCTTCCGGTTCGCCGGGCTGCGGGCGGCCATTGGTGTCGAAGCGCAGCTCCACCGGCACGTCCACCATCGGGGTGTCGCGCCGCTCGCCGCGTTTGAGCGACAGCACAAAGCCCAGCACGCCCGCCACCGCGACATACAGCTCCTCGCGGATCATCTGATTGTCGCGCGTCGTGTAATAGAGCGAGCGGGCCAGACCCGGAAATTCCAGACAGGGGATCTCGCGCTCGGCGGCCAGTTCGCGGATCGCCAGCGCCTTTTCCCCGCGCCCCTTTACCACCACCACCGGGGCCGGGGCGATGTCGGGGTCATAGACCAGCGCCACCGAGAAATGCGTCGGGTTGGTCACCACGAATTGCGCCTTGCGCATCGCCGCGCCGATCGCGCCCATGGCGATCTGGCGCTGGCGGCGGCGGCGGTGAGCGCGCGCCTCGGGGCTGCCTTCCTGTTCCTTGTTCTCGTCCTTGACCTCCTGCAGGCTCATGCGCAGGCGGCGCTGGCGGCGCAGCCACTGCACCGGCCAGTCGAACATGGCGATCACCACGAAACCGGCGGCCAGTTGCATCATCAGCGAGGTCAGCGCCTCCCAGGCGAAGGCGAGCTGCCCGGCCAGACCCACGGCGGTGAGCTGCTGCAGCCCCTCGATCCGCGACTTGCCCCAGAACCAGGCGATCGCGCCGAGCAGGGTCAGTTTCAGCAGGCCCTTGCCCACCTCGATCCAGCCTTGCGGCCCGAAGACCTTGGTCATGCCCTTCATCGGATCGAGCCGCGATCCCTTGGGCATCAGATTGCTGGCGACGAAACGGCCATGGCGCCCGGCAAAGCCCAATTGCACGATCAGCGTGGCTGCGATCACCATCAGCGACAGGATCATCACCGGCACCACCACCATCGCGCCGAGCCGTATCATCAGCAGGCCGGGGCGGAAGTCCTCGATATCGGCGCGGTTCCACACCAGCCCCATGCGCATGGCCTCGCTCATCCCCGAGAGCAGCCATGGTCCGAAGGCCTTCATGAAGGCCGCCGCCACCAGCGCCGTGGCCGCCACCGCCAACTCGCGTGAGCGCAGGACGTCGCCACCCTTGGCGGCGTCTTTCAGGCGCTTTTCGGTTGGTTCGAGCGTTTTCTCGCCGGCGGTCTCGGCCATGCGCTAGCCTCCCATCACCTGGCTGATCTGTTCGATCGCCTGAGCCGAAAGGTCGGTCATGCGGTCGCTGATCATCGGCGCGGTGGCCAGCAGCGCGGCCAGACCGCCGATGATCCCGGCGGGCAGGCCCAGCGAAAACAGGTTGAGCGCGGGCGCCGAACGGCTCAGCAGCCCCGCCAGCACCTGGATCAGCAGCAGGGTGAGCGTGACCGGCAGCGCCATCATCACCGCGGTGGCGAACATCGTCGAGGCAAAGCCGAGCACCACGCCCAGACGCGGGGCCGACAGCACCGCCGAGCCCAGCACCTGCCCCGGCGGAAAGGCCTCATAGCTTTTGACCACCAGCGCGATCCATTGCAGATGCGCGCCCAGCCCCAGAAAGATCAGCGTGAGGATCACGGCAAAATATTGCCCCAGGATCGGCGAGCGGGCGCCCGAATTGGGGTCGATGGTGGCGGCCAGGCTCAGCGCCATGCTGCCGCCGATCAGCTCTGCGGCGATGGCCGGGGCGGCGAAGGTGAATTGCAGCACGAAGCCCAGCATGGTTCCGATGGCGACCTCGCCAATGATCGCCAGATAGCCCGACATCGACATCAGATCGGCGGGCGCGGCCACCTTGGTGCTGGTGGCGACCAGCAAGGCGATGGCGCCCGCCATGGTCACGCGCACCTGCGCTGGCACATTGCCGGTGCCGAAGAAGGGCGCGGCCACCAGCGCGGCGCCGATGCGGGTCATCAGGAAGGCCCAGCGCCAGAATTCGACCTCAAGGTCGCCAAAGCCGAAGTTGAGACCGAACATGCGCCTCTATCCGCCCACATTGCCCTGCGCGGCGCCCAGATGGGCGATGGCGGTGAAGATATCCTTGGTGAAGTCGCCGATCAGCCCCATCATGCTGGCACCCAGCACCATCAGCATCAGCACGGTGATGGCGATCTTGGGCAGGAAGGTCAGCGTCTGCTCGTTGATCGAGGTCGCGGCCTGAAAGATGCCGACGATCAGGCCGACCGCCAGGCACCCCAGCAGCACCGGGGCGGCGCACAGCGTCACCACCCAGAGCATCCGGTCGGCCAGCGCCAGCATCTGCGATGTGTCATCCATCAGCGCGTCCTCAGCCGAAGCTCGATGCCAGCGAGCCCATCAGCAGCGCCCAGCCATCGACCAGCACAAAGAGCAGCAGCTTGAAGGGCAGCGAGATGATCGTCGGGCTCATCATCATCATGCCCAGCGACATCAGCACCGAGGAGACGACAAGATCGATCACCAGAAAGGGCAGATAGAGCATGAAGCCGATCTGGAAGGCGGTCTTCAGCTCGCTGGTGACGAAGGCCGGCAGCAGGATCGAGAAGGGCACATCCTTGGGATCGGCGAATTTGGGCGCCTTGGCCATATCGGCGAACATGCCCAGATCGGTCTTGCGGGTCTGGCGGATCATGAAGTCATGAAACTGCGCGCCGCCCACGGTGATCGCCTGCTGGGCGTTGATCTGCCCGGCCGAATAGGGGGCGATCGCCTGCGTGTTCAGCTTGTCCAGCGTGGGCGCCATCACGAAAAGCGAGAGAAACAGCGCCAGACCGATCAGCACCTGATTGGGCGGGCTCTGCTGCAGGCCTAGCGCCTGACGCAGGATCGAGAGCACGACGAGGATGCGGGTGAAGCTGGTCATCATCAGGATCAGGCTGGGCAGGATCGTCAGCAGGCCCATGATGATAAGAAGTTGCAGCGAGAGGGTTAAACCTCCGCCCGGCCCGCCGTTCATAGACTGGAAGGCGCGGTCCATCGCACCGGGGATGGCGCTGGGCATGGAAGGGCCGGCAGCGGCACCAGAGGCACCAGAGGCAGCAGCGGGAGCTGCCGTCTGGGCGAATGCGGTGCCCGACATGAGAGAGCCTGCAGCCACCGTCAGCAGGGCGAAAAACTTGCGCATCATCTTACCTTTGCGTGCGGCGCAGGGTGCGGGCGAAGCTGGGGCCGTCATGGTCACCAGAGAAATCGCCATCAAAGTCGCTGTCGAAACCATCATCGGGTTCATGATCGATGATCGTCGCGGAACGCGCGGGCGCCTCGGCCAGACGGGTCAGCCCGTGGCGCGAGGTGGAGACCAGAATCTCCTTCCCGTGAAATTCCAGCACCGCCAGCTTCATCGTGGGTGAGAGCATCAGCGTCTCGACCACCTTGACCGAACGGCGGCGCCCATCGCCCCCCTGCATGCGGTTCTGCATCACCTGAGACAGCTTGAGGCTGCCCCAGACCATGCCGCCGATCAGCGGCAGCAGGATCAGCAGCTTGAGGACGTACCAGCCCATTACGCGGCGCTGTCCAGAGCGGCGTCACCGCTGGCCATTTCCACGATGCGCAGGCCGAAACGGTTGCCCTGGGCCACGATCTCGCCCTTCGCGATGACCTTGCCATTAACCATAACGTCCAACAGTTCGTCGGTCAGGCGGTCGAGAAGCACCACGCTTTCCTCGCCCAGCGAGAGCACGTCGCGCAGTTTCATATCGGCCCGGCCCAGTTCGACCGAGAGGCGCACATCCACATCCTTCAGGAAATCGAAGCCGCGGGGATTGAGATTCATGGTCAGTTGCTCCCAGAAAATTCAGTAAGATCAGATGGTATCGTCGAAGGCCTTGGTGATCTGGACGGCGACGCGCTCGTCCACCGCACCGATCGTGCCCTGTGCAAAGGTGGCATTGCCCACGCGCAGCGGCACGGCGCGCGCGACGGAGACCGGCAGCACATCGCCGGGCGCCAGATTGGCAATGGTGGAGAAGGAAATGCGCATGTCCACCACAATGGCGCGCACCTCGATGGGCAGGTCGCTGAAAGGCGCGTCCGAGGGGCTGCCCACGGGATGGACACGGCCGATGGAGAGCACTTCGGACCCTTCGGCGAAACCGAAGAGACGGGCCAGCGTGCCGATCGGCATGGCGACCGTGATCAGCCAGGGCAGCGTGCCGCCGTCATCGACTTCCAGCGTGACGATGGCCAGCGTCTGGTCCTCGGGGAAGGGGGCCAGCATCGCCAGATTGCCGTCGCGGCGCTGCGGCACGATGCTGGGCACCGGCATGCCGGGCGCGCGGCCCGCCGTGGCGGTCAGCGCGGCCGAGAGGTGATCGGCGATCAGCGTCTCCATGCGACCGATCATCAGCTCGGCGGCCATGGGGAAGGTTTCGGGCAGGGGGGCCGGGGCCTCACCCTTGCCGCCGAAAGCGCGGTCGACGATGCGCAGCACCGGCTCGGCCTCGACCGAGACAAACAGGGGCGCATTGCCGCCCACCGCGAAGATGCTGTTGGCCGCCAGCGTGGCGATCGACCCGTGCAGCGTGGAGAGGTCACCTTCCTTGGCGGAGGTGGCCTTCACCAGCGGGGCCTCGCCGCCCAGCAGCGGGGCGAGCGCGGCGGCCATGCGGCGGGCCATGCGGTCACCCAGACGGTTGAGCAGGGGCAGCAGTTCGGCCGCTCCGGGGCCTTGGCGCAGCAGCTCGGGGGCGTGCTGGGCCAGGGTGCGTTCGGCGATAAAGGCGCGTTCGGGTTTCATCGGGTCAGACCGTCGCTCTCGTGAAAGGAGGGGGCGTGAAAGTTGAAAAGGTGCGGCGGAGAAGAGGGCTTATCACTGAACAAGGAAGGTTTTGAAATAGACGTCATCGACGCCGCCGAAACCTTCTTCCTTGGTGAGCACCTGATTGATCGCGGCAGTCAGGCGCTTGGTCAGCTTTTCCTTGCCCTCGATGGTTTCAATATCGTCGGCAGGGGTGTCGGCCAGCACGCTGAGCATCGCGGAGCGGACCGCCAGCTCATGCTTCTTCAGCCACATGATGACGCGGCCGTCGCGGTGGGTCGAACAGGCCAAGCTGACCTGGATCAACTGGGCCGAGCCCTTGAGGTTCGAGGTGAAATCCTCGCTGAAATTGTAATAGCTGGTCTTGTAGGGGCTGCCGCCTTCGCCTTCGACTTCGGCACCGCCCTCGCCTTCCTTGCCTTCGGCCTTGGGGGCATAGGGATCGACCTCGCCCTTGCGCACCAGCTTGGGGCCCAGCTCTTCCTTGGCCTTGGCACCGCCGCCGCCGATGATGCCCATCTTGACCATGGCAAAGGCAGCGCCTCCGCCCACCGCCAGCATCAGCACGGCGACGATGGCGATCACCATCACCATGCTCTTGCCCTTCTTGGCGGGTTTTTCTTCGGTTGCTGCTTCAGCCTTGCTCATGATCGGTCTCTGTCAAAAGATGGGCGGGCGCGAAACCCGGATAATCCCGGATGGGCGCGATCAGGCCAGAATACCGCCGCGCGATTGCACGGTCGTGTCATCCTTGGCCCGCTTTGTGGTGGAAGCCTGAGGCGCGGGGCGGCCCTGACCGGCAGGATTGCCCTGCTGGCCGTTCTGGCCCTGCTGCTGCCCGGACGAGCCCGAGGCATTGGCGTCGGCGCCGCGGCTGCTGTTCTGGGCCCAGCCTTGAAGCTGGGACTGCTGCTGATTGTGCTGCTGGCCGCTGCTCTGCTGACCCGTCGCATTGCCCTGGGCACTGCTGCCCGCCGCCGAAACGGTGGAGGCCTGCGCCATGGCGGCGCGCGCGGCGGGGGCGAAGGCCGGGTCGTTGCTGGCCATCGAGACGCTCATGCCGTCATCGTTCTGGTCGAAGCGCAGCGAGACCTTGCCGAAATCGGCATGGGTGATCGCGGCCTGCACGCTTTGCGTGCCCAGACCCGAGCGGGCGGCGGCGCGGGCCTCGACCAGCCGGTCGACCAGAGCGGCCATGTCCGGCCCGTTCTGGGGCGCCGAAGGGGTGGCGGGACCGGTGGCCGTGGTGGACGGCGCGACAGCGGTTCCCGCCGACGCCAGCAGCTGGACCTGATTGGGAGCGTTGTCCGGCAGGCTGGCGCCATCCGCCGGTGCGCTCACCGGCAGACGGGCGGAGGAGGATGCAATCTGGGCGCCGTTCTGGGCGGTATCCTGCCCGGCACTGCCGTCGCTGTCGGCGGTGGCACCATTGCGGTTGGGGGTGGGATTGCGCGCGGCGGCGGGCTTGCCCTGCGCCGGGACGCGGGCGGCCATGCGGGTCGTGGTAGCGGTGGTGGTGTCCTGCATGTCGGCCTCGTCCGTGGTTGCGGTAGCGGGCTGGGCGACCGTGGGCTGAGCCACGGCGGCCTGGACGGCGGCGCTCTGCGCAGTGGCCTGCGCGGCGTCGGCCGGAGTGACAGCAGGCTGGAGCGTCGCGGCGGCGGTGGTCGCAGGGGGCGCAGGCGTGGTGGCGGGCGCCGTGTTCAGGGCCAGCGCGGCATTGATGGCGATGGTGGGGGCGGGCTGGGTCGCGGCGGCCGTCGCATCGGTGGCGGCGGGCGTGGCGGCGGCAACCGTCAGGCTGGCCGGATCGACCGTGGCGTTGATGCCGCCGACATTGAGCGTGATCGGCGCGTTGCCCTGCGCATCGGTGAGGGCGGGCTGAGTGGCGGCGGCCAGCGCGGCGGGCGTGGTCTGCGCCGAGGTTGCGGTGCCCGAGGACAGTTGAGCGGAAAGACGGGCCGACAGGCGCGCGGCCTCACGGCTGGCCTGCGCGCCGATCTGAGGCGCGGTCACATCCGCCGCGACGGGCTGCTGCGTGGTAGCCAGTTGAGGCAGGGCGGGCGCGGCCAGAGAGGCGGCCTGCGTGCCGGAGGCGGCATCGGTGGCTGCGGCCGTCTGGGCCTGATCGCTGCTGGTGGCCTTGTCGGCGGGGGCGACGACATTGGCCACGGCATTGACGGCCAGCGAGACCGGCAACGGCAAAGCGGCGGCAGCCAGACCGGCAAGCGGCAAACTCTTGCCGGTTGCCGTCTGGTCGCTATCCTGATCGTCGTCGGAGGTCTTGGTGTCGGCTGCACCGGCCTTGGCCAGCTTGCCTGCCTTGGGCGCGGCCTGCTTTTGGGCCGCATGTTGAGTGTCATGGGCCTGACGGTCCATCACAGCCCCGAAATCCGTGCCTTTGCCGCCCTTGCTGCCCGACGTGGCCGCCGAAACGCCGCCCTGAGCGGCAACGGAAACGCTGCCCGAAGCCAGGCCCGAACCGGCAAGAACTGAAGATGAGGCAGCGGTATTGGGCATGAACTAAACTCCGTGCGGCAATTGCCTCAGGAGTTATGCATGGTCCGTGCCAGAATCGTCCCCACTTGGGACACGCCCTGAAGAATTGCCGGAAAAGCTGGCATTGCGCAGCTTGTTGGCGATAAAACGCGCCTGTTCCTGCGCTCTTTCCTCCACCGCGGCGCGGCGGCGCTCGGCGGCGACCAGTTCGGCCTGCCGCCGGTCGGCCAGAGCATGGGCGCGTTGCCGGTCGGCATTGGTGGTGGCGGCAATGCCTTGCAGCCCCATGACAAATCGCGCCATCCGCGCCAGATCGGCGCCATCGGCCATATCGCGCCGCGCGGCATATTCCTGCGTAAGCGAGCGGGTGCGCTCGGCCAGCGTGTTGAGCTGGGTCAGCGTGGTTTCCGCGCGCGCGGCTTCCGTCACGGCGTTCTGCTTGGCGATGGCGCGCAGCTTTTCCAGCCTTTGCAGCCTTGCCAGTTTGGCGCGTTCGGCCTTCATGGCATCACAGGCCCATCAATTGCTGCAACTGGGCGATGCTTTCGCCCAAAGGCACCAGATTGCGCCCCTCCTGCGTGAGGAAGGCGACCAGATGCGGATGCATGGCGATGGCCCGGTCGAGCTGCTGGTCGGCCCCGGCGCGATAGGCGCCCATCAGCACCAGATCGCGGTTGGCCTCGTAAGCGGCGACCAGTGCGCGGAAAGCGCGGGCGGCGGCTTCATGCTCGCGGCTGGTGATGTCGGTCATCACGCGCGAGAGCGAGGCGGCAATGTCGATGGCGGGATATTGCCCGCGCTGCGCCAGATCGCGGCTGAGCACGATATGACCATCGAGGATCGAACGCGCCGTATCGACGACCGGATCGTCCTGACTGTCGCCATCGGCCAGCACGGTGTAGATGCCGGTGATCGAGCCGCCGCTCTGCGCGGAATTGCCCGCGCGTTCCACCAGCTTGGTGATGGTGGCCAGCGCCGAAGGGGGATAGCCGCGCGCCGCGCCGGGCTCGCCCAGCAAAAGCCCGATCTCGCGCCCGGCATGGGCGACGCGGGTGAGCGAATCCATGATCAGCAGCACCCGCTTGCCCTTGGCGCGGAAATGCTCGGCCATGGAGGTGGCGAGCATCGCGCCGCGAATGCGCAGATTGGGGGCATGATCGGCAGGCACGGCGATGACGGCGGTGCAGGCGCGTTTGGGCCCGATCATATGGCGCTCGACGAAATCGGAGACTTCGCGGGCGCGCTCGCCGATCAGGCCGACGATGATGACCTCGGCATTGGCGCCATGGGCGATCATGTCGAGCAGCACCGATTTGCCGACGCCCGAACCGGCCATGATGCCGATACGCTGGCCGACGCCAAAGGTGGTGATGGCGTTGAGCGCGCGCACGCCCGTATCGAAGGGCAGCCGCACCGGGGAGCGATCAAGCGCGCCGGCGCGGATACCGCCGGCGGGATGGTAATCGCGGGCATGGATCGGTCCGAGGCCGTCGATGGGGCGGCCTTCGCCATCCACCGCGCGGCCAAGGAAAGCCTCGCCCACCGGCAGCATGCCGGGGCGCCCTTCGGGGCGGACGCGGGCGCCGGGGCGCAGCATCACGGTGTCGCCCAGCAGCATGGCCAGCGTGCGTCCGTTGCGGAAACCGATCACCTCGGCCAGCAGCGACTTTCCGTTGCTGTGGGACACGCGGCACAGCGAGCCGACCGGCACCGACAGGCCCGACATTTCCAGCAGACCGCCATCGCAGGCCAGCACCGTGCCATAGCGGCGCGGCGTGAGATCGATGGGGGTGGCTGCGACATCGGCCAGCAGCGCGTCGAAGAGTTTCAGCATAACAGTCGTTCCCGACTAGACATTTCAGGCAGCGCTTTCATCCGGCATGAACCGGCGAAAAAACGCTTTATTCCGGCTCGGGCAGCGTCAGATCCAGCGCTTCGGCGATGGCGCGGCGCCATTGCTCGGGACCGTCTTCCACGCCGCCGCCTTCCATGCCGCGGCTGCTGGTTTCCACGCGCAGCGCTCCGGGTTCCAACGTCGGATCGGGCACGAAGGTCCATCCTTCGGGCAGATGATCCTGCACCAGCTCCATATCCTCGGGGTTGAGGCGGATCACGCGATCATCATCGGCGCGCGAGAACATCGCCACCGCGCGCTTCACCCGCAGGGCCAGCGCTTCCTTGTCCAGTGCCAGCGGGGCGAGCGTCGCCTCGCACAGCGCCATCACCGTATCCATCAGGCGGCCCCGCAGTTGCTCGGCGCATTGCGCATCGATGCGGTCGAAGGCGAAGGCGAAGCGGGCGCGCAGGGCCTCGCGCTGCAGGAAATCATGTTCGGCCTCGGCATGACCCTCGGCGTAACCTTGGGCATGGGCCTCCTCGCGGGCTTGGGCGACCGGGTCGACCGGCGGCGCCTCGGGCACCACAGGCATGGTCGGCAGGGCCGGATCGATCACGCGCGTCGGGCGCAGATCGGAATAGGCCAGACCCGAGCCCGTCGGCGCCGCCATCTCGACCGGCGTGGCGATATAGCGCTGGTCGAGCGAGAAGCCGCCGCCGGGGCGGGCGAACAGGCTGGCCAGATCGGCGCGGCGTTCAGGCTGGGGGGCGGCAGGCTCGGCAGCGGCGGCTTTTTTCGCCGCCGCCGGTTTGGGAGAAGCAGGTTTCGCGGCGGCTTTGGTGCCAGTGGGAACCTTGGATTCAGTGGGGGCCTTAGACATATTCGTCGTCACCCGCGCCGAAGGAGATGGTGCCTTCCGCGGCCAGACGGCGCGCGGCATTGACGATGATCTTCTGCGCCTCGATGCATTCGGCCATCTTGAGGCGACCGCGACCGGCGATCTCGTCCTTCACGCCATCGGCGGCGCGGCTGGACATGGCGGCGAAGAACACATCGCGCTGATCTTCCGGAATGCCCTTCAGGGCGTTGATCAGCGTATCGTTCTCCACATCGCGCAGCAGCGTGCCCATATCCTTGGGGCCCAGCACGAAGAGATGCTCGAACTTGAACATCTCGTTCTCGATCGCCTTGGCCAGGTTTTTGTCCATCTTGGTGATTTCGGGCATGATGCGCTTTTCGACGACCTTGCCCGAATTGTTCATGATTTCAGCCGCATTGCGCGCGCCGCCCAGATGCAGCGCGGCGGCACCGTGATGCTCGCCGATGCGGCGGGTCAGCAGCTCTTCCAGCATGATGATCGCCTCGGGCGCGACAGGCCCCATGGTGGCGACGCGGTGCACGACCTGCGTCTGCACATCATTGGGCAGCGAATGGAGCACCTGCGCGGCGACCTCGGGCTCAAGCTGCACCAGCAGCACGGCGATGGGCTGCGGCATCTCGCCCTTGATCAGCGGAATGATCGCGGGCGGGTTGAGCCAGCGCGCGATCTCCAGGCTGGAGGCGGGCGGCGCATCGGGAACGATGCGCTGCATCAGGTTTTCGGCCTTCACATCGCCCACGGCGCGCGCCATCATTTCGTGCACGCGCTTCTGGCGGCCGTAGCCGTCGATGCCCAGCACTTCGGTCTTGGCGACAAAGCCCTCGACCGCGCGCATGATCGCCTGGGGACCGATGTCGCCCAGAGCCATCATCTTTTCGCCGAGCAGTTTCAGCTCCGTGGGGGTCAGTTGGCCCAGCAGGCGGCTGGCCTGATCGTCGCCCAGCAGCATCACCAGAATGGCTGCGGCCTCGGCGTCGGAGAGATGTTCGAGCCCCTCCGCCAGCATGGCCTCATCGTCGATCGCGCTCATCAGGCGTCTTCCTTCTCGGCGGGCGGTTGCAGCATCTGGCGCAGTGCGATCACGGCGCTGTCAGGCTTTTCGGTGACGATCTGCTGAGCCAGACCGACATGGCGGTTCAACTGGTCGGCAGCGTGGTTGTTAACCATGGCGGGGCCACCCTGATCCTGCCCCATGGCAGCGGCGGCGGCGCTCGAAATGTTGACGATCGGCGGCGCGCCGGCGGCCAGCGGCAGGGCGGGCATCGGTGCATTGGCCAGCGCTTCCTCGACAGCCGAGGTCTTGGCGCCCTTCTTGCCGGCGGCGGGCTTGTCGCCCTTGAGCGCCTTGATCAGCGGGCGGACCGCCAGCAGCAGCACCATCAGCAGGCCGATCAGCGCCCCGCCGTAATGCAGGGCCTGAGCGAACCAGGGCGTCTCGTAGAACGGCGTCTTGGCGACCGGCGTCGTGTCGAAGGCGCGGGCCACCACGGCGATCTGGTCGCCGCGCGTGGTGTCGGCGCCGACAGCGGCGGAGACCAGCTGCTTGATCTGGTCGATGTCGCTCTGCTTGAACTTGGCCATCGCCGAGGCGGAGAGCGCCACCGCGACCGACAGACGCTTGATCTTGCCCGGCCCCGTGTTGGAGACGGCAACCTCGCGGCCCAGTTCGTAATTCTTGCTGGCCGAGCTTTCGCTGGCGGTGGGCGCAGGCGTGGCGGCGGCCGAAGGCGTTGCGCCGGGCGCGGTGGCACCAGCGGCGCCGGCGGCAGGCGGCGTCGTGCCGGGAGCGGGTGGCGGCGGAGCGCCGGGCGCCCCGGCCACCGGCTGGGTGGAGGGCGGCGGCGTGTTCGAAAGCGTGCCGGGCACGCCGACAGCCGCGGCGGAGGCGGGCTGCTGGCTCTGCTGGCTGGTCTCGCTGCGCACCACGCCCTGCTTGTCATAGCTTTCGCGGGCCGAGGTGACCTGATCCATGTCGAGATCGACCTGGATCTCGCTGGTGAAATTGCCGTCGCCCAGCATCGGGGTCAGCAGCGTGGCGACTTGCCCACGCAGCTTCTCTTCCATGCGCGACTGCATATCCATGCGGTCGGAGTCGACGCTGCCCTTCTGCGAAAGCAGATGGCCGCGCTGATCGACGACCTTCACGGCGTCGGGCGTCAGGCCCGGCACCGAGCCGGCCACCAGATTGACGATGGCCGAAACCTGATTTTCCGAAAGCTGGCGGCCATCGGCCAGGCGCAGCATGACGCTGGCCGAAGGGGCGATCTGATCGCGCACGAAGACCGATTTCTCGCCCTCGGCCAGATGGACGCGCACCGCCTGAACCCCGTCGATCTCCTTGATCGAGAGCATCAGCTCGTGTTCGCGGGCCGCGCGCAGACGCTCGCCTTCCAGAGCGCGCGAGGCGCCCATCGGCAGCTTGTCGAGGCTGTCATTGGCGGTGTCGGGCAGGGCCAGCGCGCCATTCTGGGCGACCAGCATGCGTGCCTTGTAGACATCGCCTTCATCCACCGTCAGCGCGCCGGTGCTGCTGTCGATGCGGTAATGGATGTTGCCCTTGTCCAGCGCGCCGACCACGCTGGCGCGCTCGGCATCGTCAAGCTGGGCATAGAGCACGCGCTGAGGGGCGGGGGCCAGCGTGGACCAGGCCACGGCGGCACCGCCCAGCACGGCCATGCCGGCGAACCAGGGCAGAGCCTTTTTCACCGGTCCCTGCGCGAGGAAACCGCGCGCGCGTTCCATCGGCGTGCCACCCGCCGGATCGGTCAGCGTACCGATCAGCGACTGCGGCTGCGCTGGAACCAGCGCCATACCGGGATTGGCAGGAATGGCCTCGGCCATGGTTTAGACCCCCAGCTTCATGATGTCCTGATAGGCGGACAATAGCTTGTTGCGGACTTGCAGCGTGGCTTCGAAACCAACCTGCGCTTCCTGACGTGCCAGCATCACCTTGGCGACGTCCTGTGTCTTGCCCTGCTCGTAATCCGAGGACAGGGTTTCGGCGCGCATCTGGGTGGCGTTGACGCCGCCCAGCGCATTGTTCAGCGCATTGGCAAAGCCGCTGGTTGCACCATTGGCGTTGGTTGCCGTGGCAGCCTGAGCGCCCGATGCCGCCTGCGGTGCATGCACCTGCTGAAGCACCGTGGAGCGCGAGATGATCTGCTGGCGCAGGGCCATGATCTCGGCAATGCCGCCGCCATTATAGCTGACGCCGCCGACGGAAGGGATGCTGCTCACCGGCGGCCTCCAGCGAAGGCGGTGGCGGGAATGCCGGCGTCACGGAAGGAGGCGAGGCGATAGCGCAACGTCCTTTCCGAAATCCCCAGCGCGCGGGCGGCGGCGACGCGGCTGCCGTTGCAGGCGGCCAGCGTTTCCATGATCGCCTTGGCTTCCGAAGCCTGCACGATGCCGGCGAGACGGCGACCCGAACGGACATCCTCGATCGGCGTGACCGAGGCGCTGGTGGGCGCGGGGGCGGCGGGCAGGGCTTCCGGCAGGGCGGTGGGCATGGCCACCAGACGGGCCGGGCTGTCGAAATGGATGTGCTCCGGGCGGATCTCGATGCGGCCACCGTTGCGACCGGTGTCGGCCAGCAGCAGGGCGCGGCGCACCACATTCTCCAGCTCGCGGACATTGCCGGGCCAGCCATGCATGCGCAGCATCGCCAGGGCGCCGTCGCTGATCCAGGGCATCGCCGTCGCGCCCTTGGGCGTGTGGCGCAGGGCCAGGGCGAAAGCCAGCGGCGCGATGTCGTCCAGACGCTCGCGCAGGGCGCGCAGGGTCAGGGGGAAGACGTTCAGGCGGTAGAAGAGGTCGGCGCGGAAGCGGCCCTCGGCCACTTCGGTCGGCAGGTCGCGGTTGGCCGCGGCGATGATGCGCACGTCGATCTTGATGGCCTGGGTCGAACCGATGGGAACGACCTCGCCTTCCTGAAGGGTGCGCAGCAGCTTGGCCTGCAGCGTCAGCGGCATTTCGGCGATCTCGTCGAGCAGCAGCGTGCCACCGTCAGCGGCGCGGAAGAAGCCCTCGCTGGCCTGGGTGGCGCCGGTGAAGGCGCCCTTGGTGTGGCCGAACAGCAGCGCCTCGAGCATGGCTTCGGGCATGGCGGCGCAGTTGACGGCCACGAAGGGCCCCTTGGCGCGCGGGCTGCGGTCATGGATGAAGCGGCTGAGCACTTCCTTGCCGGTGCCGGTCGGGCCGCCGATCAGCACCGGGATGTCGCTGGCGGCGAGACGCTCGGCCAGGGCGAGGATCGAGATGCTTTCGGGATCGGCCGCGATCGGCGCACCGGGGCGGGTGGCGCAGGCGATCAGGGCGGCGAGGCTGGAGTCACTGACAGGGTCGGTGTAGCTCAGCGCGAAATGACGCTCGCCGCGCGGCGCGGGCAGGGCGGCGATGGCCGGCTGCGCGCTGCGGTCGAGCAGGATGCGATGGTGCCCGGCAGGGGCGGAGGCTGCTTCGCCCGCATCGGCAAGCCAGACCGGCTGCGACCGGCCCACTGCCGCGATGATGGCTGCGGCGCGCTGGACCAGCGGCGCGTGTGCCTTTGCGGTTGCAGTGGTGAACTCGATTGCGTCCATGGTTCGGTGTGCCCCCTGATTAACCATCTCAGTGAGGACCTTTTGGCTCGCAAACGCACAAGGAGCCGGAAAATTAAGCATTCGTAAAACTACGCATTTTGCTCCGGGGCCCGAAAATTTTTTCGACAAAAGTTATATCTATCTGAAAAATAATGGAAATTATTTTGACTTAAACCCTTAAAAAGCCGAATTTCCTGCCGTCCATGTGTGAGCGCGAGGTCGGCGAGAGGGGGTTTGAAGGGCCAAAAGGGTAATGATCGTTAACGGCGAGGAAAGCACCTGAGCGAATCGAGTCCCGATCGCGCGTGCTCTGCGTGCGGCAAGAATCATCCGGGAAGGCTGCGCGACCTGTCCGGCAAGAGGCCAGACCCTGCCGGCCAGACCCCGCCACTCCCCCTTTCAAGACCCCGAACGGACCCCGATGCCTCCCGGCGGAAGGCTCACTTCGGACCGGTTGCGATGAGTTGACTTAAAAATTTTTCGGCCCGTCCGCTCTAGTGGCTGGCAGCCGGGTCGAAACGGGTCGACGGGCTGAACTGAAAACCACCTCGGCTTTCGAACGGAGTAGACCATGACCGTCATCAACACCAACGTGAATGCCCTTCAGGCCACTGCCGCGTCGAATGCCGCGGCCACCATGACCAGCCAGGCGATGACCCGCCTGTCGACGGGCAAGCGCATCAACTCGGCCTCGGACGACGCCGCCGGCCTCGCCATCGCCACCTCGATGACCAGCCAGATCAACGGCATGAACCAGGGCATCAAGAACGCCAACGACGGCATCTCGCTGGCCCAGACCGCTGAAGGTTCGCTGACCGAAGTCACCAACATGCTGCAGCGCGTCCGCGAACTGGCCGTGCAGTCGGCTTCGGGCACCTATTCGAGCTCTGACCGCGATCAGATGCAGGCTGAAGTGACCTCGCTGACCGGCCAGATCAAGAACGTGCTGACCTCGACCACCTTCAACGGCGTGGAGCTGTTCTCGACGACCTCGGGCAGCAACCTGACCTTCTCGATCCAGGCCGGTGCGAACCACAACGCCGCCGACGTCGTCTCGATCTCCTCGGTCGGCATCGATGGCACGCAGCTCGTCAGCACGCTGGCCAGCGGCGCGGGCTTCCAGGTGAGCGACACCGTCAGCGGTGACGGCACCGGCATTGCCAACGCCAACACCACCATCGACAACGTCGACACGGTGCTCAAGCAGGTTGCCACGGTGAACGCGAACTTCGGCGCCGGCCAGAGCCAGCTCCAGTCGGCCGTGAACAACATGACCAACAATGTGACCAACCTGTCGGCAGCGCGCTCGCGCATCGAGGACACCGACTACTCGGCGGAATCGACCGCGATGGCCAAGGCCCAGATCCTCTCGCAGGCTTCGACCGCGATGATCGCCCAGGCCAACCAGAGCCAGCAGAACGTGCTGACCCTGCTCAAGTAAGCGTTATGGCCGGGCCGGGGGGGCGTTCCCGCCCTTCGACCCGGCCATGCCTTGTGCAGCCATTGTGCACGATGGCTGTACCCATAACCCAAGACCCGGTTCCCCCAAGGGGAGCCGGGTCTTGGCGGTTGTGGAGCAGATGCAACAGACCTTCGCGCAGAAGGCGTGTCAGCAGGGCGCAGAAAGGCCTGAGCGGACGAGGTGCCCACTCAGGCTGTTCTTTTCGTGTTCGAAGCTTCAGTCGTCCGTCAGCGGGCGGAAAGCCACCAGCAGGATCAGCGGCTCGCGCCGCGCGACCTGCGTCGGTGGGTTGACCATCAGAAAGCCTGCCGGATTGTGGCAGCGCAGCAGGCGCGGGGTGATGCGCTCGATCCCTTCGAGCAGCGGCTCGGGCGTGATGTGCCGGTCGATGGAGGGCAGGTTCTCGCTCAGGAAATCGGCCTGAGGCATGATTCTGACGCTGTCGAGTTCCACCCATTCGAATTGGGCGCCCAGCCGCAGCGCAATGCCATAGCGCGCCTCGCCCATGGGGACGGCGGCGACATAGAAGCCGTCATGCGTGGCGCTGGCGGCGATGGTCTGTTCGACCACATTGCCGGTCTGGCCATCGGCGAAGATCACCGGCAGTTCCACCGTCTTGTCGGTGAAATCCGCGAAGTTGAAGGGCAGGCCAAAGCGCCGCATCGCCAGCACCGTCAAACGGGGCGCCAGGCCCTGGCCTTTCAGCTCGGCGGGCAGATACATGCGCTCGGAACTGTTGAGGTAGAACAGGCCCTGCTGGCGCAGGCCGGTGCGCGCCGTGGCGGGATCGAACAGGGCGCGATGATCGCTGCCGCCCAGATTGACGTCATGCTCGAAGCTCTGGATCACCGCCAGCTCATGGTCGAGCGGCATGAACATCAGCCGCGCCATCACCGCGGTAGCCGCCTGACGCCACAGATCGACCGGATCGCCGCCACAATCGCCGCGCAGCGCGATATCGTTCTGGGCATGGGCGAAGGCGATGGCGCCTTCCTGCACGGCATGGCGGATCGCGGCCTGTTCGGGCGCGATCTCATTGGCGCGGCGGATGGGGTCTCCGGCCTCGGTATAGTCGATCACCGAGCCCATGCCGGTGGTGCAGAGCTGTTCCAGCACCGAGACATTGGCGGTCAGCGCGTTGAGCGCGAAATCGTCGTAATGGCTGACATCGAGGAAGCCGCGCTTGTCGAGGCCGGGCATATTCGCCTCGCGCAGCAGCAGGTAGCGGCCCGCGACATGGACATCGAGCGCCTCGGCCAGCACCGTGTCGATGCGGTTCTGCACCGTGCCATTGTAGCCCAGATCGACCAGCATCAGCGTGTCGCCCGGCGCGGGATCGGCCACGGCGCGCACATGGGCGATCAGCCTTTTGGCAAAGGCGCGTGAGGCCGCGACGGTGGCACGCTTGCGCGGCGTCTTGCGCATCTCCTGCATCAGGGCATAGCAGGCCTCTTCCTGCGTCGGCGTGTTGCAGATCCGCGCGATATCCTCGGGCGGCAGCAGCAGTTGCCGGCCCAACGCCTCGGCCAGCGTACCGGCCTGCTCATCGGAGAAGCGCGACACCTCGCGCTCATCGGTGAAGCTGGAGGCGGTGGCGGTGAAGCGGCTGATCTCGATGGGATGGGCGGTAAAGCCGCTGGCCGCATCGCCGCGCGCGGCATGCATCCGCATCGGCAGCCAGCCGTCGCGCATCAGGAACAGCCAGTGGACGCGCCCGCCATGCTTGGCGGCCAGCGCCTCGGCCTCGCGGCGCAACCAGATGTCATAGCCGGTGAGGATCGGGCCCATCACGGCCATGCCGAGGCGCCCCGCCGCCGTCTCCTGCAAGGGCAGGGCGGCGGCCAGCGTGGCGCGATGCGGCTGGGCGGCGGTGACGGCCTTGCTGATCGGGTGCACCATCGCGCCGATCCCGGCCTCCAGCCGCAATTGCTGGACCAGTTCGGGGAGGAATTGCTGCAGATGCAGGGTGCAGACGCCATGTGCGCCCACGCCAATCACGTCGGCGCCGTGATTGTCGCCGATATGCAGGATCTCATGCGGTTTGGCCGACAGCTTGCGCAGCACCTCGCGGTACATGCCCAGCGCCTTGGGCTGGCCATAGGCGCTGGAAACGAAGATGCGGTCGATCAGCCCGGCGACATCGGCCCCGGCGCCGCGCTCGATCAGCGTGCGCAGCTGGGCGGCATCGAGATAGGTGTCGGAGACGATGATCACCTGCATCCCGCGCGCCCTGGCGCGGCGCATCAGTTCCACCGTGGGGGCGAAGGCGAAGCAGGCTTTCGCTTCGGCGTCCAGCTCGTTGGCGATCGCGGTGTCGCGCTGCGCCTGCGTGGCGCGGGGCATCAACTGGCTGTAGATTTCGCCGATCGAGACCTCGTTGCGGCCATGGGCAAAGCCCGAAACCTTGCGCGCCACCGCCTCGCCATGGCGGCGCTGCATCGGGGTGATGCCGGGCAGCATGGTGAACACGTCGGTGGGCGCATGGGTGTCGCGCCAGAGCAGCGTGTCGAAACAGTCGAGGCTGAGAACCTTCGCCTGCGGAAACCAGTCGAGCGCGTCAGGCAGCTCATGCGGCAGCAGATGCTCACGCGGGGCGGCGGTTTCGGCGAAGGCGGCAGGTGAGGTCGGCGCGTTCATGCTGGCTCTCGGCAAGGTGAGGAGACCACGCCGGAATGGCGGATTCCTGTCTTGCCGAGAGGTAAGCAAACAAGGTGAAGCGGTGCTTGCGCCTTTGCTCCGTAGGATTGCTTAATGGTGTTCGGGCTTGGCCTCATGCGGGGCCGGGGCCCCCTTGCCGTCGGCGGATTTTTCGGGGCCCTGGTCCGCCGGCGTCGACACGCTGTTGGCCAGCAGCAGCGACATGCGGCGGTTGCGCGCGTCCTGCGGATTGTCGGCGATCAGCGGTTCGCGATCGGCCACGCCCTCGATGCGGCGGAAGCGGTCCTCGCCCAGCCCGTCGCGCATCATCTGCTGGCGGGTGGCCTCGGCGCGGCCCGCCGAGAGCGACCAGTTGTTGGTCAGGCCGTTGGTCCGCCATTGCAGCGCGTCGGTATGGCCGCGGATGGTCAGATCGCCTTCCTCGGTCTTGAGCACATGCGAGATCGCCGCCAGCAGTTCCACCGCATCCGGGGTCAGCACGGTGGTGCCGAGCTGGAACATCGAGAAATCGGCGTCATCCATCAGATCGATGCGGATGCCATCGGGCGTCACCGTCACCTTCAGCACGCGCGACAGCTTCTTCAGCTTTTCGCTGGCGCTCATCTGCTGCTGCAGGCGGGCCTGCACCTGGCTGGCCTTCTTGATCTGGTTGGCGCCTTCCTTCATGCCGCCGGTGGCGTCACGCGGGATGGTCATCGGGCGGTTGCCGGTCTGGCCGGCGCGATGCGGCATCTTGTCGGCATCGACCATCGAGGAGCCGCCCAGCAGCCCGTTCGAGCCAGCGCCGCCCTGCCGGATCTTCAGCATGGTGGGGGTGAAATAGTCGGCGATGCCCTTGCGCTGCTTTTCGGTGGTCGCGCCCAGCAGCCACATCAGCAGGAAGAAGGCCATCATCGCGGTCACGAAGTCGGCATAGGCCACCTTCCAGGCGCCGCCGTGGTGACCGGCGGCAACGATGGTCACCTTCTTGACGATAATCGGGGCAGGGATGTCCTGCTTGTTGCCCTTTTTGGGGGGGAGCCATGGATCAGCTCCCCTTAGCGGCCACGCAGCGCGTCGAGCAGTTCCGACAGGCCGGGGCGGAAATCGTGAGACAGGCCCGAACGCGCGCTCTCGACCACCAGCGGCTGGGGCCAGCCGTGCAGCGAGGCGATGATGACCTGCTTGACCGCATGGAAGATCTGCTCGTCGGCTTCGTTCACCTGCTTGAGGCGGCCCGCCATCGGCGCGACCATACCGTAAGCCAGCAGCACGCCCATGAAGGTACCCACCAGAGCCGAACCGATCATCGCGCCCAGAATGCTGGGCGGCTTGTCGATCGAGCCCATGGTCTTCACCACGCCGAGCACGGCGGCCACAATACCCAGAGCGGGCAGGGCGTCGGCCAGATTCTGGATGGCGTGCTGGGGGTGATCCATGGCGAGCAGATGCTGCTTGATGGCATTGTCCATCACATCTTCCACGGCATGCACCTCCAGCGTGCCCGAGGAGACGACGATCAGCGTCAGCGTGTCGCAGATCAGGTCGGTGAGTTCATGGTTGGCCAGCAGGCGGGGATATTCGGCGAAGATCGGCGAATCCTTGGGGGCCTGCACATGGCTTTCCATCGCGACCGGACCTTCGGTGCGCAGCAGCTTCATCAGCTTGGTGGTCAGCGCGATGACGTCGATGTGGTCCTGCTTGTTATGCTTGGGCCCCTTGAAGACGCGGCCGAAACCGCCGCCCAGCGCCTTGATGCCATGCATGTCGTTGCCGGTGATCACGGCGCCGATGGCGGCGCCGCAGATGATCAGCAGCTCGTGCGGGATCGCCTCCATGACAGGGCCCAGCGCGCCGCCGGTGATGGCGAAACCGCCAAACACCATGACGAAAAGCACGACGATGCCGATGATCGAAAACATGAAAGCAGCCCCCTGGAAGAAACGTCGGATTTACGCCTGGTTACCGCCCCCCGCATGGGCCGGCAACCAGGGCCTGTATCAATTGAGATAGGTAAACAGACTCATACTGGACAGCTTCGCAAAGCTGGCCTGGCTGGCACTGAGCGCCAGCATCTGTTGCGAAAGCTGGGCGGTGGCTGTGGTGTAATCGGTGCCGCCGACCGCGGCCTCGGTGGAGGTCCGCGCCGTCTGGGCGGTGGTCTGCACGGTGGTGGCCGTGGTGATCCAGGCCGTGCGCGCGCCCACCACCGTCTGCGTGGAGGAGACCTGGTTGAGCGCGGCATCGAGCTGGTCGAGGGCGCCGCCGCTGGCATTCATGCTGGCCGAGGTGGCGGTGCCCGCCTGCAACTGATCGGCCAGCGTCTTGACCGAGGTCAGCAGATTGCCGCTGACGCCGCCGCTGGTGGTGAAGTTCATCACCTCCGGGCCGGTCACCGAAGGGATCACCGACAGGCTGCCGCCCAGCGAGATCGCATTGGCGCTGGCGCCGCCGGTGTAGGTGGCGTTGCCGCTGGCATCCTGCGTATAGGCCGGGCTGCCGCCCGAGGTGCCCGAAAACACATAGTTGCCGTAGCTGTCCTTGGTGTTCGAAAGGTCGACGAGCTGCTGGTAATAGGCGTTGATCTGGACGCCATAATTCGCCTTGTCGCTGGCATTGGCGGTGTCCGATGCCGCCGCGGTCGCCGCCGTCTGGATCTTGGTGATGATGTCGGTGAACTGGCTCAGCGTGCTGTCGGTCAGCGTCAGGCTGGCCTTGGCCGAGGCGGCATTGGCCGTGTCGGCGGTCGACAGCGTGTCGGCGGCCTGCATCGTGCGCATCTGGGCGGCCGCGATGGGGTCGTCATAGGAATGGGTCAGGCGGTTGCCCGTCGAGAGCTGCTGGCTGAGCGTCTGGGTTGCCTGCGTGATCTTGTCCATATTGGCGATGGACTGATTGTAGAAGGCGCTGGTGCTGATGGCGGTCATGGGATGGTCCTCACGCTCAAATTTGCAGAAGCTGGTTGAACAGGGTCTGTGCTACCTGAATAACCTTGCCCGAAGCCTGATAGGCCTGTTGGTAACGCACCAGATTGGCCGCCTCCACATCCAGGCTGACGCCCGACTGGGCCGACATGGCGTTCTGGGCGTTGGTGTAGATCGAATCCAGCGCATCGCGCGTGGTGGTGTTGCCCGCCACCGCGGTGGAGGTCTGCAGGATCAGATTGTTGGCCTGCCCGGCAACGTCCACCGACTTGAGCGAGGAGATCAGCGAATTGAGGTTGCTGCCATCGGTGCTGTTGGCGGCCGAACCCGAAGGCGCCGTGGCGATCTGGCTGCCCGAGGTGAGCGCCAGCGTGATCCCCGCCGCGCCCGAACCCGAGAACATCGCCTGACCCGCCGAGCCGTCCTGCGCCGCGCCATTGGTCTGCGCGCTGTTGACGGTGGAGCTCAGGCTGTTGGCGATGGTGTCCAGCGTGGAGCCGGTGGAGATCGCGGCGGTCATCGCCTGCTGATTGCCCGCCAGCGAGCCGCCCGACAGCGTCAGCGCGGAGCTGCCGACCGTATAGCTGATGGCGCCGGTCGCATCCTGGCTCATCGCCAGCGTGTTGGCGGTGTTGCCGGAGACCAGCACCGGGCCGCTCGTGCCGCCCATCTGCACCTGCACCGTGCCGTTGCTGGCGATGGTGGTGGTGATATCGCCATACTGGCTGAGCTGCGACAGGATGTTGTCGCGCTGATCGAGCAGGTCGGCCTGGCTCGTGGGGTCGGGCGTGCTGCCGATGGTCTGGTTCAGCTTGGCCAGCGTGGTGGCCAGCGTGTTGACCTGGGTCACCCCGGCGGAGGCGGACTGGGTCAGACCCGACTTGGTTGCCGAAAGGGCGCTGCTGGCCTGGTTGAAGCTCTGGGCCAGCGTGCGGCCGGCTTCCAGCACATTGGCGCGCAGCGCGCTGTCATTGGGGCTGGCCGAAAGCTTGGACAGAGCGGTCTGATAGGCGGTGATCGAGTCATACAGGCCCGAATTGTCCACCGCATCGTTCACACTGGTGAGGCCGGTGACCAGCGTATCCGCGCGCGCGGCATCCGATCCGGTGCGGCGCACCTCGCTTTGCAGATAGCTGTCGACATCGCGGTCCACACCCACCACGCGCACACCGTTGAGGGTGACCGTGTTGAAGGTCGCCCCCGTCATGTTGGTGCCCGACACTTCGGCAAGGTTCACCGAACGCCGCACATAGCCGGCGGTGTTGGCGTTCGCGATGTTCTGCGACGTGACGTTCAGCGCGGCCTGGGCGGCGCGGGTGCCGCTGGCGGCAATGCTCAGCATGTCGGATGCCATGGCGTCAGTCCTTCTTTCCGATGGCGGTCGGGCTGCTGATGGGGAAGCCCGTCGTGGTGGTGGCGGCGCCCGTGGTACCGGTGCCGATGTGAAGCTGGCTGGCCAGCTTCTTCTCGATCATCTTGGCAAAGCCCATGCCGCCGCTCTTGGTGGTGGCCGCAGCGATGCTCTGTTCCTGCATCTCGCGGAAGGTGTCGGTGCCCTGGCCGCTGAACAGCTCGTCGCCAAGGTTCGATTTGCGCGATTCAGCCAGCATCTGCCGCACGAAGATCGCTTCGAACTGCTGGGACACCTCATGCAGCTTCTTGGCATCGGTGATGCCGCCGTTGGCGCTGGGCGTGGTGCCGCCCAGTGCCGAAGAGGCTGCCGAGGAGGCCGCGCTGGCGGCAGAGGCAGAGAAATCGCTCATATCACCACCATCTCCGCCTTGAGCGAGCCGGCCTGCTTGAGGGCTTCAAGAATGGCCACCAGATCGGACGGGGTCACACCCAGCAGGTTGAGCGCGTCGACGATGCGCGAGAGCGAGGCGCCCTTGGGCAGCAGCGCGATATGGGCGGTTTCCTCGCTGGCGCTGATCTGGCTGTTGGGGGTCACCACGGTCCTGCCGTTGGAGAAGGGGCCGGGCTGCGAGACATTGCGTTTCTCGTCGATGCGCACCACCAGCTTGCCGTGGCTGACCGCGGCGGGCGAGAGGCGCACCGCGCTGTTGATGACGACCGTGCCGGTGCGGCTGTTGACGATGACTTTCGCGGGAGCTTCAGCGGGGACGACATCGAGCATCTCGATCGCGGCCATGATGCCCGAGCGCGTGTCGGCGCCCGGCGGCAGGTGCAGCGAGACGCTGACGGCATCGTCGGCGCTGGCCATGCCCGGCCAGCGGCGATTGATGGCGTCGCGCACGCGCTGGGCGGTCAGGAAGTCGGCGGTGAACAGGTTCCAGCGCAGGATGTCGGAGGTTTCAAAGCCGGTCTCGACCGCGCGTTCCACCGTGGCACCCTCGGCCACGCGGCCCACGGTGGGCACGTTGACCGAAAGCTGCGAGCCGTCCTTGGCCGTCACGCCCAGGCCGCCGACCGCCAGATTGCCCTGCGCCATCGCATAGATCTTGCCGTCGGCACCATAGAGCGGCGCGAGCACCAGCGACCCGCCGCGCAGGCTCGTGGCCTTGCCGATCGCCGAGACGGTGATGTCGATGCGCTGGCCCGGCTTGGTGAAGGCGGGCAGGTCGGCGGTGATCATCACCGCGGCGGTGTTCTTGAGGTTGGGCGAGATGTTGAGCGGCAGGTTCAGACCCATGCGGCCCGACACGCCTTTCATCGCATAGGTGACATATTCCAGATTGTCATCGCCCGAGCCGCTTAAGCCCACCACGACGCCATAGCCGGTCAACTGGTTGGATCGCACGCCCTGGAAGGTGCCCAGATCGCGGATACGCTCGGCATGGGCGAGCGAGGGAACGGCCAGCACGGCAAGCGCCAGCAGCATGGCCTGCACGGCGCGGAACGCGCGGGCGGCCAGGGGGCGCTTTGTGTCAGGGCTGGGCGAGGAAACGGCAGGCATGGGACAAGTCTCCATCAGAACGGGCTGATGATGTTGAAGAAATGCGAAAGCCAACCCTCGCGCGCGCTGCGCGTGATGGCGCCGTTGCCCGCATATTCGATATGGGCGTCGGCCACCCGGCCCGAGGGCACGGTGTTGTCCATGCTGATGTCGTTCAGGCGGACAATTCCGGAGAATTGGATCCACTCCTGACCCTGGCTCAGCAACATGCGCTTTTCTCCACGCACCAAGGCGGTGCCGTTCGATCTCACCTCGGCGATCGTCACGGCGATCGTTCCGGTGAAGGTACTTGTCAGGGCGGTGTTGCCCTGACCATTGAACGACGAACCGCTCGAAGCATTAAGGGCATTGGGATTTAAGGCGAAAGGTCCCTGCGTGGGCGGGGTGATGCTGGCGCTGCCCGAACGCTGGGTCTTGGTGTTGGCGGTCTTGGACGAGCTGGTGGTTTCCACCAGCAGGATCGTCACCGTATCGCCCACCACGCGCGCCTGCGCCCCCGTGACCAGCGAGCTGTAGCCCATCGAGGCGTTGAAGATCGATCCGTCGGCCACGCGCGGCGCGGGCGGCGGCGGGGTGGTGGCGGAAAAGCCGGCGGGCGGCTTGCCGGCCATGGCGGCGGCGGGCAGCAGGGCCAGCGCACCGCTCATGGCGATACCGAGGATGGAAGAGGCACGCATCATGGGTCTCACAGTCTCTGGTCTTAGAGGGTCTGGTTGGCGTTTTTGAGCATGTCGTCGACCGAGGAGATCATCTTGGAGTTGATCTCATAGGCGCGCTGGCATTCGATCATGTCGACCAGCTCGGTCACGATGTTGACGTTGGAGGTTTCCAGAGCGCCCTGCTTGATCGTGCCTACACCCTGCACGCCGGGCGTGCCGATCTGCGCGGTGCCGCTGGCGGTGGTTTCCTGAAGCATGTTGCCGCCGATCGACTGCAGGCCCTGGGCGTTGGGGAAGGTGGCCATGGTGATCTGGCCGACCTGCACGGCGTTGCCGCCGCTGGGCGGGATCGCCGAGACCGTGCCGTCCGAGCCGATCGCCACCGAGGTGGAGCCCAGCGGGATGGTGATGGCGGGCTGCACCGGATAGCCGTCCGAGGTCTGGATCTCACCCTGCGACGACAGCGAGAAATTGCCCGCGCGGGTATAGGCGAACTGGCCGGTGGGCAGCAGCACCTGGAAATAGCCGTTGCCCTGGATGGCCAGGTCATAGGCATTGCCGGTGGTGTCGATCGTGCCCTGTTCCTCCTGGCGCGAGGTGCCCTGGATCTGCACGCCGGTGCCCAGGTTCAGGCCGGTGGCATAATTGTTCTGCGAGGTGTTCTGCTGGCCCGCCACGCGCATGTCCTGATAGGACAGGGTCGCGAAATTGGCGCGATCGCGCTTGAAGGCGGTGGTGTTGACGTTGGCAAGGTTGTTCGAGATCACGCGCATGCGCGTGTCCTGAGCATCGAGCCCGGTGCGGGCGACCTGAAGAGCGGAAGCGGACATGACAGAACCTTTCTATAAACCTGTATGGACCGGCTGGGCTTAGGAACCGGCTGACTGGCGCAGCAGGGTGGTGCCCGACTGGTCGACATCCTTGGCGGTGGAGATCAGCTTGGCGCGGATATCGAACAGGCGCTGGGCCTGAACCATGTCCACCATCACCTGGCTGGCACTGACGTTGGAGCCTTCAAGCGAACCGACGATCACCTGCGCATTGTCGTTGGCGGGCAGAATGCCGCCACCGACCACGCGAAACTGACCATCGAGCCCCTTGGCGATCTGGCTGCCGTCGGTGCTGGCGATCTTGATCTTGTCCACCACGCTGGGCTGCAGATTGGGGTTGGTGGCATCCACGGCCAGCACCGTGCCGTCCGGGCCGATCTTAATCTTGCTTTCCAGCGGCACGGTGATCGGGCCGCCATTGCCGATCACCGGCAGGCCATCGCCATTGGTCAGCAGGCCGGTCGGCGAGACCGAGAGGTCACCCCGGCGGGTGTAGACCTCGGTCCCGTCATTGGCCTGCACGCTCAACATGTCGGTGCCCTGAAGGGCGATGTCGAGATCGTTGCCGGTGGCGCTGACCGTGCCGGGCGCCATGTTGGCGGCGCGGACCTCGCCGTCGCTCATCGCGCGGGCTTCCAGCGCCGGGCCCTTCAGGGTCACCGGCGTGGAGGCGATCATGTCGGCGCGAAAACCGACGGTCTGCGCGTTGGACATGTTCGACGCGATGACCCGCTGGCGGTTCATCGAGTCGGTCATGCCCGACATGGCGGTGTAGATCAGCCGGTCCATGGTTTATCAGCTACGCAGGTTGATCACGGAGTCGGAGATCTGCGTGTTCGCGTCGATCGCCTTGGCATTCGCCTGGAAATAGCGCTGGGCGGTGATCAGCCCGACCATTTCGGTGGCGGTGTCGACGTTCGACTGCTCCAGCGTGCCCGACAGGATGCTGCCGTTGCCGCCCGAGGACGGCACGCCATAGGTGGCGGGACCCGACAGGCCGGTCACTTCCCACTGCTGGCTGCCCATTTCCTTGAGGCCGGTGGGCGACACGAAGCTGGCCAGAGCGACCTTGCCGACGGTGGTGGTGCTGCCATCGGCATAGGCGGCGATGATCGAGCCGTCGTCCTTCACCTGCACGCCGGTGTACTTCGCGCCGGCGGCATTGGTGGTGGGCAGCACGCCATTGCTGGTCGTGGTGGCATAGGTGCCCGAGGCGGCGTCATAGGCCATGATCTGGACATTGTTGCCGCTCGAGTCGGTGATGTTGCCCGAACCGTCGGTGGTGAAGTTACCGTTGCGGGTATACAGAACCTGGCCCGTGCTGGGCGCGACCACGGTGAAGAAGCCGTTGCCGTTGACCATCAGGTCCAGCGCCGAGCCGGTTTCCTTGGCGCTGCCGGTGGTGAAGTCCTGATCGATCGACTGCACCAGCGAACCCAGACCGACCTGGGTCTTGGCGTTGGTGTAGCTGCTGGCGCCGACGATGTCGGAGAAGTTGATGTTGCTCTTCTTGAAGCCGGTGGTTTCGGCGTTCGCGAGGTTGTTCGAGATGACATTCAGTTCCTGAGAGGCGTTCTTCAGGCCGGTCAGTGACGTGTAATAGGACATGGGTTTCTGCCTTCTGAAAAAAGTGGGCTGAAAATCAGGTGTCTAAAATCAGGCGCCTGAAATCAGGCGGTGGCGCCGGTGGACGCCGTGTCGGACGTGGACGTGTCGGTGGGGGTCGTGGTGCCCGTGGCCGTGCCGGTGGCAGCGGCCTGCTGGGCGGCCAGGATCTTGTCGAGCTTGTCCGAGATGCCGCTCAGCGTGTCGCTCATGCCCGTCGTGGCCGACAGGGTGGAGAACTGCGCCATCTGCGCGATCATCTGCGTGTTGTCCTGCGGCGCCGTCGGATCCTGGTTCTGCAGTTCCGTGGTCAGCAGGCTGATGAAATCGTTCATCCCCAACTGGGTGTTCGACTTGGTCGAGGTGCTGGTGGACGTACCGGTGGTGGAGCCGGTCGAACCGGTCGAGGAAACGGCTGTCATTATTTCATCCTCACAGTGTCGAGCATCAATTGCTTGGCGGTGGACAGGGCCTCGACCAGATTTGTGTACTGGCGCGAGGAATCGAGCATTTCGACCATCTCGGCATTTTCATCGACCGGGGCGGTAAAGATGTCGCCGTTGGCATCCGCCAGCGGGTGGTTGGGGTTGTGTTCTTTCAGCGGCGTCGCGGCGGTGCGCACCACGCCGGCCACATTGACCGTCGAGAGGCCGCTGGCCGCATCGAGCTGCTGGGCAAAGACGGCACGCACCGGGCGATAGGTCGAGGCCTCGCTGGTGGAGACCGCGCCGGCATTGGCCAGGTTGGAGGAGGCCGCGTTCATGCGGACCAACTGCGCCGACATGCCGCGCTGGGCGACGTCGAAGATGTTGAGCGAACCGGTGGTGGGCATCGGCTTACTCCCCCTTGATGGCGCGGGTGATGGTGTTCACCCGGCCGCTGATGAAGGAGAGCGAGGTCGAATAGCCCATCGCATTCTGCGAGAAGGCCACCTGCTCGGTCGAAAGGTCCACGGTGTTGCCGTCAAGGCTGGGCATCACCGGCACGCGGTACTGCGTGGCCTTGGCGGTGGCGGCATCGATGTTGGTGCCGCCCATCTCGGATTTGAGCGCGGCGGTGAAATCGATGTCCTTCGCCTTGTAGTTCGGCGTCGCGGCATTGGCGATGTTGGAGGTCAGCATGCCCATACGCTGCGAACGCAGTTCGAGCGCCATGCCATGAATGCCAAAAAGGCTGGTGTTGTTGGCGGCGTCACTCATCGGCGGTCTCGTCAAGCTCCTGAAGGCCACGCAGGGCCGGTCCCCCAATGAAAAGCAAAGGCCGTGCCAAATGCGCGAAAGGCGGCGTGGTATCGGAAATTTTATCGCCGCTTGCCGGTGCCGGGCCGCCGGTGCCGGGCAGGGCGGCAAGGCTTTGCCGGAAGGCGGCAATCTTCGGCCAGATGCTGAAACTGCCCTGAAAAGCCCCGTTCTCGTGGTTGCCGGGGCCGGTTTGGGCCTCTAGGCTTTCATCGGTTGCAATCAGGACTGCGCGCGGATCATGAACTTTTCCTCGATGATCGATCCCTCCACTCTGGCCATCGTGCTGGGCGGGACGGTGCTGGCCACCTTCCTGCGGGCAGGATGGGCCGATTGGCGCGCCATGCTGTCCCAACTGGGCCGGGCGCTGGCCGGAGCCTTCGGCATGGCCAAGCCCTTCGACGCCGAGGCGCTGCGCGGCCGCATCGCCCGCGAGCTGCAGGGCATGCAGCGCGACGGCCTGCTGCGCGCCGAGCCGCACCTGGTCGGCGACGCCGAATTCGACACGGCGATCCGCGACATGGTCACTCATCGTTCCACCGCCGGTCTGAAGGGCCTGTTGGAGCAGTTGCGTGAAAAGCGTCTCGCGCCCGCCCGCGCGGCGGTGAACACGCTGGGGCTTTCGGCCGAGCTGGCGCCGGTCTTCGGGCTGGGCGGCACGCTGATCTCGCTTTCGCGCCTGCCCGCCAATGGCGTGGACCGCACCGCCTACATGTCGGCGATCGGCATGGCGGTGCATGCCACGCTCTATGGCCTTGTTCTGGCGCATCTGCTGCTCGCCCCGCTGGCCCGGCTGGTCGAGCGCCGCATGACTCATGAGGACAATGCCCGTAAAGCCCTGGCGCAATGGCTGGAGGCCGAAGTCGCCGAAGCCGCGCCCGGCGCCCTGACGCCTGCCCCCCAAGGCCGCGAAGCCCATCCGCGCGGTGAACGTGCCCCACGCGGTGAAGCCGCGCTGCGTGACGGTCCGTCGCCCCGCCTCTTCCAGCCGGGCGGTCAGGCATGAGCATTCGCGGCGGCATCGGCTGGCAAACCATGCTGGCCGACCTTTCCCTGATCCTCTTCATGGTCACCGCCGCCGCCATGGCCGAGCCCACCGCGCCGGCCAGCAAGGCCCAGGCCGCTCATCCGGCGCCCCCTCCGCCGCCGCCCCCACTGCCACCCAAGCCCGCGCCTGATCTCGTCGATCCTACCCGCGCCCAGCCTCTGGCCATCTGGCGCGAGGCGCCCGGCGGCCCCGGCATTGCCGCATGGCTCGCCTCGCAGCAGCCTGACAGCCGCCAGCGTCTGACGATCACGCTGCGCTATCCGCCTGACGGTCAGTCGCACGCGATCGTCAACATCGCGCGGCTGACTCAGGAGGCCGGGGCCATGGGGCAGAATGCGCGGGTCATCATGGAACCAGAAGCGGCCGGAACGCCTTCCGAGGTTCTGGCTTCTCTGGCCTATGATCTGGGCGGGCAATAAGGTTTTCAGTGATTTAAAGAAGAAGATGCGAGGGGGTTACCCCCTCGCGCTCCCGGAACGTCTTCCGACGGCAGGGCAGGGGCACCCGGTCGTGGCGCCAGAACTCTCCACCTGCGTTACCTATGGGCGCCGCAGGCAGTCATGATTGGCTGGGCGGAGTGATCATGGGTTTTATGCCTGCGGCGCGGCGACCTTACGCCAAGGCCGAACCCGAAGCGCCACGTAGACATTCATGGGAGCGCGAGGGTGTAACACCCTCGCATTTCCTTTTCTTATCTCTTCCCTTATTTGGCACGAAGCTTGCTTAAAACGGACCATAATCCTGCCCACTTTCATGTCAGGTCCATAGCGATGCGACTGTCCGTTTCCCTTTCCGCTTTGCTGCCGATGGTTTTCATCGCCAGCGCCGCGCAGGCTCAAGGAGCCTACACCGATCCTGCCGCCATCGACCGCGAAGTGGCCGCCTTTACGGGTGTGCCGGCTGGCGGCATGGGCGGCGCCATGTTGCCGACCGACCGCCGTTTGCGGCTGGCGCTTTGCCGCTCGCCGCTGGCCATGTCGTGGCGCACGGCGCGGCGTGACTCGCTGATCGTCGAGTGCCCCGATCCGGGCAGTTGGCATCTTTTCGTGCCGGTGCGTTCCGCTCAGGCGACCCCTGCCGCTGCCGCGGCCCCGGTCGTCATGCGCGGCGAGTCGGTGACGATTGCCGTGGCCGGTGAGGGCTTTGCCGTCACCCAGCCCGGTGAGGCGATGGAGGCCGGTGCCGTGGGTGACTGGATTCGCGTGCGTTCGGTGCGCTCGGGCCAGCCGCAGGGCGATGCTATGCGGGCCCGCATCACCCGCCCCGGCGAGGTGGAAGTTCCGCTGGGCGATTGACGCTGGAGGCCCGAAAAAGGCGTCCGGCAGGGTTCGGCAGCTTCTTGCCGCCTGAATTTGCCGTTTGCCTTCCGGGCCTTGGTGGAAAACGTCGAAAATCTGCCGCCCGAATTTGTTGTTTGCCTTAAAAGCTGCGGTACGGCACCGTTCTTGACACTGGAAACGCAAGGAGCGGAACCATGTCGAGCATCGCATCCGGCCCCGGCCTCGGTTCGGGCTTTAATGTTGATTTGAGCGTGCAGCAGGTCGGTGCGACCGATTCCAGGCTGTCGCTGAATACCGACGCCAACGCGGCGGCCTCGGCCGCTTCCGCGAGCGTCAATCTTGCTGCCGCCACGCAGGTGTCGAGCAGCCCCGCCGCCACGACCAGCGCCCCTAGCGCTTCGGCCGTGGTTACCTCTACCGCGTCGAGCGCCGGTTCGGCGCCCGTCGATACCGATCGCGTCGCCACGATCAAGAAGGCGATCGAGACCGGGAACTACCCCCTCGTCCCGACCAAGATCGGCGATGCCATGATCGCCGCGGGCATGTTGCTGAGGATCAACACATGAAGCATCAGTTTGCCGGTTCCAGCGCTCTTCTTGATAACGCCCCTGTCTCGCGTGGCGACACTCTGCGTCGCATGATCGAGCTGCTGCGGCATGAGCGGGAAGCGCTGACCGGCATGGACATGGATTCGATCATGGGCTGCGCTCATGACAAATATGTCCTGTGTGAAGAGCTGGAAGCTGCGGGCGATGGCCATATCGACGAGGAAACGCGGGGGCTGATCGATGCCGCGCGCCGCCTCAACGAAGTGAACCGCCAGCTGCGCAACCTGATTGCCGCCAATGTGTCGGCTCGGTTGAACGCGCTGTCGGGTGGTGCTCCGCTGTACAAGGCCCAGACGGGGCAGGCCTTGCGACCCCAGGGCGTGCCTGCCTATGCCTATACCGGCGCGCGGGCCTGACAGATTTTGCCGGGTTTTGCCGGGCGGCAAACCTGAAGTTGCCGGGCTGAAACACCCGGCCAGATGATTGAGCGGCCAGACAGGCGGGGCATGGGCAACCATCCCCGCTTTTTGTTTGAAAATCCGGCGAAAGAGCCGGATTTCGCGGCACCAGCCCTCTCCCCGGCCCGGCCACCCACAGGATACTACCGACGGGTGGCCGGGCGGGGGAGAGGGCTGGTGCCGTTCCACAATGCGCTTTTGCGCACTGTTCAGATAGCAACGCCAAAACTGGCACGCAGCTTGCTTAAAATGTTTTCGGAACCCTTTGTTTCGGGAGCAGGGCTTGAGCCAGCCAGATCTGACAGGCAACCCATGGGCTGCCTCCATCGCCACGGACCCGTCCTCGCAGCGTGATGCCTCGCGCGCGGCCATTGCCCGCGCCGCCGGAGCCAGCGGTGTGGACTTCAACTATCTTCTCGCCCAGGCGAAGCTGGAATCGGGTCTCGATCCGCGTGCCCAGGCGGCGACCTCCAGTGCGCGGGGACTGTTCCAGTTCACCAATGCGACCTGGACGAACACGCTTCAGAAGCATGGTGCCATGCTGGGCCTGTCGGGAGCCGCACTCTCCGACCCCATGGCGCGCGCGCAGATGATGGCGATGCGCGACGATCCCAATGTCTCGGCGATGATGGCCGCTGGTCTGGCGGGCGACAATCAGGTGGCGCTGACCAATGCGCTGGGCCGCACGCCCGATGCCAGCGAATTGTATCTGGCGCATTTTCTGGGTGCGGATGGCGCTAAGAAATTCCTCGCCGCCATGGCGGTCGATCCCACGCAGAGCGCGGCGGCGATCAACCCCAAGGCGGCGGCCAGCAATCAGGCGATCTTTTTCGCTCCCGGTGGCGCGTCGCGCAGCCTGGGGCAGGTGATGGATCTGCTGCGCGGCAAGATGGCCAATGCCATGCGCGGCGAGGACGGCAATTTCGATCCGCTCTCGACCGCGGCTTATGGCGTTTATGGTGGAGGCGTTGGCTGGGCTCAAGCCACTGTTTCCGCGCCGCCTTCCGACTATGCGCCCGATCCGGCAACGATGGGCGGCCCGATCGCCCGGCAGTTTGCTGCCGCTCGCGACGGCGATTTTGCCGCTTCCTCCGGCACCGGCTCCGGTTCGGGCGCCGGCGAAAATGGGGGCGGCAACACGCGGCTGTCGATGGCCGATACGCTTCAGAACGTCTTTGGTGGCTCCGGTGATGGCAGCGCGGCGCCCGCCGCCGTGCGTGCCGCCTATGGCCGCCTGAAATCCATGGGCCTGTGAGGATCCAGTTATGAACCGCCTCTTCACTGCCTTCAGCCCGCAAAGCTTCGCGCTGCCCGCCGGTATTCTCACCATCATCGTGCTGATGGTGGTGCCGATCCCGGCCTTCATGCTCGACGTGTTCTTCGTCTTCAACATCGCCCTTTCGGTGGCGGTGCTGATGGCCTCGATGAACGCGGCCAAGCCGCTGGACTTCTCCTCCTTCCCCTCGGTGCTGCTGTTCGCCACCTTGCTCCGCCTTGCGCTCAACGTCGCCTCCACCCGCGTGGTGCTGGTGCATGGGCATGAGGGCGGCGCGGCGGCGGGCCATGTGATCGAGGCCTTTGGCGAATTTCTGATCGGCGGCAATTTCGCGGTCGGCCTGTTCGTCTTCATGATCCTGATGATCATCAACCTGGTCGTGATCACCAAGGGCGCGGGCCGCGTGTCGGAAGTCTCGGCGCGTTTCACTCTGGACGCTCTGCCCGGCAAGCAGATGGCGATCGACGCCGATCTGGCCGCCGGCCTGATGACCGCCGAGGATGCCAAGGCCCGCCGTCGCGAGATCTCCACCGAGGCCGATTTCTACGGTTCGATGGATGGTGCCTCCAAATTCGTGAAGGGCGACGCGGTTGCCGCGCTGCTGATTCTGGGCGTGAACGTCATTGCCGGTTTCTGCCTTGGCATGATCTCGCACGGGTTGACCGCTTCGGAAGCCGCCAGCCGTTACATCTCCCTGTCGGTGGGTGACGCCCTTGTGGCGCAGGTGCCCTCGCTGCTGCTGTCGATTGCCGCCGCCGTCATCGTGACCCGCGTCAACGACACGCGCAACCTGTCCGGCCAGATCGGCGGCCAGTTCGCCAGCCCCGATATCTGGCTGCCTGTGGCGCTGATTCTGGGGGCCATCGGCTTCATCCCGGCCATGCCGCAGCGCGTGTTCCTGCCCGCCGCCGCCATCGCCTTCTTCATCTGGCGCAAGCTCTACAAGCGCGAGCAGCTCGCCAAGGCCATCGCCGCCATGCCCGCCGTGGTGCCGCCCGCCGATCCCGGCAAGATCACGCTGGGCGAGGTCTCCGACCACACGCTCGTCACGGTCGAGCTGGGTTACGGTCTGGTGCAGCTCGTCGATGAGAAGCGCGGCGCGCCGCTCGTCAGCCGCATCACCGGCGTGCGCAAGCAGCTTTCGCAGACCTTCGGCTTCATCGTCCCCCAGTTCCGCGTGCGCGACAGCCTCGACATGGGCCCCAGCGACTATCGCATCATTCTGGGCGGCGTGGTGCTGGGCGGTTCGCAGGTGATGGTCGACAAGGTGCTGGCCATCGATGCGGGCGAGGCCAATCCGCAGGCCCATATCCGCGGCATCGAGACGCGCGATCCCTCCTTCGGTTGCCCCGGCTACTGGATCGACCCGCCGCTGCGCGACATGGCCATCGCCGAGGGTTACCTGACGGTGGACGCCAGCACGGTGATCGCCACCCATCTCAACCAGATGATGGCCGAGCGTGCCCATGCCCTGCTGGGCGCCGACGAGGTCAAGACCCTGCTGGAAGCGACGAAGGTGCGCGCCGCCGCTCTGGTGGAAACCGTCTATCCCACCCCGCTCAGCCTTGCGGCAATGACCCGCCTGCTGCGCAACCTGCTGGAAGACGGCATTTCCATCGCCCATCCGCTGCCGATCCTGCAGTCCATCGCCCAGGCGGTGCAGATCACGCAGGAGCACGACCGCATCATCGATATGGTCCGCGCGGACCTTGGCGGCCTGATCGTCAGCAGCATCTGCCCGCCCAACGAGCGCCTGCCGGTGGTGACGCTGGATTCCTCGCTGGAGGCCATGATCTCGCAGGGTCTGATCGACCCGGTCACCGGCCAGCCGCTGATCGAGCCCGATCTGGCCCGCACCATCGGCGAGCGCGTCGCATCGCTGGTTGCCCAGCGCGGTCCTTCGGCCTCGGCCGTGGCGATGATCGTCCAGCCGCGCCTGCGCCGGGCTCTGGCCCATCTGCTGCGGCTGCGCGCCCCCGGCTGCGTGGTGATGTCGATCGCCGAACTGCCCGAAACACAGCCGGTCGAGGTGATCTGCGTGGTGGGTGAACAGCCCCAGCAGCCGCCGCAACTGACGCACCAGCCGAATGCCGCTTATCCATCCAGCCCTGTCGAGAGTATGGCTGCATGATCCACGACCACAAACCTTTCCTCTCCGCCGCCAATCCCATCCAGTTGAAAGGGCCCGGCGGGCGGCGCATCGCCGCGGCCTATGGCGACGATCCGGGCGACCGGGTGAGGCGCTTCATGCCGATGGTCCGTCGTCTTGCCTGGCACCTGCAGGGCGGGCGCGACGGGATCGAGGTGGAAGACCTGATGCAGGCGGGCCTCGTTGCCCTCACCGAATGCGCGCAAAAGCACAACGGTCCGGGCGAGGACGGCTTTGCCGCTTACGCCAAGATGCGGGTGAGGGGGGCGATGGTCGATCTGATCCGCCGCCATGTGCCCTTGTCGCGCGGGGCGGTGGAGCGTCGGCGGCTGATGCGCGAGAAACACACGCTGCTCACCAACAAGCTGGGGCGCGAGCCCAAAGACAGCGAACTTGCAGAAGAAATGGGGATGAGTTTGGCTGATCTTGAAGGGCTGCGCATGTCCTCGGAACCGCTGCGTTTCGAGGCGCTGGACGAGACCTATTCCGACAGTTCCATGGCCTTTGCCGACGATCAGCCCGACAGCCTTGCCCTGCTGGCCGATGAGGAACTGCGGCAAAGCGTGGCCGGTGCCATCGGCGATTTGCCGGAGCGGTTGCAGATGGTGATCCAGCTCTATTTCGTCGAGGAACTCAACCTTGCCGAAATCGCCGAGGTGCTGGGCGTGTCGATTCCGCGCGTGCATCAGTTGAAGGCACAGGCCATCGACAAGCTGCGCAGTGCCCTGGGCGGCCTGGCTGACGTGGTTTAAGGGGCCGACCTAAGTACCAAGGGCGGAGCCATTGTCGCGACAGGCCGGAACTGCTATGTCGCAAGGCCATGTCTTCATGTGATACTTGCGTCGTGCGGAACAGAGCCATCTGTTCGGCTTTGGACGAGTCCGAGATCAACGCGCTCAACAGCATCGGGCGGCGGCGCAATCTTGCCGCCGGCGAAAGCCTGATCTGGGAGGGCGAGGATTCGGTCCTCGTCGCCAATGTGATCGAGGGGGTGCTCAAGCTCTCCACCGGCACCGAGGATGGGCGCGAGCAGATCGTGGGCGTGGTCTATCCCAGCGACTTCATCGGGCGACCCTTTGGCGGCACCACCAACCATGGCGTGACGGCGCTGACCGATGCGCGGGTCTGCGTGTTTTCGCGCGTCGATTTCGACGGCTTTGCCCGCAAGCACCCCGAGCTTGAGCACAAGCTGCTGCAGCGCACTTTGGGCGAGCTGGATCGCACGCGGCGCTGGATGCTGCTGCTGGGCCGCAAATCGGCGAGCGAGAAGGTGGCGAGCTTCCTGATCGAGCTGTCGGACCGTCTGGCGCCTCTGACCTGCGAGGGTGAGGGCGACGGCATTGCCGCGCGCTTCCATCTGCCCTTCTCGCGCCAGCAGATCGCCGATGTGCTAGGGCTGACCATCGAGACCGTCAGCCGCCAGTTCACCCGGTTGAAGACCGAGGGGCTGATCGATCTGCCCAGTCGGCGTGAGGTGGTGATCGCTAACCGCCATGCACTGATTGCTGAAGCAGGGTGAGGCTGGAAGTTTAGAAGGAAGAAGATGCGAGGGGATTATCCCCTCGCGCTCCCATGACGTCTTCCGACGAAACGGCAGTGGCGCCCGATCCTTGTGCCTTGGCTTTCCACCTGCATCACTTAAGGCGCCGCAGGCCTTCAATCTGCTAGCGCAGCCCAAGGAATATTGCCTGCGGCGCCGCGACGTTGCTCTGTGGCCGAACCCGATGCGCCACGTAAACAAATAATGGGAGCGCGAGGGTGTAACACCCTCGCATCTTTCCTTTTCCCCTTTCTACACCTTCAAAACCGATAGCTGACCCCACCGCTCACCACCCATGGGTCCAGCCGATTGCGGGTGCTCAGCACTTCGGTTCCGCCGGCGTAGAAATGGGCATTGGTGCTCACGAAATACTTCTTGGCGTCGAAGCTCAGGCCATAGCCATGGCCCAGCGCGATATCGACGCCGCTCTGCAAGGCCACGCCGAACTCGCTCGACATTTTGGTGCGCGTCACGCCCAGACCTTGCACAAAGGCGCTGGGTTGATCGGACAGCACGATAAACAGCGCGGGGCCGACACCGGCGTAGGGCTTGATGCCATGGCCCAGCGGCAGGTGATATTTGGCGGTGAAGGTGGCGGGGATGATCTTCACGTCGTCGATCGCGCCCTGGCCCGCCGCCGCACCCGCGCCGATGGTGACATGGTGGCCGGTGACGCAGCAGATCGTTTCCACCGAGACGTTCTTGGTGAAGAAATACTCCAGCGCGATGGTGGGCACGGCATTGTCATTGGCCCTGGTGCCCGTGACGGCGCCGCTTGAGACCAGCCCGGCCGCATCGCTGTTGACCTTGGTGACATGGCCGCTGGCCAGCACGGCGGTGCCCAGCACCTTGACCTGAAAGTGCCCCTGATCGGCATCATCGGCCTGAGCGCTTCCGGCCATGGCAGCCAGCGCGACGGCGGCCAGAAGGGCGGCGGGTTTGGTCAGTTGGCGCATTGTCTTGTCCTCACCGCCGCGCTGTTCCGCCCTGTGCGGAACTGTGTTTGGTGATGGTGCGCGGCGTCGAAGCGCGATCTGCACCCATGCCGCGCCCCCATCATTGACGAGGCGCAACCGCGCATTTGACCTGACGCAAAATTGCCGCCTGTGCCTCTTTCCCGGTTTGACGCGGATCAATGTCGTTTCACTACGCCGCGCCCATAGGCCAGCCTTGGTTCCGTCGTGAGAGGGAAGGCTCATGGGCATACTCGTTTCGCGCGCCGGTCTTTGGCTGGTGCTTTTTCTCCTCTGTTTCATCGCGATGGTCGCGGCGCAGGACAGCGCTTTTGCCATCCATATGGGCATCTGCTCCATCGCGGCGCTGATCGCCATGTGGCACGGTCTGAGTCGCCCCGACTATGCGCGCCTCGCCCGCGGCCAGAGCGCCCTGCCGCCCGCCGACACCAGCCTCTACGACGATGACGTGATCCGCTGGGCCACCATCGCCACGGTGTTCTGGGGCATGGCGGGCTTTCTGGTGGGCCTGATCATCGCGCTGCAACTGGCGTTTCCCGATCTCAACCTTGAGCCCTGGTTCAACTTCGGGCGGATGCGCCCGCTGCACACCTCGGCGGTGATCTTCGCTTTTGGAGGCAATGCGCTGATCGGCACCAGCTTCTATGTCGTGCAGCGCACCTGCCGGGCGAGGCTGGCCTTCCCCGGCCTCGCCCGTTTCGTGTTCTGGGGTTATCAGCTCTTTATCGTGCTGGCGGCCACCGGCTATCTGCTGGGCGTGACTCAGGGCAAGGAATATGCCGAGCCCGAATGGTATGTCGATCTGTGGCTCACGGTGGTGTGGGTTGCCTATCTGCTGGTCTTCGCCTTCACCATCGTGCGCCGCACAGAGCCGCATATCTATGTGGCCAACTGGTTCTACCTCTCTTTCATCATCACCGTGGCGATGCTGCATCTGATCAACAATCTGGCCATTCCGGTCAGCTTTCTGGGCACGCGCTCGATCAGCTATTTCGCGGGCGTGCAGGGGGCGATGGTGCAGTGGTGGTATGGCCACAATGCCGTGGGCTTCTTCCTGACAGCGGGCTTCCTTGGCATGATGTATTACTTCGTGCCCAAGCAGGCGCAGCGGCCGGTCTATTCCTATCGCCTCTCGATCATCCACTTCTGGGCGCTGATCTTCCTCTACATCTGGGCGGGGCCGCATCATCTGCATTACACGGCGCTGCCTGACTGGGCGCAGACGCTCGGCATGGTCTTCTCGGTCATGCTGTGGATGCCGAGCTGGGGCGGCATGATCAACGGGCTGATGACGCTCAACGGCGCCTGGGACCGCCTGCGCACCGACCCCATCCTGCGCATGTTCGTCATGTCGCTGGCCTTCTACGGCATGAGCACCTTTGAAGGCCCGATGATGTCGGTGAAGACCGTCAATTCGCTGAGCCACTACACCAACTGGACCATCGGCCATGTGCATTCCGGCGCGCTGGGCTGGAACGGCATGGTGACCTTCGGGGCGCTCTACTACATGGTGCCGCGCCTGTGGAACCGACCTGCGATGTATTCGCTGCGCATGGTCAACTGGCACTTCTGGACGGCCACTCTGGGCATCGTCTTCTACGCCGCCAGCATGTGGGTGGCGGGCATCACGCAGGGGCTGATGTGGCGTGAGTACGGCGCCGACGGCTATCTGGTGAACAGCTTTGCCGATGCCGTGGCCGCCATCCACCCGATGTATGTGCTGCGCGCCTTCGGGGGCCTGCTGTATCTGACCGGCGCCTGCTTCATGACCTACAACATCTGGCGCACCATCGCCGTGGGCGACCAGCGCGACGAAAAGCCGCTGCACAACATCGACCAGAACCGCGACAAGGACCGGCCCCTGACCGGCCAGCCCGTCGCCGTGCCTGCCGAATAAGGGGGCGAACCATGTCCGTTGAAACCAAACAACCCTTCGCCTGGCACGGCACGCTGGAGCGCAATGTCACCATTCTGGCCGTCTGCGCCTTTATCGCGGTGATCATCGGCGGTCTGGTGGAGATCGTGCCGCTCTTCTACATCGACAACACCATCGAGAAAGTGAAGGGCGTGCGCCCCTACACCCCGCTCGAACAGGCGGGGCGCGACATCTACATCCGCGAGGGCTGCTACCTCTGCCACAGCCAGATGATCCGCCCCTTCCGCGACGAGACCGAGCGCTATGGTCATTACAGCCTCGCCGCGGAATCGATGTACGATCACCCCTTCCAGTGGGGCAGCGAGCGCACCGGCCCCGATCTGGCCCGCGTGGGCGGCAAATATTCCGATGCCTGGCATGTGCAGCATCTGACCGCGCCGCGCTCTGTGGTGCCGGAATCGATCATGCCCAATTACGCTTTCCTCTCGAACACCGAGCTGAAGGCGGGCGAGGGCGGCTCGATGGAAGGCGAGTTGAAGGCGCTGAAGCTGGCAGGCGTGCCCTACACCGATGAGGATATCGCCAAGGCCGACGATGATCTGAAGGCGCAGGCCACCGGCAATGGCACCGATCTGGCCAAGCGCTACGCCAAGGCGCAGACCCGCGATTTCGACGGCAAGCCCGACACGATCACCGAGATGGATGCGCTGGTCGCCTACCTCCAGGTGCTGGGCACGATGGTCGATGTCGAGAGCGCGGCGGCGCAGGAGCATCTCGCGCAGGAGAAGGGGCGATGAGCGGCGCCGCGCTTTACGCGCTGCTGCGCAACTTCGCCGATGGCTGGGGGCTGGCGCTGATGATGGGCGTGTTCCTCCTGCTCTGCGCGTGGCCCTTCCTGCCCGGCGGACGGAAGAACAGTGAGGCCGCCGCCACCATGATCTTCAAGGACGAAGACGATGACCGATAAGCGCATCGACGAAGCCACCAACACCGAAACCATGGGCCATGAGTGGGACGGGATCGAGGAACTCAACACCCCCCTGCCGCGCTGGTGGCTCTACACCTTCTACGCCTGCATCGCCTTTGCGGTGGGCTATGCGGTGGTCTACCCCTCGGTGCCGCTGCTGCATGAGGGCACCCATGGCACCTTCGGCTGGACCAGCCGGGGCGAATACGCCGCCGAGCAAAAGGCCGAAGCCGCCCAGCGCGCGCCCATGCTGGCGGCTCTGGCGAAAACCCCCATCGAGGATCTGCCCAAGAACCCCGAGCTGATGCGCCAAGCCGTCGCGGGTGGCCGCGCGGCCTTCAAGGTGAACTGCGTGCAATGCCATGGCGCGGGGGCGGCGGGCTCGGTGGGCTATCCCAACCTCAACGATGACGATTGGCTGTGGGGCGGCACGCTCACCGACATCCAGCAGACGCTCACCCACGGCATCCGCTACTCAGGAGACGACCAGACCCGCACCAGCCTGATGCCCAGCTTCGGCCATGACAAGATCCTGACGCCTGCGCAGGTGCAGGATGCGGCCAGCTATGTGCGCAGCCTTTCGGGTTTGGAACCCAAGGGGGCCGCAGCGCAGCGCGGCGCGGAAATCTTCTCGGTGAACTGCGTCGCCTGCCATGGGCCGGAGGGCAAGGGAGGGCGCCAGTTCGGCGCACCCAACCTCACCGACCGCATCTGGCTCTATGGCGGCAGCCGCGAGCAGGTCGTGGGCTCGATCACCAACGCCCATGCCGGGGTGATGCCCGCATGGGGGCTGCGGCTCGACCCCGTCACGATCAAGATGCTGGCAGCCTATGTCCACTCGCTGGGCGGCGGTGAGGCTTTTGCCGCGCCTGCCCCAGCAGCGAAGTAAGCGCCATGGTCAGCCTGAACCCCCAAGGCCAGCCGAAGCGGCGCCCGCTGCCCTCCGCCCTGAAGGTTAAACCGCAAGGTGGCCTTTACGAGAAGATGCAACCCGTCTTCCCCCGCGCCATTCATGGTCGCTTCCGGCGCCTGAAGTGGGGGATCATGGCGGCCTGTCTGGTGGTCTATTACCTCACCCCATGGCTGCGCTGGAACCGGGGCCCCTATGCCCCCGATCAGGCCGTGCTGATCGATCTGGCGCACCGCCGCTTCTATATGTTCGCCATCGAGATCTGGCCCCAGGAGTTCTACTTCGTTGCCGGACTGCTCATCATGGCAGGCATCGGCCTGTTCCTTGTGACCAGCGCCGTGGGCCGCGCATGGTGCGGCTATGCCTGCCCGCAGACGGTCTGGACCGACCTCTTCCAGCAGATCGACCGCTGGTTCGATGGCGACCGCAACGCCCAGATGCGCCTTGCCAAGGCCCCATGGACAGCCGGCAAACTCGCCCGCCGCCTTGCCAAATGGAGCCTCTACCTGCTGGTAAGCGTGGCGACGGGCGGCGCATGGATCTTCTATTTCGCCGATGCGCCCACGCTGTTCCATCAGGTCTTCACCGGCACCGCGCCCGCCATCGCCTATTCCACCATCGCCGTGCTGGCTGGCACCACCTTCTGGCTGGGCGGCTTTATGCGCGAGCAGGTCTGCGTCTATATGTGCCCCTGGCCGCGCATCCAGTCCGCGATGCTCGATGAGAAATCGCTGATCGTCACCTACAAGGACTGGCGCGGCGAACCGCGCGGCAAGGCCAAAGACCTCCCCGCAGGCGATTGCGTCGATTGCGGGCTCTGCGCCGCTGTCTGCCCCACCGGCATCGACATTCGCGACGGCGCGCAGATCGGCTGTATCACCTGCGCCCTGTGCATCGACGCCTGCGATACCGTGATGGCCAAGACAGGCCGCCCGCGTGGCCTCATCGACTATGCCACGCTGGAAGACAGCGAAAAGGAACGCGCCGGCGCCCCACCCACCCGCCATGCGAAACTGATCTGGCACGCCCGCACGCTGATCTATCTCGGCCTGTGGAGCGCCATCGGCTGCGCGCTGCTGTTCGCTCTGGGCACGCGCAACCATCTGGCCATCTCTGTGGCGAAAGACCGCAACCCGCCCTTTATGCTGATGAGCGACGGCGCCATCCGCAACGCCTATCTGGTGAAATGGCGCAATATGGAAGACCGCCCGCGCCCCATGCGCCTGACGCTCGACGGCATCCCCGGCGCGGCGATGTGGAGCGAGGAGATGGGCAAGGCGCAGGCCGCGCGCCAACTCACCCGCACCATCCCCGCCGATCAGACGCAACCCTTGCGAATCTATGTCATCGCCCCCGCAGGCACGGCGCAGCAGCCTCTGGGCTTCACCCTCACCGCCGCCGACGCACAGGGCGGTACCGTCCGTTACGACACTCGCTTCGACGCCCCTGAAGGAGGCCAATGATGAGCACGCTCACGAAACAGCCCTTCCGCTTCACCGGCTGGCATATGAGTGCCATTCTGGTTGCCTTCTTCGCCGTGGTGATCGCGGTGAACATCGGCATGGCGCGTCTGGCGGGCAGCACCTTCAGCGGTGTGGTGGTCGAAAACTCCTATGACGCCAGCCAACAATTCGACCGCTGGCTGGATGAGGCGGCGAAGGAACAGGCGCTCGGCTGGCATGCGCAGGTGGCGCGGCAGGCCGATGGCCATGTGGTCGTCACGCTGCAGGGCAAGGGTCTCGATCAGGCCGTACTGACCGGCGAGGGCTGGCACCCGCTGGGCCAGTTGGCCGACCGCAATCTCACCTTCCACCGCATTACCGGCGACGATTTCCTGTCGGACCAAGCCTTGCCCGACGGCCGGTGGCGCCTGCGGCTGAAGGTGCAGGCAGGCGGCCACCTCTGGCGCGCGAATGAGCGCCTGTGATGGCCACACAACTCCAACAAACCCCGCGTCCCCAGACCACCGTTCTGGTGGTGCCCGGCATGCATTGCGCCAGTTGCATGGGCAAGGTGGAGCGCGGCCTGAACGCTCTGGCGGGGGTTGAGAGCGCCCGCGTCAACCTGTCGGCCCGGCAGGTCAGCGTGCGCCACGATCCGGCCCTGCAAGAGCCCGATCTGGTCGCCGCGCTGGAGCGGATCGGTTTCGCCAGCCAGCCGCGTGGGGCTGATCTGGCGCCCCCGGCCAGCGCGGTGAAGCCCCTGCTGGCCCCTTTGGCGGTGGCGGGTTTTGCCTGCATGAATGTGATGCTGCTCTCGGTCTCGATCTGGTCGGGGGCGGGCGGCGCCACGCGCGATCTGTTCCACTGGCTTTCGGCGGGGATCGGCATTCCGGCGATCCTCTATGCGGGGCGGGTGTTCTTCGCCTCGGCATGGCGCGCGCTGAAACATGGCCGCACCAATATGGATGTGCCGATCTCCATCGGAGTGATTCTGGCCACCGGCCTCAGCTTCTACGAAACGCTGACGCATGGCGCCGAGGCATGGTTCGATGGCACGCTGATGCTGATGCTCTTCCTGCTGGCAGGCCGCGTGCTGGATGCCATGATGCGCGACCGTGCCCGCGCCGGAGTGGACGCCCTGCTGCGTCAGGCCGCGACCGGCGCCATGGTGGTGAGCAAGGACGGTACGCTGCAATGGCTGCGTGCACGAGACCTGCTGCCCGGCATGGTGATCCGCATCGGCGCGGGCGAACGCCTTGCCGCCGATGGTAGGCTTCTGACGGGCGAAACACGCCTCGACCGCAGCCTGCTGACGGGCGAAAGCGCGCCAGTTGCGGTCCGCGCGGGTGATGCGCTGCATGCGGGCATGCTCAACCTCGATACGCCGGTGGATGTGCAGGTCACCGCCGCCGGGGCCGACACCACTCTGGCCGAGATCGCCCGCCTGATGGAGGCAGCAGGCCAGCACCGCAGCGCCTATGTGCGCATCGCCGACCGCGCGAGCCGCCTTTATGCCCCCGCCGTCCACACGCTGGCGGCGGCCAGCTTCGTCGGCTGGATGCTGGCCGGGGCGGGGGTGTATCACGCTTTGGTGATCGCCATTTCGGTGCTGATCATCACCTGCCCCTGCGCCTTGGGGCTGGCGGTGCCGGTGGCGCAGGTGGTGGCCGCCTCGGCGCTGATGCGCGGCGGGGTGATGGTGAAGGACGGCGGCGCGCTGGAGCGTATCGCCTGCATCGACACCGCCCTGCTCGACAAGACCGGCACGCTGACTCTGGGGCGGCCCATGCCCGATGGCGCGGTGCTGGATAGCCTGCCCGAAGATGCCGCGCAGGTGGCGCTGGCGCTGGCCAGCCATTCGCGCCATCCGCTCAGCCGCGCGTTGGTCGAGGCGCTGACGGTGCGCGGCGTGAAGGCGGCGGAACTGACCAATGTGGTCGAAGTTCCCGGCGAGGGCATGCGCGCCTTGTGGCAAGGCCAGCGCGTGGCCCTGCGCCGCCCGGATGGCGCGGCAGCATCGCGTGGCATGGTCTGCGCGCTGGATATCGAAACCCGCCCCGCCTGGCTGATCCTCTTCGCCGACCGGCTGCGGCCCGATTACGCAAGGGCCATCGGCTGGCTGCGCGATCTGGGCATCGATGCACAGATCCTCTCGGGAGACCGAGGGCAATCGGTGGTCGAGACCGCCTGCGCCACCGGCCTCTTCGCCCGCGCCGGCATGACGCCCGAGGGCAAGCAGCAGGCCATCGCCATGCTGCGCAACATGGGCCACCGCGTGCTGATGGTGGGCGACGGGCTCAACGATGGCCCGGCTCTGGCGGCGGCGGATGCCTCGATCGCGCCGGGCAGTGCCAGCGATGTGGGGCGGCAGGCGGCGGACTTCGTCTTTATGGGCGAGTCTTTGCTGGCTCTGCCGCGCGCGATTGCCGGAGCCCGCGCCACCATGCGCGTGGTGCGGCAGAATTTCGCACTTGCCATCGGCTACAATGTCTTGGCGGTGCCTTTGGCCATCTTTGGCTATGTCACGCCGTTGGTGGCGGCCATCGCCATGTCGACCTCTTCGCTGATCGTCATCGGCAATTCGCTGCGGCTGGCGCTGCCCGCCCGCTGGAACCGGGAGGAGGCGGCATGACCGGTCTGGCCTTTCTGATCCCCGTCGCCTTGTTGATGGGGCTGGCCGGGCTCTGGGCCTTTTTCTGGGCTTTGCGCTCGGGCCAGTTCGAGGATCTGGACGGTGCGGCCGCCCGCATCCTGATCGAGGAGGAGGGCGAGTCATGACGCGTGCCAGATGGGTCGCCCTCTTCGGCATGATCGCCTTGTTTCCGGCTGCGGTGGGCGCTGCTCCGCATGCGGCGGACGGGCGGACTGTTACGGTGCCGCTCTGCTCTGGCGATGGTATTGTGCGCAGCATGACCATGCCCCTTGGCCACGGCGATGTGCCCGGTGCGGAGCAGCCCGGATGCTGCGCGAAAGGTTGCCATAACGGTGGTGCGCGCAAGCGTGGCAAAGGCGGAAAAGAACCGCGTCGATCTTGATCGGGCGCAAGGATGGCGCGCCGCGAGTCTGGCAGAAGGGATGCATGACGATGCTTGTCTGGCCCTATCACCCCGATCTGCTGGCGCGACCTGTGCCGCGCTACACCAGCTTTCCCACGGCGGCGGAATTCGCGCCTCTGGGGGCCAAAGACAATGGCGCTGCATTGGGGGAGGCGCTCGATGAAACCTCGGGTGAGATTTCGCTCTATCTTCACATCCCCTATTGCGAGCAGATCTGCTGGTATTGCGGCTGCAACACGGGCGCGGCGAACCGGCAGGGGCGGCTGACATCCTACCTCGATGCGCTGGCGCGAGAGATCGCGCTGATCGGCGCAAGGCTCGATGGCCGGGTGAAGGTCAAGCGCGTGGCCTTCGGTGGAGGCAGCCCCAACGCCATCAGCCCCACCCAATTTGTGCGGCTGGTCGATGCGATCACGCTGCACTTTTCGCTGGCCGATCCGGTGTGGTCGATCGAACTCGATCCGCGCACCATGACCCGCGACTGGGCGCAGGCGATGAGCGCGGTGGGCGTCAGCCGCGCCAGCCTCGGCGTGCAGACCTTCGCCCCGCGCCTGCAGGCCGCCATCGGCCGCGTGCAGAGCGACAGGGTGATCGAGAGGGTCACCGATATGCTGCGCGAGGCGGGCGTCACCTCGCTGAATTACGATCTGATGTATGGGCTGCCGGGCCAGACATGGAGCGATCTGGAAGCCTCTCTGGCCCGCACGGCGGAGCTTGGCGCGGATCGTGTGGCGCTCTTCGGCTATGCCCATGTGCCGCATCTGCTGCCGCGCCAGCGTCGCATCGATGCCAGCGCCTTACCGGGTCAGGACGAGCGTTTCACCATGGCCGCGCGCGGCTATGCCTATCTTGTAGAAGCAGGCTATCGCCCCGTTGGTTTCGACCACTTCGCGCGGCCCGGTGATCCGATGGCGCAAGCCACACTGAACGGTCGGCTGCATCGCAACTTCCAGGGCTTTACCGATGATACCGCGCCGGTGCTGATCGGGCTGGGCGCCTCGGCGATCTCCAGTTTTCCGAACGTCCTGATCCAGAACGAGAAGAACGCCGGGCGTTACCGCATGCTGCTCTCGCAGGACCGGCTGACCGGTGGCCATGGTATCCTGCGCTCCGACGCCGACCGCGCTCTGGGCGTCCTCATCGAGCAGATCCTTTGCCATGGCCGTGCCGGCATCGGCGGCGATCTGGCCATGGCGCATGCCGCCGCCCTCGCGCCTTTTATGGAGCGTGGCCTTGTCGATGTGGAGGCGGGCCTGCTCACCATGCTGCCCGGTGGCCTGCCTTATGCGCGCAGCATCGCGGCGATCTTCGATCCCTATCGGCAGGACAACACGAGGCGGTTCAGTTCGGCGGTGTAGGTTGACCGCCGCGTCGCCTTGGCTAGAACGCCCCCATGGCCAAAGCTGATCGTCTCGACCGCCTCGACAAGCAACGCATCGACTGGGAGGCGGACTATCGTGCTGCCCTGATCGAGGCTCTGAAAGTTACCGCAGCAGGCCAATGGGGCCTCTTCGACCACCGTGCCGACAAGGTTGCGCGCAAGGCAGTCGCCCCGACCATTGAGGCGCTGGAGGATCTGGCCCACAGCATCGACGAAGCGCGCGAGACGCTGTTTCTGGAGCCCTTCGAGCTGCATCGCGAATTTCTGGCAGCGCGCGGGCCTGTGGCATCCAACGCGGTGGGCGAGCCGAAGCAGGCGCGGGCTTGGCTGGATCGGTTGGCGGCGGAAGACAGTAAGTAAGGAAGATGCGAGGGGGTTACCCCCTCGCGCTCCCATGACGTCTTCCGACGATGGGGCAGTGGCACCGAACTGGCGCGCTCTGGCTCTCCAACTGCGTCACCTAAGGCGCCGCAGGCATCAAATTCCTGCCTGCGGCGCGGCAAACTGGGCGCAAGGCCGAACCCGTAGCGCCCACGCTGACATTAAAGGGAGCGCGAGGGCGATTGCCCTCGCATCTTCTCTTTCCCTTCTTCGAAAATCGCCCAAAAAAAGGCGGCCACCCGAAAGCAGCCGCCCTGAAAGTTGGGGAGAAATCCTTCACGAGGAAGGAACGATGGGGACGCTTGAGGCCGAGGCCCCTCTGTCCGGAACCCCCGATCCGAGGCCCCCATCGTGGCAGGCGGACTTGCCGGGTGACGCCTCCGCCATGCGTGAGATGGTCCTAGGCCGACGCCGGAGCGCCGACCTTGATCGCGATCAAGACGCCGGATTTTTTACCGCGACGCCAGCTCCGGCAGGGTCTTGGGCGTCAGCACCTGAGGCAGGCTCTGGGGTGCGGATGCCGCCCCGCGACCGTACCAGACATAGAGCGGCACGCCCGCCGCGCCGCGCGTGGTCAGATAGCGGGTGATGGCCGGATCGCGGCGGGTCCAGTCGCCTTTCAGCACGACGACGCCGGCCTTGGCGAAGGCGTCGCGGGTGGATTCGCGCTCGATGGCGACGCGCTCGTTGACCTTGCAGGAAAGGCACCAGTCGGCGGTGAAATAGGCGAAGACAGGGTGGCCCTGCGCCAGCGCCTGATCCAGCGCCTGCTGGCTGAAGGGCTGGGTGGGCAGCAGGCCCTCGGCCTCGGCGCTGGGGGCGTGGACGGTGCGCGGCAGGACGACCGCGGCGCACAGGCCGAGCAACGCGATCAGGCCGATGGCGCGGCGCCCGCCGCCCAGCGTGACGCGCTGGGTGCGGCCCAGATGCGCCAGGATCGCGATCAGCACGATGGCGAAGACCAGGCTGGCGCCCGCGAAGCTGTAGCCACCCAGGCGGCTGGCCAGCCAGAACAGGCCCAGCGCGGTCAGGCCCATCGGCACGGCCATGGCCTTCTTGAACCAGTTCATCCATGGGCCGGGCTTGGGCAGGGCGCGGCGCAGCGCGGGGATATAGGCGATGGCGAGGAAGGGCAGCGCAATGCCGAAGCCCAGCGCCACGAACAGCAGCATTGCCGGGGCAAAGGGCAGCAGCACCGCCGCGCCCATCGCGCCCGCCATAAAGGGCCCGGTGCAGGGGGTGGCCACGAAAGCGGCCAGCAGCCCGGTGACGAAGGCGCCGCGCGCGGTGTTGCGCTTGCCGGGCAGCGCGCCGCCCTGCGAGGCGAAGCTGGGGGTCAGGAACTCGAACAGGCCCAGCAGATTGGCGGTGATTGCCACGGCCAGCAGCAGCAGCGCGGCGACTACGCCGGGCTCCTGCAACTGGAAGGCCCAGCCCACCTGCTGACCGCCCGCGCGCAGGGCCAGCAGCAGCGCGCCCAGCGCGGCGCAGGTGACGATGACGCCAGCCGAATAGGCGAGGCCCTCGACGCGCGCCTCGGCCTCGCTCTCGCCCGCACGGGCGAGGCTCAGCGCCTTGAGGCTGAGGATCGGGAAGACGCAGGGCATGATGTTGAGGAGCAACCCGCCCGCGATCGCCGCCAGCACCAGCAAGGGTAGCGGCGAGGGCTTGGGCGGGGCATCGGTGGCGGCGGTCTCGATGGGCGTGCCGTCGGTGGGCACGGCGCCGGGGACGGCGGCGATGGTCACACCGTCGCCATTGCGGTTGAGGCGCAGCACGGCATTAAACGAAGCCGGATCGGCGGCAGCACCCGGCGCGCGCTTCAGCGTGACGACCAGCGTGTCACCCGAACGCGCGAAGCCCTGAGGCGCGGCATAATCGATAGCGCGTTCGTCAGCCGAGAAGACATGCGGACGCTCCAGCGTGGCGCTGGCGGGGAAGGGGATGCCCAGGCGCAGCGTGTCGCCCTGCACCGCGATATGCGCCTGAGCGCCCAGCGGGGCGGGCAGCTTGGCGCGCCATGCATCGAAGCGCGCATCATGCTGTGCGGGGAAGGCCGAAACCTTCAGCATGGTCGACAGATTGGCGCTTTCGGGCACGCAGATCTGTTCGGTGCAGGCCAGCCATTCGGCCTTGACCGAGACGGGCAGCGTGGTGCCGGGCTTGGCGTCGGCGGGCACGGTGAAGGGGATCAGCAGCGCATAGTCGGACTGATAGACATGGTTCATCAGGCCACTGACCACCAGCGTTTCGGGCACCGGATATTGCGGCGTGCCCGCGCTGGCCCCGGCCGGCAGATGCCATGTCAGTTGCAGCCCCAGCCCGGCATCGCCCGGATTGAGCCAATAGCCATGCCAGCCTTGCGTGGGGTGCATCTCCAGCGCCAGAGTCGTTGGCTTGCCGGGCTGGACGGTGCTGCCCTCTGCCACCAGGGCGGCGGCGATATGGGTGGGCCCGCCCTGCACCGGTTGCGCGGGGGCGAGCGATGCCCAGCCGAACGCCAGCAGCGCCATCAATTCTGCCATCAGCAGTTTTATCAGAGTTTTCAACGAAACCGGCAGGATGGGGTGGCGTCGGGGCAGGCGGACTGGCATGGGGAACTCCGGACAGGCAAGGCGCTTTCGCACGGGCGAAACATCACCCTGTCATGCATATGATGGCACGCATGTGCCGTCGTCGCCAGAATTTTGCAAGGAAAGCTCTGTGTATCCTATCGCCTCACTAGGTTTTTCTTCGGCGCACCGTGCCCTTGGCCTGCGCAAAGGGGCTGCCGCGCTGGCTTTTCTGGCCGCACTGGCGGGGTGCTCGCAGGATCATCCGCATTCCACGCCGGTCGCCCAAAGCGCCTCCGCGCCCGAACCCACCGCGCCGCCGAAACTGGTGGTGGCGATCTCCATCGACCAGTTTTCCGCCGACCTTTTCGCGCAATACCGCCAGCATTTCACCGGCGGCCTCGCGCGGCTGACGCAAGGCGCGGTCTTCCCCAGCGCCTTCCAGAGCCACGCCGCCACCGAAACCTGCCCCGGCCATTCCACGCTGCTGACGGGCGCTCACCCGAGCCGCACCGGCATCATCGCCAACAACTGGTTCGATCTGGACGCCAAGCGCGCCGACAAGCGCGTCTATTGCGCCGAGGATGAGAAAGACCCGCAATCCTCGGTGGAGGACCCGGTGGTCTCGGCGGTGCATCTGCGCGTGCCCACCTTGGGTGAGCGGATGAAAGCCGCCAATCTGGCCACGCGCAATGTCGCGGTTTCGGCCAAGGACCGCGCCGTGGTGATGATGGGCGGCCACACCATCGACGAGGGCTATTGGTGGAAGGGCGGCGCCTTCACCACCTTCCGGGGCCGCGAACTGGCCCCCGCTGCCGTGGCCGAAAACGCCACCGCCGCCGCGCTGATCGCCAGCGGCGCGCCCGAACTGCCGATCCCCGCATGGTGCCAGCCGCGCGACCGCGCCATCGAGGCGGGTGAGGCCGTGGTGGGCACCACGCGCTTCACCGTCGAGAAGGGCATGCCCGATACCTTCCGCGCCTCGCCGCGCATGGATGGGGCGACGCTCGATCTGGCGGCGCGGCTCACCAGCGATATGGCGCTGGGCAAGCGCGATGCCACCGATCTGCTCTCGGTCAGCCTCTCGGCCACCGATTACATTGGCCACGCCTATGGCAGCGAGGGCGTGGAAATGTGCGTGCAGATGGCGCAGCTCGATTCGCAGTTGGGAGCGTTTTTCAACCGGCTCGATGCGATGGGGCTGGATTATGCGGTGATGCTCTCGGCCGACCATGGCGGGCTCGACACGCCCGAGCGCCTTGTCGAGCAAGGCCTGCCGCGCGCGGGCCATGTCGATGTGGCGCTGGCGCCCAACAGGCTTTCGGCGGTGATCGCGGCAAAGCTAGGCCTCAAATCCGAAACCCCGATCATCCGCGCCGACGGGCCCTTTGGCGATTATTACATCAGTCACGATCTCACGCCCGGCCAGCGCGAGAAGGTGGAGACGCTGCTCGTGGCGCTGCTGAAGGCCCATCCGCAGGTGGCCAATGTCTTCACCAAGGACGAGATCGCCCGCACGCCCTTGCCCGCCGCCAACCCTCAGGACTGGACGATGCGGGAGCGCGCCCGCGCCTCCTTCGATCCCGAGCGGACCGGCGATGTCTATGTGATGCTCAACCGCGCGGTGGTGCCGATCATCGCGGCGCGCCCCGGCTACACCGCCACCCATGGCAGCCCCTATGATTACGACCGCCGCGTGCCTCTGCTGTTCTGGCGCAAGGGCCTGCCCGGCATGGAGCAGCCCCAGCCGGTGGAGACGGTGGACATCGCCCCCACGCTGGCCGCGCTGATCGGGCTGAAGGTGCCGCAGGGGGCTTTCGATGGCCGCTGTCTGGATATCGATGGCGGGCCGGGTAACTCCTGCGTGCCAAAGTAGCAAAGCCCCAAACACAGGTTGGCTGTAAGCGCTTCATCTCCTAAGGGAGTGGCCATGAGCACTGCGAACACTGAGAGCCCGACCGGTCAGTATCAGGATTTGGGGGATCACCGCGATCTGGTCATCCTGGGCGGCGGGCTGGTGGGTATGACGCTGGCGCTGGCCGCCGCGCGCAATGGCATCACCAGCCATGTGATCGAACGCGCCGACCCCGCCGACCTCACCGCCGAGGGTGCCGATGGCCGCGCCTCGGCGATTTCCTCGGCGAGCTGGAACCTGTTCCGCCATATCGGCCTGGAAGAGGCACTCAAGGATCTGGGCTGCCCCATCGAATCCATCGCCGTCACCGATGCCATGCGCCCCGGCCGCATCGACTTCCGCCCCAAGCCCGATGAAGGCACGCTGGGCCGCATGTTCGCCAACCGCGACATCCGCCTCGCTCTGTTCGAGGCCGCCCGCCACGAAATCAACATCGCCTGGCACACGAAAGTGGAAGCGGTGAAGCGCGAGCGTGGCGACCATGGCGTGGCCGTGACGTTGAACGATGGCCGCGTGGTCAAGGGCAGCCTGCTGATCGGCGCCGAAGGCCGCCGCTCGCCCAGCCGTGACGAGGATGGCATCGGGCTGGTCTCATGGGACTACAGCCACCGCGCCATCGTCACCGGCCTGACACACGAAAAGCCGCATGAAGGCGTGGCGTGGGAAATCTTCTACTCCGCCGGGCCCTTTGCCCTGCTGCCCCTGCGCGACCTGCCCGATGGTCGCCACCGCAGCGCTCTGGTTTGGACCGTCCCCGAAAAGGACGCCAAGGGCGTGATCGGCATGAGCGACGCCGCCTTTGTCGCCGAAGTCTCCAAGCGGATGGATGGCCTCTACGGCAAGGTGGAACTGAGCGCCCCGCGCATGTCCTATCCGTTGTCCTATCAGAACGCCACGCGCATCACCGGCCACCGCCTCGCGCTGGTGGGTGACGCGGCCCATGGCATGCACCCCATCGCCGGGCAGGGGCTGAACCTGGGCCTGCGCGACGTGGGCGCGCTGGTGGAAGTGCTGGCCGATGGCATGCGCCTCGGTCTGGAGCCGGGCGATGCGCAATTGCTCAAGCGCTACGAGAACTGGCGCGCGCTGGACAATTTCACCACCATGAGCGTGATGGACGGCATCGTGCGCCTCTTCGGCGTGCCGGGCCGCACGGCCAGCGCGGTGCGTCGTCTGGGGATGGGGGCGGTGCAGCGTATGCCGACCCTGAAGCGCTTCTTTATGAATGAGGCGCGCGGGATGAGTGGGAAGTTGCCTTCGATCTTGCAGGCTTGAAGAAGGAATAAGCAGGGGGCGTTACGCCCCCTGCACCCCCGTTACGTCTCCCGACACGGAGGAGGCGGGAGGGGATAGCCAAGCGCAAACGTCCCACCGCCGGAGGCAGTTGGTTCCCTGCGGGGCGGATAGGTTGGGCGCAAGGATCGGGCACCACTAACGCTTCGTCGGAAGACGTCATGGGAGCGCGAGGGGGTAACCCCCTCGCTTTGTCCTTCTTACCTTAAAGGTCCCCACTCGCCTCAGGCGCCGGTACCGGGCTGGGCGTTCCCGAGGCCGAAGCGCCCGGCGTTTCCAAGGGGCTGGGCTGAGCGATCTCGCGCCCGGCGCCATCATGCAGCGTCTTGGGCTCCAGCAAAGCGGTGGTCTCGATGGCGTCCAGCGCGCGCTGCACCGTGTCGTAGCGCTGCGTCTGGGTGATCCATTCCTGTGCCAGCGCGGCGCCGGGCATCAGGCGCACGTCGGCGATGGCGTCTTCCACCTTGCCTTCCTGCAGGGCCACGCGGGCGTGGTCCAGCCGCAGGCGCGGGTCGGGCGCGGCCGAGGTGCTTTCGTGGCGCAGCACGAACAGGTCGGAGAGTTCGCGCTTGATCCGGTTCCAGCCGCCTTCGGTGGGCGGTGCCTTGGCCAGCATCGGGCCCAAAGCCTCAAGCCGGGCGGTCAGCCGGTCGAGCGTGACAGGGTCGTGAGCGAAGTTGATGACGGTGGCGACCGCATCGGGCTGGGCAGCGCCAAAGCGCAGCTTGAGCTGATCCTCAAGGTAGCCCAGCGGAGCGCCGCGCTGCACCAGGCGCCGCGTGGCGAAGGCCACCAGCAGCGCCTCGGCGCGGGCGGCATTGCCCGAGGCGGCGGCGGCTTCAAGGTCGAGCTTGTCGAGCTTCTGCTCCAGCTCGGCGACGCGCGTTTCCATGGCGCCCTGCGTCTGGGCAAGGGCGGCGGAGGAGGGCTGGGGCGGGGTGGGCAGGGTCACCGGCTGCGGGGTGAAGCTCCACGGGGCGATGCCGAAGGGCACCAGCCAGCCCTGATGGGCGACCTCGCCCATGGCCACGGCTCCGGCGCCGAAACCGGCCAGCATGGTCAGGATCAGCAACGACCAGCGGCGGGGGCGGCGCGTGTTGGCCGTTGGCCTGCCAAACTCCCCTCCAGTCGCCGATCCTGTCGGCTGATTTGGAAATTCTTCTATCAAAAGACTTAATCCCCCACACGCAGCGCGGGAGTGTGGCACAGTTGCGCGGCCAGCGCCAGCAGGCTGCGATCATCGGGCCGGGGCGCCGTGTGGAGCGCGCCCCAGCCATCCCCCGCCGCCGCCGTGACCCTTGGCCCGATGGTGGCGAGGTGCAGCCGTGCGCGGGGCAGGCCCAGTCGGTCGATCTCTTCGGCAAGGTGGAGCGCGGCCTGCGCCGAATGCAGCGCGGCCACCACGCCGGGCAGGGCATGGGTGAGCATCAGCCGCGCGACGGCGCGGGGCAGCGGGCGCGGCACGGCGGCATAGACGGTGCGCTCGATCATGGTGGCGTGAGGGGGCACGGTCAGCACCACGCGCTCATAGCCGGCCAGGCGGAGCAGGTGGCTGTGGTTGGGCGCAACCTGATCCAGCACCGTCTGCAAGCCGCCGCTGCCCACCGCCTCGACATGCAAGCCTGCCTGTCGTGTGGCCTGCGCGGTGGTTTCGCCCACCGTATAGGCGGGTTTGCCCGCATAGGCGGCCAGATGAGGCCCGGCATGGCGCAGTGCATTGGCGCTGCCGATCAGCAGGGCGTCGATCTCGGTCGGGTCGGGGGGCTGCCATGCCATGGGTTCGATCGCGAAGAGAGGGGCCGCCACCGGCTCCACGCCCAGCAGTTCGGCGGCGGCACAACTGGCCGCATTGCCGGGCTGAGGGCGCAGGATCAGCAGCGGCGCGATCAACAAATTCAGGCTCCGTTGAAATGCTCGGCGATTTCGGCAGGCGCGCGGGCCAGCAGGTCGCGGGCCAGCGCGGCGATGCCATCATGGTCGCCGGGGGTGAACTGCACCTCGCCCGCGATTCGCTCGGCGCCATCGGGGCTGAACAAAGCGGCGGTCATATGGATCCGCGCGCCCTCGGGGCGGGTCAGCACGGCCAGAGCGCTGTGGCAATTGCCGCCCAGCGCGGCCAGCAGCGCGCGCTCGGCCAGCACGGCGTGGCGGCTGGGGGCATGGTCGATGGCGGCCAGCAGGGCGATGGTCGCGGCATCGTCGCTGCGGCATTCCACGGCAATGGCGCCCTGTCCCGATGCGGGCAGGAAGGTCTGTTCATCCAGCGGCGTGCCGACATCCTTGTGCCCCAGCCGGTTGAGCCCGGCCATGGCCAGCAGCGTGGCATCGGCTTCTCCGGCCTCCAGCTTGGCCAGACGGGTTGCGACATTGCCGCGAAAGGGCACGATGCGCAGATCGGGCCGAAGATGGAGCATCTGCGCCGCCCGGCGCGGCGCGCAGGTGCCAAGCCGCGCGCCCTGCGGCAGGGCTTCCACCGATGCCGCGCCGACCAGGCAGTCGCGCACATCCTCGCGCGGCAGGATCGCGGCCATGGCCAGTTCGGCGGGGCGGATCGTCTCGACATCCTTCAGGCTGTGCACGGCAAAATCGATCTCGCGCTCATGCAGCCAGCCGTCGAGTTCCTTGGTCCACAGCGCCTTGCCGCCGACATCGGCCAGCGGGCCCTTGATCTTGTCCGCGCTGGCTGTGACGGGGACGATGGCGATCGCCGCCTCATCCCAGCCATGCGCGGCGCAGAGCCTTGCGCGCACCTCATGCGCCTGCGCCAAGGCCAGCGGCGAAGCGCGAGTGCCCAGCCGCAAAGGGCGATCGGAGTGTGGCATAAAGGTTGCGGTTTTCGGGGCTTGATGCGTATCGACCATGGTGACTTGTGCTAATGGGCAATCTCGCTAAGGGGAAGCGGCTGAGCAGCTTCTTCTTCGCAAAACCGGCCCCTTTTGTGAAATTTCCGGGCCATCTTCGGAAAAACGACGTCTTGACGATCATTCTCGGCATAGAATCTTCCTGCGATGAAACCGCCGCCGCTCTGGTCAGCGACGGGCGGGTGATCCTTGCCCAGCATATCGCCAGTCAGGATGAGCAGCACCGCCCCTATGGCGGCGTCGTGCCCGAGATCGCCGCGCGCGCCCATGCCGAGCGGATCGCCCCGATGGTGGAGGCCACGCTGGCCGATGCGGGGATGAGCCTTGCCGATGTCGATGCCATTGCCGCCACCGCCGGGCCGGGTCTGATCGGCGGGGTGATGGTCGGTCTGGTGACGGCCAAGGCGCTGGCGATGGCCAGCGGCAAGCCCTTGCTGGCGGTCAACCATCTGGAGGGGCATGCGCTTTCGCCGCGTCTGGCCGATGGTGAATTGTGCTTTCCTTACATGCTGTTGCTGGTCAGCGGCGGCCATTGCCAGATCCTCTGGGTCGAGGGCGTGGGGCAGTATCGCCGCCTTGCCACCACCATCGACGATGCGCTGGGCGAGGCCTTCGACAAGACCGCCAAGATCCTGGGGCTGGGCTATCCCGGCGGGCCTGCCGTCGAGCGTCTGGCGGCGACGGGCAACCCGAAGGCAGTGCCTTTGCCGCGCCCGCTGCTGGGCAGCTCCGAGCCGCATTTTTCCTTCGCGGGGCTGAAAAGCGCGGTGCTGCGCGCAAGCCAAGCGGGCACCCATGACGATGCCGATATCGCCGCCGCCTTCCAGCAGGCCGCCATCGACTGCCTGATCGACCGCCTGAAACAGGCGATGGACGGGCTGGGCGAAGACCTGACCCGCGCTGATGCTCTGGTGGTGGCGGGCGGTGTGGCGGCCAATAAAGCGATTCGCGGCGCGCTTGAAACTCTGGCTGCCGGACGATCCTTGCGCTTCGTCGCGCCGCCGCTTGCGCTCTGCACCGACAATGCCGCCATGATCGCCTGGGCGGGGCTGGAACGATTCGCGAGCGGGCAGAGTGACGGGCTGGATGTGGCTGCAAGGCCGCGCTGGCCGCTCGACCCGGATGCCAGCCCGGTGCGCGGCGCGGGGGTGAAGGCATGAGCGGGGTTCTGACCGGAGACGCCGCAATCGGCGTGATCGGCGCGGGTGCCTGGGGCACGGCGCTGGCCACCATGCTGGCCGCCGATGGTACGCCTGTCGCCCTGTGGGCGCGCAGCCCGGCGCTGGCCGATGAGATCGCCTCGACGCGCATCAATGGCACCTATCTGCCCGGCGTCACGCTGGCCCCGACCATCGCCGTCACCAGCGATCTGGCGCGGCTTGCGTCGATGCCGGTGCTGCTGGTGGTGTGCCCGGCGCAGCATGTCGGCACGGTGCTCTCCGGCCTGCCCGCCAGCGAGCGCCCTCGCGATCTGGTGCTCTGCGCCAAGGGGATCGAGGCGGGCAGCGGGCGGCTGATGGCCGATGTGACCCGCGCTGCCGCGCCGGGCGACCGTCTGGCGGTGCTGTCGGGGCCCACGTTCGCGCGCGAGGTGGCCACCGGCCTGCCCACCGCGATCACCCTGGCCTGCGAGGATGGCGAGCCGCAGTGGAAGCGCCTGTCCGCCGCCATCGCGCGTCCGGCCTTCCGCCCCTATTATTCCGACGATATCGTCGGGGCCGAGATCGGCGGGGCGATCAAGAATGTGCTGGCGATTGCCTGCGGCGTGGTCGAGGGGCTGGGGCTGGGCGAGAACGCCCGCGCGGCGCTCATCGCGCGGGGCTATGCCGAAATGGCGCGCTTTGGCGTGATGAAGGGCGCGCGGCAGGATACGCTTTCCGGGCTTTCGGGCATGGGCGATCTGGTGCTGACCTGCGCCAGCCGCGCCAGCCGCAATTATGCGCTGGGCTTCGCGCTGGGGCAGGGCATGACCATGGCGCAGGCGCTGGCCGGCAAGGCCACCGTGGCCGAGGGTTCGCACACCGCCCCGGTGCTGCGCGATCTGGCGCGTTCCTCGGGCGTGTCGATGCCGATCGTCGAGGCGGTGTGCCGCCTGCTGGCCGGAGAGGCCCCCGCCCATACGGTGGTGACCGATTTGCTGGCCCGCCCGCTCAAGGCCGAACAGGCCGGACGGGAGCGTGGTGACTGATCCGATGCCTCACAGTGCTTCCCCCCACACTGTTCCCTCCGCCCCTGTCGATGACCTTACGCTTTCGGGCGGAGGTGTGGAGCCGTCGCCAGACAATGCTGCCAATGGCCAGCAGGACATGGCGGCGCTCGCCAAGGGCGGGAGGACCAATTTCCTCGGCTTCCTGATGCGGCTGGCGGGCAACATCCCGTTCCTCTTCATCGCCGGGCGGCTTTATGGCGCGGCGTCTCTGGGCCGTTATGCCTATGCCGTGCTGATCGTTCAGCTTGCGGCGCAGCTTTGCACCTTGGGCCAGAAGCGCGGCATCGCCCAGCAACTGGCCGAGGAAAAGCATCATCCCGCCAACATCGTCGCGAACAGCCTGCTGCTCTCGCTGATGCTGTCGACGGTGGCGGCGCTGTTCCTGTGGTTCGTGCCCGCGCCGATGTTCCCCAGCGGCAATTACAGCGATCTCGACCGCCTGCTGGTGCTGACGATCTTCCCAACAGCCTTTGGCGATATCGTCCTCTCTGCTCTGGCCTATCGTTACGATATCGCCACGACGGTGCGGGCGCGCTCGATTGTCGAGCCATGGTCGCTCTCGATCACCGCCGGGCTGCTTTATCTCGCCGGGACCTGGACATGGTTTGACGGGCTGAAGGAAAGCGGACTGTCGCTGGCCTATATCGTCTCGATCATTGCTTCGGCTCTGGCGATGATCGGGCCGCTGATCCGTTCCTATGGCTGGCCCCAGCAGTGGCGGCCGCATCCTCTGCATATCGGCCGGCTGGCGCTGGACAATGCGCCGCTGGCGGTGGCCGATGCCGTGGAATGGGGCACGCGCAAGCTCGACATCGCCATTCTGGGCATCTTTGCCACGCCGACCTCGGTGGGCGTCTATTATGTGGCGCAGCAGTTCGCCAGCCTGCCCCAGAAGCTGAAGACCAGCTTCGAGCCGATCCTTGGCCCCGTCATCACGCGCAATCTGAAGGAACAGAATTACGCGGGGATCGCCCGGCAGGTCTGTCAGGTGGGCTTCTGGATTACTGCGGCGCAGGCGGGTATCGCTCTGGCGCTGGGCATTCCGGGGCGCGGCGTGCTGGGTCTGACCGGTCCGCAATTCGTCGGAGGCCTTGGCGCCTTGTGCTTCCTGCTGGGCGCTGAAGTGGGCGCGGCGACGGCGGTGGTCTCCGAGGCGGCGCTGATCTATATTGCCCCGGTGCGCAATCTCTTCGTCTCGGTGGCGACCATCGGCCTGCAGGCGGTGCTGACCGTGGCTGGCATGTATGTCGACCGCGCTTTCGGCCTCGACGAGATGGACCAGGCCAGCAGTGCGGCTGGCGCCCTGATGGTCACGCTGTCGATTGCCTCCATCGTCAAGTCGCAGATGCTCGCCCGCCATTTGAACATGGCGATCAGCACATGGCGCTGGCCGCTGGTGGGGGCGGGCGTGGTGGCCTCGCTGGTGGGCTGGGCCGTTGTGACATGGCTGCCCGAGGCATGGCAGATCGGCTTTGGCGTGCCCGCCATTCTGGCCAGCTATTGCGCGGTGATCTGGCATTTCGGCTTCGGCCCTGACGACCGCATGCTGTTCCGCCGCCAGCCTGAACAGGCTGCCACCCCGAAGGCTTCCGGCGGGCAGGCAGGCTGATGGCGCGCCCAGGCCCTCTGGCCCGCTGGGCGCTGGGGCTGGGCGGACTGGTTCTGGCGCTGGGCATCGGTCTGGCCGACGAGATGGCGCAGGGCGGAGCCATGGTCGGCTGGCTGCAAGGCGAGGCTGCTCAGGCGATCGCCGCCGCGCATGGTGGCGATGTCCACGCCCTGTTTCAGGACCGCAATGGCTGGCTCACCCGCCACGCGGTGCTGAGCGGCGGCGATAATCTGCCCGATGGCCAGCGCGCGCAACTGGCTCAGGCTGTGGCCGCTGTGCCCGGCATGGGCGGGGTCCATTGGCTCGCGGGGCATCATGGCCATGTCGCCGCGCCCGTCGATGCCGAAGGGCGCGACTGCGCGGGCGACGTCACCGCAATCCTCAAAAGCCGCAGCCTGCGTTTTGCGGACTCCAGCGCCGCCATCGACCCGGCCAGCCGCCGCGCGCTGGATGAGGTGGCCGCCGCGCTGCGCCCCTGCGCTGGCAGTGTGATCGCCATCACCGGCCATACCAACGCCAGCGGCGACGAGGCCTTCAACCTCAACCTCTCGCATGAGCGCGCCCTTGCCGTCCGCTATGCGCTGGGGCAGCGCGGCATCGACATTGCCGATCTGCGCGCGCGGGGCATGGGCTCCGAGCACCCCGTGCCCGGCCTGACGCCCCAGGATGTCGCCAACCGTCGCATCGAATTTTCGGTGATCGCCCCGGTCAGCCTTGAGCCGACTTTGGTCGACCGCCCCGGCGCCGAGCCGCCGCGCGGGGGCGATGCGCTTTCTCCGATGCCGCTGTGGCTGGAAATTGCCGCGCTGGCCGCCTTGACCTATACTCTGGGGCTGGGCATCGGTTGGATGCTGTGGGGGCGGCGCATCCGCCCCGCCTGACACAGATTTCTTGTAAGGACTCCCGCGATGCAGACGATACTCCAAACCAACGCTCTGGCCTTCGGCATTGTGCTGCTGGTCGGACTGATCGTGGCGTGGCTGATCTGGGGACGCAAGAAACCGGTCCGCGAACGCCACCGCAGCGCCGATGTGCTGGACGAAGGCGCCGGCCCCGCCAAGCGCAACCAGGCCTTTATCGATGCCCCCAGCGCGGCGTCGCGCGTGGACCTGCGCGAGGCGTCTGGAGTCTCGGCTGCCTTGGGCGGCACCGGCGCGAACCTTGGCGGGCTGGGCGATGTGGCGGCTTTTGCCGCCGCCGCTGAGGTCGCCTCGGCGCATGAGGAAGTGGCCGAGGTGGTGACCACGCCGGTGGTGCAGGCGGCTGAGGTTGCGCCTCTGGCTGCAGCCCCTGCCGCTTCGGGCGACGATCTGACGCGGCTGAAGGGCGTGGGGCCGAAGCTGTCGGCGCGGTTGAAGGAACTGGGCGTGGTCAGCTTCGCGCAGATCGCGGGCTGGTCGGAGGCCGATCTGGCGGCTGTGGATGCTCAGCTTGGCACCTTCGCCGGGCGGCCCAAGCGGGATAACTGGGTCGAGCAGGCCGGGTTTCTGGCTACCGGAGACGTGGCCGGGTATGAGGCCAAGTTCGGGAAGTTGTAAGGTTTAGGAAGGAAGGGAAGATGCGAGGGCCATCGCCCTCGCGCTCCCTTTAATGTCTGCGTTGCGCTTCGAGTTCGGCCATAGAGCTAACGTCGCTGCGCCGCAGGCTTTGAACGATAGAAAGGCGCCGGGGTTTTTTGCCTGCGGCGCCTTTTTATTGCGCTGGTGGAGAGGTTGGGCGCAGCGATCGGGTGCCACTGCCCGTGCGTCGGGAGACGTTATGGGAGCGCGAGGGGGTACCCCCCCCCCGCATCTTCCTTACTTCCCCCACTTCTTCTGAATCTTTCCATACCGGGTCTTTCTCGTTCCCGGCTTCCCTTCATTCGACCGCCCGATGATCGGCGCCTTATGCTGCGAATCCGGCAGGCCCAGTTCGGTTGCCTCCAGCTTGCGGATTTCGTCGCGCAACCGGCCTGCCTCCTCGAACTCAAGGTCTGCGGCGGCGGCGCGCATGCGCTTTTCGAGGTCTTCGATATAGCCGCGCAGATTGTGGCCGACGAGGTTGTTCACCCCATCGTCCTCGATATCCACCAGCACGCCATCGCGTGAGGCGGTGTCGGCGACGATATCGTGGATGTTGCGCTTGATGGTGGCGGGGGTGATCCCGTGTTCGAGGTTGTAGGCCTGCTGCTTGGCGCGGCGGCGCTCGGTTTCGCCGATCGCGCGTTGCCATCGAGCCGGTGATGCGGTCGGCATAGAGGATCGCCTTGCCGTTGACGTTGCGCGCGGCGCGGCCGATGGTCTGGATCAGCGAGCGCTCGGAGCGCAGGAAGCCTTCCTTGTCGGCGTCGAGAATCGCCACCAGCGACACCTCGGGCATGTCGAGGCCCTCGCGCAGCAGGTTGATGCCCACCAGCACGTCGAAGTCGCCCAGGCGCAGGTCGCGGATGATCTCGACGCGCTCGACGGTATCGATGTCCGAGTGCAGGTAGCGCACCCGCACGCCGTGCTTCGTGCAGGTATTCGGTGAGGTCCTCGGCCATGCGCTTGGTCAGCGTGGTGACCAGCACGCGCCGTAGCCCGCCGCGCGCCGTTTTGCGGCATCTCGGCGAGCAGGTCGTCCACCTGGGTCGTCGACCGGGCGGATTTCCACGTGCGGGTCGATCAGGCCGGTGGGGCGCACCACCTGCTCGGCGAACACACCGCCGGCCTGTTCCATCTCCCAGCTGCCCGGCGTCGCGGAGACGGAAATGGTCTGCGGCGCCATCGCCTCCCACTCCTCGAAGCGCAAGCGGGCGGTTGTCCAGCGCCGACGGCAGGCGGAAGCCGTATTCCACCAGGGTTTCCTTGCGCGCGCGGTCGCCCTTGAACATGGCGCCGATCTGCGGAATGGTCACGTGGGATTCGTCGACGACCAGCAGGGCGTTCGCCGGCAGGTAGTCGAACAGCGTCGGCGGCGGCTCGCCGCGGCAGGCGCGCCCGAGAGGAAGCGGCAGTAGTTCTCGATGCCCGTGCAGTAGCCCAGGTCGCGGCGATCATCTCCAGATCGAAATGGGTGCGCTGCTCCAGGCGCTGGGCTTCCAGCAGCTTGCCCTCGGCATTCAGCTCTTTGAGGCGTTCCTCCAGCTCGAAACGGATGGCGTGCATCGCCTGCTGCATGGTGGGGCCGGGGGTGACGTGGTGCGAATTGGCGTAGACGCGGATCTTCTCCAGCTTGGCGCCCGCCTTGCCGGTGAGGGGATCGAATTCGACGATCGATTCGACCTCATCGCCGAAGAAGCTGATGCGCCAGGCGATGTCCTCATAGTGGCTGGGGAAGATCTCCAGATTGTCGCCGCGCACGCGGAAGGTGCCGCGCGCGAAGGCCACATCGTTGCGGGTGTACTGCATGGCGACCAGCTTGCGGATGATCTCGCCCTGGTCCTGATCCTTGCCGGTTTCCAGATCGAAGATCATCGCGGAATAGGTCTCGACCGAGCCGATGCCATAGAGGCAAGAGACCGAGGCGACGATGATCACGTCGTCGCGCTCCAGCAGGGCCCGGGTGGCCGAGAGGCGCATCTGCTCGATGTGCTCGTTGATCGCTGGATTCCTTCTCGATGTAGGTGTCCGAGCGGGCGACATAGGCCTCGGGCTGGTAGTAGTCGTAGTAGGAGACGAAGTACTCCACCGCATTGTCCGGGAAGAAGCTCTTCAACTCGCCGTACAGCTGCGCGGCCAGCGTCTTGTTGGGCGCCAGAATCAGCGCCGGGCGCTGCAGTCGCCTCGATCACCTTGGCCATGGTGAAGGTCTTGCCCGAGCCGGTCACGCCCAGCAGCACCTGCGTGTCGTCCCCCGCACTGATGCCCTGCACCAGCTCGGCGATGGCGGTGGGCTGGTCGCCCGCCGGGCTGTAGTCGCTGACGATGCGCAGCGCCTTGCCTGGCTCGACCTTGTCGGGGCGGGCGGGGCGGTGGGGGACAAAATTGCCCGAGGTGTCGGGCTCTTCCAGCCCGCGGCGGATGATCAGTTCGGCCATGGGGAGGTTATGGGCGTTCGCCTATCGTTCCGCAAGGGCGGCGCGGATTTCCGAAGGCGAAATGCATGAGCCGCACGAAAGTTGCGCGGGAGACTGCCCCGAAAAAATAAGTTTCGCAAGTGCAGCAATGACGCTTGGCAAGGCTTTCCCTTTCATGCAGCTTCACTTGGCAAGGCGGCATGCGGAGCCGCTTGCTTATTGGGGTGCCGATGACAACAACCACCTTCTCGCATTATGACGAGATGATCGATGGCCAGGGGCAGGTCCGCCCCGCCTATGCCGGCTATCGCGAGTGGTACGATGCGCAGGACCCGCGCTGGATGGTGAAGCAGGGCAAGCAGGCGGAGAGCTTCTTCCGCCGCACCGGCATCACCTTCAACGTCTATGGCGAGGATGCCGGGCAGGAACGCCTGATCCCCTTCGACATGATCCCGCGTATCGTCACCGCCGATGAGTGGAAGAAGCTGTCGGTCGGCATCGAGCAGCGGGTGCGCGCGATCAACGCCTTCCTGCACGACCTCTATCACAAGCGCGAGATCGTGAAGGCCGGCAAGGTGCCCGAGCGTGTTTTGCGCGGCAATGAGGCTTTCCTGCCCCAGATGGTGGGCTTCACGCCTCCGGGCGAGGTCTACACCCATATCGTCGGCATCGATCTGGTCCGCACCGGGCCCGATGAGTTCATGGTGCTGGAGGATAATGCGCGCACGCCCAGCGGCGTCTCCTATATGCTGGAGAACCGTGAGACGATGATGGCGATGTTCCCGGAACTGTTCACCAAGGTGCAGGTGCAGCCGGTTTCGGATTATCCGCGCGCGCTGGCCCGCAGCCTTGCCGCCTGCGCCCCGCCCGCCGCCAGTGGCCATCGCCCCACGGTGGCGGTGCTGACGCCGGGCATCTACAACTCCGCCTATTTCGAGCATGCCTTTCTGGCCGACCAAATGGGCGCCGAGCTGGTCGAGGGCGGGGATCTGCGGGTGGTCGATGGCCGGGTCTGCATGCGCACCACGCGGGGCTGGACGGCTATCGACGTGCTGTACCGGCGCGTGGACGATAATTTCCTCGATCCGCTGACCTTCAACCCTTCCAGCGTGCTGGGCGTGCCCGGCATCATGGATGTCTATCGCGCGGGCGGGATCACCATCGCCAACGCGCCGGGCACCGGCATTGCGGACGACAAGGCGATCTACTCCTTCATGCCCGAGATCGTGGAGTTCTACACCGGTGAGAAGCCGATTCTGAAGAACGTGCCGACATGGCGCTGCGCCGAGGCGGATTCACTGGCCTATGTGCTGGATCACCTGCCCGAACTGGTGGTGAAGGAGGTTCACGGCAGCGGCGGCTATGGCATGCTGATCGGCCCGACCTCTTCCAAGGCCGAGATCGCAGCCTTCGAGAAGAAGCTGCGCGCGCGTCCGGAAAATTACATCGCCCAGCCCACCCTGTCGCTCTCCACCGTGCCGATCTTCACCAAGGCGGGGCTGGCGCCGCGCCATGTCGATCTGCGGCCCTTCGTGCTGGTCTCGCCCAATGGGATCAACATCACGCCGGGGGGCCTCACGCGGGTGGCGCTGAAGAAGGGATCACTGGTGGTCAATTCCAGTCAGGGCGGGGGTACGAAAGACAGTTGGGTGCTGGCGGAATGATGGGGGGTAACGTCTGATGCTGGGTCGTTCCGCCTGGGGCCTGTTCTGGATGTTCCGCTATCTGGAGCGGGCCGAAAACACCGCGCGCATGCTCGACGCCGGTTTTCGTATGGCGCTGACGCGTGGGCTTTCCGCCGCCAGCGACGAATGGCGCAGTGTGCTCATCACACTGGGGCTGGAGGAGGCCTTCGCCGCCACCGGTCTGGATCACACCGGCCATATCATCACCAATTTCGTGCTGCGCTCGCCCGAGAATGCCGACAGCGTGCTGGCGATGATGGAAAATGCGCGCACCAATGCCCGCATGGTCCGCACCGCCATCACGCGTGAGGTCTGGGAAGCCACCAATGAAAGCTGGATGATCCTGAAGGATCTCCTCGCCCGCCCGGTGAGCGAGGCCGATCTGGGCGAAGTGCTCGACACCATCCGCCGCCAGACCATGCTGGTGCGCGGCGCGATGGAAGGCACCATGCTGCGCAACGACATCTACAATTTTGCCTATATGGGCACCCATATCGAACGCGCCGACAACACCGCGCGCATCCTCGATGTGAAATATCATGTGCTGTTGCCCTCGCTGGCCTGGGTCGGTTCGCGGCTGGACAATGCGCAATGGGAGATGGTGCTGCGCTCGGTCTCGGGCGAGCGGGCGTTTCGCTGGATGAATGCGGGCGCGCTCGACCCCAAGGGCATCGCCGAATTCCTGATCCTCGACGGGCGTTTCCCGCGTTCTCTGGCCTTTTGCTATGACAAGCTGGCCAGCAACATGGCGAGTCTCGCCTATGGCTATGGCGAGGCGGCGCCCTCGCACGAGTTGCTGCGTCAGGCGAATGCCCGATTGCAGCAGACTGGCATCGCGCAGATCTTCGAATTTGGCCTGCACGAATTCATCACGCAATTCATCAACACCAACCGCCAGATCGCCGACGCCATCGCCGCCGATTACCGCTTCACCGAGTAAGGCAGGAGCCGCCTCATGCGCATCGCCATCAGCCACACCACGCGCTATCGCTTCGATGCTCCGGCGCGTTACGGGGTGCAGCGCCTGCGGCTGCGCCCGCGCCAATGCGCGGTGCAGGATGTGCTGGAATGGCAGATGGCCGTGGATGGCGCGGTGATCGAGGCCGCCTATGACGATCACAACGGCAATGCCACCACGCTGATTTCCTTCGGTAATGATGTGGAAGAGGTGGCGGTCACCACCAGCGCTCTGGTCGAGGTGCGCGATACGGCGGGGATGGTCGGCCCGCATGCGGGTTTCATGCCGCTGTGGCTCTTCACCAACCAGACCGCCCTGACCAAGCCGGGGCCGAAGCTGAAGGCGCTGGCCCGCGACTTTCCGCTGGAAGATGTCAATGTGCTCGACACGCTGCACGCCCTGTCGCGCGCGGTGGGTGAGGTGGTGACCTATGAAAAGGGCGTGACTGACGTCACCACCACCGCCGAACAGGCGCTGGAGCTGGGCAAGGGCGTCTGCCAGGACCATGCACATGTCTTCATCGGCGCGGCGCGGCTGCTGGGCGTGCCCGCGCGCTATGTCTCGGGCTATCTGCTGATGGACGCCAGCACCGCTCAGGACGCCGGCCACGCCTGGGCAGAGGCGCATATTCCGGGCCTCGGCTGGGTGGGCTTCGATCCTTCCAACGAGATCTGCCCGGACAGTCGCTATGTCCGCGTTGCCCTTGGCGCCGATTATGCCGAGGCCGCGCCCGTCACCAGCCTGGTGCCCGGTGGCGGCAGCGCGGGGCTGTCGGTGGCGCTCGATGTGGCCCAGCAATTGATGGCACAATAATGTGCCGCCTAAGTCGCTGACACCTCTGTAAATTGCCCGATCCGGCTACGGCAAGCGGTGTTAAATGCGCGCCTCTATGCTTGACGCGGCTGGATCGAATGCCCAGCAAACCGGCGAAACGAATCGACGCCGGGTCGTGACTGGCGGCAACAGGAACGTACAATGACCTATTGTGTTGGCATGATGCTGGATGCCGGGCTCGTGCTGATGAGCGACACCCGCACCAATTCGGGCGTCGACAACATTTCCACCTTCCGCAAGATGCACAGCTGGTCCGTGCCCGGCGAGCGCATGGTCGCGCTGATGACCAGCGGCAACCTCGCCACCACGCAGGCCGTCGTCGCCCGCCTCGAAGAGCGCAACAAGGCTCGCGCCGACCGCAAGAACGACCTGCTGCAACTGCCCACCATGTTCGCCATGGCCGAGCATGTCGGCAAGCTGCTGCGCGAAACCATCGCCGATCGCGACGAGGACAATGGCCCGGAAGCCTCGGGCCAGTTCGGCGCCACGCTGATCCTGGCCGGGCAGATCAAGGGCATGGGGATGCACCTCTACCTGATCTACCCCGAGGGCAATTTCATCGAGGCCAGCTTCGACACGCCCTTCTTCCAGATCGGTGAGACCAAATACGGCCGCCCCATCATCCTGCGCGGATACGACCGCACCATGAACTTCGAGGATGCGGTGAAGCTGATGATGGTCAGCTTCGATTCGACCCTGAAGGCAAACCTGTCGGTCGGCATGCCGCTGGACCTGCTGGTGGTGGCGAAGGACAAGTTCGAACCGCTGCATGAGGTGCGGATTACGGAGTCCGATCCATGGTATCGCAGCTTGAGCGCCGGATGGGGCGAGGCGCTGCGGGCGGCGCTGGACGGGCTGCCGGATTATCCTTTTCACGCAAGGTAAGATTTGAAGGAAGAAAGATGCGAGGGGGTTACCCCCTCGCGCTCCCATGACGTCTTCCGACGAAAGGGCACGGGCGCCGAAATGGTGCGCCAAGGCTCTCCACCTGCGCGACATAAGGCACCGCAGGCAATCGAATCATGGATCGACAACGCAGAGCGGGGAGCATCAGCCTGCGGCGCAGCGACGTTGCCCTATGGCCGAACCCAATGCGCCACGCAGACACTAATGGGAGCGCGAGGGTGTAACACCCTCGCATTTCCCTTTTTCTTCAAACCCCTACCGGCAAAAATGCGAATCGACCGCTTCCACATGAAAGTGATTGCGGTGAGCCGCATTGTAATCCGGCCCCAGCACCATCCCGAATCTCCGACAGGCACTGGTGTGGATCACGCGCAGGAACTCGCGCTCCTGAGGCGTCCCGGCGTTCCACTGGCCCAGCACTGACACGCGCCGTCCATCGGCCAGCACGAAGCCGGAGACGTCGATGGCGCTGGCGGTGGCATGGCCCGAGCGATGATCGCTGCCCGCCACGTTGCGGCAACTGTAGCTGCCCATGGTTTCGATTCGCACCAGTTGGCTACCCAGGATCTGGCGCGCGGCGCGGTCCACGCCATAGCGGGCCCAGCCGGCGAAGGCGTCGGCAAGGCGGCAGGTGACGGGGCCGAGGTTGGTGATGCCCAGCGCGGAATAGTCGCCGCGCACGGAGAGCAATTTCACCGTCTGGATGTTCGAGCAGCCTGCGCCGAAATACTGGTCGGGCAGGGGGGTGAAGGTGGCTTCCTTGTTGCCGAGGTCCGCCAGACAGCTGTTGTATGCGGGCGCGGGCGACCAGTTGTTGGTGGTGCGCCGGGGTGTCGGCGGTGCTTGCGGCGCGGACGAGCAGGCGGCCAGCGCCAGCGCGGATAAGGCGCTGACAGCGCAGCGAATGGGGGGGAGTTTGCCGCTTGGGCGGCGCCGGGGGGAGGCTGGCCACGGGTGCATATGGTTAACATGCGGCAGGAATGGTTAACATATTATTGCAGAGTGCGCGTAACAATGTTGCTCTGGAACCCTTGCGATTTTTCGTTTCGCTTCGTCGAAGGCGGGTTGACTTCGCTTCGGTTGCCCTTAGAAGCGGCGCCGGGCCACGCGGTCCCAACGCCGCGCGTGCTCTCTGTGAGGAGAGTCTACATGACTGTTACTATTCCGGCTACCAAACCCGCTCGTCCTTTTTTCTCGTCGGGCCCTTGCGCTAAGCCGCCAACGTTTTCTCCCGAAAAGCTCGCCACCGCATCGCTCGGTCGCTCGCATCGCGCCAAGATCGGCAAGACGCGTCTGCAGTACAGCATCGACCTGATGCGCGAGCTGCTCGGTCTGCCTGACACCCATCGCATCGGTATCGTGCCCGGTTCGGACACCGGCGCCTTCGAAATGGCCATGTGGACCATGCTGGGCGCCCGCGAAGTCACCGCTCTGGCCTGGGAAAGCTTCGGCGAAGGCTGGGTGACGGATGCCGTCAAGCAGCTCAAGCTGGACGCCACGGTCGTCCGCGCCGATTACGGCCAGATCCCCGATCTGGACAAGGTCGACTGGACGAACGACGTGCTCTTCACCTGGAACGGCACCACCAGCGGCGTGCGCGTGCCCGACGCCGAGTGGATCCCCGCCGACCGCGAGGGCCTGAGCTTCGCCGACGCCACCAGCGCCGTTTTCGCTTATGACATCGACTGGACCAAGATCGACGTTGCCACCTTCTCCTGGCAGAAGGTGCTGGGTGGTGAGGGCGGCCATGGCGTGCTGATCCTGGGCCCCCGCGCTGTCGAGCGTCTGGAAAACTTCACCCCCGACCGTCCGCTGCCCAAGGTGTTCCGCCTTGTCTCGAAGGGCAAGCTGGCCGAGGGCATCTTCAAGGGCGAGACCATCAACACGCCCTCGATGCTGGCCGTGGAAGATGCGATCTTCGCGCTGGAATGGGCCAAGTCGGAAGGCGGCCTGAAGGGTCTTCAGGCGCGCTGCACCGCCAACGCCAACGCGCTGGACAAGATCGTTGCCGAACGTGACTGGCTGGGCCATCTCGCTGTCGACAAGGGCACCCGCTCGAAGACCTCGGTCTGCCTCACCGTTGAGGGCGCCGACGCCGACTTCATCAAGAAGTTTGCCGCCATCCTCGAAAAGGAAGACGCCGCTTACGACATCGCGGGCTATCGCGATGCCCCGGCGGGCCTGCGCATCTGGTGCGGCGCCACCGTCAATGTCGAGGACATCGAGGCGCTGGGCCCCTGGCTCGATTATGCCTATGCCTCGGTCAAGGCGACCGTCGCAGCCTGACGCATATCTGGCGGCGCGAGAACCCGCGCCGCCACATCCCCTGAACACAGCGATATTCCGCATGAGGAAGGACTTCCCATGACCAAGCCCCGCGTTCTTATTTCCGACAAGATGGACCCCAACGCCGCCCGCATTTTCGAAGAGCTGGGCTGCGACGTCGATGTCATCACCGGCGAAACCCCCGAACAGCTGATCGCCCGCATCGGCGACTATGATGGTCTGGCCATCCGCAGCTCGACCAAGGTGACCAAGGAAATCCTCGACGCCGCCACCAACCTGAAGGTGATCGGTCGCGCCGGTATCGGCGTTGATAACGTTGATATTCCTTACGCCAGCGCCAAGGGCGTTGTCGTGATGAACACGCCTTTCGGCAACTCGATCACCACCGCCGAACACGCCATCGCGATGATCTTCGCCCTGGCCCGCCAGATCCCCGAAGCCAATGAGCAGACCCAGCAGGGCCTGTGGCCGAAGAACGGCTTCATGGGCGTGGAAGTCACCGGCAAGACGCTGGGCCTGATCGGTGCCGGTAACATCGGTTCCATCGTTGCCAGCCGCGCGCTGGGCCTGAAGATGAAGGTCGTGGCCTTCGATCCCTTCCTGACGCCCGAGCGCGCCGTGGAAATCGGCGTCGAAAAGGCTGACCTCGACACGCTGCTGGCCCGCGCCGACTTCATCACGCTGCACACGCCGCTGACCGCCGACACCAAGAACATCCTCTCGGCGGAAAATCTGGCCAAGACCAAGAAGGGTGTCCGCATCGTCAACTGCGCCCGCGGTGGCCTGATTGACGAAGCCGCGCTGAAGGCAGGCCTTGATTCGGGCCATATCGCCGGCGCCGCCCTCGACGTGTTCCAGACCGAGCCCGCCAAGGACTCGCCGCTGTTCGGCACCAAGAACTTCATCTGCACCCCGCATCTGGGCGCTTCGACCACCGAAGCCCAGGTCAACGTGGCCCTGCAGGTTGCCGAGCAGCTTGGCGAATATCTGACCACCGGCGGTGTCACCAACGCTCTGAACATGCCGTCGCTCTCGGCCGAGGAAGCCCCGCGCCTCAAGCCCTACATGGCTCTGGCCGAGCACCTCGGTTCGCTGGTCGGCCAGCTGACCACCAGCGCCGTCGCCCGCATCTCGATCCACACCGAAGGCGCCGCCGCCGAGCTGAACGCCAAGCCCATCGTGGCCGCCGTTCTGGCCGGTTTCCTGCGCGTGCAGTCGGCCACGGTGAACATGGTCAACGCTCCGTTCCTCGCCAAGGAGCGCGGCCTTGAAGTGCGCGAAGTGAAGACCGAAAAGACCGGCGACTACCACACGCTGATCCGCGTCTCGGTGAAGACCGAGGCCGGCGAGCGCTCGGTGGCCGGTACGCTGTTCAGCAACGCCGAGCCGCGTCTGGTCGAACTCTTCGGCATCAAGGTCGAAGCCGAACTGACCGGCAACATGATGTACATCGTCAACGAGGACGCCCCCGGCTTCATCGGCCGCATCGGTACGCTCCTTGGCGAGAACGGCATCAACATTGGCACCTTCAACCTGGGCCGCCGCGAGGCCGGTGGCGAGGCGGTGCTGCTGCTCTCGGTCGACAGCCCGGTGGCGGAAGGCGTGCTGGACGCCGCCGGCAAGCTGCCCGGCGTGAAGCGCGTGAAAGGGCTGGCGTTCTGATCTGAACGTTAGTTTGTGAGTTAAGGGAAGGTGGGGTCGGAAGGCTCCGCCTTTTCTTTTAAGAACAAGAGGACATGCGAGGGCCATCGCCCTCGCGCTCCCTTTCATGTCTGCGTTGCGCATCGGGTTCGGCCATCGAGCAAGGTCGCCGCGCCGCAGGCAGGACTTGTTGCCTGCGGCGCCATAGGCCGCGCAGGTGGAGAGGTTGGCCGCTTCGTTTCGGCACCACTGTCCCATCGCCGGAAGACGTTATGGGAGCGCGAGGGTGTAACACCCTCGCACCTTCTTTTCTTTCTTCCCTTCCCCCAACCTTAAACCAACGCTAAAGCCCGCCCCATCATGAACGACACGACCCGAGATCTGCTGCCCGAGGGGCTTGAGGACCGTCTGCCGCAGGCGACGGCTGCTGCAACGCGCATCACCCGCGCCATCATGGATGTGATGGACGCGCATGGATACGACCGCGTCCAGCCCCCCAGCATCGAGTTCGAGCAGTCGCTGGCCAGCCGCATGGCGGGCATTCAGTCGCGCCGCATGTTCCGCTTTGTCGATCCGGCGTCCTTGCGCATGATGGCGATGCGCAGCGACGTGACGCCTCAGGTGGGCCGCATCGCCGCGACGCGCATGGCCGCGCAGGCCCGCCCGCTGCGCCTGTGCTACAATGGCCAGGTTCTGACCATCAAGGGCGACGGCCTCGACCCGGTGCGTGAACGCCTGCAACTCGGTGCCGAGCTGATCGGCAGCGACAGCGTCGCCGCCGCCGCCGAGGTGGTTGCCGTGGCGGTCGAGGCGCTGGCGGCGGCTGGCGCTCAGGGCATTTCGGTCGATTTCACCATGCCCGATCTGATCGACGATCTGGCTGCTGGCCCGCTGCCTCTGTCGCCGGAAGCCCGCGATGCCGTGCGCGCCGCGCTGGATTCCAAGGATGCGGGCGCTCTGGCTGCTGCTGGCGGTCAGGCCTATCTGCCGCTGCTCTATGCCACGGGGCCGCTCGATAGCGCCATCGAACGCCTCTCCGCACTGGATGTCGGCGGCATGCTGGATGACCGCATCGCCGCTCTGCGCCTTATCGCCGCCCGTGTGGGCGATGCCGCCCGCCTGACGCTTGACCCCACCGAGCGTCACGGCTTCGAGTACCAGAGCTGGTTCGGCTTTACGATCTTCGCCGATGGCCTGCGCGGCTATGTCGGTCGCGGTGGCACCTATCGCATCCTCGGCCCAGCCGGCGCCGCGCCGGAGCCCGCGACGGGCTTCTCGCTCTATCCTGATCCGCTGATCGCTGCTCTGGCCGCGCAGGAAGCGCCGCGCCCGCTGCTGTTCCTGCCCTTGGGACATGATGCTGCCGTGGCGGCTGCGCTGCGCGCTGAGTGGCGCACCGTGGCAGCCTTGAGCGAGAGCGATGATGCTGTGGCTCTGGGTTGCACTCACCAGTTGGTGGCTGGGGCTGTTCAGGAAGTCTGAAAAAGAAGGTGCGAGGGGGTTACCCCCTCGCGCTCCCAGAACGTCTCCCGACGATAGGGTAGGGGCGCCGAAGCCTTGCGCCTAACCTCTCTACCTGCGCCACCAAAGGCGCCGCAGGCTTTGATTTCCTGCCTGCGGCGCGGCAAGCTAAGTGCCTTGGCTGAACCCGAAGTGCAACGTAGACATTAAAGGGAGCGCGAGGGTGTAACACCCTCGCATCTATCCTTCCTACTTCCCAAAAACCTTCTTCAACCATTCATCCACTACAGGCGTCACCTCATAGGATGGATCGCCCAGCCGCTGATTGATCGCCAGATGGCCCATCAACCCGGTGCCAGGGAAGCCCTGGATTTCCACCGAAGCCCCGCCAGCCCGTAACGCTTCCGCCAACTCCTGCGCCTGGGCAACACCATCGGGCCGCTGCACATGCAGCAGCAGGAAGCGCGGCGCATTGGGCGCCTCGGCATGGAAGGTGGCCGATAGAGCCCTTTGCCGCGCGGGATCGGTGCCGAAAGCCTGGTCATAGCGCGCGCCCATATAGGCGCCGGAGGTCTCCATCTGCTTGGGGATATCATAAGCCGCGCCGTCGATCGGGATAACCCCGGCCAGATCGGCAAAGGACAGGCCCTGCGCCTTCAAATAGCTTTCGTCTGTGCCCACCAGCGCCACCAGTTGCGCCCCGGCGCTATGGCCCATCAGCACGATGCGGTGACGGTCCACGCCAAGGCGGTCGGCGTCGTGCAGGATGGCACTCAGGGCATGGGCGACATCAGCGGCCTGATCCTCCACGCGCGCCTTGGGCACAAGGCGATAGTCGATGGAGGCGAAGGCATACCCTTCCGCTGTGTAATGCGGGGCTTTCCATGGCCCGGTCGCCGTATCCTTGCTGCCGCGACTCCAGGCGCCGCCATGGACGAAAAGGACCAGCGGCGTGGGGCCAGCGGGATGAAGCGGTGGATAGAAATCGTAAGACTGGCCATGACCATAGGTCAGCGTCTGATGTGGCGGGGCGGGCGGCGCCAAGGTTCCCATCGCCTGACGGTTGCGCATCAACCCGCGCGCCAGCATGCCGGGGCCGAGCATCTGCGCTTGCGCAGCCAGTGGCAGAATCAGCCCCACGGCCAGAGCGGCAGCCATCGGCACGGCGGTTTTGCGCATCCTTGATGGCATGATGTCGGCTTCCCCTGGCGAACCCAATGTTGAGCGCAATCTATGCGCAAGGCCGGTCTTGCACCAGCACCTGTCTGCTTGGGGTTGACGGTTCCGGCCCGGCCCTCTAACGGCCACCGCGCATATCCGGGCCGCCGCTTTGACGCGCCCGTCTGATCCACCCGCTGCGCCGAGTCCTGTCGAAGGGCGCTTCCGGGTCCACCTGGCAGGGTGAGGGATTCTATCCATGGCAAATGTGACCGTGATCGGCGCCCAGTGGGGCGATGAGGGCAAGGGCAAAATCGTCGACTGGCTGGCCGCGCGCGCGGACGCCGTCGTGCGTTTTCAGGGCGGCCATAACGCCGGCCATACGCTGGTGGTGGGCGAGAAGGTCTACAAGCTGAGCCTGCTGCCTTCGGGCATCGTGACGGGCACGCTTTCGATCATCGGCAATGGCGTGGTGCTCGATCCGTGGCACCTGAAGGCCGAGATCGAGAAGCTGGAAGGCCAGGGCGTTGTCATCAACACCGAAAACTTCGCCATCGCCGAGAACTGCCCGCTGATCCTTTCCGTCCACCGCGAGCTGGACGTGATGCGTGAGGCCGCTGCCGGTTCGGGCAAGATCGGCACCACCGGTCGCGGCATTGGCCCGGCCTATGAGGACAAGGTCGGCCGCCGCGCGATCCGCGTCTGCGATCTGGCGCATCTCGATGCTCTGGAGGCCCAGCTGGACCGTCTGTGTGCGCATCATGACGCGCTGCGCGCCGGTTTCGGCCAGCCCCCGGTCGACCGCGAGGCGCTGCTGAACGAGCTGCGCGAGATCGCGCCTTCGGTGCTGCAGTACGCGCAGCCGGTGTGGAAGCGTCTGAATTCGGTGAAGAAAGCCGGCGCCCGCATCCTGTTCGAGGGCGCGCAGGGCGTGCTGCTCGATGTCGATCACGGTACCTATCCCTTTGTGACCTCGTCCAACACCGTGTCGGGCACGGCGGCTTCGGGTTCGGGCCTGGGTCCCAGCGCGACCGGCTTTGTGCTGGGCATCGTGAAGGCCTACACCACCCGCGTGGGTTCGGGTCCGTTCCCCACCGAGCTGGAGGACGAAACCGGCCAGCGCCTGGGCGAGCGTGGCCATGAATTCGGCACCGTCACGGGCCGCAAGCGTCGCTGCGGCTGGTTCGATGCCGTGCTGGTGCGCCAGTCTTGCGCCATTTCGGGTGACCGGCATTGCGCTGACCAAGGTGGACGTGCTCGACGGGTTGGAGAAGGTGAAGATCTGCACCGGCTACCGTTTGAACGGCAAGGTGCTGGATTATTTCCCCGCGCACGCCGCCGATCAGGCCAATGTCGAGCCGATCTATGAGGAAATGGATGGCTGGCAGGGCACCACGGCCGGTGCGCGTAGCTGGGCCGATCTGCCCGCTCAGGCGATCAAGTACATCCAGCGCGTGCAGGAACTGATCGAGACGCCGGTGGCGCTGGTCTCCACCAGCCCCGAGCGTGAGGATACGATTCTGGTCCGCGATCCCTTCGCCGACTGACTCGCGTTTCGAGGATAAAAGGACGCCGCCGTCAGCCCCGTGCTGGCGGCGGCGTTGCTGTATGGGCGCGGGAAAGCTTTGTGTTTTCAGAAGCTTCAAGCCTGTTCTTCTTGTCATTAAGATTTGATCTTAATTTGTTCTCAATTTATCTTGACGAAATCCCCTTATGTTCTAGTTTTATTCCCAGCGTGTCGCTGAAGCCGGCCATGGCTCAGCCATCGAGGGAGTAAAACGCCCATGTCGAGCCAGACGCCGAACCAGACCATGCAGGCCCGATTTGCGGGCTTTACCGATGATTTTCCGGATTTTTCCTATGGCGCCCCTGCCAATGATGCGGCGGGGCTGCGGCTGAGCGTTTCGGTCTTTGCCGATCGTGGCCATCTGCGCGATGAGATGGGGGAGGATGCCGCCAGCGCGGGCTTTCGTCTGGCCGATACGGGCCGATTGCATCATGTGCTGGAAAGCGCCGCCAAGCCGCTGGGCGATGTGGTGCTGATCGATTGCCCGGTGGTCGATGGGGCGAGTATGGCGGCGCTGGCGCGGCTGGATATGCGGGCCGCGCATGTCGGGGCGCAACTGATCGTGTCGACCAGTGTTGAGGCGCTGGATGATGTCTTCGCCGCTCTGGACCAGAGCGATCCGCAGATTCTGGTCGGTCCCAGCCGGGCCGAGCGGATCATTGCGCTGGGCCATGTGCTGGCTCGCCTGCCGCAGCGGCGGGTGCGCGAATTGTCTGAGGAGGATCGCCTCGTGCTGCTGCGCCTGACTCAGCAGGTGACCCAGATCGCCGAGCGCATCGACAGGCTGAGCGAGGGGGCGTCCTCGCCTCCGCCGGTCACCGCGGTTGTTGCACCGGCCTTCCGCTTCGAGGCTGCAGCGGATGAGGGCAGCGAGCGGCTGGTGCGGACTGGCCGCCCGGCGCTGCCTGATCCGCGTCTGGTGCGCAAGATCATCCGCCAGCGCCAGTTGCGGGCGCGCCACTTCGATGGCGAACTGTTTGCCGATCCGGCCTGGGACATGCTGCTGGATCTGACGGCGGCGCGGGCCGAGCATGCGCGCGTTTCGGTGACCAGCCTGTGCATCGCCTCGGGCGTGCCGCCGACGACGGCGCTGCGCTGGATCGGACAACTGACGGATGCGGGGCTGTTCAAACGGGTGGAGGATGAAACCGATCGCCGCCGGGCCTTCATCACCCTGACCGACAAGGCTGCCGATGCCATGGCGCGCTATTTCGCGGAGGTCGATGTGGTCGCTGCGCGCATGGGATAAATGGCACTGTCGGGGAGATGTTGCACAATGATCATGAACCACCACCATTGCGTCGGAAGACGTTATGGGAGCGCGAGGGGGTAACCCCCTCGCATCTCTTATTTTTACTATATGACTTTTCTACACTCAACTTGTCTCGCTTTCAGCACGTGTTCACCGATAGGACGCGATGAAGCGGCAAGGATGGCTCTTTCGATAGGACCTCTCATGTGGGAGGGACGGAGAGCTTCCAACCACCACGCCCGATATCGCGGGCAGGGTGGAACGTGTGATCAGGAGAGTGACGATGCGGTGGATGGCAGTTGTCGGTGCGGGTATATCGATCTTTGCGCTGCAGAGCGTAGAGGCGATGGCTAAAGATGCGCCGACACAGGGCTCGGTGGTGCAGCCCGGCAACGCGCAAGGCGATCTGTCGCTGACCATCTACAACAATGATCTGGCGCTGGTTCAGGATATCCGCTCGCTCACTTTGCCCAATGGCCATGTTTCGCTCGATCTGCCCGATGTTTCGGCGCGCATCCGCCCGGAAACGGTGACGATTGCGGCGGCCAACACCAGCGTGATCGAGCAGAATTTCGATTACGATCTGCTCTCGCCACAGCGTTTGCTGGACAAGTCGGTGGGGCAGGACGTCAGTCTGGTGCGTACCAATCCGGCGACGGGCGCGGAAACCTCCGAGCAGGCCCGCGTGCTGGCCAACAATGGCGGCACGCTGGTGCAGATCGGCAATCGGATCGAGGTGCTGGGGCAAGGCAACACGCGGCTGGTGTTCCCCGGCCTGCCTGAAGGGTTGAAGGCCCATCCCACGCTGTCGGTCACGCTGGATTCTGCTGCGTCGGGGACCCGGCCGTTGACGCTCAGCTATCTGTCGCAGGGCTTTGGCTGGAAGGCTGATTATGTCGCGCTGTTCGATGAGGCCTCGGGCAAGATCGATGTGCAGGGCTGGGTCACGCTGACCAACAGCACGGGAACGGCTTTCCCGCATGCGCGCGTATTGCTGGTGGCGGGCAATGTCGGCGGCGGCGAGAGTGAGGTGCCGGTGCGTCCGTTCCGTCCGCGTGGCGGGCTGGTCAAGGCGGGGACGCAAAGCGCTGATCGCGAGCAATTGGGCGATTACTATGTCTATCCCATCGACGGCCGTACCTCGGTGGCGGGCATTCAGCAGAAGCAGATCGGCTTTCTGGATGTGAAGGGCGCTCAGGCGGCGCGGGCCTATGTCTTCAACAACGGCTGGATGGGCAGCCAGGATGAGGCGCAGAGCGCGACCACGCAATTGCGCTTCACCAGCGCGCGCGGCAGCGGGTTGGGCGATGCGCTGCCCGCCGGCACGGTGCGCGTCTATATGCGTGACACGCGCGGCCAGCCGCAATTCATCGGTGAGGACAACATTGGCCATACGCCGATGGGCAGCAGCGTGGCTCTGGGCATCGGCTCGGCTTTCGACGTGAAGGTGCAGCCGGTGGTTGAGGGGCGCGACCATATCTCCAGCGATGAGTGGGAGCGGGTGGCCAGCTATCGCATCACGCAGGGCAGCAACGCCCGTGTGGTCAGCGTCGACCGGACGGCGACCTTCTGGCGCACGCGGATGAGCTATCGCCTGACCAACGCCAAAGCCGTGCCGGTGACGGTCGAGGTGACTCAGGACGGGTTGGACAATGGCTGGCATGACACGCGCGTTTCGGCCGAAAGCATCAAGGGCGAGCAGATCAATGCCGATCGTCGTCAATGGCTGGTCACTGTGCCCGCGCATGGCGAGGTCAAGCTGACGGCGCAATTCGATACACGCTATTGATCCGGAAGCCGCGGCTGATGAAAAGCATGACCTTGATGCGGCCCATGCTGGCGATGGTAGGCCCGGTGGCATGGCGGCGGGGCGGGCGGGGGCTGCGTCTCGCTTCCCTTGCCCTGATGCTGGGATGCGGCGCGACGCTGGTTGACGCGCGACCGCAAGATGCGGCAACGGCGGAGCAGATCCCGGCTGGCCTGCCAGCGGAGCCCACTGTTACCTCCGCCGCGCCCGCGGCTCTGGCGGTGACGATCTATCGCGCGCCGCATGGCGGGGGCGATGGAGCCTTGTCGCGGGGGGCATGGCTGGGCGGTTATGCGCTGGTCAGCGAGGAGCGCGAGGTCGATCTGCCCGCTGGCCGGGCGGTGCTGCGGTTCGAAGGCGTGGCCGCCGGGATGTTGGCCGAAAGCGCGATCATCACCGGCCTGCCCGCAGGGGTGAGCGAGAAGAACCTCGATGCCGACCTGCTTTCGCCGCGCAACCTTTATGCGCGGGCCTTCGGGCGCCCCGTGACCTTGCGGCGGACCCGGCCCGGCGGTCAGGTGAGCGAGGAAGAAGCGATCATCCGGTCCGGTCCCGATGGCGCGGCGATCCTGCAGACGGCCAAGGGTTTCGAGGTCGCCAATTGCGGCGGGTTGAAGGACGATCTGGCCTATCATGGTTTGCCGGAAGGGATGAATGCGCGGCCGACGCTGTCGGTGGAAACGCAGTCCGATCACGCGCGGCATGTGCGTATCCGCCTGTCCTATCTGGCCTGGGGCTTTGACTGGCGCGCGCATTATGTGCTGGCGCTGCGCCCCGGTGGGCAGGAGGCTGATATGACCTCCTGGCTGACGCTGGCCAGCAGCGACGATACATCTTTCCCCAAGGCCGATGCCGGGGTGGTTGCTGGGCGGCCGAATATGACGGATGCGCGCCAGTATAATTTCGGGGCGCAGCAACTGGTGATGAGCTGCCAATTGTCTCCGCTGCCGCCGCCTCCCGCCCCGCCGCCACCGCCGCCGCCCGCCCCGATGATGGCGCGGGCTGAGGTGGTCGTTACGGGCTCGATGCGGATGATGAAGGATGCCTATGTCGCTCAGGCCGAGGCTTTGGGCGATCTGAAGTTCTATCGCATTCCCGTGGCGACCACGATTGCCGCCCATGGGCAGAAGCAGGTGGCGTTGTTGGCGGATCGCCCGGTGCGGCTCGCTTTGATCCATACCGGCATGATCCAGCCGGGCGAAAAGGGCGCCGCCCAGCGCATGGTCCGCTTGCGCAACAAGCGTGAGGACGGGCTGGGGCTGGCGCTGCCGGGCGGGCAGGTGAGCGTGGTGGAAGGTCTGCGCGGGGCAAGGATCCCGGCGGGCGAAGGCCATATGACCGACAAGGCCGATGGTGAAACCGCCGATATCACGCTGGGGGATGCGCCCAATGTGCAGATGGATGCGGTGGTGACTCATTCAGCCACGCGACAGGGCATCAAGCGGCAGACAGTGCGGTTGAGTGTGACCAATGCGAACCGCTGGCCGATCCGTTTCGAGGGTAAGTTGGCGCTGGAAGATGGCGGCGCGGTGACCTCGAGTTCGGTCAAGCTGGGGCGCAAGGATGGTTTGCCGCTGTGGCAGGCCGCTGTGCCCGCGCATGGCCGGGCGGTTCTGACCTATGTGCTGACCACGAAGGAAGAGGTGATCCGGCGGTGATGGGTTGATTCAGGCCATGGCATTGGAAAGCAAGGCCTTCCCTCGTCGCTGAGGGTGCTTTCCAGGCACATGGTCATCCGCCCCCCTGCATCACAAAAGAGCAGGGAGCAGGCCCGCGCGAATCCCGACCGGGATGATATCCCGGTCGGCAATCCGGCGCGAAGCTGCTCCCTTTGCCCTTTACACCAGCGTGGCGTTATCGATCACGAAACGATAGCGCACATCGCCCTTCAGCATGCGGTTATAGGCATCGTCGATCTGATGCCCCGCGATCATCTCGATGTCCGAGGTGATGTTATGCTCGGCGCAGAAATCGAGCATTTCCTGCGTCTCGGCGATGCCGCCGATCAGCGAACCGGCTAGCGAACGGCGGCCGAAGATCAGCGGGAACACCATCGGGCTGGGGTGCGGATGCTCGGGCGCGCCCACCAGGGTCAGCGTGCCATCACGCTTGAGCAGCGCGATGAACGGATCCAGATTGTGCGAGGCGGCCACCGTGTTGAGGATGAAGTCGAAGCTGCCCGCGTGAGCCGCCATCTCTTCCTCGTTGCGCGACACGATCACCTCATGCGCGCCCAGCGCCAGAGCGGCCTCGCGCTTGGCTTCGCTGGTGGTGAAGGCCACGGTGTGAGCGCCCAGCGCCCGCGCCAGCTTCACGCCCATATGGCCCAGGCCACCGATGCCGACGATGCCGACTTTCTTGCCGGGGCCGGCGTTCCAGTGGCGCAGCGGCGACCAGGTGGTGATCCCGGCGCAGAGCAGCGGCGCGGCGGCGGCGAGCTGCTCGGGCTTGTGGCTCACGCGCAGCACGAACTTCTCGTTGACCACGATGGCTTCGGAATAGCCGCCCATCGTGTAGCCCGGCGCGTCGGGGGTGGGGGCGTTGTAGGTGCCGGTGAAGCTGCCCTCGCCGGTGCAATATTGCTCCAGACCATCATCGCAGCTCGGGCAGTGCTGGCAACTGTCGACCATGCAGCCCACGCCCACGGTGTCACCCACCTTGAATTTGGTGACATGTTCGCCCACGGCGGTGACATGGCCGACGATCTCATGGCCGGGCACGCAGGGGTACAGTGCGCCGCCCCATTCGTCGCGCGCCATATGCAGGTCGGAATGGCAGACGCCGCAATAGGCGATCTTGATGGCGACATCATGCGCGCCGGTGTCGCGGCGGGTGATGGCGAGGGGTTCAAAGGGTTTGTCAGCGGCGGGCGCGCCGATAGCCTTGACGGTCATGGGGGGATCTTCCTGTCAAAGGGAGAGAAGAGGAACCCCTGTGTAGGCCATCGCCATTATCGCGATAATATGCGATTTGCGGGATGAACCTATGAGTCAGGCGCATCAATGCGCGATTGATAATCGCGGGCATGAATGCGCTGCCGACAAAGAGTATGCATGAATGCAGCAGGCAGACCATCACGAATTGCGCGCCTTTCTGGCTGTTGCGCGTGAACGCAGCTTTACCCGCGCCGCAGCGCAAATGGGCCTGTCGCAATCGGCGCTGAGCCGGTCGATCGCCAATCTGGAGGCGCGGCTGGGGGTGAGGCTGCTCAACCGCACCACGCGCAGCGTTGCCCCCACCGTCGCGGGGGAGCGCTTGGCGGCTGGCCTCGTGCCGCATTTCGAGGGGATCGAGGCGCAACTGGCCGCGCTGGGCGACATCCGCGAGCGTCCCGCCGGGCTGGTGCGGATCACCGCCGATGAAAGCGCGGCGCAATGCGTGCTGTGGCCGGCTCTGTCGCGCTTTCTGCCCGATTATCCCGATGTCGAGGTCGAGGTGGTGGTGGACAATGCTCTGACCGATATTGTCGCGGCGGGGCTGGATGCCGGTGTGCGCTCGGGCGATATCATCGACCGCGACATGATCGCCGTGCCGATCGGCGCGGACCAGCGCATGGCGGCGGTGGCCTCGCCCGCCTATCTGGCGGGGCGGGCGCCCCCGCTCCATCCGCGCGACCTGACCGAGCATCAGTGCATCAACATCCGTCTGGCCACGCTGGGCGGGCTCTATGCCTGGGAGTTCGACAAGGATGGGCGCGAGATGCGGGTGAGGGTGGGCGGGCAGCTCACCTTTAACACTTCGACGCTGGTGGTGCAGGCGGCGCTGGATGGTTTTGGCATCGCCTTTCTGCCCGAATGTCAGTTGATCGAGCATATTGCGGCAGGACGCTTGGTCCGCCTGCTGGAGGCATGGTGCGAACCCTATCCCGGTTTCCACCTCTATTATCCGAGCAGCCGTCAGGTTTCGCCGGCGCTGCGTGTGGTGATCGACGGCTTGCGGCAGGCGCGGCGTTCGGCGGAGCAGGTCGCGGAGCTTCGCGATACGGTTGGGGATTGACGGGGCGCCCGACACCCGGCAAGAGCGCCACTTCCCATGGATGGGGCGATTAGCTCAGTTGGTAGAGCGCTTCCTTTACACGGAAGATGTCGGCGGTTCGAGCCCGTCATCGCCCACCACATTCCCCTTCTCATCACATCTCACTGACTGTTGTAAGCGTCAGAAAACAGGGGTATTTTTTGTGCCTCTGGCTCATGGCGTCTGCCTTCATCTCACTGCTGCTCAGCCTTTTTGAGGCAATGGGGGCATCGCTGAAGCCTTGTTTTTTAAAAAAGGCCCCCAGCTATGCCCCTAACCGATTTTGCCATCAAAAATGCCCGTGCCCGTTCAAAGCCTTACAAGCTTGGTGATTATGGCGGACTCTTTATTCAGGTGCAGCCTACGGGCAGCAAGCTCTGGCGACTGAAGTATCGCATTGAGGGGAAGCCGAAGGTCATAGCCCTTGGCGCCTATCCTGCCGTCCCGTTGCTCATGGCCCGTCAGCGCCGTGATGAAGCACGAGCCCAGCTTGCTCAAGGGCAAGACCCCGCACGCGAAAGGATGCTGGCCAAGTACCGAGAGATCGCAAGCTCTCAGGACACCTTTGCCAAGGTTGCGCAGGAGTTCATCGACAAGCGCCGACTTGAAGGCATGTCGGAAGGGACGGCGAAAAAATGCGAATATTACATATCGCGGTTGGGAAGCGCGGTCGGGCGGCTTCCCATCACAAAGGTTGCGACGATCGATGTCCTGGTCGCCCTTCGAAAGATCGAGGCCAAGCGGAATTATGAGACGGCGAGGCGTGTCCTGCAACTGGCTGGCAGAGTGTTTCGCTATGCGGTGGCAACGGCGCGCATCGCGGTCGATCCCACCCGTGACATGCGCGGGGCGCTCATCACGCCGCGCCCTAAGCATTATGGGGCGATCGTCGAGCCGAAACGTGCGGGAGATCTGCTGCGCGCAATCGACGGTTATGTGGGGCAGGAGATCACAAGGCTGGCCTTACGCCTGTCCCCGCATGTTTTCGTTCGTCCCGGCGAGTTGCGAAGGGCAGAATGGAAAGAGATCGATTTCGATCAGGCAATCTGGACGATACCGATCGAAAAAATGAAAATGCGCCGCCCGCACTATGTGCCTCTTTCGCGCCAATCGCTCGAAATTCTGCGGGAGCTACATAAAATAACGGGACCATTCGGTCATGTTTTTCCATCAATCAGGACGTCTTTGCGTCCGATGAGCGAGAACACCATAAATGCAGGCCTGCGGCGGCTTGGTTTTTCTGGAGATGAAATGACCGCCCATGGATTTCGGGCCCTGGCCAGCACGCTGTTGAACGAATCGCGCAAGTGGAGCGCAGACGCCATCGAGCATGCCCTTGCCCATGGGGATACCAACCGTGTGCGGGCAGCCTATCACCGAGGAACGCATTGGGACGAGCGTGTGGAGATGGCGCAATGGTGGTCGGACCATCTTGATGTACTGCGTGACGGCGGCACAGTGCTTCCGTTTGGCAAGAAAACCGGCACCTGATTTCGCTCGGAGGGCCGAGGCGGGCTGCCAACTGTCACGATGTGATCGATAGGGATGAGACCTATCAATCACATCGTGCCGTTTTCTGATTGATCGGGCCGGCTGGCTGGACGACGTGGCTGGCAGCCGTCGAGCCGGCAGGTTGCGACCAAAGTCGGTCGTTCAGCCGGGACACGCTGAGTGTCCGTTCAAGCCGAAACTTGCCGCTCGCTTTCGGCCGATGATCTCGGCCACAGACGCTCACACACCGGACATTCAAAGCCCATGGTCGGGCCGTCGAAACCCACCGTACATTCATGATGGCTGAAAGGCGGGGCTGGAGGATGTCGAAGCCCTTCGAAGCGCCCATCAAGTAATTTGCCGACATTGAAGCGCGGGCTCACGGCTTCGGAAAAGCGAACTAGCTGGGTGAGCAAGCTGGAGTCGGCAATCGGCCTACCCGCCTGCCGGGGCTCGCCGTCCCGGCATCGAAATTTTTTCCGCCCTAGCCTCTCGACAGACGCAAGGATATCCTGTGCTTATAGATTATTGTGATCTGGCTCGAGGACGACGACCTAACGGCGAAAAAAATTCTGATGGGCGCTTCCGGTTTTTTCAATCTGGCTTCGCTCCACCTCCGAACCGCGTCGCGAGGGCTGTTGGGGAAGGACTATGGACAAACTGGAAGAGGGACCTGATCCCGACGATATTGCCGCCTGGCGACAGGTCATCAAGAACCAGTCGCTTGGAAAGATTCAGGGCCGCCAATTAGTTGCTGCGGCCCAGCAGATTGGTGCGTTTGGCGATCCACGCGTCATCAATCCCCTCATGAATGAAATTGCCGAACGCATGATGCGCATCCTGCGCAAGCACATCGGCAAGAACCATCGCAACGAGGGGTGGGACATGATCGAAGAGGTCCATCACCAACTGATCGAGGCGGTCCTTAAGCCGACCTCAGCAGACGGCATTGGGATGCGGACAGCGTTTGTTGCCCGAATCAAACTCCGCGCCGCCGACGCTATCCGCCGTGAGCAACTTCATTCGGAGCGGTACGTCTATTCTGAGGAGGAAGAGCAGCGCCCGGACGGACATAAGGCCCTGGCGACGGATGACGAGGAGCGCGCTCACGTCGAGAGCGTGCTGAAGCGGATCTCCGATCCGCGGAAGGTTCTCGCCTTCCGTCTTCATATGGATGGCGTGCCGCGCAACTCCACCAAGGTCGAGTCTATCGCTTCGGCGCTTGGCGTGAGCGCGAAGACCGCTGAGACCTGGGTCAAGGAGACAGAGGAAGAGATCAGAACCATTCTTGGAGCTAAGTCATGACGGACCAAACCAAAGCCACGAGGCGGGACGAGGTCTTGTTCGCATTCCATCGGGAATGCGCCACCCCGACGCTAAATCAGATCATCAACTGGACACAGCGTTACCCTGAGTTCGCTGACGACATCCGCGCGCATGCCGGGATCATGCGTGATTGGGCTGCTGACGAAGAAGCAGAGGAGGAAGTGGTCGACGAACTGATGATGAATCGTGCCCGCAGCCGTGCACTCAACGCCATCTACAATGCTCAGGCAGCCGAACAGGACAAAACTCAAGCTGCGCCGGAGACGACGTTCGACCAACTGCTGTCCAGTGCGGGATTGGATACACGGCAGCTCGGCCGCGCCATTGATGTCGGCCGCGATGTCCTGTCGGACCTTTTTCGTGGGCGGATGTCACCTCCTATCGGGCCGCGATTGGTAAAGGCGTTGCTTGACCAGCTCAAGGCGACCCGTGCGCAGTTCGACCATGCGCTTGCCTATGCGCAGTCCCATCCTTCCATGGGCCACGCGAAGGCGTCGCAGCAGCCCACGATCATACAGTGCAGTTATGAGGAGAGCATCCGGCGAAGCAGCATGTCACCGGAGCGCAAGTCCTACTGGCTTGAGGAGGGCTAAACATGGACGCCTGGCGCGACATTCGGCTGAAGGCACGCGCTTGCCATTCAAAAGCATTGAGTGTTGCCCAGGGTGACCGTCGCGGTCGCGCTCTCGTCGATGCCGTCCTGAAAGATGCCGATCTGGAGTTGCGTTATTGCCAGCCCGGTGAAGTGTTCGGGATTGGCGTGCACGGGTCTTTCGAACGTGCGGACGGGCTCGTGTACGTCGTCAGTGGCCAGGACCCGAAGGACGAGGTGGTCGTGATCGCTCACGAGATCGGTCACTCGGAGCTCCATCACGATCCGAGCAACGAGGTACGAAACGTCCAGGCGCAGCTTGGCGGGGATCCCATCGACAGCGGCGCGGGTGTGGTGGAGGGCTATTCGCCGCGCGAACGCAAGGAGTTGCAGGCGGATATATTCGCCGGCGAATTCCTGTGCCCCGCCGACTGGCTGCGCACCGAAATTGTGGATATGGCGCGTCGCCCTTCGGAAGTCGCCGAGGAGTTGGGCCTTCCCTACGGTCTGGTCCTCAACCAGGCCATTCGCGCCCTGTTGCTGCCACCCCTTCGCGAACCGGACGAGCGCGGCCCGGCTGTTCTGATCGAGCTTGATGAAAGCCAGAAGCAGGCGGCGACCTGGGATGGTGGTCCTCTCCTCGTCGATGCGGGACCGGGGACGGGCAAAACCCGCACGCTCGTGCACCGGATCGGGCATGTGCTCGGCCAGGGCGCCCTTTCAGGTTCGATCCTGGCACTCACCTTCTCGAAAAAGGCTGCTGAGGAAATGCGTGAGCGGCTTTCCGACTCCCATCGGGACGCGGCGATCGAGATGTGGGTCGGGACATTCCACGGCTTCGGCTTGGAGATGGTCACGAAATGGCCTGGCCGTCTCGGACGCACGGCTGATGTCAAAATTCTCGATCAGACTGCCCAGCTCGCGCTTCTGGAAGCGAACCTCTCCCGTCTTCCGCTGCGCCACTATCAGAACCTGTTCGAGCCCGCCTACGAGCTAGTCTACGTCCTGCAAGCAATCTCGCGCTGCAAGGATGAGCTGATCTCGCCGGAGGACTATCTGGCCGAGGCGAGGGCCGCGCTTGCCAATGCGACGCCTGACGAAGTCGAGGCTGCCGAGAAAGCGGTCGAAGTCGGCGAAATCTACAAAATCTATCAGGATGCACTGCGTGAGGCGGACGCCGTTGATTTCGGCGATCTCGTCATGCTGCCCGCGCAGTTGATGGCGGAACACGAAGATATCCGCGTGGAGTTCCAGCAGCGCTTCCAGCACATCCTGGTCGACGAATATCAGGATGTGAACTTCGCGAGCGCGCGGCTACTGCAATTGCTGGCCGGCGGTTGCCAGGACGTGTGGGTGGTCGGCGATCAGCGTCAGTCAATCTACCGATTCCGTGGAGCGTCGCCGGCCAACGTCGAGCGCTTCCAGACGGACTTCAGCGGTTCGAAGGTATCGCTTACCAGCAACTACCGCTCAGGCGGGCCGGTGGTGCGCGCGTTCTCAGAGTTCTCGCGCCACATGGCGGCCGACCCCGGCGCAGCGGCGAACTGGGGTGCGTTCCGCGGTGAACTCGGCGAGGTGTCGCTCACCGTGGCAGGCACGGTTGCGGAAGAGGCTGCTGCCATCCGCAATCAGATCGAAGCCCTTCGTGCAAGCGGCATTGCCTACCGAGATCAGGCGATCCTCGCGCGCAGCCATCTCACGCTTTCGCGCATCACCGATGTGCTGGAGCAACTCGGCGTTCCTCTCCTTTATCTAGGGGACCTGTTCGAAAGGGATGATGTCCGAGATCTACTTTCCCTCGTCGCCATCGACGCGGAGTTCGGCGGCATTGGGTTGGTCCGTGTCGCACAACTGCCAGAGTACGCGGCGTCCAAGGACGACGCTCTTGTGGTCATTCGCTGGTCTCAGGATCAAGGCCATACTGTCTATGAAGCCCTTGCTCGACTGGATGAGATTGAGGGCCTGAGCGAGACCGGCCGTGCGGGTCTGCGCAAGCTGGCGGAGCATCTAGACGGCATGGGTGCGACCACCTCGCCGTGGGCGTTGCTCACGACCTGGCTGTTCGAACGCAGTAACTATCTTCGGCCCTTGCTGGAGGCTCCGGACGCCCAGGCGCAGCAGAAGCTGATCGCGATCTATCAGTTCCTCAAGGTGTGCAGCGAGCAACATGATGTCGAAGGACACGCCGATCTGCGCGACCCAGGCCGCAAGGCCTTGCTCGAACGCATCCGCCGCATTGAAGCGCTAAGCCAGGACAGCCGGTATCGGGCTGTTGTCTCCGAAGCTGCGGATTTCGACGCGGTGCGGGTGATGACGATCCATGGGAGCAAGGGGTTGGAGTTCTGCGGGGTGCATCTGCCGGCGCTTGCGACCCGCTACATGCCGACCAATCGTCAATGGGTGCGCTGTCCCCCGCCGGTGACACTCGGCAAGCTCACTATGCAGAAAGAGGATCACGACGCAGAAGAGGAATGCCTGTTCTTCGTAGGCCTCTCGCGTGCGCGAGATCATCTTTGCCTGACCCGGGCCGAGCGCTACACCCAAGTCAATGCCAGCGCGTCGAAGTTTCTCGACACTGTCTCTCGTCATCTTCAGGTGAGGCGTTTCAGTGGTCCGGTGCCTGCGCTCAAAGCGGCGCAGGTCTGGTCGCCTCTTGCCCCGCACGACGGTTATGACGAGCGGGAACTAGATGTCTATCTCAGGTGCCCGGCGCGCTATCGCTATGAGGTACTGGATGGTTTGCGCGGGGGACGGGATTCGTCCGCCTATCTGCGGTTCCATCGCTGCGTCCACCGCACGATGGGCTGGCTCGAACAGCAAGCTGAAAAAGGCCAGCCGGCGAGCCCCGACCAGGCATTACAGGAACTCGCTCGCCAATGGGCGGAGCACGGCCCTGGTGGTCACGGATTCGAGGGTTACTACCGCGCCGCGGCAGAGACTATGGTGGTGTCCATCGCCCGCCTGATCGCCTCCGAAATAGGGACCTATGACCGGGAGCCGTGGTCGGTGCAGGTCGGCGGCAGGACGATCACCTACACGCCGGACCGGGTCGTCATCGCGCCGGATGGTCGGGTGCGCGTTCAGCGAATCCGCACGGGCCGCAAGACGAAGTCCGAGCCGGACAACCGCGTCTATGCGCTGATCCGAAAGGGCGCCGCCCAGCGTTATCCAGGTCGCTCCATCTCGGTAGGAGCCTATTATCCAGCGACGGACGAATTCGTTCCGATGGCGGCCAAGAACGACGATAAACTGCTGCGGGAATATGCCGAGGCGATCACCGCCATCGAGCGCGGTGAGTTTCCGGCGACCCCCGAAGCGCGGCAATGTCCGAACTGCCAGTGCTATTTCATCTGCGGCGTGTGAGCCCGCCAGCACTGCTTCCGGTTTTTCCTCACTGACTTCGCTCCTTTCACAGGACGCCATCCAGGCGCCGGAAAGGATCGACCATGACCACCATTGTTTTCATCCAGGTTCATGAGCGGGAAGGCCTCATCGAGGCCGAACTGCCGCAGGACCCGACCCACGAGCATCTGCACGGCGCCATCGCCGCGCTCGGGATCGAACTCGCCGACGACACCTTCATCTTCATTGATGAGGAAGAAGAGCCGCTGGTGCACAAGCACCACGAGCCCCTGCCGCCCATCAAGCGCGGCTGCCGCATCCACGTCAGCAAATGCCGCAAGATTAACGTGACGGTGCACTACCTCGAGAAGACTGAGGAGCGCATCTTCGCCCCAGGCGCGCGGGTCAAGAAGGTCAAGGCCTGGGCGGTGGAGAAGTTCAAGCTCAACCACCACGACGCCGCCGAGCACGTGCTCCAGCTTTGCAACTCGACGGACCGACCGGCGACCGACACGCCGCTTCACGAGCTGACCAAGGCCCCGGCCTGCTCGATGTGCTTCGACCTCGTCCCCGAAAAGCGCGTCGAGGGCTAGATGAACATTGCGGTCTCACCGGACCGGCTGCTTCTCGAACAAGATCTCGCTGCGCCGGAATTCCGGTGCGGCGAGATTGAGGGCCGCTGGAGACATGTGTCCACCACCTGGCCGCATGTGATCATCGCCGTAACTGCGGATGCGCGGCTTGGCGCGCCCGGCGAGTACGGGTTCCGCTTCGAGTGTTCCGGCTATCGCCAGAACCCCGCAACGGCTCAGCCCTGGGACGTCCTGGCCAACCGGCCACTGCCATTCAGCCAGTGGCCGACGGGCAAAGCGATCCTTCCGTCCATCTTTCGGCCCGATTGGAAGGGCGGCCAGTGCCTTTACCTGCCCTGCGACCGCTTCTCCATCGAAGGCCATGACAATTGGCGCAACGAACATCCCAGCCGGCTCTGGCAGCCGCGCCGCGGGATCATCTGTTACCTGGAGCAACTCTATGACCTTTTCCATCAAGGCGACTATTCGGGCGTTCGTAGCGCCTAATCACCGCGTGAGCTGCCCCCGGCGGTTGTGGGACGCGGTAACGCACGAACTCGACCGGCGGGGAGAGCGCGTCCATGAAGCAGGAGCCTTCCTTCTGGGTCACGCCAACGATGAGCGTCGGGAAGTGACCGATGTCGTCTTCTACGATGACCTCGACCCGCAGGCGTACTCGACCGGCGTCTGCGTCCTGCACGCCCCCGCTTTCGCGAAGCTCTGGTCGCTCTGCCGGGAGCGCAAGCTCACCGTGGTGGCTGACGTCCACACCCATGGTGGGCGCGCGATCCAGAGCGAAGCGGACCGAACCAACCCAATGGTGGCCCGTGCCGGCCATGTCGGACTGATCCTGCCCGATTTCGCGGTCGCGCCGATCCGTTGGGATCAGGTGGGTATCTACGAATACCGGGGCGACCACCAATGGCACGACCGCTCGCCACGGGTGCGCCGTGGCTTCTTCTACATCGGCCTATGGAGCTGACATGACCGAGCCCCTTCACATCTCCCTGCACCGTACCGCGAAGTATTTCATGGACAGCGGGCGCGTGCAGACGACCGAGGAGGCCATGGATCTCCTGAAGTCCTTCGGTCTCACCATCGCTGTCGGCCCCGAAATCCAGACGAGCCAGGCCGCGCAGGTTGCCCTGCTTACCCTGGTGAACCTGGCGCGTCGTACGTTCCTAGCGGGCGTCGAGATCGTCGGGCTGGCCGATGCGCCGGTCCTTACGGGGCTCGCGCTGGAGACCAGCCTGGCCCATGCGGTGTCGAACCTTGGCGGGCGTATTGCATCGCATGCCCGATCCGACTGGCCAGTGGCGGTCATTGGTTCAGTCGAGATGCAGACGCCTCAGGCGCGCGCGTGGCGCGTGACCTGGCAGGGCTGGCGCGCTGGCGTCGTCCCGGTCCGAGATGGTTGGGCGATGAATGATGACGCGGTCATGCCGCTGGCACCAGCCCTGGCGTCGGCAGTCTGCGCAGCCGAGGTGTTCGCATTGCATGCCGGTGATCACCCGCTGGCCGGGAAACGCGCTTCAGGTCTCTCGCTCTGGCGTCCGGGATCCGATTGGACCGAGGCCGACGAAACGGAGCCAGCTCTGGCGTTCCTGCCCTCGCGATTGTGGCTCATTGGTCTGGGCAATCTCGGTCAGGCCTATTCCTGGCTCCTGGCTTGCCTGCCTTACCCGCCCAGCGGGCTGGAACTGGTGTTGCAGGATTTCGACCGCCTAGCCCTTTCCAATGACAGCACCTCCATTCTCACCAACCTTGATGTTCTGGGCCGGATGAAGACGCGACGCGCGGCGGAGTGGTTGGAGGCGCGGGGGTTCACGACGTATCTCGAAGAGCGACGGTTCGGCGCTTGGACGCAGCGTCAGGCCGATGAACCCGCTGTGGCGCTGTGCGGGGTGGACAACGCAACCGCCCGTGCCGTTCTGGAAGATGCGGGGTTCGGCCTGGTTGTCGAGTCCGGGTTGGGTGCTGGCCCGCAGAGCTTCCGCAATTTCGCCATGCACACCTTTCCTGGGCCTCGCCGAGCAAGCGAACTTTGGCCGACGACGCTGTCCGTGGAAACACCGGACATATCGCACATGCCTGCCTACGCCAACCTCAAGGACAAGGGCGTTGATGCATGCGGCCTCGCGCAGCTGGCGTCACGAACCGTCGGAGTTCCGTTCGTCGGCCTAGTGGCCCGCGGCGCTAGTAGTCTCAGAACTTTTGCGCCGCCTGAATGGGGGGGGCGTCGTACGAGGTGATCGCAGGCTCGGTCACATGTTTCGCGGACGTAGAGGCATGCGCCGGAGAACCGGGGATATACGAATTTGGCTTCTGTACTGTTGACATCGAAACCGGCGATTCCGCCGGTGAAGGGCCTGGTGCCAACACCGTTGAGGCCTGACAAGCGGAGCGCAATTTTTCCATCCGCTGCTGACAATTCAGGCGGTCGACCTTTAATCGGGCTATCGAAGCTTTTGGACAAACGGCAGCATGTCGCCCTAGCTTTCCACGACCTGGCGTTCCGGTCTGTCCAAAAAAGGAGGACGCTCGAATGTAGGCATTCGCAGCCCGACGAATGGCCGGTTTTGGCGTAGCCGGTCGTTCTCAATCGCGGTGCCGTCCGGCAGGAATGTCCCACGACTCCGCCTTAGCTTTTGGCGGCCATCGACCAGATATCGCCGTTACTCGTTACGGAGCTGACGTCCGGATCTGACAGGAGCTGCCGATTGAGCGTCATGAGGCCGCCGGTCTGCAACCGCCCCGAACGTGGAAGCTCGTCAGAGCTGAACTGGCACCTGAAAGCAGTCGCTAACTCCCAACCAATCTGCCCGCTTGCATTCCGAGCAGACATGCGTTTGACACATGGGATGAACGCTCCAGAACCCGACCTGCCCCCGACCGAACGATCGCCGGTCGAGCCGTGGTGGGAATCGAGCGCCGCACAATTGCCCGCGGTTCTCGCTCGTCTTCACGATGACAGTCATGACGAGGTCGACCTCTTTTGGCCGTTGTTCGACTACTATAATCACTTGATCTCAAAAGGGGCCGATTTCGGCGTTCAGACCGCAATCCTTGGCGAAGCTGTTGCACGGTTTTTTCGTGTTCGCGCCTATCCTTTTTTCGAGGCAATGTTTCTCGAACTGGTTGCCCGATCGGCGCTTTCGGCTGGCGACTTGACCAAGGGACTGGCCGCCTTCGAGGAAATGGCCAGAATCCACCGGGAAGACCAGCGTGGCGAGCTTGTCGAACTCGCGGGCGACGTCTGGGGCTATGCGAAGACCGGTCTGTTCGGATCCGATCTCCAGCCGTTGATATTTGCGAGCGTCGCCCGCGTCTTCCGCAATATCGGCGATCTGGAACGCCTCGCCGGGGCCTATCTGCAGGCCTCCGCTCTCTACGCCCAACATGGTGCCCATGACTCCGCGGCGAGCGCGCTTGCCGAGGCGCGCGAGATCGCTGTCGCCTCGGACCTGCCGCACATCCTCACGCAGAGCCATGAGCAGGAAGCGGTACTGGCCTTCGAGCGGGGTGACGCCGGTGCCTCGGTCGCGTCGGCAAAGACCGCCCTGGCACTGCACAACGCGCAGGGTAGCGACCCAACTTTACGCCTCCGTCACAACCTCGCGACGGCACAGATGGAGCTCGGGCATCTGGAAGAGGCGGCGGACATCTACTTGTCGTTGATCGACATCGCCGAGGACGCTGACTTCAAAGGCGTTCTTCACGTCAATCTCGCCTCCTGCCTGCGCCGCCAAAGAGCGCTGCCGCAGGCGTCCGCCAGCATCGGTCGCGCGCGTGACCAGTTCGACAAGGATACGACTTACGATATCCTCCTCGAACTGGAAATCGTATCAGCATCGATCGCGATCGACAGCGGAGACCAGTTTGAAACGGGGGCACGGCTGCGCGACGCGGCGGCCATGCTGGACAGGGGATTGCAGAGCGTGCTGCGGCTTCACCACCGCCAGGGCCTCCGCGAACATTATATCCGCCAACTCGAAGGACGGCTCTCTCAGGTCGCGTCGCAAGGGCTGGCGTCGGACATCACGCCGGTCATCGCCGTCATCTATGGCAGCGTCATCGCAGACTGGCTGGCGCTGCTCGACTGGGTCGGCAGCCTCAGGTCCAGCGACAGGCTCTCAGAGCCTGATCTCCAGGAGCTGCGGGAGCGGATCGCGGCCGTTCGGACATTCGGCGCCCCCTTTTCGCTCAGTAGCGACGAGCAAAGCGACAATCCGTGGGACAGCAACCTGACTGGAAAACCCTGGGACGAACTGGGCGAAACCATTTCCCGGCTTGTCGGCCAGGGTGTGGCGTCACCATTCGAAGGTGTTTCGATGCAGGCGACACGATTGCTGCTGGAGGCTCGCCTCGCCGAAGGCTGGTGCGTCATCCTTCCGACCTTTGCCAACGAGCCTGTCTCGCTCTGGGTGCTGCGCGCAGGAGCCTATAAGCGGCACGGATTGCCAGCGCGTTCCTTGTCGGTTTGGCAGGTCGCCCGCAAGCACTTTACTAATGGCACGGCGCCGAAATCGATTTTCACCGAAACGCTTAATGGGTTCACCGATGAGGTCGGCGCTCTTCTCGCAAAGGATTTCGACGCGCTGCCCTCAACATGTCCCGGCATCCTCAGCCTCCAGGACTATGCCAACACAATCCCCATCACGTCGGCCGTGCTGAGACATGACGGGCTTCGCGCCCGAATGGCAGCTGGCGAGTTCGAGGTCAGGATCGTGCCGGCCCTCTACCCGGAACACGGAACGATGCCCATTTCCCATCCTAGGATGGTCGCCTTGGTCGACAGCAGCGACAATCTGGCACTTGCCCGTGTCGAAGCGGAGGCCGCGGCGACGATCCTAGAGGCTGAAGCCTTCGTCGCAGTCGAAGTTGACGATGCCGCTAGGCTCACCGAGCAGATGATCTGTGCGGATATGCTAGTCGTCTCAACACACGGCACGCCGATCTCCCGCTACTCCGATCCCTTCCTCGGCTCATTGGGTGGGGTGGGTCGACACGCTATCACCGTCCAGGCACTGCAAACGGACTTCGGCGCTCTCCCGTATCGCCTTGCGATGCTAAACGCCTGCTATGCTGGCGCAACGTCCTTCGGCGCTGACCGCGCTCGGCGGACGCATGATGCGGCCGGTTACCCCGCCCTGCTTCTTCTCAACCGGCGCGCGGTCGTGAGCGCAGCGTCGTGGCCAATCGGCGATATGATCAGCTTCCTCTATCTGATGCTCACCGCGCAGGGCCTAAAAGACGGTTTGCCGGCACCTCGGGCGCTCTGTCGCGCCACAGCGCGCCTCTATGATCTTAAGACGATCAACGCACGCGCGTTGCTGAGCACAGCGTCCCCGCCGGGCGGCCGCGACGGGACGATCGCCCTTCTGGACCGCGCCCCGCCAACCGGGGCCTTCGCCGATCTTTACAAGGTTGGAGGAATAGAAGTCTACACGCTCTTCTGACGCAAGCGCGGCGCCGGGTAAGTTGCCATTACCGCAGGTCACCGAGAATGACTGCTCTTTCTCAGCCGAGGGCGTCCCAGTCCTCCTCTGTCGCCGTCCGATGCCGAGCAGCCTTAAAATTCAGACTTCGAGGCCCTGACGCACAAGCTCTGCCAATGCCGCTTCGGAATTACGCGTGATCCGGTCGTCATCGTTGTCGAAGCAGGTGCGAAGGAAACGCTCAAATTCGGGCCGCAAGCCGGGAGTTATGCCCGCGCTTGTTGGCTGTAGCCCTCGATGGATCGCCAAGGAGCGGGCCGGCGCGTCGTCCTGCATATAGGCTTGACCCTGCTCGCTGATCAGGCGTTTTAGGAAGTCATTGCGGTAAAGTAGCTGCTGGATCGCAATGCTTCGATCTAAATTTTTCATCCCACTCATGGCGTCCACGAACGACAATATGCCGCATACGCAATGGCCAACGCGAGTGAGCGGGGTCGAATAGGAGCTTGAGGTGGTGGGGTATACGGATTCTGCCAGCTTGGCGAGTGCGTTGCCGATTTCGATATAGACCTCGTCGTTGCTCACCGTTCCCCGAAGGCGCTGGAAAAGCGGGCCTAGCTTGGTGCCGCACGTGGTCAGCGTCATCATTACCTTCGCGCCGTAGAAATCCGCCCAATCCTCTAGGCTCCGATCGTCAACGGAAGGGAGTTGTTCCGCGGCATTATGGAGATGGACATAATGCGCGACCTCGTGACCGAGGATCAGGAGCACGAAGGCTAGATCCTTCAAGCTCTCCACCGGCTGAGATTTGAAGTCGTTGCTCATAACGATGCCGCCGCTTGGGCCAATTCCGACGCAGCGCGCTAAGGTCGTCCCACTGAAGCCGAGGCGCAGCTGGAACCCAGCCGCCGGATTGTAGAAGGAGACGAAGTCCTCCACGGCCTGTTCCGCCACCTCCGCGGCCGTGACCGGTTTCGCCTGCGAATCTGTTGTCATATTGCTCTACTGCCTTGGTGTTTGCAGGTCGGTTCGGAGCCAAGGGCTCACCGCATCGAATCGACGAGGATAATTACCGCCGCAGCGTAACTAATCCAGCCTCGTCCACGCTGAAAATGTAACGATCGGACCGTGAGGGCAATTCCGCGTCCCTTTCTCTCCAAACTGCGGATGTGAGGAATCCATGAGCAGCCGATCGCTAACGCCGTCCGCTTTAGCGCATCGAGGGCCATTCGCTGCCAGTCTGTTATCAGCCAAGCGCTGGTCAGGCAAAGTTGGCCGCCATGCGAGGCTGGAACCTCCGCTCTTGGCTGAAAGCCGCCGTTTAAAAGGCGACTTGGGAACGACGGCTTAGTCTGTGCGCCGTGCCAAGGCGGCGTTTTCCAGTGGGTGAAAGCCCCACCCGGCTATGCTCCAGCCGGAAGCAACCGGGGCAGGCATGGAGGTGACGAAATGTCTGAAGCCCCTGGATGACAGTCACATAGGTGACTGTGCGAGTGTGCAGGCCGCAACGTGAGTGAACGCTGAGCAAACCTCGAAAACGTCGATGTGTGGGCCGACCCGGCCGGACTTCCGGGGAAGGCTGATATGGATGGGGGAGTTTGAGCGACGCTGAACCCATCCGCCACACCGGGGTAGTGGCGGCAGCATGTACACAAGGAAAGCGCACGCAACACGGGAAACCCCATCACGTGCTCGGGGACGAGCAACCGGACGCCCGCGAGGGATGGGACGGGCGGGGTGGGGTGGCGGAGAGGCCCGTAGTACCGGGGAAGCCGGGTAATGCCGGTGGAGGGAAGGAGCCTCAGTTCAAGGCGAACGCACCAAGTAGTGAGGGACCGCGAGATTGGGAAACCTATCAACTCCGAAAAGCGTCCAGAAACTGCAGACGGCGTTGCACGCGAAAGCGAAGGCGGAAGCCGACTATCGCTTTTACGCGCTGTACGACAAGATCAGCCGCGACGACATTCTGGCGCATGCCTATGCCCAGTGCCGCTCCAACAAGGGCGCACCGGGGATAGACGGTCAGGACTTCGCGGATATTGAGGCATACGGCGTCGAGCGGTGGCTGGCGGAACTGGCGCGTGCCATCAGAGAGGAGACGTATCGACCGGAACCGATCAGGCGGGTCCATATACCGAAAGCCAATGGCAAACTCAGGCCGCTGGGCATTTCCACCGTGCGGGATCGGGTCTGCATGACAGCAGCAATGCTGGTGTTGGAGCCGATCTTTGAGGCCGACCTTCCGCCGGAGATCTATGCCTACCGAGCTGGGCGTAATGCTCAGCAGGCCGTGATCGAGGTGGAGGATCAGCTGTTCCATGGTCGTCCCGATGTCGTGGACGCCGACCTTGCCGACTACTTCGGCAGCATTCCCCATCCCGAGCTGATGAAGTCCTTAGCCCGCCGGATCGTCGATCCACGCGTGCTGCATCTGATCAGACTGTGGCTGGACTGCGCTGTCGAGGAAACCGACGACAAAGGCAGGAAGACACGAACGACGGTGGCCAAGGATCAGCGACGCGGCATCCCGCAGGGGTCACCCATCTCACCATTGCTGGCAAATCTGTACATGCGCCGGTTCGTGTTGGGGTGGCGGAAGCTCGGTCTTGGGCAACGTCTTGGCGCTCGGCTCGTCACCTATGCCGACGACCTCGTCATCCTGTGCCAGAAGGGCAGCGCGGAAGCTGCGCTCGACCATATGCGCAGGTTGATGGGCAAACTGAAGTTGACGGTGAACGAGGAAAAGACACGCATCTGCAAGGTACCGGACGAGACGTTCGACTTTCTGGGATACACATTCGGTCGGATGTACTCTCCGACGACGGGAAGAGCCCGCATGGGCTACCGACCGTCGAAGAAGAGCATCAAGCACGCGGTTGAGAAAATCCACGCGCTGACCGAGATGACGTCTACGTGGCAGGATTCCGCAGTACTGATAGCCAAGATCAACCGGGTGCTACGCGGTTGGGCCAACTATTTCTCGGTCGGCACAACGAGCAAGGCATACCGGGCCGTCGACAGCTATACGTTGGTGCGGGTGCGTCGGTGGCTGCGTATCAAACATCGAGGCAAGCGACGCAGGGCTCGGACCTATCCAGACGAGTACCTCTACGAGACCATCGGCCTCGTACGCCTGACCAAGCTTGGACGTGGCTCGTCGTGGGCGAAGGCGTGATGTCTTGTCCGAGAGCCGGGTGCGGGAAATCTGCACGCCCGGTTCGCCGAGCGGGGGGTGAAAACGGAACGTCTGGCAAGCCCCACAGGCGCGCCGCACGTCACCGCGTCACCTCCCGACTCTACCAGCATAGGACATTGTGCGATTGCAGCGACCAATAAGCGATTTCGGCCACGGCGGCATCGAAGATGCCGGCGCGCTCATTGGCGCGGCGGAAGCGGCTCGCTCTCTTGTGGCCATAGCGAAAGGGCGTGGCGAGCACGAAGTGCAGATGTCGAGCGCATTCCGGCACCATCTGTTTCACCTCTTCGGCCAATTCTGCCAGCAAGGCTTGGATCGCGCCATCGCGGGCCGGCCGGTTCGTCGAAATCCGGTGCTGTCCCTCGACCAGCCGCCAGATCGTGCCCTGGTAGGCCCGATGCTCAGACGCGAGCGCGGTGGAAGTCCACATAATCAGATACTTCGATCAGACCACGCATCGTGTCGAGTTTGTCGATCGGCTTGGCCGCCAGATCGAGATTGACGGTGTCGAGCCAACGACGCGCGGCGGCATCGTCGCTGGCGAGCAGGGCATCGAGGCTGCGAAACAGGCGCAGCAGGAATTGTCCGGCTTCGAAGGATTTGGAGGCTGGATCCAGTTTGCTTGTCCCGCGCTTCAGGCGGGAAATCCTCAGCCCGGAGAGGCCGAGGATCGCCCCAAGCTTGCTGTTACTAAGCGCCCAGAACTCGGCGATGCGGACGACGGCTTTGCTCAGCGCCGTCGCGCGATCAGTTTGCGGAGTGACAAGCGTGGTCATGGCAGCATCCTTTCACATGAAGGATATATGCTATTCCCGTTCCAATGAATTGGGTCATTTGAACGGATGCGAGCTTGGCTGGTAGATCACCGATTGCCTGCATGCCGCCTCTTTCCGATCACGCTCGGCCACCTCGATCAGTCCTCTTGAAGTGGATGCGCTGCAAGATGATTGGCCAGCTTTTCGACGACCTCCTCGGTGGTTTCGCTTCGAGCGGCACACCGTGTCGCCCATTCACGGCCGGGATGGAGATGATCCCATAGAGGGCGGAGGCCATTGTAACGGCCCTTGCCCGGATCGTGGTTGCCGAAGCCGTCGAGAGTCTGGTTCCAGAGTGGGCGGAACTTGGCGATCAGCAGGCTTTCGCCGAGCGGAATCCAAATGTCATCGACCGTAAGGTAGCGGGCCTGGAAATCGGCGATCGCCAGTGACCCCGAGCCATTCTCGACATCACGGATGCTGTCTCGATGGTCGGCGAGGCGATTATACAGGGCCTTGCCGCGGGCACTGGCCATCAGGCTGGCGCCTTTCCGTCCGCCCTGGGGGATCGCCTTGCCGATGTAGATCGGCCAACGGGCTTCCTCGGCGTTGGCCCGAGCGATCGGCTGGTAGGCCGGGAATAGCCCCTTGTAGTAGATCACGTAGATCCCAGCGCCCTCGAAGGGTGGGATCTCGCCCAGTGGATACACGGGTTGGGCGAGCAGGGCATCGGCCACGGACTTGCCGAGGTTGACCTTGTCGAGTGGGTTATAGACCTCGGTCATCAGGCGTTTCCGCTCCGGGCTCGAATGGCATCAAGTTCCTGACGGACCGAGCGCGCGATCACCTCGGCCAGTGTCACGGGCACCGCGTTGCCAAGTTGGCGCATGGTCTCTGACCAGGCGCCGTGGAACACGAAATCATCAGGGAAAGTCTGGAGCCGGGCGCTTTCGCGGATCGTGAAATAGCGCACCGATCCATCCGGGCGACGCAGCATGTTCTCGCCACCGGGGACACCGTGAACACCTGCCTTGAGGGTCTTGGCCGGTTCGTCGAGCGGGCTACCGGTGTGGCCGGGGTAGGAGCGGGCGCCGGGCTGAAAGCGGTGGTCGGCGAAGCGTTCGGTGGCCTTGGGATTGGTGATCGGTTCGGGCAGACCTATCAGCGCGTCGCGCGTCGTGCGCCAAGGCAGATCCATCGGCTGCTCGCGCAGACGGCTGGCCGCCAGGCTGGCCTTGGGATCGATGGGGCGGTTCTTCCGCGCCACGCCATGGCGGTCCCAATAGGCGGTGTCGCGATACTGGTCCCACAGCATGGCTTCACGCGAGTGCGTGGCCAGGGGGAAGGACCAGTTGGCCGCGAGATCGGTCCGGAAGCCGATGAAGAAAACGCGCTCGCGTTTTTGCGGCACGCCATAATCGGCGGCGTTCAGCACCTCGGGCGGCAGGACCTGATAGCACAGGCCCGAGCGGCTGCCCGACGTGTGATGCCGCTCCAAGCGCGCGCGGTGGTCGATCCAGCTTTCGTCCTCGCGAGAGGTAATCTCGGGATAGGAGAGCTGGAGGAAGATGTAGGAAAAATAAGTCTGAAAGGTCGAGCGCGTCAGCCCCTTCACATTCTCGAAGATGAAGGCCTGCGGGCGGGTCTCGCGCACGACGCGCACGGCCTCGGGCCACATGTCGCGTGGGTCGAGCTGGCCGCGATGGCGACCGCCCAGCGAAAAGGGCTGGCAGGGCGGGCCGCCCGCGACCAGATCGATCTTGCCCTCGAAGGTCTTGAAGGAGAAGCCGCGCACATCGCCTTCGCGCGGTTCGGGCCAGTGGCCGATGATCTCGGCGCCACGCGCGCGGTTTTCCCGCAGCGTGTCGCAGCACCAGCGGTTCCATTCGACCACGTCCTGGGCCTTGAAGCCAGCGCGCCCCACACCCAGGCCAAGGCCTCCGGCGCCGGCAAACAGTTCAATGGCCTTCATGAATCGTCCTCGATGAATCGGCGGAGCGTGTTGCTCAATTGTTCCCTCCTGCCTAATTCACATTCCCATACAATCAAGACCCTCCACCCCATTGTCTTGAGCTTCTCCACATTCGCGAGGTCCCGGGCTCGATTGCCGTCCAGCTTGGGCAGCCAGAAATCGAGCCGGCTTTTGGGCAGGCGTGCCAGCCGGCATTCGGGGTCGGGATGGCGGTGCCAGAAGCAGCCATGCACGAAGATGGCCTTGCGGCGCTTGCGCATCACGATGTCGGGCCGGCCGGGCAGATCCTTGGCTTGCAGCCGATAGCGGTAGCCCATCGCGTGAAGCATGCGGCGGACAAGCATTTCGGGTTTGGTGTCCCGGCCGCGGATGCGGGCCATGCGCTCGCTGCGCGCATTAGTGGAGAGCGTATCGGCCATGGGCTCGATATAGGATGCTGCCCCGGTCTCATGAAGGCGTGTCCTCCACGTGCAAGCGCCTGGGTGGGATGGCCGCGCGGTCGTCATGTTCAGCTTGGTGTCCTTGAAGGGTATCTGATCGGGGCAACCGCCATCCCGCGGCGTGGCGCACGATGTCTCGGGCAACCGGGGTTTGGGGCTGGCAGGCCCCTGTTGAGGCCTTGCTCGATCAGGCCTCGCTGGCTGACCAGCGCGCGGGATTTTCCAGCCAGGCCCGAATGGCGGATTCGCGCCATGCGGCACCCCGCTCGGAGATGCGGACCTGCCGAGGAAATGTGCCCTTTTTGATTTTGTTGTAGAGGGTCGCGCGGCGCAGGCTGGTCAGTTCCAGAACCTCCTTGAGGCGCATCAGGCGATCGGGCGGTGGTGTCACGGCGGCAGTTCCTTCGTGAGCTGTCATGCCGCTATTGTCGCTCACCCAGCCGAATGCCCAAATAGCCTGTTCGCCGTCAGGAGGGTACTTTTCGCTGCCACTGGCCGCGCGACGCGCGGGGAATGAAGGCGAGAGGAATTTTGGTAGCCGGGTGATTCGGCCCAGGAACGGTGGGGAGTTGCTTCGGTCTTGCGTTCATTCATGATCGGCGTCCGTCCTCTTGCGGAGTAGAAGGGCGGATGCCGATCCTTGATGGTATCTTGGTGTCACATGCTGTCCGCGCTCCACAGCATGGGATTTTTGCACCAGTGATTGACGGCGGATTCGCGCCAGCCGCAGCAGCGATCCGAAAGACGGACCTGAGCGGGAAAGCTGCCGTCCTCGATTTTCCTGTAGAGGGTGGCACGGCTTAGACCGGTGCGCTTGAGCACCTCGGCGATGCGAAGGAAGCAGTCGGGTTTGGTGGTCATCGGATGGTCTCCTTTCCAGCAAATTCCTGTGATCGGGTATGCTGTCCAGGCAGCATTCGTGAGACCAATTGATCTTGCAAGTGGCTGAGACAAAGCCGGAATTCCGGAGTCGTCCATAGAGGTCTACAGAGGTCCATAGCGGTCTACAGCGTAGGTTTGCTTTTTGACGAATGAGTCTCAGGGCGTCTCCGGCCCCCCTGTTCGGGGCGCCGGACCGCGCTCTGGTTCCGCTGCGCTCCACTCGAGTCGCCTGCGGCGTCTCGCCAGCATAGCTGCTTACGATCGCTGACGCGGAAGGGGAAAGGGCCGCGCCCTTGGCGCGGGGCCGGGCCTTGCCCGTCCTGGCGGACAGCGCGCGATGCGCGCTGGCGTGGGCCTCCGGCCCCAGTCTGGCGGGTGGGCGGAGCTGCCCTGTAGGCCCGTCGCGTCGCGGCGCAACCCCGGCGGAGCCGGGGTCCTCCACTTCGTTGCGGCCTTTCAGGTGCGCCCCGCCTTCATCGACGGGCCTGTTGGTCCGCTCCTGCCGCCCACCCGCCAGACCGGCGCCGGTTTGCGGCGGTTTAGGCAGGAGTGAAGGATCATGGCTTTCAATCATACCTCGCGCGGACAGTCGGAACGTTCGGACCATTCGCGGGCGGAGGCTTCCCGGCCTCGGCCCATGGAGGACCTCTATTCGCAGGTGACGGCGCGCATTGTCGCGGAGCTGGAAGAGGGGCGGCTCCCTTGGGTGCAGCCTTGGGATAATTCCTTTGTACTGGCGGGCTTCCCGAGAAACGCCGGCAGCGGGAGGCCCTATTCCGGGATCAACATTCTGATCCTCTGGCAGGCCCTGTTCGATGGCGAATATACCGCGCAGCGTTGGCTGACGTTCAAGCAGGCCGAGGCTTTGGGTGGCCATGTCCGCAAGGGCGAGCGCGGCGTGACGGTCTGCTATGCGGATCGCTTTACGCCCAAGGACGCGCGGGGCGGCGATGGTGGCGCGGGCACGGAAGCGGATGCGTCATCCGGGAGCGGTGATGAGGTCCGCAAGGTTGCTTTCCTTAAGCGCTTCACGGTCTTCAATGTCGCGCAGTGCGATGGGCTGCCGGATCATCTCTATGAAGCGGAGGACCGCGAGCAACGGTTCGATCTGGTGACCATCCCGGAGGCCGAGGCGCTGATCGCGGCGAGCGGGGCGAACATTGCCATCGGGTCGCCGAATGCATGCTATCGGCCGCGCGCTGATCGGATCGAGGTGCCGTTACAGGCCGCTTTCATCGAGCCTATCAATTACTACCGCACCGTGCTGCATGAACTGGGCCATTGGACGGGCCATCCCTCCCGGCTGGACCGCGATCAGACCGGGGGATTTGGTACTGCCTCTTATGGGCGTGAGGAGCTGGTCGCGGAGCTGTGCAGCGCCTTTACCTGCGCTGCCTTGGGCATCGTCCCGACCGTGCGGCATGCCGACTACATCGCGTGTTGGCTTGAGGTGCTGAAGAATGACAACCGGGCGATCTTCCGGGCGGCCAGTCAGGCGAGCAAGGCGGCTGACTATTTGCTGGCGTTTCGTCCCAGCGCCGATGCTGCGGTTGGTGCGGGAGAGGTCGCATGAGCGGGGCGGGCACGGGCGAAGAGCCCGGTTCGTTCCACTCTGGCGATGGAGATCCCCAAGATCACGTCACACCTGTTGCGAGCGAAGGCGCTGACGGGGCACCGGATGCTGCCGCGCCCAGCATCGAGGCTATGGATGCGATCTTCGCGGCGATGCCGAAATTGGCCCGCGACATCTTCATCGCCCGGCAGTTCCATGACCTTTCCGTGGCGGAGATTTGTAAGCAGACCGGCCTGTCCCGCAAGCAGGTAAGGCGGCAGTTCGCCAAGGCTTTCGAGCATTTGCATCACTCTCATTCCGGCATGGAACTGTGGCGCGAGCATATCGCGGCCATGCCCACTGACTATCTGGAACAGGTCAGGAGCAGTCTGAGCATGAGTGTGCGGTCAAAGCGCGCTTATGAACGGGCGAGGGCCAGCTTCAGATTCAACAAGCGGCGGCACGCCGGGCCGCCGCCTGATCCCGAGACCGTCGCCCGCGTGCAAAGCGCGCTGGCCCGTTTGTCCGGCCTGGAGCGGGATGTGTTCCTCGCCGTGAGTGTGGACGATATGTCCTATGCCCAGATCGGCGAGAAGATCGGGAGGTCCGAGCAGATGGTGATGAAGCTGTTCGGAAGGGCGCTCTACAATCTGGACTGCAACCTTCGTGATCCGCGTCGGCACTGGTGGCGCCGCTGGATCACCTATCCGTGACGGCGCCGAAGCCGACCTCGACGCCCATATTTCCCGAGAATGCAAAAGCCCCTTGAGGTTGCCTCAGGGGGCTTTTTTCTGCCCGCCCTCGCTCGTCGGTTCGGCTTGCGGCGCCCTTCGCGCGAAGAGGCGATGGAAGGCCTCTTCGCTGTGCCGTTGCCCCTCCACGGTCATCATGACGGGCTTAGCCTTGCCGACGGGATCGAAGATCAGTTCCTTGTCGTGAAGTCTGCGCAAAGCTTCCCAGTCGAAGGATTTCCACGCGCGCCAGACCGGGACTGGGCCTTTCTCACGATGCAGCGTCAGATAAAGCAGCGCAAGCACCGCTTCATCGATCAGGTCTGTGTCGATCTCGGGTCTGTTCATGGATGACTCCATGCATTTTGTGGATGGCCAATCGGCTTGGATTTTTAGCACGCCGAGGGGCAGCCTTGATCTGCAATTTATCCCAATTTCCTCGCGTACTTGGCGAAGAACAGGTGGGGTGCTATGCTGCTCGGGCGTTGCGCAAAGGGCAGCGCCGGGACTGGTAATCCCGAACGGTTGAATGCGCCTTCGAAAACCCATGGTTTTCGGGGTGCCGTCGCGTATGTCCAGGTGCCTCGGCACTAAAGGCGGCGGCGGGTGTGCAACCGTTCACCTTACCAGCCCCGGCTCCTCCCGCGCTCAGCGCGCGGGAGTTTCGGGACCTTCGTACCGCATCAGTCCCCCACTTCCGCCAACCCGCTGTGATGCGGAACGGAAGGTGTGTATGGATAAGATGACTTCCACGCCCGAACCCAGGATCTCGAGCCGCAAGACAGGGCTCAAGGGCATCAATCGGCTTCATCTGGGGATCGCCACAAAAAATGCCTCGCTTGCCGAACTCTTCGACAGCCTGAACGATCCGCCCGTGGCCTTGGTCCCGACGCCCGAGAGCAACGAGGAGGGTGAAGGCCGTTACGAAAACGCCGAGGCGTTCTTCCCGCGCCGCGACCTCCCTCTCGAAACCGACATGAGCGATGTCTATTACAAGGCCGGGATCACGGCCCAGCTCGGGCTTTCGGCCCACCTCCTCAAGGTGGGCTTTCCCGACCGCTGGTGTGCCCAGCGCATCGGACACCGGGTGGCCAATTCTTTGGCCTATGCCAATGCCACGGGGCTGAACCATCGTTGTCCGGACATGGCACGCCTTGCGGCCGTCCTGACCCCTTACTGGCGATGGAACGGGCAGAGCATCCATCACTATGGCGCGCCAAAAGATCCCGGTTTTACCGTCGAGGATGTGCGTGGTCTGCTGCGCGACTTGCTGGCCCAGGTGCGTCTGGTAACGGGATATGAGCTGATCAACGATGACCTTGCCTGAAGGACGACCGGCACGCTCGAAAAGCTCTGCCCTTGCGGTTTGAGTGGGCGTGCCGGTCTGACTTCGCGGACTGTCCATTCCAATGGGTTGGCGAGTCAGCTTCGGACGGAAAATTCGCTATGCGGCGTGGCGGTTGGAGATGCGGGCCGGGGCGAGGAAGCTGCCGTCCCGAATCCTCCGGCACGGGGTAGCACGGCCCAGACTTGTGCGCCCGAATGCTTCGTCGATGGAGCGAGGCAGACGGGCCGGTTGACCATGAGCGAGGCGACCCTTCTTTACCGCGAGATCGGCGCCGCTACAGCTCGCCGTCCCGATCCGCCGCGAAGGCTCGTTGCCCGCGCCGCCGCCAAAGCGTCAGCGCCTGCTCACCTTCCTCGCTTTGCAATCTGGCGGCGGCTTCCACCATCACGCCCAGCAGCACAGCGCGATCATCGTTAGCCAGCTCAACCAGCCCGGCCTTGATGACCAGCCCGCCCAGCTCAATCAGATGGCGCGTGCGTTCCCGGCGGTTCACTTGCCATTCTCGCGTGTCATGCCGCGCCGCCCGAGCCTTGGCTCGATTGAGCGCTTGCCGTGAGCGGCGGTGCGCCGCCGTCACCGCGATCAGCGCCAGATGCTGAGGCCTTCGTCCCGCGCTGAAAGAAGGCCGCGCCCGCCTTGCGCCAGCCCTCCCGTGTCTGGCGGTCGGTGGCATTGGGCGCGGCGCCGGTGGATGTGGCAGCCAGCAGCACACCCGCCAGCTCCTCGATCGGCAGCGCGTCAGCCCCGGTCGTGATGACCAGCTCGCCGAGCTGCTGTTGCTTGCGGGTCTTGAGCTGGTTGGCGCGGGCTTCCAGAGCCTTGAGGTCGGCGTCAAAATCGCGAGGTTTACGCATCGAGTCGGTCCTTCCTTGAGGGGAACGAACAGACCAGCTATCCCTCATCCGCATCGATGCCAAGTTGCTGAAATCCCCTGAGACCGTGTGATCCCGAAAATCCGCAAAGGGTTGAAGGGCGCGCTTATACGTCGTGCCGACGTGCGCTTTGAGGTGTAGATGGATGGCCGTCATGGCGATCTACCACTTCTCGGCCAAGGTCATCTCGCGCGCCAGCGGTTCCTCCGCCGTGGCCGCCGCCGCCTACCGCTGCGCGGGCCGCCTGCACGATGAGCGCCTAGGCCGAACCCATGACTTCAGCAACAAGCGCGACGTGGTCCATAGCGAGGTGCTGCTCCCCGAAGGCGCCAATCCGGAATGGCAAGACCGCGAGAAGCTCTGGAATGCCGTCGAGGCCGCCGAGCTGCGCAAGGACGCCCAGCTCTCCCGCGAGGTGGAGTTCGCCATTCCCCGCGAGATGAATCAGGAGCAGGGCATCGCGCTGGTCCGTGACTTTGTTCAAGCCGAGTTCGTGGACCGGGGCATGGTCGCCGATCTCAATGTCCATTGGGATCGCGGCGAGGATGGCTTCGCCAAACCCCATGCTCATGTGATGCTGACCATGCGCGAGGTGAAGCAAGACGAGAACGGCGACATAGGGTTTGGCGCCAAGGTGCGCGACTGGAACAAGACCGAGCTGCTGACCCACTGGCGCGAGGCCTGGGCCGATCATGTGAACCAGCGCCTGGCCGAACTCGACATCGATGCCAGCGTCGATCACCGCAGCTATGAAGCGCAGGGCATCGACCTGGAGCCCCAGCACAAGATCGGCGCCGCCGGGCAGCGCATGCAGGGGCAAGGTTTGGACAGCGACCGGGCCGAGGATCATCTGCGCATTGCGAGGGAGAATGGCGAGAAGCTGATTGCGAATCCCGAGCTGGCACTTGATGCCATCACCCATCAACAGGCTACCTTCACGCACCGCGATCTCGCCCGCTTCGTTCACCGTCACAGCGAGGGGCTGGAACAGTTCAATGCAGTGATGGCGGCGGTGAAGGGTTCGCCCGAGCTGGTCGAACTGGGGCACGATGCATCGGGGCAGGAGCGCTTTACCAGCAAAGAGATGATCGAGACCGAGGAGCGGCTGCGCCGGGCGGTCGAGCTGATGGCCCAGCGTGAGCATCATCGTGTCAGCGATCTGGCGAGGGACGGGGCACTCGCCCGCGCCGCGAGCGAGTGCAATCTCGTCCTGTCGGGTGAGCAAGCCGATGCGTTGACCCATGTTACCGGCGCCCGCGATCTCGGCTTGGTGATTGGCACGGCGGGGGCGGGTAAGAGCGCGATGCTGGGTGTTGCGCGCGAGGCCTGGGAAGAGGCTGGCTACACGGTACGAGGCGCGGCGCTCTCGGGTATCGCGGCGGAAAATTTGGAAAGCGGATCGGGCATTGCGTCCCGCACGCTCGCCAGCATGGAGCATGGCTGGAAGCAGGGCTATGATCTGCTGACCTCGCGCGATGTGCTGGTGATCGATGAAGCCGGGATGGTCGGCACCCGCCAGCTAGAGAGGGTTATCGCTCATGCCGCCGAGGCTGGTGCCAAGCTGGTGATGGTCGGCGATCCCCAGCAGTTGCAAGCCATCGAGGCGGGCGCGGCATTCCGCGCGATCCACGAGCAGCATGGCGGCGTCGAGATCACCGAGGTTCGGCGCCAGCGCGAGGACTGGCAGCGCCAGGCCACGCGCGATCTGGCCACCGGCAACGTGGATGCTGCGATCGAGGTTTATGCAGGCAGGAATCATGTCCATGCCGCCGAGACCCGCGAGGCGGCGCGGGTCGATCTGATCGACCGCTGGGATGCCCAGCGGCAGGCCAGCCCAGAGGCGAGCCGGATCATCCTCACTCACACCAATGTCGAGGTCCACGAACTCAATGAGGCCGCGCGCGGCAGGCTGCGCAATGCTGGAGAGCTGGGCGAGGATGTGGCCCTCAAGGTTGAACGTGGGGAGCGAGCCTTCGCCACCGGGGACCGCATCATGTTCCTCAAGAATGAGCGCAGCCTTGAGGTCAAGAACGGGACGCTGGGGACCATCGAGGCCATCAGCCAAACGGGCATCACCGCGCGGCTCGATGATGGGCGATCGGTTGCCTTCGATCTGAAGGATTATGCCCATGTCGATCATGGCTATGCCGCCACCATCCACAAGGCGCAGGGCATGACGGTGGACCGCACCCATGTGCTGGCCATGCCCGGCCTTGATGCCCATGGTTCCTATGTCGCGCTGTCACGCCATCGCGATGGGGTGGAGCTGCATTACGGGCGGGATGACTTTGCCAATCGGCGCGAGCTGTCCGACCGGCTGGGGCGGGATCGGTCCAAGGATATGGCCACGGATTATGCGCGGATCGATCCGGCACAAGCCGCGCCCGAGGCGGCGCGGACTTTTGCCGAACGGCGGGGCATCACGGTCAGTGAGCGCATTGTCGAGATGGTGCGCAACCTTGTGCCGGAGAAACTGCGCGGCGCCTTTGATGAGCTGGTGCCGCCCAGGGAAGCTCGGGATGCCGGAGAGGTCAAAGACGGGAAAGACAGGCGGGGACCGGCACCGTCGCCATCCGAGCCGACCAAACAGCCTGAGCGCGAGAAGCAGCGGGGGCGGTTCGACGGGTTGCGGCTGCGCGATCCCGCTGTCGAACAGACCGTATCTGCGCCGCCTCCGACAAAGCCGCGCGGGCGGTTCGATGGGCTGAAGTTGGGGAAGGTCGCGATGCCTGAGCCCAAAGTCCAGGTGGATCGCCTCGAGAAGGCCGTCGAGCGCTACGCCAAGTCGCTGGCCGACATTGTCCGCATGCGTGAGCGCGGTATCGCGCCTTTGGAGATGCAGAAGGCCGAGAGGGAGAAAGCAAGCGGGGCGCTGGACGCGGTTCAGTCGCACGCGACGCGCGATCTCAACGCTGCCTTCAGCAAGGAACCGGCGCTGATCAGCGAGGCGGCAAATGGGCGGACGACCGAGGTCATCCGCCAGCTTCAGCTGGAGGCGGAATTGCGGGTCAATCCCGAGCTGCGCGCCGAGCAGTTTACCCAGGACTGGAACAGCCGGGCGCGGCAGTTCCAGAGCCTGCGGGAGAACGGGCGTTACGATGCCTCGGACCGTGTCCGGGCGGGCATGCGTGATCTCGCCAATCAGCTTCACCGCGATCCCCAGCTCGAGTCGTTGCTGCGTGAGCAGCGGAGGCTGATCGGTATGGGCTCTCGTGAGAGCGGATCGTTGTCTCACGATCTCCAGAACTGGATCGACCGCTCGCGGGGGATCAGCATCGGGATGTAGCCTTCCGGCGCGAGCGATCCGGGGCTCTTGCCCGGGTCCTGATCGCGCATTCTCTAGCACATTGGAGGCCCGTTTCCATGACCGAACCGTCTTCCCCGCAGTCCGAACTCGATCAACCCGAGCTGGCCTTTGAAGCCATGGCGCAGCGCCTTGCCGGGCTGACGGCAGCCATGGACGGCTTTGCCGCCCGCCAGCAGGAACTGCATGGGCGGGACTATGCGCCCGATCTCGAAAAGATTCAGGAAAGTTTCGAGTGGGTGCGCGGCGCCATCAACGCCTTGGCCAAGAAGCCCGCGCTCACGCTGACGCCAGATGATGTTGCCGGGCAGATCGAAAGGGCAGGGAAAAGCGGGCGGCAGGCCGATCATCATGCCTGGGATAAGGCGCAAAGCAGACTCGCGGAGGCGGCGCGTTCGATTGAGACGGTGGTGGCGTCGGCCTTGCAAGCCAGGGTTCAGCGATATTGGATGGCGGGGGCTGCCGCCGCAGCGTTAGTGGTCGGTATGATCCTGGCTTATGATTGTTCAGGCGCGATTGATCGCATGGTGCCGGAGGACTGGCATTGGCCTGAGGCCAGCGCGGCCAAAATGCTGGGGCTCAGCGAATGGGATGCCGGTGCGCGTCTCATGCAGGTGGCTGATCCGAAGGAGTGGAGCCTGATGGTGCGGGCAAGCGACACGTTCCGTAACAATGCCAGGGCCCTTGCGGAATGCGATGCCTACGCGGCGAAGATCAAGAAACCGGTTATGTGTCAGGTCGAGATTGGTTCGCGATAGCCTTGCGAAGGCACGCTGGAAGCTCAGTTGAACTGGGCTGCGGATGGAAGCTGGGCCGGGCACTCCTTCGATGCGTAGTCGAGAGATTTCTTGCGAATGACGTTAATCGAGGACGATCCGGAACGGCTCCCTCGTGAGGCGAAGATCGTGAAAGCGGACGCTTTTGACCCACATCGTCTAACGGCTTAATTCGTGACGGCATCAATCGAGATCAGTCTCAATCCTCTCATCATATTTCCATTTTTCACATCGAAAACCGGATCTACGGCGAGACGCAGGTCTAAGGCTATGATCACGGGCATGAGAGCAGCCAAGATATCATCAGTAAGGATGGAAACCGGATGCCCTGCTGTATTATTCGAATCAGGGCAGCCAAAATACCAGTGAACAGTCCCAGCGTCTGATCCAGAATAACGGCGTGACCATGAAGCAATCGGGCAATTGTTGGGATAACCCGGCGATGGAGAGCTTCTCCTATTACTCAAGGCCGAACGGGGCAGCAAAAAAGCCGATCGGTCGCGCTATCCGGCTAGAGCCGACGTGTTCGTTTATATCGAGCGTTTCTACGATTCCACCCTCAGGTCTTGACCTTGGGCTAATTCAGCCCTGTCGACTTCGAATGTGAGGATGGGGTAGCCAAAAGAACTTGTTCCCGGCGTCCATTAGACCGGCTTCAGCCATATAGGAGCGAACCCCGCAGCGTCCACTACGGGGCCCGCTTATCTGAAGGTAGGCGTGTTAGGTTCGATCATGGACCGCCGCAAGCGGAGCGATCCGCCTCACCGCGTCAACGCCCGCCTGGGCAGACTGCTTGGATGTGTAGACCTCAGAGTGGCTCAGTGTTTCGCCATTGGCACCCTTGAGGCGCCAGAAGTACCCGCCCGCGTTCGCACGAAGAATCTCAAACATGTAGCTGGCCCTCCTTGGGCCGAAAATAAGACCCGTCCGAAGCGCCGGGTCATTGATTTCTGAAGTTGGGCCAGCTAGGGAGATGGTGTTCAAGCATGCCTAGCGGGCTTCGGCCCAGGTATTCGGAAATCGGCTGGTTTACGAGACCAGTCGGTTTTCCGTCCATTTTGCCTTCGGGGTGAGATATGGCCCCCTCGGCGGAAGTTCGTCTGCGTTTACCGGCAGAACTTCAGGAAACCGCTTCCCATTCTTCACTTCAGCGATCCGACCCTGATTGAGGCCAAAGAACGCCGCAATGTCATGATGGCGGTCGCCCCGCTTGATCATTCCGCGAATAAGCGCTGCATCGCGCTCCGTGATTGTGAGGCCGCTGGGCTTCGCCCGTGATGCCATTGCATTTCTCCTATTCTTCCAACGTCAGATTCTGGCCTGACGTCTCCTATATGAGCCTGACTCGCCTGAAGGTCAAGTTAAAATCTAATTATTAGTTGCCGTAGCGAGCTACGGAATGCGTTCAGTTGACATTGTAGCTTGCTACGGCTACTGGCGAAGCATGATAAAACAAGCGAAAGCAACTGCCTTTGGCTGCTGCACCGCACGCCTTCTAGATGTTGCGAGGGTGTTTGCGGGCGTTGGGGTGTCGCGCGAGGAAGTGGTGGCTCGTCCCGGCGAGCGGCTACCGGTTATTGGCGTGCGTGACCTCCAAGACGGTGCTGTGGCCACACGGGAAGCGCTAGATACAGTAGGTTTTTCGTCTCCCTCCAAAGCTGCGACCTATGCAGTGCAGGTCGACGACGTGCTTGTCACAGGACGCGGGACGCTGCTGAAATTCGGCCTTGTGGGGGATGAGACCGTAGGGGCAATAGCCAGCGCAAACCTCATTGTTGTGCGGCCCGGCCCCGATGTGGCGGGCGGTGCCCTGTTTGCAATCCTGTCTAGCGATGTGTTTCGCCCAAAGATTGAGGTCCTACGGAGAGGGGCGACGACGCTGCTGTCCTTGTCGCCGAAAGACCTTGCTAAGCTCGAAATCAATCTGCCGTCGCTGAATGAACAGGAGAGAATCGCCGCCCTCGTTAAGGACGGGCAAATCGCCTACCGCACTGCCCTGGAGGCTGCCGAAATCCGCCGCTCACTCGCGCGGCGTCTGATTGATGCTCGCCTGTTTGGCAACAGTCAGAACAATTGAGGAAAACATGGCTAAACTTACACGCACTGAACTGGAAAGCCATCTTTGGAAATCCGCTGACATCCTGCGCGGCTCCATCGATAGTTCCGATTACAAAATCTACATCTTTGGCTTCCTTTTTCTAAAGCGACTGTCTGATCGTTTCGAAGAAGAGGTAAAGGAGGCCATGCGTCAGGGTCTGGCGAAAGATGTCGCCTACAGTGACCCAGACGAACATGAATTCTTTCTAGTTGAACGCGCGCGCTGGTCAGCGATCAAAAAGCTGACGACGGGCATTGGCGATCACCTCAACAAGGCATGCGCAGCGATTGAGGATGCCAATCCCTCGATTGAAGGCGTTCTGGCCAATATCGACTTTAATTCTGAATCACGCCTTGGCGACGCCAAGAACCGCGAAGGCGTTTTGTCGCGTCTGATTGACCACTTCTCACGCATCGACCTGTCGAACGCCTCGCTTTCCGAGCCGGACATGCTTGGTCGCGCCTATGAATACCTAATCGATAAGTTTGCGGATGATGCTGGCAAGAAGGGCGGCGAGTTCTACACCCCACATCAAGTCGTGCGTCTGATTGTCGAGTTGCTGGACCCCAAGCCCGGCATGCGCATCAGCGACCCCACCTGCGGCTCAGGCGGCATGCTGGTTCAGGTCGCGGAGCATGTGGCGAAGCTTGAAGGCAAGCGGCTAGGTGAAGCACTCAACATCACGCTGCACGGACAGGAAAAAAACCTTGGCACATGGGCCATCGCCAAGATGAATTTGCTGCTGCACGGACTACGCGATGCGCGGATCGAAAAGGGCGATACGATTCGCAATCCGCGCTTGCTCGATCAGGACGGCAATCTCTTCCTTTATGACCGCGTGATCGCCAATCCGCCCTTTTCGCTGGATAGCTGGGGCGCCGAGGATGTGTCAGGGGACACCGAGAAGAAGGGGCATAACCGTTTCATCTTCGGCATTCCTCCTAAGAACATGGGCGATCTGGCCTTCGTCCAGCACATGGTGGCAACGCTCAACGCCCAGGGCGTTTGCGGCGTGGTGATGCCGCATGGGGTGCTGTTTCGCGGTTCGGGCGACGGCCGCATTCGTGAAGCGATGCTGAAGGCCGACCTGTTCGAGGCGATTATCGGCCTGCCCGAAAACCTGTTCGCAGGCACCGGCATCCCCGCAACTGTTTTGATCCTCAACAAGGCAAAAGCGCCCGAGCGCGAAGGTAAGGTGCTGTTCATCCACAGTGCGAAGAAGTTTGAGGAGCGGCCCAAAAAAAACATCTTGGGTGAACGCGATATCGGTGACATTCGTGACGCCTTCCGCGCATGGAAAGATGAGGACCGCTTCTGCCGCATCGTCGACATGAAGGAAATTGAGGAGAATGATTTCAACCTCAACATCTCCCGCTACATCGACACGCTGGAGCCGGAAAAGCCGATAGATGTGCAGGCGGAGCTTGCCAAGCTCTGGGACGCTGAGAAGGCACGGGATGAGGCCGCTGCCCGCATGAACGCCCTCCTTAAGGAGATGGGTTATGTCGGGTAACGTGCCCAAGGGGTGGCGAGAGGTCCGCATTGGCCAGATCGCCCGCGAAATTTCGAACAGGAATCGGACGAGTGCTGATATTCCGGTTTTGAGTATGACGAAGCATCGTGGCTTCGTTCGCTCCAATGAGTACTTCTCAAAATCGGTTTATAGCGAGAATACCGATCGGTATAAGATCGTGAAGCGTGGACAATTTGCCTACGCCACGATCCACCTCGATGAAGGCTCTATCGACTACCTGAAAAATGAAGACGCGGGTCTGATAAGCCCGATGTACACGGTTTTCGAAACTGATTGTGAAGAAATCGACCCAGAAATCGCTCTCCGAAAATTTAAGAGATTTGCGCTAAGTGGCCGCTTCGACCCCTATAGCAATGGGGGGGTTAATCGCAGAAAATCTATTCTATTCAGAGACCTGTCCGCCTTCAAGTTTGCTCTGCCTCCATTAGCTGAGCAGTATGCAATTGCCGAGATCTTTTCGACGGTGGAGGAGGCAATTGCTACATCGGAAGCGGTCTGCGTTCAACTTCACGAAATGACTGAGGCGCTTGCCGAGGCACTCTTCTTGGGTATCGATCCATGTACAGGACATAAAAAAGTAGATGGCTGGCGCACTTCGACATTGGCTTCCGAGATGGCCTCGATTCAAGTTGGCATCGTCGTCAAGCCCGCTTCCTATTATGTCGAAGTTGGCGGTGTTCCTGCCCTTCGGTCGCTCAATGTACGTCCGAACCGCTTGTATCTTGGCGAGCTGGTCAAAATCTCTGAACACGGCCACAGACTTAACAGAAAGTCGGCCTTGCGCGTGGGAGACGTGGTTACTGTCAGGACAGGCGAACCGGGCAAGACGGCGGTCGTGCCGCATAACATTGGCGAAATCAATTGTATTGATGTAATTTTCTCCCGTCCTGGCTCTGAGGTGCGCGGAGAATATGTGAGTTTTTTCATGAACTCACGCATCGCAAAACGGCAAATTGCTGTTCTCCAGGGCGGTCTCGCGCAGCAACATCTGAATGTTGGTGAGATGAAGCGTATCCAAATTCGTGTTCCTCCGCTTGCCCGGCAAGATCAGATCGTCGGGCTGTTGAAAGGAGCTTGGTCGCGCATCGAGGCGGAGGAGGCCACGTTGAAGAAGCTTATTTCGCTTCGTGCTTCCCTCTCCCAAGAACTGTTGTCAGGGCGCATTCGTCTCCCGGAGAGTATCATTGCGCGGCACCGTAACAAGGCCGGACGAGCCGCATGAACGAAACCAGTGAACAGCTTGAGCGCGAATGGGTAGAGGAGCCGGCTGCGGATCTGCTGCGGGTGCTATTCGACTATAAGTCCTTATCACCCGAGGACGTGCGGCGGCTGCGCGACGGGCTTGCAACCGAGCCGGTTCTGACGGTTCGCCTCGCGGAATGCCTGAAGCGCCTTAATCCGTGGCTTGGTGATGACGGTGTTCGCCGCGCTCTAGCCGCCGTCACGCGCGTGACCGCCGTCGATGTGATGGAGGCGAACGAGAGTGCCTATACGGCTCTCACCTACGGCGTGACGGCCCCACATACTGAAGGTGGCAGACGCCAGGACCGCAATGTGCGGTTCTTCGATTTCGACGATCCATCCGCCAACACATTTGAGTTCGCGCGGCAAGTCGCCATCAAGGGCGCGCGTCAGGACATTATTCCCGATATCGTCGTTTACGTGAACGGTCTCCCGCTCGCTGCCATCGAATGCAAGTCGCCGTCACTGGCCGACCCGATGGGTGAGGCGATCCGCCAATTCCGCCGCTATGAAAGCCGGGATGAGTTCGCCGGGCTTGGCGCTCCTCGCCTGTTCGAGACGGCTCAGATTGCCATTGCACTGGCGCGCGATGTGGCGAAGTGCGGCACAACGCTCACGCCTGCTCGCCAATGGGCTGAGTGGAAAGACCCATATCCGCTCACGCTCGATGCGCTCGCGGCACAATTGGGTCGAACACCAACCGGACAAGACATATTGCTCGCCGGGCTTCTCGCCCCGGCCAATCTGCTCGATCTCATCCGCAACTTCGTCATGTTCGAGACTATCGACGGACGGCGCATCAAGAAGCTGGCGCGCTATCAGCAGTTTGTTGCCGTCGGCAAAGCGATTGAGCGCATCCGGAGCGCGCCCAATCTACAACGTCGTGGCGGCGTTATCCACCATACCCAAGGCTCCGGTAAATCGCTGACGATGGTGTTTCTTGCGACCAAGCTGCGTCGCCTTCCCGAAGCTGAAAATCCGACAATTGTCATCGTCACGGATAGAACCGACCTTGATGATCAGATCACCGGGCAATTCCAACGCTCAGGATTTGCTAACCCCATCCAGGCGGAAAGCGGAGGCGCGCTGCGTAACACCCTATCGGGCGGGGCTGGCACCACCGTTCTTACTACCGTCCACAAGTTTCACAGCGCTGTGCCAAAACGCTCGTCTGTGATTTCCAATGCGCGAAATGTTTTCGTCATGGTCGATGAAGCGCACCGGACGCAATATGGCGCGCTGGCGGCTCGGATGCGGGCAGGACTGCCCAATGCCTGCATGATCGCATTCACCGGCACGCCCATCGACAAAAAGGACCGCAGCACCCGTGAGGTCTTTGGCGACTATCTGCACCGCTACCTGATCGACCAGGCTGTGAAGGATGGAGCGACCGTCCCGATCTATTACGAGATGCGCGACGCGCAACTACGGATCGACGGGCGCGATCTCGAACGGGATATTCGGACCACGTTTTCTGAACTGTCGAACACCGAGATTGAGAAACTGAAGCGCGGTATGCGACTTCAGGAGAAGCTGGCCGGAGCTCAAGTGCGCATTGAGGCCATCGCCAAAGATGTCCTTGCGCACTATCGAAGCACCATTGAGCCAAACGGTTTCAAAGCGCAGATCGTGACGGTCAGCCGCGACGTCGCCGTGACCTATGTCGAAGCCTTGCGGCAGCTTGGCGCGCCCGAATGCGCGCTCATCATGTCCGCTTCGAACAATGACAGCGCCCGGCTGCAAGCCCATCACCTGTCCAAGCGCGACCGCGACACCATGATTGGCCGGTTCAAGAGGCGTGACGATCCGCTGAAAATCTTGATCGTGTGCGATATGCTGCTCACCGGTTTTGACGCGCCGGTAGAGCAGGTTCTGTATCTCGATGCCCCTTTGCGAGAGCACACGCTTTTGCAGGCGATTGCTCGCGTGAACCGCACCGCCGATGGCAAGACCTACGGGTTGGTCGTGGATTATTGGGGGGACAATCGGCGCATTTCTGACGCATTGGATATGTTCTCCGACGAGGATGGCGTAGCCAGCGCGCTCCGTCCGCTATCTGAAAAGATCCAACTTTTGGAAAGTCGGCACCGGGCCGCCATTCGGCTCTTCGAAGGCCTTAACAATCAGGACGATTTGGCGTGCGTTGAACTGCTGCGCCCTGACGACATCCGCGCCAAATTCGAGCTCGACTTCCTGCGTTTTGCCGAAGCCATGGACATGGTTTTGCCTGATCCCAAGGCATTGGAAGAACCCTATCCGTCCGACCTGAAGTGGCTATCGCGCATTCGCGTTCTCGCCCGCCGCGCCTATCACGAGGAGCCATTTGACCCGAAAGACTACGGCGCGAAGGTGGGCGAGATTATCACCAGCCACCTCTCGGTGACGGGTGTCGAACAGTTGCTGGTGAAGTTCGATATTCTCGACCCCGCGTTCCGTCCGCATCTGGAAAGCCTCAGGTCGAGCGCTGCCCAGGCTGCCGAGATCGAGCACGCTATTCGGCAGGAGATCCACGTCCACCGCGACGAGAACCCCACGGCTTACGCCTCGCTTTGGGAGCAGTTGGAGCGGATCGTCAACGACAGGCGGGAAGCTCGCGTGTCCGCTGCCAGTGCCTTGGCCAAGCTTGAAGCAATGGTCGGGCAAGCCACAGATATTCGCTCGGGCGCGGCGGGCAGAAGCGACGGCCTTACCGGAACGGCTGCCGCCATCCTGCCCTTCATTGACGCTGACCTACCAGACCCCGAGCGCTCTCGGAGAGCTGCCGGTATCACCAAGGCACTTGAGGAGTATGCTGAAGTTGTCGACTGGCATCAAAAGGAGGACGTCCAGCGACAGATGCGCCGATCCATCAAGGAGCAATTGCGCAGCTTGGGATTGGATGCGCGCAAGGTTGAAGCCACGACGGCAAAGATCATGGATGTCGCCCGCGCGAGGTATGCGGGATGACGGACGCGGCTCAGCATTCCATCGTTTTTGGCGGCGAAACGTTTACGTTCCTAATCGAGCGGACGGCGCGCCGGAAAACCGTGGCGATATCTGTTGGCTTCGACGGAGTGCGCGTCCTCGCGCCGTCGGACTTAGGCGATGACCGCGTCCTCGGCATCGTTCGCAAGAAAGGCGCTTGGCTGCTTCGCAAACAGGCGGCGTACCGCGAACTTGGGGCGCGGCCGGCGGCCAAGGAATTTGTGAGTGGCGAGACCTTTCACTACCTCGGCCGCCAATATCGCTTGAAGCTCATTCCCGACGAAACCGCCGTCACGACCCGGATTATTGCGAGAGGTTCCAGCCTTGTCGCGCCGGTGCTGCCGAAAGGCCATGAAGCCATTCAGCGCGCCGCTGTCCGCAGCGGGCTCAGGCACTGGTACCGAGCGCATGCGATCCAGCATTTTCCTGCCCGCGCGCGAATGATCGCAGAGACGCTTGGCATTCCAACACCGACCGTTAATGTCGTTGACCAATCCAAACGCTGGGGAAGCTGCGATTCACGGGGGCGCATCCGCCTCAACTGGCGCTTGGTGATGGCTCCGATGCCGCTGGTCGACTACGTTATTGCACACGAGGCTTGTCACGTTCTTGAGCACAATCATTCACGTCGATTTTGGCGGTCGTTGGAAACGATCATGCCGGACTACGAGGATCGCCTGAGAAGACTTGACAGAATGGGGCACCAGTTCATTTGGTGATTTTTGTATGAGCGATATAAAACTCTTTCGCACGGACAGTGCTTCGGTCACAGAGCTTCGCGGCAGCGCGGTCGCGCTAGAGAAGTCATTGCAGACCCTTATTGAACGCAACATGGAAGCATTCCTCGGTGTGCGGTTTCTTGCATCGGAGTTTCCGACTACGAACGGCGGACGCATGGATTCGCTGGGCATAGACGAGAATGGTTCGCCAGTGATCGTCGAGTACAAACGGGCCAGCAATGAGAATGTCATCAACCAAGGCTTATTCTACCTCGACTGGCTGATGGATCACCGCCGTGATTTCGAATGGCTTGTTCTGGAGCGCTTCGGCGCCGAAGAGGCGAAGGCCGTTGATTGGACGACGCCCCGGCTGATCTGCATCGCGGGTGATTTCACAAAATACGATGCGCATGCGGTCAACCAGATGAACCGAAATATCGCGCTGGTTCGCTATCGCCGCTTTGGTGACGAACTGTTGCTGTTCGAACTACTGACTTCGGCATCGGAGCGGCCCGTGCGCGGCATCCCAGCGGGCGTTGACGCACAAGGCGAGACTACGGCAATGCGACCTCGCTCTCGCCAGAAAACTGTTACACAGTACCTTGCCGACGCCGACCAAGGCCTTGTCGATCTTTACGAGGCGACGAAGGCGTACCTGCTGGCGTTAGGCGACGATGTCGATTTGAAAATCCTGGACAACTATGTTGCTTTCCGGCGCCTGAAGAACTTCGCGTGCGTTGAGGTCAAGCCGCAGATCAGGCACCTTAAAATTTTCGTCAAGGTCGATCCAAGTACAATAGAACTCGAATCAGGTTTTACACGTGATGTCCGCAACATTGGACATTTCGGAACTGGTGACCTCGAAATCATCATCACCGACGTTGCTGCGCTGGATAAAGCCAAGCCACTGATGGATCGCAGCTATGACGGGGCCTGAATGGCCGAGCGGTCCGTCAGCAAAACGCCTTCAAGTTGATCGTTGAACGGCGGCCTCGCTGATCGCAAAAACCGCCGGACACCCAAGGTTTGATGGCTGCTACCGGGGCTAAGATGGCCGCTTTCCAGAAGGTCAGGTCTGTAGATTGAAGTGATCATCTGTTTTTTGGCCAAAGGCGCTAGTGGGTTCTCAAATTTGCTAGGCCGTAGAATCATGAGCGTGCGGTGTCTTCTGGGTGATGTGTTTCGGCCAGCAAGCCACCTGCTAAAAATGCTTCGTGCGCTGGCGGAACTTGGAAGCGATCTTAGATAGTGACCGGCAGAGCCGGGCAGATGAGGAAATGTATATGGACAAGGAGAAATTTGATGATCTCGAAGCGAGAAGGGCCAAAACTCTGAGTTTAAAAGGGAAGGCTTTTTCCGACAGAGAGCTGATGGGATGGTCTGAGCGCGAACTTTCCGACGCATTAAGATATGGTGAGCCAACCGGGTCAACTATCGACGCCATAAAGCGCGTCTTGGCTTTAAAGGCCGAAGAAGGTAAGCCGGCCGGAAAGCTTTTGCCGCTGCAAAAGGCTGGATTTGGCCTGGCATTGATTACGGCGCTTGCAGCGGTGGCGAAGCTGTTCGTATAACTGGTGATTGGGAACCTGTCCGCCGCTCGTTTCTCCGTTCGGCGCATCTCAAGGCACCGCTTAGGGGATGGACGGTAGAGGGCAGCCGTGTCACCGCGCCCGCTCATTTCCCGGCTTCCGATAGGGGCGAGCTTTCCATGAGATGAGGAACACAGCGAGAAGTTAACCAACTCCTCTGCTTCCAGAGACGCCGAGAGCCTTTGATCAAATCAATGGCCTGACTGACCATATGTTGCTGCTCATTTCATGAAGTTCTACAAGATTCCATGAACTGGACTGAGGTGAAAAATTCCCGATTTATGCGTCAAACCCGATTTCCTGAAAGGGAGTGGGGCTAAATGTCGGGGCTATTGGAATATAAAATTGACAAATATTGTTTAGATATCAGATGATTGCTTGCTAATTTCGATTCCCGCTACCGCACTTCAGTGGAGTGGAGATATCATTTTTTGAATATTGCTCGCTTCATTCTTTCGTCTGTCTTTCCGCTTGGTCGGCTTCTAATGAAGCTTGGAGGAAAAATCAGCGGCAAGTCAACCGGTAGCTATTGGTGATGCCAATCAGACCTCTCACCGGCAGGCGGGTCTGCTGGAAGCGGTGACAGCCGACCAGATGTTGCCGTTCCTCCGCAATGACGGGAACGACCGGATCTGACAGGAGCCGCCGATTGAGCGACATAAAGCGGCCGGTGAGCAGCCGACCATTTCCGACTATTCAGCGTCGATTTTTCCGTTCTCAAGTGCGGACCGGCGGCTTGCCCAAGCTGAATATGCGAGACGGGCGGTTCAATGCCGAATATAGTCCGGCTCATGTCTCCATCATCGCTCTTAGGTGCCGCAGGCGAGCACTACGTAATGTCGCAACTCTTGCGGCGTGGGCTGATCGCCGCGCTGGCACCAGTAGGGGTGCCGACGGCCGATATCGTTGTCACAGATGATATTGGTGATCGGGCATGTGCGGTCCAAGTAAAGACGCGCCGCCAACTCGGCAGCGACGGCGGTTGGCACATGAAAGCGAAGCACGAGGATATTCGCGGCGCCAGCCTCTTCTATGTCTTTTTGTCATTCCCGAACGATGTCGGTGCGCTCCCGGACGCATTCGTCGTGCCGAGCGCCGTGGTCGCCGACGTGCTCCACATCTCGCACCAGACCTGGCTGGCGCGTCCGGGGCGGAAGGGCCAGCCGCACAAGGATGGCGAGATGCGCCGCTTTCTCCCCGACTACAGCCACCTCGATCTGGCCGATACCTATGGTCCGGCTTGGCTTGAACCCTATCGCGACGCGTGGGACCAACTGCGCGCGGACGCTTCCGGAGGTCTCAGCGCATGAAGCGGCGCACGTTCGAGGAGATCATCCACGAGGAGTTCCGCTGGCCGGCGGCGGGAGACATGCCTTTCGTCGAGGCCGCCGATCACCTGGAGAACGCCAACATTGCTGTGAGCGCCCATACGCGGCTTGTCCTCATGACGGATGGCTATAAGAAGGGCGCCGACCTCATGGTTGCCCACACCCTGGAGCAGGAGGTCGACCGCGACTTCCTCGTCTGTCCGATCATCTTCAATTACCGGCAGTTCCTGGAGCTGTCCCTCAAGTATATGCTGGCGACCTACGGCCGCCATGTCGATGTGAAACCCAACTGGAACTCGCATCGGCTCGAGGTGCTGTGGGCCGACTTCGCGACGATGCTCGATCGGTTCGGCACCGAGGATCCCGACGAGGCGGATCCCATTGTGGAAGAGGTCATCGGGCAGTTCGCCAAGATCGATCCGGGCTCCTATTCCTACCGCTATCCGGTCGACCAGAAAGGCCAGCCGCTCCCGCTTGCGTTGACCGATCTCCACCTGCCAACCCTCAAGGACGTCATGCAGGCGGTGGCAAACTATTTCACTGGATGCGACGGCTATATCGACAATCTGGTCGGCGGCGGCCCCTGACCGATCACGCGCTTGGGACCTCGGTTCCAGCCGGCCCCGCTGATTTCTCAAGGATGATCTCGCTCGCGAACGATCCCCCAATCCGCAGCTCGCCTCGGGCTCCTTCGGCGATCAGCTTGATACCGCCAATGCCTTCTTTCTGCCGGCCGAGCGAGGGCAGCGCGCCCTCGACCAGGCCGATCTCCATTACCATGCCGAGCAGGTCCGGCGGCACGCCCTGGCGGATGATCGCGCGGCGATAGGTCTCGCCGTCGATGGTCAGCGGCACCGGAAGCACCATCGTCACCTCGCGCCCGACCAGCTTGGTATCGCCGATCATGAAGCTGACGGCGCCGGCGGCGCCGAGCTCGGCCCGCGCCGCCGCGTTTCGCTGATCGATCACACGGCGGCGGCTCGCCCTCAGGAAAGCGGGGCTCGCCTCGATCGACTTCGCCCGCGCTGATGGTCCGCTCGGAGCAGCGACCGCTGCTGCGGTCGCAGGGAAACCGGCGCCGCGCAGCGACTTCGCAAGCCCGGAACGCATGACCGGATCACCGATCACTGAGTCGTCGGCTTCCGACAGATCGAATTCCGGGTTGAACTCCGGATCGACGATTTTCAAGTCGCTCGGCCCCAGCTTGCCCGAAACCCCGATCGACAGGCCGCAAGCGAGCCTCTGTCCCTGCAGGTGCGCGGGAAGCAGCACCATACGCTTCTGGACCACGCCCCCGGTCGGCTCGCCCTTGCTCGTCGTGCTCGACAACTGCCGATCGCGCGCGTCGGGGCCGCTCTGGCCACCCTTGCATTCCACGACATGCAGCGCGCCGGCATGATCCATGAACACGAAATCGGGGGCCTTGCGCGGCCCCCGCTTGCGCGGCACCGGTAGCGGGCCGTGCATCAGCGCGCTCATCCGGTCCATGAAATACCGACCATCGCTCCATGAGACGAGACCCAGCGTGCCGACTAGGTAGCCGATCGGAATGCCCATGCCGAAATCGTCGCTCAGGATCGTCTTCTGGTGAGAGTCAAGATTGGCGAAGTCCGCCGTGATGCGGAGATCGCTGTCGCTCGAGACGGCATAAACGTAACGCACCCACGCCCAGAACTCGCTGAGCGAAACTCCGCGCGCGATCTGTGGGGTCGTCAATTGCCCGATCAGCAGCAGGGTCGGCAGGATCGCGACGTTGTGGCTGGACATCCCAGCGATGAACGAGGTCGGGAACGACGGCGCGCCCGTGGCGGGCCAGGTCGTGTCGTCGGTGTAGATATCCAATGTTCTGATCACGTTTCCCTACCTCCGCTCATGATATCCTCTCTCACACGGACGACGGGAGCAAGGCGATGACGACACCGATCGAGGAATATAAACGCGAGGCATGCCGTGGCAATCGCGGCAGGATCGTCGACGCCGCCGCGGAATGGGCCGGCGTTGTCGATTGGTGGGCCTCCGGCCGGCCGCTTTTCGTGCAGGCGTTCCGTAAGGAGGTCGGCAAGCACCCGTCGAAGGCCGGCATCGACAACCTCTTGGATGCTGCCATTCCACGTACTCTTGGCGATCTCCAGCGCAAGGAAGCGGACGACGCCTTTTACGCTGCGCACGCCGCCTTGTTCCTCCAAGAGATGGACAGCATCGTCTCCCGCGTTCCGCGGGATTGCCCGGATCCCGAGGCCGCCTTCGCCTTCGCAAACGTCCTGCGCTTCGTCGATCACGTTCTATTCGACAGCGTGGTAATGCTCGAGCATTGGGCCGCGCGCAGCCGCCAAGTCCCAGGTGTCTTCGGGGTTGGGAAGAACGAGGTCGAGCATATGCACACCTTCTTCTTCGGCGCACAGCAGACGATCTACGGGCACGGAAGCTTCGGACTCAGCTTCGCCGAAAACCATTCCGATCTCGTGATCGGCACGATCCGCCAGGCCTTGGAGATACGGCTTCGCCGCGCCTTCGGCATCGCCGGTCGGTTCTCTGACGCCAACAATACGTTCGAACCGGTGCCGCTGTCGGCCCTGTTCGAGGCCATTCGGCCCTTCGAGAAGCAAATCGCATCGGCGGTGCCGTTCGCCACCCTTCGACGAATCAACGGCTGGGCGAACATGTACATGCACGGGGCTATCAAGCTGCCGGTCTGGGCCCCGCCACGCGTCCTTGCCCGGCTCAAGCCGCTGCTCCTCGGCGAGGGCCGCAAACGAGGTGACGGTCTTCGCATGCCCAAGTCGGCTTTCGATGGCGTGCGCCAGAAACTGATGGACCAATATGACGTGACGCCATCGCCGATCGGGCTCGTCCCGGTCGATCATTGCGAGGTTCTGATCACCGCATAAGTAAACTTCGGCATTCACCGCCTTTAATCGGCCAAACTGGCTATGACCGCTTCGGACGAACACTGCCATTGCTGCTCGCAGATGGGGGTGGCTGCTTCGTCCCACTTTTTGCCAATTCGCGATGCCCTTCCATCACCTTAACCTATGGCAAATTTCGACGGGCGTCATTGGCGCGGTGAGCGGCAGCTATTGTTAGCGACAGCTCACCTGCAGGCACTGCCGCCATCAGAGCTGTTTCGTTTGGGCAGCTAAAGGCGAAGCACTGCGGCTCTGCCCTGCATGGAACATTTATGGAACACTATCCATCTCAGCTATTGGAGTCAAAACGATGGACATTGTGACCGCCACATATCTGACTGCTGTCGCTGCACTCATTGCGAGCCTTGCCAAGCTTGTTTGGGCTTTCCGGCGACGCAGCTGAACCTATGCGTTGTCCATGTCAGCAGCTCTGGCGATTGGGGTGCAGCGTGCCGCGCCGGAATCGGCAGCCGCCGTACCCTAGGATCCATCGATAGCCGCCCAATCCTTCATGGGGTAGTACCGCGAGGGACCAAGCATCCTTGTCTTATGGCAAGCGAATCACCTTCAAGATGTTGCGAATCGCATCCGAGTTATTTTGCGATCTCTCAGACGTAAATGAGACGTTGTGATCCGCAATGTGATCCCGCAAAAAGCCATTCACATCGCAGTGTGATGATTTGGGGCCTCGGTGAAGACACCGATTTTTGTGGAAGTTCTGTTTAGCATATATATTTCAGAGTTTTAGCTAGAAACATTCGAGCCCGTCATCGCCATCCGTCTCTGACCCCGCGTCCTTCAGGCCGTGTCGAGATAGCGGTGAAGCGCCATCGCACTGGCGATTCCGGCAGGTCGCTGCCAGCCTGAACCCAGGCTCACGATCGTATCCCCCAGTTTCTGATCCGCCGACGTCGTGAAGCTGATATGCGCCGCGCCGCTGTTGCCAAGGCGATAGGATATCGTGGCGACGCAAAAGCGCCTTCCGCGCGCCGTGCCGCTTTGTGTCGCGGATTCAATCAGCAGCAGGGGGTGGTTGCGCAGCCAGTCGATCTGCTGGAACAGGCTGGCGTCACCCGGCCCCCTTGGCCGGGCGGCAAATTGCGGCGAGACGCGCGCCTGAGTCAGCGCACGGTCGTAAAGCTGATCCAGCAGCGCGATCCTGGTTTCGGGGGCATCGCATTGCGGCGCGTCTTCCTCCATCGCGTTCAACAACCCCGACGCCTTGATGGTCGCCGGAATCATCACCATCGCGACAAGCGCGATGCCCTGGATCAGCTCCTTCCTTGTCACCGTTCCGCCCTTTCGCATGGTCTGGACGGAGGATCATACGCCGCAGGCGATCAAGCATCGCTTGCGGCGCGATCAGGGCCTAATCCCTAGAATGATGGAAGAAAATATTGGCAGGCTGGAGCGAGGGGCTCAGCCCGTCATGCTGCGGCATTGCCCGCGGACATGGCCGAGGATGTCGAGTTGAAGGTGCTCTTGAGCTGATTGCCCAGACCCTTCATCGCGGTGATGGCGGCCACCGCGATCAGCGCCGCGATCAGGCCATATTCGATGGCGGTTGCTCCGGTGCGGTCGCGCACCAGTCGCTTGAGCAAGGCCTTGAGCGTTGCGGGAGAGATGATCATCGCATTTCCAAATGATTGTTAATATTGGCGTCCGAAGGGGCATTGTGGCACGGCGCATGTTACCAAGGTGCTACCGGCCTCAACGGTTCGCCTCAAATCCCTCCCGTCTGATGGGGTGTTTTGGCGATATTCTGCTCTTGCTTCGCCTTATCGGTGCGATGCGGGGGAGGGCTGTGGGTTGCTGCTCGGCGCGGGGGGCGTGTGGGCGGTCATCGCCAGTTGCAGGCCGCCTTCCACAGCGGCGATAAAGGCCAGCACGGCGGTAGCCACGGCCAGCGTGAACATCCGCCGGTCATAGCGCCTGCGCGCCTGCTTCTGCGCCACTTCCAGATACGCCAGCCAGCGTCCGGCATAGGTCAGCCGGGGGCCGGTGAGGCCCCCGGTCCGCATCTGCCAGCCGATATATTCCGGCCCTGCCTTTTTGAACTCCTCGATGAAGTGGCGCGGAATGTCGCTCAGTTCGTCGGTCATCAAGGGGCTCCTGCCTTCGCGCTTGTGGTTTTGCCTGCCATAGTGCGGCCGGGCCGATCAGGCCAATGGCGTATGGCGCCACTCGGCCTGAATCCGGTCCCTGTCGGCGCGAATCCGCAGCTTACTGCACCAGACGCGCAGTCTGCACCGCCATGGCGAACAGCGTGTTGAGCGCGGCCGACACGTCGCCATCGGTCGAGACGGTCTGCATCAGATAGGTGCCGTCGGTGTTCTGCGTGGCGCATTGTTGCAGGGCGCCCTGAATGGTGGGCACGACATTGTTGGCCATCGTCGTGAAGTCGGGACGCGGTGTGTAGTTGATCGTCCCCGGCAGATACTGCGTGTAGAGAATCGCGATGCGGGTGTATTGCTTGATCGCTGTGCACTTGTTGATGTCGGATTGGGTCATGGCCGAAACAGTGCTGTTGGCGCCCGACATGCCATCGGTGATGATGATCAGCACGCTTTGCGGCGAGGCTGTCGTGCCCGCGCCTTTGGTGCCGGGCAATTGGGACTGGATGCCGCTCAGTAGATCCCCGAAATTGGTGTCGAAATTGTTGGTGGTGACGGTCAGGCCGTTCTGGGCGAGCCAGGAACCGCTCTTGGGAAGATTGGGCACGGTGATCGGCGGTGCGCCCTGATTCAGCAGAGACTTCACCGGCGTCATCTGGCCGAAGGTGCTGTTGGGAATGGCGACCGGGCTCTCCCGGTTGAAGGTGAAGAACTGCATCTGGTACACCGGAGCGTTGGGCATGCCGGCATATTTGTTCTGAATGCTATAGGCGGTGGAAATCACGCTTTGCGCGGCCAGACTTTCGGCATCGGTGCGCAGGGGGAAGGTCGAGGCACCTGGATTGACCAGATTGTAGTTCTGCACCAGCCAATAGGTGTCGGGATAGTTGACCGACAGCGTCACGGTTTTCCCCGAGGTCTTGTCCTTATAGGACAGCGCCACCGGATTGGTGGCCAGCAGGCCGCCATTGTTGCCGGTGCAATAGGTCATCACCGTCTGGCCGTTGGACAGCGCCTGGGTGGACTTCAGTGTGACATTGGTGCCCATGGCCTTGTTGTTGCTGTCAGAGATGGCGTTGCTGGTGCCATTGCTGTTGCAGGACACGCGATAGAAGGTGCTGTTGGTGCTGTCGCTGGCATCCAGATAGATCGCATTGCTCTGCGAATCGATTACATAGACGCCATTGCCCCACTGCTGCATATTGTTTGAATGGCAGGCAAAGTCACAGCCGACCGGCGTGCCGTAACTGTTGGCGCCGCTCCACCAGGCGGTCTTTTTCAAGGCGTCGATACCGGTCTGGGTGGTGGGCAGCAGCATTGATGGCGAGGTGTCCATCGCGATGAAGAAATTGATGCTGGGCGGGGTCGAGGCACTGGCCACCGCCGAGCCGCCGATCACCAGATTGGGCATTTTCAGAATGCCGCTGAAAATGTTGTTCGAGGTGGCGGTGTAGGTGAAAGTGGTCTTGCGCAGCGTGGCCAGGCTGCTCTTGGAATTGTCGTCCACAATGGCCTGGCGCCCTGTGATGGTCAGCCCGCTCAGGCCCTGGACCTGCTGGTCGAACATCGCCTCGGCGGCGGCTTTCACCTGTGCGGTGTCGGTGACGCTCAGCAAGGTGGGGTCGACGGTGGCCAGTGCCGCCGCATCCGCCGCCGCGTCCAGCTTGGTCTGCAGCCGCTGCGCGCGGGCGTAATCGAGGCCAAAGCCCACCGCGCCCAGCAGCAGCGGCAGGACCAGAGCCAGGAGCAAAAGCACATTGCCGCGCTGATCGGCGCGCAAACGGCGGCAGAGCCGGGCGCAGGCTGGCATCAGGAGGGCGGTCAGGGGGGGCATGAAGGGCGGGGCCTTTTCGTCGAAGGAGGCGGTCAGTTGAGGCGGGGGCTCATATAGAGCTGGTCACCCATGTTTGTGGTCAGCTTCAGGCCAAAGCCGATCGCTGGCGTATAGGCATAGGCGACCTGGCCATAGAACAGATAGGCGCCCGCGGTGCCCGCCACGCCGCTGGCGCAGGCATTGGCGGTGGAGGGCACCATATAGCTGTTGATGATGCCGGCCGGCACCGACACCACCGTTCCGGCGACCAGCGAGGGCGAGGCCGCCGTGCTGCCTGTCTGGGCCTGGCTCCACACCACATAGGCGTGGGTGGTGTCGCAAATGCGCAACTGGGCGATCTGCAGACTGGCCTTGGTGATGTCGAAGGGCGACATCACCAGATCGGCGCTGCTCATATAGGTGGAAACGGTGCTGGTGGCCGGCGCGCTGGAGGGCGAGATGCCCCGGCTGGCCAGATCGGTCAGCGCGCGCGTGGTGGCCGTGACCTTGCGATAGCAGGAGATCATGTCGGAAATGACAAAGCAGCCCATGAACAGGGTCAGCATCAGCGGCAGGGCCAGGGCGAACTCCACCATGGCCACGCCGCCGCGGTCCCGGATCAGGCGCTTCAGCATGTCTGGGCGACCCCCGTGCTGGGATCGGTGGGGCAGAGATATTGCTCGACCGTGAAGGTGTAGGTCGCCACCAGCAGGCGGTTGTTGCCATAATTCTGATTGACGAAATTGACCCCCAGCGGCCCGGAGACCGTCGGCCACAGATAGGCCAACTGCATGATGACCAGCTTGCCCTGCGTGCTGCCGATGCCGTTGGTACCGGTGCTTGTGCCGTCACAACTGACCGTGCCGTAACCGGCGCTGGTGCCGGTGAGCTTTCCGGTGGTCTTGTCGTAAGTGTAGACAGGCACGGTGATGGTCGGCGAGGTGCAGCCGGTGGGCACCACCTGCACATTCACCGTCAGCCGGTCGCAGGTCAGGAAGGGCGGCAGCACGCCGGAGTAGGTGACGGCGTTGCCGTTCGAATCCTTGCCGCTGATGCCGCTGCAGACGGCGCTCTTGAAGTCGGTCGCGCTCATCCCGGCGGCGGAGTTGGTGCCGGTGGTCATGCTCTGCGCGGCGCCGGTCATCACCAGGCGGGCGGCATTTTCCACGGCGGTTTCCAGGCCTTCCTGCGCCATGTAGATCAAGGCGATATGCAGGATGCCCAGCACCAGCGCGACGAAGGGCGGGGCCACGAAGGCGAATTCCATCGCCACGCCACCGTCGCGATTCGCCCACAACCGCCGGAACAGGGCCGGGTATGGCATGGCGGAAGCGGCAGAAAGGACGGATCGAGCGAGCGTCATGCCGCTACGCTTAAATACGATCTGCAAATATACGGTTAAGCTCATGCAAAGAGTCTCAACCATACGGCCGCTGCCGGGGGCCTTCGCATCGCGGGCGGCGTTACACGCTCAAATGTGAAGAAGATCTGAAGATTTCTGCATCCATCCTTCTGAAAAGTCCGGCGGATTCGTGGATGAACCCGCCGGATACCGCTTATCCCGCCAGATGCAGCACCGCGATCACTCCCGCGAAGATCGGATAGAGCAGCCCCATCCCCGCCAGCAGCCAGCGGCTGATCGCGCCGCGCGCAAAGGCCACGGCCATGATGAGGATCGCGGTCATCGTCGCGGCGGCGGCCACCAACAAAGGCGCGCTCAAATGCCAGGGGGTGAAGAACAGGCCCAGCGCGGTGGGGATGGTGGCCTGGATCATCATCGCGCCCGAAATATTGGCGAGGGCCAGACGGTACTTGCCCTGCCTCACCCAGATGACGGCGTTCATCGTCTCGGGCAGTTCGGTGGCGATGGGGCTGAGCAGCAGCGCCAGCAATTGCGGACGCAGGCCCAGCGCCGGGCCCAGATGCTCAAGCTGGGCCACGAAGGTGCGCGAGGCGAAGAAGATCACCACCAGCGCGGTCAGCGTCTGGATCAGCGCCATAGCGGTGGCGGGCTCGGCGCGACCGGGCTGGAATTTCAGGGGTTCCAGCTCTTCCTCTTCATCCTCGTTTTCGCCCTGCATTTCCTGCCGGACGTAGAAGGCATAGGCAGCCAGAAAGGCCAGGCCCAACCAGGGCTTCCAGGCAAAGACCAGCACGCCCAGCAGGATCTTGGCGGCAAAGATCGCCATGAACCAGACCTGGTCCTTGCTCAGCCGCTTGAACTCTTCGCGCACGGCGGCGGTGACGGGCAGGTGGCGCCCGCACAGGATCAGCGAAAAGCCCACCGTGGCATAGGCAATGGTCGAGAGCGCCAGGGGCCCACCCAGCGCCGCGCCCACGCCCAACTCCTTGGAAGCGGCTCCGGCGCCAAAGGCCACGGCAACCAGCGTCACCACGCTTTCGGGCAAGGCCGTGCCGAAGGCCGCGAGGATGGTCCCGGTGGCCTTTTGCCCCACCGCCATCTTCTGGCCGACCCACTCCACGCCGTTCACGAAGAACTCGCAGGCCAGATAGATCACCACCGCTGATCCCAGCAGCAAGGCGATGTTCGGCCAGATGGCCAACAGGGTGGGTGACATGAACGCAAAACTCCGGGGCCGGATGACAGAACGCATGAATGCAGCCCATGCCCGGCCCGGACACGCGCTCATTCATGGTCTCGTCAAGCCGGTCTGGCCGTGCGCGCCATGGCAGAAAGCCAAGTGTGTTGACGCGAACCCCGCATGTCAGAAGCGCGGGCGACTACTCCCCAGGAAGCGGGGCGCGTCTGCCTTGCGGTGGGTGGTTTGTCAAGCTTGTGTTAATCGGTTGACGCAGGAGCGCGATGCCGGAAAAGCCGCTGCTCATTTGGAACAGGCGCAGGGACAGGATGGACAGGCAGGCGGTGGGCACGAGCATGGCGGATGCGATCCTCGATGCGCTGGAGGCGCGGGGTGGGCGCTGTCTGGTCGGCATTCCCGATCCAGCCTTTCTGGCGCTGTTCCAGCGTGCCGAGCAGCGCGGTTTTACCCTGATTTCGCCGCATCACGAGGCGGCAGGCGGCTTTATGGCCGAGGCCGCCGCGCGGCTGACCGGCAAGCCTGTGGCGGTGACGCTCTCGCCGGGGCCGGGGGTGGCCAATGCGCTGCCCGCCATGGCTTGTGCCAGTGCGGAGAAAGCGCCGGTGCTGTTTCTGGGCGGCGCGCGGGGCCCCTTGCGCGAACCCCATCTGCGCGGGCGTTTCCAATATGGCGACCAGATGGCGATGGTGGCGGGCGTGGTCAAACATGCCGCGCGGATCGAAAGCCCGCAGGGCGCCCGTCAGATCATTGCCGAAGCGCTGGATGAGGCCATGGCGGGCACGCCGGGCCCGGCCTACCTCGATTGTGCTTTCCCCGCGATGATGGGTGAGGTGGAGGAGGCTGCCATGCCTTTCCCATCCCCTGCCGCGCCTGAGGCTCACGCCGTGGCGCAGGCGGTGGCTCTGCTGAAGCAGGCGCGCAGTCCCATGCTGCTGGTGGGCCATGGGCTGAGCCATGCTGCGCGCGCGGCAGCGGCTGATCTGGGCCGGCGTCTGGCCTGCCCGGTGGTGCTGACGCCCGGCGCAGCGGCCCTGCCGGGGCTGGGTGCGCAGTGCTTCCCCTATGCCTTCTCCCCGGTGACGGGCGAGATCATCGCCGGGGCCGATCTGGTGCTGGCCATGGGCACGGCGCTGGGCGAGGCGGTGCATCTCGGTCGCCGCCGCCACTGGCGCGCGGGAGATGACACAAGGCGCTGGATCCGCGTCGATCCGGATGTGGAGGGCATGGCGGTCAACCGCCCCATCGATGTCGCCCTGGCCGGAGATGCAGTGCTGGCGATCCATGCTCTGGCGCATGCCTTGCCGTCACGCGTGCCCGACGCCGATCTGCCCGCCCGCCAGCAGGCTGAAGCGGCGCGTCTGGCGGCATGGGATGGGGCCGCACGGGCGCATCCCGCCACCCCCGTCCACCCCGCGCGGCTGGTCAGCGAGGCGATGGCGGTGCTGCCGCCCGAGGCGCTGCTGGTGCGGGATGGCGGGGCCGGGGTGCTGTTCCAGTTGTCGCGTGGTGGCGGGCATGAGGGTGGCGTGCTTTGGAGCCGCGCCTTCGGCCATCTGGGTACCGGCCTGCCTTATGCCATCGGCGCGTTGATGGCGGAGCGGGCGGCAGGGCTGGCGCCGCGTCCGGCGTGGGTGCTGAGCGGGGATTCGGCCATGCTGTTCCATATCGCCGAGCTGGAGGTGGCGGTGCGGCTGCGCCTGCCCATCATCTGTGTGGTGGCGGTCGACCATCAATGGGGGCTGGAGGCGGCGGCCTATCGCCAGCAATCGGGCGACAATGGGCCGCGCCCCGGTGCCTCATGGGGCAGCGCCACACGTTTTGATCAGATCGCTCAGGGCTTCGGGGCAAAGGGTCTGTACGTGGACCGGGCGGATGATCTGGCCGCAGCCCTTGCGACGGCCAGTGCCGGGCAAGGGCCTGTGGTGATCCATGTGGCACTGGATGCTGTGGCCAATGGCCGCGATCTGCCCGGCTGGGCCGAACTGGCGAGCTGGTATTCCGACGGGATGGCCCCGGCGCGCTGAGGCGCGCGGGGTCAGTCCTGCTTGGGTGCCTTGATCTTGGGCGGCAGCGTGTAAGGCACGAAGTCGTTCAGCCCCACCGTGCCGCGGAAGAAGCCGCCGCTGCGGTCATGCAATTGCACGATGTCGAGGCGGCAAAGCTGGCTGCCCCAGGTCTTGGTGACAAGGATCGAATCATCGTCGAGCTGATCTGGCCATGCCGGGCGGTTGACGTAATAGGTGCCCGCGCCCGCCGAATAGACAATGGCGGTCTTGTCGATGATGGTGGTGTTGGTGGCGTCCATCAGGTTGATGCAGCTCACCGGCTTGCCGGGCACGCGGTTACCCAGCAACTTGGTCAGTTGCTGTTCGCCGGTCAATTGCTCACGGGCGGAAACGGGCTGGGCCAGCAGCAGGGCACCTGTCGAGCAGGCCATCAGCGCGCGGGCGAAAGTGAAGCGGTTCATGAGATCTGACCTTTCAAAACGGCGGGGGCATCCGCAGAAGGCCGGGGCGGGGCGCCGTCTCGGTCGTGTTTCTTGTCCGCCTTTGTCTTTACACCGTCAATGCTGAATGAGGGCTGAAAAGACGCGTCTTTACGCCGTTCCGCCCACTGTCAGCGCATCGACCAGCACGGTGGGCTGGCCCACGCCCGCCGCCACCGACTGGCCGCCCTTGCCGCACAGGCCCACGCCCTCGTCCAGTGCCATATCGTTGCCCAGACCCAGCACGCGGGTCAGCACCGAAGGACCATCGCCGATCAGCGTGGCGCCCTTGATCGGTGCGCCCAGCTTGCCGTTCTCGACCTTATAGGCCTCGGTGCAGGAGAAGACGAATTTGCCGCTGGTGATATCGACCTGACCGCCGCCAAAGCTCTTGGCGAAGATGCCGTTCTTCACGCGCGACAGCAGTTCTTCCGGATCATCATTGCCCGCGCGCATGAAGGTGTTGGTCATGCGGGGCATGGGGGCATGGGCGAAGCTTTCGCGGCGGCCGTTGCCGGTGGGGGCCATGCCCATCAGGCGGGCGCTGAGGCGGTCATGGATGTAGCCTTTGAGGATGCCGTCCTCGATCAGCACATTCTCCTGAGTCGGCGTGCCCTCGTCGTCGATCGAGAGCGAACCGCGCCGGGCATGGAGCGAACCGTCGTCCACCACGGTGACGCCGGGCGCCGCGACACGTTCGCCGATGCGGCCAGAGAAGGCGCTGGTGCCCTTGCGGTTGAAATCGCCCTCCAGCCCGTGGCCGATGGCTTCATGCAGCAGGATGCCGGGCCAGCCGGGGGCCAGCAGCACCTGCATCTCACCGGCGGGGGCGGCGACCGCCTCCAGATTGACCAGCGCCTGGCGTAGCGCATCCTCGATGCCGCGATTCCACACGGCCTCATCGAAGAGGTCGTCGTAGAGATAGCGCCCGCCCATGCCGAAGCTGCCGCTTTCGCGCCGCCCGTTCTGCTCGGCCACGATGGAGATGTTGAGGCGCACCAGCGGGCGGATGTCGGTGATCGGCTCGGCGTCGGGGCGCACGATCTCCACCACGCTCCAGCTTGCCGACAGCGAGACCGAGACCTGCGCCACGCGCGGATCGCGGGCGCGGGCGGCGGCATCGATGGTCTCCAGCAGCGCCACCTTGCGGGCAAAATCGATCCCGTCGAGCGGCGAGGCATCGGTGTAGAGGTGGCGATTGGTGCGCAGCGGAGGCGCGGCCAGCGGGCCCTTCGCCGGATCGAGCAGGCTCAGCGTTTCCCCGGCGCGGGCGATGGCGGGGGCGGAAATCTCATTGGCATGGGCAAAGCCGGTCATCTCGCCCGAGACGCCGCGCAGGCCGAAACCGGCGTTGCGGCTGTAATCGGCGGTCTTGAGCCGTCCGTCGTCGAAGGTGAAGCTTTCGGAGGCGACGAATTGCAGGAATAACTCGCCATCGTCGCAGGCGCTCAGCGTGCTGCGGGCCAGTTTGCGTGCCTCATCGGGGGAAAGCTGGCCGGAACGGTACAGGAGCGAGCGAGGATCGGCGGAAAGAGTCATCACGCCGATATAGGCAGAGCAGGCCTGCCGCGCCAGTGGGCAGGCCCGTGGTATCGGTGGATCAGTGAGCGTTTTCGGCAAGCACGAAGCGCTTGTCGCAATAGGGGCACTCGACAAAGCCCTTCTCGTCGATTTCGAGATAGACCTTGGGATGGCCCAGCGCGGAGGGCGTGTAGCCCCCGGTGCTGCGGATGGCGGTGGCCCCGTCGCAGCTGACGCGGTGGGAGTGAGTGGTGACGGTTTCGGGCTGCGTGCTCATGGTTTTGCCCGATAGCAGCAGGCGCAGGCCATTTCCACCGTCATTTGGTCGAAGTGGCGTGGTGATGGAAGGAGGCGCTGAATGAACAGTCGGGGCGCCCTTCTTTCGGGGCGGAAGGAGGTGGGGTTCATCTCATGTTAAGCCGCTTCCGCCTCTTGTCCCGCCCGGAGTTGGGGGAAAGATCATCATGTTGTAACGATTGCCCGCTGCAAGGGATCACATGCCTGTTTCACAGAAATCGATGCTGTTGTGCGATCTGACCCAGAGCTACGCTCCCTCCGGTGGGGGCGGGGTCGGTACCTATATGCGCGAAAAGCAGCGCCATATTCTGGAACGCACCAACCACCGCCTGCTGCAGATCGTGCCGGGCGAGGTTGATCGCGTCGTTGAGCGCGGCCGCCATATCTGGGTCGAGGTCGGCGCCAAGCAGGTGCGCGGCAGCCCCAATTACCGCTTCATCATGCGCACCGGCGCGGTGCGCGCCGTGCTGGAGCACTATCGCCCCGATGTGATCGAATCGCTCTGCCCCTGGGTGCTGCCCTGGACGGCGATCCATTACGCCCGCGCTCACCCCGAAACCGCGCTGGTGGCGGGCTATCACACCGATTTTCCCAATGTGCATGTGCACCGCGTCGCCTCCGACATGTTCGGGCCGACGCTGGGGCAGGCGCTCAAGCAGGTCAGCGTGGCCTATGCCAATGTCACCTACCGCCTGTTCGACCGCCTTTATGCGCTGAACGAGCCGGTGAAGGCTCAACTTGGCGAGTGGGGCATCCATCACGTCAATGTGCTGTCGCTGGGTGTCGATACGCAGCGTTTCGATCCCGCTCGGCGCGATCCCGGCCTGCGGGCTCAACTGGGGTTGGGGGCGCCGCATTTCCCCGATCACGGCCCGCTGCTGGTCTATGCCGGGCGCATCGACAATGAAAAGCGCGCCGACCGCCTGATCGAGATGTTCCGCCACCTGCCGCCCGAAATGGGCGCCGCCATGGTGATGTTCGGCGACGGCAAGCTGCGCGACCGCCTGGTGCGCGAAACCGCCGGCCTGCCCATCGCGCTGCCCGGCTTTGTGGATGATCGCGACATGCTGGCGCGGGGGCTGGCTTCCGCCGATATCTACGTCTCGGCCATGGCGGATGAGACCTTCGGCATTTCCGTGATCGAGGCGCAGGCCAGCGGTCTGCCCGTGGTCGGCGTGGCCTCTGGCGCGATGCCGGCGCGTGTGCCCGCCGGGCTGGGCCTGCTGGCGCCGGTGGACGATATGGAAATCATGGCGCGCCATGTGCAGGCGGTCTGGGCCGGTGGCGCTCGCGCCATGGGGCTGGCCGCGCGTGAGCATGTTGCCAGCCGCTTCAGTTGGGAGCGGACGTTCAACCAGTTGATCGGTGACGTTTATCCCGCAGCCCTGGCCCGCGCGGCGGAGCGGCGTGGGGTGCGGCGGGGGTGGCTGGCTCCGGCTCCGGCTTTTGCGCGGGTTATGGGGTAGGACGATAAAGGGAAGATGCGAGGGGGTTACCCCCTCGCGCTCCCATTCCGTCTTCCGGCGAGAGGGCAGTAGAGCCGAATTGGTGCGCCTTGGCTCTCCACCTGCGCGACACAAAGCGCCGCAGGCAGTCAAAATCATGGTATGAAGGCCTGCGGCGCGGCGACCTTGCTCCATGGCCGAACCCGTAGCGCCCACGCAGACATTAAAGGGAGCGCGAGGGCGATGGCCCTCGCATTTCTCTCTTCAAACCTTCTTCCCCTTGCCTTCAGCTCTGACTAAAGAGCGCGCATGACCAGCACCACCCCCGCCATTTCGATCCGCGATCTCGTCAAGCGCTATGCCCCGGCCGGGCCCGGCGAGGGCAAGCTGGCGCTGAAGGGCGTCAGTTTCGATGTCCCTCAGGGTCAGATCTTCGGGCTGTTGGGGCCGAATGGCGCGGGCAAGTCCACGCTGATCAACACGCTGGCCGGTCTGGTGATGAAGAGCAGCGGCAGTGTCGACATCTGGGGTTTCGACATCGATACCCAGCGCCGCAACGCCTCGCGCGCGATCGGCATCGTGCCTCAGGAAATCGTCTTCGATCCTTTCTTCACCCCGCGCGAGGTGCTGGAGAATCAGGCCGGTCTCTATGGCATCCCCAAGGCCGAGCGGATCAGCGACGCCCTGCTGGAGGCCGTGCATCTGGCCGACAAGGCGCATGCCTATGCCCGCACGCTGTCGGGCGGGATGAAGCGCCGTCTGCTGGTGGCCAAGGCGATGGTGCACACGCCGCCCGTATTGGTGCTCGACGAGCCCACGGCAGGCGTCGACGTGGAATTGCGCCGTCAGCTCTGGGAACTGGTGAAGCAACTCAACGATGAGGGCGTGACGGTGGTGCTGACCACCCATTACCTTGAAGAGGCCGAGGCGCTGTGCGACCGCATCGCGATCATCAACCATGGCGAACTGATCGCCAACAAGCCCACCCGCGAGCTGGTCGATATGGCGCGCGAGAAGGTGGTGGTAGTGACGGTGGACCGCGATCTGGGGCCGCAGGGGCTGCCGCTGCCTCAGGGCTCGGCCTTCACCAAAAGCGCCGTGCTGGGCGAGCGCGTCGTCGAGATCACCTATGACAAGGATCGCACCAATGCCGGCGAGGTGCTGGCGATGGTGCAGGGCCAGGGGCTGGGCATCGTCGATGTCTCGACCCGCGAGGCCGATCTGGAAGATGTCTTCGTCAGCCTGACCAGCAACATCTGAGCCTTGTTGTGAGGGCGGATCAGTTGCTGGCCACCGGCTGACCTTCGTCCTCGATCTTCTGCCAGCCGCGATGGCGGCGCTTGATGATGGAGCTTTTGCAGAAACGGCAGGTGCTCACGAAATGCGCGCCATCCCATTTCATATGGCTGCGCCGGGGCGTGTGGCGGCCGAAATAGCAAAACAGGCTGAGGGTCATGAGCTTGACTCCGCAAAGGGGGGCGTCGGTCCGCGAGCGCTTCGATGCGGCAGGGCCTGCTGCATGTCTGGCGGGGGGCAACGGCCCGATCCAGTAATTTCACGTAACTTAACGCCGGATGATCCTGCGTGGAAGATGGCATATAAAAAATAAATAAAAAATGGCGGCCTGCCGTGGTTTTTGCTCTTGTTGCCGCGCGCAGGCTCTGCTTTCCAACGGCGTTCGAACAGGTCGTAAGACGTCGAACGGGATTGATGCCGGGCGCCATTGCCTGCATGGCACGCTCGCAAGCGTCAGGGAGAGGCAGGCAATGATGGCCGATGTGATCGTGGTGGGCTCTGGAGCAGCCGGTTTGACGGCGGCGCTGGCGCTGGCGCAGCGGCTCAAGGTGCTGGTGCTGGCCAAGGGCTCACTGACCGGCGGGTCGACCGCCTGGGCGCAGGGCGGGATCGCCGCCGTGCTCGATGCGGGCGACACTTTCGAGGACCATATCCGCGATACGATGGTGGCGGGGGCCGGTCTCAACCGGCAGGAGACTGTCGAATTCGTGATCGAGCGTGCGCCCCACGCCATCGACCGGCTGATCGAGCTGGGCGTGCCCTTCAATATGGAGGACGACCATCTCCACCTCACGCGTGAGGGTGGCCATTCGCATCGCCGCATCGTCCATGTCGACGATGCCACGGGCTGGGCGGTGCAGTCGGCGCTGCTGAAAGCCGCGCAGGATCATCCCAACATCACCCTGCTGCCGGGCCGGTCCTGCATCGATCTGATCACCGGGCGGCATGAGATGCGCTATTCGGGCTCGGGCCGGGTCTGGGGCGTCTATGCGCTCGATGAGGCCACCGGCCATGTCGAGACCCACACCGCCTGTGCCACCATTCTGGCGACCGGAGGCGCGGGGCGCGTCTATCAATACTCCACCGCGCCGCGCGGGGCGACCGGGGACGGCATCGCCATGGCCTGGCGCGCGGGCGCGCGCGTCGGCAATATGGAGATGATGCAATTCCACCCGACCTGCCTCTACAACCTTGAGGTCAAGAACTTCCTCATCACCGAGGCGGTGCGCGGCGAGGGCGGGCGGCTGATCAACCCGCGCAGCGGCAAGCGCTTTATGCCCGATTACGACGAGCGGCTCGAACTGGCGCCGCGCGACATCGTCGCCCGCGCCATCGACGCCGAGATCAAGCGCGATGGTCTGGATTACGTCCACCTCGACATCAGCCATATGCCCGAGGAGTTCGTCCGCCACCACTTCCCCAACATTTACGACAAGCTGATGGGGCTGGGCATCGATATGACCAAGGAGCCGATCCCGGTCGTGCCCGCGCAGCATTACACCTGCGGCGGGATCATGATCGATCTGGCCGGGCGCACCGATCTGCCGGGGCTCTATGCGGCGGGTGAGTGCACCGAGAGCGGGCTGCATGGCGCGAACCGTTTGGCGTCGAACTCGCTGCTGGAATGCTTCGTCTTTGGCGAGGCGGCGGCAGCCGATATTCTCGATCACTGGGATGCCTTCGATGCGCCTCCGCCGGTGCTGGCCTGGGATGAAAGCCGGGTTTCGGACTCCGATGAGGAGGTCATCATCAAGCAGAACTGGACCGAGATCCGGCGCTTCATGTGGAACTATGTCGGCATCCAACGCTCCACCAAGCGGTTGGAGCGCGCGGCGCACCGGATCAAGATGCTGTTCGACGAGGTGGAGGACTATTATGGCCACTTCCGCGTCAGCACCGACCTGATCGAATTGCGCAACCTGCTGCAGAGCGCCGATCTGATCGTGCGGTCTGCCTTGAAGCGGCATGAGAGCCGGGGGTTGCATTGCACGCGCGATTATCCGGAAACGTTGGATGAGGCGGTGGATACGGTTCTGGTTCCCTAAAGGGGATTGGAAGGGAGAAGATGCGAGGGGGGAGTCTTTGATGGTAGCATTCCTCAAGAGGAATGCTCCGGGCCCTCGCGCTCCCATGACGTCTTCCGGCGAAAGGGCAGTGGTGCCCTATCCTTGTGACAGAACTCTCCATTTGCGCGGCCTATGGCGCCGCAGGCAGTTAAACGTTGATAGGCTGCGCCAAGGATTATTGCCTGCGGCGCGGCAAACTGGACGCCAGGCCGAACCCGTGGCGCAACGCAGACATTAAAGGGAGCGCGAGGGCGATGGCCCTCGCATCTTCACTTTTTCCTTCTTAGCCCAACAACCGCCCGATCAAAATCAACGCCATCGCCCCCAGCACGGAGGCCAGGCAGCCCACCTGCTGGCTCGAACCTTGCCGACGCGCGACCAACTCGGCCAACAGCGAACCACCGACGCCCAGCAGGATGGTGGCGACCACGCCGAGATGCACCGATCCGGGGTAGAGCCAGCGGGCAAGGAGGCCGATCAAAAAACCGGAAAACAGGGCGCCCAGGATGCGGACCATGCGTAAAGCTCCCGTCGGTTGGAGGGCGAGGTGCCAGTTGCTTGATTCTATGGGGGATGATTCTACGGGCAATGCCGGAATGACACCAGAGCTTGTGGTGATGCGGTTCGCGGGCCACCAAACCTGCCCGGCTGAGTCGCGGAAAGCAGGCGAATGGGGTTCGTCTCGACTCGATCAGGACTGTGGAGAGAAAAATTTTTAGCGGGCAATTTTGACTCTTGCGCGACAGCGCGTTGCCCGTTTTCCGGCGCGTCGCCGCCTGCAAAAAACCTGTGCGGAAAGGGTGGTATGGGGCTTGCGCGTTTTTCCCCTCTTGCGCCCTGAATCGGACAGGGCCACTATCCCTAGTGTCTGGACGTGCTTCGGCGCCTCAACACCTAGTATTTGGCCGTAAGGCGCCGATATATCGATTCTGGCCGCATCTCTCGGGTTTCCGGGCAGGGTGTGCCTGTGTCGAGCGGTCCGTTGCGGACAGGGGGTGGGGCGTATTCGCATTCGGGCAGGTTTCCGGTTCGTGAGAGCCGGGAAAGGTTTGTGGTGGGTATCGGGCGACTTGGCGCCGCGGCCTGCCGATGCGAGTCTCTAAGGGGCAAAGAAGACGTGACGTTCAGCGCAAAGGATCAACAGGCTGCCGATGAACGGCTGGCCGACACGACCGACGGCTTCGAGGCGACATCGCCCGCCGCGGTCCGCAGCAAGAAGGAGGCGGGCAAACGCCCGGCATTGCCCATGAACGACAAGGTTGATCTGGCTTCGGCCGAGCTGGTGGAAGACACGCTGGGTGATACCTCGCTGCTGGCGGGCATGCTGGCTGGTGTGGCTGCCAAGGCGGCGGCTCCCAAGGCTCCCGCGTTTGACAAAAACGATTCCAAGGTGGTGCATCCGCGCCGCTTCACCATCGTCACCGATGCCAAGCGCGACGCGCTGCTGACCGATTTCGGGAAGGAAACGCTCGACGACCGCTATCTGCTGCCCGGCGAGACCTATCAGGATCTCTTCGCCCGCGTGGCCGATGCCTATGCCGACGATCAGGATCATGCCCAGCGCCTGTACGATTACATCAGCCGCCTGTGGTTCATGCCCGCGACGCCGGTGCTCTCGAACGGGGGCACGGGGCGTGGCCTGCCGATCTCCTGCTACCTCAACACCGTCGAGGACAGCCTTGAGGGCATCGTCAACACCTGGAACGAGAACGTTTGGCTCGCCTCGCGCGGTGGCGGCATCGGCACCTATTGGGGCAAGGTGCGCGGCATCGGCGAGAGCGTCGGCCTGAACGGCAAGACCAGCGGCATCATCCCCTTCGTGCGCGTGATGGATTCGCTGACCTTGGCGATTTCGCAGGGGTCGCTGCGTCGCGGTTCGGCGGCCTGCTATCTGGATGTCAGCCATCCGGAGATCGAGGAGTTCCTCGAAATCCGCAAGACCTCGGGCGACTTCAACCGTAAGGCGCTCAACCTGCACCATGGCGTGCTGCTGACCGACGACTTCATGCGCGCCGTGCGCGATGGCGAGGATTTCAACCTCAAGTCGCCCAAGGATGGCAGCGTGCGCGGCACCGTCAACGCCCGCGCCCTGTTCCAGAAGCTGGTCGAGGTCCGTCTGGCCACCGGTGAGCCTTATCTGGTGTTCTCCGACACGGTGAACCGCATGATGCCCAAGCATCACCGCGATCTGGGTCTGAAGGTCTACACCTCCAACCTGTGCAGCGAGATCACCCTGCCCACCGGTCGCGACCATCTGGGCAATGACCGTACCGCCGTGTGCTGCCTCTCCTCGCTCAACCTGGAAACCTGGGACGAGTGGAACGGCGACAAGGTGTTCATCGAGGACGTGATGCGCTTCCTCGACAACGTGCTGCAGGACTACATCGACCGCGCGCCCGACGAGATGGCCCGCGCCAAGTACTCCGCCGCGCGTGAGCGTTCGGTCGGCATGGGCGTGATGGGCTATCACTCCTTCCTGCAGAAGAAGGGCATCGCCTTCGAGAGCGCCATGGCCAAGGCCTGGAACCTCAAGATGTTCAAACATGTCTCGGCCAAGGCGGACGAGGCGAGCATCATGCTGGCGCAAGAGCGCGGGGCATGCCCTGACGCCGCCGATATGGGCGTGATGCAGCGCTTCAGCTGCAAGATGGCCATCGCGCCGACTGCCTCGATCAGCATCATCTGCGGCGGCACCTCGGCCTGCATCGAGCCGATCCCGGCGAACATCTACACCCACAAGACGCTCTCGGGCAGCTTCGTGGTGAAGAATCCCTATCTGCAGAAGCTGCTGGCCGCCAAGAGCAAGGATTCCACCAATGTGTGGAACTCGATCCTGGAGCATGGCGGCTCGGTGCAGCAGCTCGACTTCCTGACGGCGGACGAGAAAGCGGTCTACAAGACCAGCTTCGAGATCGATCAGCGCTGGCTGCTGGAATTCGCCGCTGACCGCACGCCCTACATCGACCAGGCTCAGTCGCTGAACCTCTACATCCCCTCGGATGTCGACAAGTGGGATCTGATGATGCTGCATTATCAGGCGTGGGAGAAGGGCATCAAGTCGCTCTACTATCTGCGTTCCAAGTCGATCCAGCGCGCCGGTTTCGCGGGCGGGGTGGAGGCGGACAACACCTCCGCCGCGCCGCGCATCGAGCTGGAAGCTCGGGGCGAAACGGATTATGAGGAATGCTTGGCCTGTCAGTAAGGCAGGTAAAAGAATGCGAGGGGGTTACCCCCTCGCGCTCCCATGACGTCTCCCGACGCTGAGGTTATGCAAGACGGCGCCGTTGGCGCCACATCTCGCCGGAAGACGTTATGGGGTGCAGGGGGGTAACCCCCCTGCGATTATCCTTTAAAATTCTAAATTCTAGGACGAACGCCATGTCCCTTCTCGAAGCCCGCAAGACCTACAAGCCCTTCGAATATCCCTGGGCCTTCGACATGTGGAAGCGCCAACAGCAGGTCCACTGGCTGCCCGAGGAAGTGCCGCTGGGCGAGGACTGCCGCGACTGGGCGCAGAAGATCTCCGAGCATGAGCGCAATCTGCTCACGCAGATCTTCCGCTTCTTCACCCAGGCGGATGTGGAAGTGCAGGACTGCTATCACGAGAAGTATGCCCGCGTCTTCAAGCCCACCGAGGTGAAGATGATGCTGACCTCGTTCAGCAATATGGAGACGATCCATATCGCGGCCTATTCGCATCTGCTCGACACGATCGGCATGCCCGAGAGCGAATATGGCGCCTTCCTCGAATATGCCGAGCTGAAGGACAAGCATGACTACATGCACACTTTCGGCGTGGAGAATGACGAAGATATCGCCCGCACGCTGGCGATGTTTGGCGGCTTCACCGAGGGTGTGCAGCTCTTCGCCAGCTTCGCCATGTTGATGAACTTCCCGCGCTTCAACAAGATGAAGGGCATGGGGCAGATCGTGAGCTGGTCGGTGCGCGATGAATCGCTGCATTGCGAGGGCATCATCAAGCTGTTCCACACCTTCGTGAAGGAGCGCGGCTGCCTGACCAAGGCGGTGAAGGAAGACATCATCGACTGCTGCCAGAAGACGGTGCGTCTGGAGGACAACTTCATCGATCTGGCTTTCGAACTGGGCCCCGTGCCCGGCATGACCGCCAAGGACATCAAGCGCTACATCCGCTTTATCGCTGACTGGCGCCTGAGCCAGCTGGGCCTGCCCGCGATCTACATGATCGAGGATCACCCGCTGCCCTGGCTGCAGCCGCTGCTGAACGGCGTGGAGCACGCCAACTTCTTCGAGCAGCGCGCGACGGAATACTCCAAAGGCGCCACCAAGGGCGACTGGAACACCGTGTGGAGCAGCTTCGACTCCCGCCGCAAGGCGCGCGGCAGCGAAGCTGTGGCCGACGGCGAGGACTTCCTGGAGGACACCACCGAGGACATGTTCGCCAAGGCCGGCATCGCGGCGGAATAAGTCTTTCGGAACGCAAACGGGAAAGGGGCGGGGCCACATGGCTTTCCGCCCCTTTCTTGTGGTGCGGCATGATTGGGTGGGGGTGAGGAAAAAATCCCCATCCCCTCTTGCGCTTATCGGAAGGCGCGGTTAAAGGCGCCTTCCAGTCCAGAGTGCCGCTTTAGCTCAGTTGGTAGAGCACATCATTCGTAATGATGGGGCCAGGTGTTCGAGTCACCTAAGCGGCACCAGGGCTTCTCCGCGTTTCACGATAAAACGCCGCAATGGCCTCACGTTGAAACCTCCCCCATCCCATGGCAGACATCGCGCGGTTGAACGCGATCAGGATAAAGCCATGAGTGATGATGCATCCCCCTCTGCCCGCATCGATGCCAAACTGGCCAGCCTCGGCGACTGGCGGGGCGAGACATTGTTGCGCATGCGGGCCCTGATCCATCAGGCCGATCCCGGTGTCGAGGAAACCGTGAAATGGGCAAAGCCTTCCAATCCGGCGGGCGTGCCGATTTGGGAGCATGCCGGCATCCTCTGCACGGGCGAGGTCTATAAGGCCTATGTGAAGCTCACCTTTGCCCAGGGCGCCGCGCTGGCTGATCCGACCGGGCTGTTCAACGCCAGTCTGGATGGCGGCACGCGCCGGGCGATCGATCTGCGTGAAGGGGATGAGGTCGATGCGCAGGCCTTCGTGGCGCTGGTCGAGGAGGCAGTGGCCTTCAATCTGGCAAAGAAAGCACCTGGCAAGGGCTGACCGCCGAAAGGCTCAATTCGCCCAGTCGAGGCATGAATGTGACCGGTGGTCTTGAACCAGGCCCTCTCCAGGCATAAATTCGAAGAACAGGGGCGATCAGAGGAGTTACTCCCATGAGCATCCAGGAATGGGCCATTCGCAACAGCCAGCGCGCTTGGCAGCGCGAAACCGGCACGATGTCCATGCTGAAGGGCGAGGCCGAGCGTCAGCGGACAGAACACCTGCCTTCACGCGTGCTGATGGGGCGGGATATGGAGCAAGTCAGCGAATAAGGTGACCTGACTGGCCGGGCGCGCCGTCCAAAGTCCCGACGTGCCCGGCTGCTCATGATGGCTGATACGTTCAATCATGATGCGAGGCCTGCGCAGTTTTCCTGAAAAAAAACTGTGCGCCGGGATTATATTGCTCTGGATTTGTCCTGCGCCGTAGCTTGGCTATGCGGAAGGACAAGCCCCTTTCTTCCTCCGAAAACCGAAAACGATGCAGCTTTCGCAAGAAGGAACGCGTTGATTCTATCTTGCCGCCGCGTGGGTCGGGCGGCGGGTGAGGGCCCTTTTGTCTCCGATTCTCTCGCCTGACAGGCTTTCCGACCGGCGTAATGTGCAATTTCTGGGGTCATGATGGCGTGATCACCAGCAAAATCAGGGATTCTGTGCGATTGGGGGGATGACGAGCCCGATTCTGGGCGCTAATCCCGTTGCGGAATTTCAACCGTCCAAGGAGACGATGCATGAACAACAGTGATCTCGCCGACAAGCTGGCTGCCGACCATGGCACCACCAAGGCTGATGCCCGCAAGCTGGTCGATGCGGTTTTCGCCGCCATCGCCGACGCGGCCGCTGCCGGTGAGGAAATCAGCCTGAACGGCTTCGGCAAGTTCAAGGTCAAGGAAACCGCCGAGCGCGAAGGCCGCAACCCCGCCACGGGCGCTGCCATGACCATCGCGGCTGCCAAGAAGCTGACCTTCACGCCTGCCAAGGCGGTCAAGGACAAGCTGAACGGCTGACCCATGCGACGCCCCGCCTGTTACAGGGCGGGGCGTCCATGCCCGGAAATATCCGGGTACGAGAATTGGAACATAGAGTGAACATTTTGATGGACAGGCCGACCGCCCCAAGGCATTTTGGGGGCTGAAGGCGCCTCGAGTCCGGGCGTTTCGGACAGGTGCCATGTCGTCGCTGATCGCTTCCTCGAAATCTCTGTCTCTGGCCGACAAGCTGGCCATCCTGGCTGACGCGGCCAAATATGATGCTTCCTGCGCCTCATCGGGCGGCAAGAAGCGGACCTCTCGTGACGATAAAGGCGGGAAGGGGCTGGGCTCCAACCCTGGTGGCATGGGTATCTGCCATGCCTATGCGCCGGATGGGCGCTGCATCAGTCTGCTGAAAATCCTGCTGACCAACAGTTGCGTCTTCGACTGCCACTACTGCATCAACCGCGCCTCCTCCAATGTGCGCCGCGCCCGCTTCACGGCGGCGGAGGTGGTGACGCTGACGCTGGATTTCTATCGCCGCAACTATATCGAGGGGCTGTTCCTCTCCTCGGGCATCATCCATTCGCCCGATTACACGATGGAGCAGATCCTCGAAGTGGCGCGCTCCCTGCGCGAGGACCATGATTTCCGCGGCTATATCCATTTGAAAACCATCCCCGATGCCGACCCCGCTCTGGTGGAGGCTGCGGGCCGCCATGCCGACCGCGTCTCGATCAATGTCGAGCTGCCGACCGTCAGCGGGCTGCGCCGCCTGGCGCCGGACAAGTCACAGCAGCGCATCGAGGGCGCGATGGGCACGATGCGCCGCGCGATCACCGATGGCCATGATGCGCGCAGCCGCTATCGCTCGGCGCCCTCTTTCGCGCCTGCCGGGCAATCGACGCAGATGATCGTCGGCGCCGATGCCGCCACCGATCGCGATATCGTGGCGCGGGCCGCGACGCTTTATGATCGCTTCGATTTGCGCCGGGTCTATTATTCGGCCTTCAGCCCGATCCCCGACGCCAGCACGGTGCTGCCGCTGCGCCGCCCGCCTTTGATGCGCGAGCATCGGCTGTATCAATCCGACTGGCTGCTGCGCTATTATGGCTTTTCGCCGCAGGAGGTGGGCGCCGCCGCCGATCCCGCGACGGGGATGCTGCCGCTCGACATCGATCCCAAGCTGGCCTGGGCGCTGCGCTTTCGTGACAGCTTTCCGGTCGATCTCAACCGCGCTCCGCGTGAACTGCTGCTGCGCATTCCGGGGCTGGGGGTAAGGGCGGTCGATGCCATTCTGGCGGCGCGGCGGTTGCGGCGTCTCACGCTGGAGGATGTGGCGCGGATGACCGTCTCCATCCGCAAGCTTCGTCCCTTTATCGTCACCGCCGACTGGCGTCCGCTGGCGCTGGCGGATCGCGCCGATCTGCGCACGCTGTTGGCGCCCAAACCGGCCCAGCTTGAGCTGTTCGCGGCCTGATGCACCGCATCTGCCTCGATGCGCCCGACGATGTCGAAGGCTGGCGAGACCATGCCCGCCGACTGGCCCAGGCGGGCATCCCGGCGGAGGCGGTGGTGTGGCAAGTGGGCGATGCACCGGGCGATTTGTTTGGCGGGGAAGGGGCGGTTCTGCCACCTGCCGATCCCGCCGCCCAGCTGACCGTGCCCAAAAGCTTCGTTACGCTGGCCGGGCAGGCTTTGCTGCACAGCGATCCGCAGCGTTTCGCGCTGCTCTATGCCCTGCTGCTGCGGGTGCTGCAAACGCCCGCCGTGCTCGATGACCGCGCCGATCCGCTGCTGCGCCGGGTGGAGGGCATGGCCAGCGCGGTGCGGCGCGACCTTCACAAGATGCACGCCTTTCTGCGCTTCCGGGAACTGCGCGAAGGAGACGAGCCCCGCTTCGTCGCCTGGTACGAGCCTGAGCACCATATCCTGCGCACCAATGCCGGTTTCTTCGTCGATCGCTTCACCAACATGCGCTGGTCGATCCTGACGCCGCAAGGCACGCTGCACTGGAACGGCGAGGTGCTGAGCGAAGGCCCGCCTGCCCGGCGCGGCGATGCTCCATCTGACGACCCGGTCGAGGCCGTGTGGAAGACCTATTACAGTTCGATCTTCAATCCCGCGCGGCTGATGACGCGGGCGATGCTGAAGGAAATGCCGCGCAAATATTGGAAGAACATGCCCGAGACCGCACTGGTGCCGGGGCTGATCGCCGATGCAAGGCGGCGCGAGCTGGCGATGATCGAGCAGGCCCCTGCCGCGCCGCGTGTCAGCCGCCATGCGACGCCTCAGGACCGCGCGGCGGCACTGGCGCTGCTGCGCGAGGAGGCGGCCGGCTGCAGGCGCTGCGGCCTGTGCGGCCCGGCCACCCAGACTGTCTTCGGCGAGGGGCCGGAGGATGCCGCGATCATGGTGGTCGGTGAACAGCCCGGCGATCAGGAGGATCTGGCGGGGCGGCCCTTCATCGGCCCGGCGGGGGCGCTGTTTGATCGGGCTCTGGCGGCGGCGGGGGTGCCGCGCGACAGGCTTTACGTCACTAATGCGGTCAAGCATTTCAAATTCGAGCAGCGCGGCAAGCACCGCCTGCACGCCCGCCCGAATGTGGGAGAGATCGACGCCTGCCGCTGGTGGATCGATCAGGAGCGCGCGATCCTGCGCCCGCGTCTGGTGATCGCCATGGGCAAGACCGCGTTGCGCTCGCTGACCGGGCGGGACATTCCCATTGGGCACGAGGGCGGGCAGGATCTGATGCTGGCCGATGGCACGCCCTGTCATATCACGCTGCATCCCAGCCATCTGCTCCGCCTGCCATCGCGGGATCAGGCGGAGCAGGGCTTTGCGCGCTATGTCGAGGATCTGCGCGCGGCGGGGCGTCTGCTTGCTACTTCAGCGGCAGAAACAGATCGGTGATCGCCTCGACCTCGGGCACATCAGGGAAGAACTTCACACGCTGGGCATAGAGCGGCACGTCGCGCAACTCCTCGCCGCTGGCAGGCAGCCATGTGCCATAGAGGAATTCCGCCGCCGGGCGCAGATCGTCGCTGTTGCCCAGCACGCGCAGCACGGCGCAGCGTCCGCCGGGGATCACGCTCGCCTCGGCTCCGGCCTCTGCGTCCTGCTGAGTCAGAGCACGGCGGATCGCGGTGGCCAGATCGATGCGATAATTTTCCGGGCTGCTGACCTCGGGATCGGTGTGGAAGATGGTGTAGGTGGCATGCGTCGCCGCGCGCAGGCCCGTCGCCTTGCGCCAGGCGATAAAGCGGCGGATCGTCTCGCCCAGCAGCGGGGGATCGCCGCGATGGGTCATCAGGGCGACGGGTTCATCCTGCATGTCGCGCAGGGTTACGTCGTCGATGGAAAAGCGCTGGGTCATCAGTCTGCTCCTTGCCTGAGCCAGCGGCGCCAGTGCTGTGGCCCATGCCGACCAGTCAGGGTTCTCGCGAAACGCCTGCGGAGCCTGCCCGATGCGTTGGCGAAAGGCGCGGGCAAAGCTGTCGGGCGCCTCGTAACCGGCATCGAGGCCGATGTCGGTGACCGTCTCGCCGCGATAGGCCAGTTGCCAAGAGGCGCGCTTCATCCGCACCTGTTGCACATAGCGGTGCAGCGATATCCCGAAGAGTGCGCTGAACTGCCGGTGGAAATGGTGCTTCGAAAAGGCCGCGACCTGGCTGAGCGCCTCAAGCCCCAGATCGCCGTCGAGATGACGGTCGATATGATCGAGCACGCGCTGCATGCGGCGATGGTAGTGCCCGGTTTCGTCTGAAGGCGGCATGGTGACGGTTCCTGCGCGATGGTTCCTGCTGGTGGCCCGCTGTTGATGCCGCGATCGTCCAGAGCGTGCTCGACCGATCTTGCGCTTTACGCCCGCACCCCCGGCATGATCCAGCGCAGCGCCCGCCAGCCCACCAGCAGCGAGGCCACCCCCGCCGCCGCCGCCACGCCCAGCGCCCAGCGCGGGCCCGCATGGTCGGCGACAAAGCCCACCACCGGCGCGCCCAGCGGCGTGCCGCCCAGCGCGATGCCGACGCGCAGCGCCATCACTCGTCCGCGCATCGCCGGTTCGGTGGAGAGCTGCATCAGGCTGTTGGTGGCATTGGTGAAGGTCAGCGAGGCGATGCCCGTCACCAGCAGTGCCGCGCCAAAGGCCCAATAGGTCGGCGCCAGCGCGGCCAGCGTACAGCCCAGCGCGAAAAGCGCGCTGCTGGCGATGAGCATGACAAAGCGCGGACGTTCCTGCTGCGCGTTGAACAGCGCGCCCGCCACCGTGCCCACCGCCATCATCGAGGAGAGCAGGCCATAGGCGCGCGCATCGGCATGAAACTCGCCCACCGCCATGGTCGAGATGAAGATCGGGAAGTTCAGCCCGAAAGTGCCGATCAGGAACAGCATCGAGAGGATCGCGATCAGATCGGGCCGGGCACGGACATAGCGTAGCCCTTCAACAAAGCCGCCCTGGCCCCTCCGGGAGCGCGGGGGCGCAAGCAGCTCGTCCTTGTCCATCGCCAGCATGGCCAGCAGCACCGCGAAGAAGGAGATGCCGTTGATGATAAAGGACCAGCCGGTGCCCGCCGCCGCGATGATCAGCCCCGCCACCGCCGGGCCGATCATGCGCGCGCTGTTGAAGCTGGTGGCGTTGAGCGCCACCGCATTGGGCAGGTCCGCATCGCCCACCAGTTGGCCCACGAAGGTCTGGCGGGTCGGCGCATCGAAGGCCGAGGCGCAGCCGAAGATGAAGGCGAAGACATAGACCTGCCACAGGCTGACCATGCCGGTCAGCGTCAGCACGCCAAGGCCCAGGGCCAGCGCGCCCATGATGGCCTGCGTGATCATCAACAGCTTGCGCTGGTCGAACCGGTCCGCGGCCACGCCTGTCCATGGCAGCAGCAGCATCTGCGGGCCGAACTGCAGTGCCATGACGATGCCCACCGCAGCAGCGCTGTGATGCGTCAGCATGGTCAGCACCAGCCAGTCCTGCGCGGTGCGCTGCACCCATGTGCCGATGTTCGAGACAAAGGCGCCCATCGTCCACAGCCGGTAATTGCCGTTGCGCAAGGAGCGGAACAGCCCGCTGGAGGGGGGCGCCAGAGCGCTCATGATTCCACGATCCGGCGCAGCAGGGCATTCGCCTGAGCCAGAACCTGCTGCTCTTCCGGGGAGAGGCGGGTGGCGATGATGCCCTCCAGCCAGTCCTGCCGTGCCTCGCGCCGAGCGTTGAGCTGTTCGCGATAGAGGTCGGTGAGGGAGAGCAAGGTCTGGCGCCCGTCGCTGGGGTCAGGCCTGCCCTGAATGACCCCGGCGCTGTCGAGCGCCGCGATGATCGGGCCCATCGATTGCGGGCGCATCCCCTCCGCGCGGGCGAGGGCCGAGGCGGTGCTGGGCCCACCCTCGAGTCGGTTGACGACGGCGATTTGCGCGGGCGTCAGCTCACCAGCGGGCGCCTGTTCGCGGAAACGGCGCTTCAGGGCGCGAAAGTTGGCGCGCAGATCATGGGCCAGAGCGGAGGCAAAGGGGGGCGTATCGGAACTCATGCCAGCGCCCTAGCATATCTTCAGGTAAACTGTAAAGTTTGCCTGAAGATATCATCCGGTCCCTTCAGCCCTTCGGCAAGCCCGGCGGATTGGTTTCCGAACGTTTGATGCCTTCGGAGGTCAGGTTCCAGCGGGTCAGCAACTCGCCATAATGGCCATTGTCGATCTGGGCGTTGAGCGCCGTGGTTACCGCCTGAGCCAGCCCCGAGCCCTTGCGTGTCGTCACCGCGATATAGGCGGTGAGCGGCCAGCCCCCGGCAAATTCGCCCACCTTGCGGGTGCGCCCGTCGCGCGCCTCATAGGTCGAGATGGCGTTGGGCCCGAAAGACACATCGGCCTGACCCGAGAGTACCGCCAGCCGCGCAATGCCGCTGTCATCGAAATAGAGCGGTGTGGCGGGTTTGCGCCCGGCTTTGACATTCTGCTCGTTCCAGCGGTCGAGGATCTGCGACTGGTTGGTGCTGGCGCCCACCGCCACCTTCAGCCCGGCGATGTCCTCGGGCTTGGCGATGGTTTTGATTGGTCCGTCGCTGCGGGTGTAGATGCCCAGCCGGTCATCGCGATAGGTCGAGAAATCATACTTGGCCTTGCGCTCCTCGGTCACCGTCACATTGGACATGACGGCATCGTATTTCCCCGAGGTGAGCCCCAGCGGCCAGTCGGCCCAGGCGATGGGCACAACCTTCAATTTCAGCCCCAGCGAGTCAGCGATCAATTGCGCGATGCTGGGCTCCAGCCCGACGACCTCATGCTCATTGTCATGGGCGTAATCGGCCAGCGGCAGGGTCTGCACGACCATCGCCACCGCCAGCGTGCCGGGCTGGGCCAGATGCAGATCCCTGGGCAACAGTTTTGCCGCCGCATCGACCTTGGCCGTCCGGATGCGCGGTAGGGTTTCGGGGCCCGTCTCCTGTTTGGGCGGTGAGCAGGCGGCGATGGACAGCGACAGCAGCAGGGCGGCAAAGCGACGTTTCATTCAAAGCACCTTGGACAGGAATTCGGCCGTGCGTGGCTGGCGGGGATGGGTGAAGATCTGCTCGGGCGGTCCGGCCTCGACGATGCGGCCCTGATCCATGAAGACCACCGTGTCGGCGACCTCGCGAGCAAAGCCCATCTCATGGGTGACGATCAGCAAAGTGGTGCCCGAACGCGCCAGTTCCTTGATCACATCGAGCACCTCGCCCACCAGTTCGGGGTCGAGGGCGGAGGTCGGTTCATCGAACAGCAGCACCTTGGGGCGCAGGGCCAGAGCGCGGGCAATCGCCACGCGCTGCTGCTGACCGCCCGAGAGCTGACGCGGATAGGCCTCCGCCTTGTCCGACAGGCCCACGCGGGCGAGCAGATCGCGGGCCTGCGCTTCGGCTTCGGCGCGCGAGACGCCACGCACCCAGACCGGGGCAGCGGCGATGTTGTCCAGCACGGTCAGATGCTTGAACAGGTTGAAGCTCTGGAACACCATGCCGACACCCGTGCGGCGGCGCAGCACCTCGGGCTCCTTCAGTTCATGGAGCAGATCGCCCTGGGCGCGATAGCCGATCAGATCGCCATCGATGGTGATGAGCCCGCCATCGACGCGTTCGAGATGGTTGATCAGCCGCAGCAGCGTCGATTTGCCCGAACCCGACTGGCCGATGATCGCCGTCACACTGCCCGAGGGCAGGCTGAGCGAGACATCATGCAGCACCTGCACCTCGCCAAAGCTTTTCGAGACATGCTCGATGGAGACGGCCCCGCCGCGCGCGAAGGGCCATGACAGGGGGGCGGCATTGCCTTTCGCATGCTGCGCCTTGCTGCGCGAACGGCTCTTGCCTTCGCCAATGGCGCCGCGTGCGAAACGCCGCTCGACGCGTTGCTGAACCGCCGACAGGGCGGTCAGGATGATGAGATACCAGACGGTGGCCACCATCAGCAGCGGCACCACATCCAGATTGCGGCGATAGATGACCTGCACGGTGTAGAACAGTTCGGGCAGGGCCAGAATGTAGACCACCGAGGTGTTCTTCGCGAGGTTGATGATCTCGTTGAAGGCGGCGGGCAGAATGCTGCGCATCGCTTGCGGCAGGATGATGTTGAAGACCTGACGGCGGCGCGGCAGGCCCAGTGCGGCGGCGGCCTCGCGCTGACCGTGATCGACCGACAGAATGCCGCCCCGGATGATCTCGGAGGAAAAGGCCGCCTGATTGAGGCTGAGCCCGATCACGGCCGCGGCAAAGGGCCCGATCAGCGTGGTGGTGGACCATGAGGCGAAAGTGATGTCCGTCAGCGGCACGCCAAGGCTGATCGTCTCATAGAGATAGCCCAGATTGTTGAGCAGCAGCAGCAGCACGATCAGCGGCACCGAGCGGAACAGCCAGATATAGCTCCATGACACGCCCGCCAACAGCTTCGATCCGGAAACGCGCGCCAGTGCCAGCACCGTGCCCAACAGCGATCCCAGCACGGTGCCCACCGCCGTCAGCAGCAGGGTGCGGCCAAGCCCGACCAGCACCGGCTCGGTGAAGAACCATTGCGCGAAGACCGGCCAGCCCCAGCGCGGATTGCCGAAGACCGACACTGCCACGCCGAGAATGATGAGCGCCCCCAGCACGGTGGCAGCGGTGCGCCCCGGATAGCGGGCCGGGACGATGCGGTATCGCTGCCAGTCCTGCGTTGAGGGTTGTGCCTGCGCGGGCCTGGCAACGGGCGGCGGCACTGCCGCGAGATGGAGTTCGGGCGGGGCGGTGTCGGCCAGCAGGGTGTTCATGCCGATTGTGCCTCCCTTCGGGGGCCGATGGCTTTTTCGAAGGGCAGGGTGAATTGCGCCTCGCGGTCGCCCAGCGGATCGTAGAGCGCGGTGTAGCCAAGGCCCTTGTAGAGCGCCTCGGCCTCGGGCTGGCGGAAGCCGGTGGTGAGATAGACGCGGGCATAGCCCAGCGCGGCGGCGCGCTGCTCCAGCGCCTCGACCACGCGCTTGGCCAGACCCTGGCGGCGGTGATCGGCGTGAGTCCAGATGCGCTTGAATTCGGTGGTCTGCGGATCGTCATGCGCCATGAAGGCGCCGCCCGCCACCGGCACGCCGCCCCGCAGCAGCAGGATGAAACCGCCCTGCGGTGCCTCGAAGGCCTCGGGCGGATAGCGGTGATAGACCTCATGGAGGGCCGCGCCCGGATCGCGCCCGATCACATCGTGATAGCGCGTGGTGTATTCCCCGACCAAAGCCTCCAGCAGCGGTTTGGCCAGAGGGTCGCGCGGGCTTGAGGTGATGATCCGATCCTGATCCGGTTGATTGTCCTGAATGATCGCGCTGCGTGCATTCATGGCCGGTCTCCTTGAGATTTGGACGTTCAGACGAGCCAGCTCTCGGCGAGGCGTGCCCAGAGCGCGGCTGCCGGAGCGATGACATCATCGTTGAAGCGGTAGCGCGGGCTGTGCAGCGGCTCGCCCTCGCCGGTGCCGACGAAGAGGAAGGCGCCGGGGCGCTCCTGAAGCATGAAGGAAAAGTCCTCGCTGGCGGTGCGGGGGACGAAATCGGGGATGATGCCCTCTTCGCCCAGCAGGTCGCGGGCCACCTCGCGGGCGAAGTCGGTTTCCGCCTTGTGGTTGATCACGCTGGGGAAGCCGCGCCGCAGTTCGACCTGTGCCGTAGCGCCAAAGCTTTCCGCGATGCTGTGGGCCAGATCCTGAATGCGCTGCTGCAGCCTTTCACGCACTTCGGGCCGGAAGGAGCGCGAGGTGAGTTTTAGCTCGACGCTGTCGGGAATGACATTGGCCGCATCGCCGCCATGGATCGAGCCCACCGTCACCACGGCGGAATCGAGCGGCGCCACATTGCGCGCCACGATGCTCTGCAGCGCGGTGACCAGATGGGCCGCGACCAGCACCGGATCGACGGTCTCCTGAGGCGCCGCGCCGTGCCCGCCCTTGCCCTTGATGCTGATGCCGAACCAGTCGACCGAGGCCATGGCGGGCCCATCGACAAAGCCGAAGCGTCCAGCGGGCAGGCCCGGCCAATTGTGCAGGCCATAGACGGCATCGACGGGGAAACGCTCGAAAAGGCCATCGTCGATCATGGCCTTGGCGCCCTGGCCGATTTCCTCGGCGGGCTGGAAGATCAGATGCAGCGTGCCGGAGAAGTCTCCGTTTTCAGCCAGATAGCGCGCGGTGGCCAGCAGGATGGCGGTGTGGCCGTCATGGCCGCAGGCATGCATGACGCCCGGAGCGCTGCTGGCGAAGTCCAGTTGCGACGCCTCGGCGATGGGCAGGGCGTCCATATCCGCGCGGATGCCCAGCGCGCGCTGGCCATTGCCTCGCCGCAAGGTGCCGACCACGCCGTTGCCGCCGATGCCGGTGGTGACCTCATAGCCCCATTCGCGCAGCCGGTCCGCCACCAGTGCCGCGGTGCGATGCTCCTGCCGCGAGAGTTCCGGGTGGTGATGCAGGTCGTGCCGGATGGCGATGGCGTCAGCGATAAAGGTCTCGATGGCGGCCAAGGCCGGCGCGGTGTTGCGGGGGCGGTCCAGCAGATCGCTCATGCCGATTGCCTTTCGGGGGCGGAGGCGGCGGGCGTCTTGTGGCGGCTCTCCTTGAAGGGCAGGCCGAGGTGATCGCGCAGGGTGGCGCCATGCAGCACGCGGTCATAGCGGCCGCGCTTTTCAAGCTCGGGGATCACGAAATCGATAAAATCGTCCAGACCCTGCGCCGCCACGGGGAAGCCGAGGATAAAGCCGTCTGCCGCGCCGCCATCGATCCAGCGGATCAGTTCCTCGGCCACTTTGGCGCCGCTGCCGAGGAAATGGGGCTTGGGGGTGGCGGATTTCAGCGCCACTTCGCGCAGCGTAAGCCGGTTTTCGGCGGCGTCCTGCTTGATCCGGTCGGTGGTGGAGCGGAAGCTGTTGGCGCCGATGTCTCCCAGATCGGGGAAAGGGCCGTCGAGCGGATAGGCGCGGAAATCGTGATGGTCGAAGAAGCGGCCCAGATAATCCAGCGCGTCATCGATGGTCAGCAGATTGGCGATGGCGTCATATTTGCGCTCGGCTTCTTCATCGGTGGCGCCGGTGACGATGGCGATGCCGGGGAAGATCTTCACATGATCCGCCGGGCGGCCCTGCACCACGGCACTGGCCCGTACCTGAGCGCGGAATGCATGGGCTTCGTCGAAGGTCGCCGGGCCGGTGAAGACCGCATCGGCGAATTTGCCCGCAAGGCCGATCCCGGCCTCGGACGATCCGGCCTGAAAGATCACCGGCTGGCCCTGAGGCGAGCGCCCGATGTTGAGCGGACCTTCGACCTGAAAGAACGGCCCCTTGTGGTTGATGGGGCGGAAGCGGTTTTTGTCGACGAACTCGCCAGTCTCGCGGTTGCGGGGGAAGGCGTCCTCATCCCAACTGTCCCACAGGCCCTGCGTGACGGTGAGATATTCGTCGGCGATCTGATAGCGCTGGGCGTGTTCGGGATGGGCTCGCCCGTAATTGCGGCCCGAGCCCTCCAGCGGGGAGGTGACCACATTCCATCCCGCGCGCCCGCCACTGATCAGATCGAGCGAGGCGAACTGCCGCGCCACGGTGAAGGGATCGCTGTAGGAGGTGGAGAGGGTGCCCGCCAGACCGATCTTCGTGGTCACGCTGGCCAGCGCGGAAAGCACGGTGATCGGCTCGAAGCGGTTGAGGAAATGCGGGATCGACTTGTCGTTGATGTAGAGCCCGTCGGCCACGAAAGCGAAGGTGATGCCGTTGGCCTCGGCCTTGAGGGTCTGCTGGGTGAGGAAGGGCAGGTTGACGCTGGCGTCGGCCGGATTGCTGGGGTGTTTCCAGGCATGCATATGCCCGCCGGGGCCATGGAGCATGATGCCGAAGGGGATGGGATTGTTGCTCATGGGCGCACCTTTCTTTCTGGCAGCGGGGGTAGGATCAGGCGGGTTGCAGGATTTCGCGTGAGGCAGCGGGGGAGAGGATCGCGCGGGCCAGTTCCTCCAGCGAGGCGCGGCGCGCGGCATGGTCGGCCACGGGGGCGTCGATCACGAATTCCTCGATGCCGAGCGTGTTGCTCAGTTCGTCCAGCGCGGCGCGCAATTGCTCGCCAGTGCCGGAGAGGATATTGGGTTCGATCTCCTGCGTGGTGTAGTCGCTCACACCGGCCTGCCGGGCGAATTCCGCTGCGACCTCCAGATTGGGGACGTTGACCGTCTGTCCGGTGGGGAGATGCAGGCGCAACAGGCGATAGGGGCCGATCAGGCGGCGGGCTTCCTCCTCGCTGGGGGCGGCAAAAGCGACCAGCGCGAGCAGGGGGCTGCGCCCGGTGGCGTCGCGATAAAGATCGAAGGCGGCGGCCATGCGGCGGGGATCGCCATCGAAGTGACCGGCATAGCAGAAGCCCCAGTCCAGCTCGGCGGCCAGTGCGGCGCTGTCGGTGCTGGCGCCCAGCAGGATGCGGCGGGCGGGCTCGGTCGGCTGGGGGGGAGGCGATCGCCCCGGCATAGGGGTGATCGGCAGGCAGGCGCCCGGTGAGGAAGCCATCGAGATCGCGCAGCTTTTCGGCGAAATCCTGAGGGGCGGCGCTGCTCTGGCCGGGGCGTAGGGCGCGGGTGGCATGCGGCAGGCCGCCTGGCGCCTTGCCCACCCCCAGATCGACCCGTCCCGGTGACAGGCTAGCGAGCAGGTTGAAGCTCTCCGCCACCTTAAAGGGCGCATAATGCTGCAGCATTACGCCGCCTGTGCCGACACGGATGCGGCTGGTGCGGGCCAACACATGGGCCGCCAGCAGTTCCGGGGCGCTGCTGGCAAGGCCGGCGATGCCATGATGCTCGGCAAACCAGTAGCGGTGAAAACCAAGTTGTTCGGCCAGCACAGCCAGAGCGACGGTCTGTTCCAGCGCGGCGGGGGCGGTCAGCCCCTCGGGGATCAGGGCCTTGTCCAGGATGCTCAGGCGATAGGTCATGGCCGGTGGGTCTCCTGCAATGGCGCCGAGTCCAGTCGGGTGCGGCGTTGATGTTTAGCGTAAATCCTATCTATTAAATAGGAAATAAGTTTAGCCTTACGCCAACCAAGATATTCTTTCGCCGACCGGGCCTGCCTCTGGCGCGCCCGATCGGCGAAAGTCGGCCAAGCCCCCCGGCTTTGGCCGAATGCCGTCACGTCAGAAGTTGACCGACACCTTGCCGTAGTAATAGCCGCCGTTGATGCCATAGGGCGCGGTGGTGATCGGCGTGCGCCAGATGCTGCCGCCGGTCTGGTTCGGGTCGGACCAGGGCGCCTTGATGTTGAACAGATTGTTCGCGCCCGCCGAAACACGCAGTCCCTTGCGGACTTGATACCCCACGTCGAGATCGATGATAAACGCCGGGGGCACCCGCTGCAGATAGAGCCCCGTGCCCGGCGTGACATAGGTGCGGGTGGCCGAATAATAAGTGCCGCGCAGATTGGTCTCGACCTTGCCCAGCGTCCAGTCGGCCCCGGTGATGACTTTGAGCGTGGGGGTGCTGCTTTCCAGCGTGGATTGCGCGGTGGCGCTGAAGGTGCTGCTGACCGGGATCAGAGCGCTGGCGCTGTAGATCTTCGTGGCCTTGGTCTGGTTGTAGGTGCCTGCCAAAGTCCAGTTCACCCGGCCCAGATCGCCGAAGTCGCTGGCATAGCTGGCCACCACATCGACACCGCGCGTCCGCGTGTCGGCGGCATTGGTGTAGATCGAGACGCCGGTGATGGTGACGGTGGGGTCCAGCGAATTGCCGTTGAGCGCGATGGCTTGCGTCACCAGCGGATAGTTCACCGACCCGCCCGAGCCATAGAGCGTGCTGGTGGCCAGAATGCGGTTGCGCACGGTGATCTGATAGGCGTCGAGCGTCAGCGTCAGGCGTGGGACCGGGCGCAGCACCAGACCCGCGCTGTAATTGGTGGATTTTTCCGGCTTCAGATTCTGGAAGCCGAGAAATTTGGCCGCCGCCGAATTGGCCGGTAGCTGCACCGTGGCCGTGGTCGGCGACAGGTTGGTGGCGGAGTAATATTCCTCCAGCAGGGTGGGCGCGCGGAAGCCGGTGTTGACTGTGCCGCGCAGGCCGAAGGCCGGGCTGAAGTCATAGCGGCTGGTCACCTTGAAGGTGGTGGTGTTGCCGAAGTCGGAATAGCGTTCCCAGCGCACCGCCGGTTCGATCAGCCATTTCTCGGTCGGATGGGCGGTGATGTCGGCATAGAGCGCGACATTGTGGCGGTTGTGATCGCCCGCATCGGTGGGGGTGAAGCCGGGATAGGCCTGCGCGCCGCCCAACTGATAGGAGGCCGGATCCCCTGCCGTAATGGCATAGATATTCTTGCGATACTCCGCGCCGAAGGCCAGCGTGAGCGGCTTGGCCAGACCCAGATCGATGTCGCGGTTGAAGTCGGCATTCAGCGACCATTCCACCGCGCGCCACGACCCGTCATAGAAGTTCGACGGCGTGTAATGGGTGTTGACGAAAAGCTGCGAATTGGCCGCATTCAGCGTGTAGACGTCGTCGTAATCCTGACCCCAACTGCCGCTGAGGTCGAAGTTGAAGCCCGCGATCTGGCCCTTGGCGCCGCCTGTGAAGGCGAAGTCGTTTTCCTTGATGCCGATCAGCGGGATAAAGCCGTTGGGGGCGAACAGGATGGCGTCGCTGGCGCCGAGCGTGCCGGCCACGCCCAGGACAGAGGAGGCGATCACACGGTCGGGCAGGCGCACATTCTGCTGTGAATTGGCCACTTTGCGCGAATAGCTGCCGAAGCTGTAAAGCTGCACATCGCCCAGATCGTAACCGGCATTGTATTGCAGATTGGTCAGATGGGTGCGCGCGTCCCCGGTGATCGGATTGACATTGGGGAAACCGGGCAGCGCGCTGTAGAGCGCCTTTTGCGCCGGGCTGAGCGTGGAGAGCAGATTGCCATTGGAATTCACCACCCGCTTGTCCAGCCCGCTGGTCACGCTGTAATCGTGATAGCGGTGGAAGGCGGTGATGTTGAGGAAGCCACGGTCCCCCAGCTTCGTGCCCAGATTGAGCCCGACGCCCCCGGTCAGCCCCCCAGTGTCGTAATAGGAGCCGACACTGCCATCCAGCGTGCCGCCATGGTCCTTGTTTTTCAGGATGATGTTGATCACGCCCGCGATGGCGTCGGAGCCATATTGCGCGGCGGCACCTTGTTCCAGCACCTCGATATGGTCGATCGATTCCGGGCTGATGAGGTCGAGGTCGGCGGCCGCGCTGCCGCCGAAGGCACCACCGCTGACGCCGAAATTGGCGGTGCCGTGGCGCCGCTTGCCGTTCACCAGAACCAGCGTGTGATTGGGGCTGAGACCGCGCAGCCTTGCGCTCAAGGTCAGGTTGGAGGTGTTACCGCCGAAGTTCTGGGCGCTGAAGGAGGGGATCAGCTGCGCCAGTTCCTGCGTGACGCTGGGCTGGCCGACCTTGCCCAGCGCGTTGCCGTCCAGCACCTTGATCGGCGTGGGGCTTTCGGCCTGGGTGATGCCGCGCGCACGGGTGCCGGTGACGATGATGGCCGAGCCGGTGTCGTCTCCGGCTGTGGTCGCGGGATCGGTAAGGCTTGGTGCCGTGCTGGCCAGTGCGCTCTGTGCCGCCAGGGCCAGCGTGGTTGCCGCCAGTGATGTGAATGGTCGTGCGACCTTGTGTCTTGCGGTCATCAATGCCTCCGTTCGTCCAAAGTTGGGCGAAAAGTCGGCGGAAATGACGGATGTGGAACCGATTATAATTTATTATGACCGAATATCATAAAATGATGTCGGATATTGCTGGGCGGAAAAAGGTTTCGTGATGGCGATTGGTTGGATCGCTTTCTTTGGGCTGCGATGCACAAGACGTAATGTTTCCGATGTTTCATGGGAGATACAGGCCTTCACATGGCACCTGTCCCTGGCATTGCGATGTGCTCGCTCGCCGTAAGGGGGATATTTGCACTGCTCATGTGAAGGGGCATGCCTTTCCGGCGTTGTAGAAATTGTTTATATCCTAGTTTAAAAATAGGAATTAAGGTCCGGGTCTTTTCACGGTGCCACCTGCTTCAGGCAACGGGCCGGAATGGCGCGATTTTGTCGCCTTTGCGCCTGGTCGAGTCAGCCAGGGTTAACACTGGGTTTGCGATATTGCGCTCCGGCTTTCGCCGCCGTCAGCCTGCTACTCCGACAGGTTGATCCGGCCACAGCCGCCCAGTGTTGCATAGATCCCAAGCGTCACCGACGATCCCCGGTATGGCTTCCCAGGACGGACCCCAAAACGGACCTTCGCCGTCAGCGCCCTGACTTGAAAGGAAGCATCCATGAAAATTCTGTCGGGCCATGTTGCAAGCATGATCGCGGGGCTGGCGCTGATCTGCGCGCCGGTCGCTGCTCAGGCCCAGCGCGGGGGAGGCGGCCATGGCGGTGGTGGCGCCCATATGGGAGGTGGCGGCGGTTTCCGGGGCGGTGGCGGTTTTCGTGGCGGCGGTGGAGGCTTCCGTGGGGGCGGTGTCTATCACGGTGGCGGCGTCTATCGTGGCGGCGTGGTCTATCGCGGTGGATGGGGCGTGCGCGGCTATCCCGGCTGGGGCTGGGGGTATGGCTTTTATGGCGATCCCTGGCTGTGGGGATGGCCGGGCTATGGCTATTATGGTGACTATCCTGGCACTTACTACGATGCCGATCCTGTGCCTGATGAGGCCCCGCCGGTGCAGCCGCAGGGCTCGGTCAATGGTTATGTGCCGGGCAACAATGGTGCCGCGCCGCCGTCTTCGGCCTGTGGCAACTGGCAATGGGGTGCCGATCAGCAGTATCACTGGGTTGCCGCCAATGGCTGCCAGTAAGCGGGGCGCTATGCTGGTGTTGGGGGCGGCGATGACCTTTGCCGCCCCGGCCTGGAGCCAGAGCGTCGGCGTGACTTCGGTGCAGAAGCTGCATGACTATCTGCGTCTCACTCCTCAGCAGGAGGTAGGCTGGCAGGCCTATCGCGCACAGGCAGAGATGCCCAACCACGCGCAGGAGCGGCGGCGCAGCGCCGCCGGGCTGTTTCCCACGCTCTCCGCGCCGCAGCGCATGGAGCTGATGGAGGCCGAGATGAAGCAGGAGATGGCCGACCTCCACCAGCAGGCGCAGGCGTTGCGCAGCTTCTATGCCACGCTCACGCCCGAGCAGCAGAAGGTGTTCGACATCCAGACCCTGCCGCCCGCGCAGGCTGCCAAGGCGCCATGACCGGGGCGCCTGACGGCCGGCTTTCGTGATTGTCCCTAGGTCCGGGATGCGCTCGCCTTTACCAGACGGACCCTAGAATGGGCGCCTGTCTGCAACCGGGTGATCGCGAGCATGTTCTGGCGCAAGGAGAAGCCGTCCCTCGAAATGAGCCTGGCCAAGGGGCTGTTCGAGCTGTCGCCCGATGGACTGCTGCTGATCCAGAATGGCGTCTTTGCCACCTGCAACGAGGCCTGCGCCAGCATCTATGGCTATAGCCGCGAGGAGATGATCGGACGTACCCCGGAGGACTTTTCCGCGCCGGTGCAGAGCGACGGGCGCCCTTCGGCCGATCATGTCCCCGAACGCCAGCGCGAGGCGCGCGAAAAAGGCATGTCGCGCTTCGAATGGCTGAATCTTGATCCGCATGGCAATATTGTGCGGATTCTGGTGACGCTGATCCCCACGCAGCTCGATGGGGTGAATTCCATTCTGGTGATGATCCAGAATCTGGCTGAAACCGCGGCGGTGATCGACGAGCTGCGCCATGGGCTGGGCGAATTGTCGCGCGGGAATCTGACCTGCCATCTCGATCGCCCGTTTCGCGCCGATTACGAGGGACTGCGCGAAAGCTTCAACAGCACCGCCGCTGCTTTCGCCGCCTCGATGAGCAAGGTGCAACTGACCGCCGAACTGGTAGCGCGCAGTGCCGAGGATATCCAGCAGGCTGCTCAGGATGCCTCAAGCCGGGCCTCGGTGCAGTCGATCAAGGCCGAAGCCACCGTCGAGGCGCTGGGCGAGATCGGGGCTGCCATCGCGCAATCGGCCAGTTCCGCGACACAGGCCAATGCGCTGGTGAGCGAAACCCGGCGTCAGGCCGAGGATTCCAGCGCGGTGATGACCAGCACCGTCGAGGCCATGGCTGCCATCGAGCATTCCTCGCGCGAGATTGCCGCCATCGTCAGCGTGATCGACGGCATTGCCTTCCAGACCAATCTGCTGGCGCTCAATGCGGGGGTCGAGGCGGCCCGCGCCGGAGAAGCCGGGCGCGGCTTTGCCGTGGTTGCGACCGAGGTGCGTGCGCTGGCCCAGCGCAGCGCCGATGCGGCACGCGACATCAAGGGGCGCATCGCTGGATCCGCCGCGCAGGTGGCGCAGGGCGTGACTTTGGTCACCCAGACCGGCGAGGCGCTGCTGAGCATTGCCGAGGGTGTCGCCCAGATCAGCGAGGTGATGAGCCGTATCGCCTGCGACACCAACGATCAGGCCAAGCGCCTGCGCGAGGCCAATGGCACGGTCAGCGAGATGAACCAGATCACGCAGGGCAATGCGGCCGCCTCGCAGGAAACCAGCGCCGCCGCGCAAGGGCTGGCGGCGCAATCCGATGCGCTGATGCAGGAGCTGGCGCGGTTTCGCGCGGGGGATATCACCTCGGGCGGCCCGACGCGCTTTGGCCGGATCAGGCGGGTGGCCTGACAGCACTCAGGGCAGGTTTAATGTTCCCCTGCCGGGCTGTGATCAGTGCGGACCCCAGTGGTTGTCGTCATGATAGCCGCCATGATCATGGTCGTCGCGATGGTCGCGGTCATGGCCATAGCCGCCGCGGTCCCAGCGGGGGTGACGGTGGTCATCGTCACAAGCCGCCAGTGTGCCGATGGCCAGCATCATGATGCCCAGAGCCATGGGGCGTGTCAGTTTGCGCAGCATGTCTGCCTCCTTGCAGAAAACGGAAGGGCTCGCGCGCTGCTGCCAGCGTGCGAGCCCCATCCTCTTAAGCAAACTGTTGAGCGGCGATGATGTTTCATCCACCGCAAACACCCCGGCGTCCCTTCCGCACGGGGGCTGAGTTTGTCCTACTGCTTGACCACCGGCAACAGCACTGCGCTCTGGCCATCGGGGCCGTGTTCCAGCGTGATGGTGGCCTTCTGGAAATCCTCGGGCTTGGCGAAGAAGATGTTGGGCACATAGGTCTGCGGGTTGCGGTCATAGAGCGGGAAGAGCGAGGACTGGATCTGCACCATGATCCGGTGGCCCGGCTTGACCGTATAGTTCACCGTGGGCAGGCGGAACTTGTACTCCTGCACCTGACCCGCCGGAACCGCGGCAGGCTTGTCGAAGCCGTCGCGATAACGGCCACGGAAGATGTCGAGGCTGATCGGCAGTTGATAGCCGCCCAGCTCGGGCTGCTCGGCATAGGTGGGCGGATAGACGTCGATGATCTTCACCACGAAATCGACATCGCTGCCGGTGGTGCGGGCGAAGAGATCGACGAAGGGCGCACCCTCCAGCCGCACGTCATGGTCGAGCACCGGGGTCTGGTAGCTGAGCACATCGGGGCGCGTCGAAACGAAGCGCTGATCCTGCACCAGCCAGGCGGCCCAGCTGGGGTGATCGGCGAAGCGTGCGGGCAGGGGCTCGAAGGGCACCGGCTTGGCGGGGTCGGAAACGTAGCTGTCCGCGCCGCTGGCCTGCTGCGTGCCAAGGCCGTTGCCGGTCTGCAGGTAGAAGGGCGTGAGGCCGCTCTGGGGCACGCCGGGCCATTGCGCGAAGCTGTCCCAATGCTTTTCAGCCGGATTGTAGATCATCGCCGAGGGCTGGGGCGTGGCGGGCGCGCGGTCCTTCAGATAGGTGTCGAAGAAGGGGATCAGCGTGTCGCGGCGGAAATCGGCAGCGGTGTCGCCCGGCCATTTCAGCGCGCCAAGGCTCTCCGCGCTGCGGTTGACCTGACTGTGATACCATGGACCCATCACCAGATGGTTGTTGTCATGGCCCGCGGCCTTCAGCGCCTCATAGCTGTGGACCGCGCCATACATATCCTCCTGATCCCACAGACCCTGCAACCACAGGGTGGGCACGGTGGAGGGCTTGGCGACCACCTGCTTGTCCAGCGCCTGATCCTGCCAGAAGCTGTCATAGGCCGGATGGCTGGAGAGGCGGTTCCACCAGGGCAGCTGCTTGAAGCCGTTGGTGGTGGCCCAGGCGCCCGCCGTGCCGGCATCGAGGAAGGCCTGATAATCGTCATAGCTGCTGCGCGGCACGGCTTCGCCCTTGCCGGTCTTGCTGCTTTGCTCAGTGAAATAGTCGAGGTTGATCTGGCGGAAGGCGCCGTAATGGAACCAGTCGTCACCCATCCAGCCATCGATCATCGGGCTTTCGGGCGCGGCGGCCTTGACGGCGGGGTGCGGCCCCAGCAGCGCCATCGTCACCGTCCAGCCATCATAGGAAGAGCCGATCAGGCCGACCTTGCCATTGGATTCAGGCAGATTTTTTACCAGCCAGTCGACGGTGTCGTAGGAATCGGTGGTGTCGTCGGTCTTGCTGTCATTCATCGGCCCGCGCGGGGGGCGCGTCATGATGTAGGGCCCTTGCGAGCCATATTTGCCGCGAATGTCCTGATAGACGAAGATGTAGCCATCATCGACCCATTCGCGGTTGGCGGACCACACCGCGTCGCGCAGATGGGGGATGTTGGGCTTGAGGAAGCTGTTGGCGTCGTAGGGCGTGCGCTCCATCAGCATGGGCAGGCCTTTGGCGCCCTTGGGGATGGCGATGATGGTGTGCAGCTTCACCCCGTCGCGCATGGGGATCATCACCTCGCGGAGGTTGTAATCGTAGCCGGTGCGGGGGGCTTCCCATTTGGCGGGGATGTCGCTGGCCTGCTGGGAGGTTTCCGCTTTGGCGGGCTTGGCCTGAGCAGCGAAAGGGGTGAGGCCCAGCGCCAGCACGGAGCAGGCAGCCAGCGCAAGACGCGCGGAGAGTTTCGGCATGAATGAAACGCCTTTGAAAGGGGGGAGCAAAAGGGCGATGAACCACTATGGAACGCGTCGTGAGACGTGACAATCCGTGTTCATGCCCGGCGCGATTTTTGCCCCGATTTTACGATTGCAGGCTGGATCGCCTGCTCGCTTAGCCTTGCCCGTTCAGCATGCGCTCCACCTCGGCCAGCAGGCCGTCGCGCTGATAAGGCTTGTCGAACACCGCCTGGAACAGCTCGGGCTTTTCGCGGGCGATGCCGCCTTGCGCGCCGCTCACCAGAATGATCGGGATGTCGGCCAGAGCGGCATCGGCATGCATCGCCTCGGCCAGCTCCAGTCCGGTCATGATCGGCATCATGAAATCGGTGATGAGCAGCGCGGGCCTGGCCTGCCGCATCAGGGCAAGCGCGGCCTGCCCATTGGGCGCGGTCTGCACCTCATGCCCTTCGTCCTCGAGCATGTCGGCCAGCATGACCGCGAGGAAATATTCGTCATCGGCGACAAGGATCAGCGCCATGTCAGGGGCACCTCCGTCCGGTCACGGCGCTTCAGCCGTCGATCGGATCAACGGAGGAGGCGGCCAGCTCATGATGCAGCGAGGCCCCGATCGCCAGCCCCCCTTCGGCAAAGTCGATGAGGTGAGCGGCGGAATCGAAGTTCCCGTCCCTGACTTTCTGGACTGAGATCGACCTGACAAGGCGATGGTCCTCCTCGACCTGGCGCAGAAGGATCATGTTATCCAGAATGGCTGACAGATCCCGTGCCGGCGCGGTGACATCGGTTCCCACGATTTCGCGGATTTCCCAGGTCGCCAATGTTGTAACGCCGAGCGCGCGCAAGCGATCCACCAGGCTGGCGAAAAATTCGATCAGGCGAGGGCGGTGATGCGCGGCGCGCTCGAAACCGCCGAAGCCGTCGATAAACAGGCGCTTGACCCCCAGCTTCTGCACCTGACCCAGCAACTGATCGCCCAGCTTGTCGAGGATGTTGTCCGACAGAGAGGTCCAGTGCAGCGTCAGTTCGGGGCTACCGCTGGAGGGCAGGGCGATGCCCAGCGAACGTGCCTTGGCATAGAGGCGATGCGGCGTCTCGAAGAAGCCGAAATGCAATCCCGGTTCCTCGACGCTGGACTGCGAGAGGAAGTGCAGGCCCAGCGTGGTCTTGCCGCCACCGGTTGGCCCGGCGATCAGCGTGACCGAGCCGCGCGGAATACCGCCGCCCAGCAGCGTGTCCAGCTCGCCAAGGCCCGAGCCGACCCGGCCCGTGGCGGGTTCCAGCGAAGCGATGGCGGGATCGGCCAGCGCCTCCAGCCGGGGATAGACGGTGATGCCACTATCGCTGATCTCGAATTCGTGAAGCCCGCCGATCGCCTTGCTGCCGCGCGACTTGCGGATCTGGATCTGCCGCAAGGAGCGCACGCCCGCCAGCGTATCGGTCAGTTCGACCACGCCGTCGACCATCGTATGCTCGGGGCTGATCTCCTTCACGCTGGAGCTGGTGAGGAACAGCACGCTGCAGCCCACGAACGCCGCCTGACCCTGAATTTCGGCCACAAAGGTCTTCACGTCGAAATCGGTCTCGGCGCGGTCGCGGGCGTTGAGCAGCCCGTCGAAGACCAGCAGGGTGGCGCCCTGCCGCTTGGTTTCGCGGCGCAGCAGCTTGACCACCGCGTCCAGCCCTTCGTCGCGCAGGGTCTGGAAGACGCTGACATAGGTGATGTCATTGCCCAGCTTGGACCGGTCGAAGAAGTCGAGCACGTCGAGGGCCTGGAACAGCCGCTCATGGCTTTCGGCCAGCAGCGTGACATAGAGCACCTTGCCGCCGTCGCGAAGATGGCTGAAGGCGATCTGGTTCGACAGGATCGTCTTGCCCGCGCCCGGCTGGCCCTGGATGATGTAGGAGGCGCCCGCGATAAAGCCGCCCGCCAGAATCTGATCCAGCCCACTGATCCCGGTCGTCAGGCGAGACATGTCGTGCATCGGTGGTCTTTCTCAAAAGGCGCCCGTCCTGAACATGCAGACCGGCAATCATCCGCTGCCCGTCCTACAGCAGCGGCGGGGGACGTAAAGAGCATTTGCATGGTGTCACCCGCTCACCGGTTGGCCGGAAGGGCGGGCGGGGTTTCGCGCGGAGGTCAGCCGGCCGTTTCTGCGAGCAGCTTGGCGGTTTCGGCGCTCGACCAGTCATGGCCGCCGACAAGGCGCCACACCTCGCGCCCCTGCGCATCGTAATAGACGGTGGTGGGCAGGGTGGTGGCGGCGTATTTGGTCGAGGCCTCGCCCTTGGGGTCGATCAGCGTCGAGAGATGGGTCAGGTTCTTGCGCTCCCAGAAGGCCTTGACCTTGGTGGCGGCGGAGCCATCCTCGCCGCTGTCCTGAGAGATTTCAACCACGCGCAGCGAAGCCGCCTTGTCACCGGCCAGCTTGTCCAGCGTGGGCAGTTCAGCGACGCAGGGCGCGCACCATGTCGCCCAGAGATTGACCAGCAGCGGCTTGCCCTTGAGCGAAGCCAGCGCCACAGGCTTGCCGTCCAGCCCGCTGACCGTGAGATCCGGGATGGGGGTGCCGCGATGGGTGCGGTCGAAACCGCTTGCCGGGGCGGCTTCTGCCGAATTGGGCGATGAATTGGCCGGGGAGACCGACTCCGCCTGTTGCGTCGCAGCGCCGCTTTGCCTATCGCAGCCGCCAAGTAACGGCATGACCAGCATAGATCCGAGGACGACGCGCGTGAGTGAAGGGCAAGACAGCAAGGCAGGCTCCAACCAGATGTGGGGCGGGCGCTTCGCCGAAGGGCCCGCGGCAATCATGCGTGAGATTAACGCCTCGATCCCTTTCGACAAGGCCCTGTGGAAGCAGGATATTGCCGCCAGCAAGGCGCATGTCGCGATGCTGGGCGCTCAGGGCATTGTTTCGGCTGAAGATGCCGCCACGATTGCGCAGGGTCTGGACAAGGTCGCCGAGGAATATGCGGTGAACGGCGTCCCGGAAAACTGGGACCTTGAAGACATTCATATGACCACTGAAAGCCGCCTGGCCGAGCTGGTCGGCCCGGTGGCCGGGCGCCTGCACACCGCGCGCAGCCGCAACGATCAGGTGGCGACCGATTTCCGTCTCTGGGTGCGTGATGCCTGTGACAGCGCTCTGGTCGGCCTCAATGCCCTGCAAAAGGCGCTGGTGACGCGGGCTGGCGAACATGCCCACAGCATCATGCCCGGCTTCACCCATCTGCAGACCGCGCAGCCCGTCACGCTGGGCCACCATCTGATGGCCTATTACGAGATGGCCAGCCGCGACGTTTCGCGCTTTGCCGATGCGCGTGCGCGCATGAACCGCTCGCCGCTGGGCAGCGCGGCACTGGCGGGCACGGGCTTCCCCATCGACCGTTTCGCCACGGCTTCGGCGCTGGGTTTCGACAGCCCCACCGACAACAGCCTCGATTCGGTCTCGGACCGCGATTTCGCGTTGGATTATCTGATGGCGGCGGCTCAGGCCGCGCTGCATCTCTCGCGCCTGGCCGAGGAGTTCATCATCTGGGCCTCGCAGCCCTTCGGCTTTGTCACCCTGCCTGATTCGCTGTCCACCGGCAGCAGCATCATGCCGCAGAAGAAGAACCCCGACGCCGCCGAGCTGGTGCGCGGCCACAGCGGGCGCATCATCGGCAGCCTCACCAGCCTGATGATCACCATGAAGGGCCTGCCGCTCGCCTATTCCAAGGATATGCAGGACGACAAGCCGCCGGTCTTCGAGGCCGCCAGCCTGCTCACCCTGTGCCTCGCCGCCATGACCGGCATGGTGGAAAGCACCAAGTTCCGCACCGACCGCATGCGCAAGGCGGCGGAACTGGGCTATGCCACCGCCACCGATCTGGCCGACTGGCTGGTCCGTCAGGCCAACATCCCTTTCCGTGAGGCCCATCACATCACCGGCGCCGCCGTGAAGCTGGCCGAAACCAAGGGCGTTGCGCTCGACCAGCTCAGCCTTGCGGAACTGCAGGCCATCGATCCGCGCATCGATGAAGGCGTCTTCCCGGCGCTCTCGGTCGAGGCTTCGGTGGCCTCGCGCGCCAGCCATGGCGGAACCGCCCCGGTTGAGGTAGAGAAGCGCGTCGTCCAGGCCCGCACGGCTCTTGGCCTCTAAAGTCTGCGCAAAAGCGAAAGGAAAGCCCATGCGTCTGACCGTCCTTCGCCCGATCCTGCTGGTGGCAAGCCTTGCCGCCCTGTCGGGCTGCGGTCAGATGGCAGAGCTTAAACCCCGGCAGGGGCACCATCTGCCGGTCGCCCCTTACGGCCGCCCCTATCAGTCCAATGCGAACGAGCTGCTGAAGAACACCTCGCAGAACCGGCCCGATCGCAATGTCGAACTGCATACGCGCAGCGAGCCGCGTTCCGACGATCCCTTCGATCTGCCGCCCAAGGAAGATGTGCACCCCTGAGCGGGCCTGACTGTCCGGGCGGCGGACCCTTTTAAACAAATTTCAGGAAGATCCTGACCGATGGACCATTTCTCTTATCAGACCGGCATTCTCCATGCCGAGGATGTCGCCCTTTCCGATGTCGCGGAAGCCGTGGGCACGCCCTGCTACGTCTATTCCAGCGCCACGCTGCGCCGCCACGCCCGTGTCTTTGCCGAGGCGCTCTCGATCCTGCCCTCGGTCCACATCGCTTTCGCGGTGAAGGCCAACCCCAACCTCGCCGTGCTGCGCCTGCTGGCCAGCGAGGGCTATGGCGCCGATGTGGTCTCCGCCGGCGAGATGGACCGCGCGCTGAAGGCCGGCATCGCCCCCGAGCATGTCGTCTTCTCCGGCGTGGGCAAGACCGCCGATGAACTGACCCGCGCGCTGAAGGCGGGCATCGGCCAATTCAACCTCGAATCCGAGGAAGAGGGCGTCGAGCTGGCCGAAATCGCCGCCGCTCTGGGCCTGACCGCCAGCGCTGCGCTACGCGTGAACCCGGATGTGGATGCAGGCACTCACGCCAAGATCTCCACCGGCATGGCCGAGAACAAGTTCGGCGTGGCCTATGATCGCGCCGCCGGGATCTATGGCCGTCTGTCGGCGCTGCCGGGCCTGAAGATGCGCGGTCTTGCCGTGCATATCGGCAGCCAGCTCTCGCGCCTCGAACCGCTGGAGGACGCCTTCACCAAGATGGGTGAACTGATGCGCGCCATCCGCGCCCAGGGCGACACCATCACCCATATGGATCTGGGCGGCGGCGTCGGCGTGCCCTACAAGCCCGGCGACAGCTTCCCCAGCCCGCAGCAATACGCCGCCATGATCGCGGGCGTCACCGCCGACTGGGGCGTCACCCTGATGTTCGAGCCGGGCCGCATCATCGCGGGCAACTCGGGCGTTCTGATCACCCGCGTCGTCCGCGTGAAGGAGGGCATCACCGCCCCCTTCGTGGTGGTGGACGCCGCCATGAACGACCTCGCCCGCCCGGCGCTGTACGGCGCATGGCACGATTTCCTGGCCGTGAAGCCCGATGGCGGCACCTTCACCGCGAACATCGTGGGGCCTATCTGCGAATCCTCGGACACCTTCGCCATGGGCCGCCAGATCGACACGGTGAAGGCCGGTGACCTCGCCGTGTTCCGCACCGCTGGAGCTTACGGCGCCACCATGGCCAACACCTACAACAGCCGCGCGCTGGTGCCCGAGGTGATGGTCGAGGGCGACAAGTGGGCCGTCGTGGCCAAGCGTATCGATCCTGCCACGATTCTGGCGGCGGAAGATGTGCCGGAGTGGTTGAAGTAAGATAGAAAAGCGAGGGGGTTACCCCCTCGCGCTCCCATAACGTCTTCCGGCGATAGTGCAGGGATGACCTGCCGTGTGCGCCCCACCTATCCACCTGCGCGACATAAAGCGCCGCAGGCAGTGCTAATCATGGAATGAAGGCCTGCGGCGCGGCAAGCTGAGCGCAAGGCCGAACCCGTGGCGCAACGCGGACAGTAAAGGGAGCGCGAGGGTGATGACCCTCGCATTTCCCCTTAACTTTCTCTCCCTTCACCTTTTTCGCTGCCCACAAGCCCCTTTCCCCCACACTCTCTTTCCCCTAAGCGGCCCCATGCCCAAGAATGCCCGCCTTTCCAGCCTGGCCGATCTGGCCGATGCCAAGCTTTGCCCCCGCCTTGTGATCAAGGTCGGTTCGGCGCTGTTGGTGGACAAGGAAGGCCCACGCCGCGCCTGGCTGACCGATCTGGTCGCCGAGATCGCGCAGGCCAAGAAGCGCGGTCAGGATGTGATCGTGGTGTCTTCGGGCGCGATTGCGCTGGGCGCGCGCAAACTCAAACTGGACAAGGGCGGACGCGGCAGCCTTGCCGATGCTCAGGCCGCGGCGGCTGTGGGCCAGATCGCGCTCTCGGGCCTGTGGGCCGAGCTGCTGGGCGCGCATGGGCTGACGGCAGCGCAACTGCTGCTGACGCTTGAGGATCTTGAAGACCGCCGCCGCTATCTCAACGCCACGGCGACGCTGACGCGGCTGCTCGATGCGGGCGCGGTGCCGGTCATCAACGAGAACGATTCGGTCGCCACGCAGGAAATCCGCTTTGGCGACAACGACCGCCTTGCCGCCCGCGTGGCTCAGGCGGCGCGTGCCGATGCGGTGCTGCTGCTCTCGGACGTTGATGGCCTGTACGATCGCCATCCGTCCGAACGGGGCGCGCAACTTCTGCCGGTGGTGACGGGCGTGACGGACGAGATCCGCGCCATGGCCAGCCCGGTGTCGGGCAGCGGCATGGGCTCAGGGGGCATGATCTCCAAGCTGCAGGCCGCCGAGATCGCCGAGCTGGCGGGCATTGCCCTCGCCATCGGCAATGGCACCAAGGACAAGCCCATCGCCCGCGTGATCGAGCAGGGCATCGCCACCTTGTTCCTGCCCCGCGCCTCCCGCGCCCGCAGCGCCGCGCGCAAGGCATGGCTGGGCGGGCGTTTGCGCCTGAAAGGCACGCTGGTGGTCGATGCGGGCGCCGTGCGCGCTCTGGGCGAGGGCGCCAGCCTGCTCGCCGCCGGGATCACCGCTGTGGAGGGCCAGTTCCAGCGCGGCGATGCCGTGGCGATCAAGGCGCAGGATGGCATGGTCATCGCCCATGGCCTCTGCGAATATGACGCTGGCGAATGCGCCTCCCTGCTGGGCCGCCAGTCCGCCGAGCATGCCGCGATTCTCGGCTATGCCCCGCGCCCGGCCATCGTTCATCGCGACCAGTTGGTGATGGTATGACCGCGCCCCTGCTGGCGCTGACCGGTGGCACGGGTTTTGTCGGGCAAGCGGTGCTGGATGAAGCCGCGCGCTGCGGCATGCAGGTGCGCGCGCTGGCCCGCCGCCCCATGCCCGATATGCCGGGTGTCGACTGGGTGCAGGGCGACCTCGATGACCGCCGCGCCCTTGCCGCCCTGATGCGCGATGCCGAGGCGGTGCTGCATGTGGCGGGGGTGGTCAACACGCCCGATCCCGAAGTGTTTACCCGCGCCAATGTCACCGGCACGCTCACCATGCTGGAGGCCGCGCTGGCCGCTGGTGTGCCGCGCTTTATCTTCGTCTCCTCGCTCTCCGCGCGTGAGCCCGATCTGTCGGCCTATGGCGCCTCCAAGGCCCGCGCCGAGCATATCGTCAAGGCCAGCGGCCTAGACTGGACCATCGTGCGCCCGCCCGCCATTTATGGCCCGCGCGACAAGGAGATGTTCGAACTTTTCCGCGCGGCGAAATATGGCGTGGTGCCGGTGCCTGCCGGAGGGCGCGCCTCCATCGTTCATGTCGAGGATCTTGCCCGCCTGCTGCTGGCCCTGCTGCCGGGCGGTGAAGAGGTCACCAGCCAGACTTTCGAGCCCGACGATGGCATCCCCGAAGGCTGGGCCCATGATGATCTCGCCCGCGCCATCGGCGGCGCCATGGGGCGCCGAGCGAAGGTGCTGCAACTCTCGGAGCGTTTGATGCGCTGGGGCGCCAGCCTTGATGGCACCTTCCGCGGTGCGAAGGCCAAGCTGACTCAGGATCGCGTGGGTTATATGACACATCCCGATTGGGTGGTCTCGGCCGAGGCCCGCGTGCCTTCGAGTATCTGGGAGCCAGCTATCGATACGCGCAGCGGACTGGCCTCAACTGCCGAGTGGTATCGGCGGGAAGAGTGGCTGTAGGTTTTTCAGAGAAGTAGAAGATGCGAGGGGGTTACCCCCTCGCGCTCCCATGACGTCTTCCGGCGATAGGGCAGGGGTGTCTGAAGCCTTGCACTTAAACTCTCCACCTGCGCCACAGGAAGCGCCGCAGGCAGTCAGTGTCTTTGAATAAAAGCCTGCGGCGCGGCAATCTGGGCGCCAGGCCGAACCCGTGGCGCAACGCAGACAGTAAAGGGAGCGCGAGGGCGATGGCCCTCGCATCTTTCCTTAAACCTTAAAACGCCGGCTCATACCCCGGAGGCAGATCGTCGCTCTTACCCGCGACATGGATGCCGCACTCGGTCTTGTCCCACCCGCGCCAACGCCCGGAACGGGGATCTTCACCGGGAGCCACCTTGCTGGTGCAGGGCGCGCAACCGATCGAGGGATAGCCCTGCGCCACCAGAGGATGCGCGGGCAGATCATGCTCGGCGAAATAGGCGGCGATGCGGGCGGCGTCCCAATCGATCAGGGGATTGACCTTTAGGCGGCCCGCGGCGTCGGACTTGTCCAGCTCGAAGCGGGGCAGACCGGCGCGGGTGGCGGCCTGAAAGCCCTTGCGGCCGGTGACAGTGCTGTCGAACGAAGCCAGCGCCTTGGCCAGCGGGATAACCTTGCGGATCTCGCAGCAGCCGTCCGGGTCGTAAGACCAGCGCAGGCCTTCCTTGTCCTTCTTCGCCAGCACCTCCTCATCGGGGTACAGGTTGACAAGGCCCGTCAGGCCGAGGCGCTCGGCCAGTTCGTCGCGATAGGCCAGCGTTTCGGGGAAATGCTTGCCGGTTTCGAGGAACAGCACGGGCACCGCAGGATCGATGCGCGAGGCCAGATGCAGCAGCACCGCACTGTCCGCGCCGAAGCTGGAGACCAAGGTGGTGTTGCCCGCCACCTTGTCCACCAGCACCGCGCGCAACACGTCTTCCGTGCTCGCCTCGGCAAAGCGCAGGTTGAGCGCCACCGCATCCGCCTCGGTGAAGGCGGCGGCGGTGTCGATCCGGTCGATGATGCGCTGCTGGCTGGCCATGGGATCAGAGTCCGTGACGCAGCGCCCAGATGGGCTTGCGGCCATCGACCACCGTAGCCTGATAGACCTCTGGCCAGGTGTTGAAGGCGGTCTCGGCTTCCACCGGGTCCAGCACGGTGGCGGGCGCGATGGCATCGAAGCCGACGCGGCGCAGGTGCGTCAGCATGTCCACGCCGATATCGCCCACGGCGCGCAGTTCACCGGTGTAGCCCGCCTCGCGCAGGATGCGGGCCGAGGAGAAGCCGCGCCCGTCGGTGAAGGCGGGGAAGCTCACCTCGACCAGCGAGAGGCGGTCGAGATGGTCCAGCAGCAAGCGCGCGTCCTCGCCGGGCTCGATGCGGACGGCGGTGCTGTTGGTGTCCTCGCCAAAAGCGGAGAGGGCGACGACGGGGGCGGAGGCCGCCTCATCGCGGAACAGGAACTGGGGATCAGCCATAGATCACCTCCTTGAAGGGCGCCATGCCGAGGCGGCGATAGGTGTCGAGGAAGCGCTCGCCATCCTGACGCTCGGCCAGATAGAAGTCGGTGACCTTGTCGATGGCATCGACAATGCCGTCTTCGCTGAAACCGGGGCCGGTGATCTGGCCCAGCGAGGTGTCGGCCGCCTCGCTGCCACCCAGCAGCAGCTGGTAGTTTTCGGTGCCCTTGCGGTCCACGCCCAGGATGCCGATGTGGCCCGCGTGGTGATGACCGCAGGCGTTGATGCAGCCGCTGATCTTCAGCTTCAGCTCACCCAGCGTCTCTTCCTTGCCGTTGGCGGTGAAGCGCTCGCTGATCTTCTGCGCCACGGGGATCGAGCGCGCATTGGCCAGCGAGCAATAGTCGAGGCCGGGGCAGGCGATGATATCGGTGATGCTGTCCAGATTGGCGGTGGCCAGATCGGCGGCGACCAGCTTCTCCCACAGGGTGAAGAGATCGGCCTTGCGGACATGGGGCAGCACGATGTTCTGGGCGTGAGTGACGCGCAGTTCATCGAAGCTGTAGGCCTTGCCCAGCGCGGCCATCTCGCGGATCTGGCCCGCCGTGGCATCGCCGGGGATGCCGCCGACGGGCTTCAGGCTGATGGTGGCGATGATGTAGCCGGGCACCTTGTGAGGCGCGGTGTTGGCCTTCACCCAGCGGGCGAACTTGGGGTTTGACAGGTCGAGATCGTCCGACAGGCCGGCCTCGAAGGCGGGATCGGCGAAATGGGCCTTGATCCGCTCCAGCTCGGCCAGCGGCGGCTCGATGTCCTGCGTGAGGAGATGCGCGAACTCCTCCTCCACCTGGCGGGTGTACTCTTCCAGACCCAGCTCATGGACCAGGATCTTGATGCGCGCCTTGTACTTGTTGTCGCGGCGGCCATAGCGGTTGTAGACGCGCAGCGCGGCTTCCGCATAGGTGATGAGCTGGTCGAGCGGCACGAAGGCCTTGGCCAGCGGCGCGATGAAGGGCGTGCGGCCCATGCCGCCGCCGATGTAGAAGGCGCAGCCGATCTCGCCCGCATCGTTGCGCACCATCTGGATGCCGATGTCATGCAGCTTCATGGCGGCGCGGTCGGTGTCGCTGGCGATGACGCAGATCTTGAACTTGCGCGGCAGGGCCAGGAATTCCGGATGGAACGAGGACCACTGGCGCAGCAGCTCGGCATAGGGACGCGGATCAATGATCTCGTCCGGCGTGGCGCCCGCATACTGGTCCGACGAGATGTTGCGGATGCAGTTGCCGCTGGTCTGGATGGCATGCATCTCGACCTTGGCCAGATCGGCCAGAATGTCGGGCGTGTCTTCCAGCTTGATCCAGTTGTACTGGATGTTCTGGCGGGTGGTGAAATGGCCATAGCCGCGGTCATAGGTGTCCGCGATGTCGCCCAGCGCATGCATCTGCGCGCTGCTCAGCGTGCCATAGGGCACGGCGACGCGCAGCATATAGGCGTGAAGCTGGAGATAGAGCCCGTTCTGCAGGCGCAGCGGGCGGAACTTCTCCTCGCTCAGCGTGCCTTCGATGCGGCGGCGGGTCTGGTCGCGGAATTCGGCGACGCGGGCATCGACCATGGCCTGGTCGTATTTGTCATAGGCGTACATTACAGCACCCGATCAGGCGTGGCGGAGGGATCAAGCGACAGGTCGAGGCGCACCGTGGGCCCAAGGGCGCGGATACGCTCCTTGATATGGGCGGGGCGAATGCCTGCGTCGGTCTGCTCGGCGTCGATGGTGTAGGCGCCGTTGACGCGGCGGGTGGCCTCTTCCTCGGCGATGATGGCGGCGGCATCGGCCTCCACGGCCACGGCTTCGTTGACATGCAGGGACCAGCCCTTGCCGTCCCACCAGGTGACGGCGCCGCTTTTCAGGTCATTGCCTGTGATAATCTTCACGCTTCGGCCTCCACTGCCCCAGTCGTTACTGCGTTTGCGATGTGTTGATCTTCCAGCGCGGTGATCGCGCCGATGATGATGAGCGCCGGGCTGACCACATGGTGATCGGCGACCAGCCTGCCAAGCCCCGCCAGCGGACCGCGCAGCACCCGCATTTCGGGGCGCGCGGCGTTTTCCACCACGGCGACGGGGGTGTCGGGCGCCAGGCCGTCGGCCATCAGCTTGTCGGCGATGGGGTCGGCGTTGGCCAGCCCCATATAGATCACCAGCGTGCGGCCATGCCCGGCAAGGCCCGCCCAGTTCTGCTCGGAGAGCCCCTTGCACTGGCCCGCCACAAAGCTGACCACGCTGGCCGCATCGCGATGCGTCAGCGGCAGTTGCGCGGCGGCGGCGGCACCGATGGCGGCGGAAATGCCGGGCACAACCTCGACAGCGACACCGGCGGCGCGGGCGGCTTCGGCTTCCTCGCCGCCGCGCCCGAAGACGAAGGGATCGCCGCCCTTCAGGCGCACCACGTCGCGGCCGGCCAGCGCCTCGCTGACCAGCAGGGCGTTGATCTCTTCCTGAGGCATCGAATGGCGGCTGCGGCGCTTGGCGACCGAGATCAGTTTGGCGCTGGCCGGGGCCATCGCCAGAATGCGCGGATCGACCAGCCCGTCATGGACGATGATCTTCGCGCCCATCACAAGCCGCGCGGCGCGCAGCGTGAGCAGGTCGGGATCGCCGGGACCGGCACCGACCAGCCAGACCTTGCCATAGGCGCCATGCGAGGAGGAAGAGGGGTTCATGGCGCCCCCTTGGTCCTCTCCGCATCCAGATGAAAGGCAGATTGGCTATGTGTGGAGGTAGGGAATCTTGTGTCGAGGCTTTGTGGGCAGGTCACCCTTCAGCCCACACCGCGAAAGCCCGCGTCATATCCTCGATCAGATCCTGGGGGTCTTCCAGTCCGATGGCCAGACGTACCGCGTAACGGTCGCCGGAATCGAGACCGGGCAGCGGCCATGCCTCGGGCTTGCGGATGCGTGCGGGATCGACGGGCGTGGCCAGACTTTCAAAGCCGCCCCAGCTATAACCGATGCCGAAGAGGTCCAGCGCATCGATAAAGCGGTCGCGCGATCCGCTGGTGCCGCCCTTGAAGACGAAGCTGAACAGCCCGCAGCCGCCGGTGAAGTCGCGCTTCCACAGATCATGGCCGGGCGATCCGGGCAGCATCGGGCAGAGCACGCGGGCCACTTCGGGGCGGGTTTCCAGCCAGGCAGCCAATGCCAGCGCGGTGGCAGTCGACTGCTTCAGCCGCACGCCCATGGTGCGCAGGCCGCGCAGCGCCAGCGCCGCATCGTCGGGCGAGACGACATTGCCCAGCATCTGCGCGCGGCGGCGCAGGCGGTCGTACCATTCCGCGCCCGCCGAGGCGCTACCCATCATCAGGTCGCTGTGCCCGCCGACATGCTTGGTCAGCGCCATCAGCGTGATATCCACGCCCATCGGCAGGCTGGCGAGACCCAGCGGACTGGCCCAGGTGTTGTCGAGGATCGAGGTGATGCCATGTTCGCGGCACAAGGCGATGATGGCGGGCAGGTCATGCACCTCCATCGTCAGGCTGCCGGGCGATTCCAGCAGCACGGCTTTCACGCGGGGGCAAAGCTGGGCGGTGAAATCCTCGACGCCATCGGGCGCGAACCAGCGGGTTTCCACGCCGAACTCGGCCAGCAGGCCCTTGGCCAGCGAGCGGCTCGGCTCATAGGCATTGTCGGTCATCAGCAGCACGTCGCCGGGCTTGAGCACCGTGAGCAACACGCCCGCGATCGCCGCGACGCCGCTGGGATAGAGCACCGTGCCCGCCGCGCCGGGTTCGAGCTGGGTCAGAGCCTCGGCCAGCGCCCATTGGGTGGGGGCGCCGCGACGGCCGTAATAGAAGCGGCCATCGGCATTCTGGCCGGTTTCGGCGCGCAGCGCGCTCATGTTCGGATAGAGATGCGTCGAGGCGCGCCACACCGGCGGGCTGACCACGGCGGCGGGATGAGCGCCGGTGCCGGTCCATTCGTCGCGGCGCCCGCTGGTCACCAGCTTGGTGGCGGGGCGCTGCTCGTCATCGAAACTCATGCGTGTGCTTTCAGTGCGAAATCGCGGGGGAGGCGCCGGTTTCCTTGGGCGTCTGCGGATCGGCGCCCCATTCGGCCCAACTGCCGTCATAGAGCGCGACATCACTCTTGCCGACCAGATGCAGCGCGAAGATCAGCACGCAGGCCGTGACGCCGCTGCCACAGGAAGTGACGATGGGGCGGGACAGATCAACGCCAGCATCCTCGAAGGCGGCGCGGATGCCCGCCTTGTCCTTGAAGGTGCCGTCGGCGTTATAAAGCTGGGTGTAGGGCAGGTTGAGCGCGCCAGGAATATGGCCAGGCTGCATCCCCGCGCGCGGTTCGGGCGCCGTGCCGGCATAGCGGGCCGCGCCGCGCGCATCGACCACCTGCTCGGCCCGCGACTGGATGTTGGCCAGCATCTGGGCCTTGGACCGCAGCGATTTCGCATTGTGCCATGCGGTAAAATGGCGTTTGCGCAGATCGATCGGCTCGGCGGTGAGGGGGCGTCCCTCGGCCTTCCATTTGGCGAGGCCTCCGTCGAGGATCGCCACATTCTGCGCTCCGAACAGCTTCAGAACGAACCATGCCCGTGCCGCGCTGTGGATCGCCGAATCATCGTAGAGCACGATGCGGCTGCCGTCGCCAAGACCCAGCAGGGCCATGCGGCTGGCGAATTTCTCGGGCGAGGGCAGGGTGTTCTCGACCGGCGCGTCATCGTCGATCAGGCCCGCCAGATCCATGAAGATCGCGCCGCAGATATGCCCCGCCTCGAACTCGGCGCGGGCGTCGCGCTTCGCATCGGGCAGGTGGCTGCTCGCATCGATGATGCGCAGATCGGAGGTGATGCTCTCCCCCGCCAGCCATTCGGTGCTTACCAGACTTTCCATGACCCTGCGCGCGCCTCCGTTCGCTGCGACTGCGAAGGGATTACGAGCCTGAGCCGCGAACCGCAATGGCGCTGATGCGCTTTTTGTCGGTTCTGTTGCAGGATCCGCCCAATCCCTTGTTGTGTTGCCCTTTTCAGGCCTCTTCCAGCGGAGGCAGGACGCGGGTGGCCAGGGTTCCGGCCACGACGGGGCCGCCATCCAGCCGGAACGGGGCAAAGGCGGCCTGCTGATGGGCTGCATCGCCCACCATCAGGCAGAGCGACGTGGCGGCGGGGAGAGGATTGCCCTCCTCCACGATCCGCTCGGCCTCGACACTGAGGGTGACGAGCGGCACGAAAAGCTCGGCGGCGCCCACGCGCATCGGGGCGATGGCGGCAAGCGGCAGGTGAAGCTGGCCGCGCACCTCGATGCTCTCGCCGGGGCTGAGCATCATCAGCCGGTGCAATTCCACCTTGCCGGGGGCGGCATCCGGAGCGGCGGGCGCTTCCTCGTCAGGAATCTCTGGGCGGGGCATGGCGGGGCCGTCCGGGGTGGCGTGATCCTCGTCCGGGATATCCTCCGTTGGCGGCTGCTCGGCCTGTTCCGCCTCTGCCACATCGCTCGAGGTGCCGGAGGCAGGCTCGATGGCTTCCTCCGCCTCGTCCTTCAGCGCGAACTGCGGGTTGGGCTGGAAGGCCACGGCGGAGCGCGGCGGGGCAGGCGGCTCGGGCGCGACGGGGCTGGGCGCGACCTCGGGTTCGGGCTGCTGCTCTTCCTCCTCGGAGGCGGCTTCCATCCTGCCGTTGATCGCCAGCGGGCCGAGCGGCTGCTGGCTGATGTTGGTCACCGTCAGGCGATAGCGCAGGGTCGCCTCGGACAGGGTGGTGGCAAAGCGTGTCGGTTCGAAATCGAGCGACAGTTCCTCAACCGGCGCGGCATGGAAGGGGGCAGGCTCGAACACCGGAGCAGGCGGGGCAGGAGGCGCGGCCACAACCACCGGTTCCGTGATGACCGGCGCGGCATCGACCACAGGTTCGGCAGGCGGTGGCGGGGCCGGGGCGATGGCGCTGTCCTCGGTTTCGGGCGCCTCGGCTGCGGCTGCCTTGCTCTTGCGACGCCACAGCAGCCAGCCGGCCAGACCACCCAGCAGCGCGGTGACCCCCAGGGGCCATTGCGGGAGCGATTCCTCGACGGGGGCAGGCGCGACCACAGGCTTGGGCGCGGGCAGGCGCGGCGTCGGGCTGGGGACGGGCTTCGGCGCGGCGACGGGCGTTGCCGAAGGCTGGGGCGAGGGTGCCATTGTCGGCGTGGCCGAGGGCGACGGCGCGGGAGACGGCGAGGCGACCGGCACGGGACTGGGCGAGGCGACCGGCTTGGGCGCGGGTTTGGCCGGAGGCACGGGCGTCGGGCGCACGACCGGCGGCGTTGCCTTGGCCACCGGAGCCACCGGGGCGGGGCGAGCCGCATGTGTCGGCCTGGCCGTGGGCTCCGGCGCGGGCTTCTCGTGTCGCGGGGCTTCATGCCGGGGCGCTTCCGGCTGCTTTTCCGGGGCCTTGGGCTTGGCGTGAACCTGCGGGGAGGGTGTCGGCGTCGGGGTGAAGATCGGCGCGGGCTCGATTCGCGGGGCCGGTTGGCTCGTGCTGCTCTGGGCGCCGGTCTGCGCGGTCGGCTGGGCGTGATAGCTGCCCGACCAGTCGCCGATCGATTGTCCCCATGCGCCAGGAGCAACCGCCACGGCACTGGCCATGGCGCCCATGATCGCCCCCCGCATCGCCCCTCTTCGTAACATCATGCCTCCGCTTGCCCCGTTATGAACACTATAAGACGCCAGTTTCTTCGCCCCAACCCGTGGATACTGCGTAATTATCCGGTTGTCTGCCCTTCTCTCGACCGGTCGCCCCGAGGGCTTTCACGCTTGCGGCTGCGCGCAGTTGGCGGCATGAGCAGATGCATGAGCGATCCCCTTGACGCAAACACCCCCGCCGCCCCTCACGATACGCCGCATTACGCGCAGGGCGCCCTTCACCTCGGCCAGAGCAGCCGCCTGCCGGATTCGCCGGAGGAAGCGCAGCTTGACTATGTGCCCAATCCGCGTGTCGGCTCGCTGTATCTGGTGCGCTTTGCCGCGCCCGAGTTCACCTCGCTGTGCCCGGTGACCGGCCAGCCCGATTTCGCGCATCTGGTCATCGATTATGCGCCCGGCGAGACGATCGTCGAATCGAAGTCGCTGAAGCTGTTTCTCGGCTCCTTCCGCAACCATGCCGGTTTCCATGAGGATGTGACCGTCGGCATCGGCCAGCGCCTGTTCGACGAGATGAAGCCGCGCTGGCTGCGCATCGGCGGCTATTGGTATCCGCGCGGCGGCATTCCCATCGATGTCTTCTGGCAGTCGGATGCGGCGCCCGCCGGGCTCTGGGTGCCCGATCAGGGCGTGGCCTCCTATCGCGGTCGCGGCTGAGTAGGGCTGGCGCGCCGGGTGGTGTGATGGCACTTTGTCGCGTCTTGGCAGGCTGACCATGCGGGAGCAGTTTTACGGTCGGCCTGTCACGCAAATGCAATGCAACTGTCACATGGCTGCACGCCCCATGCTGACCGTTGGCCAGACGCTTCTGGCCAGAAGATTCAGACTGCACCGGCAGGATGCCAAGCCAGGGATCTGACATGAACACCCAAACGCTCTCGCCCATCGCCCATCTCGCGCAGCCCCAGGCCCAGCATCAGAGCGAGGAGGCCGAAGAGGTCGCCAAGGTGCGCCATCGCTTCTTCAACCGCGAGCTGAGCTGGCTGGCCTTCAATGCCCGCGTGCTGGAAGAGGCGCGCAACCGCAACTATCCGCTGCTGGAGCGGCTGCGCTTCCTGTCAATCTCGGGCAACAATCTCGATGAATTCCTGATGGTGCGCGTGGCGGGTCTGGCCGCGCAGGTGCGCCGCAAGATCGAGGAAATCTCGATCGACGGCCATACGCCTGCCCAGCAGCTCGATGCCATCCGCGACGAGGTGGTGCGGCTGGAATCGGGCCAGCAGGCGATCTGGACCGAATTGCGCGCCGAACTGGCCGCCCAGCATATCCATATCCTCGATCAGGCGGTGAGCGACGATGCGGGCGTGGCCACGCTGGCGCCCAAGCTGGATGCCGTGCAGGTGCGCTGGCTCAAGGACTATTTCCTGGAGCGTGTGCTGCCGGTCATCACCCCTCAGGCTATCGATCCGGCGCATCCCTTTCCCTTCGTCAGCAATGGCGGCATGGGGCTGATGGTCAGCCTGACCCGCGCCGCCGATCTGGCGCAGGTGATGGAGATGGTGCTGATCCCCGCCGCCCTGCCGCGTTTCGTGCGGGTTTCGGGGATCGAGGCCAGCTACATCAGCATCGAGGATGTGATCTGGCGCCACATCGACCTGCTGTTCCCCGGTTTCGAGGCGCAGGGGCACGGCGTGTTCCGCGTGCTGCGCGACAGCGACATCGAGATCGAGGAAGACGCCGAGGATCTCGTCCGCTATTTTCGCACCGCCATCAAGCGGCGCCGTCGCGGCAGCGTGATCATGCTGCAGTTGCAGGGCGATTTCGACCCCAAGGCCGAGCAGCTGCTGCGCGATCAGTTGCGGCTCGACCATGCCATCGTCATCAAGTCGGCGGGCCCGATCGGCATGACCGGCCTCTCGGAAATCTGCAACGAGAAGCGGTCCGAACTGAAGTTCGAGCCCTATACCCCGCGCTATCCCGAGCGTATCCTTGAGCATGATGGCGATATCTTCTCGGCGATCCGCGAGAAGGATCTGGTCATCCACCACCCCTATGAAAGCTTCGAGGTGGTGATCGATTTCCTGCGTCAGGCCGCGATCGACCCCGATGTGGTGGCGATCAAGCAGACGCTCTATCGCGCGGGCAAGCAGAGCGCGATCATCAATGCCCTGTGCTCCGCCGCCGAGGCGGGCAAGAGCGTCACCGCCGTTGTGGAACTCAAGGCCCGCTTCGACGAGGAGCAGAACCTGCACTGGGCCAGCCAGCTTGAAAACGCCGGCGTTCAGGTGATCTATGGCTTCGTGGACTGGAAGACCCACGCCAAGATCAGCATGGTCGTGCGGCGCGAGGGCGACGGCTATCGCACCTATTGCCACTTCGGCACCGGCAACTACCACCCGATCACCGCCAAGATCTACACCGACCTGTCCTATTTCACCGCCGAGGCCGCCATCGGCCGCGACGCCAATCAGGTCTTCAACTTCATCACCGGCTATGTCGAGCCGCGCCGCACCTCGCTGATCGGCGTCGCCCCGGTGATGCTGCGCCAGCGCCTCTATGGCTGCATCGAGCGCGAGATCGCCAATGCCAAGGCCGGCAAACCGGCGCAGATCTGGGGCAAGCTCAACTCGCTGACCGATCACGATCTGATCGACCGGCTGTATGAGGCGAGTTGCGCCGGGGTGGAGGTCAGCCTGGTGGTGCGCGGCATCTGCTGCCTGCGTCCGGGGATCAAGGGCCTGTCGGAGAACATCCGGGTCAAGTCGATCATCGGGCGCTTTCTGGAGCATAGTCGCATCTGGGCCTTTGCCGCTGGCCAGCCGCTGCCCAACCAGCGTGCCCGCGTCTTCATCTCCAGTGCCGACGGCATGACCCGCAACCTCGACCGCCGCGTCGAGGTGCTGATCCCGATCCGCAACCGCACGGTGCACGATCAGGTGCTCGATCAGGTGATGCTGGCCAATCTGCTCGACAATGAGCAGAGCTGGACGCTGGATTCGGAAGGGCATTACAAGCGCACCGTGCCGGGCGACCGGCCCTTCAACGCGCATCGCTATTTCATGACCAATCCCTCGCTTTCGGGGCGCGGAGCGTCGCTGGGGTCGGGGCGCAAGGTGCCCAAGCTGGCCTTGCGACGCGGCGGCGCCTAAGGAACCTTATGCATCACGAGATCACAGCGCCCCGCCCGGTGGCGCAGGACCCTGCGCGCGGCATCATCGACATCGGTTCGAACACTGTTCGTCTGGTGATTTTCGGCGGGCCCCCGCGGGCTCCGGCGGTGCTTCACAACGAGAAGATTCAGGCAAGGCTGGGCAAGGGCGTCGCCGAAACCGGGCGCCTTTCCGAAAAGGGCATGAAGCTGGCGCTGACCAGCCTGGCCCGCTACGCGGCCATTCTGCGCCTCCACCGGGTCGAGGATGTGCAATGCGTCGCCACCGCCGCCGTGCGCGACGCGCCCAATGGCGGAGAGTTCCTCGACCGGGTGCGTGATCTGGGCCTTTCGCCCCGGCTGCTCTCGGGCGAGGAAGAGGCGGTGGGCAGCGCGCATGGCGTGCTTTCGGCCTTTCCCGGCGCGCATGGCATCGTGGGCGATCTGGGCGGTGGCAGCCTTGAACTGATCGACATCGCCGACGATCGCTGCACCCATGGCACAAGCCTGCCCCTGGGCACGCTGCGTCTGCCCGCGCTGCGCGAAGAGGGCGGGGTCAAGTTCACCCGCAAGATCGCCAAGATGCTGCGCTCGGCCCAGTGGTCGACCGCGCATGACCAGCCGCTCTATCTGGTGGGTGGATCGTGGCGCGCACTGGCCCGCTTCGCCATGGAGCAGATGGACTGGCCCATCGACGATCCCCATGGCTTCGAGCTGACGCCCGAGGATGCGCTGCGTCTGGCCCGCACCGTCAACGCCCCCAAGCTGGCCGCGCGGTTGACCGGCGCGAAGCCGGTGCCGGGCAAGGGGACCACGACCAAGGCTTTGCCCCGCATCACCGTGCCGGGCGTTTCGACCGCCCGTCTGGCCAGCCTGCCCGATGCGGCGGCGCTGCTGGCGGTGCTGGTGCGTGAGCTGAAGCCCCAACGCCTGATCTTCTCGAGCTGGGGCCTGCGCGAGGGCCTGCTGGCCAATGGCTTCGATGCGGCGACCCGCGCTGCCGACCCCATGCTGGCGGGTGTTGCCGCTTTTGTCGCCACCTATGGCCCGGAACTGCCTGCTCTGGCGCAGGAAATGGTGCGCTGGACGGCGCGCGCCGTGCCAGACACCGTGCAGGAGGACGCGCCGCGCATCGAGCGCCTGCGGCTGGGGGCCACCATGCTGGCGCTGGCCTCGCTCGACACCGAGCCCAATCTGCGCACCGAGCAGGCCGTCAACTGGGCGCTGCGCAAGCGCTGGGTCGGGCTGACGGCACGGGGCCGCGCGATGATCGCGCTGGCGGTGCTGGCCAACAGCGGACGCACCGCCGTGCCGCCGCAACTGCCGCGTCTGGCGCCGATTTCCGCGCTGCGCGATGCGGTGGCCTGGGGCCTGGCGACACGTCTGGCCCGGCGCATCGGCGGCGGCGCGGTGGCGGCGCTGGCGGGCACCTCGCTGCGGATCGACGGCAATGCGCTGGTGTTGGCGGTGCGGCCCGATCTGGCGCCGCTCTGTTCGGAAATGGTGGACAAGGATCTGCGCGTGCTGGCCGAATGCCTCGGTCTGGTCCCGCGTCTCGATATCCTGCCCGAAGGCGTCGAACTGCCCTGAAACAGCGGCGGCAAGCGCGTGCTGTCACCGAACTGACGCAACGCGGTCATGCCCGTGCAACCTCCCTGTCTTAAGGCTGGGAGGACACGGACAAGCATGAGGACGTCCCATGTTGCGCGACGATTTTGGCGAACATCCTGCTGCCGGCCCGGCTCGGGATTTCGTTGCCGCATCCGGAATGGGCGGAAACGCCGGTCGCCGTCTGCCCGAATGGCTGGACCTGCCCGAGCCCAAGGGGTTCCGCCCCAAGACCAAATATCGCACCGTCTGGATCAGCGACGTCCATCTGGGCACGCGCGGCTGCAACGCCGGGCTGCTGGTCGAGTTCCTGCGCTCGGTGGAGTGTGAGACGCTCTATCTGGTGGGCGACATCATCGATGGCTGGCGGCTGAGAAAGGGCTGGTACTGGCCCGATGCCCACAATGAAGTGCTGCGCCGCATCCTCAAGATGGCGCATCGCGGCACGCGCGTCGTCTTCATCTGCGGCAATCATGACGAGATGCTGCGCCCCTATTGCGGCATGACCTTCGGCGGTGTCGAACTGCTGAACGAGGCGATCCATGTCACCGCCGACCGTCGCCGCCTGCTGGTGACGCATGGCGACAGCTTCGATGCGGTGGTGCTCTACCACAAGTGGCTCGCCTTCCTGGGCGACCAGGCTTACGAGCTGATGATGAAGGTCAATGTCGCCTTCAACGCCATCCGTCGCCGGTTGAAACTGCCCTATTGGTCGCTCTCGGCTTACCTGAAAAAGCGCGTCAAGAACGCCGTCTCCTACATCTGCTCCTTCGAGGAAGCGGTGGCGCATGAGGCGGTGGCGCGCGGGCTGGACGGCATCGTCTGCGGCCATATCCATTCGGCCGAGATCCGCGATATCCACGGCGTCACCTATTACAACGATGGTGACTGGGTCGAAAGCTGCACTGCGCTGGTCGAGGACTTCACCGGCGCGATGAGCATCGTCGATTACGGCGCGGAAGTGCGCGCCCGCGAACTGGCCGGTCTGAGCGCCGAAACGGCAGAAGCCCAACCGGCCTGAGCATCCCTCGCATCAGGAGTTTTGACCTATGCGCCCGATCAAGATCGCCATCGCCACCGATGCCTGGTTCCCGCAGGTCAATGGCGTGGTCCGCACGCTGGCCGCCACCGTCGCCGAACTGCACCGGCGCGGACATGAGGTGGAGCTGATCACCCCCGAACGCTTCCTGACCGTGGCGCTGCCCGGCTACAGCCAGATCCGCGTCGCGATTTCGCCGCGCTTCTCGGCGCGGCGCATGCTCGACGGTTTCGCACCCGATCTGGTGCATATCGCCACCGAAGGCCCCATCGGCTGGAGCGCGCGCGGCTGGTGTCAGGCGCGCAATGTGCCCTTCACCACCGCCTTCCACACCCGCTTCCCCGAATATCTCTCGGTGCGCACCGGCATCAGCGCCGAGCGTTTCTGGCCGATCATGCAGCGCTTCCACGCCCCCAGCAAAGGCGTGATGGTCGCCACCCCCAGCCTGGCGCGCGAGCTGGCCGGGCGCGGCATCGGCCCCACCCGCCCGTGGAGCCGCGGCATCGATCCCGAGCTGTTCTCACCCGTGGGCGACACGCTGCCCGAACTGGCCGATCTGCCGCGGCCGATCCTGCTCAATGTTGGCCGGGTGGCGCCCGAGAAGAACCTTGAGGCCTTCCTCAACCTCGACACGCCCGGCACCAAGGTCGTGGCGGGCGACGGTCCCGCGCTGGGCGAGATGCAGCGGCTCTATCCCGATGTGGTGTTCCTCGGCGCTCTGGCGGGGGAACGGCTGGCACAGGCTTATCGCGCCGCTGATGTCTTCGTCTTCCCCAGCCGCACCGACACCTTCGGGCTGGTCATCATCGAGGCGTTGGCCTGCGGTCTGCCAGTGGCCTCCTATCCGGTGTCTGGCCCGCTCGACATTCTGGGCGAGCAGGGGCGCGGGGTGGAGCATGATTTCCCCGCCACTGTCGCCGCGCTGGACGAGGATCTGGGCGTGGCCGTGGGTCGCGCGCTGCGGCTCGACCGGCAGGCGGCAGGGGTGTTTGGCAGCCGTTTCACCTGGCCGCGCGCCACCGACCAGTTCCTCGCCGCCATCGAACAGGCCGCAAGCGATCATCGTGAGCAGAACCGGACCAGGCCTCGCACGCAGGCTGCTTCCGATCATGCCGGAGCCATCCCCGAAACGATCTGAGGTTTTGCCGGAACCGCGCTGATACGCCCCCCTTGCCGAAAGGGGCGGCGATCCGCTAAGCCGATCCCGCCGAGGCGGGGCGGCGAGTGGAGTGAAGCGCATGCGTGTCGGTTCTGCGGCGCTTTTGGCGATGGCCTGGATCGCCCTGTTGTTTCTGGTCGCGGCGCTCACGCAGCGTCATGCGCGGCGCACGGGCGGCCATATGCGCGGGCGGCATGGCGCCTACACGCTGGCGCTCGGCGTCTATTGTTCAAGCTGGACGATCTATGGCGCGGTGGGCAGCGCGGTGCGTACCGGCTGGGATTATCTGCCGGTCTATCTCGCGCCGATCCTGCTGCTGCTGGCCGCGCCCCGCTTTCTGCGCCGCATCGCCCGCGCCGTGGCCGAGGAGCAGGCGGTTACCCTCTCCGACTTTATCGCCGCGCGCTTCGGCCATGATCCGGTGGTGGCGCGGCTGGTCACGCTGATCGCTCTGGCGGGCACGGTGCCCTATATGGCGCTGCAATTCATTTCGATCGGCACGGCCTTCACCATCGTGACCGGCGAGGCGGTGATGGTGCCGACCATGATGGCGGGGGCGATTCTGCTTGCGGTCTTCGCCATGCTGTTCGGCGCGCGGCGCTTTGAACTGACCGGGCGGTCCGAGGGGCTGATCTATGCCATGGGGCTGGAATCGCTGGCCAAGCTAATCGCCATGCTGCTGATGGCCGGGCTGGCGGTGACGCTGCTCCTCAATGCCACCTCGCTTCAGGTGAGCGCTGGCTGGGCGCAATTGCACCGTCATTTCGCCCTGCACGATCTTTCGGTGGACACCGGGGTGATTGCCTTGCTGGCGGGGCTGACGATCTTCAGCCTGCCGCGCCAGTTCTACATGGGTCTGGCAGAGGCGCGTGAGGTGGAGGATCTGCCGCGCGCCCGCTTCGGCTTTGCGGCCTATCTCACGCTGATGGCGGCCTCGGTCTTTCCCATTGCGCTGGCGGGGCTCAGCGTGCTGCCCGCGGGCGCCATGCCCGACTATTTCGCGCTGACCCTGCCGCAACAGGCCGGGCACACCGGCATCATGGCGGCGGAGCTGCTGGGCGGCATCGGCGCGGCGGCGGCGATGGTCATCACCGATGCCACGGCGCTGGCCACGATGGTTTCGAACGATCTGGTTTTTCCCAGCGTGGCGCGCGCGGCGGGTGGCGCTCAGGGCACACCACTGGCCGCCGGGGCGCTCGGGCGGCGGATGCTGCTGGTGCGGCGTTTGTCGATCTTTGGCGTGGTGATGCTGGCGCTGGCCTGGGCGCTGTTGGTGAGGCCTCAGGATTCGCTGGCCTCGATCGGTCTGGTGGCCTTTGCCGCCATGGCGCAGTTCACCCCGCATCTGGCCATGGCCGCCACCGGGCGGCGGCGCGATCCGCTGGCAGCGCGCGCCAGCCTGAGCGTCGGGCTGGTGCTGTGGCTCTATACGCTGGCCCTGCCGCCGATCCTGCCCGAGGACTGGCGACAGGCGCTGGCCGCCGGGCCTTTCGATCCGCTGCGTCTGCTGGGGCTGGGCCATGCCAGTCCGCTGGTGCATGGCGTGGCCTGGAGCCTGGGGCTCAACCTGCTGACCTATGCGGTGATCGCGGCGCGCAAGGTGCGCAGCGCGCCTTTGCCCGCGCTGATGCGCTGGCATGACAGCATTGCCGATCTGGGCCAGCTCAAGGATCTGGTCGCCAGTTTTGTCGGTCAGGAAAAGGCCCTGCGCGAATTCCCCGAGGCTTTCCATGACGATCCCATCGATCGCCGTTCCGCGCAGCGGGCGCGGCAGTTGATCGGGGCGGTGGTGGGCACCTCGGCGGCGCGCTCGCTGGTGGCCTCGGCGCTGGCGGGGGGGGCGGATGACTCTGGGCGAGGTGACCCATCTGCTCGACGAGCGCGGCCATGCTCTGGGCTTCACGCGGCCTTTGCTGACCGCCACCTTCGAGAACATCGATGCGGGCATCCGTGTGGTCGATGAGGATCTCAATCTCATCGCGTGGAATTCGCGGTACGAGAGCTTCTTCAACTATCCGCCGGGCATGCTGCAGGTCGGCACACCGGTGGAAAAGCTGATCCGCTACAACGTCAATCGCGGCGAGCTGGGGCCGGGCGATCCGGAAGAGCAGGTCAAGCGCCGCATCACCCAGATGAAGAACAGCGGTTTCTATGAGGGCGAGCGCTATCGCCGCGACGGCCGCGTGCTCAAGATCGCGGGTGGGCCGATGCCGGGGGGGCGGCTATGTCACCAGCTTCACCGACATCACCGGCGAGGCCAATGCCCGCGCCGAATTGCGTCAGGCGCTGGCGCAGCTCGAAAGCCGGGTGAGCGCGCGCACCGCCGAGCTGTCGCAGGCCAACCGCCAACTGGCGCGCGCCACGGCGGACAAGACGCGCTTTCTGGCCGCCGCGAGCCACGACCTGTTGCAGCCTTTGCATGCCGCGCGGCTGTTCACCGCTGCCTTGGCCCGCGATGTGGACGATCATGCCAAACTGCTGGTGGGGCGGGTCGATTCCGCGATCACGGCGGCAGAGGATCTGCTGCGCGCCCTGCTCGACATCAGCAAGCTGGATGCGGGCGGGGTGACGCCCAGCCCGGAACCTCTGGCGTTACAGCCTTTTCTGGCGGGTCTGGTCGATGGTTTCCGTCCCATGGCCGAGGGCAAGCGGCTGACCCTGCGCCTTGCCCCGCTGGCCCGCGAAGGGCTCGATGTGGTGAGCGATGGCGGGCTGCTGCGCTCGCTGCTCCAGAATTTCCTCGCCAATGCGCTGCGTTATACCGAGCGGGGCGGGGTGGTGGTCGGCGTGCGGCGGCGGCGGGCCGAGGACGGCACGGGCTGGCTGCGCATCGATGTGGTGGACACCGGCGTCGGCATCCCGGCCGACAAGGTGGATTCGATCTTCGGCGAGTTCACGCGGCTCGGCGATGTGGAGGCCGAGGGGCTGGGGCTGGGGCTTTCGCTCTCGGAACGCATTGCGCGCCTGCTCGATGCGCGGATCGAGGTGTCGTCACGGCCGGGGCGCGGCAGCCGGTTCAGCCTGTGGCTGGCGGCCGGCGATGGGACCGCCGTGGCGCCGCCGCCGGTGCCGGTTGAGGATGACATCGTCGCTCCCGATCTGCGTCAGCGGCGTTTGCGGGTGCTGGTGGTGGACGATGATGCGCGCACGGTGGAGGCCAGTGTGGCCCTGCTGCTCAGCATGGGGCATCGCCCGATCGGCGCGGCCAATGGCGCCGAGGCGCTGCCCCATGCCGCTCAGGTCGATGCGGTGCTGGTCGACTACCGGCTCGACCATGGCGAGGATGGGCTGAGCGTGGTCAAGCGTCTGCGTGCCATTCAGCCCGATCTGCCCGCCATGCTGATCACCGCCGAAAGCGGCGCGTGGATCAGCGATCTGGCCGCCAGCATGGGGGTGGAGATGCATGCCAAGCCCATCGCGCCCGAGATGATCGAGCGCTTTCTCTCGCAGGTGGGGGCGGCGTGGAGCTTGCCGGCACTGGCCCCTGCGGCAGGGGCATCGGCCTCTTCCTCAATGGGCGAGGTCTAGCCCCAGCGAGCGTGCCACCAGCGCCGCCTGGGTGCGGTTGCGCACATCCAGCTTGCGCATGATCGCGGTCATATGCGCCTTCACCGTGCTTTCGGTGATGCCGAGCTGGAAGGCGATCTGCTTGTTGAGCTGGCCATCGAGCACCGCCAGCAGCACCTTGAGCTGGGTGGGGGTGAGGCCCGCCACCTCGCGCCGGATGTTCTCGATATCGCCTGCCGGGGCGGCGTCGCTCGAACGGGTAGCGCTGGGGGGAAGCTGGCCGCCCAGAATGCGGGTGATGGTGCTTTCGATCTGGTCGAGATCGGCATGTTTGGAAAGGAACGCCATGGCCCCGAAGGCGCGCGCCTCATCGGCGGCGGCCTGACCTTCCGCGCTGGAGATCACCAGAATCGGCACCTCGGGCCTTTCCGCGTGGAGCAGAGCTATCCCCGAATAGCCCACCGCGCCGGGCATCTTCAGATCCAGCATGATGAGTTTGAGATCCTGCGCTTCCTGCGCGGCGCGGGCGGCGGCGGCCAGCGTCCCGGCCTCGACGATGCGCGCGCCGGGCACCACGCGGCTGGCCGCAAGCGTCAGCGCCTGGCGGAACAGCGGATGGTCGTCGGCAATCAGGATCGTCATACTCACGGGGATGCTCCGGCTTTCGGGCAGGCGGTTTCGCCAGAGTGCCAAGATGGACTTTCCCTCGGCGCCGGGCAAGCACCGTGTGGTCCTGATGACGTCGCACAGACTTTGGTCGAAGCCTGCGCCAATTTGCCCCGGGTCAAGGAAAGCGGCGGGGACTCGGCGTAGCAGCGCCTTATCGCCAAGGAGTTCGCATCATGACCGACCCCGCCATCCTCGCCCCTGCCATTCTTACCAGCGCTGACGAGACGCCTCGCATTCTCACCACGCGCTGCGGGTTGCGGCTGGAGGTGGTGCCCGCCACCGAGCATGACGGCCCGGCGCTGGCGCAATTCTTCGCGCAGGTCAGCGAGGAGGATCGCCGCTTCCGCTTTCTGGCCGCCTGCGCGCAGGTCAGCCGCGACCAGCTCGACCTGCTGCTGCATCCCGACCATTTCCGCACCGAGAGCTTTCTGGTCTTCGAGCCTGCCTATGGCGATCTGGTCGCCTCGGCACTGCTGGCCTGCGACGGCAAGCTGGACACCGCCGAGATTGCGGTCTCGGTGCGCGAGGATTACCGGGCGCATGGCATTGGCTGGGCGCTGGTCGATCTGCTGGCGCAGGAGGCGCAGCGGCGGGGCGTGCGCCGGGTGATCTCGATCGAGAGCCGTGAAAACCGCGCCGCCATCGAGCTGGAGCGCGAGAAGGGTTTCACCCCCTATCCCTTCGAGGGCGATCCGACGCTGGTGATCCTGGCGAAGACCTATCGCTGAGGAGCGCGCCGGTGCCGCCCTGAAAATGTGCCTTCGCACATTTTTCAAAGAAGCCCCGTCTTCGTCATTTCACCAATTTACGTTTCTTATTGCATGGTCACAACTCGGGCCGGGGCAGCGCTGGGGGTACGGCGCGCCTTGCCGTGGCTCCAGCCTGAGAGGTCTCCATGTTCGATCGCCGTTCGATGCTTGCCAACAGCCTGTTTGCCGGGGCCGCCTCTGCGCTGCCCGCCGCCGCGCTTGCCGAGGTGCCGCTGCCGGGGGCAGACCTCTATGCGCGCAATGAGGAGGCCTATTGGGCCGCGCTGCGCAAGCAGTTCCTGATTCCGGCGGGGGTGGTCAATCTCAACAATGGCACGGTGGGGGCCTCGCCGCGTCCGGTGTTGAAGGCGATCTACGATTCCTACGAACTGACCGAGCAGATGACCCAGCCCGAGCCCGAGGGCTACCCCATCTGGGGTTACGGCCCCTGGACCGAGTTCCGCGAGCCCTTCGCGCAACTGATGGGCGCGCGGGTCGACCAGATGGCGGTTTTGCGCAACGCCACCGAGGCCAACAATGTGGTGGCGGACGGCTTCGACATGAAGCCGGGCGACGAGGTGCTGATCTCCGACGAGGAGCATGGCAGCGGCGAGCAGCCCTGGATGTTGAAGGCCAAGCGTTACGGCATCGTGGTCAAGAAGTTCAACCTGCCCAAGCCCGCGCTGACGCCCGCGGATATCCTCAACCGGATTAATGACGCCATCACGCCCAACACGAAGATCATCTTCGTCAGCCATATCTCCACCAACAGCGGGCTGATCCTGCCCGCCAAGGAGATTGCCGCGCTGGCCCGTTCCAAGGGGATCATCTCGGCCTTCGATGGGGCGCATGCGGCGGGGATGCTCAAGGTCGATCTCAACGATATCGGCTGCGATATCTATACCGGTTCGATGCATAAATGGCTGTTCGCCACCAAGGGCACCGGCTTCCTCTTCGTGCGCGACAAGAGCGTGATGGAGCGGCTGTGGCCCACCACCGTGACGGGCGGCTGGGATGCGCCGGTGCGCGATGTGGACCGCTATTCGCAGATCGGCTCCTCGAACATTCCCGCGATGATGGGGCTGCTGGCCGCGATCAAGCTGGCCAACAGCATCGGCATCGAACGCATCGAGAAGCGCCACCGTTTCCTCGCCGATTATCTGCATGGCGAGATGATGAAGCGCGGATCGAAGGATCTCACCTCGCCCGATCCCACCATGCGCTGCGCCATCGCCACTCTGGATATGGGGCCGGTGCAGATGCATGAGCTGATGGACTGGATGTGGGCCAACCATCGCATCCGCGTGCGCGGCGGAGCGCCCAGCCGCATTCGCCTCTCCACGCCCTATTATCTGGAAAAGGCCGATATCGACCGCTTCCTCGACCGCTTCGATGCCTTCCGCAAGATGAAGGGCATCGCATAAGAGTCCGTTTGGAAAATGCGCGAAAGCGCATTTTCCTGAGCGGCACCGGCCCTCTCCCCCGCCCGGCCACCCATCGGTCGTATCCTGTGGGTGGTCGGGCGGGGGAGAGGGCCGGTGCCGCAAATTCGGCTTCGCCGAATTTCCAGACAGCTTCTAAGCCTTAGGTGGATCTTCCGGTCTGCAGGGCGGCGGCGTAAAGGGCAGTTGGGGGCAAACGGAGACATCCCTTGTTTGCGATCGGCTGCCTGTTCTTTATCGTCCTCCCCCTGATCGGTATGTTTGTTGGCGGCTCGATCAGTGGGCTGACCGGCGCGGCTTGGGGCGCGGTGATCGGCTTTGGTCTGGCCTCGGTGCTGGGCGGGGGCAGCGTCTATGCGCTGGTGAAGGCGGCCCGGCAGAGGGACCGCCGCCCTTAAAATCAGATGATTGAGTGGCTTAACCCGTCTCTCTCCGCTAGGCTGACCCCTGCATCAACCGATCGGCAGGAGGAAGACAGTGCGGCGTTTCGGATCATGGGCTGCCCTGATGCTGGCCCTCGGCGCCCCGGCCGCCCATGCAACGGAGCCGGCACTCAGTCCCGAGGGGCTGGGCCGGCTGATCGAATGCCGGGGCTCCACCGAGGAGCTGGGCGCTTACGGTGAAGTGCTGCTGTCCGACAAAACGTCATGGCTCAAGCGCTTGGATGAGAACGGCCACGCAGGCATGCTGGGCCTGTGGAGCTTTCGCCTTGGCCATCCCGTCACGATCTTTGGCCGAAGCGTCGAAACCGTGTCTTTCCTCAACCAGTGGGTGGTGATCGAACTGCCGCGCGCCGAGGCGCTGGCGGTGATCAGGGAGCAGGGCCTGCTGCGCGCGCCGATCAGAATCACCGAGCAATATTACCACTTCGCCGACCCGGACAAGAGCCCGATGCTGGGGGCCTTCGCCCCGACGGATGACGCCATCGGCCTGTTGTTCGGCGCCAAACCGCCCGCGGACGAGGAGAACAAGACGCTGTTCATCGGCTGCAATTATGCGCCCGTGACGCTGAAGGATTTTCTCGCTTCCGCCGCCATCGCCAACAGCATGCTCGATCACGCCCAATAGAGCGTTTTCAAGCTGGGTGGAATCACCCAGCGCCTTGCGAAAACGCGGCAAAACAAGAATCTAGAGTGGTTGATCAGCGCCAGCCCCTGGCCTGCGCCGCGCGTTCCTGAGCGGCATCGAGCGGATCGCCCACGGCCATGCCCTGGGCGATGCCCATCAGCTCGGCGTCGGAGGATCCGGCCTGACGATAGGCACTGGCGGCCTGCCGGCTGCCGGGCAGCACATGCTGCATCTGCCACAGACCGCCTTCCCGGCAAGCGATCCCCGAGGCCTGCGCCCCGGCAAAGGCACGGCACAGATCGCCGCCCTGCCGATGGAACGTGCCCAGCATTCGCACCGTGGCACCATCCCGCGCCGAAGCCAGTTGCGTATCGAGCGCCTTGCGCAGATCGCCCGAGGCCACCAGAGCCCCGTTGCGGCTGACAAAGGGGCTGCTGTCGTCGCCCTCGCGCCACTGCGCCCCGACAAAGACGCCGATGGCCAGACAGGCCGCCATCGCCGCCCCCGCTGGGGCCCATGCGGGCCAGCGCCTGCGCGGCGGCGCCTTCTCGGCCCGGACCGCAGCCAGGCTGACGATCTGGGCGCCGCCTTTGGTGCCGCCGGTCGCCTGACGGATGCTCTCCACCCATGCGGCGGGCACGGGCTCCTCGGTCACGGGGGCGAAATGGGCCTGCAAGCGTTCACGCAGGGCGCGCTGCGCCGCAATCCGGTCGGCCAGATCGAGATCGGCCAGCGCCGCCAGAGTCACCCGGCCGCGCGCCGCCTCATCCAGCTCGCCGTCGACATAGGCCATGATCTCTTCTTCGGTGACGCTCGTCATGGCCTCTCTCCTGTTTCGCCCAGCGCCTTCATCAGCGCCTCGCGCCCGCGCACCAGCCGCGAGGTCAGCGTGCCCATCGGGCAACCGATGATCTCGGCGGCCTCCTTATAGGCAAAGCCCTCGACCAGCACGAGCATCACCGCCTCGCGCTGGTCGGGCGGCAGATGGCCCATGGCGCGCTCGACATGGCCCAGCTCGGCGCTCGCCTCGATGGCGGCATCGCCCGCCACGCCGACATTCTCGCCCTCTTCCTCGGGGGCGAAGGTCTGGGCGCGGCGGCTGCGCGCCCGTGTCTCGTCGATCCAGATGTTGCGCATGATCCGGTACACCCATGCATCCAGCCGCGTCCCCTCCTGCCAGAGATGGCTGGATTTGAGCGCGCGTTCGATCGTCGCCTGGCACAGATCGTCGCCATCGACGCCGTCGCGGGCCAACCCCCTGGCAAAGCGCCGCATCTGGGGCAGCAGCTTTACGAGGGTTTCGCCGAAATGGGCTGATGTCACGCCTTTTGCCTTGCTTGTGGATGAAACGGATGCAGGGATGCGTTTCATCCACAAGCCTGCATTTTTTTGAGGCAAGGAACAAGCCCATGTTGAACCCGCGACACGCGCCGCGCCTGCTGACCGCCCTGATGCTGCTGGCGCTGACCGGCAGCGCCCAGGCGCAGGTCGGGCTGCCCGGCGGTCTGCGCCCCAATGTGGGGGCAGGCGTCGGCGGCAGTGTGAGCGGCGCGCTGGACCGGCTGGACAACACGCTGGGCGAGGTGACCCGCCCCGCCACCCAGCTTGTGAGCGATGCGCGCCAACTGGCCGATGCGCGGCTGGAGCGGCTGGGCGATTTCCTGCGCAGCCACCGCGCCACGGTCGAGGCCGATGACACCGGCCAGCCCGCCCGCGTGCATGAGGTGCTGCTGCTCTCCCCCGATGCCGCCGCGCTGGCCAGTGCTCAGGCAGCGGGATACGCGCTGGTCGAGCAGGGGGATCTCGACGGGCTGGGCATTGCCTATGCCCGCCTTGCCACGCCGACGGGAACCAGCCTGACCGCGGCGCTGCGGCAGTTGCGCCATCTGCTGCCGGGAAAGGAGATCAGCGCGGATCAGCTCCATTTCCCCGGCGGCAGCACCCATGCGGGCGGGAGCGATCCTCAACCCTCCGCCGCGATGCCGCACGGTGGCACGGTGGGCATCATCGATGGCGGCACGCTGCCGGGGCCGCGCATCGTGGCTCAGACCGGTTTTGCTCAGGGCGGGCCGCGTCCCAATGCCCATGCTCAGGCGATTGCCTCGCTGCTGGCAGGCGCGGGCACGGCGCGGATCTATGTCGCCGATGTCTATGGCGGCGATCCGGCGGGCGGCAATGCGCTGGCCATCGCGCGGGCGCTGGCATGGATGGCGGGCAAGACGGTGCCGGTGGTCTCGATCAGCCTGGTCGGCCCCAGCAATCCGCTGCTGTCCAGAGCGGTCGCCGCCGTGCAGGCCAAGGGCATGATCGTCACCGCCGCCGTGGGCAATGATGGCGCCGCCGCGCCGCCCGCCTTTCCGGCCTCCTACGAGGGCGTGGTGGCGGTGACCGGGGTCGACGGGCAGGGCCGCGTGCTGTTCGAGGCCGGACGGGCCAGCCATCTCGACTATGCCGCGCCCGGCGCCGACATGACCGCCACCGGGCTGAGCGGCAAGGCGGAGAAGCTGCGCGGCACCTCCTTTGCGGCCCCTCTGGTGGCGGCGCGCATCGCGGCGCTGGGGCAGGGGGGCGGGGCGCCCCGCGCGATCCTGCAGCGCGCCGATGCCGAGGCCGTCAAAGCCAGAAACACCGGCCATGGCGTGCTGTGCGGCACCTGCCGCAAGGGGCTGTGACTTAAAGTTTGAGAAAAAATCGCGCATCGATGGATTAAACGCCAAACCCCTCTCGTTCATCTCCCAGAGCCGGACATCGGACCTGCTCCAGACATTTATCAGGAGATGAACCATGAACCGCTTTTCTTCTCTTTCGCTCGCCGCTGCTGTTCTGGCGCTGAGCTGCACCGCCATGCCTGCCCATGCCCAGTTGCTGGGGCGTGGAGGTCTGGGGGGCGGCCTCGGCGGTGGTCTGGGTGGCGTGGGGGGTGGCCTTGGCGGCGGCTTTGGCGGCACGATGAACGGCACGCTCGGCTCGGCCGGCACGCTGGGTTCGGCCACCGATACGGTGCGCTCGCACAAGGGCAACATCACCGACACCGCCACGGGCGCCGCCAACACCTCGGGCAGCCAGTCGGTCAACCGCAAGACCGGCAAGGTCCACGCCGACCGCAGCGGCAGCGCGAGCGGCAGCAACAATCTGGCCGGCAGCGCCACCTCGCCGCTGAGCAATGCCACCGGTTCGCTGAGCGGTTCGGGCTCGGCCTCGGGCAGCGGCAGCGCGGATGCCCAGTTGGTCGGCACCAATGCGGTGCGCGGCGCGGCGCAATCGGCCCGCTCCACCGCGAGCGGCACCGTCGACCAGACCCGCTCGGCCGCCAGCAGCACCGGTCAGGCCCTGACCAGCCGCACGAAGCAGGCCGTGAGCGGCACTTCGGCCACGGCGATGGGCGCGGCGCAGGGCTCTGCGGCGATCGCCGGGACGGCGGCCTCATCCAGCCTGGCGCTGGCGGGCAGCAGCGCGGCGGGGCTGGCCGGGGCGACCGGGGTGAAGCCCGGCATGGTGGTCCGCTCGCTCGACGGAGCCAAGCTGGGCAAGGTCAAGCAGGTGGTCGCCGACCAGAGCGGCAAGGTCTCCAGCCTGATCGTCAGCACCGGCGCTGGCAATGTGACCATGCCCGCCGCGCAGCTTTCGGGTCAGGCCGACGGCAAGGGGCTGGTTGCCACCGGCCAATAACCCTTGCACGCAATCCTTGCCAGACAGCGTGACGGAGGGCCGGTGAGCGAGAGCTTGCCGGCCCTTTTGCTGTGCGGGGGAGGACGTCAGGCCGGATCTGATGTTCAGGCGTGGTTTGCCGCTTGGTTGCGGGCGAAGCGACTCGGCCGACGAACGTCATCCATCCTGCCGCGCGACCGATGGGCCAGGCGGTTGCTGGCCAGAGATGAACCGAAGATCGGTATGGTAAATGGATAAAAGGCGGCGATGATACCGGGCTTTATGCATGTTCCCTGAATGGAACGGAATTTTTCCTGCTTCAGGAGCAATTCCTGCTTGATGGACGGCCCAAGTAAGCGCACCATGAAAAAATAACACAAAATGGAGTAAGGATCGCAGTCATGGCATTCATCGCTACTGAAACAAGCGTACGGGGGGAGCTTGAGGCTCTCGCGAAATCGATCAACTCCGCCTACCCGGAAGCGCACCTCTCCTTCGGGAAGATCGTTAAGTGGTCGGGTGACAGGTCGCACTGGAAAGTTGACTTCCAGATGATGGAAGGGAACTGGAGCAGCGAAGTAAAACATGCGGTTGAGGTGCTGCAATACAGCATTCCTTTGTTGCACTAGCGTTATCTGCATTGTTGCGGGGCGGCATCGGCAAAAGTTGTCCGCCTCCAGCGTTGCGGAGCCTGTGATATGCTGCTGGTGATGATGAAAAGCGGGGCTCGATGGCTCCGCTTTGCGCATCTAGACGGAAGAATTATCTCCATCATGCAGCAGGCCGGATGGATGACATCCGCTCGATGCCTGTCTGGCTGTCCGGAATATTGGCTGGTGTCCGATGCTGCTTCGCATCGTCTCCAAAGCTCTGGAAATGGTGCCGGCTAGAGGGTTCGAACCCCTGGCCCCCTGATTACAAATCAGGTGCTCTACCAGCTGAGCTAAGCCGGCACGCCTCTGTCAGAGCAAGGCCCCCATGCCCTAAGCCACGCCAAAGGTCCAGCCCTCCGTCCGCGCGATATGTGGAGTGAGCGCAGGCGGATGCCAAAATTCCTCGCGGCCAGCGTCCAGCCGCAGCCATGCCGCCGTCATCAGCGCATCGGCCGCATGGTCGGCCACCGGCGCATCGGCGCGCCCGCCTGCCTCCGCCTCACAGCCCAGCGCCGCCAAGGCCGCCGCCAGATCGCCCCGGTTGCGCACCTTCGAACGCCCCGCGCTGCGCCCCGCCGCCATCGCAGCCAGCGTGGTGTAGATCTCCACCACCACGCGGCCTCCCGCTTCGGGCAGGGCATCCATCGGCCACACCGCCACATCGCCGGGCAGGCGGTGAAACAGCCGCATGCCGCTCAGCGAGCCCTTGCCGACCTGCCCCGCGCCCACCAGGTTGAAATTGCTCGTTGGGCGGCACCCGGCCAGCGCCTGCGCATGCTCGGTCACCCGCATGCGCCCGCGCCCGCCGGGCTTGCCCTCCGCGCCGAACAGATCGCCCTCGCGCAGGCCATGGCGGCGGAAATAGCGGCTCGCCTGCGGGTGGTCGACGAAGGTGGAGACGCCCAGATGCGGTTCCTGCGCGCAGATGCTGTCCACCAGCGCCCAGAGTTCGCGCGCGGTGTCTGGACTGTCCGTCCAGCCGGGGAAGAAGGCATCCCGGTCCGCATAGGCCAGCGATTGACCCAGATCGAAGCCGATCAGCGTGTCGGGCGGGGTTTCGTCGAGCAGCCAGTGAAGAACCTCGATCCGCGACCAGATATGGCCGGGGCGGACCAGCTTTGGGGCCGGGTCTGCCGCGCCGATGATCGCGACGGCGATGCCCTTGTGCCGCTCACCGCTGGCGCCGGACCAGTCCACGGCGGCGTAGTGGGTGAAGTTTGGCATAGGGGCTTTTAGAAGTCCGAAGAGAAGTAGGAAAGGAGAAGTGCGAGGGGGTTACCCCCTCGCGCTCCCATAACGTCTTCCGGCGATAGGGCGGGGGCGCCGAATTGGTGCGCTTCGGCTCTCCACCTGCGCCACCTTACCGCGCCGCAGGCTGGAAATCCCTGCCTGCGGCGCGGCAAATTTTGCGCAAGGCCGAACCCGAAGCGCTGAGGCAGACATTAAAGGGAGCGCGAGGGTGTAACACCCTCGCATCTTACCCTTCCTGCCTTTCCCGCCTTTTCTTTTCCCACCACTCCAGCCGCTTCAGGATTTCGCGTTCAAACCCGCGCTCGACAGGGCGATAGAATGTCTGGGGCGTCATCTCTTCGGGCCAGTAATTTGCGCCGGAAAAGCCGTCAGCCTGATCGTGATCATAGGCATAGCCTTTCCCGTAACCGATCTCCTTCATCAGCTTGGTCGGCGCGTTCAGGATGTTCGAGGGCGGCATCAGCGAGCCGGTCGATTTCGCCGTCGCGGCGGCGGCTTTCCACGCGACATAGCCCGCGTTCGACTTGGGCGCGGTGGCGCAATAGAGGCAGGCCTGCGCGATGGCCAGTTCCCCCTCGGGCGAGCCGAGGAAGTCGTAGGAATCCTTGGCGGCGAGGCACTGCACCAGCGCCTGCGGATCGGCGAGACCAATGTCTTCCGAGGCGAAGCGCACCAGGCGGCGCAGCACATAGAGCGGGTCTTCCCCCGCCGTCAGCATGCGGGCCAGATAGTAGAGCGCGGCCTGCGGGTCCGATCCGCGCAGCGATTTGTGCAGGGCGGAGATGAGGTTGTAGTGCCCCTCGCGGTCCTTGTCGTAGACGGCGACGCGGCGGTTGAGGAACTGGCCAAGCTCTGCCGGGCCGAGGGGCTCCATCAGCGAGGCGGTGTAGAGCGTCTCGACCTGACCCAGCAGAAAGCGCCCGTCGCCATCGGCGCTGGCGATCAGCGCCTCACGCGCGGGTTTGGTGAGGGGGAGGGGGACGCCCTCGGCCTCCTCGGCGCGTTCCAGCAGCGTGGTCAGCGCCTCGGGCGAGAGGCGGTGGAGGATCAGCACCTGTGCGCGGCTGAGCAGAGCCGCGTTCAGTTCGAAGGAGGGGTTCTCGGTGGTGGCGCCCACCAGCGTCACCGTGCCCTTTTCCACATAGGGCAGGAAGCCGTCCTGCTGGGCGCGGTTGAAGCGGTGGATCTCGTCCACGAAGAGCAGCGTCGGGCGGCCATGGAGGGACAGCGCGCCCTCGGCCTCGGCGAAGATGCGTTTGAGGTCGGCCACGCCGGAAAACACCGCGCTGACGGCGGCATAGCGCATGCCCACCGCATCGGCGAGCAGGCGGGCAATGCTGGTCTTCCCGGTGCCGGGCGGGCCCCACAGGATCATGCTGGACAGGCGCCCCGCGCCCACCATGCGGCCGATGGCGCCATCCGGGCCGGTCAGATGCTCCTGCCCGATGATCTGCGCCAGGGATGTGGGGCGCAGGCGCTCGGCCAGGGGCATGGCGCCGGGCGGGGCGCTGACCTCGGGACGCGGTGGGGGATCGGCTTGGAAAAGATCGGCCATGGGGGGTATTTAGGGATGATAAGGGGCGTAGGGAAGGTTTTGTAGAACAGAAAGAGAAGATGCGAGGGGGTTACCCCCTCGCGCTCCCATTACGTCTCCCGACGCAAGGGCAGTGGTGCCCGACCCAAAGCGCCTGACCTCTCTGCCCCGCAGGGAATAACTGCCTCCGGCGGCAGGACGTTAGCGCAGGCCTTGCCCGTTGCGCTTCCTCCGTGTCGGAAGACGTAACGGGGGTGCAGGGGGCGTAACGCCCCCTGCTTCTAACTTTCACCCCTTCCGCCGGGCATTCTGCCTGATCAACCGCAGATAGGTATCGGCAACCGATTGATTGATCCGATCCCAACTGAAGTCCCGCGCCCGCGCCTCGCCCGCTGCGCCGTGGGCAGCGCGCAGATCGGCGTCCGTCAGATAGACCTTCAGCGCCTCGGCGAAGGCATGCACCGCGCCGGGGCGGATCAGGCGGCCATTGACGCGGTCGTCAACGAGACTCTCGCTCCCCGTGGCCTCGGCGGCGACCACCGGGCGGGCGCAGGCCATGGCTTCCAGCGTGACGTTGCCGAAGGTCTCGGTGATCGAGGGGTTGAACAGCACGTCCATGCCCGCGACCGCTCGGCCAAGGTCGGTGCCGGCCTGATACCCCGCGAAGACGGCCTTGGGCAGGCGGGCTTCCATCCAGCTCTGGGCGGGCCCCTGGCCGATCACGAGGACGCGGTGGGGGATGCCGCGCTGTTCGAGTTCTTCCACCGTGTCGGCGAAAACGTCGAGGCCCTTTTCCATCACCAGGCGGCCCAGGAAGCCGATGGCGACCTCATCGTCGGCGATGCCCAGCGCGCGGCGCCAGGCCATGTCGCGGCGCTCGGGGTTGAAGATCTCGCGGTCCACGCCGCGCGACCACAGCGAGATGTCGTAATTCATCCGCTGGTCGCGCAGCACCTGCGCGAAGCTCTCCGAGGGCGCGACGAGGCCGTCGCAGCGGCGGTAGAAGCGGCGCAGCACGGCGGTGAGCAGCGGCTCGACCCAGGCGAGGTTGTAGTAACGCGGATAGGTGTCGAAGCGGGTGTGCACGCTGCCCAGCACCGGCAGGCCGCGCGCGCGGGCCCAGCTGACGGCGCGATGCGCGGTCACATCCGGCGAGGACACATGGACGATGTTGGGCTGGAAGGCATCCAGATCGCGCCGCACCGAGCGGGGCAGGCCGCTGGCGATGCGATACTCCGCGCGGCCGGGAATGGCGAAGCTGGGCACGCTGACCAGATCGCCGGTCGGCTTGAAGGCGGGCTCGGCGATGGTGGGGGAATAGATGCGCACCTGCGCGCCCTTGGACAGCAGATAGCCGACCAGCCGGTTCAGCGCCTTGTTCGCGCCGTCGGTGACCATGTTGTAGTTGCCGCTGAAGAGGGCAACGCGCAGATCCTCGATGCGGGCGGGGATGGCGTTCAGGGCAATGGGGGGGGCTGCGTGCGAAGTCATCGCGGGGCCCATAGACCTCCATACGTCATTTGGCGAGAGGGCAGCGCGGGAAGGGGTCCGTCAGCATGCGCCGCACAGGAAAAAGGCGCATGGTCCTCCCTTAAGGGAAAAGAGGACCATACGCCGAGTTTGGGGCGCCCTGCCGGGAGGGGAAGAGAAGGGCAGGGCGACCGAAGAGAGAAATCAGGCCGGCTTACCAGCCGCGGTGGTAGTAACGGTGACCCCAGTGGTCCCAGTAGTAACCGTCATGCCAGGCCCAGGGGCGGTAGTAGCCACCATAGTAATAGGGCGGGGGCGGAGGGGGAGGCGGCGCATAACCGTAACCATATTCAGCCGGGTAGTAGTAACGCGGGCGGCTGCTGTCGACGATCGCTGCACCCAGCGCCGCGCCGACGATGCCGCCGGCGATCACGGCGCCAGCGCCGCCACCGCCACGGTGCCAACCGCCGCGATAACCGCCACCCCAACCGGGGCGGGCTTCAGCGGTGGTGGCCATCAGGCCCGTCGCCGCCGTGGCGACCAGTGCTGCGGCCATCGTGGCCTTGCGCAGAGCTGTGCTGAACTTGACGTTCATCGTGTGTCTCCTTCGGCGGCCGGGCTGGAACCCCTGTTCGGCCCTTGGCGAGTCGCCGTGCTATGAAGCCGATATGGGCCTGCGCAACTGAACGAAAACGGGACGATGCTTGCAGCCGAGGTTCAGCTTCGACGAGCGGTGCATCGGTTGCGATATCCTACATCCGGCGCCGCGAGTCTGTCGCTGGGCCGCGCCTGGCTATCGATGGATGGCGCCGTACCCTGCGGGCATCGGGCAGGCAAAGAGGCCGATGCGGCACGCGCCCATGGCCGGACGGGTGCGAGGGCGCGCCTGCAGTCGCGAATGGCCGGATGAGGGCGCCCCCTCTCAAACTCCGGCTCGACCCTTTTCGCGTTTTACGGCGAGCCTCGGGGAAGGGCGGGCACGGGCTCGCAGATGAGCCGCCGCTTCGTGAGTCCCGAGGGCTGGGGAGGCGTTGCGGAAGTCCTCCGGCTGGTCGCCGTCCGGTCCCGCGCCGCATCGGCCCTGTGGTGTGACAGGCCCAGCTTCGGTCTGTCGGTTTGGGTGGATATAACCATATGGGTTATTTGTCAAGGTGGAGGGAAGGGAAGGAAGGTGCGAGGGGGTTACCCCCTCGCGCTCCCAGAACGTCTTCCGACGAAAGGGTGGTGGCGCCGGATCGTTGCGTTCAAACTCTCCACATGCGCTACCTAAGGCGCCGCAGGCATTCAATTTTCTGCCTGCGGCGCGGCAAGCTGGGCGCAAGGCCGAACCCGAAGCGCTGAGGCAGACATTAAAGGGAGCGCGAGGGTGTAACACCCTCGCATTTTCTCTTTTCTTCTTAAAACCGATACCCGGCTGTCAGTTGCAGGATCGGATAAACCTCATAATGGTCCATAACCCGCTGCAACCCCGCGCGCTGCGCTTCCAGCCGGCTTTCCGAGACGTTCATTCCCGTGGCGGTGAAGGGATAGACCCGCCCGGCGCCCATGAACATCGCGCCGGCCTCGATCCCCACCTTGATCCCGCGCCTGAGCGTGCCTGCGTAGCCGAAAGTCAGCGTGGGGGCGACGGAGGGGAAGTTGGCATAGCCCATCAGCGTGCCGGTGCGCGATGAGGTGTAGGTCACGCCGTCGACCACGACCACGCCGTTGAAGTTGGAGTTGGCGCGCAGCTTGTTGCGGTTCAGGCGCGCGCCGCCCGAGATGAAGAAGCCGCCGCCGAAGGGGCGAAAGTCCAGCATCAGTCCGCCCGAGCCGAGATGGGCCTGGCCTTGGTAGGGCAGGCCGCCGGAATCGAAGCTGTGCGAGATGTCGAGAAAGGTGATGTTGCCGCGCAGGCCGACATAGCGGTTGATGGCGTAGGACAGCTCCGGCCCGACGCCCAGCGTGCCGCCGGTGATGCCCATGTAGATCGGCGAGATATGCGGGGGTCTGGGCGTTTCGGCGGGGCGGGCTGGCTCGGTCGGGGGAGGGGCATCCTGGGCGAAAACGGGGAGGGGGAGAACAGTGGCAGCGGCATTGGTGGCGATCAGAAAGGTTTTCACAGTCACGCTCTTCACCCCCGTATTTTCACCAATATCCTTGATTTAGAAGGGGTTGGTGAAGGCTGGCAGATGAAGTTCCAATCATTCGGCGCCGGTGGGGTTCCCCATGTCGAGGGTATGAAGGCGCGCGTGACGGGGCAGACGCGATGGGCCGCCCCGGAGTGTCCATGAGCTGTGATGAGGGGGTTAGGGCTTGCGGCGGCCCCATTGCCATGTCGGCGGCTCGCCCTTGAACAGGCAGAGCGCCACCAGACCACCCGTCGCAACCGCGATGCCGAGGAAGGACAGGATGGGGCTGGCATTCCTGACGGCGTGGAAACCCAGAACGACCAGCAGATAGACGCCCAAACTGAGCCAGCCTTCCACTGAAACCGGGGTCCAGCCCCAGCCGAACAGTTTGCGCCGGAACCACAGTTTGCCTTGGGTCGACATGGCGGGGCCTTTGGTTCGGTTTTTGGTTTGGGGGTTTTATCATGTTTAGGGAGGGGGAAAAAGGAAGATGCGAGGGGGTTACCCCCTCGCGCTCCCATAACGTCTCCCGGCGCAAGGGCAGTGATTCCCCGTCCTTGCGTTTAAGCTCTCTGTCGTGATGAGTTATGTTGCCTTCGGCGGGTTTACTCCACTGTCACGCCCACCACGCGCCAGCGGCCATCTTCCTGATTGAGCGAGATCTTTTCCAGGGCGTCGGGTTTGTTGGCATAGTTCGTGCGGAATTTCACCACCTGATAGCCGTAGGGCGGGGCGGGCAGATTCTCTTCGCTGACGAAGGTGCGTGAGATCATCTTGCCCAGCGACTGGCGCATCTGTTGCGATGTCTTCGCCCAGACCTGCGGGGTGTTCAGCTTGCGGAAGGACTTGCCGGTGGCCTGATAGCTGGCGTCCCATTTGTCCTGATCGACCAGCGCCAGCCATTGGCGTGCGGTTTCGGCAGTCTCTGAATGGGCGGCTTCGGCGGTGGGTGCGGGCGCCGTGGTATCGAGCTGAGCCATGGGGGTGAGGGCCAGAAAGGCGAGAAGAAGTGTCATGAGCAGAACTCCGGGGATGATCCAGAAGGGGCGATTTGCCCGCCCCGCGCCGCTGATCGGCGCCTGCTGTTCATCCGCCTCGGGGTGCTGCGCGTCCTCCCCGATTTGTGTGTCCCCAAGAGAATTGGGGGCTGTTTCGCCTTCCTTTTCCAGCAGCAGGCGCGCGGCTTCGCGGCTGCTGGAGACGGTCATCTTGCGGCGTGCGTCGCGCAGCCTTTCATTGACGGTATGGACCGAGAGATCGAGGCTGCGGGCGATCGACTTGGCATCATGGCCCCGCACCATCAGGCGCAGGGTCTGCCGTTCCTTTTCGGTGAGGCCCCAGACATCATCTTGCGTCAACATGGCCAAGGCTTTCGGGTGAGGGCGGGGGCACGACAACCCCCAAAAATTTGTACCAGCCCCAAAGCGCCGCAGGCAATCCCCAAACAATCCCATCAAACGAGGCGAACGCTGCGGAACGGGCACAACGCAGACAGTTATGGGAGCGCGAGGGGGTAACCCCCTCGCACCTTCTCTCTTCAATCCCCTTCAAAACAAAAAGGCCGGAGGTTTCCCCCCGGCCTTCCTGCGATCGTTCAACCGCTGCGAACTCTTACGAGTCCTTGCGGCGGCTGGCCTTCTTGCGCTCGTTGGGGTCGAGCTCGGCCTTGCGGATACGGATGTTCTTGGGGGTCACTTCGACCATCTCATCGTCGTCGATGTAGGCGATAGCCTGCTCCAGCGTCATCACCTTGGGGGGCGTGAGGCGGACGGCGTCGTCCTTGCCGCTGGCGCGGAAGTTGGTGAGCGCCTTCGACTTCATCGGGTTGACTTCGAGGTCTTCGGGCTTGGCGTTCTCGCCGATGATCATGCCTTCGTACAGGGCCTCGCCCACGCCGACGAACAGGATGCCGCGCTCTTCGAGCGGGCCCAGCGCGTAGGCATTGGCTTCACCGGCGCCGTTCGAGATCAGCACGCCGTTCTTGCGGCCTTCGATCTTGCCCTTGTGGGGGCCGTACTTGTCGAACAGGCGGTTCATGATGCCCGTGCCGCGCGTGTCGGACAGGAATTCACCGTGGTAGCCGATCAGGCCGCGCGAGGGGGCGATGAAGCTGATGCGGGTCTTGCCGCCGCCCGAGGGGCGCATGTCGGTCATTTCGCCCTTACGCAGCGCCATCTTTTCCACGACGGTGCCCGAGAACTCATCGTCCACGTCGATCAGGACGCTTTCGTAGGGCTCGGTCTTGCCGCCGTTCTCGTCGGTGCCGAACAGCACGCGGGGACGGCTGATGCCCAGCTCGAAGCCTTCGCGACGCATGGTCTCGATCAGCACGCCGAGCTGGAGTTCGCCGCGACCGGCGACCTCGAAGCTGTCCTTGTCGGCCGATTCGGTGATCTTGATGGCCACGTTCGATTCGGCTTCACGCTCCAGGCGGTCGCGGATCATGCGGCTCGTCACCTTGGTGCCCTCGCGGCCCGCCATCGGCGAGTCGTTCACGGCAAAGCGCATCGACAGGGTCGGCGGATCGATCGGCTGGGCCTTGATCGGCGTGTTGACCGAGGTGTCGGCGATGGTGTTGGCCACGGTGGCGATGGTCAGACCAGCCAGCGAGATGATGTCACCGGCCTTGGCCTCGTCCACGGGCACGCGGTCCAGACCACGGAAGGACATGATCTTGGAAGCGCGGCCGGTTTCGATGACCTTGCCGTCGGCGTCCAGCGCATGGATCGCCTGGTTGGTCTTGACGACGCCCGAGGTGACGCGGCCGGTCAGCACGCGGCCCAGGAAGTTGTCGCGGTCCAGCAGGGTCACCAGGAAGGTGAAGGGCGCATCGACTTCCAGCGCCGGCGGCGGCACGTGATCGACGATCTTCTGGAACAGCGGGGTCAGCGTGCCCTCGCGGCGGTTCATGTCATCGCTGGCGTAGCCGTTGCGGCCCGAAGCGTAGAGCACGGGGAAGTCGAGCTGCTCATCCGAAGCGTCGAGCGAGACGAACAGGTCGAAGACCTCGTCCAGCACTTCCTGGATGCGCTCGTCGGGGCGGTCGACCTTGTTGACGACGACGATGGGCTTGAGGCCCAGCGCCAGCGCCTTGCCGGTCACGAACTTGGTCTGCGGCATGGCGCCTTCCGACGAGTCGACCAGCAGCACAACGCCATCGACCATCGAGAGGATGCGCTCCACCTCGCCGCCGAAGTCGGCGTGGCCGGGGGTGTCGACGATGTTGATGCGCGTGCCTTCCCACTCGATCGAGGTGGGCTTGGCCAGAATGGTGATCCCGCGCTCCTTTTCGAGATCGTTGCTGTCCATCGCGCGCTCTTCCACGCGCTGGTTGTCGCGGAAGGTGCCGGACTGGCGGAAGAGCTGGTCGACCAGCGTGGTCTTGCCGTGGTCAACGTGAGCGATGATCGCAATGTTGCGAAGCGGAAGCGGGGCGGACATCAACAGGTCTTTCCGTAAAGAGGGGGCGGGCCCGTTCCGGCACGCCTTTCTGGCATCGGTCATGATGCGGCTTTTGCACCGCACAATTCTGGCGCGCCCCTAGTCCAAAAGCGCGTGGAGGGCAAGGCATGTGCGGGCGGTCGCGGCGGCGATGGCGCGCGCGAGTGTCCCAAAACTGCCACAGCGTGCCCGCATTGCGGGAAAAAGCACGGTGGCCCGAGGGTTTGGGCCGCATTGGCCATTGAGATTAAACCATACGCTAATTAACACGGGCCAGGATGAACAGGACAAAAACAAGCGCCCTGTGGGGCCGGGACGCAAAGATGATGAACAGTAACACGGTTGAGGGCGAGGCTGGAGCAAGGAAGACGGGCGGTATCGCCGCGTCGCTGATGCGCCTGCGCGGCGTTTTGCTGGCGGGCGGGGCGCTGGGGCTGATCGCGCCGGGGCTGGCGCATGCCGCCGCGCTGCAGCCGCCAGCCGAAGCCCAGCCCGCACCGGCCGAGGCCGCGCCGCCGCCCGCGAGCGCCGAGGCTCCCCCTGCAGAGGCCGAGGAAGCGCCCCCCGCGCCGCCGCCCGCCGCCGGGGAGGGCAGCGGCAATGAAATCCTCGTCACCGCCACCAAGCGCGAGCAGACGCTGCAGAATGTGCCCGTGGCCGTCACCGTCACCTCCGCCGAGACATTGAACCGCGCCAAGATCCGCGACATCGCCGATCTGGCCAGCGTGGTGCCCTCGCTGCGGGTGAACGAGCATCAAAGCTCGGCCAACACGGCCTTTTTGATCCGCGGCTTCGGCAATGGCGACAACAATGCGGGGGTCGAGCCCAGCGTCGGCGTCTTCATCGATGGCGTCTACCGCTCGCGCAGCGCGGCGCAGATCGCCGACTTCCCCGATGTCACCCAGGTCGAGGTGTTGCGCGGGCCGCAATCGACGCTGTTCGGCAAGAATGCCAGCGCGGGCGTGGTCTCGATCTCTACGCAGGAGCCGCAGTTCAAGACCCAGGGCTCGGCCGAGCTGTCCTATGGCAATTACAATGCCTTCGTGGCCAAGGCGAACCTGACGGGCAAAGTGGCGGAGAATCTGGCCGCCTCGATCGCGGGCGGCTACAACCGGCGCGACGGTTACGTCTATGACGCGGGGACGAACAGCAAGACCAACAACCGCAACCGCTGGTATGTGAAGGGCCAGTTGCTTTATGCCCCCGCCACCGGCCCGCGCGTGCGGATCATTGGCGATTACGGCAAGATCGACGAATTGTGCTGCGCCACGATGAATCTGCAGCCCAGCGCCACCACGGCGGCGATCCAGGCCATCGGCGGCAAGGTGAACCCGGCCAGCGATCCCTATTCGACGCTCTACAACAATCTGAAATCGACCAACAACATCACCAATTTCGGCATTTCGGGCCAGATCGACGACAATCTCGGCCCGGTGAAGCTGACCAGCATCACCGCCTGGCGCAAGAGCATCAACCACAACAATCAGGACAGCGATTTCACCAGCGCCGACCTGCTCAGCCGCAATGCCGCCGATGTCTATATCCGCACTTTCACGCAGGAATTTCGTGCCAATCTGGCGCTGGGCGATTTCGTGAACCTGCTGGGCGGCGCCTCCTATTTCAACGAGAAGATCGACCAGACCGGGCAGCTTTTCTACGGCAATGATTTCCGCAATTATGCCAATGTGTTGACGCAGCAGCAGTCGGGCGGGGCCTTCAGCCTGCCGGCGGTGGAAAATCTGCTCGGCGCGCTGTCGGGCAATCCGGGGCTGTACAGCGGGCGCTTCTTCCAGTCGGGCACCGGGCTGAACGAGGCCTATGCGCTCAAGGATGAGGCTTTCTCGATCTTTGGCCAGGCCGATGTGAAGTTCGGCAAGATCACCGTCACCGGCGGCATCAGCTACACCCATGATGCCAAGCGTTTTTCCACCAATGTGGTGAGCAATGACGTCTTCTCGGGCCTCAATCTGGCTGCTTTCGTGCCCGGCGCGACGCAGGTGCTGGCCGCGCAGGGCGTGCCCAATGCCGGGGCGGTGGCGCAGCAACTGATGGCGCTGCACGGGCTGCAGGTGATGCCGCCCTTCCTCAACGTGCCCAATGCGGTCGAGCCGGGCCATGTCGCCGATGGCAATGTCAGCTACACCGGGCGGCTGGCCTATCAGCTTAACTCACATATCAACCTCTATGGTTCCTATGTGACGGGCTGGAAGGCGGCTTCGGTCAATCTGTCGCGCGACAGCCGCCCGGCGCTGGCCGATGCTCCGGCGATTGCGGCGGCGGGTCTGGCGCTCAACAATCTGACCTATGGCAGCCGCTATGCCCTGCCGGAGAACTCGCGCTCGCTGGAATTCGGGCTCAAGGCCAATTGGGGCATCGCCACCGCCAACATCGCGGTGTTCCACCAGACGATCAAGAACTTCCAGACCAACCAGTTCGACGGCACCGGCTTCGCGCTGCTCAATGCCGAGAAGGAATCGGTCTTCGGTTTCGAGTTCGAGGGCAGCGTCCATGTCAGCCCCGAGCTGACGATCAGCGAGAGCCTGACCTATCTGCGGCCCAAGTACGACAGCTTCGTCAACTCCAGCTTCGGCGATATTTCGGGCAGCACGCCGGCGGGCATTCCGCCGATCTCCTCGACCGCCGTGCTGGCCTGGGATCACCCCTTCGCCAATGGCCATCACCTGATCTTCCGGGGCGACTGGCATTATGAGGCCCCGACCCAGATCGAGGACGGCCTGCCCGGCTTCATCACCACCAATCCGCTGACCGGGGCGGTGGTGAACTATCAGACCGGCATCGCCGCCGCCCGCGCCTTCAAGCGCGAGGTGAGCGAGATCGACGCCTCGCTGAGCTGGAAACTGCCGCGCGGGCTGGAGCTGAGCGTGTGGGGCCGCAACCTGACCGACCAGCGCTACATCAACATCGTGTTCGACAGCCCTGCGCAGGCCGGTTCGGTCTCGGGCTATCCCAATCAGCCGCGGACTTACGGCGTGTCGGCTCTGTACAAGTTCTGAGCGGCCTTCCAGCACACGCAATCGTTATTCTGTCGAAAAGCAGGGTGTTTTCCTTAAACATCCTGCTTTTTGTTTGCGCATTCTTTGATCCTTGGGCAGCATCCGCGCCACCAAGCTTTCGAAGAGAATGCCCCCCATGGAATGGATGCTGTTACCGTATAAGCGTTATGCCGATTTCAGTGGCCGGTCGAGCCGCAAGGAATTCTGGATGTTCGTGCTGTTTCTGGTGATCGTGACGCTGGCGCTGGTCAGTGCCGCGGTGATCGTCAGTCCGCACGGCGCGAAAAATCATGGTGCCGGGCTGGTGTTTTTTGCCGCGCTGGGCCTGTTCTGGCTGGGCTCGCTGGTTCCCTATATCGCGGTGCATGTGCGGCGCTTCCACGATCAGGACCGGTCCGGCTGGTTCTATCTGCTGGGCGCCATCCCCTATATCGGCGGCGCGGTGATCCTGTTCTTCATGGTCCGCCCCGGCACGCCGGGCCCGAACCGTTTTGGTGACGATCCGCTCGATCGCGGGTTGATCACCGTTTTTAGCTGATCCGAAGGTCTTTTTCTGCTGCCCCCTGCTGCGTTACCCGGAAGCGGCGGTCCTCGCATGACACTCAAATTCGCCAAACAAGGAGAGTTCGCATGGAATGGATGATCTTGCCCTACAAGCGCTACTTCGATTTCGCCGGGCGATCGCAGCGCAAGGAATACTGGATGTTCGTGCTGCTGGGCGTGATCGTTCAGCTCGTGCTGGATGGCGGGCTGGGCGGCAGCTATTCGGTGCTGCTGGGCTTTCGCTCCACGCCCAATTTCGCGGCCACGGCGCTCAGCGGGCTGTTCGGTCTGGTCTCGATCATTCCCTCGCTGGCGGTCGGCATCCGCCGCCTGCATGACACCGACCGTTCGGGCTGGTGGCTGCTGATCGGCCTGATCCCGCTGGTGGGCACGCTGATCCTGCTCTATTTCGTGGTGAGCGACGGCACGCCCGGCCCCAACCGCTTCGGTGAAGACCCCAAGGGTCGCGGTCTGGCGACGGTGTTCAGCTAAGCCAAGGTAAGGGGGCCGCAATGGCCCCCTTTTTGCAAGGATAGGCCATGAACCTGCTGCACTGGGCGCTGCTGCCCTATCGCCGCTATGCGCAGTTCGGCGGGCGCTCGATGCGGATGGAATTCTGGCTGTTCCATCTCTTCACCAGCCTCACCAATCTGGCGCTCGATCTGCTGCTGGGCGGGGATTTTGCCGTGGGGCTGGGCCTGCGGGCCGAGCCGACCATGCTGGGCAATGCGGTGACGGCGATCTTCAGCATCGGCTCGATCGTGCCGACCTTCGCGGTGACGGCCCGGCGGCTGCATGACACCAACCGCTCGCAATGGTGGATGGCGCTGTTTTTCGTGCCGATTCTGGGCTGGCTGGTCCTGCTGATCTTCGAATGTCAGGAGGGTACCCAAGGCCCCAACCGCTTTGGCGAAGACCCGAGGGACGGCGGGTTGAGCGCCGTCTTCAGCTAGGCGCGGGAGAGTACAGGATGCGCGGCATAAGGTTTGAGAGGCTGCTGTTCTGGCTTCATGCCGTGGCCGCCGCCGCGATGACCGGCTTTTCCATGTGGCAGGAAGCGCATCACCGGCCCTGGGGGAGGGCCTTTGGGGTGGCGATCCTTGGTCTGATGGTCTTGGCTCTGTGGCGCGACCGCTTGCGCAAGGACCGCCAGCGCAGCGAGCAGGTGCAGGAGCCTTTCCTCTAAAGCTCCCGCAGCACCCGCGCGGGTCTGGCCCGCAGCAGCGGCAGCGATCCGGCAAAGGCAAAGCCCAGCACCACCGCCAGACCGGCTCCCAGCACCAGCAGCACATGCGGCCAGTCGGGCAGGAAGTCGAAGCTGAACAGCTTTACCACCACCAGCCAGCCCAGAGCGCTGCCCAGCGCCAGCGCGACCAGCGCCAGAAGTCCGGCCAGCAGGCCGTATTCGGCCATCTGCAGCGCCAGCAACTGCCCCCGGCTGGCGCCCAGCACGCGCAGGATGGTGTTGTCATAGAGCCGCGAGGCCCGCGCCGCCGCGATGGCGCCGATCAGCACCGCGATCCCCGCCAGCACAGCGATGCTCGCGGCGGCAAGAATGGCGGTCGAGACCTGACCCAGCAGATCGCGCGCCGCGCTCAGCAGCGGGCCGACCTCCACCACCGATGTGCCGGGCAGCACCTTGGTCAGCCGCGCCAGCAGCGCGCCCTTCACAGCGCCGGATTTGTGCGAAGGGTCCAGCCCGATGGTGGCCGCCAGCTTGTAGGGAGCCCCGGCCAGCGCGCCGGGCGAGAAGACCAGCACATAGTTGAAGCCGAAACTGTCCCAGTCGATGCGGCGGAAGGAGGTGACCGTCGCGCTGCGCTCCACCCCCAGCAGGCCGATGGTGATGCTGTCGCCGATGTGCAGGCCGATGGCTTTGGCCAGCTTCTCATCCACCGAGACCTGCGGCTGGTCCTGATTGGCGGGCGTCCACCAGCGGCCTTCGGTCACCGTGTTGCCCTCGGGCACGTCGGCGCTGAAGGTCAGGCCGCGCTCGCCCTTGAGCGCCCAGGCATCGTCGGGGATCGCTTTCAGATCGGCGACGCGGGTGGGGGCATTCTGCGGTCCATAGCTCAGGATCGCGCCGCGCAGCGCGGGCACGGTGCGGATATGCGCGCCCGGAGCGGTGGCGCTCACGGCCTGCGTGAAGGTGCCGAGTTGGTCGGGCGGCAGGTCGACTGCGAAATAGTCGGGCGCCTTGGCGGGGACGCGGCGGGCGATGTTGGCGTCGAGGCTCGACTGCACCACCGCCAGCAGCACGAAGGCCGAAAGGCCAAAGCCCAGCGCCGTCACCAGACGGCCCGTCTGCGCGCCGGGGCGGTGCAGATTGGCCAGCGCCATGCGGGCAATGGGGTCGCGCGGACGCGGCAGCCGCGCCGCCAGAGCGCGCAAACCCCAACCCAAAGCGCCCAGCAGCGCGAAGCTGCCCACGGCGCCCGCGATAAACAACGCGGTGGTGCGGATGTTGGCCGATCCCGCAAAGGCCAGCGCGACAATCGCCACCAGCCCCAGCGCCACCGGCACCACGGCGGCGCGGTTCCAGCGCCGTCCGGCGCCTGCCACCCTTGCGCGCATCAGCGCCATGGCGGGGAAATCCCGCGCGGCGGCCAGCGGCGGGGCGGCGAAGACCAGCGCCACCAGCAGGCCCCAGCCTCCGGCGCGGCTCAGCGCGAGGGGGGGAGAGGATCAGCCCCTCATCGACCGGCAGCACGCCCGACAGCGCATGGGTAAGCAGCGGCACGACAGCGGTGCCCACCACCAGCCCGGCGAGGCTTCCGGCCAAAGCGGCAGCGGCAATCTGCGCCACATAGATCCGCGCGATATCGGCGGAGGTGGCGCCCAGCACTTTCAGCGTCGCGATCGCCTGACGCCGGGCCTCAAGGTAGCTCGCCGTGCCGCCGCCGATGCCAAGCCCGGCGATCATCAGCGCGGCCAGCCCGACCAGATCGAGGAAATCGCCCATGCGGCCGATGAAATTCTCGGCGCCTGGCGCGGCATTGTCACGGGTGCGGATGTCGATGCCCGAGCTGGGGAGCTGTGCTTTCAGCCTGTCGGCAATGGCCTGAGCATCGCAGCTTTGCGGGCAGGCCATGCGGGTGCGGGTGCGCATCATCGCTCCGGGTGCGTCCAGCCCGGCGCGATGAGGGAAGCCCGCGTCGGTGATGATCGTGGGGCCCAGCGCAAAGCCTTCCGACAGGCGGTCGGGCTCATCCTCGATGATGCCCAGCGCGATCAGGCTCTGCCCGGCGATGGTGAAATGCTGGCCCGGCGCGATGCCGAGGCGCTGCGCCGCGCCATCCGAGAGCCATGCGCCCCCCGGCGGCGGCGCGCCGACCAGCCGCCCGCCGACCAGCTTGAGCCGACCGACCAGCGGCCAGTTCTGGTCCACGGCCTTCAGCTCGATGGGGGCGGTGGTGTCGCCGAAGCTGGCCATGGCCTGCATCCGGCTGCCCTGCGACAGCCTGCCGTAACGCCCCAGCGCCGCGCTTTCCTGAGGTGAGAGCGGGCGCTGCCACAGGGTGAACTGCACGTCTCCGCCCAGAGTCTGGCGGCCCTTGGTGGCAAGGTTATGGTTGATGGTGGCGGTCAGCGTGCCGGTGGCGGCCAGCGCCCCCACGCCCAGAAACAGGCAGGCCAGCAGCAACCGCAAGCCCCGGAAACGCGCCGAAAGATCGCGCCGCGCCAGCCGCCATGCCATCGACCATGACATTGTGGCATCGCTCATAGCGTGCGGTCGTGGCTGGCGTGGAGGTTTTCGCTGGCGTGGTGCGGATCGTTCAGGCTGTCGCTGGCGATATGGCCGTCGGAGAGGCGAATGATGCGCTGGGCGCGGGCGGCCAGCGCCTCGTCATGGGTGATGATGACCAGCGTGGCCCCGCTCTCGGCGCGGCGGGCGAAGAGCAGCTCGATGATCGCCTCGCCGGTGGCATGGTCGAGGTTGCCGGTGGGCTCGTCCGCGAAGATCAGCGTGGGGCGGGGGGCCAGGGCGCGGGCGATGGCCACGCGTTGCTGCTCGCCGCCCGACAGTTGCGTCGGGTAATGGGTGAGGCGATGCGTCAGACCGACGGCGGCCAGTTCCTCGCGGGCGCGGGCCTCGGCGTCGGGCAGGCCGGCCAGTTCCAGCGGGGTCATGACGTTTTCCAGCGCCGTCATGGTGGGCAGCAGGTGGAAGGCTTGCAGCACCACGCCGATGCGGCCCCGGCGCGCGCGGGCGAGGGCATCTTCATCGAGTTGCGAGAAATCCTGCCCGGCCACGATCAACTGCCCGCCGCTGGCGCGTTCCAGCCCGGAGAGCAGCGCCATCAGCGACGATTTGCCCGAGCCCGATGGCCCCAGCAGCGCCACGACCTGCCCCTGCGGGACGCTCAGCGACACGCCGTGGAGGATCGCCGTCGCCTCCGCGCCTTGCCCCAGGGTGAGGGTGAGATGGTTCGCCGTGATGGCGGGCTTGCTTTCCGGGGCGTTCGTCACAAGATGGATATGGCGCGCGGGTGGCCGGGCGACAAGGTGCTGCGGCGCACAATTATGGTCAGGCTTTTGGAAAGGTGCAGGTTTTGCGGCAGGTTCAGGTGATGGGCGCAGCGGCGCTGGCGATGACGGCGCTGCTGGGCGGCTGCGGGCAGAAGGATGCGGGCGCCACGGTCAGTGCGCAGGACAGTGCTGTTTCGGCGCCTGCCGCGGTGCCTCAGGCGAAGGGGCCGCATATCGTCGCGCTGGGCGACAGCCTGTTGGCCGGTTACGGCATCACCCCGCCCGAGGCCTATCCCGCAAGGCTGGAGGCGGCGCTGCGGGCTCAGGGCATCAACGCCACCGTCACCAATGCAGGGGTTTCGGGCGACACCACCGCCGATGGTCTGGCGCGCATCGACTTCACCCTGGGCGGGCAAAAGCCCGATCTGGTGCTGATTTCGCTGGGCGGCAACGATATGCTGCGCGGGCTCTCGCCCCAGCAGGCGCGGGCCAATCTGGATGGTATTCTCACCAAGCTGGATGAGAAGAAGATCCCGGTCGTGCTGCTGGGCATGATGGCCGCGCCCAATATGGGGGCCGCCTATGCCAAAGCCTTCGATCCGATCTATCCCGATCTGGCGAAAAAGCACCATGCCGCTTTGGTGCCGCTGTTCGTGGCGTCGATCAACGGCAAGGAGGGCATGCAGCTTCCCGACCATATCCATCCGACCCCTGCGGGCGTGGAAGCGATGGTGAAAGCGACGATCGGGACGGTGAAGGACGCCCTGCCCAAAGGGTGAGGGGCGGCGCCGAAAATCCGGTTGAGCCCGATGTTCAAACAGACTCTTAAACGTTTTAGACAGGCCGTCGAATGCCGCCGAAACGGTGTTAAATAAGATCAACAATTTACATCGCGGCTACTAGCATTATCAGGGCAATACGATAAGTTACGGCTCTGGACTGTAACGCTCCCATGTTGATGTCCGCATGTTGTGTATCCGGATCGAGTGCGATCCGATCCGGATACACAATTCGTAACACACACATAAAAGACATAATGTTACTGGAGAGGTGACCGTGCCGCATCCCGCTTTATTGGCGGCGGGCTGGGTAGCTCTATGCATTATGGCCAAAATCCGCAGTGATACGATCCGCAGTGAAAGGAAGCCCGCTTATGGCATCCAATCCTTCAGACGGCATGGAACCGGCAAAGCGCAAGGAGGGGGGCGTAAGGATGACGCATGCCGATCTCCATGAGGTGAGCTGGAAGGCGCAATTGCTGGCTCAGGCCGCACGCTCGGCGCTGGGGGCGATGGATATCCCCGGCGCGGCGGTTGCCGAGGCCGAGGCGATGATGGATCTGCTGTGGCGGCTGGGGGTCCGGCCCTGCGAGGAGGAGTGATGGAAGGGGAAAAGGGAAATCTTGAGGGCCTCAGGCCCTCAAACTCCCGTTACGTCTTCCGACGAAAGGGCAGTTGCACCCGATCCTTGCGCCTTACCTCTCCGCCCCCGCAGGGAACTGCTGCCTGCGGCGCCGCGTCGTTGCTCTTTGGCCGAACCCTTGGCGCTACGTAGACATTAATGGGAGCGCGAGGGCCCGGAGCATGTCTCTTGAGACATGCGACCAACAAAGACTCCCCCCTCGCATTGTCTCTTCTTCTTCAACCCTTCACAGCCGCAACGTATACCGCTCGCTCTGCCGATCCAGATAACGGTGATGCAGGGGATCGCGGAACGTATCGGTCCCCCACCGACTGCGCAGCATGGCCAGTTCGCCCTCATGGCTGACACGGCGGCGGGTGAAGGGCTTGTCGTGGTGCAGCAGCACGGCTTCGGGCACATAGATGTTGCGCAGCCCGGCGCCTTGCAGCCGCAGGCACAGGTCGACATCGTGCCAGGCGTTGGCGAAGGCCTCCTCATCCAGCCCGCCGACGCTTTCGAAGGCCTGCCGGTCGACCAGCAGGCAGGCGCCGCTGACGGCGGTGGCCTGACGGGTGACATGGGCCTGCGCGAAATAGCCCGGCTGGCCGTCGGGCTGCAGGTGATGCGCGTGGCCCGCGCCCTCGCCAAGCCCCAGCACCAGCCCGGCGTGGCGGATGGTGCCGTCATAATGGAGCAGCTTGGCGCCCACGGCACCCACGCCCTCGCGCCGGGCGTGGCGCACCATGGAGGTCAGCCAGAGGTCGTCGAGCGCCTCGACATCGGGGCTCATCAGGCAGAGGAAGCGCCCTTGCGCCGCCCGCGCCGCGCGGTTGAGCAGCGCGGCGGTGGAGGGCGCATCGGCCAGACGCAGCACGGTGACGCGCGGATTCTGGGCGATGCGGGTGAGATAGCGCTCCATATCGGGGCCGGGCATGCCGTGGCTGGCGATCACCACATGGCGCTGCGCATAGCGGGTGGAGCCCAGCAGGCTGAGCACGCAGCGGCGCAGCGGCTCGGCCTGCTGCCCGGCGGGGATGAGGATGCTGACGGGCTCGGGCTGGTCGGGCAGCGGCCAGGCGATGCGATGCGTGCCCCATGGGCCCGGCGCGATGGCGGCGCCTTCACCCTCCAGATGGCGGGCCAGCGCGGCGAGGCGCGCGGCGTGGCGGGCGCTGGTGACGGGCAGGCCGCCCATCGGCAGCGGGCTGGGCTGGGGGGCTTCGGGCTGCGGGGCCTCGACGGCGGGGGTTTCGGGCGGCACCGGGAAGGCGGGTGTCGGGAAGGTCGTGGTCGGCTCGACGGGCAGCGGGATGATGGCGTCCTCAGCCGGAGCGGGCGCCGGTTCGTCGGGCGTTTCGGCGGGGGTTTCAGCGGGGTCTAGGGCGCTTTCGGGGCGGATGGTCTCGCGCTCGTCCTCGCGGCTGATCTGGGCGAGGATATGCGGCACATGCACCACGCTGGCGCCCGCCTGCATCATGGCGCGCAGCAGCACGGTGTAGGTCGCGGCCTCGGCCAGAGCGGGGGGCAGCGGCAGGGCCTCGGTCAGGTGATGGGCGCGGATCAGGCAGATCTGGCTGATATAGTCCTGCGAGAGGAACATCGCCGGGTTCCACGCCGGTTTGAACCAAGGGCCGCGCCTTATGCCCAGCAGGCCGGTGTGATCATGGTCGCCATAGAGCACGTCCGCCTCCGGATCGTCCTGCAAGGCCTCGGCAAAGTGGTAGAGCGCGGTGGGGGCCAGCCGCGTGCCGGCGGCCAGCGGCACGATATGGCCGCCGCTGGCCGCCTGCATGCCGATGGAGAGCGCCTGCGCCACATTGGTGGCGCGGCTGGGGGCCAGCACCAGCCGGGGCACATCGATCGCCAGCGGCGGCTGGGCGGCGTGCGACTGGATCAGCACCAGCTCCCACTGGCGATAGACCTGCTGGCTGAGCGCGGTGATGCAGCGTTCGAAGGCACCTGCCGACACCCCCGGCTCCTGATAGAGCAGCACGGTGATGCGTGGATGGCTCTGCCAGCCCGCGATGGTCTGGGCGGCCTGGGCGAGGGTCTTGTCGCGCCGCTCCACCGTGTCGATCCAGACCTGATAGGCATGGGCGGAGGGCGCCGCGCCGACATGGGATGAGGCCTGGTTTTCACCAGCCGCTTGTGCCAATCCGGTGTAAAGCGAGGGGGCCGCGCCCGCCCGCAGGTGGCGATGGGCGCGCGGCGCCTGCCCCCTGACGTACCAGAACAGCGCCTGAGTCGCCTGACGCGGGCGCCAGAGCAGCGTGCGAAAGAATGCGCCGTAAAAGCTCATGCTGCTGTTGATCCGCCACGAACGGGTGAAGACAATCGCTGCATCGCACACATTCGACATGCCGACAATTGTGTAGCCTCGATGGTGCCCGTCTGTTTGCGGGACAGATTTTTTTATGCGTCTCGTGTCGCGCTGCAGCAAGATGAGTGCAGCGCCATTGAAAAAGCGGGGGGCACTTTGTGTGCAGGGGCACATCGGCGCCGTCAATGGCGGATGGTCTGATCCGTTCCGGAGGTGTGACGAAGCGAGGCATAAGGGGTATCACGGAGGCGTTGGCGGCGAAAAACCGCGAATCCGGGCGGGTGCGTCGCAGCAAATCTTTCGTTTGAAGGCGCCTATTTGGAACAAAAACTCCCCGAATTTCATCCCTCTGGACCTTGCGGAGGACGCGAAACTTTGCTGCAAGAGCGAATGAGCCGTGTTAAGTGTGGTTGCGTGGACCAGAATGGATGGTCCGATGCAGGCCGCGCCTGATCGTGAACCTCACCGAGGAGCATTTTGACGATGATTACCCCAGTGGTTCTGTGCGGAGGAAGCGGGACACGCCTGTGGCCGCGCAGCCGGGCTGCCAAGCCCAAGCCTTTCCTGCCGCTGGTGGGCGACCGCACGCTGTTCGAGGCAGCGCTGCACCGCGCCGCCGATCGCGGCATCTTCGCGGCTCCGATCATCGTGACCGGCAAGGCGCATCTGGGCCATGTCGAGAGCCAGCTTGCCCTCGCGCCGGACGCCGGCGTGGTGGTGGAGCCTTCCGCGCGCAACACCGCTGCCGCCATCGCGCTGGCCGCGCTGCGCCTGCCTGAGGACGCCGTGATGCTGGTGTGCCCCAGCGATCACCATATCGGCAATCCCGAAGCCTTCGTCGAAGCCGCGCGCCGGGCCGAGGCGCTGGCGCAGCAGGGCTGGCTGGTGGCCTTTGGCATCGCCGCCACCGCGCCGGAAACCGGCTTTGGCTATGTGAAGCAGGGTGAGGAAATCGTCGGCTCGGGCGGCTACAAGGTCGACCGTTTCGTCGAAAAGCCCGATCTGGAACGCGCCATGCAGTTCCTGAGCGAAGGCACCTACAGTTGGAACGGCGGCATCTTCGCCTTCCGCGCGGGCGACTATCTGCGCGAGCTGGAAGCCCATCGCCCCGACATCGCCGCCGCCGTGCGCGAAGCCGTGGCGCAGGGCCATGAGGATGGCCACCGCTTTCACCCCCATGCCGACCTCTTTGCCGCCGTGCCCAGCGAATCGATCGACTATGCGGTGATGGAAAAGACCCAGCGCTCCGCCGTCGTGCCCGCCGCCATGGCGTGGAGCGACATCGGCAACTGGCACGCCCTGTGGGAAGCGCGTGATCGCGACGCCGCAGGCAACAGCGTCATCGGCAAGGCGGAACTGGTGGGGTGCCGCAACGTTCTGGTTGAGAGCGACGGCGCGCATGTCTCGGTGATCGGGCTGGAGGATGCCATCGTCGTGGTCGACGGCCCCGATGTGATGATCACCTCGGTGGCGGGCGTGCAGAAGGTCGGCAAGCTGCATGGCGCGGCCAATCAGTGAACCGACAGAATTTAATGGAGAACGACCGGTGAGCATCGTGGCACTTCAGGGCGAACTGCCCGTCAAGCTGGTCGACAAGCCCTGGGGGCGGACCGATCTGCCGCCGCCCTTCACCGCGCCCGATGGCCGCCAGATCGGCGAACTGTGGTTCGAGCCGCCTGCCGCCCTGCCCGAACTGCTGGTGAAATACATCTTCACCAGCGACAAGCTCTCGGTGCAGGTCCACCCCAGCGACGAGCAGACGCTGGCCAAAGGTTTGGGCAAGCAGGGCAAGGAAGAATGCTGGTTCGTGCTGGCCGCCGAGCCGCACGGCAAGCTGGGCATCGGTTTCCGTGAGCCGATCAGCCACGAAGCGATGCGCGCCGCCGCGCTGGACGGCAGCATCGAGGACATGCTGGTCTGGCACGAGGTGAAGGCCGGCGATTTCTTCTACATCCCCGCCAACACCGTCCATGCCATCGGTGCGGGCGTGACCGTGGTGGAAGTGCAGCAGAACAGCGACATCACCTATCGCCTCTATGACTATGGCCGCCCGCGCGAGCTGCATCTCGACGATGGCATCGCCGTGTCGCTGGGCGAGGTTTACGACCTGTCGCGCTGGCACAAACACCTTGGCGAGCATGGCACGGTGGAACTGGTCGACGGGCCCTATTTCCGGCTGGACCGGGTTGAGGGCGTGCCCAGCGCGGATCTGGCAGCGCGCTATGGCGACAAGCCGGTGCTGGTCGCGCCGCTGAAGGGCGATGTGCATGTCGGAGGCGAGGTGATCGCGCCGGGTGGTTGCGCGCTGGCCATGGGGCTGGGGCGTGCCAGCTTTGTCGATGACGGGCTGGCGCTGGTGATGCAGCCGGTTTGATTTTCAAGGGATAAAGGGAAGGTGCGAGGGGGGGACCCCCTCGCGCTCCGATTTTTTGTCGGTGTTGCGCCAAGGGTTCGGTCTTGGCGCTGGGTTTGCCGCGCCGCAGGCTTCAAACATACATAAAGCGCCGGGGCTAGTGCCTGCGGCGCTTTCTGGTGCGCAGGTGGAGAGGTCGCGCGCAAGGATCGGGCACCACTGCCCTTGCACCGGGAGACGTAACGGGAGTTTGAGGGCCTAAGGCCCTCAAGATTTCCCTTCTTCCTCCCCTTGAAGACCCCCTTCGGCAATCTGCCAGACCGCAGGTTCCGACAACCCCTCAAACGGCTCCGGCTCGGTTCCGGTCATCCAGACCTGAGCGCCATTCGCCGCCAGCCGCTCGAACAGGGCCCCGCGCCTGACGGGATCGAGATGCGCCGCCACCTCATCCAGCAGCAGCAACCTTGGCAGGCCGGACACCGCCGCACCCGACAATTCGCAATGCGCCAGCGTGATCGCGATCAGCATGGCCTTCTGCTCGCCGGTCGAGCAATCGGCGGCGGGCTGGTTCTTGGCGGCCATGGTCACCAGCATGTCGTCGCGGTGGGGGCCGGTCAGCGTGCGCCCGGCGGCGCGGTCACGCGGGCGCGAGGCGGCCAGCGCGGCGGCCAGATCGTCGCGCTCCAGCGGGCCGCCGGGGGCGTGGGCAAGGATGGGGCGGGCGAAGGGCGCGTCGGGCAGGCGGGCGAGGATGTCGTTCAGGCGCTCGATCAGGCGGGCGCGGGCTTGCGCGACGGCGGCGCCGGCCTCGGCCAGTTGCGCCTCGATGGCGTCGAGCCACTGGCGGTCGGGCGTGGCGGGCAGGGATAGCAGGCGGTTGCGCTCGGTGAGCGCGCGTTCGAGGTGCGAGGAGGCGCGGGCATGCGCCGGTTCCACCGCCAGCACCATGCGGTCGAGGAAGCGGCGGCGGGCCGAGGGGCTGTCGGTGAAGAGGCGGTCCATCGCCGGCGTCAGCCAGAAGATCGAGAGATGCTCGCCCAGCGCGACGGCGGGCGTGTCCGCGCCGTTGACGCGCAGGATGCGGCGGCCCGGCTTGTCGGGGCTGGTGCCGGTGCCGATGCGTAAGGGCTCTCCACCGGGCAGCACAAGATCGGCGGCGACCGCGAAGGAGCCGTCTCCGCCTTGCCCCGCCATGTCGGGCAAAGCGGCGCGGCGCAGGCCCCGGCCCGGCGCGAAAAGGCTGATCGCTTCGAGCACGTTGGTCTTGCCCGCGCCGTTCTCTCCCAGCAGCAGGTTGAACGCCCGCGCGCCGCTGAGCGCGGTGTTGCGGTGGTTGCGGAACCAGGCGAGGCGGATGCGGTCAAGCATGGGCGGGCTGTAACGGGGTTGGCGGGCGGGCGCTATGGTGGAATTTTTGCCAAACTTTGGGGAAATGCGCGGTGAGGTTTGGGGCTCGGTGACGGATTTGCGCGGTTTTCGGCGTTTGGCACGGGTGTTGCGATGGTGGTTGCATCGCCGGGCGGAATGGTTCGCCAGGCTCCAGACATTGTTAAAGGGGTATCATCATGGCTCTTCCGCAGCGCAAATCCTTCGCTCTCAGCCGTTCCAACCGCAAGCTGCTGGGTGTCTGTTCGGGGCTTTCGGAGTATTTCGATCTCGATGTGACGCTGGTGCGGATCGCGTTTGTTTTGGCCACTTTTCTGGGGGTTGGCGCGCCGGTGCTGATCTATCTGGTGGCGGCTTTGATCGCGGATTAAGTTGTTTCAAGAAAAGGGAAATGCGAGGGGGTTACCCCCTCGCGCTCCCATTAATGTCTACATAGCGCCAAGGGTTCGGCCTTGCGTAACGGCGCAGCGCCGCAGGCCTTGTTCCCTGCGGGGCGGAGAGGTTGGGCGCCTGGTTTCGTCCAGTCACCGTCCTTTCGCCGGGAGACGTAATGGGGGTGCAGGGGGCGTAACGCCCCCTGCTTATTCCCTTCAAAACCTTCTTAAACCTTCGCGCTGAACGGCGTGAAATTGGTGTGTGTATCGAACACGTCCACGCCCTCGGCGCGTTTCAGGAAGCCCACGACGAAATAGGTCACCGGCGTCAGGATTACTTCCCAGCTCACTTTCAGCGCCCAGTTCGTCACCAGCACCTTCACCACCAGCGCGGGCGTCCAGCCCGAGGCTCCCAAAAACGCCAGCGGGTAGAACACCAGACTGTCCACCGCCTGGCCCACCACCGTCGAGCCGATGGTGCGCGTCCACAGCTTCTCGCCCTTGGTCCAGACCTTCATGCGGGCGAGGACAAAGCTGTTGGCGAACTCCCCGAACCAGAAGGCGCAAACGCTGGCAAAGACGATGCGCGGCACTTGCCCGAACACGGCGTCATAGGCCGATTGCCCGGTCCAGTCGGGGGCAGGGGGCAGGGTGACGACCACCCATGACATGAACGCCATGAACAGCAGCGCGACAAAGCCCACCCACACGCAGCGGCGCGCGCGGGCGTAGCCATAGACCTCGGTCAGGATGTCGCCGATGAGATAGCCCAGCGGGAAGAACAGGATGCCCGCGCCAAAGGGCCAGTCGCCGATCAGCGGCAGGTCGACCTTGGCCACCTTGCCCGCGCCCAGCACGTTGGAGAGCAGCAGGATGGCGACAAAGGCTGCCATCACGAAGTCGAAATAGCGCATGGGTTTGTGAGTCAGATCGCTCGCCTCGACGGTGTGGAGGTGGGTCTGGTCGGTCATGCGGGGCTCCGGCAAGGGGCAATTGGGGTGATGGTGGTGAAAAACCACAGTAACCACCTTTGCGCGGGGGGCAAGACATGGCTATGGGAGGGGCGAGCCGGATGCTTCATCCGGTCTGGTGTGCGCCCATAGCTCAGTTGGATAGAGCACGAGCCTTCTAAGCTTGGGGCCGCAGGTTCGAATCCTGCTGGGCGCACCACCTCACGTCCAGCATCTTGCCGCAATGCGCGTCGCAAGATGCTTAGGACTTGCCCTGGCGTCAAAAAGCTTATGCCACCCGGTTTGCACCGCCCGGAGGTGTTTGGCCGATCATGAAAAGCACGGCCAGCGTTATGGCCTGTTTTCGCACGGGGCGGCCGAGGGGAATGGAAGGTGGCGCCCTCCCATTCCCGCTCTGCCGCGCGATGCGGCTTACAGCCGGAAGCGCACGCCAGTCGTGACGCTTTCGCGCTTGCCAGCTTTGCCCAACTCGCCCGAGGCATTGAGGAAGATGCTGGCGCCCGGTGCCAGCCGGTATTCCACGCCTGCCGCCATGGTGGCATCCACCCGGTTGCGTCCCACGCCCAAGGCCGTCAGGCCGGATGTATAACCCGCCAGGGCCGCCGTCGCCGTGGTCTGGTCGCCTTGCACGCGATAGCGCATGCCCAGCGTCAGGAAGCGCCGCCAGGGGCCCTTGGCATCGGGCGCGGTTTCAAAACCCAGCCCCGCATCCACAAAACCCTGAGTCCGGTCGGCGGCATCGATGGTCAGCGCAAAGGGGTGGCTGCTGGCCTCGGTGATGGCGTCGTGGCTGGTCATCACCCAGGTGGTGCCGATCTGCGGACGCAGCAGCCAGCCCTGGCCCAGCGGCACGGCATGGCTGAGCGAAGCATCGAAGGACCAGCTGGGCAGCGCATAGCTGGTCGAGATGGTGCCCGCATCGGGGACATAGCGGCGGGTCAGTGCATGGGCATTGTCGTAACTGGCCGAAAGCGTGATCCGTGTCACGCCGCCAAAGCGGGCCGCCACGCCGCCCACCACGCCCCGCGCCCGTGTCGAGGCGCCCAGCATGCCGATCGACTGATCCTGACCCACCCAGCCGACATAGGCCGAGACGGCGTAATCCGTTCCGGCCACGCCAAGCCCGCCCAGCGCGCCATAACCGTTGACCGTGGCATGGCTGACGCCCTGCTCCTCATTGCTGGCGAATTGCCGCATGCTGCCCAGCGCCTGGCCGAAGCTGAAGAGATGCGTCGGGCCGCCGACCTCGCCCTCACCGATCTGGCGGGCATTGCCTGCCAGCGACAGAGCGGTTTCTGTGCCGATCTGCATCGCATCGGCATAGGGTTCGGGAGTCAACCGGGCGAAGGCCGAGGCGATCGGTGCGGCATTGCCATCCTGCAAAGCGCCCAGCGCGGGGAACAGGGCGGTCGGCGCGCTGCCAGCGGCCATGGCGCTGTTGACATAGGCGATGGCGTTGCGAACCTGCGGCGTATAGTTGGTAGGGTTGGCGAATTGCACCAGCAGGCCCAGATCGCCATTGGCCAGCACGCGCGCCGTGCCCGCGATGCCGCTCACCGTATCATAGGTGCCGCTGACCCCGCCCGTGGCGCTGATGAGGTCGAGCGTGGTGCCCACCTTGATCGGCGTGGTGCTGGCGATCTGCAGCGTGCTACCCGACAGGATGGTCATCTTGCCGTTGACGATCAGCTTGTCGGAGACCGTCGGAGTGATCTCGAAGAGCGAGGTCGACCCGCTGTTGAGCGTCACATTGCCGTTCACCGTCATGGTGCCGGGCGAGGCGCCGGGGCTAAGGGTACCGCTGACGATGACATTGCCGTTCACGGTGCCTGCCGAGCCGAAGGTCGCATTGGCGCCGACATTGAAGCTGGCGGCGGTCAGCACCGATCCGGCCAGCCCCACCAGCCGCCCGCCGGTCAGCGTGGCGTTGCCGAAAGTGCCCGTGCCCGACACGGTGGCGAAACCGCCGGTCTGGGCCAGCGTGGCGATGTTGCTGATCGAGGTGAAGGCCACCGGCGCGGCCTGCGTGCCGCCGTTGATCGAGAGCGTGTTGGTGCCCGCGCCGCCATTGACGCTTCCGGCGAACACACCGTTCATGGCGATGTTGTCATTGCCGCTGCCGGTGGTGATGTTGCCGGTGATGGTCCCGGTGTTGACCAGCGTGACATCGGTGCCGGTCAGCGCGATGTCGCCGGTGATGGTGCCGCTGTTGGCCAGGCTCAGGCTCTGGGCGCCGCTGGCCGAGGCGTTGACGGCGGTGGTCAGGTTGACGATCTGGTAGAAAGGAGAGACCGTTGGGTCGTAGACATAGGTGGGCACGGTGGAGCCGGTGATCGTGCCGCTGTTGGTGATGCTCACGCTGGTTCCGGCGGCAGCGGTGATGGCGGCGGTCATCCCGCCGGTGATGGTGCCGCTGTTGGCGATGGTGGAGCTGGCGGTGGTGGTGCCCGTCAGCGACAGCGCCGCCGCGCCCGCACTGTTGAGGATCGTGCCGCTGTTGCTGAAGGTGAAGCCCTTGGTCGTGCTCAGGGTCACCGCCGCATTGCTCAGGCTGGCCGAACCGATGGTGGCCGTGTTCGTGAAGCCCGTCGTCCGCAGGTTCGCGCTGCCGATGTTGGCCTGGTTGATGAAATTGGCCAGATCGGTGTTGAGATAGGGCGTGTAGTTGACGGTGCCCGCGTTCAGGCCGGAAACGAAGCCCGTGGTGGCCAGCCGATTGACGATGGTGCCGTCACCGCCGACGAAGATGTTGCTGGTGGTGCCCGAGGGGCCGTTGATCGTCACCTGCGATGTGGCGCCCGCCGCAACGGTGAACTCCTGCGAGAAGCCGGTGGGCAGCGTGCTCCCCAGCGTCACCGTTGCCGTGCCCGAGCGCTGATGGCCCAGCCAGTTGATGCCGCTTCCGGTGGTGATCGTGCCGGTCACGCCAAGGGGTGTGCCGGTCTCGACCAGATAGTTGCTGCCGTTGCCGAAGGTCAGGTTGCCGTTGAGCGTGCCGCCATTGGCGACATAGATGCCCGACACACTGTTCACGCCATAGGTCGCATAGCCCAGATTGACATTGCCATTGATGGTCCCGGCGTTGGAAACAAGCCCGCCGATCAGTTGCACGGCGTTGCCGGAACCGTTGATGGTGCCCCCGGCCTGATTGATCAGCGCGTCACCCGAGCCGACATAGTTCACGCTGGTGACGGCACTGCCGGTGGTGCTGGTGATCGTGCCGCTGTTGGTGAGGGTGCTGCCGCTGGTCAGCACGGTGTTGCCATTGCTGGTGATGGTGCCGGTGTTGGTCAACACGGTCGCCATCACCGCCGTCGCGCCATTGCCGGTGATCAGCCCGTTGTTGATGACCGTGGAGCCGTTCACCGCGGCATTGGTGCTGACTATGCCGGTGGTGTCGGTGATGCTGACGGTGCCATTGTTGATGAAGGTGGAGCCCACCGGGGTGGTGCCGGAATAGCCCGAGGGCAATTGCACGGTGCCGGTCAAGGCGCTGCTGGAGCTGCGGGTCATCGCCAGCGTGCCATTGTTGGTGATGGTGAGCGCCGTGGCCGGCACGGTGAGGCCGGACTGGATGACGCTGGTGGAGGTCAGCGCCGCCTGATTGGTGGTGGAGACCGATCCGTTCAGCACCACATTGCCCGTGCCCGCCAGATTGACGGTGGAGCCCCAGGTGCCGCTGGTGCCCAGAGTCAGCGTGGCGCCGCTGGCCACCTGATAGCCCAGCGTGCTGAAACCGGCATGGGTGGACAGCGTGTCGCTGGCATTGGCGGTGACGTCATAGCGCAGGATCGAATTGCTGGCCGAGACGGTGCCGTTGATCCCGGCATAGCCGCTGGTGCCACTGCCTGACAGCGTGGTGACCAGCCGGTCGCCGCTGCCCAGCGTCAGATTGCCGTTGAGCACGCCGCCCGCGGAGGCGACATAGGTGTTGCCCGAGAATGAGGCAAAGCTGGAATTGCTGGCGAGGTTGACATTGCCGTTGATCGTGCCGGCATTGTAGACGCTGATGTTGAAGGTCGATCCGCCGCTGGTCGTGATGGCGTCGGTGCCGCCCGAGATGACGCCACCCGCGCGGTTGTCGATCGTGGAATAGCTGTTGAGCACGGCTGCGGTGCCGCCCGCCGAAGCGATCGTGCCGGTGTTGACCAGCGTGCCGCCTGAAAAGCGCAGGCCCACGCCCGCGCCCGATATGGTGCCGCTGTTGGTGCCCGTGCCGCAGGTGCAGGAGTACATCAGCGACAGGCCGGTGCCACCGGTGGAGCGGATCGTGCCGCTGTTGCTGAAGCTGCTGCCGACATAGACGGAGGCGGCCGTGCCGCCGGCGGTGATGCTGCCGCTGTTGGCGAAATTGTTGCCGGCGGACAGCGTCACCGCATTGTTGGTGGCCGCAATGCTGCCGGTGTTGTTGATGGAGCCGGTCACCATGGAGACTGCGGCGGCGCTGCCGGCGAAGGTGCTGCTGATCGCGCCTTCGTTGAGGAAGGTGCCGCCGCCCGAAGAGCTGTTGAGCTGTGTCAGGATCTGGCCCGAGCTGTTGATCGTCGCCTGATTGTCCAGCGTGCCGGCACCATCGAAGTTGATGGTGGAGCCGGGGTTGTAGCCCTGGGCCAGCGTCAGTGTGGTGCCTGCCGCCGGGGCCAGGTCGAGCACGCTGAAATTGGTGGGCAGCGTCAGGGCGGCGGACAAAGTGGCATCGGCAGTGGTCTTGAGCAGCACGGTGTTGACGCCCGCGCCGCCATCGATGGTACCCGTGATGCCGGTGTAGAGACTGCCGTTCCTGAGTGTGGCGACCAGCGTGTCGCTGCCATAGCCCAGCGTCAGATTGCCATTGATCGTGCCGCCGGTCGAATCCACCGTGCTGTTCGCGGTGTAGGTGGCCGAGCCCCAGCTGGCGATGACATTGCCGGTGATCGTCCCCTGATTCACCAGATTGAGCGCGGTCGAGGTGCTGATGACCGTGTTGCCGGCGCTGGTGGCGATGACCCCGCCCGCCTGGTTCGTCACGCTGAGCGATGAGCCGCGCAGGTCTATCACCGCGCCATTGCCGGTGTTGCTGATGGTCCCGGCATTGGTCAGGCTGAGGCTGCTGGCATTGAGGCCCAGCACGCTGCTGTTGCTGGCGGTGATGGTGCCGCCGGCCAGATTGACGATGGACAGCGAACTGCCGTCGATGGCGCCGCCGCTGCCGGTGTTTTTGATCGTCCCGCTGTTGCTGATCTGGGCCGCGTAATTGGCGATGGTGCTGTTGCTGCCGGCTGCTGTGATGATACCGCTGTTGGTGATGCCGCCATAATAGATGGTGGAACCGGCGCCCGGTGCGATGGCGCTCAGCGAGCCGCCGTCGATGGTGCCTGCGTTGTCGATGACGGCATTGGCCTGGATCGCGCCGATCGTTCCGCTCGCCCGGTTGATGATCGAGGAGAAGGCGGCTGATGTGCCTGAACTGTAGAGCGCAATGCCGCTGGTGCCGCTGATCTTGCCTGCATTGTCGAGCTTGACATAGGCGGCGCCATAGGTGTTGCCGGGGGTCTGCGCGACGGCAATGCCATAGGTGCCGCTGACCGAGCCCGATGCGCCCAGGGTGATGGCGGCGGTGGTGCCATAATAGTCATAGCTGGCGGACCCCAGCGATCCTGACTGGACGCTGATCCCGGCCGCGCCGCTGCCCGCCACCGATCCATTGACCGTTATCGAGGCCGAGCGTGGATTGAAGGCCGAGGTGGCGGGGATGGACACGGCGATCGCCGGGGCGCCGGTGTTCGTGACGCTGGCACCGCTTGCCACGGTGAGCGGGGAGACGCTGGGGGTGATGACGATGCCATTGCTGTCGCTGCCCGTGCAAGTGACGGCGGTGCCGGCCTGTGTCGGGTCAGGGGAGCACTGGGCCCAGGCATAGGTGGGAAAGGCAAGTGCAATGAAACTGACATGCACGGAAAAACACGCCGCCCGGTATGAGCGACGAACATGACTTTCATTTTTCACCAAATGCCCCTGGTTTTTGTGTTCGTCCTTGGTCTATTTCGCCAAATAAATAATGTCACGTAAAAATTCTTGCGAAAATTTTGTGAAATCAGGCGATTTTTTCGCCGATATAAAAGCAGGATGCGGGTTGGGTGACCTCGCTGCAGTCACGATGTCGTATGGTCGCGTTTCCGGGCGAAGCATTGCTCTGGCAGGGCGGATTTGGGAGCGGTCGCGAGGGCAGGCTGAAGGGGCGCGATTGCCGTGGCGCTTTGCCAGGAGCCGCGCAAGGTGGTGCGTCGGACCTGCCGGACGCGCCAGTTTCCTTTCATGCTCGAGCCTGCAGCCTGCAGTCATGCAGAACGACGAGTCCCCCGGACGCGTTTCGCGGCCGGGGGACTCGTCGGGCATCGGCGGCGGTGCCAAAGGTGCGACCCGAAGGGCGGCGCGCCGATGCTATGTTTGTGGCTCAGCCCTGATGAGACGGGACGCGGATGTGGGTGCTGAGCACCTGCGCCGAACTGCCGCCGACGAAGACGCGGTAGTCGCCGCTCTCCAGCCGCCAATGGGCGCCGTCGCGCCAGCGCATCTGGTCGAGCGGCACGCTGAAGCGCACCACTTTGGTCTCGCCGGGGGCCAACGCCACGCGGGCAAAGCCCTTGAGTTGCTTCACCGCGCGCTGCGCCTCCACGCCCGGCGCGCCGATGTAGCATTGGGCGACTTCCTCGCCCGCCAGCGTGCCGGTGTTGGTGACGGCGGCGGTGACTTCGATGGTCTGCGCGCCCAGCCTTGCGGTGATCGCGCGATAGTCGAAGCCGGTGTAGGACAGGCCGTGGCCAAAGGCGTATCGCGGGGTGTTCCCGTCGCGCTCCAGCTTGGTGTAGCCGTGCCACAGGTCGTAGGTGATTTCATCGGCGTCGCGGTCGAAGAAGGGATAGTGGTCGGTGTCGCGCGCCACCGAGAAGGGCAGCTTGCCGGAAGGATTGACCAGCCCCAGCAGCACCTGCGCCAGCGCCGTGCCGCCTTCCATCCCGGCGTAGAAGCTCATGAGGATGGCGTTCACGTCTTTGCGCCATGCCTCGACCATCACCGCCGAACCGGCAACGATCGAGACCACCACCGGCTTGCCCGAGGCGACGGCGGCGCGGATCAGCGCCACTTGGTCGTCGGGCAGGCCCAGCGAGACGCGGTCGCCGCCGATGGGCACGGGCGAGAGGCTGGGGCGGCCCGGCACCTTCTTCTGGTCGGCGCCAAGGGCGATGTCGCCCATGATGTATTCGCCTTCCTCCTTGGCGGTGTAGCCCACCATGACCACCACCGCATCGGCCTGAGCGGCAACAGCGGTGGCGTTCGCCAGATCGGTCTCGTCGGCGTGGGTGACGGCCTCCTCGCCCAGCAGGCGCTGCAGGCCCTGCAAGGGGGTGACGACATAGGTGGGGCGCACCCGGCTGGAGCCATTGTCGCCGGTGTTCTCCATCGCGGCGAGGCGGCCCAGCATGGCGATCTTCGCCGTTTTGGCCAAAGGCAGCGTGCCGTCATTTTCCAGCAGCACGGCGCATTTCTGGGCCGCTTCCAGAGCGAGGGCGCGATGGGCTTCGCTGGCGATCAGCTCGGGGCCATAGGCGGGCAGGGGGTCTTGCTGCGCGGCAAAGCGCAATTGGGTGCGCAGGATGCGGCGGCAGGCGCGGTCGATCACCTCGGGTTCGACGGTGCCCTCGTTGACCGCCGCGACCAGCTTTTCGCCGAAGACCAGCGGTTCGGGGTTTTCGATATCCAGACCCGCCGAGGCGCCATAGACCTTGTGCACGCCGCGCACCCAGTCGGAATGGACGAAGCCTTCGAACTTCCATTCGTCGCGCAGAATATCGGTCAGCAGCACGCGGTCCTGCCCGGTGAATTCGCCATTGACCTTGTTGTAGGCGCTCATCACCGAGGCGATCCCCGCGTCGAGGCAATGTTTGAAATGCGGCAGATAGACTTCGTGAAGCGCGCGCTCATCGGCCTTCACATTGACCTTGAAGCGGGCGTTCTCCATCGAATTGAGCGCGAAATGCTTCACCGTGCCGATGACATTGTGAGTCTGGATGCCGGTGCCCATCGCCGTGCCCATCACGCCGAGGTGATAGCTATCCTCGCCATAGGTTTCCTGAGCGCGGCCCCAGGCCGGATGGCGCAGCAGGTTGATGCAGACCGCGCCGGAGAAGTTGCAGCCCTGCGCGCGCGCTTCCACGCCCATCGCCTCGCCGATGCGCAGTTCGAGGTCGGCGTCGAAGGTGGCGCCGCGCGCCATGGTGCAGGGGAAGCAGGTGGAGTTGCCGCGTGTGACGCCGCGCGGGCCATCGGTGAACCACAAAGGCGAGAGGCCCAGCCGCTCATTGCCGCTGCCCGCGCGATAGGGGCGGGCGCCCCACACGCGGTCATCCTCTTGCAAAGCCTCGAAAAAGCCCTTGCCCGACATCATCGCGACTTTGTCTTCCAGCGACATCTGCGCGATCAGCGTTTCGACCTGCGCTGCGATGTCCGTCTGCGGCGTGCCAGAGGCCACGGGGGCGCGGTCGCTGGTGGTGGAGCCGGTCATTCTCAATCCCCTCGAATCGCTCATACAGGGCCTGTGAGCCTCTGATCATTCGCGATTAGCGCTAAACCAAACTTTGCGCCGTGTCGAGAGGGGCGATTTCATGCTGATCTCAGAGGGATTTGCCGTTTTCCTCTGGAAACTGCGGAAAATCACGCAAGCCCATGCGGCGGTGCAGCATATTTTCCGGCCTTGACAGGGGGCGTGAAACGCGCGAAATGCCGCTCAACGGTATAGCGCTAATCCAAATCGGATGCGAAAAGCGAAGCCGAAAAGCACAGATCTAGAGGCCTTGGGAGAGGCTTATGGGATTGGCCTGAAGGCCGCCGTCATCCTCTTCCAACGCCTCCCAGGGAGGTATAGTCGCATGAAGAATCGGGTCTCCAGCCATCTGGCCTGCCTTACCAGCGTGCTGGTGATGGTCGCCGCCGCTCCGGCATTCGCGCAAACGGCTGAAGCGCCTGCCCCGGCGCCCGCCGCCGCCGAGCCCGCCCCCGGCGACATCGTGGTCACCGCCAACAAGCGTTCCGAGCGCCTCGTTTCGGTGCCGGTCGCCGTCACCGCCGTGTCGAACCAGACGCTCAGCCGCCTGCAGATCAACGACACCGCCAGCCTGACGCGCGCCGTGCCCTCGCTCAGCTTCCAGGCGGGCAATGGCCCCGGCAACTCCAGCTTCCGCATTCGCGGCGTCGGCACGCAGCTCTTCAGCTATGGCGTTGAATCCGCCGTGGCCGTGGTGGTCGATGGCGTGGTCGCCCCGCGCCAGGTGCAGGGCTTTGCCGATCTGGCGGATATGGAGCGCATCGAAGTGCTGCGTGGTCCGCAGGGCACGCTGTTCGGCAAGAATGCCACCGCCGGCGTCATCAACATCGTCACCGAGGCGCCGACCAACCATCTGACCGGCCACTTCGATGCCACCATCGCCGAAAAGGGCGAGTATCGCATCAAGGGTTCGGTCTCCGGCCCGATCACCGACAATCTCAAGGCCCGCGTCAGCGGTTATTACAACGATGTCGGCGGCTTCATCTACAATGCCAATACGGGCAAGATGGAGAATGGCTACAAGAGCTGGGGCGTGCGCGGCAAGCTGCAGTGGGACGCCACCAACAATCTGACCTTCAAGCTGCTGGCCGATATTGCCAAGAACAACGCCGATTGCTGCTCGCGCGTGCCGGTGTCGATCACCACGCCTGCGGTGCAGACGCTGCTGGGCGGCATCAATGCCTCGCCGACCAACCGCACTGTGTCGAATGACGATGCCAGCTTCTACAAGACGAACACCAACATCGTCTCGCTGCAGGGCGACCTCAATCTGGGCGCCGCCACGGTGACCTCGATCACTGCCTTCCAGCGCTTCACCGACACCGACAATTTCGAGCCCGACCAGATCGCCTCGATCCCCAACCGCTATGTCGGCGCCTCGGCCTATTCGGCGTGGAACAACAACCTCAACCATGTCGCCTACAGCAACTGGTCGCAGGAACTGCGCATCGGTTCGAACGGCAACAGCGACTTCACCTATGTCGCGGGCGTTTTCTACAACCACATCAATCTGAACCGCCAGCAGTCGCGCACGCGCTACACCTGCTCGGCGGGGGCTTCGATCGGGTCGCCTTGCACGGGCACCTCGGTGTCGCAGTCGGCGGGGATGCAGGGCTCCTATGCGGGTGACAACATCGCCGGTTTCGGCCAGATCGACTGGCGCGCCATCGGCAAGCTGCATGTCATCGCGGGCCTGCGCGAGCAGTATGAAACCCAGAGCGTGACGGGCCAGAACTATGGTGCGCTGACCAGCACCGATGTGACCTTCCCGGGCTCGGTGATCTCCAGCGGCACGACGCATCGCAATGGCTCGGCGCTGACCGGCAAGGCGGGTCTGCGTTACGAGTTCAACCGCAATCTGCAGGCCTATGGCAGCTACACGCGCGGTTATAAGGCCTTCGCGCTGGACATCGACATCGGCACCAACTTCGCCACCCAGACGGGCCTCGCGCCCGAGCATGTCAATGCCTATGAGCTGGGTCTGAAGTGGCAGGCGCCCGGCGGCAAGTTCGACATCAACACCGCCGTTTTCCGCAGCGATTTCACCAACCTTCAGGTGCAGGCGCTGGTGACGGACGTTGTGAACAACTCCTTCAACACCGTGCTGGCCAATGCGGGCAAGTCGCGCTCGCAGGGCTTTGAGGTCGAGGCCAATTTCCGCCCCGACAATCACTTCTCGCTGGCCGCCAACTTCACCTATCTCGACGCCAAGATCGACGTCCCCGGCCAGACCTGCGGCATCCAGCAGCAGACCGGCCTGACGACCTATTCGGCCAACTTCCCCAGCAACACCTGCTACATCAAGCAGACCGGCAGCACGACCTCGGGCGCGATCATCGATGTGGTCGGCGGCCAGTTGCCCGCCACGCCCAAGTATCGTGTGGGCTTCACGCCGCGCTGGGAGCATGAGATCGGCAATCTGACCGGCTCGATCATGATGCCGATCAACTATCAGAGCGCCACCAGCCTGTCGCTCAACCAGGACCCGCTGCTGCAGCAGAAGGCCTATACGCTGGTCGATCTGACGCTGGGTCTGGCAGGTCCCGACAAGCGCTGGAACGTCAGCTTCTTCATCCGCAACCTGTTCAACCAGAATTACTACAGCCAGCTCAACCACGGCACCATTCTGGCCACCACCACCAATGCGACCGACCTGTGGGCCAACGTCAACAAGGACTCGCGTCGCTACGTCGGCGGCACGATCGGTTACCGCTTCTGATGATGCGAGGGGCTTCCCTGCCTCGCATCTCTTCCTCGCGCGCCGGGCTCCCTCGCCCGGCGCGTGTTTGGCTTGTCGCGGCGCTGATGGCGCTGGGCGTGCCTGTGGCGCATGGCGCGCAGGCGGCTCCGGTGGCGGTGAAGGCCGATCCTGCGCCGGTCAAACCGCGCATCATCGTGCTCAGCGATATCGGCAATGAGCCCGATGATTCCGAAAGCCTTGTGCGCTTTCTGCTCTATGCGAATGAATTCGATGTCGAGGGGCTGATCGCCACCACCTCGACATGGCAGCGGGACAAGGTGCGCCCCGACCTGATGCTGGAGCGCATCGCGGGATACGCTCAGGTGCGCGACAATCTGACCCATCACGCCCAAGGCTACCCCACCGCCGAGGCCCTGCGCGGCAAGGTGATCGCGGGCGCGCCGCTCTATGGCATGGCAGGTGTGGGGCAGGGGCATGACACCGCAGCCTCGCGCGCGATCATCGCCGCCGCCGACAAGCCCGATGCGCGCCCGGTCTGGGTGCTGTGCTGGGGCGGCGCGGTCGATCTGGCGCAGGCGCTGTGGTCGGTGCGCGCCACGCGCAGCCCGGAGCAGGTGAAGCAATTCGTCGCCAGACTGCGCGTCTATTCCATCTCCGATCAGGACGATGCGGGCCCGTGGGCGCGGCATGAATTTCCGCAACTGTTCTGGATCGCCAGCATCCATGGCTGGGGCCAGTACAATATGGCGGCATGGTCGGGCATCTCGGGTGACCGCCGCACCGCCGAACGCTGGCCCGACCGCGAGACGGTGCAGGACCCGTGGCTCTCGGCCAACATCAGGCGTGGGCCTTTGGGCAGCCTCTATCCGCTGCCCGCCTTTATCATGGAAGGCGACACGCCGGCCTTCCTCTATCTAATCCCCAACGGCCTGTCCGATCCCGAGCATCCCGAATGGGGTTCATGGGGCGGGCGCTATGTGCCGCAGTCGCCGGGCATGGGGCTGTACGCCGACAGCAAGGACATTTTCGAGCGCGACGGCACGCTGTATTCGGGCAATCAGGCGGGCGTCTATCGCTGGCGCGGGACCTTCCAGAACGACTTTGCCGCGCGCATCGGCTGGACGCTGACGCCCGATCCCAAGCAGGCCAACCATGCGCCTGTGGCGGCGGTGCAGGGGCAGGCGGGGCGCGGCGTGCTGCATCTCACGGCCAAAAGCGGCGAGACGATCACGCTGGACGCCAGCGCCTCGCGCGATCCCGATGGCAACGCGATCCACGCCCATTGGTGGCAATATCGCGAGGTCGGCGGCATCCCGCCCCAGCCTCCCGTCACTTTCGCCAGTGCCGAGGCCCTGACCACGCAGGCCACCATGCCCGCTGTGACCAAGCCTGCCACGCTGCATCTCATTCTGGAGGTGTCCGATAATGGCACCCCCGCGCTCACCAGCTATCGCCGCCTTATCGTGGATGTTCTGCCCTGAACGCTCTACGGTGATGCTACAAAATTTCACGGGAAGCCTTGATGTCCGAACCTGTTTCCGCCTCTGAAAAGCCCTGGCCGTCGCCTGCACGCGCCTGGTGGGTGGCCATCGTGCTGATGCTGGCCAACACGCTGGCCTTTGTCGACCGGCAGGCGCTGGCGCTGCTGGTGCAGCCGATCAAGAAGGATCTGGCCATTTCGGACACGGCGATCAGCCTGCTCTATGGCCTGTCCTTCACGCTGTTCTATGTTGCCGTGGGCCTGCCCATCGCGCGCATCGCCGACCGTTCGAACCGCCGCAACATCGTGGCGGGCGCGATCCTTGTCTGGAGCGTGGCGACCAGCCTCTGCGGCTTCGCGCGCAGCTTCACCAGCCTGTTTGCCGCGCGCATCGGCGTGGGCGCGGGCGAGGGCGGTCTGACCCCGGCAGCCTATTCGCTGCTGGCCGACTATTTCCCCAAGAGCCGCCTGCCGCTGGCGATGGGCATCTATCAGATCGGCATTTACCTTGGCAGCGCCTCGGCATTGGTGATCGGCGGGGTGATCTTCGCGCATCTGCCGCCGGGCGGCACGGTGATGGTGCCGCTGGCGGGCGCGATGAAGGGCTGGCAACTGGTGTTCCTGCTGCTGGGCATCCCCGGCCTGCTGCTCACGCTGGTGACGCTGACCCTGCGCGAACCGGCGCGTCGCGGCGAGGCGGGTGACAAGACCGCCGCGCAGGACAGCGTGCCGCTTTCGCAGTTCTTTGCCCATATCGGTGCCCGCGCGAAGGCCTATATCGGCATCATGCTGGGCTTTGCCCTGATGGTGCTGGTGGGCAATGGCACGGCGGTGTGGATCCCTGCCTTCCTTGAGCGCTCCTATGGCTGGACGACCGCGCAGGTCGGCAGCCTCTATGGCCCGGTGGTGTTTGTGTGCGGCACCTCGGGCGCGCTGACGGGCGGTCTGGTGGCGAGCTGGCTGCGCAAGCGGGGCCTCGCCCATGGCAATCTGCAGGCCTCGATGATCGGCTTTACCGCGCTGGTGCCCGTCACCATCGCCTTCCCGCTGATGCCCACGGCGGGCATGGCGCTGGTGCTGATTGGCCTCATGAACTTTCTGGCCGGTTTCAACTTCGGCGGTGGCCTTGCCACGCTTCAGGAGCTGACCCCCAACCGCATGCGCGCGCTGATGTCGGCTGCCTATATGCTGACGATCAACCTGATCGGCGCGGCGCTGGGCCCCACGGCCATCGCGCTGGTGACCGATTATGGCTTCCATGACCCCAAGGCGCTGCATTACGCGATCTCGATCGTCTGCGCCGTGGCCTCGCCGCTGTCGGTGGTGCTGCTGTGGATGGGGATGAAGGACTATCGCCGGATCATCGGGGGGTGATCCGGCCTGCGGGAGGGCGCCTTCGGGCGCCCTCCCGCAGTATGATTCTTAGGGCGCCTCAGGTGCTCTCCCGCAATACGATGGTGTGAGGCACCCATTGCGACAGCGGTGCCTTGTCGGTGCCCTCATCGTCGCGGTGGCGCTGGATCAGCCAGTCGGTGGCCTGCGCCGCCATCAGGTCGATGTCCTGCCGCACGGTGGTCAGCGGCGGCCAGATCTTCACCGCAATCGGCGCATCGTCGAAACCCGCGACCGCCACATCCTGAGGGATGCGCAGGCCACGGCGATGCGCGCTCAGGATCACGCCCGCGGCCATATCGTCATTGCTTGCGAAGATCGCATCGGGCGGCTCGGGCAGGTCGAGCAGCGATGAGCCCGCGCTCAGCCCGGATTCGAAACTGAAGTCGCCCATCGCGATCAGCGCCGGATCGATGCCCACCCCGCGCGCCGCCAAAGCCGCGCCATAGCCCTCGAAACGCGCCTTGCTGCCCGAGTGGATCGAGGCGCCCATCACAAAGCCGATCCGCTTGTAACCCTTGTCGAGCAGATGCTCGGTCATGGCCTGTGCGGCGGCCTTTTCGTCGACCCCCACCGTGTCCATATCGGCCAGCGGGCGCCCGCAGGCGATGGCCGCCATCGGTACATTCAGCTTGGTGAGTGCGGCGGTGCCCGAGAGCATCTCATTGTAGGGCGGGGCGAAAAGAATGGCATTGGCGCCGCTGCGCACCAGGCCCGAGACCGCCTCCATGGCGGCGCTGGCGGACAGGTCGTCGCATTTGCGGATGATGATCTGCACCCCCGCGCGCGCGGCGGCGTTGAGCGCGCCCACCAGCATCGCCGAGAGAAACGCATTCTGCGCATTGCGATAGACGATGCCGATGCGCGTGCTGCGCGCCGAGGCCAGCGAGCGCGCGGCGGCATTGGGCACATAGCCCAGCTCCTCCACCGCCTTCATCACGGCGGCGCGGGTGGCGTCACGCACCGATTTGGTGCCGTTGAGCACATGCGACACCGTCATCGGCGAAACGCCCGCCGCATCGGCCACCGAAGAGATGGTGACCGCCTGCCGGGACCTGCGTGAGGAGCGCGTAACTGTGGCCATCCCTGATCCTGATTTCTGGGAACCTTCGCTGCGGTTCCGCGTCATATGCTGCGCTAAATGAACGGGGTGGGGGGTGGCAAGAGGCGTTCTGGTATAGCGCTACAATTTTTTGGTTGCGCGGGGGTGCGGCTTGCTCCACATGAAGCTGCGCGCAGCCCCTTAAGAGCCTGCCCGAGTCCAAGAGATTAGAGGATCGACGAGATGGCACTTGCCAACGACCAGAGGTCGCAACTCGAAGCGCTGTACGCCGAAATGGCGCCCGCCAATCTGACGCCCTTGTGGGAACTGCTGGCCGGGCTGGTGAAGCCGCAGCCCAACTCGCCTGCCCATGTTCACCGCTGGAACTACGATCAGGCGCGCGACTATCTGATGCGCGCGGGCGATCTGATCAGCGCCGAGCAGGCCGAGCGCCGCGTGCTGATCCTGGAGAACCCCGGCCTTGAGGGCCAGTCGGCCATCGTGCCCAGCCTCTATGCCGGGTTGCAACTGATCCTGCCCGGCGAGATCGCCCCCTGCCACCGCCACAGCCAATGCGCCCTGCGCTTCGTGATGGAGGGCGACGGGGCCTTCACCGCGCTCGATGGCGAAAAGGCGATCATGCGCCAATACGATCTGGTGCTGACGCCGGGCGGCCAGTGGCATGACCATGGCAACACCACCGACCAGCCGATGATCTGGCTCGATGGTCTGGACATTCCCACCGTCCGCCTGTTCGACGCGCAATTCGCCGAGCATTTCGACGGCAAGGCCTTTCCCGAAAGCGCCCCCGCCGGGGACACGCTGGCCCGCTATGGCCACAACATGCGCCCGATGCGCGGCACGGCGGCGGATCGCCGCCCCGCGCATCAGCCCTTGTTCCACTACCCCTATGCCCAGTGGCGCCCCGCTCTGGACGCCATGGCGAAGTCGGCGCAGGTCGATCCCCATGTCGGCCATGCGCTGGAGTTCACCAATCCGGCCGATGGCGGATCGATCATGCCGACGATCTCGGCGCATGTCCGCCTGATCCCGGCAGGCTTCGAGACCAAGGCCCGCCGCTCCAGCGACGGCACGATCTTCGTCGTCTGCGAAGGCATGGGCACGGTCATCATCGACGGCGAGGAGATCGCCCTTCTGGAACGCGACACCTTCTGCGTGCCCTCGTGGAAGGAGGTGCGCTTCTCTGCCGACACCGACCTCGTGCTCTTTGCCTATTCCGACAAGGCTTCTCAGGAAAAGCTCAACCTCTACCGCGAATGGAACGCTTGATATGACGCTCTTCACGCTGCCCGCGCCGATTCTGGCCAAGACCTCCGACGGGAACGAGTTCCCCGTGCGCCGCCTGTTCTGCATCGGCCGCAACTATGCCGCCCATGCCCGCGAAATGGGCAAGGACCCCACGCGTGAGGCGCCCTTCTTCTTCACCAAATGGGCCGAGACGGTCGTGCCCAGCGGCACCACCATCGCCTATCCGTCGGAAACCTCGAACTTCCACTTCGAGGCCGAGCTGGTTCTGGCCGTGGGCAAGGGTGGCCGCAACATCGCCGAAGAGAACGCCACCGACCATATCTATGGCTATGCTACCGGTCTGGACATGACGCGCCGCGACTTGCAGCTCGAAGCGCGCGACAAGGGCCGCCCCTGGAGCACCGGCAAGAATGTCGAGCAGTCGAGCCCCCTCGGCCTGATCCATCCGCAGAGCGAGACCGGTGTGCTGGAAAGCGGCAGCATCAAGCTGACCGTCAATGGCGAGACCAAGCAGGACGCCGATCTGGCCGATCTGATCTGGGACGTGAAGGAAGTGATCGCCTACGTCTCGCGCTTCTACCGTCTGGAGCCGGGCGACTTGATCTACACCGGCACGCCCGCTGGCGTGGGCGCTGTGGTGTCGGGTGACGTCATCAACGTCTCGATTGCGGGCCTGACCGACTGCACCGTCACCGTTGGCCCGGTGGCAAATGACTGACTCTGGGACTAAGCTTCACGGCTTTTTCCGTTCGGGCGCATCTTACCGGGTGCGCGTGGCGCTGGCGTTGAAGGGTATCGCGTATGACGGTGCCTTTTACCGCCTGCGCAGCGGCGAGCAGCGCGCCGAGGCCTATCTGGCGCTGAACCCGCAAGGGCTGGTGCCCGCGCTGGAGATCGACGGCGTGGTGCTGACCCAGAGTCTGGCCATCTGCGAGTATCTCGACGAGACTCACGATGGCCCGAAGCTGCTGCCCGAGGATGCCGTGATGCGCGCCCGCGTGCGCGCGGCGGCGCAGGTCATCGCCTGCGACACTCACCCGATCCAGAACCTGAAGGTGCTGGGCCGGATCAAGGCGCTGGGCCATGACGAGAACGCCTGGGCTGCTCAGGTGATCGAGGAAGGTTTTGACGCTTACGACACGCTGATCGCGCCCTATGCGGGCAGCTTCAGCTTTGGCGATACGGTGTCGCTGGCCGACCTCTGCCTGATCCCGCAACTGGTCAATGCGCGCCGCTTTGGCGTCGATGTCCAGCGCTGGCCCCGGCTGCTGGCGGTGGAAAAGGCCTGCCTTGCGCATCCCGCCTTTATCGCCGCCAATCCGGCCACCCAGCCCGACGCGGAATAACAACACAAGGATACCGCCCATGAGCTTTGATCGTCGAACACTCATGGGCGGTGCCGGTGCTGGCTTTCTCGCCTCGCTGCTGCCGCAGGTGGCGCGCGCGGCCACGGGATCGCGCCCCAACCTGATCCTCTTCTTCCCCGACGAGCTGCGCGCCGATGCGCTGGCCTGCTATGGCAATCCCGTCACGCGCACCCCCAACTTCGACCGTCTGGCCAAGGCGGGCACGCGCTTTGCCAATGCCCATGTGCAATATCCGGTCTGCGCCGCCTCGCGCTGCTCGATGCTGACGGGCCTGCCCACCAGCGCGACCGGCCATCGCGGCTTCTCCTATCTGATCCAGCCGACCGAGCCCAACCTCTTCGCCCTGCTGCGCCAGTCCGGCTATGACACCTTCTTCTTCGGCAAGAACGATGTGCTGGCCCCCGAAACCTTCGCCACCAGCCTGACGGCATGGGCCGACCCGCCGGCCCCGGGCGCGGCGGCTGGCGACCATGCTCCGGGCGCGCGCGCCGGGGCGACCAGCAGCACAGTCACCATGCTGCTCCCCCCGATGGGAGACCGCCGCGCCACCAGCGATTATGGCATCATCCAGCGCGCCATCGAGATCATCGAGCGCAAGGAGAGCGACAAGCCCTTCTGCCTGTTCCTGCCGATCTTCCAGCCGCATCCGCCCTATCGCGCGCCCGCCGATTTCCAGGCGATGTACAAGCCGGACGACATTCCCGCCCCGATCCCGCCGGGCCTGCCGAACAAGCCTGCCTATCATGAGGCGATCCGCAAGGCCTACGGCCTCGACAAGGCCGGGCCGGAGGTGTTCCGTCAGGTCCGCGCCACCTATTACGGTCAGGTCAGTTACACCGACTGGCTGCTGGGTGAACTGCTCGACGCGCTGGACCGCACCGGGCGCGACAAGGACACCGCCGTCTTCGTCGGCTCCGACCATGGCGATTACGCGGGCGACTATGGGCTGGTCGAAAAATGGCACGGCGGGCTGGAAAGCTGCCTCACCCATGTGCCGCTGATCGGCCGCGTACCCGGAGCGCCGCAGGGCGTGGTCGCGCAGGATATGGTCGAGCTTTACGACATCCTGCCCAGCTTCCTGAACCTTGCGGGCACCGCGCCGCATCACACCCAGTTCGGGCGCAGCCTGTTGCCGCAGATCCACGGCGGCCCCGGAGACCCCAACCGCGCCGCCTTCACCGAGGCGGGCCTTGGCATCTACGAGCCGCAGGCCTTCGACAACCCCACCGGCGGCCTCTATCGCTACAAGTCACAGCTTCCCGCGCAGCATCCGGAACTGGTCGCCCGCGCCGCCAGCGTACGCACGCAGCGCCACACCTATATCCACCGCCCGCAAGGCGTCAGCGAACTCTATGACCGGCTGGCCGACCCCGGCGAGACCCGCAACCTGATCGGCACCCGCGCGCTGGCCAAGGATCAGGCCGCGCTGGAGGACCGCCTGCTCAACTGGTACATCAACACCAGCGGCGTGCCGCAGGACACGCGCAACAGCCGCGATGTGCCCAGCTTCAACCCGCCTCAGGCCCCCGTGGCCTCGCCCGAGGCGGTGCAGGCGGCGCTCGATTCCTGAGCCATCACGGCCTGTCGCAGTTTCGCCTTCGCCATTTGAAACCTGCCGCTCTCTGGTGCATCACGCGGTGATGCACCACAAGGCCCGCGCATCATAAGCCGCGCGGCCAGAGAGGATTTGCCGCGTGAAGGACACTGCCCCGACCACCCTCGCTCTTGTCGATCCCGACGAGATCCGCACCCGCTTCTGCGCGGCGCTTTCCGCCATGTATCGCGCCGAGGTGCCGCTCTACGCCGATTTGCTGGACATCGTGGCGCGGGTGAATGCCGGGGCCGCCGATGCCGCTTCCACTCCCGCGCGCGTCGATATCGAGCGGCACGGCGCCATCCGCCTCGGCACACCCGCCGAACTGGCGATGATGGGCCGCGCCTTTGCGGTGATGGGCATGGCGCCGGTGGGCTATTACGATCTGGCGCCCGCAGGCGTGCCGGTGCATTCCACCGCCTTCCGCCCGGTGAGCGAGGCGGCGCTGGCGCGCAATCCCTTCCGCGTCTTCTGCTCTTTGCTGCGGCTCGACCTGATCGCCGACCCCGATCTGCGCGCGGAGGCCGCCGCCATTCTCGCCACGCGCCAGATCTTCCGCGCCGAGGCCGTGGCGCTGATCGAACAGCATGAGGCGCAGGGCGGTCTGAGCGAAAGCGAGGTGGACACCTTCGTCGCCGCGCTGCTCGAAACCTTCCGCTGGCATCAGGAAATGCTGGTCGACCGCGCCACCTATGAAAGGCTTGTCGCCAGCCATCGCCTGGTCGCCGATATCGTCGCCTTCCGGGGCCCGCATATCAACCATCTCACCCCGCGCGTGCTGGATATCGATGCCGCGCAGGCCGCGATGGTGGCGCAGGGGCTCGACACCAAGGACTCGATCGAAGGCCCACCGCGCCGCGCCGTCCCCATCCTGCTGCGCCAGACCAGCTTCAAGGCGCTGACCGAGAGCGTGCGCTTCGCCGGAGACACCGGCGCCCCCGGCCAGCACACCGCGCGCTTTGGCGAGATCGAGCAGCGCGGCGCGGCGCTGACGCCCAAGGGGCGGGCGCTGTATGATGATCTGCTGGCGAGGGCCTCCTCAGCCGATACCGCGCAGCCCTATGCGCAGCGGCTGGCGCTGGCCTTCGAAAGCTTCCCCGACGATCTGGAAACGCTGGTGCGCGAGGGGCTGATCTATGTCCGCCGCATGGCCGATGGAGCGCTGGAGCCGCTGACCTATGAGGACTTCCTGCCGGTCAGCGCGGCGGGGATTTTCCAGTCCAATCTGGGCAACGAGCAGCGCGAGACCTATGCGCAGCAGGGCGCTCAATCGGTGTTCGAAGAGGCGCTGGGGAGGGCGGTGCTCGATCCCTTCGCGCTTTATGCGGCGATGGCTGAAGGGGGATGAAGGGGGCCTCCGGCGGGCAAAGGGCCATCGCCCTTTGCAATCCCTTTAATGTCTAAGTCAGCTTGAATGTTGAGGCCTTGGCTCAAGGCCCCAACATGATGGCCGCTTCGCGGCGGGGCTATGATACGCTCAGCGTGCGAGGCGGCACAGCAGTAGCGCGCTGAGCGCCGCCCGTTCGCCAAGGCTCTCGGCAATCAGATATTCGTCCGAGGAATGGATCGACCCGCCGCGCACCCCCATCGTATCGACCACCGGCACACCGCAAGCCGCGATGTTGTTGCCGTCGCACACGCCGCCCGTGTCTTTCCAGCCGATCTCCTGACCCAGCAACCGCCCGCATGTCCGAACCAGCTCCAGCAACCGCTGACCCGGCGCATCAACAGGCTTGGGCGGGCGGGCAAAGCTGCCATGGCGGTGAAGATGCAGATCATGCGCGGTTGCGACCTCGGCCATCAGCCGGTCGAGCGCCTGCTCGGCAAAGGTCTGGAGATCGGGCGTCAGCGGGCGCATATTCACGCGCAGCACGGCATGATCGGGCACGACATTGTTGGGCCCGCCGCCCTCGATCTTAGCGCAGTTCACCGAAAGGCCGGGACGCACCAGGGCGCTCAGCCGCAACGCCAGATCGGCGGCACCGATCACCGCATTGCGCCCATCCTGCGGATTGCGCCCGGCATGAGCGCTGCGCCCTTTCACCAGAATCGAGAAATTCCCGCTACCCGGCCGCGCCCCGGCCAGCGTGCCATCGGGCAAAGCGGAGGGCTCATAGGTAAAGGCCGCCAGCTTGCCCGCCGCCGCGCGGCGCAGCAAAGGCGCGGAGCCGGGCGAACCCACCTCCTCATCGCTGTTGAGCACCACCTGATAGCCGACCCTGTCGCGATCAGGGCTGGTTTCAAACGCCTGCAACGCGGCGAGCATCACCGCAATCCCGCCCTTCATATCGGCCACACCCGGCCCATTCAGCACGCCGGGGCTGAGCCACTGGCAGCTCTGGAACGGATGATCGGCTTCGAAGACGGTGTCCATATGGCCGGTCAGCAGCAGTTGGACCGGCGCCTCAGGGCGCACCGTCAGCAGCAGATTGCGTCCATGGAGGACGTCGCTTTCCTGCCCCTGAGCATCGATCCGCGTCACCGGTTCGGGATCGAGCAGCTCGATCTGGCCGGGCAGCTCCGCAAAAGCCTGCGCCAGTTGCTCGGCCATCAACGCCAGCCCCTCCAGATTGCGGCTGCCGCTGTTGATTGCCGCCCAGCGCGGCACCTGATCCAGCATCGGCGCGGCCATGGCGCGCTCCACCACGGCTTGCTCGGCGCTGGTCAGCGGCTCTGTCACGAGGGTAATCCGGGGATGGCCAGACTTTCGATGCGCGGCGCCTCGAAACTGGCGGCGGGATAGGCGCAGTAATCGGCGGCATAGGCGGCGCTGGGCCGGTGATTGCCCGAATCCCCCAGCCCGCCAAAGGGCATGGCCGAGGCGGCGCCGGTCGTCGGGCGGTTCCAGTTGACCACGCCCGCGCGGATTTCGGAGGCAAACCGCTCCCACAGCGCCGCGTCCTGCGCGATCAGCCCTGCCGAGAGGCCGAAAGCGGTGTTGTTGGCGGCGGCGATGGCGGCGTCAAAACTGTCGGCGCGGATCACCTGAAGCACGGGGGCGAAGATTTCCTCATCGGGCGTGGCGATGCCGGTCACCTCCAGCACGGCGGCGCCCATAAAGGCGCTGTCGTCGCCGCGCGGCGCGGCAGGAGCCAGCAAAAGTTTCGCGCCGGATGTGGTCAGCGCCGCCACGGCCCCGCGCGCCTTGGCGGCGGCACGGGCCGAGATCAGCGGGCCCATAAAGCCTTCCGCTTCGTCCCATGCGCTGACCGGCAGGGCGGCGGCTTGCGCCAGCACCGCCTCAAGCATGCGGTCCCCCGCCGTGCCTGTGGGCAGGATCAGACGCCGCGCGCAGGAACAACGCTGACCGGTGGTGATAAAGGCCGAATGGCTGACCAGCGAGGCCACCGCCTCAGGCTCGCCATCCCAGGCAATCAGGGGATTGTTGCCGCCCAGTTCCAGCGCCAGAATGACATGCGGGCGGTCGGCAAAGGCATGGCGAAACACACGCCCGGCCTGCGCCGATCCGGTGAAGAGCAAGCCGTCGATATCGCCCGCGACCAGTGCCGCGCCGGTGTCACGGCCGCCCTGCACGATCTGGAACACGCCATCGGGCAGGCCAGCCTGCGCCCACAGTTCCGCCATCCTTGCGCCCACCGCCGGGGTTTCCTCCGAGGGCTTGAACACCACCACATTGCCCGCGATCAGCGCCGGGACGATATGGCCGTTGGGCAGATGGCCGGGGAAATTATACGGCCCCAGCACCGCCATCACCCCATGCGGACGATGCCGCAGCACCGAGCGGCCAAAGGGCATCGCCTGCTCGCGCGAACCGGCGCGCTCGGCCTGAGCGGCGATGGAGATCTCCACCTTGCCGATCATGGCGTTGACCTCGCCCCGGCTGTCCCACAATTGCTTGCCGGTTTCCTGAGCGATCAACTGCGCGAAGGGCTCCAACTGTTCCTTCAGCAGAGCGGCAAAGCGCCGGGTGAGGCCCAGCCGCTCCTCCAGCGGCGTGCGCGCCCAGAGCGGGGCTGCGGCGCGGGCGCGCTCCAGCGCCTGCGCGCATTGCTCGGGGCCATCCACCTGGCCTTCCCAGATGATGGCGCCATTGGCGGGGTTGGTCGATTGCAGGATCATGGAATCATTCTCGTCTTCGGATTTATGCTGTCAACCGGCGGCGCGGGTTGCTGCCAGAGCGGCTTCGAACCTTGTCAGCGCTTCGGTGGCCTCCTCGCCGGTGATGGTGAGCGGGGGCAGCAGGCGGATGCAATTCTCGCCGCCGCCCGCCACCAGCAGGCCATGCTCGCGCATGGTGGCCATCATGGCGCGGTTGCCCGTCACCAGCTTCACGCCGATCAGCAGGCCCTTGCCACGCACGTCCACCACCTGATCGGGGTAGCGCGCGGCGATCTCGCGCAGGCCGGTGAACAGCTTGGCGGAGATAGCGCGCACATGCGCCAGCATGTCTTCATTGGCGATGGCGTCGAATGCGGCCATCGCCACCGCCATGGCCAGCGGATTGCCGCCGAAGGTGGTGCCATGCACCGCCACCGTCATGCCCTGCGCGGCCTTTTCGGTGGCGAGGCAGGCGCCGACCGGAAAGCCGCCGCCCAGTGCCTTGGCGATGGCCATGATGTCGGGTGCAGCGTCCGGAACCCATTGATGCGCGAAGAGGCGGCCGGTGCGGCCCATGCCGCATTGCACCTCGTCGTAGATCAGCAGCGTGCCGGTTTCGTCGCAGAGCGCGCGGATCCAGCGCAGCCACTCGGCATCGAGCGCGCGGGCGCCGCCTTCGCCCTGCACCGGCTCGACGATGACGGCGGCGGCGGTGGGCGCGCGCAGCGCGGCCTCGATGGCGGGCCTGTCATCGAGCGAAAGCTGGACGTAGCCGGGCAGGCGGGGGCCAAAGCCCTCCAGATAGGACGGATTGCCCGAGGCGTTGATCGCGCCATAGGTGCGGCCATGGAACGATCCGGCAAAGCCGATGATGTCGATCCTTTCGGGCGCGCCCTTGGCGTAATGATAGCGCCGCGCGGTCTTCAGCGCGCATTCCACCGCCTCGGTGCCCGAATTGGCGAAGAAGACGGTGTCGGCGAAGCTGGCTTCGATCAGACGGTGCGCCAGTTCTTCCTGACCGGGGATGCGGAAGATGTTGGAGACATGCCACAGCTTTTGGGCTTGCTCGGTCAGGGCTTTGACCAGCACCGGCGCGCAATGGCCAAGGCTGTTGGTCGCCACGCCCGACACGCAATCGAGATAGGCGCGTCCGTCGCGGCCATACAGCCACACGCCCTTGCCGTGATCGGCCTCCAGCGGGGCGCGGTTGTAGACGCCCATCAGTTCCTGCGGCTTGGTTTGCGTGTCGATCATGCTGCTTGTTCCTCTCTCCACAGGCGGAAGTCGCCGAGGCGGCCTGTTGCGATCAGGCCCTTGCTGGTGCGGATGGGTGTGGTCTCATCCACCACCGCGCAGTCGCGGATGGTGGCGATATGGTCGGTGCGGGCGTGGACGGTGGGGCCCGCGTCGAAGATGTCGCAATAGCCGTCGTCAAGGAAATCCTCGCCCATCAGCAGGCGATAGGCGGGCAGGGATTTCTCATGCGGGCGGCCGATCACCTCGCGCGCGGCGGCGGGCAGCATCGAGGTGTAGATCGGATAGCGCGGCATCAGATCGGCGATGAACTGGTTGCCGTGCATGGCGTTGAACAGATCGGCCTCCAGCACGCCGCCGCCGAAGAAGGGCCCGGCCACCGCGTCCCAGAAGGGGCTGGTGTCGCCCTCCATCCAGCCACGCAGCTCGGCCACCACCTGATCGCCGAAGCGCTCGCGGTGCTGGGCGATGAAGAGGTAGCGGCTGCGCGCCAGCATCGCGCCCATGCCGCCGGTGCGCGCATCGGGGTGGAGGAACAGGCCCGCGATCTCGCTGGCGCCGTCGAAGTCGTTCACCAGATGCAGCACATGGGTCGAAAAGCTGCGATTGAGCCCGCGCGAGGCATGGGTGACCCGCGCGCGCTTGTAGCTGTAGAAGGGCCAGCGCACCCCGATGCGCGAGAAGATGCTGGCGGTGCCGATGACGCGGCCGGCGCCATCTTCCAGCACCAGCATGTAGAACTCATCCTGCGGGGCGTCGATCTGGGCGTCGAGCGAGTCCTCGCTCCAGGCGAGGCGTTCCTGCAGCGCGGGGCGGTCGTTGGGCAGGTTGGTCATGCCGCCGCCCGACAGCGCGGCGAGCGCGAGCAGGGCGTCGAGATCCGCCATGCGGGCCATGCGGATGAAGGGTTGGCCGGGGTTCGGGGCGGTCATCACAGCTCCCCCGCCTTGAAGCCGAGCAGGTCGAGCAGGGCGGCGCGGGCGCTCCAGCATTGCTGCCATAGATCGGGGGTGCCGATGTCCTCGGGCGCGATGCGTTCGGGCCAGTGGCGGGTGATGAGGTCGGCCAGCGCATCGGCTTTGGCTTCGGTGAGCAGGAAGCGTTGGTCGAGGGTGGCGATGTCGCTCTCCTCCAGCGCGACGCGCAGGCGCAGGCACGCCGGGCCGCCGCCGTTGCGCATGGATTCGCGCAGGGTCATGAACTGCGTTTGGCGGATCGGGCCGTTCGAGGCGATGAGTTCGTCCAGCCATGCCGTGACGGAGGGCACCTCGCGCGCCTCGCCGGGGAGCAGCAGCAGCATGCCGCCCTCGGGCAGCGTCACCAGTTGCGAGTTGAACAGGTAGGAGCGGATCGCATCGGCCAGCGAGACGCGGGCGGCGGGCACCTCGATGATCCGGGTTTCGGGCAGGCGCTGGCGGATGGCGGCGTAGAGGGCGTCGCGCTCGGCAAAGGCCTGTTCGTGAGTGAAGAGCACGGTTTCGTTGGCCACCGCCACCACATCATTGTGGAAGGCGCCCGCCGCGATGGCTTCGTCGCTCTGGCGGGCGAGCAGGGCGTTGCGCGGGTGGAGATGGTGCTTGCGGACCAGCGCCTCGGCGGCAAGGCGATGCTGGCGCGCGGGGAAGCCGCCGACCGGTCCCGCGCCATGGACGAAGATTTCCAGCCCCTCCGCGCCATGGCTGGCGCAGAGGCGCATATGGTTGGCGGCGCCCTCATCGCCGAAGGGGGCGGGCAGGGGGGCGTGGACTTTGACGCCGGGCATGTTGGCGAACAGGGCGTCGAGCTGGCGCTGCGTCTGCGGCGCCTCGATGCTGCGATGGGGCATGGAGGAGAGATTGGCGACCGAGAGATGGGTCAACCCATCGGTGCTGTCGGGCCGGGGCGAGACGGTGGCGGCATTGGCCGTCCACATCGCCGAGGCGGAAAAGCTGTTGCGGAAGAGCGCCGGATCGGCCTCCCATGCGGCGCGGCAGACCTCCAGATCGCTGCCGGCAAAGCCCATGCGGCGCAGCCATGCGGCATCGGGCCGGTCATGGGGCAGCAGCAGGCCCTGCGGCAGGCCCAGCGCTATCATATGCCGCATCTTGGCCAGCCCCTGCAGCGCCGCCTCGCGCGGGGCCGAGGTGCTGCCCGCATGCGTGGCCGAGGCGATGTTGCCCAGCGACAGCCCGGCGTAATTATGGCTGGGGCCGACCAGCCCGTCGAAATTGACCTCCAGCATGCACATCAGCCTTTTGTTATTCCTTGTACTCCTGATAAACCTGTTTTGCGTGAGTGATCTCATGCATAAAATGCCGATTGATATGAGTGAATGGAATGGATCAGGATGACCGGCGGCTGCTGCCGTCCATCACCATGCTGCAATGTTTCGAGGCGGCGGCGCGCTATGGCAGCGCCTCGCTGGCGGGGGCGCGCATTGGCCTCACGCAAAGCGCGGTCAGCCGCCATATCGCCAGTCTGGAAACCTGGCTGGGCAAGCCGCTGTTCGACCGGGTGGGGCGGCGGATCGTGCTCAACGAGCAGGGGCGGCTCTATCTCGACCGTATCGCCCGGCCTTTAAGCGACATCCGCGCCGCGACGCGCGACATGCTGGGGCATGGATCGGGGCGGGTGGTCAATCTGGCGACCTTGCCCAGCTTCGGCATGCGCTGGATCGCGCCGCGCCTGCCCGGCCTGCTGATGCATGACCCCGATCTGGTGGTGAACATCGCGGCGCGCACCGATATCTTCGCCTTTGCCGATGAGAATTTCGATGCCGCGATCCACGTGGGTGCGCCCGACTGGCCCGATGTGGAGCATGATCTGCTGTTTCGCGAAAAGGTGTTGCCGGTGGTCTCGCCCGCTCTGGCGCGGAGCGTGGGGGTCAAGGCGCCGGAGGATTTCCTGCGCCTGCCGCTGCTGGCGCAGAGCGCGCGGCGCGATGCCTGGCAGCAATGGTTCGCCTTGTGCGATGTGCCCTTTCCGGCGGAGCGGGCGGTTTCGGTGATGGGGCATTTCTCGATGCTGGCGCAGGCCGCCTGCGCGGGGGCGGGGGCGGCGCTGCTGCCCAGCTTCCTGATCCAGCCCGAGCTGCAATCGGGCGCTCTGGTGGTGCCGGTCGAGCGCGCGCTGGCCGAGGATCGCAACTATTACCTCGTCTACCCCAGGGCGAAATTGCAGATGCCGCATTTCGCCCTGCTGCGCGACTGGCTGCTGGAGGAAGCGCGCAAGGAAGAAGGATCTAGCGCGCAATATGCGTGATCATCTGCCCCGGTGAGGCCTGAATGGCCCGCGGCGGCGGCAGGGTCGATCACGATGCCGCCCTCGGTCGGTTTGATGCGGCCATAGGCGGCGCGGAAATGGTCCAGCCGTCCGTGCGCCACCAGACTTTCGGTGCCGTCATTCTCTTCCACCGCGACGATGATGTCCTGCTGGGCGTAGCGGATGGTGGCGATCTCATCCGTGGCGCAGACCATGGTCGGGCCGCCGTCGAAGACGTCGATGTAATTGCGGTAGGCGAAGCCTTCCTTCTCCAGCATGCGCTGCGCCGCGCGGCCCGAGGGGTGGGGGATGCCCATCACCGCCATCGCGCTTTCGGGCACCATGGCGGTGTAGATCGGGTGCTTGGGCATCAGATCGGCGATGAATTGCGCGCCGCGCACCGCCTTGAACTCGTCGGCCTCGCGGAAGGACATGCCGAAGAAGCGGCCCGTCACCCCGTCCCAGAAGGGCGAGACGCCGACCTCGTCGATCACCCCGCGCAGTTCGGCCAGGGTGCGGTCGGCAAAGCGCGCGCGGTGCATCGCCATGAAGAGGTAGCGGCTGCGCGCCAGCAGCGATCCGGCGCCCGCCGACCTTTCGGTGGGGTGCAGGAACAGCCCGCCCACCTCGCTGCTGCCATTGTGGTCGGTGACCAGCGTGAGCATCTCGCTGCGGATCGCGCGGGAGAACTCGCTGGAATAATGGGTGAAGGCATCGATGCGATAGGAGTAATGCGGGCGGTCGGTGCCGATGCAGGAGAAGATCTGGCAGGTGCCGCGCACCTTGCCGGTGTCCAGATCCTCCAGCACGAACATATACATGTCGCTGACCAGATCGTCGCTCTGGCGGGCGAAGGAGGCAGCGGCGCTGTCGAGCTTGTCTTTCAGCTTGGGGCGGTCGGCGGGCAGGTTGGTGAAGCCGCCGCCGGTGCTTTTGGCCATTTCATAGATGGCGGGCAGATCGTCTTGACTGGCGGCTCTCAGGACATGGGTCATGGGTTGGCTCTCGCAGGATGCGGCGCATCGGTGGCTGGCCTTGACCTAAGGGTAAGTGTGAAAATCGCCAAGCCTTATGGTGGGGCAAGGCTTCGGCCTCGCCCCTGCCGGATCAGCCCGCCTTGGCTTTGCTGCGCGGCAACCATTTGTAAAACTTGCGCGAATTGCCGATGAAAAACTTTTCCCGCGCCTCGGTGGAGGAACCGGCGAAGGCGGCCTTGGCCAGCCCCACGACCTGAGGCAGCGCGGCCACGCTGTCGGACTGCGGATAGTCGCTGCCGAAGATCACGCGGTCCTCGCCGAAGGTGCGGCGCAGCATGCCCAGCCGCTCGCTGTAGGCGGCAAGGTCGGTGTGGATGGCGCCCGCCATGGGGTGGATGATCTCGGAAAGCTTGCAGGCGATCTGGGGGCGGGCCGCGAAATTGCGCAGCGCGGCCTGATAGGCGCGCTGGTCGGCGGGGGTGGGGTCGAAGGCGGGCAGATGGTCGATGACGATGCGCAGATGGGGCACTGCATCGCTGACGCGCAGCGCGCCCTCCAGCAGGGCGATGTTCTGATTGGCGGTTTCCAGCACCAGATCGGCATCGGCCAGACGCCTCAGCCCATCAAGGAAGGCCGGTTCGCGCGAGCGGGCGGCCAGATCGTAATCCCACAGATTGCCGTAGCGGATGCCGCGAAACAGCGTATTGGCGTGGAAGCGGGCCAGCAGTTCCGGGAAATCAGCGTGTTCGGGGCGCAGATTGCCGATCATGCCCAGGATGATCGGATTGCCGGCGGCCTGATCGAGCACCCATTGATTGTCCTCCACCAGCGGGCTGGCCTCGACCACGATGGCGCCGATGATGCCCAGCGGTTTGGCATGCTGCGCATAGGCGGCGGGGAACGAGCCGGTGCGGTGCGTGGGGGATTTTTCCGGCCCGGCATAGGGCACGCCCTGCGGCCGGTTGGGATCGAACAGATGGATATGCGAGTCGACGATGGTCGTGACCGGATCGGGCGTGGTGAAGGTGGCGCTCAGGGCCCGGTCGGGCAGCAGCGCGGTGGCACCTGCCGCGCCCGCCGCGGCAAGGGCGGCGCGGCGCGAGAACAGGGAGGTGGTCATCGATCGGTCGCCTTTTGCGTGAGGGTGGATGAGGGTGAAGCGAGGCCGAGGATCATCGCTGCGCCCAGAAAACACAAGAGGGCCATCGCATAGAGCCCGGCTGTGACAGAATGGAGCGCGCTCTCGATTGCCACCCGCACATTGGGGCCGATGAAGGACCCGGCGGCGCCCAGCGCATTGATCAGCGCGATGGCGCCGGCGGCCTGCGTGGCGGGCAGGCGGGCGCTGGCCAGCGCCCAGAACAGGGGCTGCACCGCGATAAAGCCCGCCGCCGCGATGCTCAGCCCGGCCAGCGTGAAGGCCGGATGATGCAGCCAGACCGAGGCGGCCAGACCCAGCCCTGCCGCGAGGGAGCTGAGCACGGCGATACCCTTGTGGCGCCCGGTCCGGTCGGCGAGGGCAGGCAGCAGCAGCGTGGCGAGCAGCGCGGCGCTCCATGGCAGGGCCGAGAGCAGGCCGACCTGCCAGCCGACGCTTTGCCCGGTGGCCGCGGCGATCTGGCTGGGCAGGAAGAACACCAGCCCATAGACGCTCATCTGCACCAGCAGATAGATCGCCCCCAGATAGAGCACGCGCGGCGAGCGCAGGGCGCGCAGCAGGCTGGTTTCGTCAGGCGGCTTGCGGTCGCTGTCGAGCGCTTTCTGCAGTGTGGCCTTGTCCTGCGGGCTCAGCCATGGGGCCTGCCGCGGTCCGTCGGGCAGGTGGAAGAAGGCGAGGATGCCCACCAGCGAGGCCAGCAGGCCCTCGATCAGGAACAGCCATTGCCAGCCTGCCAGCCCCAGCGCTCCATCCAGCCGCAGCAGCCCGCCCGAGACCGGCCCGCCCAGAATGAAGCTGAGCGGCGCGCCGATGTAGAACAGGCCCAGCGCGCGGGCGCGAAAGCCCTCGGGGTAGAATTTGGTGATGTAGAAGACCACGCCGGGGAAGAAGCCCGCCTCGGCCAGACCCAGCAGGAAGCGCAGCAGGTAATAGGATGTCTCGTCGCGCACGAGAAACATCGCCGCCGAGACCAGCCCCCAGCTCACCATGATGCGCGAGAGCCAGATCCGCCCGCCGAAACGCTGCAGCATCAGGTTGGAGGGCACCTCCAGAAAGGCATAGCCCACAAAGAAGATCGAGGCGCCCAGCGCATAGGCCTGATTGCCGATGCCGGTCTGCGCCTGAAAGCTGTCCTTGGCGAAGCCGATGTTGGTGCGGTCGAGAAAGGCCATCACATACATCAGCAGCAGCACGGGCATCAGCCGCAGGTTGAGCCGACCGATGATGCGTGGAAGCGCGGCATCAGCCGTGTCGGCTGGTGCATCGTCCTGTGGCGCTTCGGCCTGTAGTGTGACGGAAACCACGGCAACCACTCCCTGCGCGCCGCATCGCGGGCGATGTTGCGTCTCTCATTCTGTTATGTGGGATTGAATGCCGTATGTTGAGATTTATTGCAACCGCCATCGACGGCTTTGCGGGGTGGATCAGGCGGCGACCGGCCCGGTGCTTTCGCGCAGGATCAGCTTGTGCGGCAGGCGGATCGACGCGATCTGTGCGTTCGGGTCTTTCAGCACCTCCAGCAGCAGTTTCACCGTGGTGCGGCCCAGATTCTTCATCGGCTGGCGCACGGTGGTCAGCGGCGGGTCCATCATGCGGGCGTAACGCGTGTCGTCGAAACCGACGATCGAGACATCCGCGGGGCAGCGCAGCCCCAGCCGCCGCATCGCCGCCAGCGCGCCGATCGCCAGCTCGTCGTTGAAGCAATAGAGCGCGGTGGGCCGGCCGGCCCGGCCCAGAATCTCCAGCGCGCGCTGGAAGCCCGATTCGGTGTGAAAGCCGCCCGCCGACACCGTCAGATGCATCGGCTCGGGGAAGGATCGGGCGCATTCCAGCGCGCCCTGCAGGCGGGCGCCGTCGAGCGTGTGATTGTCGGGCCCGGCCAGAATGACGACATGGCGGTGGCCCAGACCATACAGATGGGTGATCACATCGCGCGAGGCGGCGGCATTGTCGATGTAGACGCTGAGCAGGTTGAGGCTGGGGTCATACTCATGCCCGTTGACGATGGCGGGCGGCGAGGCGGCGCGCTTCACCGTATAGCGCAGCACCTCGGGCAGGCCGCTGGCGAGGATGATAAGCCCGTCGGCCTCCTTGCGCTGGAACATCTCGGCATAGTCGTTCTCGCGCAGCTTGTCGTATTGCGTGTCGCCCAGCAGCACCGAATAGCCCGCCTTGTGAGCGCTTTCCTCGATGCCGCGAATGACCACCGAATAGAAGGGGTTGGAGATGTCGGGCACCGTCACCAGGATCTTGCGGGTGCGGGTGGTGCGCAGGATCTTGGCCGCGGCATTGGGGGTGTAGTTCAGCTTGGCCACAGCCGCCTGCACCCGCTTGCGGGTCCCTTCGGACACGATGTCGGGCGCGCTGAGCGTTCGGGAAACGGTGGCGGTCGACACGCCGGCCAGAGCGGCAACGTCCTGAATGGTAGCCATGGCGCTATCACTGCCTCAGCGCGGGCGGCCTGACAAGATGGGGCGAGGGGGTGAAAGTTCGGATTCGCCTGAAGTTTTCGCCCGAAGGCGGGCAAGTTTTCGCGCAATTGTCGTGGCGGTGGGCAGGAATCATGGAAATATCTGCAAGAAATTCAAGGTGATGATCGCGAATGCGCGGCTTGTTGCGATCCAGCAATCTTTGCCATTGACAGAAGGGCCATTCTTAGAAGAATTAATGCATAAGATAAATGTAACGGATTTCATAAGGTCCGTACAGACGAGAGGCAGGGGCGATGAGCTTGGCAGTGGAAGCGCTGACGGCAAGGGATACGCACGGCATAGCGCTGCGACCGGAACATCAGATTTTGGCCACGAGTGACGATCTCAACTGGTCCTCGCTCTATGCCTCGCGGCAGGTCGAGCAGCCGCATCATGGGCGCTATTCGGCGCGAAACAGCCATTTTCTGGCGCTGCACCTCAGCGGCCCGGTCGCGGTGGAGCGCGAGATGCGCGGCCATGTGGCGCGCGCGAAGGTGCGTCCGGGCGGCATGCTGCTGATGCCGGCGGGCTGCGATTTTTCGGTGCGGCTCGATGCGCGGTCGGAAACTCTGCATCTTTACGTGCCCGACAGCGTGCTGCGCGTCGCCGCCGCCGAATTGTGCAAGGGCGACCCCGAGCGAATCGAGATCCTGCCCCGTCTGGGCGACCATGATCCGCTGATCGAGCGGCTGGGCCAGACCTGCTGCAAGATGCTGGCCGAGGGGCTGGGCGATTACTTTGCCGATGGCGTCTCGCGCTGGCTGGCGGCGCAGATGGTCGCGGCCCATTCCACCGGCCTGCGCCGTGCCGAGCCCAAGGTGACCGGGCTGAGCGCCGGGCAGCTTCGAAAAGTATCGGGTTTTATTGAGGAAAATCTCGAAGACCCGCTCAACATCGAGGATATTGCGGCGGTGGTCGGGCTCAACCCCATCCATTTCGCGCGGCAGTTCAAGCGCTCGACCGGCAAGCCGCCCTATCAGTTCGTGATCGAGAAAAGGGTGGAGCGCGCCCGCGAATTGCTGGCCGCCGACGATATGCCGATCGCCCAGGTGGCGGCGGCGGCTGGCTTCAGCCATCAGGAGCATCTCACCCGCGTCTTCGGGCGCCAGACCGGCATGACGCCGGGTGCCTATCGCCGCAGTCTGCTGCATTGATATCCGGGCATGGGGCATGAAGACTGTCCCATGGCCGACATATCATCGCCCAAAATTGGCGATGACTGTGCAGAGATTGATGTGCGCGTGATGAATTGGATATATCCACCATCCGGATTCATCGCCTTTATGAAATTTCTAGTCGCCAGAACAGCTTCGGGCCAATTTTAGGCAAAGCCGGTGCGGATCGTGCAGGACATGCGACGGCCTGAATTCCTAACTCACGATCACAGCGAAATAAGTGATGGAAGAGGGAGTGCCGATGTCCGCAAAGCGCAAGGCGCAATTGTTGCGTTTCACCGTCTGTACCGCTGCGGTGGTCACCGCCGCTGCCGCATGGGCACAGCCTTCTCCCGCTCAAACCGCTGATGGCGCCACGCTTGAGGCCCAGTTCCGCGATCCGCCCGCCAGCGCCCGCCCGCGTGTGTGGTGGCACTGGATGAACGGCAATGTCACCAAGGATGGCATCGCCAAGGACTTCGCCTGGATGAAGTCGGTCGGCATCGGCGGCATGACCAACTTCGACGCCAATCTGCGCACGCCCCAGATCGTGCCCAAGCGGCTGGTCTATATGACGCCGGAATGGAAGGACGCCTTCAACTTCGCCGCGCATGAGGCCGACCGGCTCGATCTGGAGCTGACGGTGGCCTCCTCGCCGGGCTGGTCGGAAACCGGCGGGCCCTGGGTCAAGCCCGAGGATGGCCTGAAAAAACTGGTGTGGAGCGAGACCCGCGTTGCCGGCGGCAAGCCCTTCAAGGGGGCGCTGGCGCCGCTGCCCGGCATCACCGGACCGTTCCAGAACATGCCCATCCCCTCGGGCATTCTGGAATCGCTGACCGGGGGCAAGGCCGCCGAGCCGCCCAACTTCAACGGTTCGATCGCGGTGCTGGCCGTGCCCGACATGAGCGCGGCGGAGGTGATGCCGCAAGGCTCGGTCTCGGGCGGCGGCGCGCTCGATCCGGCCCGGCTGCGCGGCGATGACCTCACCCAGGGCGTGGAGGTGCCGCGCGGCACGGCGGAGGCGCCGACCACGGTGGTCTACAGCTATGACGCGCCGCAGACGATGCGCTCGGCGCGGATCTTCATCCCCGGCGCCAAGACGATGTTCGCCAAGGCCACGCTGGCGGTCGCGCTGGAGGCCAGCGAGGATGGCCAGAGCTGGCGCAAGCTGGCCGATGTGCCGATGACCGAAGTGCCCAGCACCGTCAGCTTTGCCCCCGCCACCGCGCGGCAGTTCCGGCTGGTGCTGACGCCTCTGCCTTTCAGCGGCTCGAACATGGGCGCCCCGGCCGAGGGGATCATCGACATCAATCTGCTGGCGCCGCCCAAGGGCAACACCAACACGCTGCGCCAGTTTACTTTGTCGAACGCCGCGGCGATCGATCAGTTCGAGGCCAAGGCGGGCTTTGCGCTGGTCAATGACTATTTCTCGCTGGGCGGGCCCAAGGATGGCGCGCAGGGGCCAAAGGCGGCTCAGGTGATCGATGTGACCAGCCATGTGCGGCCCGATGGCACGCTCGACTGGACACCGCCAAAGGGCAACTGGCGCATCGTGCGGCTGGGCTATTCGCTGCTGGGCACCACCAACCACCCCGCGCCGCCCGAGGCTACGGGTCTTGAGGTCGACAAATTCGATGGCGAGGCGGTGCGCCGTTACATCGACCACTATCTGGGCATGTACAAGGATGCGGCGGGGCCCGGCATGCTGGGCCAGCATGGCATTCGCGCGCTTCTGACCGATTCCATCGAGGTGGGCGCGGCCAACTGGACGCCCAAGATGATCGCCCAGTTCAAGGCGCATCGCGGTTATGATCCCACGCCATGGCTGCCCACCTTGTCGGGCGTGCTGATCGGCAGCCGGGACGATGCCGACCGCTTCCTCTTCGACTGGCGCCGCACGCTGGCCGAGCTGATGTCGAGCGAGCATTACGGCACCATCGCCAAGGCCGCGCATGAGGCCGGGCTGAAGGTCTATGGCGAGGCGCTGGAGGACAACCGTCCCTCGCTGGGTGACGATATGGCGATGCGCAGCCATACCGACATTCCCATGAGCGCCATGTGGACCTTCCCGCGCGGCAAGCAGCCCAACCCCAGCTATATCGCCGATATCAAGGGCGCGGCCAGCGTGGCGCATATCTATGGCCAGAATCTGGTGGCCGCCGAAAGCATGACCTCGGCGCTGACCTATTGGGCGGATTCGCCGCGCACCTTGAAGCATGTGATCGATCTGGAGTTCGTGACCGGCGTCAACCGCCCGGTGATCCACACCAGCGTCCATCAGCCGGTGGACGACAAGGTGCCGGGCCTGTCGCTGATGATCTTCGGGCAATATTTCAACCGGCATGAGGCCTGGGCGCCGCTGGCCAAGGCCTGGGTCGATTACATCAGCCGCAATGCGCTGATGCTGCAGCAGGGACGCAATCTGGCCGATGTCGGCTATGTCTATGGCGAGGAAGCGCCGTTGACGGGCCTCTATGGCCATCAGGTGATCGAGGATGCGCCCAAGACGCATGCCTATGATTTCGTGAACAATGATGCTTTGAACAGCGCGCTGAGCAACGATGGCGCCGATCTGGCGACGCCGGGCGGAGCGCGGTATCGGGCGCTTTATCTGGGCGGTTCCTCGCGCGAGATGACGCTGGCGACCCTGCGCCGGGTGAACGCGCTGGTCGAGGGCGGCGCCACGGTGATCGGGCTGAAGCCCACGCATAACCCCAGCCTGGCCGATGCCGGGACACCTCAGGCGGCGCAGGAGTATGATGCGCTGACGGCCAAGCTGTGGCCCGGCGCGGGCACGGCGACTGTGGGCAAGGGCCACGTCATCGCCTCGGGCGATGTCGAGGCGGCGCTGGCGGGGATGGGGGTGGCCTCCGACTTCCGCTACACCGGCGGGCAGGCGGACAGCGACATTCCCTTCCTGCACCGCAAACTGGACGGGGGCGACGCCTATCTGCTGGTCAACCGCCAGTTGCGCGACGAGACCATCGAGGCCCATTTCCGCGTCACCGGCCTGAAGCCCGAGATCTGGCATGCCGAAACCGGCACCTCGGAACCGGTGAGCTATCGCGTGGAGAACGGCGAGACCATCGTGCCGCTCAAGCTGGGCAGCGAGGATGCGCTCTATGTCGTGTTCAACAAGCCGGGGGCGGCATCGGCTCAGGTGGCGCCCAAACCCGCGGTGGCGCTGGGCGCGTTGGCGGGCCCGTGGAAGGTCGAGTTCCAGCCGGGACGCGGCGCGCCTGCGTCCGTGACCTTGCCGCAACTGGCCGGGCTGGAGCAGAATGCCGACGCAGGCGTGAAGTATTTCTCCGGCGTGGCGACCTACAGCAAGGACTTTGCCGCGCCCAAGGGATGGAAAGCAGGCCAGCCGCTGTGGCTCGATCTGGGCGATGTGCATGAGCTGGCCGAGGTCAGCGTCAACGGCAGTTCGGCGGGGATCGTCTGGCACACGCCCTACAGGATCGACCTTGGCAAGCTGGTGAAGCCGGGCAGCAATCATCTGACGGTGCGGGTGGCCAATCTGTGGATCAACCGCCTGATCGGCGACGCGCAGCCCAATGCAGCCAACAAGGTGACCTGGACCGCCATACCGACCTATCGCCCCGATGCGCCTTTGCGCCCCTCGGGCCTGCTGGGGCCGGTGACGCTGCAGGGCGAAGGGAAATAGGGCTCTCGCAGACAGGGGGCGTCCCTCCGCCTCCATGCTGTTGATGAGAAGACTGGCGGCTCGGGGTGATCTCCGGGCCGCCTTTTTGCGGCTACGCTGGAATGCATGCAAACATGCGCTATATCAGCGCGATAGCTGCGTGTTTCTTCCGCGAGGGCAAGCCATGAGCACCATCGACAGCCGCGATATGATTGGCCCTCGCGAGGCGCTGGCCTATTACGACAGCCAGTCGATCGATCTGCCTCGCGCCGTCACGCCGCTGGAGGCGTGGAACCTGATGATGGCGCAGCCCCAGCCGGTGCTGCGCTGGGCGTTCCGGGTTCGCGATGCGATCTCGGCATGGTTTGGCGTCAGAAAGATCGGCGGCTTTACGGGGCGGCGTCATACGGAGGTGAAGGTCGGTGACCGGCTCGACTTCTTCCTGGTCGAAGGCGTGCGGCCTGATGCGCTGCTGCTGACGGCGCGCGACCGGCATCTCGATGTCATGACCGGGCTTCATACCGATGGCACGCGCCTGACCGTCACCTCCTCGGTGATCGTGCATAATCTGTTCGGGCGGGCCTATATGGTGCCGGTGGGGCCCGCGCACAGGGTCATCGTGCGGGTGATGCTCAGGCGTTTGCGCAGGAGTTTGATGGAAGCCGGGTAAGGGAGAAAAGAGACAGGCGAGGGGGTTACCCCCTCGCGCTCCCATGAATGTCGATCTTACGCTTCGGGTTCGGCCTTGCGTGCGGTCGCCGCGCCGCAGGCTGAAAACCCCCAACGAGCCTGTCGTGTTGGGGGGGCTTCACTGCCTGCGGCGCAACGCAGACAAATAAAGGGATTGCAAAGGGCGATGGCCCTTTGCCCGCCGGAGGCATACTTCCCTCTTCCTGAAACACACAAAAAAAGACGACCGGGAGGGCAAATCCCGGTCGCCGCAGGTGAGGAGGCCCGGTTGGTACCGGGCCGTGTGAAGATCGATCAGAACTTGTGCTTCAGCCCGAACTCGAAGCTGCGGCCCAGCGTCTGGCCCAGCCCGGTGCCGTCCACCGTGCCGAAGCCTGCGCCGGTCACATTCTTGTAGGAGGGGTTTTCGTCGCCGACATTGTTGACGTTGAGGCTCAGCGTGGTGCCGCTCAGCAGGCCGGCGTCCTTGATGTCATAGGCGAAGTACAGGTTCACCGGGTGGAAGGAGTCGACATGCGTCTGCGTGATCGCTCCGGTGGTGATCGGCGCGATGTCGAAGCCCGCCGAATAGTTCATCGTGGCGCGCATCGTCAGATTGCCGACCGAGCCGCCCAGCGCCAGCGCAAGCTGCAGGCGGCTGAGGCCACCCTGGCTGGGGTCAAAGGCGCTGAGCTGCGTGGTGCCGCCCACCGCCAGGCTGGCGTTCTTCAGCGAATAGGTGCCCGCCACCATGGCATTGACCGAGCCGAAGCTGGTCGGCCGCTGGTAGTTCAGCTTGAAGTCCAGACCGCGGTAATAGAAATTGCCCAGATTGGTGCGGGTGGCGTTGAAGATCGCATAGGGCGTGGTGCCGTTGGCGATGTTGTTGGCCGAATAGAGCGTGGCCAGGCTCGGCCCCTGCACATGCTCATTGCCGATCAACGCCTGGGCCTGTGCCAGGGTGGGGTTCAGCACATAGGTGCTGGCAAAGGCCGGGGTGGTGAAGATCGAGGGTGAATAGAAGGGGTAGATGTTGATGGCGTGGAACAGGTTCACCGCCCAATAGGTCAGGCTCATCGACAGGCCGGGGACGAATTTGGGCTTATAATCCGCGCCGAAGGAATAGGTGTGCGCGGTCTGCGGGCCGATGTTGTTGCCGCCGCCCGCCAGCAGGATCGTCGGGCGTCCGATGTTGGCATTGAAGTTCGAGCCCACCGGCTGGAACGGGCTGTTCAGCAGAACCTGCGCGCGGCTGTCGATGGCGCCGGCCTCGTCCTGAAGGCTGGGCGCGTTGAAGGAGGTGCCGTAATTGCCGCGCAAGGTGAAGCTCGGCGTCGGCTGATAGGTGAAGCCGATCTTGGGGTTCACCGTGCCGCCGAAATCGCTGTAATTGTCATAGCGGATCGAACCGTCGAGGTTCAGCGCATAGATAAAGCTGTTGCGGTTGTCGGCGCCGAAGACCGGCACATAAAGCTCGCCCCACACCGATTTGGTGGTGCGCTTCTGATTGGCGAAGGCCGCGTTGGAGAGGTCTCCGGGCACGGCATCGGCCTGATAGGCCACGCTCTTTTCATGCGAGAGCTGGGCGCCCGCCGCGATCTTCACCGCTCCGCCCGGCAGGTTGAACAGCGGGCCGGTGACATCGAGGCGCACCTGTTCCAACGTCTGCACATTCTGCGCGAATTGCGCGAAATTGGTGATCGCCTGAATGACCGAGGGGTTGGTCGCCGCGATGTTGTAGGGGTTGAGCGCGGTCGCCGGATTGGTGGAGGCCAGAGCGGCGGATTCGGCGGCGGCATTGACCTCGGCCGAGCTGGCGTTGGTCTTGCTGTGGCCGTAATTGCCCAGCAGCGTCACATCCCAGTGATGGCCCAGATCCATCTTCAGCGTGGGGGTGATGCCATATTCCTGGGTCTTGGTGGTGTTGATCGCCGAATTGCCGTTGGTGCTGGCGTAATTGTAATAGACCGTCTGCGATGTCGCGGTGCCAACCGGGATGAAATAGGGGTTGGACGAAGTAATCGTGCCGCTGGAGGCCAATTGCGCGGTCAGGATGGTGGTGTCGCGCCGGGTCCAGAAAGCGGTGACGTCGAGCTGCAGCCGGTCGGTCAGGCGCTGGGTCAGCGATCCGAAGACCGAGTTCTGCGTTTCGTTGGGCTGCAGGTCGGTGTAAAGGTCGGCGTCGCATTTGTTCTGCGTGCCCGCCACCAGATTGGGCAGGGCGTAATTGACGCCATTGGCCACCACATTGCCGGGGTTGCAGTTGGCGACGCGGTTGTCGGTGCCGCCAAAGGGCGTGAGATTGGTGCGGTAATAGCTGCGATAACGCCCCAGCAGGTCCGAATTGTGGCGGTTCTCATAGGAGATGATCGCCGAGCCCGAACCCCAGTCCTTGCCGCCGGTGACGTTGAAGTCCTGCTTGTAGTAATTGTTGGCGAGGCCGTAATGCGCGTCGACCTCCAGCCCGTTCATATGCTTGCGGGTGATCATGTTGATGGTGCCCGCGATGGCGTCCGAACCATAAAGCGCCGAGCCACCATCGGCCACCACATCGACCCGCTCCAGCATGCCGGCGGGGATGATGTTGATGTCGGGCGCGGTCTGCAGGATGCCGACGCCGACCATATTGTGCCCGTTGAGCAGCAGTAGCGTCGCCGCGCCGCCTGCCGCGCTGATGTTGCGGATGGTGGGGCGCACGCTGGTGCCGCCGCTCAGGCCTGTGCCGGGGGTGGGCAGGGCGTTGAAGGCGTTGGAGATTTCCGGCACCGTCGCCATCACGCCCAGCGCCGTGGTGGCGCCCGAGGAGGCGATGTCGGCATGGCTGACGCCGACGACATTGGTGCCGACCGGGGCGATGCCCTTGATGAGGGTGCCGGTGACGACGATCTCATTGTCGGTGGGTTGGCGCGGCTGGTCCGGCGCGGCGGCGGGGGCATCGGCCCCGGCATCTGCAACAGGCGCGGGGGCGCTTTGGGCCATGGCGGGGGCGGCCAGCAGGGCCAGGCTCGACACGGATGTCACATAGATCAGAGTTTTCAGCATAATCCCTCCCTGCGGATGCGGTTCTGTTGACCGTCATCGGCTTGCGTCATGTGACCAGAATGGCTCGCCTGATACGGAGCGATGCAATTCTGTACATTGCGATACGAAGTACAGAGGAGGGCATGGAGCATCCTGCACGAAACTGTCATCGCATGCACAAAAATGAACGTGTTTTGGATTGAATGCTTGGTGTTGCTGGCTTGCAACAAATTTTCGGCGCAAGATGGGCCTATGAATGCTTGCCATTATTGCAGCAGCTTAGCGAAGTTTTGCCATATATTGGGAAAATGGGCGACGACATGCGCCGCCGCCCGGAACAAACCTATTGCAGGTTCACAAAGGCCCCGCCATCGACCAGCAGCGCCGCGCCGGTGACATATTGCGCCATATCCGAGGCGAGGAAGATGATCGGCCCGGCCAGATCCTCGGCCTCGCCCAGACGGCCCAGCGGCACGCGCGCCTCCATGCGGCGGCGCTTGTCGAGATCGGCCAGATCCTCGCGGTTGATCTCGGTCAGGATCGTGCCGGGCAGCACCGAATTGCAGCGGATGTTGTGCTTGCCAAGGGCGATGGCCGCGCTCTGCATCAGCGAATGGACGCCCGCCTTGGTGGGGGTGTAATGCGTCTGGAACTCGCCGCCCACCAGCGCGGAGATCGAGGACACCGCGACAATCGCCCCGCCATGGCCCTGCTTCACCATCTGATTGGCGGCGGCCTGCACCATGTAATAGGCGCCATGCAGATTGACGCGGAAGGTGCGCTCCACCACCGCCACCGGCATGTCGAGCAGGGCATGGAACGGGCAGATGCCCGCATTGTTCACAAAGACATCCACCCCGCCAAAGGCCTCGACCGCGCGGGCGATGAAGTCCTGAGCGGTGTCGGGATCGGCCACATCGCCCCGCACGGCCAGCGCCTTGCGGCCCATGGCCTGAATGTCGGCGATCACCTGCTGCGCGCGGTCCTCGCTGGTGGCATAGTTGATCGCCACATCCGCGCCTTGCCTTGCGGCCTCCACGGCGGCGGCGGCACCGATGCCGGTCGATCCGCCCGTGATCAAAACGCGTTTACCTGCCAGCAATGTCATCAAGGCTCTCCTGAGCGTGGGAATATGGAAAATCAGCGCTTTGGGGTCAGCAGGCCGGGAGTCAGTAAACCTCTGGCCTGCGCCCAGGCGAGGAATTGCTCGATCCACAGATCGCTGCTCTTGCCCTGTTTGCGCATGCCGAAACCGTGGCCGCCGCTTTCATAGAGATGCGCCTCCACCGGGCGGCCCGCCGCGCGATAGGCGGTGATGAAGCCAAGATCGCTGTGGCCGAAGATGGGGTCGTCGATCGCCATGGCGGTGAACATCGGCGGGGCGTCGGCGGGCACGGCGCGTGTGCTGAGCGGGCCGTAGATCGGGGCGATAAAGTCGGGGCGGCTGGCTGTGTCCGGGTCGAGGCCGGTGCTGATCGTGGTCATGGCGCCGGCGGAAAAGCCCATCAGGCCAACGCGATGCGGGTCGACATGCCATGCGGCGGCGCGCTGGCGCACCAGCCGCAGCGCCGCCTGAGCATCGGCCAAAGCCTCGGGCGGGGTGGAGAGGTTGTCGCTGGTCTTGCCCGCATTGCCGAGCAGCGCGGCGAGCTGGCCCATAAAGGCGGGCGTGTCGCGCGGGGTGGGTTTCAGGCGATATTTCAGCACGAAAGCGGCGATGCCATGGGCCGCCAGCCAGCGCGCGACATCATAGCCCTCATTGTCGATCGAGAGCATCATGAAGGCCCCGCCCGGCGCGACCACCACGGCGGCGCCATTGGCCTTGGCCGGATCGGGCAGAAAGGGCGTGAGCGTGGGCGCGGTGACATTGCGCACGATGCGCGAGTCCATGAAGCTTTCCCATTGCTCGGCATCCGGGGTTTTCGTCTGGGGTATCAGGGGGATGGCGTTGGGATCATGGGCGCCGGGCAGTTCCGTGCTCGCCGGTTGGGCCTGCGCGACAAGGGGCGAAGGCAGCGAAAGGCCGAGGGCCATGATGGCCAGCTTGCGACGGGATACAGGCATAGCGGCGCCCTCATGCGGGATTGGACCGTGGCCGGAGGCTTGGGCCTGTCCAGCGTGCTCAGGATGAGGGCTGGCGCGGGTGGCGTCCTGCATGAAATGTATCGCTGCGATGCCGGGGGAGCGCGCGGATCTTGCCGCTGGAGGATGCGGGGTGACGGCGCGGTGAAATCCCGCCCTTTGTGCGCCGGATTGGTGTGAACGGCTTGAGGATCAGCGGTTTGCGTGGGGTGCGCGCGCTCGGTGGGCAGCCGGGTGTCGGAGGCTTGGCGCGGGCAGGGGAAGGTTCGTTTTGTGCAGGGCGCGGCCCATCGGATCCCTGCCGATGGGCCGCGCCGGAACGATCAGTCGCCGAAGCCCATCAGGCGCCGGTTGAGCGCGCGATCGGCGCCGGATTTGGCGAAATCGTCGAAGGCATGGGGCGTGGTGCGGATGATATGTTGCGCGATAAAGGGCGCGCCTTCCGCAGCACCATCCTCGGGATGCTTGAGGGCGCATTCCCACTCCAGCACGGCCCAGCCGGCATAGTCATACTGCGCCATCTTGCTGAAGATCTGCGTGAAATCGACCTGGCCATCGCCCAGCGAGCGGAAACGACCGGGCCGGTCCACCCAGCTCTGATAGCCGCCATAGACGCCGCTGCGGCCATTGGGGCGCAGCTCGGCATCCTTCACATGGAAGCATTTGATGCGCTCGTGATAGATGTCGATAAAGGCCAGATAATCGAGATGCTGCAGCACGAAATGGCTGGGGTCATAGAGAATGTTCGCGCGCGGATGATTGCCCACGCGATCAAGGAACATCTCGAAGGTCACGCCATCGTGCAAGTCTTCGCCGGGGTGGAGTTCGAAACCGATATCGACGCCATTCTCGTCGAAGACATCGAGGATCGGCTTCCAGCGGCGGGCCAGCTCATCGAAAGCGTCTTCGACCAGACCGGCGGGACGCTGCGGCCAGGGATAGACATAGGGCCACGCCAGCGCGCCGGAGAAGCTAGCATGCGTGGTCAGCCCCAGACGGCGTGAGGCGACTGCCGCCAGCTTCACCTGCTCGACCGCCCATGCCTGACGCGCCGCCGGATTGCCGCGCACATGCGGCGCGGCAAAGCCATCGAATTGCGGATCGAAGGCCGGATGCACCGCCACCAACTGGCCCTGCAGATGGGTCGACAGCTCGGTGATCTCCAGACCCTTGTCGGCCAGCATCCCCTTGATGTCGTCGCAATAGGTCTGGCTGTCGGCGGCCTTCTCCAGATCGAACAGGCGCGGGTCAGCCGGGATCTGCAGACCCTTGTAACCCAGACCCGCCGCCCAGTCGGCCAGACCCGACAGCGTGTTGAAGGGCGCTGTATCGCCCAGAAATTGTGCCAGGAAGATACCCGGCCCCTTGATGGTTCGCATGATGTGTCGCCTTAAACCGTGAAATCGACCCAGCCCGCGCCCTTGGCGCTGGCATGAACCGCCGTTTCGATCAGAGCCATACCGCGCAGACCATCGGCGATGCCGGGGATCAACGCGCCCTCCTCGCCGCGCAGCAAACGCGCGAAATCGCGATACAAATTGGCGAAGGCTTCCAGATAGCCCTCTGGGTGGCCGCCCGGCGTGCGGGTGGCCCACTGGGCATCGGTGCCCAGATCGGGATCGCCCGCCTGCACCAGCTCGCTGCGGCCGTTCTCATGGAACAGCCAGAGCTGGTTGGGCTCTTCCTGACGCCAGCGCAGCCCGGCCTTTTCGCCATAGATGCAGATCGTCAGCCCGTTGCGCTCGCCCACCGAAATCTGCGAGGCGAGCAGCGCGCCGCGCGCACCATTCTCAAAGCGCAGCAGGATCTGGCAATCGTCATCGACCCGGCGACCCGGCACCACCGTGCCCAGATCGGCCAGAATTTGGGTCACCTTCAAGCCGGTGACAAATTCCGCCAGATGAAAGGCATGGACGCCAATATCCGCCACGCAGCCGCCGATGCCGCTGCGCGAAGGATCGCCGCGCCATTCGGCCTGCTTGCCGGTTTCGGGCTTGGCCAGCCAGCCTTGCGGGTATTCGACCACCACCTTGCGGATCGGGCCCAGAGCGCCCGCCGCCACGCGTGCCCGTGCCTCGCGCACCAGCGGATAGCCGGAATAGGTGTAGGTCAGCGCAAAGGGTTTTGCTGACTTCTCGACGATGGCGGCCAGTTCATGCGCCTGTGCCAGCGTGGTGGTGGCGGGCTTGTCGCAGATCACCGCCAAACCAGCCTCCAGCGCGGCTTGCGCGGCGGGCAGATGCATATGGTTGGGCGTGGTGATCGCCACGAAATCAATGCCATCCTCGCGCGCGGTTTCTCGCGCGATCATCGTCGCGATGTCGGGATAGGCGCGGGCCGGGTCGATGCGATAGCTCTCGCCCGCCGCGCGCGATTTCTCCGCGCTGCTGGAAAAGGCGCCCGCGACCAGCTCGATCTCGCGGTCCATCTCGGCGGCCAGGCGGTGCACCGGGCCGATGAAGGACCCCGGCCCGCCGCCGATCAGTCCCATGCGTAAACGGCGTGAAGCCATGAAATCACTTTCCTTGAAAGGAACCGGGGAGCGTCCGCACGCCCCCCGGCAAACGTCCTCAGGCCTTGAAGCGCGAGAGGAAATCGTAGGACATCTTCACCGAGTCGAAACGGTCATGCGCGAAGGGCGGTTCCTGCTCGACGAAGTAATGCTGCACCCCGGCCGCCACGCAGGCGGGCAGGATGGCATGCCAGTTCAGCTTGCCCTGACCCACTTCGCAGGGGTCCTGCTGCAGCGCATAGTTGGTCTTGGTGGTGGGCTTCACGTCCTTGAGGTGAACCATCTTCACGCGGCCCTTGAGGCGACGCAGTTCCGTCGCCGGGTCGAGCCCGCCCGCCGTGATCCAGCCCAGATCGAGTTCGAGGAACACGAGGTTGGGGTCCAGTTCTTTCAGCAGCACGGCCCAGCCGGTGGTGCCGCCCACCGGGCGGAATTCCATATTGTGGTTGTGATAGCCCAGTTCGATGCCATGCGGCTTCAAAGCGGCGGCGCGCTTGTTGAGCAGGTCGCCCATACGCTTCCACATGTCGATCCCGCCCGCCTCGATCCCCTGGATCAGCGAGGCGCGCTGGTCGGGGCCGGGCTTCCAGTCATCGGGCAGCAGGGGGATGGGCAGCACGGCCTTGCCGATGCCCAGCGTGCCCAGCGCATCGGCGATCTCCTGCGGGCTGCTCATCAGCGTCAGCGAGCCGGGGGGCAGGCGGTTGGGCAGGCCCATATGGATCGAGCTGAATTTCACGCCCGCCTTGTCGCCCTCGGCGCGCAGATCCTTGGCGCTGTGACCATAGAGGCCGGGCAGCTCGAACTCCTTGTAGCCGGTGGCGGCCAGACGGGTGAGGGTGCCCGACAGATCCTTCTGCGCGGCCTCGCCCATGGTGTAGAGCTGGATGCCGATCGGCTTGTTGATCCGCTTGAAGAAAGGCGTGGTGGGGGCGGCGGCCCAGGCCGGGGTGGCGGCGGCAACGCCGGCCACACCTCCCATAGCCATGGCGCCTGCGAGCAGGCTGCGGCGGTTCATCTCAAAAGCCATCAGATATCCTCCAAAGACCCGGCCGGTGCGACCGTGGGTGGGTGAAACGCAAAGGCAAGAACCAGCGCGCCCAGCAGGGCCAGCCCGGTGGGCACATAGAACAGCGTCTGGTAATCGACCTTGCCATCCGCGCCGGTGAGCGCGGCAATCAGGTTGGGGAAGACGTAGCTGGCCACCATGTTGCCCACGCCCAGAATCAGCAGGTTGAACAGGCCCTGCGCGCTGGAGCGGACATCCTTGGGGAAAGCGTCATCCACGAAGATGTAAACCGTGGCGAAGAAGAAGGCGTAGCAGATGCCATGCAGCAACTGCACCGCGATGATCGCGGGAATGCTGTCGGCCAGAAAGGAGAAAGCGAGGAAGCGCGCGGCATGGCCAAGGATGCCCACGATCATCGTGGTGCGCCAGCCCAGCTTCACCAGCACCTTGCCCAGCACCAGCATGGTGAGGATTTCGGCGACCTGCCCCAGCGACAGCACTACCATCGAGAGATTGCCGGCAATCCCCACGCGGTTCGTCAGGAAGGCGTCGGACATCACGAAATAGCCGTTATGCACCACCGAATCGATGAAGGTGACGAAGAACAGCACCGCGACATAGGGCTTCTTCAACAGGCCGAGCGCCCGGCGCCAGGCCAACGAATCGACACCATTGCCCTTCTGCGGCGGGGTGTGCGGCAGGGTCAGCGAGAAACCGGCCAGCAGCAGCGAGATCACCGCCGAGACGATGAAGATCGCCCGCACGTCCACCGCGGTGGAATGCGCGCCGAGGATGAAGATGAAGGGCCAGCTCGCCATGATCCAGCCCACCGTGCCGCCCGCGCGTACCGTGCCGAAATCTTTGCCATCCTTCAGCGCGGCAAAGGCGATGGTGTTGCTGACCGAAAGGGTGGGCACATAGACCAGGCTATAGGCCAGATAAAACAGGAAAAAGGGCAGGAACTGCGTGCTGAAGGCCGCCCCGAACAGGCAGATGGCACCGATTACATGGCTGACGGCCAGAAAGCGTTCGGCGGCGAAATAGCGGTCCGCGAATTGATTCGCGAAAAAAATGCCGACCACCGAGGCAATGCCCCAGCAACAACCCACTAAAGCCTGCTGTGACGCGGAAAATCCCAGCATGCCCATATAGGGGAACAGCTTGGGAGCCCAGGCCCCCCAGATGGCCAGTTGCAGCGCCATCATGCTGAAAAGGCGTATCTTTTGTATTGTTGTTGACAAGGTCCGATCCTCTGCCCCATATTTTTGTAAACGTTGCCAGAATAAAACGGCATCGGTCAAGAAAACAAATATGGAAGAGGGGATTCTGGATGATCGAACTGGATCGTCGGCAGATGCTGGAGGGGCTTGGCGCCCTGATCGGCCTTGCTGCCCTGCCTGCCGAAGCCTTGGCCGCCGTGGCGGGCCCAAATGCCAAGACCGCGCCTTCGCTCGACAAACCCACCACCGCGCTGGCCACCGCCTTTGCCGACACGCTGATCCCGCAGACCGATACGCCGGGCGCGGTGCAGGCGGGCGTCCCCGCGAAGTTCGACGCGCTGATGCATGACTGGGCCAGCCCCGCGCATCGCACCGCCTATCTGGCCGCGCTGAGCGCCATCGACGATGAGGCCAAGGCCAAGGCGGGCAAGCCTTTCGCCCTGCTGACCGCCGCCCAGCGGCTGACAATTCTCAAGGCCTATGATGCGCAAAATCTGAAGAGCAACATGGCTTACGCCGCGCTCAAGGATCTGTTTGTCAACCTTTATTACCTCAGCGAACCCGGCTCCACCGTCGAGCTGCGCTATGAGCACAACCCCGGCGTGTGGGAGGCCTCGACGCCGATGACGGCCGAGACGCGCGCCTGGGCCGGGGCCATGCCCGCCGGCAAATTGCTGGTGATCGCCTGACGGGCGCAACACGCTGATGATACGGCCCAACCCACATTCGCCTGACCCCATTCGCTGGGCAAGGGCACGGGCCGAAACACGGATCAGGACGCGGACAACAACGCGGACGCACGGGAGAGAATGATGTTCGACGCCATTGTCATCGGCTCGGGGATGAGCGGCGGGATCGCCGCCAAGGAATTGTGCGAAAGGGGCCTCAAGGTCCTCGTCATCGAGCGCGGGCGCAAGCTGGAGCATGGCTCCTCCTACACCGACTGGATGCAGCCCTGGGATCTGCCCAATGCAGGCAACATTCCGGAAGAGGAACTGGCGCGCGACTATCAGATCCAGCGTCAGTGCTATGCGGTCAACAGCGCCACCAAGGACCTGTGGGTCAAGGATAGCCAGCACCCTTACGAAACCACGGAAAACAAGCCTTTCTCCTGGATCCGTGGCTATCATCTGGGTGGCCGCTCGATCATGTGGGGCCGCCAGACCTACCGCTTTTCGGAGATGGATTTCTCCGCCAACAAGCGCGACGGCCACGGCATCGACTGGCCGATCCGCTATGCCGATATGGCGCCCTGGTATGACAAGGTGGAAACCTTCATCGGCGTCTCGGGCGCGAACGAAGGCCTGCCGCAGCTTCCCGACGGCAAGTTCCTGCCCGTGATGGCGATGACCGACACCGAGAAGATGTTCAAGGAAGCGGTCGAAAAGCAATTCCCCGGTCGCAAGGTGATCCAGGGCCGCTGCGCCCACCTCACCGAGCCGCAGCCGCACCATATCGAGCTGGGCCGCAACCCCTGCCAGTATCGCTCGCTGTGCGAGCGCGGCTGCAGCTTCGGCGCCTATCATTCCAGCCTGTCCTCCTCGCTTCCAGCGGCGGAAAAGACCGGCAATCTCACCATCGTCACCGATGCCATCGCCCATTCGATCATCACCGATCCCAAGACCGGCAAGGCGACCGGCGTGCGGATCATCGACCAGAACACTAAGGAAAAGCGCGTCTATGAGGCGCGGATCGTCTTCCTGTGCGCCTCCACCATCGGCACGGCGCAGGTGCTGCTCAATTCGCGCAGCGACGCCAATCCGCGCGGGCTTGCCAATGGTTCGGATCAGGTCGGGCGCAATCTGATGGACCATGTTTACGGCCCCACCGTCGCGGGCGTGATGAACGGGCCCGAGACCTATCATCGCGGGCGCCGCCCCAATGGCATCTACATTCCGCGCTATCGCAATCTGGAGGCCGACGACACCGGCTATCATCGCGGTTACGGCTATCAGGGCGGGGTGATGCGCCAGGGCTGGCGCCCGATGGCCGATGCCGAGCCCGGCGTGGGCGCGGAGCTGAAGGAGCGCGTGCGTCATCCCGGCCCCTGGGCGATCCGCCTGTCGGGCTTTGGCGAGATGCTGCCCGATCCGAACAACCGTGTCACCCTGCATGCCAGCAAGACCGACGAATGGGGCATTCCCCAGCTCACCATCGATTGCGCTCATGGCGAGAACGACAAGGAGCTGGGCCGCCGCATGCTGGAGGATGCCAAGGCCATGCTGATCGCGGCGGGCGCCACCATCACCGCCGAAAGCGGCAAGCTGCACCCGCCGGGGCTGGGCATCCACGAGATGGGCACGGCGCGCATGGGGCATGATCCCAAGACCTCGGTTCTGAACGGTTTCAACCAGGCGCATGAGGTGCCCAACCTGTTCATCACCGATGGCGCGGCCATGACCTCGAGCGGTTGTCAGAACCCGTCGCTGACCTATATGGCGATGTCCGCGCGGGCGGCCTATCACGCGACGGAATTTATGAAGGCGGGCACGATCTGATAGGCCGCTGACGCAAGGAAAACAGCTTGGTTACCATCCGTGACATTGCCAAACGGGCCGGCGTTTCCGTCGCCACGGTCTCGCGCACCCTGCGCGAGCCCGAGGCGGTGCGTCCCGTGCGGCGCGAGCGGGTGCAGGCCGCGATCGACGAGATGAATTACACGCCTGACGCCATTGCGCGTCAGTTGCGGCGGCGCAGCAATGAGACGATCATCGTCATCGTGCCCGAGATCGCCAACCCGTTCTTCTCAGGGATCGTGCAAGCCATTGAAAATGTGGCGCATGATCTGGGCTATCGCGTGCTGATCGGGGAAACCCAGGGCAAGCAGGAGCGGCTGGATTACTATGCCGACATGGTCCAGACGCGCGTCGCCGACGGGCTGATCCTGCTGGGCTCGCTGATGCCGCGCATCGTCACCAACGCTCTGGACAGCGGGCAGAAAGAGCCGCCGATCCCGATGGTGCTGGCCTGCGAGCATTTCGAGCCGCTCGAATGCCCCAAGGTGGTGATCGACAACATCGCCGCCGCCCATCTGGCGGTCAGCCATCTGATCGAGAGCGGGCGGCGGCGCATCGCCACCATCACCGGCCCGCTCGACAATCCGCTGACCGTGGACCGTCTGCAGGGCTATCGCGATGCGCTTGAGGAGGCCGGGCTGCCCTTCCGTGAGGATTGGGTGGCGCCGGGCGATTTCTCCATCGAATCAGGCTATTCCGCCATGCGCAGCTTGCTCGACGCCGGGCAGATGCCCGATGGCGTGTTCTGCGCCGGTGACGAAATGGCCGTCGGCGCGATGCATGCCATCCGCGAGGCCGGGCTGGTGATTCCGCGCGCGATTGCGGTGGTGGGGTTCGATGATCTGCGCTTCGGGGCCTTTGCCGCTCCGCCGCTGACCACCATCCGCCAGCCCGCCAATGAGCTGGGGGAAACCGCCATGCGCATGATGGATGCCGTGCTTCACAAACGTCCGCTCGACCAGCTCAAGGTGGTGCTGCCGCATGTGCTGGTAACGCGTGGCTCCACGGCGATGAGTTGAGCGAAAGTCTTGCTTGCACCAGAGAGACGCTCTGGTTATGGTCTGTAACAAGGTGACACCGATTGCAAAGAGCAGCGGGCGCCAGGAGGAGGGGAAGAAAGATGCGGCAGTGCCGCTTTTTATAAAATTCAGATTGTAATCGGTACCATTTTTCTCCGTTCGACCTGCTGATCGTGATCAATCGGCGCAGGCGGGCAGGGAAGGCGTGCGGCCGAGGGTATGGGCCCCTTTGTCTTTCGCTCATTTGGTATCGTTTTCAAAAAGGCAGGCAGCCACCGGGGCATTCCGCATGATCGCCCGGAACGGGGACGCTTGCTCAAGTGACAACAAGAGAGGGGAATACAATGATGCGTAAGAACCACCGGTTGGGGGTGTCCCTGCCGTGCATGATGTCGGCCATGCTGATCGCCGGCTCGATGCTGGCGCAGACCGCGACGGCGCAAACCGCCCCGGCTTCGGGCTCGGCCCCGCAGGAAAAGGCCGCCGAGCCGATCAAGGCCGAGAATGGCGACATCGTCGTCACCGCCACCCGCTTCGAAACGCTGGCCTCCAAGACGCCGATCGCGCTGACCGCCGTGTCGGGCGAGGGACTGCGCACCGCCGGCATCACCAACCCCACCGCTCTGGGCGACCAGGTCCCCAGCGTGATGATCAACCGCAACAACGGTCTGCAGATCACCATTCGCGGCGTGACCAGCGCCGACGGCACTGAAAAGGGCGATCCCAGCGCCGCCTTCATGGCCGATGGCGTCTATATCGCCCGCCAGCAGGCGCAGGAAGTCAGCTTCTTCGACATCAGCCGCGTGGAAGTGCTGCGCGGGCCGCAGGGCACGCTCTATGGCCGCAACACCACGGCGGGCGCGGTCAATGTCATCACCAACCGTCCGGATCTGAGCAAGTTCTCGGGCTCGGTCGATACGTCCTATGGCAATTATAACAACACCCAGACCACGGCTGTTCTGAACACGCCGGTCAATGAGAATCTGGGCCTGCGTTTCGGCGTCAATTACGACCACCGCGACAGCTTCCTGAAGCCTGGCCCCAATCTGGGCGCCGACCTTGGGGCCTTCAAGGACAACATCTCGGCGCGCATGACCGCGCTGCTCAAGTTCGACCGGGGCGAGCTGCTGATCCGCGGCGACTATTCGCATATGGGCGGCATCAGCACCAATGCGCTGCCGACCAGCAATTTCTATTCGAACTACACCACCAACACCGTCAACCCGACCTACATCGCCAATGGCGTCAGCAACGACAAGCTGCTCACCCTGACCCCGCCCACGGCTGACGGCATCTATCGCCTCGACCGCGCCGCCAATCTGCGCCGCGACAATGCCACCTATGGCGTGATGGGCGAGTTCAAGTATGATCTGGGCTTCGTCACCCTGAACTATGTCGGCTCCTACCGCGAGTTCAAGCGCCACGAGGGCAATTACAGCTATTACGCCAATGGTCTGGCGCCCAACCAGTTCGACGGCTGGTACTGGCAGAACAGCCAGGAGCTGCGCTTCTCGACCAACAGCGATGGCCCGCTGCGCGCTCAGGCCGGTGTCTATTACTTCAAGGAGCGCGGCTCGATCGCGCTGCAGATCTTCGACCGCGTGGTCAATGGCGCGCGCACCAATCCGGGCGATGCGGGCTATCTCTTCGCCTTCCCGCAGAGCTATGTGATGTCGAGCAGCCTGGCGGGCTTCGGTCAGGCCACCTATTCGCCCGCCTCGAACCTGCACATCACCGCCGGCATCCGCTACACTTCGGATGAGAAGGCGCGCACCGGCTACACCGTCACCTGCGCCTATGATCTGAGCTGCGCGGCGCCCGGCGACGTCAAGACGCCCAACATCGCCGACCGTCATTACCAGAAGACCACCTGGAAGGTGGGCGTCGACTATGAGGTGACGCCTTCGACCATGCTCTATGGCACGGTGTCGACCGGCTATAAGGCGGGCGGCTTCAACGATGGTTGCGAAGCGGGCACGGGCGCCGGCTGTCTGCTGCCGGCCAGCACGCTCTACTATCAGCCCGAAACGCTGACGGCCTATGAAATCGGCACCAAGACCGCCCTGTTCGACCGGCGCCTGCGCCTGAACCTGTCGGCCTTCCACTATGACTACAAGAATCTGCAGCTCACGCAGGTCGGCCCCTATTGCGCGGGCGGCACGCAGTGCACGCAGACCACCAACGCCGCATCGGCCAAGATCGACGGCATCGAGGCGGAGGCCAATTTCGCCGCCACCCCGCATGACAAGATCGATTTCTCGCTGTCTTATCTCAATGCGCGCTACGGCACCTTCCTGCCCAATGCGGCGACCTATCCCACGCTCAACTTCCAGGGCCTGAAGCTGGACCGCAGCCCGACGATCACGCTGATGGGCGGTGTCACCCACACCTTCCCGATGGCCAATGGCGGCGAGCTGGTGGCGGGCGTGCGCTCGCGCTATTCCAGCAGCTACAAGATGATTGCGCTGACCATCTATGGCCAGTTCAACCAGCCCTCCTACACCCAGACCGAGGCGACCCTCACCTACAATGCGCCCGAAAAGCGCTATTACGTGCAGGGCTTCGTCAAGAATCTGGAGAACACGCTGCTGGTCACCGCCGTGGGCGGCGGCGCCAATGGTACGCTTCAGGTCTCCGACCCGCGCACCTATGGCATCCGTGCCGGCGTGAAGTTCTGATCGAAACTGTGCGGACAATGCGCTGATGCGCATTGTCCGCGCGGCACCGGCCTTCTCCCCCGCCCGGCTGCCCATCGGGGTATGCTGTGGGTGGCCGGGCGGGGGAGAGGGCCGGCGCCGCACATCCGGCCTGTCCGGATGTCCAAAACGACCACACTGCCGGGCGTCACCTGAAAGATGGTGACGCCCCTTTTTGTTATTTCAGGATAATGAGTGCCGAGGGGGCATCGACAGGCAGCGTCTGCACCAGCTCGCCGATCACCCCGCTTGCCGTGTCGCGGCGGAACACCTTCACCCCATGGCTGGTCTGATTGGCGACCAGCACGAAGCGCCCGTCAGGCGAGAAGGTGAACTCACGCGGCTGCGTCCCCTCGACCGAGCGGCGGTCGACCTGCTTGAGCGAGCCATCCTGCGGCGAGACGGCAAAGCTCACCAGATGATTGTCGGTGCCGCGATTGACCACGGTGAGGAAGCGCCCATCGGGGGAGAGATGCAGCCCGCCGCCGCCCTGCTGCCCGGTGAAACCGGCAGGCGCCAGCGGCAGCACCTGACGCAGGCTCAGCCGCCCATCGGCATAATCGAGCAGCGCGACGGCGCCGGTCATCTCCAGCGTCAGATAGGCATGGCGCCCATCGGGCCCAAACACCAGATGACGCGGCCCCGAGCCCGGCGGCAGGTCGAGCCAGGGCTGCTCCTTCACCGCCGTCAGCGGCGCTTCGGGATGGGTGGGGTCATAGCGATAGGCATAGATCCGGTCGGCCCCCAGATCCTGCGCGAAGAGCGTGCGCCCATCGGGCGAGGACACCGCCGAATGGACATGCGGCCCGGCCTGCCGCTCGGCATTGACGAGGCTGGCGCGGTGGGTCTTGATCTGGGTGACGGGGCGCAGCCTGCCATCGGGCGCGATGGGCAGCACCGCCAGCGTGCCGCCCGGATCGGTGGCGCCCGAATAATTGGCCACGAAGAGGGTGCGGCCATCCTTGCTCAGGCTGGCATGGGTGGGCTCGTCGCCCAGCGATGGGGTGCTGTTGAGGAAGGTCAGGCGCCCGCTGGCCTTGTCCAGCCGCCAGGCCGAGACGCGGCCGATGGGGTCGCGCTGCCCCGGCCCGTTCTCATTGACGGCATAGAGGAAGCGCCCGTCGGCCGAGACGGTCAGCCATGAGGGGTTCTCGGCCGGGGTGATCTGCGCCGGCGTGGTGCTGATATGGCCGGTGCGCGGATCGAAGCGATAGAGATAGATGCCCTTGCTCTGCCCGCCGGTGTAGGTGCCGACCAGCAGCGGCAGCGCGCCTTGCGGCGCCGGACCGGGGTTGGCGGACAGGGCAGGTGTTGCCGAAATGGAGGCGATCAGCGTGCAGGCGGCGAGGCTCGCCAGACATTTGAGCATCATGACATGGGGTCCGGGATGGGAGGAGGCGGGTGCCGGGGGAGGGAATGCCTATCGGTCCGTCGCAAATTTGTCCATCTGATCGGCGCGGAGGGCGGGGCGGTTCGTGAGGGGCTCTTTGGGCCGAGAGGTTTGATCCTCGTGGTTTTTCCGTAGGTTCAGGGGGGATCTGCGGGGGGTGCTGTTGCAGGGCGGTCGCAGCGCGGAACGATCCACTTCGGACTCTTTTCGAAAAACATGGACTATCGCCATGAAACCAATATGAATCACGGGCGTTTGAAAAAGACATGGGGAGGCTCTCATGCCTGATCGAAAAATTCCCAGAGTGTCGAATTTCCATTCGACTGTGACTATGTATCATGGTGCGGCATCTGGCCTTTCGGGCCGATGCGCTGGTGTTCGCGGCAAGGGTCTGGGACAGGCCTTTTCAATCGGTCTTGGTGAGGATGCCGCCTTGCGGCATTACCGCAACTTTCGCGGATAGCGGCAAGATCCGGGGATAGAGCGCAGGGTGCTGGTTCTCGTGCCGGCGGCTGATGCCGCGGGCCGGATGCCTGTCATCGCAACAAGGTGTCATCACAACAAGGGGCGATGGCTTTGGTAACGGGGGCCATAGAGGCAGAACGATATATGGCTTCGCGCAGTTTCGACAGTCCCGTGCTTTTCATGAAGGTGGGTGACCCGCAACCGGGGCCGATACGCTGTCGCGGGAACCCACGCTGGGGCAGGCCATCGCTCATGTGATGCAGCAGCCGCGCGACGACCACTGGCTGTTCGACATCGTGACCGAGGACGGTCTGATCACCTTCACCCATATGCGCGATATCGCCCGGAGCGAGGCCTATGTGATCTGGCAGGAAGGGCAGGCGGCCTGACGTCAGCCGGGCCGGCGTTCCATCGGGCGGGCGGGCACACCCACCACCGTTACCCCGCCCGGCACATCGCGCGTCACCACCGCTCCCGCGCCGATCACGGCCTTGTCGCCCAGCGCCAGCCCTTGCAGCACCGTGGCGTTCATCCCGACGAACACCTCAGCACCGGCCCGCACCGCGCCGCCGAAACGCGCGCCGGGGCAGATGTTGGCATAGTCCCCGACCTGCCCGTCATGGTCGACACTGCAGGCGTGATTGAGGATCACGCCGCGCCCCAGCACCGCCCGCGTCCCCAGAATGGCGCCTGCCAACACCGTGCAGCCATCCCCGATGCGCGCGCTGGGCGAGACAAGCGCGGCGGGATGCACCACGCTTTGCAGCATGGCGCCCTGCGCCAGCAGCGCCTCGCTCCATGTGCGGCGCAGCGCATTGGCCCCGCAGGCGATATGGAAGCGATGGCCCTGCGCGATTCCAGCCGCCGCGATGGCCTCCAACCTGCCGAGCCATGGGGTGTTGAAGGGGGGCGCCTCATCCCCCAGCGTGGCAAAGCCGAGCACCTCCAGCCCCGAGAGCACGGCGGCCTCATGCACCACGGCGGCATGCTGGCCGCTGGCCCCGGCGACGATGATCAGCGCCATCGGAGGATCGGCCCTGTCAGCGCACCACCACCTTGCTGAACTGCATCACCGGCGCGATGCTGGTGTAATGGGCCACATCGCCAACGATCTCCTCGGCATGCGGGGCGAAAGCGGCCTGAAAACTCTCCAGCGAGTCGCTGAAGATATGGCACAGCGCGACAAAGGGCGCGGCGTTGCCCGGAGCGTCCCCGGCGATCCCCTCGTCGATCTCGTAACCCAGACAGGCCGCGCCCAGCCGCGCCTGGATCATCGGCAAATGGCTGTCGCGGTAATAGGCGTGGTCGAAGCGGGCGCCATCGGTGGCGGGGTAGAGCACAGTGACCTTGATCATGACACGGAACCTTTCACGGATGCCTGCCGCAGGATGAAGCGCGGGAAGGGCAAAGTCGCTGCGACTTTGGGTCGAGGGGGGAGGCGTTAAAGGTGAGGCAGGGGCCGGGTCATGGCAAGGCGGCAATGTCGATCTGCGCGCCCATCTTCACCCGGTCCAGCGCGATCAGCGAGCGGTAACTGGCCACCGCCTCGTTCTGCGCGAAGAGCCGCCGGGTCGTCGCCTCATAGGCGATCATGTCGGGCGCGACGATCACCAGCACGAAGCTGATGCCGCCGGTGACGTAATAGCATTGCTGCACCTCGGGCGCCTGCTGGAACAGCGCCTTGGCCGCGTCCACCATCTCCAGCCGCTCGCTGACCAGCGTCACCTCGACGATGGAGGTGATGGTCATCCCCACCGCGCGCGTGTCGACGATGGCGACATTGGCGGCGATCACCCCGGAGCTTTCCATGGCGGCGATCCGGCGCTGCACGGCGGCGGTCGAAAGGTTGACCGCCTCGGCGATGGTGCGCTGGGGAGTGCGGTTGTCGCGCTGCAGGATCTGCAGGATCGCGCGGTCGAAACGGTCGAGGTCGCGCCGCTTGCTGGGGGGAATGGGGGACATAAACGAGTTTTTGTTGCATTTTGCCCGGTAATCAAGAGCGCAAATCTCGCCATGCCGATGATATATCCCGCAGGGCCGATACGGCCCCGTCAGGAAAGCGCCTGTAAGGCCTCATCAAGGGACAGCATTGTGACCACCGCCCCCGCCACCTCGGCCACAACCTCTTCCGGGCCGAACCGGACCCATCTGGGCATCGCCTGCGGCATGGGCGCGGGCGCGCTGTGGGGGCTGGTGTTCCTCGCGCCCGAACTGGTGCGCAGTTTCACCCCGCTGCAACTCGCGATCGGGCGCTATCTGGCCTATGGGGTGATCGCCGTGCTGCTGATCGCGCCGCGCTGGCGATCGGTGGTGGGGGCGGTGCGGCCTGCCGAGTGGCTGTCGCTGCTCTGGCTCTCGCTGGCGGGCAACACGCTGTATTATGTGCTGCTGTCGATGGCTATCCAGCAGGGCGGCATCGCGACGACCTCGCTGGTGATCGGCTTTCTGCCCGTGGCGGTGACGATCATCGGCAGCCGCGACACCGGCGCGGTGCCGCTGCGGCGCCTGATGCCCTCGCTGCTGCTGTGCGGCTGCGGGGCGCTGTGCATCGGCGCGCAGGCGCTGGGCGGGGTGAGCGCGGCGGGCGGCGCGCGGCTCACCGGGCTGCTCTGTGCGATTGGCGCGCTGGTGTCGTGGACGGCCTATGCGGTGGGCAACAGCCGCTGTCTCGCGCGGCTCGACCATATTTCGGCGCATGACTGGAGCCTGCTGACCGGCATGGTCACCGGCGCCCAGGCCCTGCTGCTGATCCCGGTGAGCCTGCTGTTTGAACCCCTGCGCCACAGTGCCGGTGAATGGTGGCGGCTGGGGGCGGTGTCGGTCGGGGTGGCGGTGATCGCCTCGATCATGGGCAATGCGTTGTGGAACCGCATGAGCCGGCTGCTGCCGCTGACGCTGGTGGGGCAGATGATCCTGTTCGAGACGCTTTTCGCGCTGCTTTACGGCTTTATGTGGGAGCATCGTCTGCCCACCATGCTGGAAAGCGCGGCCTTCCTGCTGGTGGTGCTGAGCGTGACAAGCTGCATTGCCGCGCATCGCGGGCGGGGCGCGCACGCCTGACACACCGGTCGTCGCAAAAGGCGCTCCGCACTTATCTCACCCCATGGCATGCTTCGCCGCAGAGCGGTAAGGCACGGACATGATGGGATATCACACCAGCGCGCCGCTGCCTCGCGCCAGATCCGCCGCCGCCCTGCTGGGTGCCCTGCTGCTCTCGGCCTGCGGCGGGGGCGTGCATTACCGCGCGGTCAGCGATGTGCCGGTGCGCGTCGGGCGGCCCTATGTGGTGCGCGGCGCGACCTATGTGCCCGCCGCCGATCCCGCCTATGACCGGCTGGGTTATGCCAGTTGGTATGGCCCCGAATCGGGATCGCAGACCGCCAATGGCGAGCGTTTCCGCCCCGACGGCATCAGCGCCGCGCACACCACCCTGCCGCTGCCCAGCTATGTCGAGGTGACCGCGCTCGAGACCGGGCGGGTGATCGTGGTGCGGGTCAACGATCGCGGGCCTTTCACCCGCAATGGGCGGCTGATCGACCTGTCGCGCGGGGCGGCGCGGCTGCTGGGCGTGCATCAGACCGGGGTGGCGCCGGTGCGGATCAGGGTGGTCAACCCTTCCGAGGCGGACCGGCGGCGCTTGCGTGAGGGGCAGGCGGCGTCACCCCGGCCCAGCGTTTCGGGCCGGGCGCTGGCCGATCTGCGGGCGCAACTGGCGCAGGCGGGGCCGGGCAGCGCGGTGTTCGCGCCATAAATCGAATACATCGATGCTGTTGCAAATCAATCGCAACAAAGATAGGGCGCCCCTGAAACGTCGGAACAGCCGACATTGGGGGTCCATCCATGCTTCTTCTCGCCGCCGCGGCTGCCGCCGTTTCTGTCGCTCCCGCCGCGCCCTTGGGCGATCCGCAGTCCACCAGCGACGATTCACGGGTCGAGCGCAGTCTGGATGACCAGATCGTCGTGACCGGCAAGCATGAGGCGCCCTTCCGCGCCGAGGTCGTGCAGGTCGGCGCCTTCCGCAACCAGTCGATCATGGATACGCCCGCCAGCATCGCGGTGATGACGCGCTCGCTGCTCGACGATCAGGGCGCCATCGGGCTCGACGATGCGCTGCGCAACACGCCCGGCGTCACCCAGCAGTCGACCAGCCCGACGACCACCAACAACTTCCTCTCGCGCGGTGTGCTGATGCAGGCGCGCACCAATTATCGCCTCAATGGCGCGCTGCAGATCATCAACCTCGGGCCGATCCCGCTGGAGAACAAGCAGCGCGTGGAGCTGCTGAAGGGCGTTTCGGCGCTCTATTACGGGATCAGCACGCCCTCGGGCATCGTCAATGTGGTGACCAAGCGGGCGGGGGCCCAGCCGGTCACCAGCCTTTATATGAACGGCGATATCGAGGGCAGCGCCGGGGCGGGCGTGGACATCGGCCGCCAGTTCGGGTCGGAAAAGCAGTTCGGCGCGCGGATCAACGCCTATGGCGCGCATGTCGAGACGCCGATCGATGGCGTCAATGGCTCGCGCTATGTCGTGAGCGGCGCCTTCGATGCCAAGGTGACCGACCGCCTCTCGCTGAAACTGGATGTCGAGCATTACCGCCGCGCCACCGATGAGCCGGGCGGCATCACCCTGCCCACGGCGGTGAACGGCAAGATCACGCTGCCTGATGTGCCGAGCCCGCATAACCGCTATGCCCCGACCGATGCGCCCTATCGCACGCTGGTGACCAATGCGCTGGGCCGCGCCGACTATGCGCTGTCGGACGACTGGTCGATCCGCGCCGAGGCCGGTTACGCCAACACGCAGCGCGCGCGGATGATCGCCAACATCGCCAAATTCAACCTGACCACCGGCGCGGGCACGGTCGCGCCGACCTTCGTCGGGGATCAGGAATATTCCAATCTCTACTGGCGCACGGAGATCTCGGGCAAGGTCGAGACCTTCGGCATCAGCCACGAGATCCTCTTCGGCTATGCCCGCAACCGGCAGGTGCAGGAGGACCAGCATACGCAGAGCTATGCCTCCTATAACCAGAATCTCTACAGCCCCGTCACCGTCGCGCTGACCAGCCTGACGCCGACCACATTGCGCACCACCACCGGTTCGACCAACATCGACACCGGCCTCTATGCGCTGGATCTGGCGCATATCGGCGAGAAGGTGCTGGTGATCGGCGGCGTGCGCTATGTCGATTATGCCACGCGCACGGCGACGGCGAATTACTCGGTCCGCACCTGGACGCCGACGGGTGGTCTGGTGCTGCGCCCCACCAAAAAGACCAGCCTGTACTTCACCTACATCGAGGGTCTGGAAAGCGCGGGCACGGCGCCCGACGGCACCGTCAATGCGGGCGATGTGCTGGCCCCGATCAAGAGCACCCAGATCGAGCTGGGCACGCGCTGGGAGTTTCAGGGCGCGCTGCTGTCCTTGGCGTGGTTCCATATCAACCGGGGGCTGACCTACACCGATCTGGCCACCAACACCTATCTGGTCAACGGGCGGCAGGTGAACAAGGGTATCGAGGCCTCGGTGCAGGGCAATCTGACGCGCGAGCTGTCGGTGGTGCTCTCGGGCCAATATCTCACCGCGATCCAGCGGCAGACGGGCATTGCCGCGCAGGACGGCAAGTTCATCGACAGCACGCCGCGCTGGTCGGGCTCGGCCTTTGCCGAGTATCATCCGGCCGTGGTGCCCGGTCTGGGGCTGAATGCGGGGGTCTATTACACCGGCAAGCGCTACACCGATGTGCTCGATCAGGGCGTGCTGCCCGCCTATGCGCTGCTTGGGCTTGGCACCAGCTATCGCATGCCGCTGGGCGGGCGTCAGGCGATGACCTTCCGCGTCAATGCCGACAATGTGACCAACAAGCGCTATTTGGCGACGGGCGGCTCGACGCTCTATGTGGGTCTGGCCCGCACGGTGCGCGCCTCGGTCACGGTGGATTTCTGATGGGGTAGGGGGCGCCGGTGCGCGCCCCCATCCTTACTCGCTGATCTTCACATAGCCCTTCGTCTGCAAGTTCAGGAAGGTGACGGTGGCGGACAGATTGGTCTGCACGCCGGGCAGGTAATCGGCGGGGGTGTAATGCTGCGCCAGCGCCGATTGCCCGCAGGTGACCATATGCACGCCCGCCGCAATCAGCTCCCTGAGCAGCGGCGCATTGGGGTTGGTCGCGGCGTTCAGCCGCTGTTGATAGACCGGATCGCGGGTGACCAGCGCGATGGTCTTGCCATGGAACACCGCCGTCATCTGCAGATGGCTGAGCGGCACGCCATAATGCGTGTAGGTGTTGATCAGCCCGCCGATGGCTGCAAGCGCGGGGCTGATCGCCTCGGGCTTGTCGGCCATGGTCTGCACGTCGAAGACGATTTTATAGGTCGCCTTGGGGTCGGGCAGTTCCTGCGCTTCGGGGATGTCCTTGGCGACGCCGGCGCTGGGCACGGCGCGGGTCTGCGCCGCGGCGGCGAGGGGCGTCATGGCACCCAGCAGGGCGACCATGGCAAGAGCGTGATGCGGGCGGAGCTTTCTCATCATGGTGGTCCTATGGCTTGTCTGGCGGCCTGTTGTGCCGTGTTGCGCGCCAAAAGCGATAGGCCATTTGGCCCGGATCGCCCGCGCCTATTTCCAATTTCGATACATTGCTATCCATAGAAGCGATTATGGGCCGCCAGCAACTGTGGTATCATTCCCAAACCCCCGAAAACAGGGGGAGACCAGCGCTGCCTGCCGGGGGGTAGACAGCGGCTGGTCGCAAGACACGGGTGATGCGATGATTGGACGTTCCAGGATCGAGAAGTTTTCCAAGACGCCGCTGCCTTCGGTGCTGTGCTTTCCCGCCATTCTGCTGATGTTCGGCCTGCTGGGATGGGTTTTGGAATTTGTCGCGACCAAGATCTTTATCCATTAAGCGGCGATCCGCTTAAGCTCTTCGATCCGGGCGCGCGGCTTGCTATGGCGCGGCGATGAGCAGCGCGAATCTTGCCGAACCCGATTTTGTTGTCGTCGATGTGGAAACCGCCTGCTCGCGGGTGAGCAGCATCTGCCAGATCGGCATCGTCGGCTTCCGGGGCGGGCAGGAGGTCTTTGCCTGGGAAACGCTGGTCGATCCGCGTGACGAGTTTTCCGCCTTCAACATCGGCATTCACGGCATCACCCCGCACCATGTCGCCGGGCAGCCGCATTTCGGCGAGATCCATGCGCAGATCGACGCCCATCTGCGCGGGCGCGTCACCGTGGCGCATAGCTGGTTCGACAAGGGCGCTCTGGCCGCCGCCTGCCGGGTGAGCGAGCGCGCCGAGATCGCCACCGACTGGCTCGACAGCGTGCGCGTGGCCAAGCATGCTTGGCCTCAGCTTGAAAACCACAAGCTCAACCGGTTGGCGGCGTTTCTGGGCATCGAGCATCACCACCACGATGCGCTGAGCGATGCGCGCGCGGCGGGCATGGTGATCGTGAAAGCCATCGAGCATACCGGCATTGACCTCAAAGGCTGGATGGCCAAGCCCGACCGCAAGCGCGCCCAGCCGCCCGCGCCCGCGCTGGACGGGCCGCTCAAGGGCCAGCGCATCGCCATTCTGGGCGAGCCGCGCGATGGCGCTCTGGCGCAGCATCTGGCGGCGGCGGGCGGGCGGATCGTGGCCTCGGTGGGCTCGACGACCAATATGCTGGTGGTGGCCACCAAGCAGCCTTACGGGCGCTGGGCCGAAACCAGCGAGCCTTACCGCAAGGCCAATGCCCTGCGCGCGGCGGGCAAGCCCATCGTGATCGTCAGCGAGGCCGATCTGCGCGCGAAGCTGAAACGTCAGGGTTGATCGCTTGCGGGCAGGGGTGGAGGCGGTAGGATGGCGGGCATGACCATGATCCGCCTGTGCCTGATGGCGCTTTTCTCTCTGGCTGTGGCCATACCGGCGCAGGCTCAGGCCCCACAGCAGGGGCCCAGCTTTGCCTGCACCGCCGGGCAGGGCGTGGTGGAGAGCACCATTTGCGCCAGCCCTTCGCTTTCTGCCGCTGATCGGTTGATGGCGGCGCTCTATGCGGTGAACAAGGTCAGCGCCTTTGGCTCCGGCCCCGCGAACCAGTTGGAGACCCAGCGCCGCGCGGTGAAGGCGATGCAGGATTGCGCGAAGCCCTCGGGCCGCTCGGGGCAGCAGAGCATCGCGCAATGCCTCGAGGGCGCCTATGACCAGCGCAATGAGGAACTGGCCGTGGGCGCGGTCACCCGCGCGCCCGATCTGGCCCTGCCGGTGATCCGGCGGCTCGACCCCGGCTTTGCGCCTTTGGCCGAAGCCATCGCGCTCTGGTCGAGCGAGCCGGAAAGCACCGATTGGGCCACGCCCCGGCTGGCGGCCAAGCGCCAGCGCATCCTTACCGTGCTGCGCCCCATGGTCACCGATCTGCTGACCAGCGAGGACAAGAGCTTTTACCGCAGCGTGATGAGCCAGGACGTCAAGCGCGTCGAGGATGTGCTGGCCGCGCCGGGGAACCTTGCCGCCGTGCTCAATGTGCTGGGGCCGGCGCTGGCCGATGATGGCAGGGTGAATGCCCGGGCCATCCCCTGTGCCGCCATCGTCAGCCATCCCGCGTTGCTGGGGGCGACGCAGACGGCCTTCGGTGCGACGCCCGACAGTTTCGTCTTCAACAGCGATTGCCCGATCACCCTGCCGCCGCTGCCCGCGCTCGATGCGCTGGATGGCAAGCTCAACAAGGGGTGGCCGCAATGCGATGGCACGATCCGCTTTGCCGCCTATCGCATGTACAACACCAGCCTCGATAAGGCGCGGCTGGGCTTTGCCAAGCATCAGGCCAAGGCGACCCTGCCGCCCCGGCGCGGGGTCAGCACGGCGGATGTGCAGGCGGCGCGTGCCGAACTGACCGCCTATTACATGCGCTATCGTGGTGTGGCTCAGGCGAGGGCGGCCCAGATGGCGCTGGATGCGCTGAGCGGCGTGCTGAACACGGCGCAGGAATGCGAATAGGGCGGCTCTTTGGGGCCGCTGCTTGCCAATCGGGGGCGTCGCTCCTAGATCGCATCCGATCTTTCTGCATGCCGGACCTGCCCATGACCCAGTATATCGCCGTCACCCCTCAGGATGTGAAGGGGCGCACCAATGCCATCAAGCTCTATGGCCCCGAGGGGTTCGAGGGGATGCGCCGCGCCGGGCAGATGACCGCGCGGGTGCTCGACCTGCTGACCGAGCAGGTGCGCCCCGGCGTCACCACGCAGGAACTCGACGATTTCGCCCGCCTCGCCATCGAGGCCGAGGGCGGGGTGGCCGCCAACATCGGCTACAAGGGCTATGCCCATGCGAGCTGCATCTCGATCAATCAGGTGGTGTGCCATGGCATCCCCGGCGACAAGGTGTTGAAGGATGGCGATGTGCTCAACATCGACCTCACCTCGCTGGTCGATGGCTGGCATGGCGACACCAGCCGGATGTTTCTGGTGGGTGACGTGCCGCTCAAGGCCCGGCGGCTGGTCGATGTGACCTATGAATGCATGATGCGCGGCATCGAGAAGGCCAAACCCGGTAACCGGCTGGGCGACATCGGCCACGCGATCCAGAGCCATGCCGAAAAGCACCGTTACGGCGTGGTGCGCGATTTCGTCGGGCATGGCGTGGGGCTGGTCTATCATGACTCGCCCGATGTGCTGCATTACGGCCGCGCGGGCACCGGCCCCGAGCTGAAGCCCGGCATGATCTTCACCATCGAGCCGATGATCAATCTGGGCAAGCCGGATGTGAAGATCCTTGATGATGGCTGGACGGCGGTGACGCGCGACCGCTCGCTTTCGGCGCAGTTCGAGCATTCGATCGGCATCACCGAAACCGGCTGCGAGATCTTCACCAAGAGCCCCAAGGGGCTGGACCGCCCGCCGTATTGATTGGCTTGGACAATGGGCTGTCGCCCATTGTCAGAACGGCACCGGCCCGCTCCCCCGGCCCAGCCACCCACAGCATACCACGATGGGTGGCCGGGCCGGGGGAGCGGGCCGGTGCCGCATCGGCGTCCAAACCATTTTAAGCCTGATGATCGGGGCTTAGGGTCTCGCGCAGATCGTGGCGTGTGGCGGAGAGCATCTGCCGCGCCTCGGCCTTGATGGCGTGGCGATCCTGCGCGGGCAGGACCTCGTGCAGGCCCATGAACAGCGCAACCCACAGGGCCAGCGACAGCGGGATGGCAAAGATCATGCCGCGCATCAGGGGTCTCCTATCCATACGCGCGTGTATAGGTTGCGGGCCTGAACGGAAGCTGACCCTGATGCGGGCGGGCGGCTCGGCTGGTGCCGGAATGGGGAACGCCCTGCCCGTTATCGAGGCCTGCAATCTAACCTTGACATCGATGTCAATTTCGCGGAGCCATCGCCCCGAGTGATGGAAAACAGACAGAGGATGCCATTTATGACCTTCCCTTCCACCCTGCTGTCCCGCCGGGACATGGCCCGCGCGCTTGGCGTCGCGGGCGCGGCCGGCCTGACGCTGGATGGCACTGCCGCTTTCGCTGCCGCCGCACCCCAGGCCTTCCCCGAGGGCTTCCGCTGGGGCTGCGCCACCGCCAGCTATCAGGTCGAGGGCGCGGTGAAGGAAGACGGGCGCGGCCCCAGCATCTGGGACACCTTCAGCCACACCCCCGGCAAGATCGCCGATGGCTCGACGGGCGATGTGGCCTGCGACAGCTATCACCGCTTTGGCGAGGATATCGCGCTGCTGAAAAATCTGGGCGTTTCGACCTATCGCATGTCGATCGCCTGGTCGCGCATCTTTCCGGAGGGGAAGGGGCAGATCAACCAGCGCGGGCTGGATTACTACAACAAGGTGGTCGATGCGCTGCTGGCGGCTGGCATCACGCCTTACGTCACGCTGTTCCACTGGGATCTGCCTCAGGCGCTGCCGGGCGGCTGGCAGAACCGCGACACCGTCCATGCCTATGCCGATTACGCCGCCGTGATGGCCAAGGCGCTGGGCGACCGCGTGAAGAACTTCATGACGGTCAATGAGCTGCGCTGCTTCACCGATCTGGGCCATCAGGACGGCATCCATGCGCCGGGGCTGAAGCTGCCGCCCAAGCTGGTCAATCAGGTGCGCCACCATGGCATTCTGGCTCACGGTCTGGGCGTGCAGGCGGTGCGGGCGCATGCGCCCAAGGATGTGCAGGTGGGTCTGGCCGACAACACCGTTTTCCATGTGCCCGCCATCGAAACCCCCGAGCATATCGAGGCCGCCAAGCGCGCCACGCGTGACCGCAACGCCATGTTCCTCACCGCGATCATGGAGGGGCGCTACATCGACTCCTATCTGGCCGAGACCGGTGCCGACGCCCCCAAGGTGCAGGCGGGCGATATGGCGGCCATCGGCAGCCCGATCGATTTTCTGGCGATCAATGTCTATGCGCCGGAATGGGCGCGCGCGGCGGACAACGCCAAGGGTTACGAGGTGATCCCGCATATCGCCTCCTCGCCGCGCATGGCCTCGCCGTGGCTGGTGGTGGGGCCCGAGGTCGCCTATTGGAGCGTGCGTCAGGTCAGCGAACTGTGGAAGCCCAAGGCGGTCTACATTTCGGAGAACGGCGCCTCGGCGGATGATCCGGTGCATGAGGGGCGCGTCGATGACGTGGATCGCGTCATGTATCTGCGCAACTATCTGGGCCAGTTCCGCCGCGCGGCCAATGAGGGCTTCCCGCTCAAGGGCTATTTCCTGTGGAGCCTGATGGACAATTTCGAATGGGCTGACGGCTACACCAAGCGTTTCGGCATCCATTACGTCGATTTCGCCACCCAGAAGCGCACCCCCAAGCTGAGCGCGGCGTGGTATCGCGAAGTCATCAAGCGCAACGCTCTGGTTTGAGATAAGGGGCGGCGCCGGCCCGCTTCCCCGGCCCGGCCATCCATCGGTGATATGCTGTGGGTGGCCGGGCCGGGGGAGTGGGCCGGTGCCGCAACATCCGGCGAAGCCGGATGTTCAATCAAACTTTCGCCAGCCCCAGCGACAGCGCGCTGAGCGTCACCATCGGCGCCAGCACGCTGAGCAGCAGGCCGAAATGCCCCCCGCTCGCCAGAGACACCGCCAGCGCCGGGCCGACCAGCGAGGGCACGGTGTTGGCCAGATTCTGCAGCCCCATGTCGCGCCCGCGATGGCGCGGCGAGGGCAGGGCCTGCACCAGCAGCGCGGCATGCAGCGCCAGAAACACATGGGTGCCCACCGCGAACAGGCCATAGCCCAGCGCCGCACCCTGCCAGCCATCCGTCAGCCGCATCACCAGCAGACCGGCCGCGGAGGCCAGCACCGAGATTTGCGCCAGCAGGCGGCGGCGTGCCTGCTGGCGCGCCCAGTGCCCCGCCCACACCGCCAGCGGCACGGCCAGCGTGGTGGCGATGGCGCTCAGAATGCTGACCTGCTCCACCAGCGCGGAGGCAGGCATGCCGTGGCTCACATCCTCGAAATAATAGATGAGGTAGTAGGAGAGGACGTTCATCGCCGTCTGCGGCAGAAAGCGCGCGATCCACAGCCAGATCTGCTGCTGCAGCGGTTGCCGCGCGGCACGGTCGGCTTCCGGCGCCGGGGGCAGCAGCCGCGCCCGTGTCGCCAGCAGCGGCAGCACCATGCCCACGATCAGCAGCGTCAGCGCCAGATAGGCTAGCGCCTCGCTGCGCTGTTCGAGCGCCACCAGCGCCGCGCTCAGCCCCATCGAGAGCGGCTGGGCCACGGTGGTCAGCCCACTGGCGAGGCCCTTTTGCGCATCGGGCACCTCATCGGCCAGCATCGCCAGCAGCGGGGCCAGCACCACATTGATCGCCGCCTGCACCGCGCAGACCGCCAGCAGCAGCTCGGTCGCGCCATGCGCGCGCCACACCCAGCCATAAGCCAGCGCCGTGGCCACCAGCCCGATGCCGATCCAGCCGCGCCGGCTGCGCCCGGCGGCAAAGCTGCGGTCGCTCAGCCAGCCGGCCACGATGTTCGACAGGCTGGCCACCACCGCGCCCGCCACCAGCACGGTGGAGAGCGCCTCGATCCGTCCCTGATGCGCCATGGCCTCGATCCGCTCGGGCAGCAGGAAGCCGAGCAGCGGCATATAGCTGAGCACACCCCCGGCATAGGCCAGAGCAAAGGCCAGCAGGAAGCCCAGCTTGCGGGGTTGGGGCGCTGCCTCGGCCTCAATCACGGGGCGGCGGCACTCTGGCGCTGCACCAGCGCGAAGGGCAGTTCGAGGCGCGCGGCAGGCTTACGCCCATCTTTCCCGGCATCGCGGCGATATTTGGGATCGACCAGCATGTCCACCGCGCTGGCCACCATATCGCTGACCGGCTGGCGCATGGTGGTGATCGGCGGCCATGAGAAGCGCGCGGCGGGCGCATCGTCGAAGCCGACGATCGAGAGGTCGGCGGGGGCCTCCAGCCCATGCTTGCGCGCGGCCGAGACCGCGCCCAGCGCCATATCGTCATTGGCGCAGAACAGGGCGGTGGGGAGGGCGGCCTTGCGTGAGAGCAGCTCGTCGGTGGCGGCAAAGCCGCTCTGGAAGGTGAACAGGCCGGGCAGCACCCAGTCGCGGTTCACGGTGAGGCCCGCCTCGGCCATCGCCGCCTCGAAACCGGCATAGCGGCGGGCGGCGGCGGCGTGGGTGGGAATGCCCTCGACAAAGCCGATGTCGCGGTGGCCCAGCCCGATCAGATGGCGGGTCATGTCATGGGCGGCGGCAAATTCGTCGATCTCCACCAGCGCCGAGCGGTCCATGTCCTGCCCCGGCGAGATCCGCACATAGGGCATGCCCATTTCCTCGATCCGGCTGAGCAGCGGTTCGAAGGTGCAGAGCGGCGGCGGCAGGATCACCCCGTCGAGTCGCAGCCCGGCCACGCTTTCGACGACCTGCTGCGCGGCGCCCTCCACGAAGGGGTCGATCGGTTCGATCACAAGGTGATAGCCCAGCTCGCGGCAGCGGCGCAGCGCGCCGAGCTGAATGTCCGTCGCATAGCCCGACCAATAGGGATCGTAGATAAACAGGCCGATCAGATAGGAGCGCGCGCTCGACAATCCGCGCGCGAACATGTTCGGCTTGTAGTTCAGCTCCTCGATCACCCGCATGACGGTTTCGCGCAATTGCGGGCGCACATGCGTCTCATTGTTGAGCACGCGCGAGACGGTTTTGGGCGAGACGCCCGCGCGCTGGGCCACATCCTTGATGGTAACGATCACGTGTTCGACCCGCAGCCTTTCTTTAAGCATTCAGGGGGCAAGGCCGATGCCTTGTCCGCATCCCCTGCCGCCAGATTAGGCGCTTTGCAGCGCGGCGCAAGCGATGTGGCATCTTTGCATCGCTCCAAGATGAATTTTTGACATCGATGTCGGAAACGCATGGGGCGATGTTGACATCGATGTCAAATCCGGACAGATCGCCCCCAGACATGCCAACTGGCATGATACAGGGAGATGATACGATGGTTCGGCATATGCTTGCCGCAAGCACGGCGCTTGCGGCTGTTGTGGCTTTCACGCCCGCGCTGCACGCCCAAACTGCCTCAGCGACTTCTGCACCGGCAACCCAGAGCGCCAATGACGGCAGCCAGGTCGCCGAAATCGTGGTGACCGCCACCAAGCGCGAAACCAGCCTGTCCAAGACCCCGATCGCCATCTCGGCCTTCGGTCAGGACCTGCTCAACAAGCAGCAGGTCAAGGACGTCACGGGCCTTGCGCAGTATGTGCCCAGCCTTCACTTCGCCCAGCAGGGCGACCAGGGCGCCATCCTGCTGACCATGCGCGGCATCGGTAACGACAGCGCCTACACCGAAGTGGCCGACCCCGAAGTCGCCATCTATGTCGACGGCATCTACAGCCCGCGCGCCCAGGGCGCATCGGCCCTGATGTACGACATGGAGCGCGTCGAAGTGCTGCGCGGTCCGCAGGGCACGCTGTTCGGCCGCAACGCCACCGTCGGCGCGGTCAGCCTCGTCACCGCCAAGCCCAAGTTCGACAAGCTGGCAGCCGAAGTCGAAGTGGTGGGCGGCGCCTACAACCGCTTTGGCATCCGCGGCATGCTGAACATCCCCGTCACCGACAATTTCGCGGTGCGCGCGGCCTTCATCAGCGACCGTCATGACGGCTACATCGCCTATCAGCCCGCTCCCAACGTGCCGGGCATCAACCCCTCGGCCTATGTCACCAGCGGCAAGCGCTATTACGCCGGCGACCAGAAGTCGGCCCGCCTGAGCGCCCGCTGGGAACTGCCCAAGTTCCACTGGGACGTCTCGGCTGAATACTACAAGGACGATGGTTCGCCGATCCTGTCGCTGCTGCAGACCCCGCGCCCCGGCACGGATTTCTGGTCGGCCCAGATCGACACCGCGCCCCAGACCGATCGCTACTCGGTCGGCATCCGCTCGAACATGGGCTATGACCTGACCGATCACATCGGCCTGACCTACATCGCGGGCTGGTCGCGCGTGGGCGGTACGGCGGATTCGGACGCCGATGCCGGTGCCTTCCCGGCCACCAGCGCGACGGCGCCTGTCGATGCCTTCGGCGAGAACCGCACGGCCTTTTCGCGCTATGACTTCTGGAGCCATGAAGTTCAGCTCAAGTCGACCGGCAAGAACGTGATCGACTGGATTCTGGGCGGCTACTACAGCCACGAAGTCAACAAGATCCGCTTCGACATCGATCAGCGCAATGGTTACCGCAACGGCACCTTCAACTGGGCCGGTTCGTTCATCCAGGCCGACCGCGAGATCGATTCGGCTGCCGCTTTCGGTCAGGCCATCTGGCACGCCACCGACAAGATCAACTTCACCGGCGGTCTGCGCTTCACGCATGACCAGAAGAAGGACATCGGCGGTCGCAACGTGACCTACAACGGTGGCTGCCCCGCGGGTCTGCCCGCTGCTCAGGCTGCTGCCTGCGCTCAGGCCGCCACGCAGCTTCCGGGCATCTTCGGCCTCGACCTGAACGGTGTCGGCAATGCGCAGGATCTGGTCAACCAGCTCAACGCACCGACCGCGCAGTACGGCAATCTGTGGAGCATCTCGCCCAACGATACGCATGGTTCGTGGAACAAGGTGACCTGGCTGGCCCGCGCCGACGCTCAGGTGACCAACAGCACGCTGGCCTATGCGAGCGTGAGCACCGGCTTCAAGTCGGGCAACATCGAGGACGGCGGCCTGCTGGCCGGCCCCGAGACGCTGACCAACTATGAAATCGGCTCGAAGTCGCGCTTCTTCGGTGGCCGCGCCACGCTGAACCTTGCTGCCTATTACAGCAAGTTCACCGGCTATCAGGTCAACCAGGCGATCACCAACCGTGACGCTGCCGGCAACATCATCAACAGCTCGATCGTCACCACCAACGCCAAGGGCGCCAAGTCCTATGGTTTCGAAGCTGAACTGTCGGCCAACATCACCCGCAACGACCGCCTGAACCTGGCGGCCACGGTGCAGAAGACCAAGCTGGACGACCTGATCACCGTCGACAACCGTATCTACACCAACGATCCGGCCAATTACGAAAACCTCAAGGGCAACGAACTGCCGCACGCGCCGCGTTTCTCGGCCACGGCGACCTATGAGCATGACGTGGTGATGGACAATGGCGGCAAGCTGACGCCCCGCTTCACCCTGCACTATGAGACCCGCAGCTGGCTGACCTACTTCAACGGCGACGTTGCCAGCCGCTATGCTGCCGGCAATCAGGCGGGCAAGGGTCTGCTGGGCACCAGCTTTGACGAGCAGAAGGCTTTCGCCAAGATCGACATGGGCCTGTCCTACACCATGCCCGGCGGCAAATACATGGTCGAGGCTTTCGTCCAGAACCTGACCGACCATCGCATCCGCACCAGCTCGAGCGTGTCGGGTCCGACCAACGGTCTGAGCCCGGTCTATCTGTCGAACTACGAACCGCCGCGTACCTGGGGCGTTCGTCTGCGCGGCAGCTTCTAACCCTCTGATCCATCCGGGGCGCGCCCAGCAGCCCCGGATGGCATGCGCAGTCATCACCGACCTCCCCCTCCCTGTCGGCGGTGGCTGCGTTTATTGGGGCCGGCATGCGGCCGGCCCCTTTTTTTATGCATCTTCCCTAATCTGAACGAGGTCCGCCATGCGCCTGTCCGCGATGAATTTCGCTTCCATCGGTCTGGCCGCACTGGCCATGTCAACGGCCATCGCCGCGCCCGTCACGGCCAGGACGCTTCCGGCCAAGCCTGCTGCCAAATCCGCCACCGCCAAGAGCGCCGCCATCTGGCAGGACCGCAAGCTGGATGCGCAGGCCCGCGCGACCGCTCTGCTGGCCGCGATGACGCAGGCCGAGAAGCTTCAGCTCGTTCGCACCTATTTCCCGCCCTTCACCATGGGCAAGCCGGGCATGCCGACGGACATGATCCCCTCGGCAGGCTATATGCCGGGCGTGCCGCGTCTGGGCATCCCGACCCTGCGTGAGAGCGATGCCAGCCTCGGCGTCGCCAACCAGGTCGAGCAGCGCAAGGGCGATGTCGCCACCGCTCTGCCCTCCAGCCTTGCCACCGCCGCCAGCTTCGATCCCGATGTCGCCTATGCGGGCGGCCGCATGGCCGGGGCCGAAGCGCGCGCCAAAACCTTCAACGTGCTGCTGGCCGGCGGCGTCAACCTGACGCGCGATCCCTGGGGCGGCCGCGATTTCGAATATCTGGGCGAAGACCCGGTGCTGGCGGGCAACCTTGCCGGCGCCAGCATCGCGGGCGTGCAAAGCAACCACATCATCTCCACCGTCAAGCATTTCGCGCTCAACGCGCAGGAGACGGGGCGGATGATCGCGGATTCGCATCTCGACTGGAGCGCGCTCCACGAAAGCGATCTGCTGGCCTTCAACATCGCCATCGCGCGCGGCAAGCCCGCCTCGGTGATGTGCGCCTACAATCTGGTCAACACCGACCATGCCTGCGAAAGCCGTGAGCTGCTGACCACCGTGCTGCGCGGCGACTGGCACTATCAGGGCTTCGTCATGTCCGACTGGGGCGCGGTGCATTCGACGGTGAAGGCCGCCATGTCGGGCCTCGACCAGCAGTCGGGCGAGGAGCTGGACAAGGAAATCTACTTTGGCGAGCCGCTGAAGGCCGCGCTGGCCAAGGGCGAGGTGCCCGCCGCCCAGCTCGACACGATGGTGCGCAACGTGCTGACCGGCATTTTCGCCAGCGGCCTCTATGACAATCCCACGCCGGTGACGGCGCAGGCCATCGACTACACGGCTCACGCCGATGTGGCGCAGAAGGCGGCGGAAGAGGGCATCGTGTTGCTCAAGAACGCCGGGCTGCTGCCGCTGGCGGCGGGCGCCAAGAAGATCGTGCTGATCGGCGGCCATGCCGATGTCGGCGTGCTGTCGGGCGGCGGCTCGTCGCAGGTGCGTTCGGTCGGCGGCGTGCCGATTGAAATTCCGCTCAAGGGCGGCCCGGCTGCCGGTTTCGCGCGCACCACATGGCACAATTCCTCGCCGCTGCAGGCGCTGCGCGCGCTGCTGCCCTCGGCGCAGATCACCTATGTTGATGGCAGCGACAAGGCTGCCGCGGCTCAGGCTGCGCAGCAGGCCGATCTGGCGCTGGTCTTCGCCACCCAGTGGCGCACCGAGGCCGAGGATATCCTCGATCTGAAACTGCCCAGCGATCAGGACGGCCTGATCACGCAGGTCGCGGGCGCCCAGCCCAGGACCGTGGTGGTGGTGGAAAGCGGCGGTCCGGTGCTGATGCCCTGGCTCGACAAGGTGGGCGCGGTGCTGGCCGCCTGGTATCCTGGCCAGCGCGGCGGCGAGGCGATCGCCAACATCCTGCTGGGCAAGGTCAATCCCTCGGGCCATCTGCCGATCACTTTCCCCGCCAGTGAGGCGCAGGCTCCGCGCCCCGCGCCCATCGGTCTGGAGATCGTCAAGGCGGATGATGCCGCTTCCAACGCCGGTTCGGCGGGCGGGCAGGCCAAGAGCTTCGTGGTGGATTACCGCGAGGGTGCCGATGTCGGCTATCGCTGGTACGCCAAGCAGGGGCTGAAGCCGCTGTTCCCCTTCGGCTATGGCCTGAGCTACACGCAGTTCGGCTTTGGCGGTTTTGCGGTGACGCAAAGCGCCAAGGGGCCGGTGGTCAGCCTTGATGTCACCAACAAGGGGCAGGTGGCGGGAGCCGCCGTGCCGCAGGTCTATGCCACGCTGCCCGGCGGCGGCACGGCGCGGCTGGTGGCCTATGGCCGCGTGCAGCTCGCGCCGGGCGAGACGCGCCATCTGACCCTGCCGGTCGAGATCCATGCGCTGGCCCATTGGCAGGCTGGCACCCGCAACTGGCGCATCGAGGCAGGCGACTATCGCCTGACGCTTGGCACGCAGGCCGGTGACGAGCAGGCCAGCCAGACCCTGCATCTGGCGCAGGCCACGCTGCCCGCCGCCGTGCGCTGATCGGACGCGTATAGACGGGCGCTCCGGAGCGGTGATCCTTCGCCGTTTCGGAGCGCCTGTTTTTTGCTTGATCTAGCATCCCCCCCTAGGGGATAGGATTCACATCACAATGCTGCTAGAGGCAGCGGCATGACGAATCTCACCGACCTTCTTCAGCACAGCGCCGGCCATGGCTGGCTGTTCATTCCCACTGCCATTCTGCTGGGCGCGCTCCACGGGCTGGAGCCGGGCCATTCCAAGACGATGATGGCCGCCTTCATCATCGCGGTGCGCGGCACGGTGCGGCAGGCGGTGCTGCTGGGGCTGGCCGCGACGCTCTCGCATACGCTGGTGGTGTGGCTGGTGGCGCTGGGCGGCATGTGGCTGCTGGGCGGGCTGAATGCCGAAAGCACCGAGCCCTATTTCCAGCTCGCCTCGGGCCTGATCATCGTGGCAATGGCGCTGTGGATGCTGTGGCGCATCCGGCGCGAGCAGCATGGGCACCATCATCATGACCACGATCATGGGCATGACCATGACCACCACCATGGGCACGGCCATCATCACCATCATGACCACGATCATCACGATCACCACCACGCCCCAGCCATGACGGCGGATGAGGAGCATGGCCTCGAACTCGTCACCGGCACCTATGCCGACGCCCATGAACGCGCCCATGCCGAAGACATCCGCCGCCGCTTCGCCAGCCGTAACGTCACCACCACGCAAATCGTGATCTTCGGCCTGACCGGCGGCCTCGTGCCATGCCCCGGCGCGATCACCGTGCTGCTGCTGTGCCTGCAGCTCAAGCGGCTGGTACTCGGCGCGGTGCTGGTGCTGGGCTTTAGCGTGGGCCTTGCACTCACGATGGTCAGCTCGGGCGTGATCGCCGCGCTCAGCATCAAGCATCTCTCGCGCCGCTGGGATGGTTTCGGAGAACTGGTGCGCCGCGCGCCCTATGTCTCGGGCCTGCTGATTCTGGTTGTCGGCCTCTATGTCGCGGTGCATGGCTGGCTGGATATCCCCCGGTAACGAGACCCACCATGAGCCATGCCGCCAGTCCCGATCTGCTGAACCGACTGAAGCGCGCTCAGGGCCACCTCGCCAAGATCATCGAGATGGTCAGCGAAGGGCGCGACGGCTTGCAGATCGCGCAACAGATGCAGGCGGTGGTCTCGGCGCTGGACAAGACCAAGACCCTGCTGGTGACCGACCATATCGAGCACCATCTGGAAGATCTGGTTGGCCCGCTGCCTCGCGCCACGCGGGAGGAATTGGCCAAGCTGGGTGAATTGGCGCGGTATTTGTAAGGGGTTGGAAGTAGGGAAGATGCGAGGGTGTTACACCCTCGCGCTCCCATGAGTTGTCAGCCTTGGCGCTTCGGGTTCGGCGTTGAGCAAGGTCGCCGCGCCGCAGGCAGCAATCAATGGCGCAGTTTTAAGGGTTCTCATGCCTGCGGCGCTTGAAGTGGCGCAGGTGGAGAGCCGGGGCGCACCGATCGGGCGCCACCACCCTATCGTCGGAAGACGTTCTGGGAGCTCGAGGGGGTAACCCCCTCGCATCTTCCTTTTCCCTTATCTGAAAATCAGCGCGAAGCCGCCCAAGGGAAGTCCAACTGGCGCAACCCCAGCAACGCGGGGGCGGAGCGCAGCATCTCGCTGGTCTGGGCATCCACGCAAGCAAACTTGACGTTGAGCTGGTCGTTGCGGCCCATCTCGAACCATTCGACGACCACGCCGCTGTCCCGCCCGGCCGGAGCGGCGCAGGTGGGGGCCTGTCGCCCGTGGGGGCGCCATGTGGCCAGCCTTGCGGCGAAGGCGGCGGCGCGCTCGGGGGCGACATGGGCGCTGGAGCGGCGATAGCGCCAGTCGCTGCCATTGCCGTTGAAGCGGCCGCTCTCGATCAGCACCTTGCCGCCGGAGGTGACGGAGATCTTCAGCGTCTCGCAGGCGCCGCATTGCGTGCCCGCGGTGCTGGCGAAGGTGACGATGGCGCTGGAACTGGCAGGCTCGTCGGAGGCCGGGGGGGGCCATGGGGACGGGCGCCGGAACCGGTACCGGAGCGGGCTGGGGAACAGGCGCGGGCACGCGGTCGACGGTTGGGCCGGCGACGGCGATGGGTTCACGCACCGGGGCGGGAGCGGGCGGCGCTTCCTTCTCGGCGCGGCGTGCAGCCTTGTCCTGAGCGCGCTGGGCCTTGTCGGCGGCGGCCTGAGCCTTGCGGCTGTCTGCCTCGGCGGCGCGGCTTGCGGCTGCGGCGGCCTTGCGTGAGGCGGCTTCGGCCTTGCTGTTGTCAGGCTCTGCGGAGGTGACGGGCGCGGGCGAGACCGGCGTGGCAGGAGGGGGCGGGGGCGCAACCGGCACCGGAGCCGGTTGCGGCGCGGGGGCCGGTGTCGGCTCGACCGGTGCGGGGCGGGGTGTCGGCGGGGGCAGGGGGGCTGCCGGGCTGCTGCCGCCATCGTCTCGGCCGCGTGCGCGCTCGGCGCCCTCGCGGAAATGGGCGCAGCCGCCGGTGACGGAAAGAGCCATCAGGCACAGGGCCAGGCCCAGAGGGCGGCTGTGCGAGCGGCGGGGCGAGCGACGGGGGGGGCGTAAGGCTGATCACGAGCCCTGCTATGCCCGGCCCGGCGCCGGGGTGCAATCGCCTGAAACGCCTTGGCGCGTCGATGCGCGATTTTGCTTCAGGGGCGCTTTTCCCGAAAGTTCCATGGCGTGGGCATCTTTTCCGAAAAGGCGATCTCGGGGCCTGTCGGAAACCCCATGGTCCGGCCTGCCCGCAAGGAGCCTGAAAAGCCCGGCTGGCAGGGGATTTCGGCCTTTTTCATCACCATAGCGCTGTGTGATAAGACTGTAGCGTGAATGTCACAGTTGCCGTCGGCCTGATCTCCTGCCGGAACATGCCCCTGCCGGCGGGTTTCCTCCCATGACGGCCCCGGTGGCCGATCACCCCGGATCAAGGCGGATCCGGTGATTTCGGAAGTGCCCAGGATGTGATGTGAGGACAGGCAGGCCGACCTGCCGAAAAGCCGGTGTGGTGAAGGGACCACCCGCTTTTCAACCTGACAGGACAATTTGGAAATTCAGCAAGATGCCGGGCGATGTCCGGCGTGAAGGAGTTGTGTCATGAAAAAATCCGTTCTTCTGGCCGCAGCCTGCCTCGGCCTGATCCCGGCCACCGCTTTCGCGCAGGACAGCGCCCCTCCGCCGTCCGCCCCCGCCGATGATGGCCCCAAGGCGCCCGATGGCTCCAAGGCTTTCGGCATCGAGCCCTATGTCGGTGTGCTGGGCGGCTATGAAAGCTTCGACCATCGCAGTGAGTTCGGCACCTCGCCCAACCATGGCACGATGAATGGCGCGCTGATCAGCGGCGTGGCGGGTGTGAATGTACCGCTCGGGCCGGTGTTCGTCGGTGTGGAAGGCAATGGCACCAAGGGCTTCAACGACATCAACTGGGAATATGGCGTGAAGGGCCGCGTCGGCGCCCGCGCCGGTGACAGCGGGCTGATCTATGTCGCGGCCGGTTACGAGTGGATCAACCCCCACAGCAACCGCGGTTTTTCCGACCACAGCAGTTGGGTCTATGGCGTCGGTGTCGAGGTCGGCCCCAAGGACATCGGGCTGAAGGGCGCCACGGGCAATGCCGGGCCGCGCCTGCGCCTCCAGATGGACACCTATGACTTCCACAGCCTGCGCCCGATGGCCGGTGTGATCTTCCACTTCTGATCACGGATCAGCGATGATGAAGCGGCCCGGCGGGATGCCCCTCGGGCCGCTTTGTCGTTTACAGCGTGGCGGCCTTGAAGGTGTCGCACTGGCCCGGATCGCCGGTTTCAAGCCCCTTGCGCAACCAGCGCATCCGCTGCTCCGAAGAGCCATGGGTGAAGGCGGCCTCCACCGGCGCCTTGCCCGCCGCTTTCAGCAGCACATCGTCGCCGATCTGATGCGCGGCGTTGAGGCCGCTTTCCATATCGCCCGCCTCCATCCGGTCCTTGTTCTGCGCGGCCCAGACGCCAGCGTAGCAATCGGCCTGCAGCTCCAGCCGCACCGAGAGCGGATTGGCCTGATCGGGATCGGTCCGCTGCAGGCGGCTCACCTTGGTCGAGGTGCCCAGCAACTGCTGCACATGGTGGCCATACTCATGGGCGATGACGTAATCGCGCGCGAACTGCCCGCCCGCGCCCAGCTTCTGTTCCATTTCGCGATAGAAATCGGTGTCGAGATAGATGCCCTGATCCGCCGGGCAATAGAACGGCCCCATCGCGCTCTGCGCCGCGCCGCAGCCCGATGAGCCGCGCTGCGAATAGAACACCAGCCTCGGTTTCTCGAAGCTGTGGTTGCGCGCCGCGAACAGCGTCCGCCATGTCTTGTTGAGCGAGGAGAGCGCGTTGCAGCTTTCCTTGCTGAAGGCGTCGACCGTGCAACTGCTGGCGGCGTCCCTGCCGGTCTCAACCGGGCCGCGCTGCGGGGCGGGGGCATAGGCGCTCTGTCCGCCGCCGCTCACCAGCCCCAGCACGCTGAGCGGATTGATCCCCAGCGCCCAGGCGCCCACCATCAGCAGCGCAATGGTGCCGATCCCCAGACTGCCGCCGCCAAGCTGGAAGCCCTGTCCGGAAAAGCCCCCGAAGCCGCCAAAGCCGCCGCCTTTGCCACGCTGATCCTCGACATCCACGTCGTTAGGGTCGAAATCGTCGAGGCGCATGCGTTTGGGTCCTGTTGCGGTTTGAGGCCTGACCTTGGGAAGAAGAGCAGGGATAGGCAAGTAGGAAGGCTAGAAAGATGCGAGGGGGTTACCCCCTCGCGCTCCCATGACGTCTCTCGACGAAACGGCAGTGTTTCCCGACCGTTCCGTCCTGTCTCTCCGTCAGGTCTTGTTCCGGTGTCTGCGGCCCCGCACATCGCGCAGGGTCGTGCCCTGCGGCACCGGGCGGCCCATGAATTTGGGCAGGGCAATCCGCTGCGACAGATAGATGCCATTATGGCCCGAGCACAGACAGGCCACAAAGCAGGCCACCGCGATCGGCACCATATGCGTCGCGCCGAACAGCTCCAGCCCCATGATCGTGCAGGCCAGCGGCGTGTTGGCCGCGCCCGCGAACACCGCCACAAAACCCAGCCCCGCGAACAGATCCACCGGAGCGCCCAGCGCCGCGCCCAGCGCGCTGCCCAATGCCGCGCCGATAAAGAAGAGCGGCGTCACCTCGCCCCCCTTGAAGCCGCTCGACAGCGTGACCACCGTGAACAGCAGCTTCAGGGCCCAGTCCCATGGCGCGGCGGGCGTGGTGAAGAAACCGACGATGGTCGGCATGGCCGGATCGGGCGACCACACGCCCAGCCCCAGATAGGCCCTTGTGCCCACCGCATAGGTCAGCCCGATCACCGCCAGACCGCCGATGATGCTGCGCAAGGCGGGGTGCGGGATGACCTTCTTCAACCAGCCGCCCAGCGCATGGTTCGCCTCGGCAAAGATCAGCCCGGCCAGCCCGAAGGCCACGCCCGCCAGCCCCGCCTTGCCGATCAGCAGCGGATCGAGCGGGGCCGCGCCATTGGGCCAGGCCATAAAGGGAATGCGATAGGTGGTGTGATGAATGCCCCACAGCCCGCACACCCAGTCGCCCACCAGCGCGGCGATCAGGCAGGGGATCAGCGCGGCCATCTCGATCCGCCCGACCGCCAGCACTTCCAGCGCGAAAAAGGCCCCGGCCAGCGGTGTGCCGAACACCGCGCCGAACCCTGCCGCAATGCCCGCCATCAGCATCAGCCGCAGCCCCTGCGCATTGAGCCGCGCGAGCCGCGCCGCGCCGCTTGCCAGCGCGCCGCCAAGCTGAACCGCTGTGCCCTCGCGCCCCGCCGAGCCGCCGAAAAGATGGGTGACCACCGTGCCCAGCAGGATCAGCGGCGCCATGCGCAATGGCACACCGCCGCCCGGCTCATGGATCTGGTCGATCAGCAGATTGTTGCCCGCCTCCACGCTCTGCCCCAGCCAGCGGTAGAGCAGGCTGATCGCCGCGCCGCCCAGCGGCAGCAGGAACAGCAGCCAGGGGTGGTCGAAACGGGCACGGGTGGCTGTGTCGAGGCTCCACAGGAAGAAGGCGCAGAGCGACCCCACCGCAGCCGCCATGACGAGCAGCACCAGCAGCAGGCGCAGCGCGGCCAGAGCGCGCGGCAGGCTGATTCCGGACAGGGCATGAAAAAGACGGTTGAATGTCGCGCGCATGATTCCTCCTTGTTGCCAGGCGGCGAAAGGTAGGAATCATCAGCCCACCAAACGGGTTTGGTGGGCGGTTCGGCCGGTGCGACCCGGCCCGGCGGAAATCCATCGCCGTAGGGCGAGCCATGCCCGAGATGGCCGGATGGGTCAAGCTTGGCCGGAATGGGCGGGTGAGGGGATGCCGGATGGTGCAAAAAACGCGAGAGCCATTGCGCCGAAATCACGAAAATCCAGTCAATTTCAAAGTTTACATGAAGTTTGTATAACGGGGGCTTGCCGGACTCGCCCCGAATGGACTAGAGGCGCGTCAGCCAGCCGTGCGGTGTCAATCCGTAATTCGTGCAGAGTTGCAATTTTTCACATAACGGCAACAAACGGGCTGCCCCGCTTGCGCGAAAGATCGCTGCGCCTCAAAGGCTTGATGCGGGGGAATCTGAACAATTCGGCATGAAATTTCAAAAATGCGCAGTTAATTGTTCAATTTTGCGACACTTTGTTTCGCGAATGTGAAATAAGGCAAGCCGAGCTTCTGTGGCGCCCATGTTGCCCTGTGTGTCAAGGCTGCAACATTGGGCCGTCAATGAACTGACAAGCGTGTAAGCGGCTGGCGTATCTCATTATAAATACGCCATGAAGCTGTCACTGACCTGAACGGACTCGGACGTCGAAACGGCATGCTGGGCACATGCGTGTGTCGACGTCATTCAACGTTTTCGGGAGGGTAAACAGGGGGCGGGAAGAGACTTGGGACTCTAACCACTCATGAGGTGACAATGACTACGCGCATGAACAATGCATTGAAGACCGGCGTTGCGACGCTGGTTATGGGTACGGCCTTGATGGCCACGGCAGCATTCGCACAGGATGCCGCCAAGCAGGACGCCGCCAAGCCGGCTGAAGACACCGGTCCCGTCATCGTGGTGACCGGCTCGATCACGAAGAATCCTGCCGCCGCCACGGCGTCGCCGCTGGTGGTTCTGACGAGCGAAGCCCTGACTTCGCGCGGCATCAACACCGTTTCGGGCGCTCTGCAGAGCATCGCCGCCAACAACGCCGGCACTCTGCCGAGCAGCTGGTCGTCCTTCGGCTTTGCCACCGGCGCCAGCGCTCCGTCGCTGCGCGGTCTGAACGATGGCTACACGCTGACGACCTTCGACGGTCTGCGCAGTGCGGTCTATCCGCTGGCTGACGACGGCGTGCGCAACTTCGTCGACCTCAACACGATCCCTGAATCGATCGTCGAGCGCGTTGACATCCTTCAGGACGGCGCGTCCTCGACCTATGGCGCTGACGCCGTGGCCGGTGTGGTCAACGTCATCGTCAAGAAGGAAATCGTCGGTTTCCACGCGAATGCCTCGGGCGGCATCTCGCAGCGCGGTTACGGCAGCGAAGGCCGCTTCGACGCGACCTGGGGCAAGGGTCGCCTGGCCGAGGACGGCTACAACTTCTACATCAACGGCGAATACCAGCATAACGCCGCTGTGATGCAGAACCAGCGCGGCGGCATCTGGGGCACGGCCAACCAGTCGAGCATCTGCGACGGCCTGGGCAACTGCCTGGCCAACGGCATCCGCAACGGCATCCAGGGCAACGGCACCTATTCGGGCTTCCAGTCGACCACCGTCGGCTATGCGCGCCCTTATGATCTGGCCGCTGGTGCGGGTACTGGCCCCTATTCGCAGATCACGCCTTCGGCTGGCTGCCAGGGCCTGACCTCCTACACGCTGACCCCCTCGCAGCGCACGGCCACCGCGCCTGCCACGGTCTGCCAGCAGGATCGCACCGCGCAGTACGCCATGTACTCGCCCGAGATCACGCGTATCGGCGGCAATGCCCGTCTGACCTTCAATGTGAATGATCACATGCAGGTCTATGGCATGTTCAACTTCGCCGAGACCAAGACCTTCAGCCAGGGCAACCCCCGCAGCTTCGCCGACGTGACGCCCAACGGCACCACCGACCTGTCGACGCTGCTGCTGCCGATCTACACCTGCGCTTCGGGCGTGGGCAATGCCAACCCGGCGGCCACGGGCTGCAATGCCAGCAACGGCGTTCTGAACAAGAACAACCCCTATGCCGCCAACGGTCAGTATGCCCAGCTTTCGGGCCTGTATGACCGTCCGATCCAGACCTACACCGATGCCAAGACCTACCGCTTCTCGGGCGGCGTCAGCGGCGACTTCGGCAAGGGCTGGAACTACAACATCGAAGGCACCACCTCCTGGGTCAACCTGGACGTGTCGCAGAACAACTACATCAACGCCCAGCACCTGCTGGACCTGATCGCGACCGGTGGCTACAACTTCGGTGACCAGAGCACCAACAGCCAGGCCGCGCGCGACTATCTGGCGCCTTCGGTCCACACGGTTGACCGTTCGAAGCTGACCCAGATCCAGGGCACCCTGAGCCGCGACTTCTTCAAGCTGCCCGGTGGTGATCTGAACATCGCGGTCGGCGCTGCCTATCGCTTCGAGAGCATCAACCAGCCCAGCTCGAACCCCGTCGACGCCTTCTATGGCATCAACGCGGTCAGCACCGCCGGTTCGCGCCGCGTCTATTCGGGCTTCTACGAAGTCTCGGCTCCGGTGCTGTCGATCCTGAAGCTGAAGGCCGATGGTCGCTATGACAGCTATTCGAGCGGTCAGAGCAACTTCTCGCCCAAGTTCGAAGCGCAGTTCCAGCCGATCAAGGAACTGAAGTTCCGCGGTACCTTCTCGAAGGGCTTCCGCATCCCCAGCTTCAACCAGTCGTTCGGTCTGCCCACCACGGGCTACTCGACGATCAACTTCAAGTGCACCGATCCGACCTACACGGCCTTCTGCGCGGCTCACGCCAGCAACCCGGCCTACTACAACTCGGACGGCAGCGGCGGCGGCAGCTACTCGCTGGGCGTCACCTCGGTCGGCAACCCCAACCTGAAGCCCGAGAAGTCGACCTCCTTCACGGTGGGCACCGTCTTCACGCCTGATCGTCACCTGACCTTCACCGCCGACTTCTGGCACACGAAGATCACGGACATCATCGTCTCGGTGACCAACACCGATCCGGCGCTGCAGCAGTACTTCGCCAACAATGGTGTGGTGAACATTCCGGGTCTGACCGCGACGCAGTCGGGTGCCGACTCTGACAACCCGACCGCGCTGGCTCTGCCCCGCACGGTTGTCGCGTCCTACACCAATGCCAACTCGGAAGTGGCTTCGGGCGTCGATATCTCGGGCACCGCGCGTTACGAGCTGGGCCATGGTGTGCGCTTCACCAGCCAGTTCAACGGTTCGTGGCTGACCAAGCTGGCGCTGACCGACTCCGATGGTGTCGTTTACCGCTACGATGGTTCGCTGGGTCCCTGCGAAACGACCTCGTGCTCGGGTGCGCCGCACTTCCGTGCCACTTGGGCGAACACCTTCGAGTTCGGTCCGGAGCGCAAGTATGGCGTGACGCTGACGGGTAACTACACCAGCGGTTACTCCGAAGTCGCGACCGACGACGGTGGCACCTATGGCGACTGCGTCGGCAGCATTGGCGGCGACGTGAAGGGTTACACCTCGACCTCGCCGGTGATCTGCAACACCCACCCGACCTTCACGATCGACCTGCATGCCCAGGCCCGCGTCAACAAGAACTTCCTCATCTACACCGATGTGAAGAACCTGCTCGACTCCGGCCCGGTCTACGATCCGGCGGCTGGCTATGGCCTGTATCAGTTCAACCCTGCGTGGGGCGACTCGAACTTCATCGGTCGTTACTTCCGCATTGGTGCGAAGCTGGACTTCTAAGCCTTCGCCTGAAAAGGCCTGAGCTTTTGAAACAGGAGAGGGGCGGTCCGATGGGCCGCCCCTCTTTTTATGCGCCGTGCGGGGCGGGTGAGAGGGCTGGTGCCGCGCTGAACATGCGCTGTCGCGCATGTTCCCAACGAGCGCTAAGCAAAGGCGCCATGCAAGACGCTTATGCCAGCCGCATCTGGTCGACGATGCCCCCCGGACCTCAAACGCCTGTCGCGCCCGCCGGTGCGCTTTCCGGGCCTCACCCTGTTTCATGAGCGGGTGCCGGATGCCGTCGCTCTGGCCTTTCTGATGGGGCACTCTTGGCATGCCAAGGATGAGGTCTGGCGGTGGGATGGCCATCTGAAGCCCAACAGCTTCACCACGCTGCGCGACAGCCATCTGCCCATGGCGGGCCGCATTGCCGCGATGGTGAGGGGCGGCGCGCTGTCCTGACCCACAGGCGGAGGGCACGCACAAAAAAGCCCCCGGCGTGACCGGGGGCTTGTCTCGAACCCTATGCCGCGCCCGCCGGAGCAGGCGCGCGGGAAGGGAGGTCAGCCCGCCACGCGGCTCCGGCTGGCAAAGACGCCGAAACCGGCGATGATGGCATAGCACACGGCGGGCAGCGCCAGCGCCAGCGCCACGCTGTGGGTGGCATCGGCCAACTGGCCGGTCAGCGGCGGGATGATCGCGCCGCCCACGATGGCGACGTTGATGATGCCCGAACCGTCGGCCGCCGCTTCACCCAGGCCTTCGCAGGCGAGGCTGAAGATGGTGGGGAACATGATCGAGTTCATCAGGCCGATCAGCAGCAGGCTCCAGGCGGCGACGGGGCCGCTGGTGTTGGCCGAGATGGCGATCAGCAGGATCGAGCCCACCGCATTGCAGGCCAGCACCTTGGCGGGGCTCAGCATGCGCAGCAGGGCGGAACCGGCAAAACGGCCGACCAGCGCGCCGCCCCAGTAATAGGGGATGTAGGTGGCCGCCGCCGCCGCCGTCACGCCCAGCACCGTGGGGAGCTGGAAGTAGTTGACGATCAGTGAGCCGACCGAGACTTCCGCGCCGACATAGAGGAAGATGCAGGCCGCGCCGAAAGCAAAACGCGGCTGGCGGAGCAGCGCCAGACCGTCAACGAAGCTGGTGTGGGCGTGATGCTCGTTCTTGAGCGCATTGCGGTTGCCCCAGACCACGAGTGCCACCACCGTCAGAGCCACGGCCAGGCCGATGTAGGTGTGCACCACGGTCTGCGTCTCGGCGACGCGATAGAGGTCGAGCGCCGGGCCGGTCAGATCCTCGGCCTTCACCTTGGCGAGCTGACCCAGGATCAGCGCGCCGCCCACCAGCGGGAACAGTACCGTGCCCAGCGAGTTGAAGGCCTGCGCGAAGGTCAGGCGGGCCGAGGCCGTCTTGGCCGGACCCAGCAGCGAGATCAGCGGGTTGGTGACGATCTGTACCATCACCACGCCGCTCGCCAGCACGAAGAGCGCGAAAAGGAACAGCGCGTAAGTGGCATGCTGCGAGGCGGGGATGAACAGCAGGCAGCCCGCCGTCATCGCCAGCAGGCCGACCACCGCGCCGCGCATATAGCCGATGCGCTTGACCAGCGCCGCGCCGGGCAGGCCGATGATGGCATAGGCGGCGAAGAAGGCCGTCTGCACCAGCATCGCCTGGGTGTAGTTGAGGGTGAAGAGTTCCTTCAGCTTGGGGATGATCACATCGTTCAGGCTGGTGATGCCGCCGAAGATGAAGAACAGACCCATCACGAAGGGGCGCAACTGGGGAGCGTTGACGTTGCCCTCGTCAGTGGCCGCCGGACCGGTGCTGGATGAGGCATTGGGCATCAAGGCCACAGATTTCACTCCTCTCTGCCCGGTCGGCACGGGGCCGTCCGGGGATCATGCTGCCGCCATGGTCTTGTCCATGGTCGGTTAAGCCGATGCCATCGCCGGTTTGCCGGAGGATGGCCAGAGTCTTTCTGTCAAAATCAGCCTTTTCCCGGAAGGAATAGGTCTGCGTTAGCGCAATCAGGCCGCCACGCCCGCCTGCGCCGCGCCGCCGGGCGCTTCGGTGCTGTTGGCGGCCACCGGCGGCGGGCTGCGCACAGCCCCGCCCAGCGGCTGGGGATAGCCGAAGAGATAGCCCTGGCCCTCGTCGCAGCCTTCGCGGCGCAGCAGGTCGAGCTGGTCCTCGGTTTCCACGCCCTCGGCCAGCACGGGGATCTCCAGGCTGCGGCCCAGTGCCAGCACGGTGCGCATGATCGCGGCGGATTGCGGGCTGGTGGCGGCGCTTTTGAGGAAGCTCTTGTCGATCTTGATCTTGTCGAAGGGGAAGGAATGCAGCGTGTCGAGCGAGGAATAGCCCGTGCCGAAATCGTCCATGGCAATCGCGATGCCCAGCGCCTTGATCTGGCGCAGCACATGCAAGGCGCGGCTCTTGTCGGCGAAGATCGCGCTTTCGGTGATCTCCAGCTCGAGGCGGCTGGCGGGCAGGCCGGTGTCGATCAGGATCTGGGCGATGCGCTGCGCCAGATCGGGCTGCTGCAACTGCACCGGCGAGACATTGACCGCCACCTTGATGTTGCCCGCCCACAGCGCGGCATCGCGCGCGGCGCGGCGCAGCACCCATTCGCCGATGGCGAAGATGGCGCCGGTTTCCTCGGCCACGGGAATGAAATCGAGCGGGGCGATCATGCCGCGCAGCGGATGGCGCCAGCGCACCAGCGCCTCATAGCCGGTCAGCGCGCCGGTACGCACCGAATGCTGGGGCTGGTAGAACAGGCACAGTTCCTCATGCGCCAGCGCATTGTGCAGGTCGCCCGCGATGCGGCGGCGGGTGCGGGCATGCTCGTCCATGCCCTGCTCGTAATAGCAGATCGGCTCGCCGCGCGTCGATTTGGCGCGGTTCATCGCCAGATCGGCATTGTTGAGCAGCGCCTCGCGGTTGTGCCCGTCCTGCGGGAAGATGGCGACGCCGAAGCTGGCGCGCATCGGCATGTCTCCGGTGTCGGCGCCGCGGCGGAAACAGGCGGACAGGCGCTCGACGAAATCGGCCAGCTCGCTCTGGCTGGTGTAGAGGCGGGCGGCGGCGAACTCGTCGCCACCCAGCCGCGCCACCATCTCGCCCTCGCGGCAGGCCCCGGCCAGACGGCGGCCCACCTCGGCCAGAGCGCGGTCGCCGGCGGCATGGCCGAGCCGGTCGTTGATTTCCTTGAAGCGGTCGAGATCGAGCGCGACCACCGCGAAACGCTGGTTGTGGCGGGTGGCCAGCAGCATCTCGCGCGCGCACCATTCGTTGAAATGGGCACGGTTGGCCAAGCCCGTCAGCGGATCATGCGCGGCCAGATGGGCCATGCGCGCCTCGTTGCGGCGGCGCTCGGTCACATCCTCGAAGGTGGCGACATGGCCGCCATCCTCCAGCGCGCGGCTGGTGATGCCGACGTGGAAATCCTCATGGCACTCCACCAGCACACGCTGGCCGTCGGCGGTGTGCAGCGCCTGCTCCAGCAGGGCGCGGATGGCGACGCGGTCGGTGACGTTCTGCCCTTCCATCATCTGCCCGATCACCAGGCCGCAGTCGCTGCCCGGCAGCAGCATGCCCGGCGCGATGCCCCACATGGCGCAGAGCCGCGAATTGGCCAGCACCAGCCGGTGCTTGCGGTCGAACAGCGCCAGACCCTGATGCATGTTGTCGAGCGCGGTGTTGAGCTGGGCGCGGATCGCCGCCAGCCCGTCCTGCTCTTCCTTCAGGCGGGTCATGTCGCGGGTGATCTTGGCGAAGCCCAGCGGTGTCACACCATCCTTGTCGACGATATGCTCGATGGTGACATGGGCCCAGAAGCGGCTGCCATCCTTGCGGCAGCGCCAGCCCTCGGTGACATATTTGCCCTGCCGCGCGGCGATGGCCAGCGCGCGTTCGGGCAGGCCCGCCGCGCGGTCCTCGGGCGTGTAGAAGCGGGAGAGGGGCATGCCGATCGCCTCGGCGCCGCTGTAGCCCTTCAGCCGCTGCGCGCCGGGGTTCCAATAGGCGATGCGCCCCTCATTGGTCAGCATGTAGAGCGCGCAATCCGAAATGCCGCCGACCAGAATCGAGAGCGCGCGCGCATCGTTGTGGATCGCGGCACGCGCGCGGCGGCTGAGCATCAGCGCGACCATGCCCGCCAGCAGCATCAGCCAGGTGGCAAAGCCGACCATGGCGGCGATCGCCTCGGGCTTGAGCGTCAGCCCGGCAGTCTGCGCGATGCGCTGCGGGATCAGCGTGAAGGCGGCCATGCCGGTGAAATGCAGGCTGTCCACCGACAGGCTGAGCAGCAGGAAGGCGGGCCACAGCTTGCGGCGGCCGAGCGCCAGACGCAGCGCGGGATAGAGCGGCAGCACCGCCAGCAGCACCGACACCGCCACCATCACGGGGTTCCAGACCATCCGCGCGGGCAGATCCAGCGCGGCGGTGCCGATGTAATGCATCGCGGCAATGCTGCCGCCGATGACCACGCACGCCGCCGCATGGCCCAGCGGGCGGCGGCGAGAACGGGCGATCGCCATGCCCGCCGTCACGCCCAGCACCGCCACCAGCAGCGAGGCCAGCGTCAGCCCCGGCAGATAGGCCATCTGCAAGCCGGGCGTATAACCCAGCATGGCGACGAAATGCGTGGCCCACACGCCAAAGCCGGTCGAGGCCCCCGCCGCAATCGCCCAGCCGTTGCTGCCCTGCTGTCTTGCATGGCGCAGCAGCATCATGCCGCTGATCGCGGTCAACAGGCAGATCGTGGCCGCAAGAAGGACCAGCCAGGGCTCATGCTGGTCGACAAGGCAGAAATAGACAGACGACATTACGCTTCCCGAGGGGGCGAATCACCGCGAATTACGGTTGGCCCGGTAGGGAACCCTGCCCGCAGGAAGGTTAACAATTGGGAAAGTATGTTGCCCGAATGCGACGAACAACATCTTGAAGAAATGGACGGAAAGCTCTCTTGATCCGCGCGGTTACAGGCGGCACACCACAGCCGGAAAACCCCGGAAAGTGCCAGTTATGACCGTTCTTCAGCCGCTGATCGATGCCATCGTCTCCGACATGCGGGCCATGGAGGACAAGGGGAAGGTGGCCGATTATATTCCGCCGCTCGCCCGTATTTCTCCGGAGAAGTTCGGATTGGCGGTGGTGACCGCCGAGGGGCAAATCTTGACCGGCGGCGACGCCGAGGAGCCCTTTTCGATCCAGAGCATCTCCAAGGTCTTCACCCTGACTCTGGCGCTGGGCACGGCGGGCGACCAGCTCTGGCGCCGGGTGGGGCGTGAACCCTCGGGCAGCGCCTTCAACTCGATCGTCCAGTTGGAGAATGAGAAAGGCGTGCCCCGCAACCCCTTCATCAACGCCGGAGCCATCGTCGTCTCCGACATGATCCTGGCCCGCCACGAACCGCGCGAGGCGATCGGGCAGGTCATGCGGCTGGTGCGCGATCTGGCCGGTGACGACACCATCGCCATCGACGAGCATATCGCCCGCGCCGAGCTGGAGACGGGCTTTCGCAATCAGGCGCTGGCCAATTACACCAAGGCCTTCGGCAATCTGCACAATGATGTCGACCGCGTGCTGGGGGTCTATTCGCACTGCTGCTCCATCGCGATGAGTTGCCGCCAACTGGCGCTGGCCGGGCGCTATCTGATGCTGGGCGGGCGCAATCCGGAAACCGGGCGGCAGGTGCTGTCGGCGCATCGCACGCGGCGCATCAATGCGCTGATGATGACCTGCGGGCATTACGACAATTCGGGCGAGTTCGCGTTCCGCGTCGGCCTGCCGGGGAAGTCCGGCGTTGGCGGCGGGATTCTGGTGGTGGCGCCGGGGGTGGCCTCGATCGCTGTGTGGGCGCCGGGGTTGAATGCTCAGGGGAACTCTTTGCTGGGGTCGATTGCGCTTGAGCGGTTGGCTGCGGGGGCCGGGTGGTCGGTTTTTGAAGGGGGTTTCAAGGGATGAAAGCAGGGGGCCATCGCCCCCTGCACCCCCGTTACGTCTCCCGACGATATCTTGTGCGGGGTTGCGGCGAAGCGCCCAACCTCTCTGTCCCGCAGGGAATAATTGCCTCCGGCGGTGGGACGTTGGCGCATGGTTTCCACCTGCGCTGCCCATGCGTCGGAAGACGTTCCGGGGGTGCAGGGGGTGTAACACCCCCTGCTTATTCCCTTCCTGAATCAAAAAAGGCCGCCCCCGACTGGAAGGGGACGGCCTCGAGTTGCGAGACGGTCTGGACGCAGGTCGCAGACCGTGCCGGGTTCAGCTCTGGAATTTATGCATGGGCGAAGGTCCGCACCATCTCCTCACGCCCGCTGACCGATGCGGCCAGCCCCGCGCGGCGGCGGCGGCCCAGCCATTCGCCGAGCATTTCGGCGCTGGTGTGGTCGAGCCCGGCGAGGGAATCGAGGTCGAGGTGGACGGGCTTGTCGGCGGGCACCTCTTCCAGCGCGCGGGTCAGGCGCGGCAGGGTGAGGAAGGTGGCCGCGCCCGAGAGGCGGACGAGGCGGGCCTCACCGTGCGCGCCTTGCTCGATGCCCAGCTTGAGGCGCGAGATATGCGGCACCACCTCGATCAACGAGAGGCCAAGGCCCACCAGCACGCCGGTCAGCAGGTCGGTGGTGACCACCAGCGCGAAGGTGGCGGCCCAGATGCCAGCGGGGATGGGGCCGTAGTTCTCGAAGAGGTGGCGCACATGCTTGAGGCTGATCAGGCGCCAGCCGGTGACCACGAGGATGCCGCCCAGCGCTGCCATGGGCACCTCGCGCAGCACCCAGGGGAGCAGCGCGACAAGGGCGAGAATCCACACGCCGTGGAGGATCGCCGAGGCGCGGGTCTGCGCTCCGGCCTGCACGTTGGCGGAGGAACGCACGATCACGCCGGTCATCGGCAGGGCGCCGACCAGACCGCAGAGGAGGTTGCCCACGCCTTGTGCGCGCAGCTCCTTGTTGTAATCGGTGCGCACGCCGTCATGCATGCGGTCCACCGCAGCCGCCGACAGCAGCGTTTCGGCGCTGGCGATGAAGGCGATGGCGATGGCGGCGGTGGCGATCGCGGGGTTGGCCAGGATCGGACCGAAGAAGTCCGTGCCGGGCATGGCAAAGGCCGCCGAGATCGATTCCGGAACGCTGATGCGCGCGACCTGCAGACCCAGCGAGGCGGCGACCGCCGTGGCGGCAACCACGCCCAGCAGCGCGCCGGGCACCAGCTTCAGCGAGGCGGGGCGGAATTTCTCCCAGGCCAGCATCACGCCGATGGTCAGCAGGCCGAGGCCCAGCGCGATCTCGGTGGAATGCGCGTCGGCGAAGTTCAGGCCCAGCACGCGGCCCGGCATGGCCGAGAGGTTGGCAAGGCCGTTCGACATCGGCTTGGCGTCGAAGAGGATGTGGAACTGGCCCGCCACGATCAGCGCGCCGATGCCCGCCAGCATGCCATGCACCACGGCAGGCGAGACCGCGCGGAACAGCCCGCCCAGACGCGCCACACCGGCCACGAACTGGATCAGCCCGGCGATGACCAGCATCGGCCCCAGCGCCGAAAGCCCATGATCGCGCACGAATTCGAAGATGATGACGGCCAGACCGGCCGCAGGCCCGCTGACCTGAAGCGGCGAACCGGCCAGAAAGCCGACGACGATGCCGCCGATGATGCCGGTGACGAGGCCCTTTTCGGGCGGCACGCCAGAGGCGATGGCGATGCCCATGCACAGCGGCATGGCCACCAGGAACACCACGATGGATGCGGTGAGGTCACGCACCGAAAGGCCCGGCACTTTCGTACCGGGCTTCGTTGATGCGGAGGGAGCGGAAGGCCCGCTCATTCAGCGGCTTCCGCCAATTGGGCGTCGGTCGCGATGCGGCGGGCGGCATGCAGAGCCACCGGCAGCGGCTGATCCTCGCGCAGGGGGACGAACTGGCCGGTGTCGCCGTCCAGACCCAAGACCTGACCGGCATGGATGTCCACGAACCAGCCATGGAGGGCCATCTCGCCCTTGGCGATGGCCGAGGCCACCGAGGGATGGGTACGCAGATGGGCGATCTGGGCGATGATGTTCTCAAGGCTGACGGCGCGCACGCGGGCCTTGTCATGCAGATGCGGCGAGGTGTTGCTGACGATATGCTCCGCCGCCGCGCCGTGGCGCAGCCAGGCGGCGACATTGGGCATCGCCTCCAGACCGACGGGGTTGGAGAGCGCCTTCATCGCGCCGCAGTCCGAGTGGCCGCAGACGATGATGTCACGCACGCCCAGCGCCACCACGGCATATTCCACCGTGGAGGACACGCCGCCATTCATGGTGGAATAGGGGGGCACGATGTTGCCCGCGTTGCGGCAGACGAACAGATCGCCGGGCTGGGCCTGCAGGATCTGCTCGGGCACGATGCGCGAGTCCGCGCAGGAGATCATCAGCGCCTTGGGCTCCTGCCCTTCGCTGGTGAGTTTGGCGAACAGCTCTCCACTGGCGGGGAAAGTGGTCTTTTCGAAGCTGAACACGCGGCCGATGAGGTCGTTCATTTTATCACCTCTTGTCAGATATGGGGCGGCCCGAATGAGAGGGGAAATGGGGTACTCCCACCCGAGCCTTGGAGGTGAATTTAGGCAGCGTGTTTTGCCCGCGATCCGCTGATGTGTAAGGAAGTGTTGCTGCGGTGCGGAATGATGTTATGATTTTGAAAAATAAAGGAAGTTAAAGGGAAAGTGCGAGAGTTAATACCCTCGCGCTCCCATTAGTTGTCGGCGTGGGTGCCTGGTTTTCAGCGTTTGTTGCGTGTTCGTCGGGCAGAAGAATCCTGTCCGCGGCGCTTCAGCAGATATGGACCGGAGTCTCGTGAATCGAGACATCGATGGGGCAGGACGCGACCACATCGCCATCCGCCTGCAAGGGCAGCGGGCCGTCCGATTGCAGCGAGAGCTGCGTGCAGGAAAAAGCGATCACGTTCTTGTCGCGAACCACATCGGCGCCCCCCAGCAGGCGCCAATAAAAGCGGAGGAATTCCCAGCGCCCAGCCTGCCGCAGCGCGACAACATGCAATTGGCCATCATCGCCCTTGGCCTGAGGCGCGAAGCTCCACGGGCCGGCATAGTATCGCCCCTTGGCAATATAGACCGCTTCACAATCCCATGAACGGCCATTCGCGCGCAGCGAGATCCGGTGCCTTGGCCATTTGTGCAACAGGCGCGCAACGGCGGCCACATAGGCAAAGCGACCGATCTGCTGCTTGAGCACGGATGATGCGACAGAGGCCACCGCCAGACTGTCCGGCCCGACGCTGGCGCAGGCGAAAAACAGATTGTCGCCCGCCTTGACCGGGCTGTGCCGACGGGTGGTGCCATGGACCAGCGCTTGCGCCAGACGCGCGGGGCGCCGGCCAAGCTTGCCTTCCCGTGCCAGAAGATTGACCGTTCCGGCCGGGTAGATGGCGACCGGAAGCTCCCGGTTGGCGCGCACCACGGCTTCGGCGACATGGCGCACCGTGCCATCGCCCCCGGCGATGCAGATATGGGTTGCGGCAGGATCGATGACGGGCGGCGTATCGACGCTTGGCGTGAGATGGACGCGCGCGCCTGTATCGCGAAAGGCCTGCTGGAGGCGGTTGATGGTCGCGTCGCTGTAGCTTCCGGCCTGCGGATTGTAGAAAAGCTGGACGGTTTTATGGGTGCTCATGACCTGATCCATCGGATCCCGGTGACAATCCGCAATCCGTCCTCGAATGGGCTCGCCAGCCTGGCCAACACCTGGGCCTCACCATTCCGGGTGACGTCGAGAGGGCGTGTCCGCAGCCAAAAGGCGGTTAAAAAGGCGACATCCATCTCCTGATCCCCTCACAGGGGGTTGGGGCGGCATTTATCGCGGACGTGCCTGCCTCGCAAGAGAGAAGGCGGAGGGCCTGCCTTCTATCCGCGCAGGTGTGGCTTCCAAGCCATTGTGGCCATTTCCCTTCCGCGAAGCGGCTGACAAAATGGCTACATTGCGCCCAACACCTGACGCCGAACCCCATAGCACAAGGCCGACACGAAAGGGATTGCAAAGGGCAATGGCCCTTTGCCCGCCGGAGGCCACTTTCACCCCCTAACAAGCTCCGCCTGCCAAAGTCACCGTCGCGACCAAACCGCCACCCTCGCGGTTGGCCAGCGCCACGCTCGCGCCTTCACCGTTCAGCGATTTCTCGACGATGGCCAGACCCAGACCCATCCCCGGCGTATCGCGCGAGCGGGCATGATCCAACCGCACGAAGGGCTGGATCACATGGGCGAGTTCTTCTTCCGGAATGCCCGGCCCGCGGTCGGCGATGACCACCGTCACGCGGTTGTTCACCACGGAGAGCGAGACCTCGGCATTGCCGCCGTAATGCAGGGCGTTGCTCACCAGATTGGACAGGGCCCGGCGCAAAGGCACCGCGCGGCCCATCACCACCATCGTGTCCGGCCCGGAGTAGCTGGCATCGCTGCCCTGATCCTGCGCATTGTCCACCAGAGTCTGCACCATGGCGGCGATATCGATGCGGCGCGGCGGCTCGGCGCTGCGCGGTTCCACGAAGGTCTGGAGCGAGGAGAGCAGGTCGCGCATCTCGCCGATGTCGCCCTGCATCGCCTCGCGCGCGGCGGGGTCGAGCGGGGCCTCGTCGAGGCGCAGGTGCAGGCGCGCCAGCGGGGTGCGCAGATCGTGGCCGATCGCCAGCATGGTCTGGGTGCCGGTGGCCAGCAGGCTGTCGATGCGGCTCTGCATGGCGTTGAAGGCGTGGATGAGGTTGCGCACCTCGGCGGGCCCGGCAGGCTCCAGCGCGGAGGATTGCGAGGTGCCGACGCGGCGGGTGGCCAGCACCAGACGGCGCAGCGGATGCAGGATCGCCTGCATCATCACCAGCGCGAGGCCCACCAGCACCAGCGAGGGCAGCACCAGCGAGATCAGCCGCCCGGCCTTGAGCGGCCATGCCCGCCTGCTGTGGTTGTGAAAGCTGACCAGCGATCCGTCGCTCAGCGTCAGCGAGCCGCCGATATCCTCGGAAAAGGTGGAAAGGTGCAGTTGCAGATTGCGATGCGCCAAAGAGGGCTGGGCGGAGAGGATCTGCCCCTGCAGCGCCGCCAGAGTCAGCGCCGCCAGCGGGCGTTCACGCGCCGGGGACCAACTGATCTTGAGGGTTTCGGTGCTCAGTTCCCCGGCGACGCGGGGGCGCGAGATCAGCGGCTCGGTCTCCAGCACCTGATCGGCCACCACCAGCCTTTCGGCAAGGCGGGCGGCATCCTCCTGATGCAGGGCGAAGTCGCTGGCTTTCTCGAAAATCAGCGCGTTGGCGGTGAAATCCACCATCATCACCAGCACCAGGAGCGCCAGAAGACGCCCGAACAGGCCGATATGGCCCGCCCATTGGCGCAAGCGATGGATCAAGAACGCGTGACCGGCAGGTTGAACATGTAACCCACGCCGCGCACGGTGACGAGCGGCGCGGTGCCGCCGGTGTCGGTCAGCTTGCGGCGCAGGCGGCTGACCAGCACGTCGATCGAGCGGTCCGACGAATCGCCGATGCGGGTGCGCGACAGTTCGATCAGCCGCTGGCGCCCGATGACGCGCTGCGGCTGGCTGACGAAGGTGCAGAGCAGGTCGAACTCCGCGCCGGTCAGGTCGACGATGGTGCCGTCGGGCGCGGTCAGCTCGTGGCGGGCCATGGACAGGCGCCAGCCGTCGAACTCCACATCGCGGCGGCCCAGATCGCGCTCACCGCTGGTGTTCTCGCCGCCATTGCCGCCGCCACGGCGCAGCACCGCGCCGATGCGCGCGATCAGCTCGCGCGTGCCGAAGGGCTTGGCCAGATAGTCGTCGGCGCCCAGTTCCAGACCCAGCACGCGGTCTTCCTCGCTGCCGCGCGCGGAGACGAAGATGATCGGCACCTCGCTGGTCTTGCGGATGCGGCGGAACAGCTCGATGCCATTGGTGCCGGGCAGCATGATGTCGAGCACCAGCAGATCGGCCGGCGCCGCTTCGAGCGCCACCCACATCTCCGCGCCGCTGCAGGCCGTGCGCACGTCATAGCCATGGGCCTTGAGGGCACGCGCCGTCAGCACGCGCAGCGCGGTGTCATCCTCGACCAGCAGGATCGAGGGCGCCGAACCGGGAACGGCATCAGGGGCGGCAATATCAGGCATCAACGCACGAAGTGTCACGCTTGCGCTCTCTTTTCAAGGGGAAGGTAGCCGGGCGGCGGTCAGGCCATGCCTGCGTCAGGGCACGACGCATAAAGGAGGTGGCATGACCCACCCATGGGAAGGTCGACCGCCGCCCGGCAGGACATCAGCCAACCTTGCGGAGGCTGCTGCCCTGGGACGCGGTTGCGCGATCGGCTTCGGCGCTCTCCTGCACGGGCTGCGCTGCGGCCTTGGCCACGACAGGCTTCACCTGAGCACCCGGCGCCGGGCGGAAACAGCCACGGTTGCGGCTGGGATCGGGATGGCAGGCGACAGTGCGCGGGGCAGTGGCGTCATCGACCTTGGCCAGCACCACCGGAGCGGTGCCCATCGCGCGCTGCTGCGCAACGACATGGCTATTGGTGACACAACCCATCACCTTGCCCGGCTGCGGATGGCAGCCAATGGCCTGAAGAGGCTGGTCGATCATGGTGGGGGCGGAGGCGCTCAGCGCCAGCGTCGCAAAAGTGGTGAACAACATGAGGGTGGGCTCCATTTCCGTGATGAATACGGAGATAAAGCCCGCGCTTTGCGCTTGATCGTCCCGTGTGTGACGAAGTGTTTCTGGGATAAAAAAAGAGTAAGAAAGATGCGAGGGGGTTACCCCCTCGCGCTCCCATAACGTCTTCCGACGATGGGGTAGTGGCGCCGAAATGGTGCGCCCCGGCTCTCCACCTGCGCTATCTAAGGCGCCGCAGGCATTCAATTTCCTGCCTGCGGCGCGGCGACCTTATTCTATGGCCGAACCCGATGCGCAACGCTGACAAAAATGGGAGCGCGAGGGTGTAACACCCTCGCATGATCTTTCTTACTTCAAGCCCATCTTGGCTGCCTTGACCGTATTGGCCAACAGACAGGCGATGGTCATCGGCCCAACACCACCGGGCACGGGCGTCACCGCGCGGGCGTGGTCCAGTTCGTGAGTCGCGCAATCGCCGACCAGCTTGGTCACGCCGTCGTGGTCGGTGATGCGGGTGATGCCCACGTCGATCACCACCGCGCCGGGCTTCACCCAATAGCCGCGCACGAGGTGCGGGGCGCCGGCCGCTGCCACGATGATGTCGGCCTTGCGGGCGATATCGGGCAGGTCGATGGTTTCGATATGGGTGACGGTGACGGTCGCCTCGCGCTCAAGGAGCAGCATGGAGACCGGCTTGCCCACGATGTTCGACTTGCCAATGACGCAGACGTTGAGGCCGCGATAGTCGTCGATCACGCTGTCGAGCAGCAGCATGATGCCCAGCGGGGTGCAGGGCACGAGGCCGCCGGTGCCCGAGGACAGGCGCCCGACATTCACCGGATGGAAGCCGTCGACATCCTTGGCCGGGCTGATGCGGTCGAGGATGGGGGCGGCGTCGAGGCCCTTGGGCAGGGGAAGCTGCACGAGGATGCCGTGGATGGCGGGGTCGGCGTTGAGGCTGTCGATCAGGGCGATCAACGCGGCCTGATCGGTATCGGCGGGCAGGCGGTGCTCGATCGAGTTGATGCCGGCCTTGCGGCACTGGCTGATCTTGCGGCCGACATAGACCTCGCTGGCCGGATCGCTGCCGACGAGCACCACGGCGAGGCCCGGCGCGCTGCCGGTGGCGGCGACGATGTCGGCGACGCCCTGGCGGGTGTCCTCCATCAGTCTTGCGGCGAGGGCCTTGCCGTCGATGATCTGTGCCATGTGTCCGTTCCCTTGAAGCCTTGGGGGGCCTTTAGGGGGACGGGGCCATTTCTTCAAGCCGGGCGAAGCTGCGCCCGCGCATGGGGCAGCGCCAGGGCAGCGAGTGCCGCCAGCAGGCCCAGCACGCCCGCTCCGGCAAAGGCGGGGCCGTAGGAGCCCCACTCCTGCCGCACCAGACCCGCCCCCAGCGCCGCGCAGGCCGCGCCAAGCTGATGTCCGGCGACCACCCAGCCGAAGATGATCGGGGCCTCGCGCTCGCCAAAGGCGCGGTTGGCGATGGCCAGCGTGGGGGGCACGGTGGCGATCCAGTCGAGCCCGTAGAACACCGCGAAGACACCAAGGCCGATGGGGCCGAAGTCAAGGAAGGGCAGCACGATCAGCGACAGCCCCCGCAGGCCGTAATAGACAAAGAGCAAGCGGCGCGGGTCGAAACGGTCGGTCAGCCAACCCGAGGCGGTGGTGCCGAACAGGTCGAAGATGCCCATGGTGGAGAGCAAGCCCGCCGCCGCGACGGGCGCGATGCCATGGTCGCCGCAATAGGCGATGAGATGCGTGCCGACGAGGCCGTTGGTGGTCGCTCCGCAGACGAAAAACGTGCCGAACAGCAGCCAGAAGGTGCCCGATTTGCTGGCACGGGCCAGAGCTTCCAGCGCCAGCATCGCGCTGGCCTGACGCGGGGGCGGCGGGGGCGTGCCGGGGGCTTCGCCAAAGCGGGCGATCCCGCGTGAGGCCGGGCTTTCGGGCAGCAGGAGCAGCACCAGCGGGATCATGATCAGGCTGGCAAGACCCACCGTGTCCACCACCGGCTGCCATGCGCCGTCGCGCGTCAGCCATGCGAGGAAGGGCAGAAACACCAGCGAGCCCGTGGCGGTCGAGGCCGAGAACAGCCCCATTACCAGCCCCTGCCGTTTGGCGAACCAGCGGTTGGTGACGGTGGCGCCCAGCACATTGGCGACTGCCCCGCTGCCAAACCCGGAGATCACGCCCCATGTCAGCAGATAGTGCCAGCTCTGGCTCATCCAGTGGCTGGCCAGCGTGCCGGCCGCCATCAGCGCGAGGCCGCCCATCATGGTGCGCCTGATGCCGATCGAGAGCATCAGCGCGGCGGCGAACGGCCCGACCAGCCCATAAAGAAAGATGCCGATCGCCGAGGTGAGCGAGACCGTCGCCCGGTCCCAGCCGAAATGCAGCCCCAGCGGCACCATCATCACGCCGGGCGCCGAGCGCAGCCCCGCCGAGACCAGCAGGGCGAGGAAGGTGATCGCGGTGACCTGAATGGCCAGAGCCTTGCTGCCTCTGGCGGCCAGAGTGGCGGTCTGTGTCGTCGTCATGGTCAGAGGGTTCCCGAGGAGAGCTGTGTGGCGAGGCGGTCGGCGCTGGATTGCATCTGGTCCCATTCGCCCGGTTGCATGGCGCCTAGGATGCGGGTTTGCAGCGCTTCCCATGCCGGGTTGGCATCCTGCACCCGCTGTTGGCCTGCCGGGGTGAGGGTGGCGGTGCGGCTGCGCGGCGAGGGGCTTTCCAGCACCAGCAGGCCCTCGCGCTCCAGCGGGGGCAGGGCGCGGTAGAGGCTGGTGCGGTCCATCACCAGACCCTCGGCCAGGCGGGGCAGGGGGATGGTGCCCGCGCGCTGGATGTCGCGCAGGATGGCGAACTGCTGCACCGTGATGCCAAAGGGGGCCAGCGCCTCGTCATAGGCACGGGTGAGCGCGCGGGTGGCACGGCGCATGGTGGTGCAGACGCAGAGTCGTTGATGCATATGCATCATCTATGGGTGGTGCGCCCGCTGGTCAAGCGGGGTGGCGAAAAACCGAGAGGGAGCGTATGGGGCGGCGATGCTACGCCTCTCCGACATCATCCTGCCGCTCGACCACGCCCCCGAGGATCTGGAGCGCGCCGTCTGCGCGAAACTGGGTATTGCGCCCGAAGCGCTGCGCCGCGTCCATATGGTCCGCCGTGGCAATGACGCTCGCAAGAAAAGCGCGATCAAGCTGGTCTATGTGCTGGATGTCGAGGTGGAGGACGAAGCGCGCATCCTCACCGGCTTTGCCGAGGATCAGCATGTGCGGGCCACGCCCGACACGTCCTATCACTTCCCGGTGATGGCGCCTGCCGATTACAAGGGCCCGCGCCCGGTGGTGATCGGCGCGGGGCCCTGCGGGTTGCTGGCGGCGCTGATTCTGGCGCAGATGGGGCTGAAGCCCATCATCATCGAGCGCGGCAAGGCCGTGCGCGAGCGCACCAAGGACACATGGGGCCTGTGGCGCCGCAGCGAACTCAACCCGGAATCGAACGTGCAGTTCGGCGAGGGCGGCGCGGGCACCTTCTCCGACGGCAAGCTCTACAGCCGCATCAAGGACCCGCGCCATCTGGGCCGCAAGGTGCTGGTGGAGTTCGTGAAGGCCGGGGCGCCCGACGATATCCTCTATGAGGCGCATCCGCATATCGGCACCTTCCGTCTGGTGACGATGGTGATGAGCATGCGCGACACCATCGAGAAGCTGGGCGGCGAATATCGTTTCAGCACGCGCGTCAGTGGTTTCGATATCGCCGGTGAGGGGGAGGACCGCAAGCTGCGCGGCCTGCATCTGGCCGATGGCGGCTATATCGAGACCAGCCATGTCATCATGGCGGTGGGTCATTCCGCCCGCGACACCTTCGAGACGCTGCACGAGGCGGGCGTCACCATGGAGGCCAAGCCCTTCGCCATCGGTGTGCGTATCGAACATCCGCAAAGCTGGGTCGACAAGGCGCGTTTCGGTGCTTGCGCCGGGAACGAGATTTTGGGCGCGGCGGCCTATTCGCTGTCTTATCAGTGCTCGAACGGGCGCACGGTTTACAGCTTCTGCATGTGCCCCGGTGGGCGGGTGGTGGCGGCCACCAGCGAGGAAGGCCGCGTCGTCACCAACGGCATGAGCCAATATTCGCGCGCCGAGTTCAACGCCAACTCCGGTCTGGTGGTGACGATTGATCCCGGCAAGGATTATCCCGGCGGTCCTCTGGCAGGCATCGCCTTCCAGCGCCACTGGGAGGATCTGGCCTATATCGCGGGGGGCAGCAACTATCAGGCGCCGGGGCAGAAGGTGAGCGATCTGCTGGCGGGGCGGGCGTCCTCGGGCGATTTCGGGGCGGTGACGCCCAGCTACAAGCCCGGCGTCCACCTGACCGATCTGCGCGAATGTCTGCCCGATTACGTGATCGACTCGATCCGCGAGGCGCTGCCGGTGTTCGGCCGTCAGGTGCCCGGTTATGACCATCCCGATGTGATCATGACCGGCGTGGAAACGCGCACATCGTCGCCTCTGCGCATTACGCGGGGGAAGGATCTGCAGTCTCTGAACACGCGCGGCTGTACCCGGCGGGTGAAGGCGCCGGTTATGCTGGCGGGATTCTGTCGGCGGCGGTGGATGGGATTCGGGTGGCGGAAGCTCTGGCTGCGGAATTGTTGAAGTAAGAAAGATGCGAGGGGGTTACCCCCTCGCGCTCCCATTTCGTCTCCCGACGCATGGGTGGTGGCGCCGCATCCTTGCGTCCAGACTTTCCACCTGTTTCACCTAAGACGCCGCAGGCATTCAGTTTTCCTGCCTGCGGCGCGGCAAATTTAGCGCAAGGCTGAACCCGTGGCGCAAGGTAGACATTAACGGGAGCGCGAGGGGATAATCCCCTCGCATCTTCTCTTGTCCTTCTACCGAAAACCTCTGGAAAACCTGCTTTCCGCCCCTAGGCCCCAACCCGAGCAAAAGGTAAACCCCGCCCCCGTGAGCGCATCGGTCATCATCGGCGAACAGCAGGGCGGCAAGGCTCTGCAAATCGACATTGAGGAACTTTTGGCGACCCGTTTGCTGGTTCAAGGCAATTCGGGCTCGGGCAAGAGCCATTTGCTGCGCCGGTTGCTGGAGGAAAGCGCTGCGCTGGTCCAGCAGGTGGTGATCGACCCGGAGGGCGATTTCGTCACGCTGGCCGAGCCTTTCGGGCATATCGTCGTCGATGGCGCGGCCTATTCGAACAACGACCTGATCCGGCTGGCCAACCGCGTCCGCCAGCACCGCGCGAGCGTGATTCTCGCCTTGGACGGGCTTGAGATCGAGGCGCAGATGCGCTGCGCCGCCACCTTCATCAACACGCTGTTCGATGCCCCGCGCGACCAGTGGTACCCCGCTCTGGTGGTGGTGGATGAGGCGCAGATGTTCGCCCCCGCCGCCGCTGGCGATGTCACCGACGAGGTCCGCCGCCTGTCGCTTTCGGCGATGACCAATCTGATGTGCCGCGGCCGTAAGCGCGGTCTGGCCGGGATCATCGCCACGCAGCGCCTTGCCAAGCTGGCCAAGAATGTGGCGGCGGAAGCCTCCAACTTCCTGATGGGCCGTACTTTTCTCGACATTGATATGGCGCGCGCCGCCGATCTGCTGGGCATGGACCGCCGTCAGGCCGAGACCATCCGCGATCTGGAGCGTGGGCAGTTTCTGGCGCTTGGGCCCGCGATCACGCGGCGGCCTGTCGCGGTGCGCATCGGCGGGGTGAAGACCACCAGCCGCGCGGTCTCCACTGGCCTGCTGCCGCCGCCGACCACCACGGGTCAGGATCTGCACGACTTGCTCCATGCCGCGCCGACGCTGGAGGAGCTGACCGCCGTGGACGGCCCGTCGCCGCGTCCGGCGATGCCCGATGCGGGCGATCTGATGGAGCAGATCGGTTCCTATGTGATGGCCGTGGCGCCGGGCACCGATCAGGAGCCCGAGGATCCGCTGGCGGGCGGAGACAATCTCTTCGCCGCTGCGGCTGTCGCGGCGCCTCCGGCCATCGCGCCTGATGAGATCAACGCGATGATCGCCTCCATCATGGAGGATATGGCCACCGAGCCCGGCGCGACCTATCAGCAGATCGCCTCACTCTATCAGGACTTTACGCTGCGCTGCCGGATGAAGCGCATCGGCCATCACGCGGGCGATGTGGCGCAGTTCCGCCGCCGTTTCGCCATGGCCGTCGCTGGCATCTACGCCCCGCAGGAAGAGCGCTGGGCCGAGTTGATGAACCTTGCCCGCGCCGTCACCGATGACTGGTTGGCGCCGTTTCTGGTCCTGGCCCGCGCGGCGATGGAGGGCGAGGCCTGCCCTGACGACAATGAGTTGGCGCGGGTTTATGGCACTTCGTCTTCAGGCCGCATCCGCCGTTTGCTGGAGCATCTGGAGAAGGAAGGCCATATCGTCGTGAAGACCGATTACGGCGGTCGGCGCTCGGTCGGGATTCCCGAGCTGGGCGTGTTTACCGCGGCGGTTTGAAGGTTTCAGGAAGAGAAAATGCGAGGGTGGAGTCTGTAGTTGGTCGCATGTCTCAAGAGACATGCTCCGGGCCCTCGCGCTCCCATAACGCCTTCCGGCGATAGGGTGGTGGCGCCGACATGGTGTGTTCTGGCTCTCCACCTGTGTCATGGGGTTTCCCATGGAAGCTTTGTTCGAGATCCTTTTTCAGTTCCTCGGCGAATTTTTGCTGCAGTTCCTGATCGAGGCGGCTGTCGATATCGGTCTGGATTGCCTTGCGGATACGGCGAAGACGGAACGCCATCCGGTGCTGTCCGGGCTGGGCTATCTGTTCTGGGGCGCGCTGGCCGGAGGGATCAGCCTGTTGATCCTGCCGCATTCGATGATCCACAGTCCATCGCTGAGGATCGCCAATCTGATCGGCACGCCGCTGTTGGTGAGCGCCAGCATGCTGGCCATCGGGCGCTGGCGTTCGGCAAAGGGCCGCGAGCCGGTCAAGCTGGACCGCTTTTCCTATGCCTTCTGTTTCGCCTTTGCGATGGCGGTGGTGCGCTTTGCCTACACGGCATAAGGGCGCCGCAGGCAATCCCTGAACATCCGATGGGCTGTGCAAGCGAGCCAAAGCCTGCAGCGCAGCGACGTTAGCCTAAGGCCGAACCCGAAGCGCAACGCTGACAAAAAATGGGAGCGCGAGGGGGTAACCCCCTCGCACCTATCCCTTTTCAGTTCTTAACGCCCGCGACGCGCGGTACGATCCCGGCGCTCATCCCCCGAGGCATCGCTCAGCGGATCGAAACGCGGACCCGAGGACGGGCGCTGCGCGGTTGCACGCGGGTCGTTCTGGCGGCGCTCGGCGCGGGCGCGATCGCTGTCGCGCTGCTGGCCGGAGCGCTGGCCGTCACGGGCAACGCGATCCTGCGCGCCGGGGTCCTTGCGGCGGTTGTTGTGACGATTGTGCTCCTGCTGGCCGCCACGGCCACCATCGCGACCCTGGCCCTGCGGGCGACCCGCGCCACCACGGCCACGACCATCGCCGCGACCGGCACTGGCGCCCCGGTCGACACGCTCGGGCTGGCCATTGCCGCGCTTGGCGGGGGCGGGCAGGCGGGCGGCCTCGACGAGGAAGTTGGCGGGCAGCGGCTGCATGGTCAGCTTCACGCCGGTCAGGCGCTCGATGGCCTTGAGGTAGGGCTTTTCGTCATCGGCCACGAAGGAGAGGGCGATGCCGTTGGCGCCGGCGCGGCCGGTGCGGCCGATGCGGTGCACATACTGCTCGGCCACATTGGGGATGTCGAAGTTGAAGACGTGGCTGACGCCGGTCACGTCGATGCCGCGCGCGGCGATGTCGGTGGCGATCAGCACCTTGACCTTGCCATCGCGGAAGCCCTTCAGGGCAGCGGTGCGCTGGGCCTGAGACTTGTCGCCATGGATGGCGGCGGCCTCGATGCCGGCGGGGGTCAGGAAGCGCACGATACGGTCGGCGCCATGCTTGGTGCGCGAGAAGACCAGCGTGCGGTCGATCTCGCCGCTGGCGAGACCCTCGCGCAGCTTGATGGTCAGCAGGGCCTGCTTTTCAGCCTGCGACACGAAGGTGGCATACTGCTCGACGCGCTCGGCGGTGGTGGACTGCGGGGCCACCTCCACCTTCACGGGGTTGTTGATGAACTGGCGGCCCAGCGCCTCGATGTCCTGCGGCATGGTGGCGCTGAAGAACAGGCTCTGGCGCTGTGCGGGCAGCAGGCGGGCGACGCGCTTCAGGGCATGGATGAAGCCCAGATCCATCATCTGGTCGGCTTCGTCGAGCACGAAGATCTCGACATCGCGCAGGGTGAGAGCGCGCTGGTCGATCAGATCGAGCAGACGGCCCGGCGTGGCGACCAGAATGTCGGTGCCGCCCACCAGGGCGCGGGCCTGCTTGGGCGCGGGCACGCCGCCGAAGATGCACTGGATGCTCAGCGGCAGGTGCTTGGCGTAGAACTTCATATTGTCCGCGATCTGGGCGGCCAGCTCACGGGTGGGGCTGAGGACCAGCATGCGGCACGAGGCGGCGCGGCGCGGCTTGGGGTCCATCGCCAGACGGTGCAGCGAGGGCAGCGAGAAAGCGGCGGTCTTGCCGGTGCCGGTCTGGGCCAGGCCGAGAAGGTCGCGGCCCTCGATCAGCGAGGGGATCGACTGGCGCTGGATCGGGGTGGGATCGGTGTAACCTTTTTCGGCCAGTGCGCGCAGGATCGGCTCGGCCAGGTTAAGGTCGGAAAAATAGGACATGGATGTCTTTCTTGAAGCGCCATGCGGCGCGCGCACGCGCGACGCACGGGAAGGTGAGGAGAAGTTCCTGCAACCTTGCGTGACGAGGTGGCGCTGTGGCGATGATGTGACCGAGCGGTCTCTGCCCGGCAGGGAGGCTGACGGCGCTGCGATGGCCCGTAGAAAGGGTTCCCATCGGCGCTGCCTTCACGCGGCCTGATCCTGCTGGGCGAGGCCTGCGGCTGGGGGGAAGCCCTGTACGCCGGTCACGCTTGGGGCGGCCCATAGGCGGTTTTGCTGTGGATAGCAAGAAAATTACGTTTGTTTGGAATCCGGCGTGGCCGGATTCGCGGCACCAGCCCGCTCCCCCGCCCGGCCACCCATAGGATACGACCGTAGGGTAACCGGGCGGGGGAGAGGGCTGGTGCCGGGTAAAAATCTGCTCTTCCGCAGATTTTTCAAAAAGCGCCGATCTTCAGATCAGCTTCCAGGTCACCGGCACGGTCAGCACGGTGGCGCCACCCGGAGGGGCGGGCAGGCGACCCGCGCGGGTCGGCATGGCCAGCGCCTCACGGTCAAGCAGGGGAGAGCCCGAGCCGGTCGCCAGTTCGGTGCGCTGCACGCTGCCATCGGCGCCGACATAGACCTTGACCTTGGCGGTGCCTTCCTCGCCGCGCATCTGGGCGGTGGCGGGATAGGTCTGCTTCGAGCTGATGATGCGCGCGACCTGACGGCTCCAGTCGCTCTGCGCCAGCGCGGGGGTGGCGGTGAGCATGCCTGCCAACAGGGCACAGGCCAGCAGCAGACGTGCAAGGATCACGCGAGCCAGCCGGGCGGGGGCTTTGTGGAGGGTCTGCATCGTCATCGGCCTCATGGAGTGGTCGTCGAATCGATTGCGGGTGAATCCGGGAGAGGTCCTTTGCAATCGTCAGCATTATACGCGCGGGGCCCCAAAAGGAGCGTTGATGGGGCTCTGGAGGAAATACCTAGGCGCTTTTGCGCAATCGTTGCGCAAGGGCTGCGCGGCGGGCGCCTGTTCAGAACGCCGACCAGTCCTCATCGGCCAGCTTCAGCGCGGTGTTGCCCCTTGTGGAGGGCAGGGCCCTGCCGGAAGAAGGGCCGGTGAGGCGCGCCTGCTGTGACGCCGGGCTGACCGGCTCGATCATCACCGCCCGCCGCCCGTTGAGCCGGAAGGTGCTGAGCTGGCCCACCAGACGCTCGGTCTCGGCCGAAAGATTGACCGTGCTGGCCGAGCTTTGCTCCACCATGGCGGCATTCTGCTGGGTGAACTCATCCATCTCGCTGACCAGCGCGCTGATGTCGACCATGGCATTGGCCTGCTTGCCCGCCGACTGGGCGATCTGCTCGACCAGCTCGGAAATGGCCGCGACCTCGCCCACGATCTGGCGCAGCGCCCCGCCGCTGGATGAGACCAGCGCCACGCCGTCACCGATCTGGCCGTTGGAGGTGGTGATCAGCGCCTTGATGTCCTTGGCCGCATCGGCGCTGCGCTGGGCAAGGGCACGCACCTCGGTGGCGACCACCGCGAAGCCGCGCCCGGCGTCCCCGGCACGGGCGGCCTCGACCCCGGCGTTGAGCGCCAGCAGGTTGGTCTGGAAGGCGATGCCGTCGATCACGCCGATGATCTCGGCCATCTGGCGGCTCGAGTCCTCGATGGCGCGCATCGCGGCGATGGCGTCATTGGCGGTGCCTTCCATGCCCCCGGCGGTCTGGCGGGTGGTGGCCAGACGGGTCGAGGTCTGGCGCGCATTGTCGGCGGTCAGCTTGACCATGCCGGTCAGCTCGCCCAGCGTGCGCGCGGTCCCGGCCAGCGAGCTGGCCTGATGGTCGGTGCGGCGCGACAGGTCGCTGCCCGCCACGGCGATGTCCTGCGTGCCCTGGCTGATCGTGTCGAAACCATCGACGATCGCGCCCAGAACATCGGAGAGGCGCTGGGCCGCCTCGTTGAAATTGACATGCAGCGCGCCCAGCGCGCCATGGCCGTCCTCGGGCACGCGATGCGTCAGATTGCCCTCGGCTAGCGCGGCAAGGCCATTGCCGATCGCGTCGATGGTGATCTGGGCGTTGCGCGCCTGCTCCAGCTCGGCGGCGGTGCGGACCTTGTCCTGCGCGACCAGCCGCTTGAAGGCATCGAGCGCGCGGGCCAGCGCGCCGACCTCATCCTGGCGGTGAGTGGCGGGCACGGTGACATTCATGTCGCCATCGACCAGCCGCGTCACGGCATCGGCCAGACGGCGCACGGGCCGCGCGATGGTCTGCATCAGCATCGCCAGCAGCACCAGCGCCAGCGCCACCGTGGCGCTCAGCGCGAGCAGTGTGGTGCGGCGGGCGGCGTCATGGATCTGGCTCGATTCGGCGGAGACCTTGTTGGCGCCCCCCGTGTTCACATCGACCAGCGCCATGATCGAATCCTCGACCGCGTAGAAGCTCTGCTGCACATCGCCCTCGAACAGGTCGCGCACGGCGGTGTCGTCCTGGTCGCCATGCCGCGCATCGAGCGCGAGCATCTTCTCGTTCAGCGCCTTGTAGCTGCGCCAGTTGAAGAAGACCTTGTGGAAGGCGTCATGCTGCTCGGGCGTGTTGATCAGCTTTTCGTAATGGACCATCAGCCCGTCGATCGCCATGCCCGCATTGCGCACCAGCTTGGCGGCGCGGGGCTTGTCCTTGACCGGGGCGGCGATCATCTCGCTCTGGCGGATGCGGTATTGCGAGATATAGGCGTGGATCTGGCCGACCTCCTGCGTGGCGGGCAGCCAGCGGGTGCGCATCTCCATCGAGAGGGCGTTGACCTCGCCGATCTTCATCACGGAAAAGGCGCCGAAACCGGCCATCGCCACCAGCAGGATGGCAAAGGCCCCCAACAGCCGCGTCGAAATCCCAAAGCGCGACAACGCCATTCTCCCCAGTTTGCCCCGGACAATGCCTGCCCGGACAGCACCGGGATCGGGCGAAAGCCTGCTCAGGGAGGTAAAGCAGAATGACTCAGGACCGGTGGCTGCATGGTTAAGGAGAAATGCAGGGATGGCCGCGGCACGTCGTGAAGGTTTTCGGGAGGGGCATGCACCGATTGCAAGGGCCTTGGGCGGGAGCTATCGCTTGGGCATGAGCCAGACCCTTTCCAGCGCCGCCATCTCGCCTTTTCTGATTCGCCGGGCCGAACCGGGCGATGCCGCCGCGCTCAGCGCGCTGAAGCTGGCCTGTTTCCGCGAGACCTTCGGCGCGGAGGGTTTTGCGATCCCCTATCCCGCCGCCGACCTCGCCCGCTTCGAGGTGGATGCCTATGGGCAGGCCACGGTGGAGCGCGAACTGGCTGACCCGGCGCATTGGACGTGGGTGGCTCAGGATGATGAGGGAGCCCTGCTGGCCTATGCCCATGCCGGGCCCTGCAAGCTGCCGCATGAGGCTGTGCGCGCGGGAGATCTCGAGCTTTATCAACTCTATCTGCGCCGCTCCGCGCAAGGGGCCGGGCTGGGCAAGCGGTTGCTCGACCTGGTGCTGGACTGGATGGAGCAGCAGGAGCCCAAAGCGCTCTGGCTGGGCGTGTGGCAGGGCAATGACCGCGCGCGTCATGTCTACAGCGGGCGTGGTTTTGTCGTGGCGGGCGAATATCGCTTCGCCGTGGGGGACTGGTTCGACGATGAATTCATCATGCGCAAACCCTTGGCGAAGGTGTAATTTTACGAAAAGTTACCGGGATATATGGGATTTTTAGTGCCGAGATGACACAGTAGGGGGAATTGTTCTGGCCGGTACAACAATGGATTTGACGAGGCCTGCGTTTTCACGAAGAACGTTTGCACGCCGACAAGGCGGGCAATAAAAAGACAATCGGGGCCGCCATCTTTTTGGCTGGATTTCTGGACTTACGTTCCAGCTTACGGTTCCGATCGGTGCCTATGGGGCCGGAGGCATTGCGGTGTGATCGAATAGGGGGCCACGCGATCCATCGTATCTGCACTTTCCTCCGGGCGGAGCAGGGGGGCTTGTCATCCGCAGCCGGTCGTCGATACCGGGTTGGAATAGGGGCTCGGATCGCAAGATCCGGGCCCCAATTTCGTTTGGGGTTCAGGATTAGGTTTAGAAAAGAAGAAGATGCGAGGGCCATCGCCCTCGCGCTCTCTTTACGTCTTCCGACGAGATGGCAGTGGCACCGAAATGGTGCGCCCAGCCTCTCCACCTGCACAACGAAAAGGCGCCGCAGGCATAAAACCCACGACGCCTTGCGCTTGTCTGAAAGATGAAAGCCTGAGGCGCCGCGACCTTGCCCTATGGTCGAACCCGAAGCGCAACGCAGACAAAAAATGGGAGCGCGAGGGGGTAACCCCCTCGCATCACCCTTCTTCAAACCTTAAAACCCGCGAGCAATCCCCTCACGCCGGGGATCAGCACCCCCGACATAGCGGATAGCCCCCTTGGGCTTGTAAACGATCGCCTGCAGCCCGGAGTTTTCTCCGCGCCCCGAATCCAGCACCTCGCCGCGCGCAGCCAGAGCAGACGTAATATCGTCAGGGAATTTGTCCGCCGAATATTTGTTGCCCATCGCCACCAGATTGGGCAGCGCGACGGCGTCCTGTGGGCTCATCTTCCAGTCGAGGATACCGACCAGCGCCTTCACCACATAGCCCACGATGGCCGTGCCCCCCGGCGAGCCGGTGGCGGCGGCAAAGTGGCCGGTCGCCTTGTCGAGCACGATGGTCGGCGCCATCGACGAGCGCGGGCGCTTGCCCGGCGCCACGGCGTTGGCGGCGGGGGTGCCATCGGCATTGTCGGGCGCGAAGGACGAATCCGTGAGCTGGTTGTTCATGAAGAAGCCGCCAACCATATGCCCATTGCCGAAGATGCTCTCGACCGTGGTGGTCATGGACAGCGCATTGCCGTCGGCATCGACGATCACGATATGACTGGTGCCGCCCGGCTCCAGCGTGTGGTCGGGGCCGACCTTGGGGGCACCGGCGGGGATGCCATAGGTGACGGGCTGGGCTTGCTCGCCGATCAGCGCGGCGCGCTTGGCGAGGTAGTCGGGCGCCAGCAGGCCCTCGGTGGGCACGGGCACGAAGGCGGGGTCGCCCTCATACTTGTCGCGGTCGGCATAGGCGAGGCGGCTGGCCTGCGAGAGCAGATACCAGCCCTTTTCATCCTTGGCGCTGCGCTTGTCGATGTCGGTATGTGCAAGGATGCCCATCGCCTCCTGCAGCGGCAGACCGCCCGAGGGGGCCTGCGGCGTGCAGATGACATAGGCGCGATAGGGGCGGCACAGCGCCTCGGTCTTGCGCGGCTTGTAGGCGGCCATATCGGCCAGCGTCATCGGCGAGGGATAGGGGCCGGTGTGGATGCGCTGCAGGATCGCCTCGGCCAGCGGGCCCGAGAGCAGTCCGGCGGAGCGGTTGGCGGCAATCAGGTCGAGGCTGCCCGCATAGGCCTTGTTGATCAGGCGGTCGCCCGCCTTCATCTGGCTGCCGTCGGCGTTGCGGAAATAGGCCATGGCATCCTCACCATGGGCCTGAGGCGCGCGGCTGACGATCATGCTGGCCAGACGCGGCGAGACGATAAAGCCATCGGTGGCAAGCTCATGCGCGGGGGCGAAGAGGGCCTTCCACGGCAGCTTGCCATGGTCCTTCTGCGCCATGTCGAGCATGGCGATGGCGCCGGGCACGCCGCTGGACTGGCCGCCCATGACGGCCTCGGCATAGGACATCGGCGTGCCGTCGGGGTGGAGGAACTGTTTGGGATTGGCGCCTGCGGGCGCGGTCTCGCGCCCGTCATAGGCGGTGACCTTGTGGGTCTTGGCGTCGTAGAACACCATGAAGGAGCCGCCGCCAAGGCCGGAGCTTTGCGGCTCGACCAGACCCAGCACGGCCTGGATCGCCACCGCGGCATCCACCGCGCTGCCACCGGCCTTCAGCACGCGCATGCCCGCGGCAACCGCCAGCGGATTGGCGGCGGCGACCATCGCATGGGCAGCCTCGCCCGACTGGACGCGCTTGGCCGGGGCGGATGCGGGGGCCTTGGCAGGCAGCGGGCGGGCCAGCGCGGTCAGCGGCGCGGCGGTAACCATGGCGGTGAGCGTCAGGGCCGAAATCAGGCGGATGGCGATGCGGCGGCGCGCGCCGGGAAGGGGGGATTGAGGCAAGATCAAAGGCTCCCTGTGGGGGACGAAAGCGGTGCTGGCGGATGGGGAGCGCCGGGCGCCAGCCAGCCCGGACACCGATTTCATAGCAGGGATACAGGGCAAGGCACCCTGTTATTTGCCCCTGAACTCAGCGTGATCCGCAGCCTGAAAAGCGCGGCACAAAAAGCTTGGGCCCATGAAAAGGTCCTGTCAAACGAGATCGGCTGATCGTTCGCGCGGACCGGTCCGCCTGCATTCCGCAGCCTTTTGCGACGGGCGGTTGTGGTGTGGCCGTAGTCACATCCTAAGGCGCTGTTTACTGTAAAATCGGAAAAAAAATTAACCTCGATGGGGTTAGGCTTAATGCATGGAAACGCCCACTCAGTCTCGCAAGGTCAACAGGTTGCCTGTTACGCTTGCCGCCAAATGTCGCACCATGGGGGGCATGCGCGACGAGGCCTATCTTTGCGACATCTCCACACATGGTTGTAAGATGGTGACGCGCTCGCTCTATCTCTCGATCGGCATGCGCGTGACGATCAAGCCCGATGGCATGGAAGCCATCAGCGGCGTGGTGCGCTGGCTGAGCCAGGATGGCGCAGGGATCGAATTCGACAGCCCGCTCTATGCGCCGGTGGTCGAAAATCTTGGCGTTCGCCACGCAAGGCATTAAGGTTGCACGCTATTTGCGGCGTGCGGTCTCCAGCCTCTCGCGGGTGACCGGATAGCCCAGCCCTTCCGGGATGGTCAGCCATGATGTGCCCTCGGCCTCGATGATGGCGGGCGAGATCGTGTCGAGCGGGCTGGCCAGAGCATGCCGCCGCGCTTCCTCGAAGCTGGAAAACTGCGCCAGCCGCTCCAGCGTGCGGCGGGTGGGGAAGACCAGCGAGAGCCCGCCCGCATCGGCCTGAGCCAGTGTTTCATGCGCCGAAAGCCAGAGCAGCCGCTCGCTCTCATGCGCCTCATGCGACAGGTCGACCTGACCCGAGCCCAGATCCGCCAGATAGAATCGTGTGTCGAACGGGCGGGGCAGCGGCGGGCACCAGCGTGCCAGAGGCGTGAGCGCCGCCGCATTCACGCGCCAGCCCATCGCGTCCAGCACCGGCGCCAGAGCGCCATTGGCCTGTGCCAGCAATATGCGGGCCTCTGCCGCCTGAGCCGCATCGATCGGCTGGCCGTCGCGGTGTGTCAGGCCGATGGCGAGGCCCGTTTCCTCCAGCATCTCGCGGATGGCGGCGATGCGCGCCGCCATATCGGGCAAGCCGTCCCAGCCCTCTGCCATGGGCAGGGTCTCGGCCAGCGCCGCATCGGCCGGATCGACCGCGCCGCCGGGAAACACGCAGGCCCCTGCGGCAAAGCGCATGCTCGCCGCGCGCACCTGCATCAGCAATTGAGGCGCGCCGCCCGCCGGGCCATGCCGGAACACGACCAGCGTGGCAGCCGGGCGCGGTGTGTCGTCAGTGGAGGTCATGAGGGCAGATTGCCCGATGTGCCTGCCTTGGCAAGTTTTGCCGACACTGTCGGAAAATTTTCCACCTTCCGCGCGGGTTTCCGGTAAGGTGTGTCGGGATTTTTAACAGGCTTTACAAATCTTGCCGGCAGAGTTTTTCCGCGAAGTGCCGGAAAACAGGGCTATTTCGAAATTGGCACGGTGTATGCTTTGTTAATGTCACCCAAGCGGTATCGAAGCGGACAATGCCGATCAGTCTCCCGGCAAAGTCCTTACCCCCTTCGATGTCGCACTCCGTCAGGCGGGGCCTTACCCGGTCTCCTCAGGGCCCCGCCGGTCGTTCCCGATCCCGAACCCGTATAGGGCGGCCCCGAAGAGCTTTGGCTTTTCGGGGCCGGTCTGTTTTGAGGGTTTGAAAAGGTTTGAAGGAAGATGCGAGGGGGTTACCCCCTCGCGCTCCCATGACGTCTTCCGATGAACGGGCAGAGGTGCCGCATCGTTGTGCCCAGGCTCTCCACCTGCGCGACCTGAAGCGCCAAGGCTGACAAAAAATGGGAGCGCGAGGGTGTAACACCCTCGCATTCTCTTTTCCTTGAAACCCAAACAAAAAAGCCCCCCGGCACCAACCGGGAGGCTTTTCTCAACCTTCATCCCAAAGCGATCAGGCCTTGGCGACGAGGCCCTTTTCCTCGACCAGCGTCTGCAGTTCGCCGGCTTCGTACATTTCCATCATGATGTCGCTGCCGCCCAGGAACTCGCCCTTGACGTAGAGCTGGGGGATGGTCGGCCATTCCGAGTAGTCCTTGATCCCGGCGCGGATTTCGGGGTCCTGCAGCACGTCGACGGTGTGATAGGGCGCGCCGATGCGGTCGAGGATCGCGATCGCGCGGCTGGAGAAGCCGCACTGCGGGAAGAGCGGCGTGCCCTTCATGAACAGGACGATGTCATTGCCGTTGACGATATCGGCGATGCGGGCGTTGGTGTCGGACATGGCGGCTTCGCTTTCGAAATTGGGGGTAAATTGTCAGTGAGGGATCAGGTGGGGACGCCGGTCTTGATCTGCAAGGCGTGAAGTTCCCCGCCCATGCGGCCGCCCAGCGACTCCATCACCATCTTGTGCTGGATGACGCGCGGCTTGCCCGCAAAGGCGGCCGAGATCACCTCGGCGGCGTAGTGGTCGCCGTCGCCCGCCAGATCGGTGATGGTCACCTGAGCGTCGGGCAGGGCGGCGCGGATCAGCGTTTCGATATCCTGGGCCAGCATCGGCATTGTTCTGTGTTCCTTGAAAAGTTCAGGCGGGGCCCATCAGCGAGCGGCGGGCCTCGGCCTCTTTCTCATGCATAGCGTTGCGGACTTCGGTGTCCTCGGCCTCGACGCCCGCGCGCAGCAGGTCGCCCAGCAGCTTGCGCACAACGTCCTCGTCGTCGGCTTCCTCGAAGTCGGCATGGACGACGCTGCGGGCGTAGGTGTCGGCCTCCTCGGGCGAGAGGCCCATGCGGACAGCCGCCCACTGGCCGAGCAGCCGGTTGCGCCTCGCATGGATGCGAAAGGCCATTTCCGCCTCTTGAGCACCCTGAGCGCGCTCACGGTCGGCAAAGCTGTTCATGCGTTGCGAATCCTTCGCAGTAATGGCGGTGATGCTGTCCGGCAGATAGGGTTCTATCAGACGCGATGCAATCCCGCTATGCGGCCGGGTGCATGGGGGCGTCTTTGTTCGGGCGCAAGGAAGATTGAGCAGGGGGAAGGAAAGAAAATGCGAGGGGGAGTCTTCGATGGTCGCATGTCTCAAGAGACATGCTCCGGCCCCTCGCGCTCCCATAACGTCTTCCGACGCCAGGGCAGGGGCGCCCGATCGGTGCGCCTAGGCTCTCGGCCTGCGTAACAAAAAGGCGCCGCAGGCAGGAAGCCCCGGCGCCTTTCTTCTCGTTAAAGCCTGCGGCGCGGCGACCTAATCCAAAGCCGAACCCGAAGCGCCAAGGCTGACAACTAAAGGGAGCGCGAGGGTGTAACACCCTCGCATTCACCCTTCTTAATGCTGAACGACTGCCAGAAACGGCAGGGCGCCCTTGGCCTTGGCCTCATACCCGCCGATGGCCGCATCGCGCGCCAGCGTAAGGCCGACCTCATCCAGCCCGTTCAGCAGGCAATGCTTGCGGAAGGGGTCGATCTCGAAGGAGAAGCGGTCCTGGAAGGGCGTGGTCACCGTCTGGGTTTCCAGATCGACGGTGATCTCGTCGGTCTTGGCCACTTCCATCAGGCGGTCGATGGCTTCCTGCGGCAGAACCACGGTCAGGATGCCGTTCTTGAAGGCATTGCCCGAAAAGATATCCGAAAAGCTTGGCGCGATGACGCAGGTGATCCCCAGATCGAGCAGCGCCCATGCGGCATGCTCACGCGAGGAGCCGCAGCCGAAGTTGTCGCCCGCGATCAGCGTGGGCGAGCCGGCATAGGTGGGGTTGTCGAAGATGTTGCCCGGCTCGGCGCGGATCGCCTGGAAGGCGCCCTTGCCCAGCCCCGACCGTGTGATGGTCTTGAGGAAGGCGGCGGGGATGATGATGTCGGTGTCCACATTCTTCAGTCCGAAAGGGATGGCCCGTCCGGTCACCTGCGAAATCGGCGTCATGGGTTTGCTTTCTCTGGCGCCTCAGTCCGTTTCGGGGGCGTCTTCGGGGTGGATGGGGGTGGCGGGGGCCTTGCCCTTGCCGCGCGAGGAGTAGAGCAGGACAGCGGCCAGCGCTGCCGAACCGAGGGCGGCTCCGGCGAGGGCTGCGGCTCCTGCCCAGCTTGCGCGTTCGCTGGCGGTTTCGTCTTGCTTGGTCATCGGTCCTCCTGTGCTCTCCTGCGCGTGGGCAGGTAAATCGGGGTGGTTGGGTCACCCCTTTGTGATGCCGCCTACCTTTACGTAACATGGACGCTGTGATCGGCAGGTGGAGATCGAAGGCCCTTTTCGCCGCAGGGGCAAGTGGGCGGAAGGTCTAAGCGGTGGAAAGCGGCGGCCCGGTCGGGAGCCGCCGCTCATCTCTCAGGCCTCGGTCAGATCGCGCACATCGGTCAGGTGACCGGTGACGGCGGCGGCGGCGGCCATGGCCGGGCTGACCAGATGGGTGCGCGCCCCCGGACCCTGACGGCCCATGAAGTTGCGGTTGCTGGTCGAGGCGCAGCGTTCGCCCGCAGGCACCTTGTCCGGGTTCATGCCCAGGCAGGCCGAGCAGCCGGGCTCACGCCATTCCAGCCCTGCGTCGATGAAGATCTTGTCGAGACCTTCCTCTTCGGCCTGCGCCTTCACAAGGCCCGAGCCGGGGACGACGATGGCCCATTTCACGCCCTCGGCCTTGCGGCGGCCTTTCAGGATGGCGGCGGCGGCGCGCAGATCCTCGATGCGGCTGTTGGTGCAGCTGCCGATGAAGACGTTCTGGATCTCGATATCGACCATGCGCTGGCCGGGCGTCAGGCCCATATAGTCGAGCGACTTGCGCGCGGCTTCCTGCTTGGAGGGATCGGCGAAATCCTCCGGCGCGGGGACGCTGCCGCCGATCGAGATCGTGTCTTCCGGGCTGGTGCCCCAGGTGACGGTCGGCGCGATATCGGCGGCATCGATGACGATGGTCTTGTCAAAGAGCGCGCCGGCGTCCGAGTGGAGATCGTGCCACCAGTCGACGGCCTTGTCCCATGCCTCGCCCTTGGGCGCATAGGGGCGGCCCTTGACGTAAGCGATGGTCTTCTCGTCCGGCGCGATCAGGCCGGCGCGGGCGCCATGCTCGATGGCCATGTTGCTGACCGTCAGGCGGCCCTCGATCGACAGGTCGCGGATCACCGAGCCGGTGTATTCGATCACATAGCCCGTGCCGCCGCTGGCGCCCAAAGTGCCGCAGATGTGCAGCACGACATCCTTGGCGGTGACGCCGGGTGCCAGCGTGCCGTCAACGCGCACCTCCATCGTCTTGGAGCGCTTGAGCAGCAGGGTCTGCGTGGCCAGCACATGCTCGACCTCGCTGGTGCCGATGCCGAAGGCCAGCGCGCCCAGACCGCCGTGGCAGGCCGTATGGCTGTCACCGCAGACGATGGTGGCGCCGGGCAGCGAAAAACCCTGCTCGGGACCGACGACATGGACGATGCCCTGTTCGGCATCGGTGGCGCCGATCAGGCGCACGCCGAATTCCGGCGCATTGCGCTCCAGCGCGGCGAGCTGCTGGGCGCTTTCCACGTCCGCGATGGGCAGGCGATGGCCCGCCGCATCGAGTCGCGCCGTGGTGGGCAGGTTGTGATCGGGCACCGCCAGCGTAAGGTCGGGACGACGCACCTTGCGGCCAGAGACGCGAAGCGCCTCAAAAGCCTGCGGACTCGTCACCTCATGCACGAGGTGGCGGTCGATATAGATCAGGCTGGTGCCATCATCGCGGGTTTCCACCACATGGGCGTCCCAGATCTTTTCGTACAGCGTGCGCGGTTGTTTCGTCATAATGGTTCGCCACCTAGGCATCCGCGCGTGCGAATGCAAGGTTTGCGCATCATAGCACGGCTGTGAACCATGCGGAACCGGCGCCCGCCCCAATCGGTGGCGCAATCGGCCCTGGGCGGGGTGCCGGTCCGACATGTCGGTGTCCGGGCGCAAAGGCCCGGACACCGCCCCACGAGCCTGAATCGGTGGCCTGCGGGGGAGCAGAACCGTCAGGATGGGTATGCCTGTCTAGACTCCCGAAAAGGGATTTGGTTTCATGGACTTTGCGGCAAAATGGCAAAGTGGGGCTTTGCTGCAACACTCTTGCGGCCTATGGTCTTTTCGATGAGCCAGAGCGCCTTTCTTGCCACCATGATCGTGATCGCCAGCTTCCTGGCGATGGAGGCAATCGCCTGGAGCGCGCACAAATACATCATGCATGGCTTCGGCTGGGCCTGGCATCGCGATCACCATGAACCGCACGACGGCTTCCTTGAGCGCAACGACTTCTATGCGGTGTTCGGTGCCGCGATCAGCATTGGGGCTTTCAGTGTGGGCAGCCCTCTGGTGATGGGTGTTCAGGCGTGGTGGCCCGGCACATGGATCGGGCTGGGCGTGCTGGCTTACGGCGTGGTCTACACGCTGATCCACGACGGTTTGGTCCACCAGCGCTGGTTCCGCTACGTGCCGCGCGGAGGATACGCCAAGCGTCTGGTGCAGGCACACAAGCTGCATCACGCAACGATTGGCAAGGAGGGCGGGGTGTCCTTCGGTTTTGTGATCGCCCGCGATCCGGTCGTGTTGAAGCGCGAGCTGGCCGAGCAGAGGAAGGCCGGGGTTGCGGTTATTCGGGAAGCTGAAGGGGTTTAAGAAGGAAGATGCGAGGGGATTATCCCCTCGCGCTCCCATGACGTCTTCCGACGACAGGGCAGGGGTGCCGCATTGGTGCGCCCAGACTAGCCAACTGCGCTAGGCATAGCGCCGCAGGCAGTCAATGATCTGTGCGAAGAGTTGCGCTGGCGCTTTTAAAGCCTGCGGCGCAGCGACCTTGCTCAAGGCCGAACCCGAAGCGCCACGTAGACATTAATGGGAGCGCGAGGGTGTAACACCCTCGCATTTCACTCTTTAATTCCCTGAAATCCGCCCGGCATGCTGCTTGATCAGCGAGATCATGTTCGGCACGCCCTGTGTCCGGTTGCTGGAGAGCTGGTTGCGCAAATCAAAAGGCTCCAGCGCCCCGGCGATATCCATATCCGCCACTTCGGCAGCCGGACGACCTTGCACCGTTGCCAGCACCAGCGCGATGATGCCCTTGGTGATGGCAGCGTTGGAGTCGGCCAGGAAGGTCAGCGTTCCGGCGTCTCCGGGTACGGGGTAGACCCAGACGCTGGCCGAGCAGCCCCGCACCAGCGTCGCGTCGGTTTTCAGCGCCTCGGGCATGGGGGGCAGGCTGCGGCCGAGGTCGATCAGCAGGCGATAGCGTTCGTCGGCGTCGAGGAAGTCATATTCCTCATGGATGTCAGCGAGAGTGCGCAAGTCGGTCATGCCGGCGCCGATAGCCTGCCTTGCGCGCCAAATCCATCCTTAGAGATCGACGCCCGAAGCGATGGCCTCCAGTTTGCGGATGCGTTCCTTCAGATCGGCCAGTTCGATGCGCGCGGCGGTGGCGGGGCCGACGTCGGGCTCAAAGCTGTCGTGCCGGGTCGGTCCGGCGCGCAGGTCCAGCTCGCGCGATTTGAGTGAGAGCCAGCCCTGCCAGCCTTTCAGCGCGGCGGCGGTCAGCATCGCCAGCGCGAGCAGGGCGGAAAGGGCGATGGTCGGCACGGCATGCGCGGCCATCAGGGTGGGGGCGATAACAAGCGGTTCCATGGCGAATGTTCCCGGTTGCGGAAGGGAGGTCAGTCCTTGAGCGCGTCGATCTGCGCGGCAAGCTGGCGGGCGGGGGTCTGGCGGGCCTCGTCGGTGGCGATGCGTTCCAGGACGCGGATGCGCTCCTTCAGTTCGGCCACTTCGCGGGCATGGTCGCAGCCCTGCTCGCGGGCGTGGGAGGCGGCCATGGCCTCCATTTCGGCGATATGGTGGCCGCGCAGACGGGGGTCATAACCGCGCTCGGCGGCGATGCGGGCCATTTTCTGGCGGTGGTGCATTATGACCCAGAGGATGCCCATACCGGCCCACATGAAGGGCGCGACGGCGTGTGTGAACTCGTGAAACATGACGATGTTCCTTGAGAGTGACGTGGGAAAGGCTCAGCGCAGGCGCTCGATCTCGTCGGAGAGATCGCGGCTCTTGCGTTCGTCGGTGATGATGCGTTCCAGCACGCGGACGCGCTCGCGCAGTTCCTCGACCTCGCGGCGCAGGGCCGGGTCGGCCTGCGGGGCGGCGGGGGTGACGGACACGGGGTTACCCTTGTGATCGAAGGTGACGTTGTGCCGTCCGCCGCGGGACAGGAGGCTGGCGTGGACCACGCGGGCGACCGCGGTGACAACGACGATGACGACGATGGCTTCGGCCCAGTTCATGGGAAGGCTCCGTGGAGAGAAGGTGGGTTAGTGGTCGGTGCGGGGCGGGGGCGGCAGGGGGTGTTCCTCATGCCGCAGGGCCTCGATCTGGGTGGCGAGATCATAGCCGCCGTCGGTCACGATCCGCTCCAGCACGCGCACCCGCGCTTCGAGTTCGGCGGTGTGCTGGGCGTATTGCGCAGCCTTTTCAGCCGAAAGGGTGGTGGCGGCGGTGATCTGGATTTCGGCGATCTTGCGCTTGTGGTTGGTCCAGATCGCGCTGATCGGGATGGCCAGGGCGGCGAGCGGGATCAGAAGAGCCACGTCCGACATGATGAAATTCCCCCGTTTGATGTTTTGGCGCTGGCTTAGCGCAGCTTTTCGATTTCGTCCGACAGGCGCGGGTTGGAGGAGACGTAATAGGCCTCCACGGCGGCCAGACGGCGGTCGATGTCACGGAAGTCGGCGCGGACCTCGCGGGCGGTGCGGCTGGGCGACTGGCGCACGCCCTGCCAGAATTTTTCTTCCTGCCGGTCGGCATACATGCCGCTCGGCTTGTTCTCGGCCAGGATGCCGAGCGCCAGATAGGCCATGAAGACCACCCCGCCCGAGAGCCACATCAGCGTCAGCATGCCGATGCGCGCCCAGAGGATATCGATCCCGGTGTAGTCGGCAATCCCGGCGCACACGCCCATGAACTTGCCGTTGGCCTTGTCCTTGTAGAACTTTGTGCGGAGCGAGTTCACCGGCGGTTCCTTTCGAATTGGCCGCGAAGGCGGTCGATGCCTTCTGAAACTTCGTTGAGGGCGTTGTGGGCGGAATGCTGATCGAGCGAGCGATCAATCGGATGGTTGGCCAGCGGCGTGCCGGGCTGGAAATCGGGGTGGTCGCTGGCGACCAGACGTTCCACGGTTTCCATCCGGTCGCTCAGGCGGCGGGCGAGCTGGTAGAGTTCCTCCAGCAGGGCCTCGTCGCCATTGGTGAGGGTGGCGGCGGTCTTCCACTTGGTGATGTAATGCAGCACCACCCAGGGCAGACCGACGAAGATCGAGCCAAGGGCGACGACGGGGACGACGACATCCTCCATCGCCTCAGCCCTCCTTGCCGGTGTTGAGCGCGCGCTTCATGGCTTCCAGCTCCTCATCCACCTTGTCGCCCTGGGCGAGGGCGGCGATCTCGTCGGCCAGCGTCTGCTTGTTCGATCCGTCCGCAAGGCTCAGCGCATCGGCGCGCCCTTCGGCGTAATCGACGCGGCGTTCCAGCGCATCGAAGCGGGCCATGGCCTCGTCCACCCGCTCGCTGGCGAGCAGCGTGCGCAGCTTGACGCGGTTTTCGGCGCTTTCGAGGCGGGCGGCAATGGCGGTCTGACGGCTGCGGGCCTCGCGCAGGCGGGTCTGCAGCTTTTCGATGTCGGCCTCATAGGCGCGCAGGCTGTCGTCCAGCACCGAAATCTCGTGGTTGAGCTGGTCGGCCATGTCGCCGGCCTTGCGCTTTTCCACCAGAGCGGCGCGGGCCAGATCCTCGCGGTCCTTGGAGAGGGCGAGCTGGGCCTTTTCCGCCCAATCGGCCTGTAGACGCTCCAGCTTCATGCCGTGGCGGCGCATTTCCTTCTGGTCGGCGATGGTGCGGGCGGCGCTGGCGCGCACCTCCACCAGCGTTTCCTCCATTTCGACGATGATCATGCGGATCATCTTCGAGGGGTCTTCCGCCTTGTCGAGCAGGTCGGAGAAGTTGGCGGCGATGATGTCGCGGGTGCGGGAAAAGATGCTCACGGGGCTAGCTCCGTTCAGAGAAGAATTTTGCGACAGGAGGCGCAACTTTTCGACCTCGCTGTCAAGCCGAAACCGGCGTGCCGGTCGCGGCGCCTGATTGGGGTGGACCGAAGCGCGCTGGAAATCCGCCGGCTGAGGTGAGCGACCGGGGGTGGAGGCGCGCTTCGGTCCGGACTCGAAACCGGCAGCAACGAGCGGGGCCGAGGCGGGCAGGGGCATGTCCGGCTGGGCACCCGCGCCGTTCAGGGGCGCTTCCGGGTCGAGAGGGCTGAAGTGGTTCATGTCTGTGTCCTGTTGGATGACAAGGTTAAAGCAAGGCGCGTGCCAAAATGCGAAAAAGCGCGAAAATCCGCCATTTCCTGCAATGAGGTGTTGTGCGGGCTGTGGGAATTCTTGCCAAGGCTTGGGAAAATGTGCCAATCTTTCGCCATGGCAAGTCTGGGCAATCGCGACGCACAATTCATCGGCCAATCCGGCGCCTTTCTGGACGCCATGGAGCGGGCCAGTCGCGCCGCGCCTCTGCGCCGCCCGGTGCTGGTGATCGGCGAGCGCGGCACCGGCAAGGAGCTGATCGCCGAGCGCCTTCACCGCCTCTCCGCGCGCTGGGACGAGCCGCTGATCACGCTGAATTGCGCGGCCATGCCCGAGACGCTGATCGAGGCGGAATTGTTCGGCCATGAGGCGGGCGCCTTCACCGGCGCGCACCCGCGCCATCGTGCCGGGCGTTTCGAGGAAGCTGACCGGGGGACTTTGTTCCTCGATGAGTTGGGCACGCTGTCGATGGGCGCTCAGGAGCGTCTGTTGCGCGCGGTGGAATATGGTGAGGTGACGCGTATCGGTTCATCCCGCCCGCTGCGGGTGGATGTGCGCATCGTGGCCGCCACCAACGAGGATCTGCCGGCGCATGGCCGCGGCGGGCAAGTTCCGCGCGGACTTGCTGGATCGGCTGGCGTTCGAGGTTATCACCCTGCCGCCCCTGCGCGCCCGCGCCGGAGACGTGCCCGTGCTGGCCGAGCATTTCGCCCGCCGCATGGCCTCGGAACTCGGCTGGGAGCGCTGGCCCGGTTTCGCCACTGGCGTGCTGCGCGCCATGGAGCGCTATGGCTGGCCCGGCAATGTCCGCGAACTGCGCAATGTGGTCGAGCGCGCCGTCTACCGCTGGGACAATCAGGCCGAGCCGGTCGCGGACATCACCTTCGATCCCTTCGAGAGCCCGTGGAAGCCCACCCAGTCCCTGCGCGCCGCCGAGCCCGAAGGTGGGGATGAGGGCGCTGCCCCAACGCTGCCCGCCTTGCCCGAGGCGATCGCCGTGAGCGATCTGCGCGCGGCGGTCGATGCGCATGAGAAGTGCATCATCGAGGGCGCTCTGGCGGGCAACCGTTTCAACCAGCGGCAGACCGCGAAGGCTTTGGGCCTTACTTACGATCAGCTGCGGCATTCGATGAAGAAGCACGGGTTGTTGTAAGGGGAAAGGAATAAGCAGGGGGTCATCACCCCCTGCACCCCCTTTTAATGTCTTGACCTGTTTGTCATCGCCGCGTCGCTTTTGGGTGCTTGGGAGGCCGCTTTGTTGCCTGCGGCGCCGGGGGTTGCCTTTCGCGTGATGCGCGGGCACCCCTGCGGGTGACATACAGGAGACGTCGATGGGCAAGGTGATTGCGGTCTACAGCATGAAGGGTGGCGTGGGGAAATCCTCGCTGGCCGTCAATCTGGCCTTCGAGGCGGCCCGGACCGGCAAGGCCCTGCTGTGGGATGTCGATGCTCAGGGGGCCGCCTCCTTCCTGCTGGGGCAGGTCAGCGGCGGGAAGGCGATGAAAATCTTCTCCCGCGATGTCGATCCCGCCGATGTGGTCGAGCAGACGGCCCATGTCGGGCTGGATCTGATCGCGGCGGATCTCTCGCTGAGGCATCTGGATGCCGAACTGGCCGAGGTGGGCCCCAAGCGGTTGCACAAATTGCTGTCGCGTGTGGCCGATGATTATGACTGGGTGGTGCTCGATTGCCCGCCGGGGCTGGGGACGCTGTCGGAGCAGATTTTCCGCGCCGCCGATGTGCTGGTGGTGCCGGTGCTGCCCGCCCCGCTGGCGCTGCGCACCCTTGAGCAGGTGCGCGAACGCCTGACCGAGGCGCGTGGCAAGAAGGCCCCGCCGATGCTGCCCATCCTCTCCATGGTGGATCGCCGCAAGGCGCTGCACCGCGAGATGGTGGACGAACATGGCGGTTGGCCCGCGATCCCTCACGCCAGCGTGGTGGAGAAGATGGGGCTGGAGCGCGCGCCTCTCAGCACCTTCGCGCCGAAAAGCCCGGCGGCCAAGGCGGTGCGTGGCGTGTGGGAGCAGGTGCTGGGGGCTGCGGGGTAAGTGAACTATCCTGAACGCACGCCGCGGCAGCTTGAGCCTTCGTGGTGTGCGGCTGTCGCTGCGATTGCGCTGGGTTGCCTGACTGGCGGCGTGATTGTGGGTGTTGTGCAGGGTGATGGTCGCGAGATCGAGAGCCAGACGCTCTTTGCCATACCGTGGGCGGCGCTGGGGTTGGGTCTGTTTGGTTGGCCGCTGAGTCGCGCGCTGGGGCATTGGTATGCGCGCTCTTGGCTGGCGCTGGCAGCACCCCTGATTGGCGCTTTGGCTGGAGCGATCATGGCATTCCCCATGCTCGACATGATCGGCATGTGTCCGGTGGGCAGAACATGCTGGCGCGGGGAGCTTCCTGCTGCTTTGCAGATCGGCGCTCTCTTCGGCGCCCCCACCGGCTTCTGGTGGTGGTTTTTCTACCGCCGCGTCCTTATTCGCCGCGCTGCATCACAAAACTGACCCCGCCACCCTCTTGCCAATTGCTGCAACCGCGCGTATATGGCCAATCAATCCCGACATCGTGACGCTTTGCCGGGCTGGCGCCGAAAGGGGCCGGCGAGCAAAGCTGTTGCCATGTGGGGCGTTCAAACCATCTCTTGCTGGAGCAACCGGAGCATCCATGGCCGATATCGCACGCATCACCGAGATTATCGAACCCGAGGTCAAGGCTCTGGGATTCGATCTCGTCCGCGTGCGTCTGTTCGGCAAGAGCGAGGTCGGTGATGAGGAGCATACGCTCCAGATCATGGCCGAACGCCCCGAGACCGGGCAGCTCATCATGGACGATTGCGTCACGCTGTCGCACCGCATCTCCGACCGGATCGATGCACTGGAAGAAGCGGGCGAGACGCTGATCCATGAGGCCTATCGCCTCGAGGTTTCCTCGCCCGGCATCGACCGGCCGCTGACGCGTTTGAAGGATTACGCCAATTGGGTGGGGCATGAGGCGCGCATCACGCTGCTCGTCCCCGTCGATGGCAACCGCAAGAGCATCCAGGGCGAACTGGTAGCGCTGGAGGGCGAGGTGATCACGCTCGACGAGAAGAAGTCGGGCAAGGTGACCTTCCCCTTCGCGGATGTAGACTTTGCCAAGCTGGTCTTCACCGACAAGCTGCTGGCGGCCACCAAGCCGATCGACATGGGCGACGCCGACGACATCGACGACGCCGAAGACGCTGATAACGAAGCACAGGAAGACTAAGCCATGGCCAGTGCGATTTCCGCCAACCGCGCCGAACTGCTTGCGATTGCCACCGCCGTCGCCACCGAGAAGATGATCGACAAGTCGATCGTCATCGAGGCGATGGAAGAAGCCATCCAGAAGTCCGCCCGCAACCGCTATGGCGCCGAGAATGACATTCGCGCCAAGCTCGATCCGCGCACCGGCGATCTGCGTCTGTGGCGCGTCGTCGAGGTGGTCGAGGTGGTCGAGGATTACTTCAAGCAGGTCGACCTCAAGCAGGCCGAAAAGCTGCAGAAGGGCGCCGCTGTCGGCGACTTCATCGTCGATCCGCTGCCCCCGGTGGACCTTGGCCGCATCGACGCGCAGAGCGCCAAGCAGGTCATCTTCCAGAAGGTGCGCGACGCCGAGCGTGACCGCCAGTATGCCGAGTTCAAGGACCGCGCCGGCGAAGTCGTGACGGGCGTGATCAAGTCGGTCGAGTTCGGCCATGTGATCGTCAACCTCGGCCGCGCCGAGGGTGTGATCCGCCGCGACCAGCAGATCCCGCGCGAAGCCGTCCGCGTCGGTGAGCGTGTCCGCGCGCTGATCTCCAAGGTCGAGCGCCAGAACCGTGGCCCGCAGATCTTTCTCTCGCGCGCCCATCCCGAGTTCATGAAGAAGCTCTTCGCGCAGGAAGTGCCCGAAATCTACGATGCCATCATCGAGATCAAGGCCGCTGCCCGCGATCCGGGTTCGCGCGCCAAGATCGGCGTGATCAGCCGCGACAGCAGCATCGATCCGGTCGGCGCCTGCGTCGGCATGAAGGGCAGCCGCGTGCAGGCCGTCGTGCAGGAGCTGCAGGGCGAAAAGATCGACATCATCCCCTGGAGCGAGGACACCGCGACTTTCGTGGTCAACGCCCTCCAGCCCGCCACCGTCAGCCGCGTGGTGATCGATGAGGAAGAAGGCCGCATCGAGGTGGTGGTGCCCGACGATCAGCTGTCGCTGGCCATTGGCCGTCGCGGTCAGAACGTGCGTCTGGCCAGCCAGCTCACCGGTCGCCAGATCGACATCATGACCGAGGCCGAGGCGAGCGAGAAGCGCCAGAAGGAATTCGCCGAGAAGTCCAAGATGTTCGAGGAAGAGCTCGACGTCGACGAGACGCTCTCGCAGTTGCTGGTGGCCGAAGGCTTCAGCGAGCTGGAAGAGGTCGCCTACATCGAGCTGGCCGAACTGGCCACGATCGAGGGCTTCGACGAGGAGTTGGCCGAGGAACTCCAGAACCGTGCGAACGAAGCGCTGGAGCGCCGCGAGGAAGCTGCCCGCGAGTTGCGCCGCGAACTGGGCGTCGAGGATGCTCTGGCCGAGCTGCCGCATCTGACCGAGGCCATGCTGGTCACGCTGGGCAAGGCGGGGATCAAGACGCTCGACGATCTGGCGGATCTCGCCACCGACGAGCTGATCGCCAAGAAGCGCGGCGTCGAACAGCGCCGCCGCAACAAGGATGGCGACCGTCCCGAGCGCAACGACCGCCGCGACCGTGGCGAGAAGGCCGAAAGCAATGCCGGTGGCGTTCTGGGCGAATATGGCCTGAACGAAGAGCAGGGCAACGAGATCATCATGGCTGCCCGCGCCCACTGGTTCGACGACGAACCGGCTGGCGAAGGCCCCGCAAGCGAGGAGGCCGCCGATGCGGACACCTCGCAATGATCGCCTGAGCGACAAGGATGACGCAACGCAGACCGGGCGCGACAAGACGCCCGGCCGCGATGCCAAATCTGGGAAGCGCCAGACGCTTCGCGACACGCAGCGCAAAGAGGCTGACGGGGCGACAGGCCCCGAACGCCGTTGCATCCTCTCGGGTGAGCATGATGCACGCGATGGGCTGATCCGTCTGGCGATTTCGCCCGATGGTCTGGTCCTTCCCGATGTTCTGGCGCGTGCGCCGGGGCGGGGGGCGTGGATCGGCGTCACGCGCGGCGAGCTTGAAACCGCCATCGCCAAGGGCAAGCTGAAAGGCGCGCTGGCGCGGGCCTTCAAGGGCGCGGCTTTGTCGATCCCCGAGGACCTGCCTGCGATGATCGAGACCGCGCTGATCCGCGCCGTCACCGACCGTCTGGGGCTGGAGATGCGCAGCGGCAAGCTGCTCACCGGGTCTGACAGGATCGCCGAACATGCGCGTGGCGGCATGGTGACATGGCTCGCCCATGCCGCCGATGCCGCGCCCGATGGCAGCCGCAAGCTGGACCAGGCCTGGCGCGTGGGCCGCGAGGCGGAGGGCAGCGGTTTGACCGGCGTCACCTTACCTCTGGACCGGGCGGCCCTGTCTGTGGCATTGGGCCGCGAAAATGTCGTCCATCTGGCGTTGACGGAGTCGTCCGCAGCCAAACGGCTGGACGTACCGCTTGCGCGACTACTCCATTTCCTGAGCCGACCAGACGATGTCGGCCCGCCGGGTAACCCCGACGGCAACAAGCCGGGTTCGCCCGGCGACGGCGATCCGGATGATCCGGATGCCGGGTCGGGTGACACCGGCCAGATTGACGAACCGGGACCGTCCGGGGCTGTTGGTCACGAAGAAGAAGGTCATGCGCCGGGTGAAACCCAGCGTTCGGCCATGACCACGACGATACAAGACTGAAGGGCTGTTTGACGATTATGAGCGACACCGACAACAAACCGACACTGGGCCGCAAGCCGCTGGGGCTGAAGCACTCGGTGGAAGCGGGCGAAGTCAAGCAGACCTTCAGCCATGGCCGCACCAACAAGGTGGTGGTCGAGGTGAAGCGCCGCAAGGTGCTGGGCGGCCGCCCCGATGGCGGCACTCAGCATGTTGAGGCCGCGCCTGCCGCCCCGGCACCCGCTGCTGCTGCTCCGGCCCCCGCGCCTGCCGCCGCCGCGCCCGCTCCGGCGCCTGCCGCGCCGCGTCCGGCTGCGCCCGCGCCTCAGGCCCAGCGCCCGGCGCCCGCGCCCGCCCGTCCGGCTCCGCGTCCCATTCCCAGCAATGAGACCCGCCAGGAAATGCAGGCCCGTCTGCTGCGTGAGGCTGAGGAAGCCCGCATGCAGATGATGGAGGCCCAGAGCCGCCGCGAGCAGGAAGAGCGCCAGCGCGCCATGGAAGAAGAGCAGCGCGCCAGGGCCGCTGCCGAAGCGGCCCGCGCCGCCGAGGCCGCCAAGCCCGAGCCCGTTGCCGCTCCCGAGCCGGTGAAGGCCGCCGAGCCCGTCGCTGCCGCCCCCGCTCCGGTGGAGGTCAAGCCGGCTCCGGCGCAGGAAGCGCCTGCCGCCGCTCCGCCCGCCCGCGCGGAGGCTTCGGCCGCCGCGCCCGCGCCGCGTCGCTTCACGCCGGTGGTTTCGGCTCCGGTGCGCCGCCCCGAGGCCACGCCCGCCAAGAAGCCCGCCACCCCCGCGCGTGATCGCAAGGGTGCCGACGAGCGTCGCGGCGGCAAGCTGACCGTGACCCGCGCTCTGAACGAGGATGAGGGCGCCCGCGCCCGCAGCCTCGCCGCGCTCAAGCGTGCGCGCGAGAAGGAGCGCCGCGCTCACTTCTCGGGCCAGAGCCAGCCGCGCGAGAAGCAGGTCCGCGACGTGGTGGTGCCCGAGGCGATCACCGTGCAGGAACTGGCCAACCGTATGGCCGAAAAGGCCGCCGATCTGGTCAAGGCGCTGTTCAAGATGGGCGTGATGGTCACGCTGAACCACACCATCGATCAGGACACCGCCGAGCTGCTGGTCGAGGAATTCGGCCACAACATCCAGCGCGTGTCCGAGAACGACGTTGACATCGACGTGGCCGCCGACGTGGATGCCGAGGAAACGCTCAAGCCGCGTGCCCCGGTCGTCACCATCATGGGCCATGTCGACCACGGCAAGACCAGCCTGCTTGACGCGCTGCGCGGCACCGATGTGGTGCGCGGCGAGGCCGGCGGCATCACGCAGCATATCGGCGCCTATCAGATCAAGACGAAGAGCGGTGATCTGATCACCTTCCTCGACACGCCGGGCCACGAGGCTTTCACCGACATGCGTATGCGCGGTGCGAACGTCACCGACATCGTGGTGCTGGTGGTGGCCGCCGACGACGGCATCATGCCGCAGACCATCGAGGCGATCCGCCACACCCGCGCGGCGGGCGTGCCGATGATCGTGGCGATCACCAAGAGCGACAAGCCCGAGGCCAATCCGCAGCGCATCCGTGAGCGTCTGCTCGAACACGAGGTCGTGGTCGAGGAGATGTCGGGTGACGTGCAGGATGTGGAAGTCTCCTCCAAGACCGGCGCGGGCCTGCCCGAGCTGATCGAGAAGATCCTGCTTCAGGCCGAACTGCTCGAACTGCGCGCCAACCCCGATCGTGCCGGTGAAGCCACCGTGATCGAGGCCAAGCTCGACAAGGGCAAGGGCCCGCTGGCCACCGTGCTGATCACGCGCGGTACTCTGAAGGTCGGTGACATTCTGGTGGTGGGCACCCAGTCGGGCCGCGTTCGCGCCATGCTCGACGACAAGGGCCGCCAGTTGAAGGCCGCTCCGCCCGCTCTGCCGGTCGAGGTGCTGGGTCTGGGCGGCGTGCCCATGGCCGGTGACACGCTGACCGTCGTGGACAGCGAAGCCCGCGCGCGTGAGGTTGCCGCCTTCCGTCAGGAGCAGGCCACCGCCAAGCGCACCACCACCGCGCCCGCCAGCCTGGAGAACATGTTCTCCGCGCTCAAGGCCAAGGAAGCGGTCATCGAATATCCTGTCGTGGTGAAGGCCGACGTGCAGGGTTCGGTCGAAGCCATCGTCAACGCGCTGACCCGTCTGTCGAACGACGAGATCAAGCTGCGCGTGCTGGCGAGCGGCGTGGGCGCCATCACCGAGAGCGACGTCAATCTGGCGGCGGCCTCGAATGCGCCGATCATCGGCTTCAACGTCCGTCCGAATGCCAAGGCGCGCGAGATCGTCGACCGCTTCAAGGTGCGGATGAAGTATTTCGACGTGATCTATCACCTGACCGACGACATCTCGAAGGAGATGGCGGGCGTCTGGGGTCCGGAGCGCATCGAAACCGTTGTCGGCCGCGCCGAGGTCAAGGATGTGTTCCCCGCGGGCAAGCACAACAAGGCCGCCGGTCTGCTGGTGGTCGAGGGCTACATCCGCAAGGGTCTGCATACCCGCCTGACGCGCAACGACGTCATCGTGTCGAAGACGGTCGTGGCCTCGCTGCGCCGCTTCAAGGACGATGTCGCCGAAGTGCGCGTGGGTCTGGAATGCGGCGTGGTGCTGGAAGGTACCAACGACGTGAAGTCGGGCGATATCCTGGAAACCTTCGAGGTCGAGATGCGCGAGCGCACGCTCTAAGCCTTGTCTGGGCAATGCGCTCTCGCGCATTGCCCAGAGCGGCACCAGCCCGCTCCCCCGCCCGGCCACCCAGAGGATACCGCCGTAGGGTATCCGGGCGGGGGAGCGGGCTGGTGCCGTAAAATCCGGCTCTCTCGCCGGATTTTCAAACAAAACCGCACAAACGAAAAGGGCGGCCCGCAAAGGCCGCCCTTTTGCTTTCAGGAGATGCCGGGCGAAATCGGTGGCCCGCCCGGCATGTCTCTCCCTTAGAAGTTGCCCGCGATCACGCTGGCGATCACGCCGCTGGTGATGCCGATGAGCAGGGCGTCATTGCCGTTGCGCACCCAGCGATAGCCGCGCGGGGGAGGGCGCAGGCGGCCGTTGTAGCGGCGGTAGTCGATCTCGCCATAGTTCCAGGCGCGACCACGGTCGAAACGATCGCCCTTGCGGAACTGGTGCCAGCCGTTGGGCGGGCCGCCGGGGCCACCGCGATTCGGGCCAAAGCCGCCGGGGCCGCCGGGGCCACGGTGGTCGCCACGGTCGGGGCCGCGATGATCGTCGTGGCGGTCACGGCCGGGCTGGGCCATGGCCATGGCGGGCGTCAACAGAGCGGCCAGCACGATGGCGCTGATGGTCTTGCGCATGGATTCAATCCTTTCGGTATCCGGTTCGGGTGATGCGGCTATGCCGCGCCCCCCGTGAGACTTATCTGAACGACAGGCTCAGATTCAAGAAAGCATTGCAAATAGTGTTGTTCCCGGCGCAAGGCGGGAACAATTCAGCTTTATCGCATTTCTAGCCGCTCACTCTTTGCGCGGTGACCGGCGATCCCCATATGGACACCATGGCCAAGATCACACCCACCACCCCCGAAGCCCGCTCCGTTCGCCTGCTCAAGGTGGGCGAACAGGTGCGCCATGTCATTTCCGATCTGCTGGCGCGCCAGGAGGTGCATGACGATGTGCTGACCGCGCGCACCGTTTCGGTGACCGAAGTGCGCATGAGCCCCGATCTGCGCCACGCCGCCGTTTTCGTGAAGCCGCTGCTGGGCGAAGAGGAAGAGATCGTGCTGAAAGCCTTGCGCACCAACACGGCCTTTTTCCAGAAGGCCGTGGCGGGCAAGCTGAAGCTGAAATATGCCGCGCGCATCAAGTTTCTGGCCGACGAAAGCTTTGACGAGGCCAGCCGCATCGAGGCGCTGCTGGCCGATCCGCGCGTGCGTCGCGATGTGGCGGGCGGGGAGGAAGACGGTGAGGAGGGCGGGGCCGACTGATGGCCAAGCTCTATTTCTACTACGCCAGCATGAATGCGGGAAAATCGACCACGCTGCTTCAGGCCGATTTCAACTACCGCGAGCGCGGCATGACCACCATGTTGTGGACGGCTGCTGTCGATGACCGGGGCGGCGAGCATGCGATCGAGAGCCGGATCGGCCTGCATGCCCAGGCGCATCGTTTTACGCCCGAGACCGATATGTATGCTGCCATCGCGCCGCTGCATGGCGCGGGGCCGGTGGCCTGTGTGCTGGTGGATGAGGCGCAGTTCCTCACCGCAGCTCAGGTCTGGCAGTTGGCGCGTCTGGCCGATGAGGCCAATGTGCCGGTGCTGTGCTATGGCCTGCGCACCGATTTCCGGGGTGGGCTGTTCCCCGGCTCGGCGGTGCTGCTGGGCATTGCTGATTCGCTGATCGAGCTGAAGGCCGTCTGCCATTGCGGGCGCAAGGCGATCATGAATCTGCGTGTCGACGAGACGGGCAGGGCGGTGATCGACGGCGCGCAGACCGAAATCGGCGGCAATGACCGTTATGTGGCCCTGTGCCGCAAGCATTTCAGCGAGGCGCGGGCATGAGTGGCGCTCTGATCCATCAGATCGTGATGCTGGCGCTGCCGCTGATCTTTGCCATCGTCTTTCACGAGGTGGCCCATGGCTGGGCGGCGCGCGCTTTGGGTGACCCGACAGCGCGGGATGCGAAACGGCTGACACTCAATCCGCTGCGCCATGTCGATCCGGTGGGGACGGTGGTCCTGCCGGGGCTGCTGGCTTTGGCGCATCTGCCGGTGTTCGGTTGGGCCAAGCCGGTGCCGGTCAACCAATGGCGCATGCGCAATCCACGTGTCGGCATGATGCTGGTCGCGGCGGCGGGGCCGGCGTCGAACATCGTGATGGCTCTGATCGCGGCGCTGGTGCTGGGGCCGATCGGGGCGATGCCCCTGGGGCCGGACACGCGCTGGTTGGTGAGCGTGGTCGAGCTGCTGGCCACCTTTATCCAGATCAACCTGTTTCTGGCGATCTTCAACCTGCTGCCGATCCCGCCTTTCGATGGCTCGCATATCGTCGAGGGGTTGCTGCCTGTGCCTGCCGCCCAGCTTTATGGGCGGTTTCGTCGCCTTGGCTTCGGGTTGGTGCTGGTTCTGCTGGTGTTGCTGCCTCAGGTGGTGCCCGGTTTCGACCCCATCGGACGCTTTGTCGGGCCGCCGTTCGAATGGCTCTATGGCCATGTGATGCAGGTCGCGCACTGGACGGGGAGGTTCTAGGTCATGGTCAATGGCTGGATCATCCTCGACAAGCCGCTGGAGCTCGGCAGCACGCAGGCCGTCAGCGCGGTGAAGCGCAATCTGCGGCAGGCGGGCTTCAACATGAAGCTGAAGGGCGGGATCAAGGTGGGCCATGGCGGCACGCTCGATCCGCTGGCCAGCGGCCTGCTGCCCATCGCTCTGGGCGAGGCCACCAAGCTCACCGGGCGGATGCTCGATGCCAGCAAGGTCTACAGCTTCACCGTCAAATTCGGCGCGGAAACCTCCACGCTGGATCTGGAGGGCGAGGTGATCGCCACCAGCGAGAAAATCCCCGAAGCTGCCGAGGTGGCGCAGGTGTTGCCGCTCTTCACCGGCCCCATCGAGCAGGTGCCGCCGATCTACAGCGCGCTCAAGGTCGATGGCGCCCGCGCCTATGATCTGGCGCGCAAGGGTGTTGAGGTGGAATTGGCCTCGCGCAAGGTCACCATCCATAGCCTCGATCTGGTCGATGGGGGCGAGGGGAGCGTCACCTTGCGTGCCAATGTCTCCAAGGGCACCTACATCCGCAGCCTGGCGCGCGACATCGCTCTGGCGCTGGGATCGCGGGGCCATGTCACCATGCTGAGGCGCGAGAGCGCCGGGCCCTTCACCCTGAAACAGGCGATTTCGCTGGACAGATTGAACAAAATCGGCCAAGGGGCGCCGCTTGAACAGGTACTTCTGCCGCTGGAGGCGGGGCTGGTCGACATCCCGGCCCTCTCCCTCACGTCCACAGAGGCAGGGGCGATCCGCCAGGGTCGCGTTCTGATTGGACAGCCCCATCCCGACGGGCTTTTCTGTGCGTATCACGGCCCTGTGCCGGTGGCGCTGGTGGAGCTTGAAGGGGGTGCGATGAAAGTCGTGCGGGGGTTCAACCTTCCCGATGTCGCGGAGTAGAGAAAATGTCGGTTTCGCCCGAACTGAAGCAGGAAATCATTCAGGACAACGCCCGCGCCGCGAACGACACCGGTTCGCCCGAGGTGCAGGTCGCCATCCTGACCAGCCGCATCAAGACCCTGACCGAGCACTTCAAGGCCCACCACAAGGATAACCATTCGCGTCGTGGCCTGCTCATGATGGTGAACAAGCGTCGCACCCTGCTCGCCTACCTGAAGAAGAAGGATGTGGAGCGTTACAATGCTCTCATCGCCAAGCTGGGCCTGCGTAAGTAAGGTTCGATTGGAAGCGCCCCCTTCGCGGGGCGCTTTTCATATGTGAGTTTCAAAAATACGGGCATGTCCGCAATCCGGCGGGCGGCTCTGGGGCCCGAACAAAGCCCCGCACCGGACCGGGACGGCACCCCCGGCTTAGCAACCCCGCGCAGGCAATAGGGCCGTGCGGGGCGAAGGAAAAAGAATGTTCGACGTGAAAACCGTATCGCTGGAGTGGGGCGGAAAGACCCTCACCCTCGAAACCGGCCGTGTGGCCCGTCAGGCCAATGGCGCCGTGCTGGCCACCTTATGGCGAGACCGTGGTGCTCTGCGCCGTGACCGCCGCCAAGTCGGTGAAGGAAGGGCAGGACTTCTTCCCGCTCACCGTTCACTATCAGGAAAAGTTCTCGGCTGCCGGTCGTATTCCGGGTGGCTTCTTCAAGCGCGAGCGCGGCGCGACGGAAAAGGAAACGCTGGTTTCCCGCCTGATCGACCGTCCGGTCCGCCCGCTGTTCCCCGAAGGTTTCTACAACGAGATCAACGTCATCGCTCAGGTGCTGAGCTATGACGGCGAGAGCGAGCCCGATATCGTCGCGATGATCGCGGCCTCGGCTGCGCTGACCATCTCGGGTCTGCCCTTCATGGGCCCGATCGGCGCTGCCCGCGTCGGCTACAAGGATGGCGAGTACAGCCTCAACCCGTCGATGTCGCAGGTTGCCGAAGGCGAGCTGGATCTGGTCGTCGCCGCCACCGGCAATGCCGTGATGATGGTGGAATCGGAAGCCAAGGAGCTTTCGGAAGAGACCATGCTGGGCGCCGTGCAGTTCGCGCATGCCGAGATCCGCAAGGTCATCAACGGCATCATCGATCTGGCCGAGAAGGCCGCCAAGGAGCCTTGGGAAGTCAAGTCGCAGGACGGCAACGCCGCCCTGAAGGCCGAGATCAAGAAGCTGATCGGCAAGGACATCACCGCGGCCTACAAGCTGACCGACAAGTCGGCCCGCTCGAACGCGCTGAACGCCCTGCGTGACAAGGTGAAGGCCAAGTACGCCGAAGCCGATGGCCAGACGATCATGACCGCGATCAAGCTGACCAAGAAGCTGGAAGCCGAAATCGTGCGCGGCGCCATCCTGAAGGACGGCATGCGCATCGACGGCCGCACCACCACCCAGATCCGTCCCATCGAATCGATGGTCGGTTTCCTGCCCCGCACCCATGGTTCGGCGCTGTTCACGCGTGGCGAGACGCAGTCGATCTGCACCACCACGCTGGGCACCAAGGACGCCGAGCAGATGATCGACGGCCTCGACGGCCTGTCGTATTCGAACTTCATGCTGCACTACAACTTCCCCCCCTATTCGGTGGGTGAAGTGGGTCGCTTCGGCGCTCCGGGTCGTCGTGAAGTCGGCCATGGCAAGCTGGCCTGGCGTGCGCTGCACCCCGTGCTGCCTTCGAAGGAAGACTTCCCCTACACGATCCGCGTTCTCTCGGACATCACCGAGTCGAACGGTTCCTCCTCGATGGCCACCGTCTGCGGCGGTTCGCTCTCGATGATGGACGCCGGCGTGCCGCTGGTGCGCCCCGTGTCGGGCATCGCCATGGGTCTGATCCTGGAAGGCAAGGACTTCACCGTGCTGTCCGACATTCTGGGTGACGAAGATCACCTGGGTGACATGGACTTCAAGGTGGCCGGCACGTCCGAGGGCATCACCACGATGCAGATGGACATCAAGGTGGCCGGTATCACCGAAGCCATCATGAAGCAGGCGCTGGACCAGGCCAAGGAAGGCCGCGCGCACATCCTGGGCGAGATGCTCAAGGCTCTGGGCGAAGCCCGCACCGAGCTGTCGGCCCACGCCCCGCGCATCGAGACCATCAGCATCGACAAGTCGAAGATCCGTGACGTGATCGGCACCGGCGGCAAGGTGATCCGCGAGATCGTCGCGCAGACCGGCGCCAAGGTCGACATCGACGATGAGGGCATCATCAAGATTTCTTCGTCGGACGTGGCGCAGATCGAGGCCGCCAAGGTCTGGATCCTGGGCATCGTCGAGGAAGCCGAAGTCGGCAAGATCTACAAGGGCAAGGTTGTCAACATCGTCGACTTCGGCGCTTTCGTGAACTTCATGGGCGGCAAGGACGGTCTCGTCCACGTGTCGGAAATGAAGAACGAGCGCGTCGAAAAGCCCACCGACGTCGTGAAGGAAGGTCAGGAGGTCTTCGTGAAGGTCCTCGAGATCGACCAGCGCGGCAAGGTGCGCCTGTCGATGCGCGTCGTCGATCAGGAGACCGGTGGCGAGCTGGAGGACACCCGTCCCGCTCGCGAGCCCCGCGAACCGCGCGGCGACCGTCCTGACCGTGGCGATCGCGGCGACCGCCGTGGTCCGCGCGGCGGCGGCGACCGTGGCCGTGGTGGCGATCGTGGCCCGCGCCGCGAAGGCCGTGGCGACCGCGAGGGCGGCAACCCCGATCACATGCCGGCTTTCCTGAAGTCGGACGACTGATCGGCGTTACAGCGCTGAGCTAAAAAGGGGCTCGCCGGTTCGTCCGGCGGGCCCTTTTTGCTTGTCTGCTGCTTGATCAGAATTTACGTGCCGGGGCGGTCTATAAAATATATATAAAGACCGCCGGACGCACCGCTGTCTCACGCCTCCGGCGATGGAGAGTTCGATGGGTATCAAGGATTTCCTGGAAGAGGCCGCTGGTGCTTTCGCTGCCGACAAGGCGCTGGAAGCTGTTGATCCCGATGCCGGAATTCTGGCCAAGGGTGCTGCCGCGATCGCCGGTTTCGAGGGCGTGAAAGCGGTGAAGGAGCATTTCGACAATGAGGAAGCGCAGCCCGAAACCGATCAGGCGAGCAGCGATGATTCCTGGACCGATCAGTCCGCCAATGACGATGATTCGCAGAACAGCTAAGATCTGAGGCGCCCGGCGCCCAAGACCGAGAATGCCGGCCAGCCCTTCTGAAGGGACAGGCCGGCATTTTCGTTCAGAGCATCATGCGTGATGTAAGAATCACGCATGATGCTCCGGGTTTTTGTTGTCGCATCGTTGTCGCGAAAAAACCGGTTCCCACTTTTTCGCACGATGCTCTAAAATTCAGCCCAGCATGGTCTTGTCGGCGACGACGACCTTGTTGCGGCCCGATTCCTTGGCCTTGTAGAGCGCCTTGTCGGCGGCGCGCAGCGATTCGCGCGGATCTTCGGAGCCGAAGACATCGGCGATCCCCGCCGAAAAGGTCACCTGTCCGAACGGCGTTTCGGTGGCGCGGTTGACCAGCTTGCGCTCCGCCATGCGGTGGCGCGTGTCGTCCAGCATCTCCCAGGCCTCATGCAGCGAGCGGCCGCGCAGCAGCACCACGAACTCCTCGCCGCCGTGGCGGGCCACATGGCAGCGGTCGTCCGACATGCGGGCCAGCGTTTCGGCCACCACCTTCAGCACACGGTCGCCCGCGTCATGGCCATGGGTGTCGTTGATGCGCTTGAAGAAGTCGATGTCGCAGAAGGCGACGCACAGATGCTCGCCGCGCGCCTTGGCCGAGGCATATTCGGCGTCGAAGCGGGCCTCGAAGGCGCGGCGGTTGGGCAGGCCGGTCAGGTGATCGTGATCGGCGTTGCGGCGCGCCTGTTCCAGATTGTTGCGCAGCACGCGGGTCTGCTCGGCGCTGCGGGCCATATCCTCTTCGAGGCTGCGCGTGCGGTCGAGCATGGCGCGGGCCAGGTCGAGCAGCTCATCCACGCCGATCTGCCCGTCGGGGGCCTGATCCAGATCGTGGACATGGGCGGCCAGCGCCTCATTGTAGTGATTGGTGGCGCTTGAGGCTTCGCTGGTGACCTTGCCGAAATCCTCGATGTCGGTTTCCAGCCGCTTCATCAGGCGATGCATCGCCTCATTCTGGTTGTGGCCGGGATCTGCGGCGGCCTTGCGCAGCCAGGGCAGGGTGACCGGCTCGCTCGCCTGGATCTGCTCGTCGATGGCGCGGGTGACGCGGCGGTTGCCGCCCACCAGATAATCATGCGCCACCGAGAGGGTGAAGCCGCTGACCTCCAGATCATGCACCTGCAGGAAATTGGCGATATCATCCAGCAATTGCTGCCGGGCGATCTGATGTGGCGTGGTGGGCACGAAGGGCGTGCCAGAGGCATCCACATCATGGTTAACATCGCTGGGCCCGGCAAAGCCGAACCAGTCCAGCAGGCCCTTGGCGGGGCGGCGCGGCAGGGAGGAATCTTGGTCGCTCATGACAGCAGAACAGTAGCAGGGGATGGTTTTTAAGGTGTTAATGGCTGCGGTATCATTAGACCTTAAGCCCCATCCGCGCTTTTACCAATCTGGTGGGGCAAGGCAGCAGAAGGAACCTTGCCGCCGCGCGCGGTCCCGCAGCTCCTCGGGCAGCTTGTGGCAGCCCATCACGATCCCCGAGGAATGGCGCTTGTCGAGATAGAGCAGCGGGTCCTCGATTGAACCGCGCGTGCGCAGCGGCAGCACGCCCAGATAATGCTGGGGCGTGTGGCTGCCCATGAAGGTGAAATAGGTGACGTCATCGATCAGCAGATTGCGCGCCGGCCGCGCCGGAGACAGGCCGCAGCGCCCCGCCGCGCCCAGAATGTCGGCGTTCGAACGCTCCCGCGCCAGCAGCGGCACCGAATAGGGCTGCTGCGGCAGATAGGCGGGGGAACCCAGCGCATCGACCATCGGCGGCCCATAGAGCCCGGCCACCAGCACCAGCGACAGGATCATCAGCGGCCCCAGCGCCATGGCCAGCACCGGCAGCGCGCGCTTCAGGCGGTCGAGCCCATGGGGCGAGGCCAGCCCCATGACGATGGCCAGGATCAGCAGCGGCAGCTCGAAAGAGACCTCGTAATCATGGCGCACGAACTGGCTGGCGCACCACATGGCTGCCACGCCCAGCAGGATCAGCGCCATGGCCGCGTCGCAGGCCAGCACCTTGCGCCGCCCCTGCTGCCACAGCGCGGCCAGCGCGGCGGTGAGCCCGGCGGCGCCCGCCAGCGCCCAGATCACGGTCATGCCGCCGCGCCAGCCCTGCATCTCGTCGGCGCTGACCCGGCCCGCGACCAGCCAGCGCGACATCGGAAAGACCTGAGGCGCGGCCGCATCGATATAGGCATCGAAGCGCAGGTTGGAGAGCACGCTCCACACCAGATTGAACAGCCCGCCGCTGCCCGCCGTGGCATTGTTGGCGATCTGCGCGCCGAGGTTCTGGCGGTTGAACTCGCGGTTGATCAGCGGGTCGAGCGGGCAGGCGAGCCGCGCGCTCCAGTAATGCATCGCGGCCAGGGCCGCGGCCACCAGCAGCGCCAGTGCGGCCGCGCGGGGCAGCAGGGCGCGTGGGCCACGGCTGGCCATCAGGATGGCGGCGGCGAAGACCGGCATGGTGATCAGCGCCTTGAAATGATAGCTCAGCGCGATCATCGCCAGCGCGGCAATGCTCAGCGAGCGCAGCCAGGCAATCTCCGGCGCGGTCGATGCGGTGGAATAGGCGATTCCTGTGAAGGGCGCGAAACGATTACCGGGCGCCTGCCAGGCGTTGCTGGCGATCAGCAGGGTGAGGGTCAGCGCCAGCATGATTGGCTGCTCCGGGCGGCTCCAGACCAGCAGCAGCGGGGTGCAGCCCAGACCGATCAGCGTGCAGGCGATGATCGCGATCATATGCCTTTCGGTACGGTTGCGCGCGATGCGGCGGATCAGCGCCAGCAGCAGATAGAGCCAGAGGCAGGCATAGAGCACGCCTGAAATGCGCACCCAATAGGGCTGGGCGAAATGCAGGTTGAAGAAGCCCGAATACCAGCGCACCGGCCACATGAAGAAGGGGGGCATGGTCAGCGTGTTGGGGCCGCATTGATCGGAATAGAGCTTGTCGATCCCGTCGATCCAGGCGCGCTCCTGCAGGCGCCAGCCCACTTCATCGGTGTAGAGCGGCAGCAACAGCCCGCCCAGCAGGCCCAGCACCAGCGAGGCCACCACGCCATGGCGCAGCATATGGAACAGGCGAAGATAGGTGGGCGGGGTTTTGTCGTCAGCGTCCGTCATGGGGTCGGCTGGCTCCCGTTCCGGGCGGCAGCAGGCGTCGGTTTTTCCCATTGATCCGGGCTGATGCAACAGATGCCGCCCACGGCATGGGCCTTTTGACGCAAGGATGCGGGCAGGGCAGCGCAGCCGACGACAACGCCCGAGGAGCCGCGACGGCGCAGATAGGCAAGCGGATCTGTCAGGACGCCGCTCCAGCGCGGGTCCAGCACTGCGGTCTTGTGGTCGGGCAAGGGCGTATCCATGAAGGTGAAATAGGTGACATCGTCGATGAGCAGTCTGGCGGGATGGCGCTCTGGCGTGATGCTGCAGGCCGCCGCTGCCTGCAGGATGGTCTGGCGCAGCGCTGAATATGGGCCCAGACCCACTGAATAGGTCTGGCCCGGCAGATAGCCGGCCTGGCCCGTCGTCGCGGCCAGCGAGGGGCCGTAAAGACCCAGAATGGCCAGGGCGCTGATCGGCAGAGCCAGCCCGGTGGTGGGTGCCACCCGGCCCAGGGCGCGTGCCAGTTTCGGCGACAGGGGGCCCGACAGGGCAAGCACGAAGCTCAGGGCCAGCAGGGGGAGGATGAAGGACGCCTCATAAATGTTGCGCACGATTTGCGACATGCACCATGCCGAGGCGCAGGCCAGCGTGACCCCGGCCAGCAGCATGGAGCGATCGAGGCGGCGTTGCCACAGCGCGGCCACCAAGGCCCACGCCATCAGAACGAAGCCGACCAGCCACAGGAGGTTGAGCGCAATCGTCCAGCCGATCTGCGTGGCCTTGCTCACCAGATGGGGCAGCAGCCAGTTCGACATCGGGGTGATGTCGGGGGCGGCCTGGGCGACATAGACCGGCATCTGGTAATTGGCGATCAGGCGCAGCGGTGCCATCATCCAGCCGGGCGCTCCGCCGTGATGAGCCAGCATGCTCAGCCCGAGACTCTGGCTGGCATGCTCGGCGGCCTGCACCGGGTCTCCGGGGCAGGCGAAGCGCGCGAACCAGTAATGGGCGGATACCGTCGCGGCACTCACCAAAGCCACCACGCACAGGCCCGGCACCGGCCAGGCACGGCGCTGGGGGGAGGCGAGGATCATCGCCGCAAGGAACAGCGGGATCAGGATCAGCGCCTTGAAATGATAGGAAAGCGCGACGATGCCCAGCATCAGGATCGCGACCGGCGCCCAGAGGCGTGGACCATCCCCGCGCGCCGGACCCGTGGCGATCAGCAGGGCCGCGGTGGCCGAGAGGATGATCGGCTGTTCGGGGCGGCTCCACACCATCAGCCATGGCATCAGGCCAAGTCCCATCAATCCGCAGGCCAGCGTGGTGAGCTGGCCACGCCTCTGTCCGTCGGCTGTCAGGCGCCGGATCAGCGCCAGCAGCATGACCGTCCAAACCAGCGCATAGGTCACGCCCGACAGGCGCACCGCGAAAGGCGTGGGCCAGGCGCTGTTGAACAGCGCCGAATACCAGCGCACCGGCATCATGAACCATGGTGGCACGGCCAGCGTGTTGAGGCCGCATTGTACGGAATAGAGCTTGTCCACCCCGTCAAGACCGGCGCGTTCCTGGAGGCGCCAGCCCACTTCATCGCTGTAGAGCGGAAGCATCAGCCCGGTCAGCAGCATGGCGGTCAACACCGCCGGGGTTGCGATGGGCAGCCATCGCTCCATGCGTGCAGCAAAAGGGCTCGAACGAATCATCCCATGGCAATCGCAAAACGCGCGGTAGGCCGCAACCGGCTACCGCGCGTCGGATTGTATCAGAACTGTGCCCGGTCGGGCCCCAATCTGCTTAGCGCAGGCGGGGACCGCCGAAAGGCAGCGGCGGAGGGGGACGGCGCGCGCCGCGCGGCAGCTGAGCCTGATAGGCGCGGCCGCAATGTTCGACGCAGTAAGGGAAACCGGGGTTCACCTTGTCACCGCAGAAGTGGAAGTCGGGCTCGCCGGGGTGGCCCATCGGCCAGCGGCAGATGCGATCGTTGAGGTCCAGCAGGCTGGTCTTGTCAGCGATCTCGGCGCTGGGTTTGGCGGGCACCAGACGGCGCGGCGGGGCCGGCGGAATCGGAGCCTGCTGATCGCCGGGGCCCTGGCGCAGGAAGCCGCCGGGGCCGACCGACACAATGCGCGGCGAAGGCGCGGCAGCGGGCGTATCGGCAGAGGCCGCTGCAGCAGCCGGAGGCGGCGGGGGCGCAGCCGGAGCCGGGCGCGGCGCAGGGGCTGCGGCGCGCGGCGGGGGCGGCGGAGCGGGGACGGGGGCAGCCGCCGGAGCAGCTTCCACCGGGCGCGGCGCGCGGGGCGGCGGCGGGGTGGCGGGCGTGTCGTCCGACCGCTCATTGGCCTTCACGGGCGAAGGGCGTGCCTTCAGTCCCAGGCGGTGCGCCTTGCCGATCACGGCATTGCGGCTCACTCCGCCCAGTTCTTCCGCGATCTGGGAGGCGGTGGAGCCGCCCTCCCACATGCGGGTCAATTTGTCGATGCGTTCGTCGGTCCAGCTCATCGATTGTCCGAAATTCGAGTGTGGGTGACAAGCAGGCGCTTGCCAGCCGCGAAAGACCCCGATAGTCGCCTAGCCATGGCCGATCAACCCCGCTTTGCCGCTGAAAACGCCCTTGGGGCGCCGCATGCCAAACCTGCCCTGTTGCCGCGCGGTTTCCCGCCGCAGGGTGTGCCGATCATCCATGGCGTCAACCGCCTGGGCTTGTGGACCCTCTATATGAAGGAGGTTCGCCGGTTTTTAAAGGTGCATACGCAGACAATCTGGGCACCAGCGGTCACCACGCTGCTTTTTCTGGTGATCTTCACCGTGGCGATGGGGCGCGGCAACCGCATGGTGCTGGGCGTTAACTTCGCCAGCTTCGTCGCGCCGGGCCTCATCATGATGGGCATGATGAACAATGCCTTCCAGAATGCCTCGTTCAGTTTTCTGGCGGGCAAGATGCAGGGGACGATCATCGATTTCCTGATGCCGCCGCTTTCCACCGGTGAATTGATGGTGGGCATGCTGGCGGGCGCGATGACTCGCGGCATCATGGTGGGCTGCGCTCTGGCCGGGGCGATGCTGCTGTGGCCGGGGGTGAGCCTGGGCATGGCGCATCCCTGGGCGGTGGTGTGGTTCGGGCTGATGGGGCCGCTGATGCTGGCGCAGATTGGTCTCATGTCCTCGATCTGGGCGGAGAAGTTCGACCATAACGCGGCCATCACCAATTTCGTGATCCAGCCGATGGCGCTGCTGTCGGGCACCTTCTATGTGATCGACAATCTGTCGCCCGCTTTCCAGTCGGTGAGCCGGGTGAACCCCTTCTTCTATGTGATCTCGGGCTTCCGCTTCGGCTTTCTGGGGCAGAGCGACATTGGTGCGACGAATCAGGCGGTGCTGCATGGCGCGCTGGGCCTGCTGGCGCTCAATATGGTGCTGGGTTTTGCGGCCTATCGTCTGCTGCGCTCGGGCTGGAAGCTGAAGGGCTGAGCGCTTCGGTTTTCGCTGACAGCAAAAAGGGCGCCGCAAGGGCGCCCTTTTCGTATCCGGCGATGGCGTGTTTCGCGGCTTGCTTCGCTCAGTGGCTCATCGCGTGGCGCAGCGGATAGCGCAGGCCGTCGAAATCCTCGAAGATCTGCTCAAGCTGGGGATGGTCCACCGGGCCGGTTTCGCCGTCTTCCAGCAGGTTCTGCTGGCTGACATAGGCGATATAGGCCCCATCCTCATTCTCGGCGAAGAGGTGGTAATAGGGCTGCTCACGCCGGGGGCGCAGATCCTTGGGGATCGATTCGTACCATTCCTCGCTGTTGGCGAAGACGGGGTCGATGTCGAAAATGACCCCCCGGAAATCATACTCGCGGTGGCGTACCACGTCGCCGATAGCAAAGCTGGCCTGGCTGGCACGCGGCATGTCGATGCGGCGGCCGGCAGTTGGGGAATAGAAACTCGCTCGGTCCATGTAGGGGAATATAGGCATGAGGGCGGGGGAGAACAAGCAAGGCGACAGGAAAATCCACCGTCATGTTGTTTTAAGGGCTTGGCAAGGTGAGAATCATTGGCTAGGGGGCGGCTCCCGACCGGATGAGGGTTCTTCCAGAGCTTTCATTCCTACCTTGCGGAGAGGTGGCAGAGTGGTCGAATGCACCGCACTCGAAATGCGGCATACTCGTGAGGGTATCCAGGGTTCGAATCCCTGCCTCTCCGCCATACACTCCCTTCCATGGAGTGATAACGTCAAAGCGGTTTGACGTTTCTGCTTTAGATACAGCGCTATGCCAGATCGGTTCGCATCAGGCGACCAGCGGGGCATGGCCGCATGGTCATGCGGCGTCCCGGCGCTGATCGGTCCAATCCCGCCAGTCGAAACCCTCGCCACGGCCTGACCCGGACGAAGGTTCCGTCAGTCAGCCGCGCGCCTATTGCGCCGCCACGTTCACCACCACCTTCTCATAACGGGTGAGCGGGATCTTCCCGTCATCCGTCGCCTCGGCCACGATCTGCAACTGGTCGCCCGGCCTGGCGTCGGCAGGCACATGGAAGCTGGTGCTCTCGCCCTCGGCGGCGTCCAGCGTCAGCGTTCCGGCATAGGTGCCCGCCTTGTCCCATGGCCACCAGCGCAAGGTCACGCGGTTGCCGTCCGGGTCGCTGGTCGTTGCCTTCAGGTGGATCAACTGCCCCGGCCTGGCCGAGATATAGGCCGGGCCCTCCAGCTTGATGCGCGGATAATGGTTGGCCCCGGCATAGGTGGGCGTGGTGGCCCAGGCCAGTCGAGCCGCCAGATCGTTCATCACCGGGGCGAGGAAGGGATTGGTCGGCTGGCGCGGGCGGGGCGGGGGCATATAGTTCGGGTCCATCACCTGCCGCTCGATCTGCGCCAGCATGTCGGCGCCGAAGGATTTGGTCGGGGCGTTGGGATCGACCACCTTCCATGTGCCGCCCCAGCCGCCGAAGCTGTCGCCGCGATAGCCGCGCAGGCCGTTGTCGACCAGATTCATGAAGGTCGGCGTGTCGCCTTCGCCCAGAAACTCGCCCTTGGGCAGCGGCGGGGTCCAGACGATATAGCCTTTCTGCTTCAGCTCCTTGGCGCTCTGGTCGGGCAGGCCGAAGAAGTCGAAGATGTCGCCCTTCGACATCTGCTTGCCGTCGCCCCACACGCGCTCATTGGCGCCCAGCGGCCCCTTGCTGGAGACATGCTCCTGCATCCATGCCGTGGTGAAATAGGCCGCGTCGGAGGGGCTGGCGGTCGACTGCACCGCATAGCCCAGCGGCACGCCGCCCTCCTGATGGCGATAGCGGATCTCGCCCCAGTGCGGCTTGATGTATTTGGCGTAAGTGTCGTCCTGATCGCCCGAGGGATGGATCACCGCCTTGGCGATCACCTTGGCGCGGATCGCGGCCCATTGCGGGGTGTTGCTGTACTGGTCCTCGATCGATTTCAGCGCGCGGGCGATGGTGCTGCCGCCGCCCCAGGCGTGGAGATAGACCGGCGACTGTTCGTCATCGAGCAGCAGTTTCTTGATCAGATCCGAGCCGGGCGTGTCATGGTCCATCTCGCCGTCGAAATCGACATTGCCCCAGCGGACCACCGCCTTGAGCTGCGCGGGCGTGGGATAGCCGCGGTCGTGCACCTTCAGATTGGGATAGGCCTTGGCATAGGCCTCGACCTCATCGTCGATAAAGCGTTCGTTGGGGCCCCAGCGATAGGAGGTGCAGGGGCACAGATGCAGGCCGAAGCGGGTGTATTCGCGGCCCGGCACCGATTGCGTGGTGCCCTTGCCGTCGCCCTTCCAGTGGAACTGGCTGCTGGTGTAGATCAGCCCCTCGGTGCGAAAGTCCGAACTGCGCAGCAGATAGCGGATCAGCGAGTTGTTGTCGTCCAGCTCGGGATCGGCGGTGATGACGACGCGCGGCTTCTGGCCCGGCGGCGTTTCCAGATAGGTGATGCCGGGCACGGTGGGGTCACGGGTCGGCTCGGGCGCGGCAAAGGCGGTGGCGGGGAGGGCGGAGGCCAGAGCGCTGGCTAGCAAGAGGCGTGTCATGGTGCGTGCAAATGTCATGGGGGCATCCTGTGATCTGTGGTGTCGAGAGACGCGGCGAGGGCCTTATGGCTGGGCCGCGATGCGATCCATCGCGCGATAGCGGGCCTCATCGGTGAAGGGCTTGGCCTTGGTGGGCAGCTCCACCTCCTGCCGCCACAAGGGCGAGGTGGTGCCCGCCGGTTTCCAGGCGGGCAGGCCGGGGCCATTGGGGTTGCCGCTCTTGATGAAGTTGACGAAATAGCCCTGCAGCAGGGTCGACATCTGCCGGTCGGCTTGTGTCCAGGTGTAGAGCGGGCTCACCCCGGCCACATCCAGATTGCCGAGCGCATATTCGATCTCCGCGCTGTGGACCGCGCCGATTACCGGCATCGCCGGGGCCGGAAGGCCGTTGGCGGGCGGGCGGATATGGTTGTAGCGGAAGTAATAGGTCGGCTCGCCGCTCTGGCGGTGGAGGTCGAACCATTTCCATGTCGGCTGGCCGAGGAAGTGGTCGCTCGACAGTTCGGTGGAGGCGGCCAGCACCTGCGCATCGCTGGCGGCGGGGTAGAGCTTCAGCACCGTCTCGGCATTCGCGCCGAACAGTTTCGTCACGCCCTCGCGGTAATGGGCGAGGGTCGGCGTCTCGCTGCCCAGCACCAGATTGCCGAAGGTGTCCTGCGAGTTGGAGCCGATCATCGCGGGCACATGCGCGGCCTGATGCGCGGCATAGGTGGCATCGAGGGTCTGGGGCAGCAGATAGCCGTCGATGCTCAGCCCCAGCCCGCTGCCGCTGTTGGGGCGGCTGGCGAGGATGGTGTCGGCGGGCAGGGCGCGCAACGCCGCCAGCGAGGTCGCGCCCAGTGTCTGGCCCAGCTCCGTGCCGCGCGCTTCGGCGGCCTGAAGCGGGACGGGCCCCATGCACCCTTCCACCGCCGCGCCGCTTTCGGCGATGACGCCGACGATCAGATCGCGCGAGAGTGGCGAGACGGTCAGCACGCTCATCGAGAAGGAGCCCGCCGATTCGCCATTGATGGTGATGTGTTGCGGATTGCCGCCAAAGGCAGCGATGTTGGCGCGGGTCCATTGCAGTGCCGCCACCTGATCGAGCAGACCCTGATTGCCCGAGGCATGATGCGGCGATTCAGCCGTCAGTTCGGGATGGGCGAAAAATCCGAAGCTGCCGACGCGGTAATTGGCGACGACCACGACGATGCCCTTTTTGGCCATGGCCGCCCCATCATAGCGCGATTCATCCGCCGCCCCCGCCACAAAGCCGCCGCCATAGACGTAGAAGAGCACCGGCAGCCTGTCGCCCGGCTTCGCGCCCGCCGGGGTCCAGATGTTGAGATAGAGGCAATCCTCGCTGTCGCCCGAGGAGCGGAAGCGCATATCGGCAAAGGCGGAGGTCTGTTTGCAGCGCGGGGACCATTGCGTCGCCTCGCGCACGCCGGTCCATGGCGCCAGAGGCTGGGGCTCACGCCAGCGCAGCGCGCCGACGGGCGGCTGGGCGAAGGGAATGCCGCGGAAGCTGCGCACCCCATCGATGGCCATGCCATGCACCGCTCCGGCGGGGGCGGTGACGCTCAATGCATCGGGCAACCTGTCGGGCAGCGCGTCAGCCAGTGCCGGAGTGCCGCAGGTCAATGCGAAAATTATCGAAGCGAATCGAATGCGTCGCATGGTGAAATCCCTCTCCCTTTTTGGAGAGGTAGGCATGCAATCTGCGTCGTGTCCAGATTTGTTTCACTCACTTTCGAATCATCGGGCGTAGCGTTCACAAAAATTGCGACGATCTATGTGAAAATTACAAGATTGATCATGCCTATGGGATGAATTTACCGCTAAAGTTCTGAAAAGCATTTGTGTTTTGAGTTGCCGCGCGGCGTGCTAAAAATCGACGCAAAACGAAAACAAATAATTGCTATACGAAAGAATAGACGATAATCATCCGGCAGCAAACGACACCGCATCCCGCACAACATGCCAATCGGCACCGGGATAGTGGCGCTAGAGGGAGGGACTGCCGTTGACTGGGAACACCACACTCGAAATCCGCCTGCCGTTCACGCGCAAGGCGGCTCTGGGCTCGACCAGCGCGCTGGCGATGCTGCTGGCCATGGCGCCTGTCGCCCATGCGCAGCAGGCTGACGCCGCGGCGCCGGAGACCGCTACCGCAGACGCCACCGCCGAAAAGGACCGCGAGATCGTCGTCACCGGTACGCTGATCCGTGGCATTGCCCCGGTCGGCACCAATGTCATCGGCGTCACCACCAAGGACATCGCCGCCAAGGGCGTGGCATCGACCAACGACCTGATGTCCACCATCCCGCAGATCAGCAGCTTCAACGCCTATCAGGCGCCCTCGGCCGGTTTCGGCCAGCCCATCGCCCAGACCAATCTGCGCGGGCTTGGCGCCTCGGGCGGCACCACCACGCTGCTGCTGGTCAATGGCCATCGCATCGTCGGCTCGGGCATTCTGCAGACCTATCCCGACCCCACCGTCATCCCGCCCAACATGATCGAGCGCGTCGAGGTCATCCCCGATGGCGGCTCCTCGATCTATGGTTCGGATGCCATCGGCGGCGTCATCAACTTCATCACCCGCAAGCATGCCTCGGGCATCGAGGCTGATGCGAAAGTCGGCTTCTCGGGCGGCTATCGCACCGTCGATGGCAGCCTTTTCGCGGGCAAGGAGTGGAGCGGCGGCTCGCTGATGCTGTCTTACAGCTTCGCCTGGCACAACAACATCCAGGGCGGCAGCCAGCCCTATGTCTCGCAGAACAACACGGCGCGGGGCGGCACCGACCGCCGCGTCTCGACCTGCGCGCTCACCAATGTCATCGCCAATGGCGTGACCTATGCCGAGCCCAATCTGACGCCCGGCACCGTCAACAAATGCGACACCAGCCAATATGCCGACATCTATCCGCGCGAGACGCGCCATTCGGCCTATGCCGCGCTCGATCAGGATCTGACCGACAACCTCCATTTCAACATGTCAGCCTATTATTCGCGGCGCGACACCACCACGCTGACCGCCCCGCTGGCCACCAATGGCACGATCACCTCGGCCAACCCCTATTTCCAGCCGATCGGCACCGCGACCACGCAATCGGTGCTGTTCAACTACACCTCGGTGTTCGGCGCCCAGGGGCTGAGCAACCCGGCGCGCTTTGAATCCTGGGGCCTGACGCCGACCTTCGAATGGAAGCTGGGCCACAACTGGAACCTGAAGGCCATGGGCAATTATGGCCACAGCTTCAACTCCACCACCGAACGGGCGATCAACAACGATGCCGCCAATGCCGCGCTGGCCAGCACATCGACGGCCACCGCGCTCGATCCCTACAACCTCTCGCTGACCAACCCGAGCGTGCTGGCCGCGATCCGCGACTATCAGAACTATTCGCAGGCCAAGCAGGATCTGGGCGAGGTGCGTCTGGTCGCCGATGGCCCGGTCGTCAGCCTGCCGGGCGGCGATGCGCGCCTCGCCGTGGGCGCGGAATATCACCATGAGGGCATCGAATCGCGCATCGCTTTCGGCCCGACCGCAACGCCCAAGCAGAATGCGGTGGCCGCCACCCGCAATGTGAAATCGGTCTATGGCGAGATCTTCGTGCCGGTGTTCGGCAACAGCAATGCCGTGCCGGGCATCGCGGGCTTCGACCTGACCGGATCGGTGCGTTACGACAGCTATGACGATGTGGGCGGCACCACCAACCCCAAGATCGGCTTCAGCTATCGCCCGGTGCGCTGGATGACGGTGCGCGGCAACTGGGGCACATCCTTCCACGCCCCCAGCCTGGCCGACACCACCGGCGCGGTCGACGAGCGTGTGACCTCGATCCCCGTGGCGACCAATCTGGCGCCCGGCAGCGCGGCTTCCGACGCCTTCCGCCCGGTGCTGTATATTTCGGGCGGCAACCCCAATCTGAAGCCGGAAACCGCGCATACCTGGTCGCTGGGCACCGACATCAAGCCGCCGATCTGGGACGCGCTGACCCTGAGCGCGACCTATTACAACGTCGATTTCCGCAATGCGATCAGCGTCAATTCGGGCTATTTCTCGCAAGGGGCGGCCTATTGGGCCGATCCCAGCAACACGCCCTATTACATTCGGAACCCCACGCTGGCGCAGGCCACCACCTTCGCCAATGGCGCGCGGGCGGACAATTTCTCCTCGCTGGCCGGTTTCTTTGCCGCCAACAACCCCTATGCCATCCTCGATCTGCGGCGCTACAATCTGGGGCAGCTCTCGCAGGACGGCATCGACTTTGCCGCCAACGTCAACCAGCGCACCGATTTCGGGGCGATCACCGCCAGCTTCGCGGGCACCTACACGCTGGACCGCAACAGCAAGACGCTGCCGACCTCGCCGGTGGTCGATCAGTTGAAGAATGGCTACACCCACCTCAACTTCATCGCCAGCCTGGGGGCGCAGGTGAAGGGGCTGACCGGGCGCGTCACGCTGACGCATAGCGGCGGCTATCCGATCATCGGCGATGCCTCGCAGAGCCGCGTGGCCTCCTTCAACCCGATCGATCTCTATCTGGCCTATGAGCTGAAGATTGCGGGTGGGCATCAGGCGACGGTGACGCTCAACATCAACAACATCGCCAATGCCTATCCGCCCTATCGCAACTCGGGCAATGGCTATGCCAATGGCTCGACGCTGGGGCGGCTGGTCTCGGTGGGGCTGCGCACCAAGCTTTAAGGGGGAGGGCAGGTCCGCGCCACAAGCGCGGGCCTGCCCTGTTTGCAGAGCGTTCAAAGCGCCCATGGCCCGCCGGATCGCTCCGGCGGGCGCTTTTTGTGGAGCCTGTCATTTTATGGGCCCGTCATTTTATGAGCCTGTCAGGAGGGTTGCAGGCTGGCCTGCTGCGCCGCGCGGACCACGGCGCGGAAACGGCGCGGGTCGAGGCTGGCATTGCCCACCAGCACGCCGTCGACATCGGGGATGGAGAGCAGCGCCTCGGCATTGCCGTCATGGACCGATCCGCCATAGAGCAGGCGGATGGTGTCGGCCTGCTGGCCCAGCCTGTCGCGCAGGGTCTGGCGCAGGGCATCATGCATGGCGGCGATGTCTTCGGGCTGCGGGATGCGGCCTGTGCCAATGGCCCAGATCGGCTCATAGGCGATGGTGATCGCGTCGCCGGGCGTCAGATCCTCCGGCAGGGAGGCCAGAAGCTGTTCCTGCACGCGGATTTCTGCGTGTCCGGCGTCGCGCTCCTCCGCGCTTTCGCCCACGCAGAGAATGGCCGCGAGCCCATCGTCCAGCGTGGCGCGCATCTTGGCACGCACGGTGGCGCTGTCCTCGCCGCAGCCCAGGCGGCGCTCCGAATGGCCCAGCAGCACGAAGCGCGCGCCGCAATCCGCCAGCATCCGGCCCGAGATATCGCCGGTAAAGGCGCCCTCCTGCGCGGCATGGCAGTTCTGCCCGCCGATGGTGGCATGCTCCACCGTGATGGCGGCGGGGTTGATCAGCGTGAAGGGCAGCGCCAGCGCGACATCCACCCCGGCGTAACAGGCCGCCGCGCGGTCGATGTCGAGGATGGAGGGCAGGCTGGAGAGCAGCCCATGCATCTTCCAGTTGCCCACGACATAGGGGCGTTTCGCGGTGTCACGCATGGGGTTTCAGCATGGCCAGCGCCTCGCGCCATTGCCGGCGCAGTTTTTCGCGGCTGGCCAGTTCCATGGTGGGCACGATCGGCGCGGCGTGATCCTGTGTGGGCAGCGGCTGGCCGATGGCCTGCGCGGCCATGGCGGCGGCGCCCCAGGCGCTCAGCTCGGTCTGCGCCGGGCGGCTGACGCGGCAGCCCGACAGATCGGCCAGCAGGTGCAGCAGCAGATCGTTGCGCGCGCCGCCGCCATCGACGCAGAGCGTGTCGATGGGCTGGGGCAGATCGGCCTGCATCGCCTCGACCAGATCGCAGATCTGATGGGCGATGCCCTCCAGCGCGGCGCGGGCCAGATGGGCGCGGCGCGTGCGCAGGCTGAGGCCGCAGAAGAGGCCGCGCGCCTCCTCCTGCCAATGCGGTGCGCCAAGACCGGCCAGAGCTGGCACGAAGCTGACGCCGTCGCTGTCCTCCACGCTGGCGGCCAGAGCGGTCAGCGCCTCGGGCCCGTCAAGGCCGAGCATCTCGGCGGCAAAAGCGGCGGCATGCGTGGAAACGGTGATGTTGCCTTCCAGCGCATAGGTGGGTGTGCCCGCTTGCGACCATGCGATGGTTTCCGACAGGCCGGTGGTGGAATGCGGGCGCTGCCGCGTCAGCGTCATCAGCGATGAGCCGGTGCCCAAAGTGACCTTGGCCTGACCCGGCGCGCGGATGCCATGGCCGAAGAGCGCGGCATGGGAATCGCCCATCATCGCGCGGATGGGAATGCCATCGGGCAGGCACGCAAAGCCGCCCGCCGTCAGGCCGAAGTCCGCGTCGGAGGGGAGGATGCGCGGCAGAATGGCCGGGTCTATGGCGAACAGCTCAAGCAATTCGTCATCCCATGACGCGGTGTCGAGCCCGAGAAGCTGGGTGCGCGCGGCATTGCCCGCATCGCAGGCATGGACCTGCCCGCCGGTCAGCGACCAGAGCAGCCAACTGTCCACCGTGCCGGCGCGCAGGCGACCCTGTCGATGCGCCTCACGGACTGCGGCCTCATGGTCGAGCAGCCAGCGCAATTTGCCTGCCGAGAACATCGGGTTGAGTTGAAGCCCGCTGCGCTGGCGGATGGCGCTTTCATGGCCGCGTGCCCGCAACCGCGCACAAATCTCCGCCGAGCGGCGGCATTGCCAGATCACGCAGGGCGCCAGAGGCTCGCCGGTAACGGCATCCCACACCACCACCGATTCCCGCTGGTTCGAAATGCCGATGGCGGCGATCTCGACCGGCCCGGCGGCGCTGACAGCCTGTTCAACCGCTTTGGCGACACTGCGGCGGATGCTGTCGGCATCCTGCTGGGCCCAGCCGGGGTGGGGGTGCTCCACCTGTGTCGGCGACGAGCCGCTGGCCAGGATGCGGCCATCCTGCGCCACCAGCAGCGCCTTGGTGTTGGTGGTGCCCTGGTCGATCGCCAGGATCGCGCTCTCCCCCATGGCGGCGCTTACCGGTCGAGCAGCTTGCGGACGCTGGCCGCGATATGGTCGGCGGTGAGCCCGGCCTGCTCCATCAGGAACTCCGCCGAGCCGGTGGGCTGGAAGCCCTCGAAGCCCAGAATTTTCAGGCGGCAGGGGGTGTTCTGCGCGATGATCTCGGCCACGGCGCCGCCAAGGCCGCCGCGCACCGAATGCTCCTCGGCGGTGACGATGGCGCCGGTCTGCGCGGCAGAAAGGATCGCGGCCTCATCGATGGGCGACATGCTGCTCATATTGACCACGCGGGCGTTGATGCCCTCTGCGGCCAAGGCTTTCGCGGCTTCCAAAGCGCGGCACACCACGGTGCCGTTGGCGAGGATGGCGGCGTCATCGCCCTGCTGCAGCACTTCGGCCTTGCCGATCTGGAATTGCGCATCCTCGGGGCGTTCCAGCGCGGGAACGCCCATGCGGCTGATGCGGATAAAGACCGGGCCCTCCGTGGCGGCGGCATGGCGGATCGCCTGCTCGGTTTCCCAGGGGTCGGCGGGGACGATGATGTCGATGTTGCCCATGGTACGCAGCCAGGCGACATCCTCGATGGAATGGTGTGTCGGGCCGAGTTCGCCATAGGCCACGCCGCTGGAAATGCCGCAAAGCTTCACATTGGCCTGCGAATAGGCGACATCGGCCTTCACCTGCTCCAGCGAACGGCCCGTCAGAAAGCAGGAGGCGCCGCTGACAAAGGCGACCTTGCCGCCATTGGCCAGACCCGCGCCGACGCCGATCATATTCTGCTCGGCAATGCCGACATTGATCAGGCGCTCGGGGAATTTCTCGCGGAATTTGCCAAGCTTGCTGGAGCCCACGCTGTCATTCACCACGGCGACGATGCTGCTGTTCTCGGCGCCCAAAGCCTCCAGCGTGGCGACATAGGCGTCGCGGCAATCGAACAGGCCGGTCTTGGTTGCGGCGGCGCTCATGCTTCCAGCTCCTGCATGGCCTGGGCGAATTGTTCGGCAGTGGGGATGCCGTGATGCCAGGCCGCCTTGTTTTCCATGAAGGACACGCCTTTGCCCTTCACCGTGTTGGCGATGATGCACAGCGGCTTGTCGCGCGCAAGCGAACCGTCGAGCAGCGGCAGCAGCGCCGTGATATCATGCCCGTCGATCTCCTCAACATCCCAACCGAAGGCGCGCCATTTGTCGGCCAGCGGCTCCAGCGTGACGGTGTCCTCGGTCGAGGCGCCCTGCTGCAGGCGGTTGCGGTCGACGATCAGGGTGAGGTTCGACAGCTTGCGGTGGCCTGCGGTCATCGCGGCTTCCCAATTGCTGCCTTCCTGAAGCTCGCCATCGCCGGTGGTGACGAAGACGCGGTAATCGGCCCTGCCATTCTGACCAGCGTCGATTTGCCCGGCGATGGCGATGCCCACCGCGATCGGCATGCCATGGCCCAGCGGACCGGTGTTGGTTTCCACGCCGGGGATCTTCACCCGGTTGGGGTGGCCGTTGAGGCGCGAGAGGGGCTGCATATAGGATGTCAGCTCCTCCTCGGGGAAGAAGCCGGCCTTGGCCAGCGTGCTGTAGAGCGCGCCGGTGGCATGGCCCTTGGAAAGGATGAAGCGGTCGCGTGCCTCCCAGCGGGGATTGGTGGGGTCGTAACGCATCGCATCGAAATAAAGCGTGGCCAGAATGTCGGTGACCGAAAGGTCGCCGCCGGGGTGGCCCTGCTTGGCCTCGAAGGCCATGCGCAGGGCGCGTCGGCGCACCCAGCGGGCCATATCGCGCACGTGAGCGGCGCGCTGGGCAATGTCTGCGCCGGATTGCGACAGAGGTTGGGGCATGGGCATCGGCTCTCCTTATCGAGGCTCTGGCTATCGCAATCGAAAGTTATTGGCAAGAGATCGGCTTTCGATTTTTTCGTTTCCTTATGTTTTTTGAGTTTGTGCGCTTGTCAGGGGGCGATAGTCAGGTTAGCTTGGCTCCAACGAAGGCGATCATAAAAGATTGCAAAGAGAGGATAGCCGTGGCCCCCAAGGGACTGAACACCACGCCTGCACTGCGCTTTTGTGCTGCCGCTGCCCTTGTGGCGGCGCTGGGCGGCTGCAAGGTGCTGACGCTGGAGCAGGATCGCCAGATGCGCGCTGTGGCGCAGGGAGGATTCGATGCCTCCGCGCTGGTGGACGGCATGTGGCAGGGCAAGGTGGTTCCGGCTTTGACGCAGGCCACCGTGCCGCTGGCGCCTTTGGCGGGGCAGGCGAAGGCGGGTTCGCTCGATGCCTATGGCGCGCAGCATGGGCGTCGGTCCTCCAGCGAGGCGCCCTGGATCTTTATGGTCAGCGCGCGCGGCAAGGTGGTGTCGATTGATCGGCACTCGCGCGCCGGGGTGATGGTGGTGGATGTCGCGGGGGTGGGGCCGGTGTCGGTGGCGCTGGGGCCGGTGGTGTTGTCCACGGGCTTGCGCGATTCCCTGAAATTTCTGTCCTTCAACGATCTGCCCGATCAACTGGCTTATGGCGCGGTGGCAGGGGCGCTGAACGATCATGCCTTGCGCGCGGTGGTGCCGGTGGCGGCGCATCTGGCGCCCGGAGCGCAGGTCGATGTTATCGGCGCGACTCAGGCGCCTGCCGATGGCGAGCCGTGGCAGGTGATGCCGTTGCAGGTAACAGCATCATGAGCGCGCTGCTCTCCGCAAGCGGGGTGGTGAAGCGCTATGGCGGGATCACCGCGCTGCATGGCGTGGATTTCGCCGTGCATCCGGGCCAGGTCCATGTGCTGATCGGCGAGAATGGCGCGGGCAAATCGACGCTGATGAAGATTCTGGCCGGGATCGAGGCGCCCACCGAGGGCAGCCTTTCCATCGATGGTGCTTCGGTGCAGTTGAACGGCGTGCGCGATGCCGCGCGGCGGGGCATCGGCATGGTGCATCAGGAGCTGAACCTCTGCCCCAATCTGACCGTGGCCGAAAACATCTTCCTGCTCGGTTCGGGCTCCGCGCTGCTGGACAAGGATGGCGAGCGTGAGGCGGCGCGCGGGCTGCTCGCCCGTCTGCGCCAGACCATCGACCCGGATCGCCGCGTCGATACGCTGAGCATCGGCGAGCAGCAGATCGTCGAGATCGCCAAAGCGCTGGCCGAGGAATGCCGGGTGCTGATCCTCGACGAACCCACTTCGGCGCTGAGCGAGGCCGAGGTCGAGGTGCTCTTCGAGGTGATCGGCGATCTGAAGCGCGCCGGGGTCGGGCTGGTCTATATCTCGCACCGGCTGGAGGAGCTGCTGCGCGTGGGCGATGCCATCACCATCATGCGCGACGGGCGGATCGTGGCCAATCGGCCTGCCGCACAGGCCAGCGTCGGCTGGATCATCGAGCAGATGCTGGGCGAGAACGGCAAGCTGCAACGCGAGGGCCGCGAGCCCTGCGCGGAGGGCTCGCCGGTGCTGACGCTCTCGGGCGTGTCGCGTGGGCGGGACCGGGGCGGGGCGGCGCTGGAGGATGTCGATCTGGAGGCGCGGGCGGGTTCGATCCTCGCCATCTATGGCCTGCTGGGATCAGGCCGCACCGAAATGCTCGAGGTGGCCTTCGGCGCGCGCGCGGCTGAACAAGGCACGGTTGCGCTCTGCGGGCAGGATATCACCGGGCTGTCCATCGCCCAGCGGGTGGAGAAGGGCCTGCTTTTCGTCTCCGAAGACCGCAAGGCGCAGGGGCTGTTTCCCAATCTGGATGTGGGGCGCAATATGGCGCTCAGCGATCTGGCGCGCTTTGCCCGCGCGGGGGTGGTTCAGCCCGAGAAAGAGGTCAGCGCCATCGGCCAGATGATCGCGCGGCTGGGGGTGAAGGCGGCGACGCCTCAGGTGGCGATCACTTCGCTGTCGGGCGGCAATCAGCAGAAGGCGCTGATCGGGCGGGCGCTGATGCCAGGCCCCGCTGCGCTGCTGCTCGACGAGCCGACGCGCGGGGTCGATGTCGGCGCGCGGGCGGAGGTGTTTTCCCGCATCCGCCAACTGGCGCAGGACGGGCTGGCGGTGGTCTTTACCACCAGCGACGTGCTGGAAGCTTTGGCCATTGCCGACCGCATCGTGGTGATCGCCAAGGGGCGGATCACGCTGGATGTCGCGGCGGACGCGGCCAGCGAGGCGATGCTGATCGGTGCGGCCAATGCGGAACGGGCGGTGGCGGTATGAACACTCTGGCGAAATCCATCAGCGAAAAGGGCAAGGCCTTGGCCACCAGCATTGAACCGCAAACCGCCGAATCTCGGGGGAAGGCGCAGGCCATGGCGCTGCTGCTGAAATTCCGCACGGTGCTGGCGCTGGTGGTGGTGGTGGCGATCTTCGCGGTGCTGGCGCCCAATTTCCTGTCGCTGGGCAATGCGCTGATCATGCTGAAACACATCGCCATCGTGGCGATCCTGGCCATCGGCATGACCTTTGTGATCCTGACCGGCTGCATCGACCTCTCGGTGGGCTCGATTGCCGGACTGGCGGGGATGGTGGCCGGGGCGCTGATCCTCAATGGCCTGCCGCTGACGGCGCTGGGCGTGGTGATTTACCCTTCGGTGCCCTTGATGGCGGCGATGGTGGTGGCGCTGGGCGCGGCCCTTGGCCTGTTCAACGGCTTGATGGTCAACCGCTTTCAGGTGGCGCCCTTTATCGCCACTCTGGGCATGCTGTACATGGCACGCGGCGCGGCGATGCTGATGTCCAACGGCGCGACCTTTCCCAATCTGGTCGGCAATCCGGCGCTGGGCAATGAGGGTTTCTCATGGCTGGGCGCGGGGATGGTACTGGGCATTCCGGTGCCGGTGTGGATTCTGGCGATTATCGCTTTGGGCGCGGGTTTCGTGGCGGCGCGCACCACTTTTGGCCGCCGCGTCTATGCGGTGGGCGGCAGCGAGCGGGCCGCGCTGCTTTCGGGCGTGCGGGTGGATCGGATCAAATATGCCGTCTACGCCATTTCCGGAGCAATGGCGGCGGTGGTCGGCATGCTGGTCGCCTCCGATCTGGAGGCGGCGCATCCGGCCTCGGGCGAAAGTTTCGAACTCAGCAGCATTGCCGCCGTGGTGTTGGGCGGTGCCTCGCTCACCGGTGGGCGAGGCACGATTGCGGGCACGCTGACCGGCGCCTGCGTCATCGGTGTGCTGGGTGACGGTATGGTGATGGTCGGTATCAGCGAATTCTGGCAGATGGTCATCAAGGGCGCGGTGATTGTCACCGCCGTGGTGCTTGATCGTTTGCAGGAAAGGCTGGGTTGAATGGCGCAAGAGAAACACGAGGACGAACATCGTCGCTCCGAAGGTGGCGGCGCACGCTTCGCCGAAGGGCGCCGGGCCGAGATCATGGAATGGATGCGCGAGGAAGGCAGCGCGCGGGTGCGCGACCTGTCCAAGGCTTTCAATGTTTCGGAAGTGACCATCCGCCAGGATCTGGAGCGGCTGGAGGCCGATGGCCAGATCGAGCGTGTGCATGGCGGGGCCTATCTCAAATCGGTGCCGCATCAGGTGCGCTCGATGGCGCTGCAGCATCATGAGAATATGGACGCCAAGCAGCGCATCGGCCGCGCCGCCGCCGCTCTGGTCAGCGATGGCGAGACGATCACGCTGGACAGCGGCTCGACCACCTCCGAAGTGGCGGCGGGGCTGCTGGAGCGGCGCGATCTGACGGTGATCACCAATGGGCTCAACATCGCGCTGATGCTGGGGGCGCAGCCCTCGATCACCGTGCTGATGCCTGGCGGGCAGTTCAAGGCGCCCACTTTGTCGGTCAGCGGCGAGGGATCGGCGGATTATTTCAACGGGCTTTTCGTAAAGAGCCTGTTTCTGGCGGCGGCGGCGGTCTCGATCGAGGAGGGGATCACCATTCCCTCGCTGGGCGACCTGCCGATCAAGCGGGCGATGATCGCCAGTGCGGAGAAGGTCTGGCTGGTGGTCGATTCCAGCAAGATCGGGCGTCGTTCTTTTTCAGCCATTGGGCCGGTCAGCATGATCCATGGCCTGATCACCGACAGCGGCATCTCGGACGCCGACAGGGTGCGGTTCGAGGATGCGGGAATAGAGGTCATAGTTGCATGAAGCTTGGGCGTGGCACGATTGCGGGGATTGCTTTGGGCGCACTGGCGCTGGGTGCTCTGGCCCTGTGGGGGCAGGCGGCACATAAGGCATCCCATCTGATCGTGGTCATCACGCCCTCGCTGGACAATCCTTTCTTCGGGCAGGAGGCGCTGGGGGCTCAGGCCCGTGCGGCGGAACTGGGCTATCAGACGCTGAAGTTCTCGCATGGTGACGATGCCTTCAGGCAGAGCGAGCTGATCGACACCGCCATCGCCCGCAATGCCGCCGCGATCATCCTCGACAATGCCGGGGCGGAGGCCAGTGTGGCGGCGGTGCGCAAGGCGAAGAATGCGGGCATCCCGGTCTTCCTGATCGACCGCGAGATCGCGGCGCGCGGGCTGGCGAAGGTGCAGATCGTCTCGAACAATTATCAGGGCGCGATGCAGGGGGCTCAGGCCTTTGCGCAGGGCCTTGGCGAGAAGGGCGATTACGTCGAGCTGGTCGGCAAGGAGTCCGACACCAATGCGGCGATCCGGTCGAAGGGCTTCCATCAGGTGCTCGATCAATATCCCGCGCTGCATCTGACCGCGCGGCAATCGGCCAACTGGAGCCAGTCCGAGGCCTTTACCAAGGTGCAGTCGATCCTTCAGGCCCATCCCGAGATCAAGGGCGTGATCGCCGGGAATGACACGATGGCGATGGGTGCCATCGCGGCCTTGCAGGGCGCCGGTCGGCAGGATGTGGTGGTGGTCGGCTTCGACGGTTCGAACGATGTGCGCGATGCCATCCAGCAGGGCAAGGCGGTCGCCACGGTGCTGCAACCGGCCTGGCGGCAAGCGCAGTTTGCCGTCGAGCTGGCGGATCGTTTCCTGAAGACCGGCAGCACCGGGCAGGATGAGAAACTCATCATGGATTGCCTGCTGATCACCCGTGCCAATGCCGCGCGTCTGAACAATTTTGCCCTCGGGCACTGAGCCCTATTCCCCCCAATCTGTGAGAGGATTGTCATGAGCAAGCTGACCTTCGGTGCCGGTATCTGGCACTTTGCCACCTATCTCGACCGCTATGCCACCGATGGCTACGGTCCGGCCAAGACGCTGATCGAGATGATCGATCTGGCGGGGCAGGTGCGTGACCTGTCGGTGGTGGACATCAATGCGCCGTGGAGCCCTGACATTTCGGTGGATGAGGTCGAGGTGGCGTTGAAGCGCAACAACCTCTCGGTGATCGGCATCACGCCGGAAATCTACACGCGCGAATTTTCCAAGGGCGCCTTCACCAATCCCGATGCCGGGGTGCGCCGCCGCGCCAATGAGATGTGCAATCAGGCCGCCGATCTGGTGCGCCGTTTCGGCGCGTCTTACGTGAAGCTGTGGCCGGGGCAGGATGGCTGGGACTATCCGTTTCAGGCCGACTACAAGCAGATCTGGCGCTATTCGGTCGAGGGCATCGGTGAGCTGGCCAGCCAGAACCCCGACCTCAAATTCGTCATCGAATACAAGCCGCGCGAGCCGCGCGTGCATATGAGCTATTCCTCGGTGGCGCGCACCCTGCTGGGGATCGAGGCGATGGGCCTTCCTAACGTGGGCATTCTGCTGGACTTCGGCCATGCGCTGTTCGGCGGCGAGAGTCCGGCGGATTCCGCGCAGCTTGCCATCGACCATGGCCGCCTGTTCGGCATGGATGTGAACGACAATCTGCGCAGTTGGGACGATGATATGGTGGCGGGCACCGTCCACCCCATCGAACTGTTCGAATTCTTCTACACGCTGCGCAAGAACAAGTGGGAAGGCGTGTGGCAGCTCGACCAGTTTCCTTTCCGCGAAAACTGTGTCGAGGCCGCCGATATGGCCATCGATTTCCTGAAACATATCGATGGCGCGCTGGACCGGCTGGACTGGGCCGCCTTGCAGGCCGCGCAGGACCGGCAGGATGCGATGGGCGCCCAGAAGATCGCCCGGCAGGCGCTGTTCGGCTTCTGAGCAAGGGCCGGATGGCAGGCAATGGGCCTGCCATCCGGCGTCTCAGCGACGGCGCAGACGGATCGTGGTGATCGTTTCGGGCTCCACCGGCACGGTGAAGCGATCCTGCCCGAGCCGGGGCGTATCGGCCTGTGCCTGATGATCGCGCGCGGTGGTCACGGTCTGCACCGACCATGCGCCCGGCACGTTCAGCGCCAGATGGCGCGGGGTGGTGCCGGGGTTCACATGCACGAAGACCAGCTCGCGCCCGTCGGGGCTGGCGCCGCCAATGGTGTCCTCGTCAGCGGGGCGGAACAGGTGCATGCCGGGGCGCAGATAGCGGCTGAAATTGGCCATCGCCCAATATTTGCTGGTGATGGAGATGGGATGCGGCGCATCGGGCGCGGCCTGCAGGTCCATCTTGATCAGCCCCCAATTGGAACCGGGCTTGCCATCGCGCGCGCTCAGATTTTCCACTGCCTGCCAGAAGACCCAGGCGCTGGGTTGCAGATGGCGCAGATCGGCCACGATATGGTCGGCCAGAGCCAGCGCGGGCGCCATGGCGGTGAAGCTTTCGGGGCCGCCCTTGTCGGGCGTATCGTTCTCCGACATCCACAGGCGGATATTTGCGGATGCGGCGGCATCGCGCACCCCGGTCTGATACAGCGTGCCATAGCTGTGGACGTTGAGCTGGCCGATCAGCGCGCGCGTCGGCGCCGGATAGGCCGCCCAGTCGATCAGGAAGGTGTCCGAATTGGTCTCGTCCATCGCCGCGATTTGCGTGGTGAGGCCGCGCGCCTGCAAGGCCTGTGCGCTGGCTTCCACCATGGCCGCTTGCCGCGCCGGGCTCCAATGCGCGCCTTCCTGCGTGTTGGCGGCGAACCAATAATCGGTGTTGGGCTCATTGACGGGGGAGAGGGTGCGGAAGTGGATACCGTGGCGCTTCTGCAATTCCTCGACCGAGCGGGCCAGATACTGCGCGAAGACCTGTTCCTGCCCTTCGCGCAGATTGTCGTCGCGGCCTTTTTCCGCGCCCGAGACGCGCCCGCTCACGGTCATGAACCATGGCGGCGAGTTGGAGAAAGCCTCGAAGATGGGCGCCTGCACACGGGCTTTCACGGCATCGAGCCACCAGCGCTGGTTGGGGTCGGCATTCCAGTCCCACATTTGCGGCTGATCGGGGCGCCACCAGTCATGGCCAGAGGTGCCCGCGGGTTGATGCCAGTAACCGGGCACCGCCGCGCCGGGGCGCAGATAGGGCGGGGTGGCCGCCGCATTGCCGCCGCCGATGTTGAAGCGCGCGATGGTCCAGCCAAGGCCGTCCTTGCCATAGAACAGGTCGGCCAGATGCTCGCGCACCGGGGCGGGGTAGCCGCCCGTCACCTCGGCGAACCATGCCAGCGCCGTGCCCCAGCCCTCGAAGGCCGGGCCGTCGGTCGCGCGATCCGCCGAGAGCGCGATGGTGACGGGCTGTTCGGCAGCTTGCGCCTGGGCAGAGGCCGCCAGCAGCGCCGCCATCAACAGGCCACGCGCCATCATGCGGAGAGCCGATAGAGCAGCGAGCCATGCGCGGGCACATCGCGGGTGAAGATCGCGCCGGTCTGGCCTTCATCCTTGCGCTGCCACAGATCGCGTACCTTGGCGGCGGCGGGCAGGCCGAGGCGGGGCAGGTCGAGCCTGACCTCCTTGGCCTTGTCGGCAATGTTGAACAGCGCCAGATACCATGCGCCATCCGGGGCCCGCGCCGACCAGATGGGGACATCATCCTCCCAGAAATGCGGCTGGTTGGCGTGGCTCGACTGGTTGACGGCCAGCACTTCGGGATTGGTCAGCAGGGCCAGCGTGGCCGGGGTGAGGTGCCGCAGATCGCCGCCCATGATCAGCGGCGAGCGGGCGATGCTCCACAGAGTCATCAGCGTCTGCTGTTCGTCGGGGGTGAAGCCGGTTTCGCGGGTGCCCATCTTCAAACGGCCCAGCGGCAGCATATCGGCATCGGGCCAGCCCTGACTGGCACTGCCCAGATCGCGCATCGCGCCGTTCCAGTTGGCCAGACGGGTGAACTGCGCCTTGAGCATCGCCCAGTCATCCCAGAAATCGTCCGAGATGCGCCACATCTGCGCATGCCGGCTGGCATGGGCGGCGCGCGACACGGGCGTTTCGCCGGGCGACATGCTCAGCACCATCGGACGGCCCGAGCGGGTGATGGCGGTCGCGATGGCCTCGATCTCGGGCGCATGGGCGTCATAGGGGCGGCTCAGGTCATCCACCTTGACGAAATCCACGCCCCATGAGGCCAGCAGGGCGAACACGCTGTCGTAATAGGCCTGAGCACCGGGGCGGCGCATGTCGACGCCATACATGTCCGGGTTCCACGGGCAGATGCTGTTGGTGTCGGCGATGGCGCGGGCGGTGGTGGCACCGCCCAGCACCGGCAGGTCGCGCTCCACCGCGAGGCGGGGGATGCCGCGCAGCAGATGCACGCCAAAACGCAACCCCATGGCGTGGACCTGACTGGCCAGAGGTGCAAAGCCCTTGCCGCCCGCGCTGGAGGGAAAGCGGTTGGGGGCGGGCAGCAGGCGGCCATGGCCATCCATCGCGGGCACGGGCTTGGCGTTGTAGTCATAGCCGGTGGCGCTGGGGTCATACCACTGGATGTCGACGGTCAGAATGTCATAGCCGGAGGGCAGCAGATCGCGCGCCATGATCCGGGCGTTTTCCAGAGTCTGCGCCTCGGTGATGGTGGTGGCGAAGCTGTTCCAACTGTTCCAGCCCATGGGAGGCTTTGCGGCCAGCGGACGGCGCGAGGGGGCAGGGGCGGCCTTCACCGCTGTGGCGGCCAGCCCCGTGGCGACACCGCTGGCCAGCAGCGATCGGCGCGAGACCTTCATCGCACCACCTGCGTCGTGACCATCAGGCTCTTGCCCGAAGGCGGCAGCACCAGCCCGAATGCCGTTTCATCGCCATTGAGCAGCCGGTCGCGCACCCATCGTCCATCCATGAAATGTCCTTCCTCCACGCTGACCAGTTCGACATGGCCGGTTGTGCCCAGCTTGGGCGCAAACAGCAGATTGGCCGAAGCGCCGACAATCAGAAAGCGGTTTGCCTCGGCCTGCGCCACGATCACCCGGCCCGAGAGATCGGCATTGCCTTGCCCGCGCGGGCCGCCATAGCCATCGCGCACCTCGCCGAAGCGGGCGACCGCCTCGATGTTATCGAAGGCGAGGGGGACATTGGCCAGCCCGTCTTCCTCCACGGCGGATTGGGCATGGCCCGTATCGCGCAGGGGTAGCAGGAAGGGCGCGGCATCGCGCAGCAGATGGTAATCGAGCGCGATGGGTTCCACGGCTTCCTGCCCCTTGCTCATGCCGAAGCCCTCGTCGATGCCGAATTTGGAAATGCCGAGGCTGCGCGGCTGGGCCACGGTCCAGAAGGCGTGGCGGGCGTGGGCGATGCTGCCCCCGGTCTCGGGCACGAAGAGCGGATTGCCGGGGATGTCATAGGCCTTGGCGATCTGCGTGTAGGGCGCGACATTGGTGTCGTAATTGTCCACGCCGACCACATCGATCGCCGGGGCCAGCGCCTTCCATTGCGGCAGCAGCCATGAGACCGCGCCGCCGCTGGGGCTGCTGTCTCCGGGGCGGAGCAGGCCGGGCTGTTCGCGCGGCCAGACATTGGCATACATCGGCAGATCATAGGCCTTGCGCCCCGCCGCCGCGACCGCGCCGATATAGCGCGCGGTGTGATAGGCCATAAAGGCCTCGGGCGCCTTTTCGGCATAATTGTCCTGCCATGAACCCGCTTTGGCGCCCGGCATGTCGGCGGGGACGGGGGCGTTGAACAGGGCTTCGGCCGCTGCGGAGTGGTCGCGGTCGGCGCCCAGTGTTCCGGCCTCATTTTCCACCTGCACCATGATGATCGTGCGCTGTTTGCCGTCCACGGCCTTGATATGCGCCATCAGTGCGGCAAAGGCCTTGGCATCGGCATTGCGGCTGGCCTCGGCGATGGGGGAGAGCGCGTCGATGGGGTGGTGATCGGCGTCCTCGACGCGCGGGAAACGCTGTGTGTCGCGCTTCACCCAGGCCGGGGCGTAGGACATTTTCGCGTTCTTCCAGCTGCCGAACCACAGCAGGGCGACGCGGATTTTCTGGGCGCGGGCTTCGGCGATCAGGCCGTCGATGGTGGAGAAGTCGAAGCGGCCTTCCTCGGGCTCGATGCTTTCCCAGCCCAGCGGGACCATCACCGTGTTGGCATGGCTGCGCCTGATGGCGGGGGCGAGGGCATGGAAGGTCTCGGCAAAGCCGCTGGAGTTGTTGAGCTGGATGCCGAGAATCAGGAAGGGCTTGCCATCAACGGTGAGCACCTTCTGGCCGGCACTGTCGCTGGTGAAGCGGCTGTCCTGAGCCTGCGCTGCAAGCGGCATGCCCGCCATGGCCAGCAGCCCTGCCATGGCCGCGAGTCTTGTCTTCATCAACCTTCCCCCTCTCGTTTCGGCTCTTCTGGCCGCCGTCTTTGCACGGTTGGTCGCGGCTCTCGCCACAGGATGCACCGATGAGATGTGATGCATTATTGTCATACTATAATGGCTTATATGCTCTATCAAGTCAGATAAAAATGCCGTTTGAATGATGGGGTGGCCTGTCATTTTCGCTGGGGGCACGAGTGGTGAAATTTCTCAATAATATAATGAATATATGGAATAAATTCCGAAATTTTGATGCGTCTTTCAGGTGTAAAAACAAGAATCTTCGCCTCCTCTGCAAAAAGTTCTTGTTGGACAAATGATTCTGCTTAAATATGACAAGCGACGATGCACCGCAAAGCGGGCAAAACAGGGGAGTGGATCAAACATGCGGAGTTTTCGCAGTCGCTATCTTATGAGCGTTTCCATCACGGCAGCCTGCACCATGCTGGCAGGGGTGCCCGCTTTCGCCGCCGATGCCGAGCCGCTCGCTGCCAGTCCGCTGGCGCAGCAGGCACCCGGTGGCTCTGCCGCCAATTCGCAGGACATCATCGTGACCGGCGTGCGCGCCAGCCTCCGTTCGGCGCAGGCGATCAAGCGCAATGCCAATCAGATCGTCGATTCCGTCGAGGCGACCGACATCGGCAAGCTGCCCGACGCCAACACGGTCGAGGCGCTGCAGCGCATCACCGGCGTGCAGATCCAGCGCCGCTATGGCGAGGGCGCGACCGATTTCGACCATCGCACCCAGCCCGCCATCACCGTGCGCGGCCTCACTCAGGTCAGCAATTTCATCGATGGCCGCGCGGCGATTTCGGCGGCGGGCGGGCGTTCGCTCGATCTGGAGGCGCTGCCGCCCGAACTGCTGGCCGGCATCGATGTCTACAAGAATCCGCCCGCCGACACGATCGAGGGTGACATTGCCGGTGTGGTCAACATCCGCACCCGCCTGCCTTTCGATGCCAAGGGCCAAGTCATCAGCGCGACGGTCAAGGGCAATTACTATGATCGCGCCAAGAAGACGGGCGACAGCTTCTCGCTGCTGTATAGCAACCGCTTCCACACCTCGATCGGCGAGATGGGTTTCCTCGTCAACGCCAGCTATGCCAAGAGCTTCTATCAGCAGGACGCGCTGATCATCGGCGCCTTTGGCGCGGTGCCCGCCGGCACAAACATCGCGGGCGCCCCGGCCAATGCGCAGGTGCCCTATGGCGTGCAGATCTATGACGACAGCGGCAATCGTCAGCGCATCGGCGTGGCGGGGGCCTTCCAGTGGCAGCCCTCCAGCACGCTGCTGGTGACGGCGCAGGCGCTGTATTCGCGCTACAAGTTCTACCGTCAGGGCAAATATTATTACTACAACAACAATGGCAATCCCAGCACCACGCCGAATGCCAACGGCACCTTCACCTTTGACAGCGCGGGTTATGCGACCTCGGGCTCACTCAGCAATATGGTGTTCGAATCCTCGCGCTTCGATCAGGACCTGACCGATACGGTCGGCAATTACACGCTGAATGTGAAATGGAACCCCAGCAACCGGTTCAAGAGCACCTTCGACTTCCAATATCTGAAATCGACCTACAATGCCGATCGCAACGGCTTCGTCATTTCGCTCTATGACAAGGCGGGCGAGACGCCTTACAATGCCCTGCATCAGAGCATCGTCGATTTCGATCTGCGCGGCTCCAGCCCGGTCTGGAATGTGCGCAATCCGGGGCTGCTGTCGAACCCGGCCAATTACGCCTTCACCTATATGGCCGACGCGCTTCAGCGCAACGATGCCGATCAGCTCGCGCTGCGCTACGATCTGGAATATGACGCCGAGGGCGGCTTCCTGAAGAAGCTGCGCGGCGGCGCGCGCTATGCCGACAGCACGGTCGATCTGCGCGGCACGTGGAATGCCTTCTGCCTGGTGCCCAGCGGCGCCAATCCGGGATGCAACGCGGCGGCGGGAACGCCCTTCGTGCCGGTCTCGGCGCATCCCGAACTGGCGATCAGCGGACCTTCGTCCAACTTCTTCGACGGGCGCACGCTGACCGGCGGCATTCTCTATCCCAGCTTCGAATCCGGCTCCAGCCTGTGGGACAGCCTGACCAAGACCGAAGCGCTGTTCAACACCAGCCCCAAGAATTACTTCGCCCCCGCCGATCTCAACCATCAGACCGAGAAGTCGATCAGCGGCTATGTCACGGCTGACTTTGCCAACAAGCTGTTTGGGCTGGAGTTCGATGGCACGGCGGGCGTGCGCGTGGTCAACACCAAGACCGGATCGACCGGGGTGATCTTCAACAGCGACGGCTCGATGGCGCCGCTCGATGTGCGGCGCAGCTACACCAAGGCGCTGCCCAGCTTCAACCTGAGGCTGCATCTGGCGCCCAAGGTGCAGGCGCGCTTTGCCTTCTCGCAATCTTTCGCGCGGCCCAATTTCGACCAGATGTCGACCAATGTGACGCTCAATCAGGTGACGCAGGTCAGCCCGATCACCGGGCGCCCCAGCGGCTCCTCGGGCAACCCCTATCTCAGCCCGATCACCTCGACCAATTATGACGCGACGGTGGAATGGTATTTCGCCCCGTCCGGATCGCTGACGGGCGGTTTGTTCTACAAGCAGGTCGATGGCTTCCTGGCCAGCGGCACTGTGGTGCGGACGTATAATGGCACGCCCTTTGATATCGGCACCACGGTCAATTCGGGCAAGGGCACGATCAAGGGCTTTGAAATCGCCTATCAGCAGTTCTTCGACTTCCTGCCGGGCATTTTCAGCGGCTTTGGTCTTCAGGCCAATTACACCTTTGTCGACAGCAACGTCACCAATCCTTTCGCGGCGGCCGGAAGCAACGTCCCGACCACCGTGCCGCTGGAGAAGCTGTCCAAGCACAGTTACAATCTGGTGGGGCTCTATCAGAAGGGGCCGGTCTCGGGCCGCCTCGCCTGGAGCTGGCGCGGCACCTATCTGGACACGACTTATGGCAGCGGCGCCAATGGTTTGCCGCAGTTCCAGAAGCCCTATGCCTCGCTTGACGCTTCGGTGAGCTACAACATCACCAAGCATATCGCGGTGTCGGTCGATGCGGTGAACCTGCTCAACCGCATGACCGAGACCTATATCAACACCACCAGCCAGCCGCTGCAATATACGCTGAACGATCGGCGTTACGGCTTCTCGCTGCGCGCAACCTATTAAGAGACCCTCCCTGGGCCGGCGCGTTATACGCGCGCCGGTTCCTTTTTCGGATTGTGTGCGAAAAGAGGGTGATGATGGCATCTGCATCGACAGTCGCGTCGCAAACATCGGTCTCGCTGCTGCGCCTGACGGGCAGTGACGAGCCGGTCCTGGTGATCGACACCGTAACGGGGCAGGCCGAGCATCTGATCGCCGCCGCCAGCCGCTCTCGCTTCGAACCGGCCAGCGCGGTGGGCAGTGGCTATCCCGGCCTGCTGGGCCCCGCGCCGCATGCCTATATCGATGCCCTGGTGCGTTTTGTGCTGCCCTTGCTGCAGCAGCATTGGGCCATCGGTCCGATCCGTCCCAAGCGGGCGAGGGGCAATTTCTCGCTGGTCACCACGCCGCCCGAAGCCTTGTCTGTGGAGCAACGCATCCCGCATGTGGATGCCGCCGATCCGCTGCAATTTGCCGCCGTCCATTACCTTTGCGATGCGGAACATGGCGGGACGGGTTTCTTCCGCCACCGTGCCACCGGTTTTGCAACGCTCGATCCCGCGCGGGTCGAGATTTTCAACAGGGCGCGGGATGAAGAAACCGCTCCTTCTTCTGGCTATCTTACCGAAGACAGTGCAGAATTCGAACTGATCGGTTCCTGTGAGGCCCAAATGGATCGACTGGTGGTTTATCGTTCCTCACTGTTCCATTCCGGCCTGATCCGCGCTGTGCCCGAGCATGCCGAAGATCCCCGACGCGGCCGCCTGACCGGCAATCTCTTCCTGCAATGCGAGGTGGCCCGATGACTCATGAAGCTTTGCGCAGCATTGCCATCATCGGCGGCGGCACGGCGGGCTGGATGACGGCAGCGGCGCTGGCCCGCGTGCTGGGGCGGCCCGATCTCACCATCACGCTGGTGGAATCCGAGGAGATCGGCACCGTCGGCGTGGGAGAGGCCACGATCCCGCCCTTGCTGGCCTTCAACAGCCTGCTGGGCATCGATGAAGATCACTTTATCCGCGCGACCGGCGCCACCTTCAAGCTGGGGATCGAGTTCACCGACTGGCTTCACCATGGCCATCGCTACTTTCATCCTTTCGGCAATTATGGTGTCGATTTTGGGCCGATCCCTTTCGATGGCTTGTGGCATCGATTAAAAGCAAACGGCGACACCACGTCGCTTGAAGACTATTCGATCTGCGCGCTGGCTGCCCGCGAGAACCGCTTCGATCGGCCCAGCGGGGGCACGAACACGCCGCTTGGCCATATCGGCTATGCCTTCCATTTCGATGCGGCGCGCTATGCCGCCTTCCTGCGCGGCCATGCCGAAACATCGGGCGTGATCCGCAAGGAAGGCAAGGTCACGCAGGTCCATCAGGACGGCGACACCGGCTTTATTGCCAGCGTGGAGCTGGCCTCGGGCGAGCAGATCGCCGCCGATCTCTTTGTCGATTGCTCCGGTTTCCGGGGGCTGTTGATCGATCAGACGCTGGAGGCCGGTTTCGAGGATTGGGGCCATTGGCTGCCCAATGATCGCGCCGTCGCGGTGGCCTGTGAACGCTCCGGCCCGCTCACGCCTTACACACGCTCCACCGCGCGCGAGGCGGGGTGGCAATGGCGCATTCCGCTGCAGCATCGCGTGGGCAATGGCTATGTCTATGCCAGCGATCACCTGAGCGATGAGGCCGCTGAGGAAGCATTGGTCAGCAGCCTCGAAGGCCAGATGCTGGGCAGCCCGCGCCTGCTGCGCTTCCGGGCCGGGCGCCGCAAGGCTTTCTGGGCGAAGAACTGCATCGCGCTCGGTCTGGCGAGCGGCTTTCTCGAGCCGCTGGAATCCACCAGCATCCATCTGGTTCAGGCGGGCATCGCGCGGCTGCTCGAAATGGTGCCGACCCGCGCTTTCGAACCTGCTGATATCCGCCGCTACAACCGGCTGATGACAACCGAGTTTGAAAGTATTCGCGATTTCCTGATCCTCCATTTCCACGCCACCCAGCGCAGCGATACGCCCTATTGGGATCATCTCCGCACCATGCAGGTGCCCGACAGTCTGGCCGAACGCATCGCCATCTATCGCGCCACCGGCCGCGTCTTCCGTGAGGCGGATGAACTCTTCAGCAAGACAAGCTGGCTGGCGGTGATGCACGGGCAGGGGCTGATCGCGGCGGGGCATGATCCGCTGGCCGATGGCATGCCGCTGGCCGAGGCGCAGGCGCGGCTCCAGCGCGTGGCGCAGGTCACCGCCGCCGCGGCGCGACAAATGCCCGAACATGCCGATTTCCTGCGCCGCCGCTGCGGCGTCAGCGATCCCGCCTTTCTCAACACTGTGCTGACACCATGAGGACCCTGATGAGGATCAAACTCCCCCGCCTCAAATCCCTGCTGCTGATGGCTTCGGCGGCCACCATGGCCTGCGCCACCGTGTCCCGCGCCGACCAGCCTGCGGCGCCGCATACCATCGCCTTCGATCAGTACAGCTTCCTTGTCGATGGCAAGCGGGTCTATCTCTGGTCGGGCGAGTTCCATCCCTATCGCCTGCCGAGCCCTGAATTGTGGCGCGACATCTTCCAGAAAATGAAGGCGGCGGGCTTCAACACCACTTCGATCTATTTCTCATGGGGCTATCACTCGCCGCGTGAGGGTGAGTATGATTTCACAGGCATTCGCGACATGGACCGCGTGCTGGATGAGGCGCAGAAGGCGGGGATCTATGTCATCGCCCGTCCCGGTCCCTACATCAATGCCGAGGTCGACAGCGGTGGCTTTCCCCTCTGGCTGACGCAAAAGCCGGTGAAGAACCGCAGTCCCGATCCCGACTACATCAGGCTGGGCGATGAATGGCTGACCCAGATCGACAAGATCATCGCAAGACATCAGTTGTCGGACGGGCGGGGCAGCGTCATCGCCTATCAGATCGAAAACGAATATTACAACGGCGACGAAAAGGGCCGCGACTATATCCAGCATCTGCGTGACAAGGCCAAGGCCGATGGCATCACCGTGCCGCTGGTCGGCAATCACAACGATACGTTCGTGTCGGGCAAAGGCGCGATGGATGTCACCGGCTGGGATTACTATCCGCAGGGCTTCGACTGCTCGCATCCCGAACAATGGAAGCCCGCGCCCGATATGGCCGCGCATCGCCATGCCGGGCAGCCGCTGTTCACCGCCGAGTTCCAGGGCGGCGCCTTCGACCCATGGGGCGGCCCCGGCTATGCCCAATGCGCGAAGCTGATCAACGACCGCTTCGCCAATGTCTTCTACAAGGAGAACATCGCGGCGGGCGCCACGGCGCAGAATTTCTACATGCTCTATGGCGGCACCTCATGGGGCTGGCAGGCGATCCCGCAGAATTACACCTCCTATGACTATGGCGCGGCGATCACCGAGGCCCGCCAGTTCGAGCCCAAATATTACGAGGACAAGCGCATCGGCTATCTGGTGACGGGCCTGCCCGCGCTGCTGAAAACCGATGATCTGAAGCCCCGCGCACCGGACAATCCCCGCCTTGTGGAGATCGCGCGGATCAACCCCGAGACCGGCACGCAATTCCATCTGCTGCGCCATGGCGACACGACGGCCTCGACGGTGGAAAGCACCCATATCGCCCTGTCGCTGAAGGAGGGGGCTTTCCCGCGCATCCCGCAGCAGCCCGGCACGGCGATCCGCATCGATGGACGCGAAAGCAAGCTGCTGGTGGCCGACGCGAAGATCGGCGCGGCCACGCTGGTTTATTCGACCTCCGAAGTGATGACACAGGCCGCCATCGGCGGGCGCGATGTGGGCGTACTCTATGGACGCGCGGGCAGTGATGGCGAGACGGCGCTGGCCTTCAAGGCCAAACCGCAGATCAAGGTGCTGGACGGGCAGGCCACCACGAGCTGGTCGAAGGGCATCCTGCGCATCAACTATCAGCATCATGGCCTGCTGCGCCTGCTGATCGAAGGCGGCGAGCGTCCGCTGCTGTTGCTGATCGGCGAGAACAGCGCCACCGACCGCATCTGGCGTCAGGACACGGCGCAGGGCCCGGTGCTGCTGCTCGGCTCGCATCTGCTGCGCAGCGCGCATGGTGATGGCGACACGCTGGCGCTGACCGGCGATGGCGATGCCGACAATCACGCCGAAGTCCTCGCCGGGAAGGCCCAGCGCATCACATGGAATGGCGCCCCGGTGCAGGTCGCGCCGACGCCATCCGGTACGCTGGCCTTCGATCTGCCCGTGCCCAAGGCGCTGACTCTGCCCGCGCTCGATCACTGGACCAGCCGTGAGGATCAGCCCGAAACCAGCCCCGCCTTCGATGACAAGGGCTGGAAGCAGGCCGACCTCACCGCCAGCAGCAGTGTCACCAAGCCCGGCTCGCTGCCGGTGCTGTTCGCCGATGACTATGGCTTCCACACCGGCAACACATGGTATCGCGGCCATTTCAGCGGGAAGGCCGCGCCTTCAGGCATCAAGCTCAATGTGAAGAGCGGTGGCCCGGCAGGGGCCTTCTCGGTCTGGCTCAACGGGCATTTTCTGGGCAGCGTCACAAGCAACGAGACGGGCGCCTTCAGCTTCCCCGCCAATCTGGTGGTGGCGGGAGACAATGTCGTCTCGGTGCTCACCGTCAATATGGGGCATGAGGAGGATTACAACTCCACCGGCGAGAACCGCACGGCGCGCGGCATCGTCGCCGCCGTGCCGCTGGGGGCGGGCGCCGATGCCATCCGCTGGCGCCTGCAGGGCGCGGTCACCGGGCAGGATGCCTTGCGCGGGCCCTACAATCTGGGCGGCCTGCATGGCGAGCGCGAAGGCTGGCCGACCAGCCATGACACCGCCGGATGGACCCGGACCAGCCTGCCCGCCGACACCGCAACCCCGGGCATCCGCTGGTATCGCAGCGATGTGACGCTGGATCTGCCGCAGGGGCAGGACAGTTCGCTCAGCCTTGCCATTCAGGATCCGCCGGGGCGCCACTATCGCGCGCTGATCTTCGTCAACGGCTGGCAGATGGGCCATTATATCGCCGATATGGGCCCGCAGAGCCGTTTTCCCATTCCCTCAGGGGTTCTTGACGGGCATGGCGTTAACCATATCGCCATTGCGGTGTGGAAGACGGATGACACGCAAGGCGGGTTGGGACATGTGTCGCTGATCGATGAAGGCAGTTTCACCGCGCCCGACACCGCTCGATAACAGGAATTACGCATGAGCCAGCGCCTCGACCTTTCCAGCAGCGACCATGACGCAGGCGAGGTCGAGGACGATATCCGGGACACGCCAGAAACCGGATCCGAGGCCGATCAGGCGCGGGCCGGCCGCAATCTGACCCATGGCATGCTCGATGCGCTGGGGCGGGCGATCGTCACCGGGGCGTTCAAGGGCAAGGCCTTCCCGACCGAGAGCGATCTGGCCCATACCTATGACGTCAGCCGCTCGGTCACGCGCGAGGCCACCAAGATGCTGAGCGCCAAGGGCCTGCTGACGGCCCGGCCGCGTCAGGGCACCAGCATCCAGCCCGAAGCCTCATGGAACCTGTTCGACACCGATGTGCTGCGCTGGTTGCTCGAGCGGGAGTTCTCGCTGGAGCTGCTTTCCCACTTCACCCAGTTGCGTGTTGCCATCGAGCCGATGGCGGCCGAACTGGCGGCGCGCAATGCCTCGCCGCAGGGGCTGGCGCTGATCCATGCGGCCTATCGCCGCATGGAGGCCGCCGAGCAGGGCAAGGATGACGGGCTGCTGGCCGATATCGCCTTCCATGTCGCCATTCTGGAAGCCTCGAACAATCCCTTCTATGCGCAGTTCCGCGATGTGGTGGGCACGGCGCTGAAGAAGTCGATCGTCTTCACCAACCGCTTTGCGGGCCGACAGGCCAGCCTGCCGGCGCACAAGGCGGTGATGGATGCGATCGAGGCGGGTGACACCGCCAATTCCTATGCCACCATGTCGATGATCGTGCGCGAGGTGATGCTGCTGATCGACGTGGCGGGGCGCGAAGGGGAGCGCATCGCCCACGAGCTGTAAAGGGCGCGCTATTTCTTCACCGGCCCCAGCAGATCGGCCTCGACGACGCTGAGGTGCCAGCCCGCAGGGACGCTGTCCGCGCCGACGCTGGCGGCGACCTTGTCGTTCTTGACCTCGACGATCTTGCCGAAGGCGTCGCGGTCGGCGGTGGGGCCCGTCAGCGTGATGCGCAGCCGTGTGCCGCGTGCAGGCGCCATCGGCAGATTGACATAGCCCAGCGATTTGGGCGTCTCGCCTTCAAAGATCACCTTGCCGTCCAGCGTCACCCGGATGGGATAGGAGCGGATGCGCCAGCCCGTCAGCCGTAGCGACAGTTGCGACATGCTTTCAGGGCGGGCGAAGCGATATTCGATCCAGGCGTTTTCGGGTTTGCCGTCGCTGCTCCAGGTGGTGGCTTCATTGTCGTCATGGCTGGCCGCGGCGGTTTGCTGGTTCGATCCTGCGATGATCTCCACCGGATGCAGGGTGGCGAAACGCGGCACCACGGTCTCCCCGGTCGGGGTGGGCCCGCGTGAGAGATCGGCGGGCTGCGAGTCTTCGGGAAAGAGGGTGGACAGGCCGCCGCTGGAGGGCACGGCGTGGCTGTGCGTCTCAAGCGTCGCGCTTTTCAGCCCCGGCGCCGAGGCGGCAAGATGGATCGTCCCGGCCTGCGGCGTCGAGCGGATCAGCACCCGGTTGATGCCCAGTTCCACCGGCAGATGTCTGGCGAGGATGAAATTGTCCTCATCGCGCGCGACACCGGCAAAGCTGGTCGTCCCGGCATAGGTGGGCGGCATCACCGCCACCGTGGGGCGCGGCTTGCCCGAGCTGTCGCCCTGCGCCATGCCGCCGCGCCACTCGGCAGGGCCATCCAGAGTGAAGGTGACGGGGTTGAAGGCGGTGGGCACGCGGCGCCCTTGGGCGTCGACCACCTCGACATCGACCATCATCACATCCGATCCATCCGCCAGCAGGCCCCTGGGGCCGGTATGGGGCGTCAGGCGGATCGCCGCGGGGGCGCCTGCGGTTTCCAGTACCTGCTCGGCCTTGCGGCCATCGGCAAAGCTGGCGACGGCACGCAGCGTGCCGGGCGCAAAAGCGACATCCTTGAAGGTGAAGAGGAAACCGCTGTCGCGCTCCCCCTTGCCCAGCGAGCGGCCATTGAGGAACAGCTCCACCGCCTCGCCATTCGAGACGACCTGAACCGTGCGCCTCGTGCCCGCCGGATAGGTCCAGTGGCCGATCATATGGACATGGTGCCCGCCCGCCTCAACCCAGCCGTCCCACATTGCCTGATGCACATACCACGGGTCCTTGGGCAGCCGCAGCGCATCGACCACGCCTGAGCGGCGATAGTTGTTGTCTCCCCGGAAATGCGAATTGCTGTCGGTAAAGCCAATTTTTACCCCGCCCGCGCTGGCACGATCGCCGCCGCCGGGGCGTTGTTGGTAATAATCCCACCAGCGGCGCACATCCTCCACCGCCATGGTTTCGACATTGCGGTTGTAATCGGGGGCATCCTTGTGGAACGGGGGCGTGTCCTCATCCTGATTGGCGCGGGCGGCTTCATCGCGCGAATATTCCATCGCCCAGAGGGGCTTGGTTGCGCTCTTGTTGATGTAGAGCATCTCGCCGCCATATTCGGCTGTGGTGGAGCCGAGCATCTCGCGCGAGCCGATGGCGCGGCCGCCATGCGGGTCCCATTGCTCCTTCAGCGCGCGCATCTGCGCCATATGGGCATCGGTGATGCCGTGATTGCCGCTCTCGTAGAACAGGATCGAGGGGTTGTTGCGGTTGTAGATGATGGCATCGCGCATCACCGCCACGCGCTGGTCCCAGCGGCGGTCTTGCGGATCGCCTTCGGAATCGCCGGCGGGCATGGCCTGGATCAGGCCCAGGCGGTCGGCGGATTCAATGTCCTGCTTGGCCGGGGTGACATGCATCCAGCGCACCAGATTGCCATTGCTGCCGGTGATGAGGCCGTTGGAAAAGTCGCTCATCCATGGCGGGGCGTCGGTGCCCAGCGCTGGCCATTCATTGGTCGAGCGCTGGGCATAGCCCTTGAGTTGCAGCACCTTGCCGTTGAGGCGCAGCACGCCATGGTCGAACTGGGTGGCGCGGAAACCGGTGTTGATGTCCACCGCGTCGATCACGCGGCCCGCATCGTCGCTCAGCACGCCGGTCAGCTTGTAGAGATAGCCATAGCCCCAGCTCCAGAAATGCAGGCCGGAGAGGTGTTGCTGGGCATGTAGCGTGGCGGTGGCGCCGGGGGCGATGGTCTGCTGCTCGCCCGAGAAACGCGCCACCTGCCTGCCTTGCGGATCGCGCAGCAGTACGCTGTAATGCACGTTCAGTGGGGCCTTGCCCGCATTGCGCACCTCGCTTTCGGCATGCAGCGTGGCGGCGCCATGAGGCAGATCGAAGCCATCGGCCCAGATATAGGCGCCGCTGCTGCCCAGACTGCTGTAGAGCGGCAGCGTCTGGTAGACCGGCCCGGTCAGATGCAGGCGCACCGCTTTGTTGATGCCGCCGAAATTGGCGTAGAAGTTCTTGTCTTCCCACTGGAATTTGGTGTTGCTGGCGCGTTCGCGATAGTCCCAGTGATTGTCGACCCGCACCGCGATCACATTGTCGCCGGGTTTCAGCGCGGCGGTGATGTCCACGCCGAAGGCCATCACGCCATTCTCGCTGAAGCCCACCTCCTGCCCGTTGACCCAGACATCGGCGGCCTGGCGCACGCCCTGAAACTCAAGGAAAGCGCGGCCTTTGGGAGCATCGGCGGGCAGGGTGATATGCTTGCGATACCAGATGATGCCCTCGGCATGCTGGTGGCCATCGACGGCAAAGGCCTGATCCTCGTTGAAGGCATGCGGCAGGCTGACGGTGGACCAGCCTGTCTCGTCATGGAGGGCTTGCGAGAAACCGGCGTCATCCCCGATCTGCATCCGCCAGTCGCCGTTGAGGTTGAAGCTCTGGCGCGGCGAGGGCACCGCTTGCGAGGCGCGCTGGGCCATCGCGGCGCCGGGCAGCAGGGCGTGCAGGGCGGCGATCGAGGCGATAAATCCCATTCTGCGGCGCATTGACGCATCCTTCCCGTGAGTGGTGCCCGCCCTGTGTGTTGATCATATTATGCACATGAGTCCATTATGTGGGCGCGCCTTGCATATCCACTTTTGCGGTGATAGGTAAGGCCAATAATCGAAAAGCGGAAAAATTGGTCGGGAGGGTCACGATGCCGATGCGTGAGAGGAACAGGTCGGACAGCACGATGCTGTCACGCCGCGGATTTACGCTGGCCTCGCTTGCCCTCTGGCCCGGCGGCAAGGCGCTGGCAGCCACCTCGCAACAAAAATCCGCCTCGATCCGCGATTTCGGCGCGCGGCCCGATGGCGCGACATTCGCCACATCGGCCATGCAGGCGGGTATCGACCATCTGGCGCGGCAAGGCGGCGGCACGCTGACCATTCCGCCGGGCACCTATCTGAGCGGCGCCCTTTTCATGAAACCCGGCGTTCATCTTCATCTGGAGCGGGGCAGCGTGCTCAAATGCACCACCGACATGGTGCATTTCCCGCGCCAGCGCACCCGCATCGAAGGCCATGTCGAGGAGCATTTCACCCCGGCCCTCATCAATGCCGACCGCTGCGACGGGCTGCGCATCACCGGCGAGGGCGTGCTCGACGGATCGGGCATGGCGATCTGGGAGAGGTTCTGGGCCCTGCGCAAACAGGCCGCCGACCCCGGCAATTTCCCCAATGTCGGCATCGACCGCGCGCGGCTCGCGCTGATCCAGCATTCGCGGGACGTGCTGATCGAGGGGATCACCTTCAAGGATTCGCAATTCTGGAACCTGCATCTCTACGCCTGCCGCAAGGTGGAGGTGCGCCACGCCCGCTTCCTCGTGCCCGACGATTACGCCTGGGCGCCCAGCAGCGACGGGATCGATGTCGACAGTTGTCAGGATGTGCTGATCGAAAACTGCTTCTTCTCGGTCACCGACGATTGCATCGCCGCCAAGGGCACCAAGGGGCTGCATGCGCTGGAGGACACCGCCAGCCCGCCGGTCGAGCGCCTCCATATCCGCAACTGTGAGTTCCGGCGCGGGCATCAGGCCTTTTCCTGCGGCAGCGAGGCGACGGTGGTGCGCGACGTGCTGATCGAGGATTGCGTGGTCAGCGGGGCGATCAACCTGCTGATGCTCAAGCTGCGCCCGGACACGCCACAGCTTTACGAGAACATCGCGCTGCGCAACATCCGGCTGGCCAGTGATGGCGGGCGTATCCTGCTGATCCGCCCCTGGACGCAATACACCAATCTGCAGGGCAATGCGCCACCCCATTCGACGGTGCGCAATATCACGCTCAGCGGGCTGACAGGCTCCTTTGGCGCATGGGGCGAGGTGCGGCCCGACCCACAGGTGACGGTTACGGGCGTGCGGCTCGACAGCATCGACCTGCGGCTGCACAGGCCTGACAAGCTGCCCGTGGCGGGCGCGCAGGTCGAAATGCACCATGTCGTGGTGAATGGGGTGGCTGTGTCCTAACGCTTCAACGCGGCCCTTATGCCCAGCGCGACAAAGCCCGCCGCCAGCCCCCAGAAGGCCGCGCCCAGATGGAACAGCGTCAGGCCGGATGCGGTGACCAGCAATGTGGTGATCGCGGCATCGCGCTCCTCGCGCGCGGCCATGGCGCCCTCGGTCGCGCCGAGCAGCGCGGGGATCAGGGCAAGGCCGGTCAGCGCCGCGATCACGTCATGCGGCAGGGCCAGGAAAAAGCGCACCAGGATCGGCGAGAACAGCGCCAGCACCAGATAGCAGCCCGCATAGAGCAGCCCCACACTCCAGCGGCGAGCATGGTCGGGATGGGCGTCGCTGCTGGTGCAGATGGCGGCGGTGATCGCGGCCAGATTGACGCCATGCGCTCCGAAAGGCGCGCCGATCAGCGAGGCGATGCCGGTGACCGTCAGCAGCGGGGCCGGTTTGGGCTGATAGCCCGCCGTGCGCAGCACCAGCAGGCCCGGCAGGTTCTGCGACACCAGAGTCACCAGAAACAGCGGCACGCCGATGCCGATCAGCGTGCCGATCTGCGCGCTGGGCATGGCGGGGCTCAGCACGCCCAGCGTGGCGCCGGGGGGCAGGGGCTTGAGGTCGCCGCGCAACAGGCTCAGCGCCGCGCCCGAGCCCAGCGCCAGCAGCAGCGCATAGAGCGGTGCCCGCTGCCGCGCCGCCAGAAAGACGATCAGGATCAGCGTCACCAGCAGCGGATCGGCCCCCGCCACCTTGAACAGGCCAAGGCAGAAGGGCAGCAGGATGCCCGCCAGCATGGCCGAGGCGATGGCACCGGGGATGCGCTCGGCCAGCCGCCCCAGCGCGGGGATGGCGCCCAGCAGGATCATCAGCACGGCGGCACAGACAAAGGCGCCCACCGCCATGGGCCACGACACCGGCGATGCAGCGCCCGATGCCGCCAGCAGCGCCGCGCCCGGCGTCGACCAGGCCAGAACCACCGGAATGCGCAGCCGCCAAGAGAGCGCGGTTCCCGCCAGAGCGATGCCCAGGCACAGCGCCGTCACCGCCGAGGCCGTCTGCAGCACCGATGCGCCCATGGCCTGCATGGCCTGAACGATCAGCGCGATGGTGCCGCCAAAGCCGATCAGCGCCGCGATAACAGCCGAGGACCATGCGGAAAGAGGAGGAAGAGCGCGTGTCATGGTCCCTGCCTAACCGCTTTGCCGCTTTTGCGCAAAAGGGGCGAAAAACCAGTTGCTTCGCGCGCGGCGATGGTCTGCGGAGGGGGAAGCCGCTATCGTCGGCGCCTATCATCGATCCGCAAGAGGAGAGCAGCACATGGGTTGGCGCGCCATGGAAGAGGCCGATATGGCCGCAGTCACCGCCGTGTCGGATGCGGTCCATGGCGATTACACCGAGCCTCTGGCGGTCTATGCCGAGCGCCAAAGGTTGTTCCCCGCCGGCTGCTTCGTCTTCGACCGGGGGCAGGGCGTGGAGGGCTATCTCATCGTCCACCCATGGCGCCATGGCGGGCCGCCGCCGTTGGGCGAGCTGATGGGCGCGCTGCCCGAGGCCGCCGACAGTCTCTATCTTCACGATCTGGCGCTGATGCCCTCGGCGCGGGGCACGGGGGCCGGGGCGCAAGGCGCGGCCATCGCGCTGGAAATCGCCGCGGCGCATGGCTGGCGCGATGTCTATCTGCTGGCGGTCAATGGCGCGGAGACGTTCTGGGCCTCACGCGGCTTTGCGCCGGTTGCGGACCCTGCGCTGGCCGAGGCGGTATGCGAGACCTATGGCGATGTCGTCTATATGCATCGCGTGGTGGATTAAGGATCAGATCGTGCCGGGAGGCATGGCGCGCAGATGCAGGTCCTGGCTGCGTTTCCAGCGCAGCTTCAGCTCGCCCGCGCGCTGGCCGTGGCAGTCCTCCAGAAAGCGGGCCTCCATGATGCGGTCGGTGCGGAAATGGCGGAAATCCTGCCGCACCTCGCACCAGGCGGCCAGCATGCGTGTCGCCTCGAAATAGCCCACGATGATCGGCCAGATCACCCGCTCGCTGACGCTGCCCTTCTCGTCGCGATAGGTGATGGCCAGCTTGCGCCCCTCGTGAATCCAGCGGCGGGTCCGGGCCAGATCGATGCCATCGGCTGTGGCCTGAGGCCGTGACGGCACGCCCGTTGCCGGATTGACAAGGAAGGGCCGCAGCCTTTCGGGCACGACCGAGGTGATCTTGGCGATCAGGTCGCGCGCGGCGGCGGCCAGCGCGGGGTCGCCGCGCCCGGCCACCCATTGCGCCCCCAGCACGGCGGCCTCGATCTCCTCGGGGGTGAGCATCAGCGGGGGCATGTCGAAGCTGTCGTCGAGCAGATAGCCGAAGCCCGCCTCGCCGCGCACCGGCACGCGCTGGCCGATCAGATCGGCGATGTCGCGATAGATGGTGCGGGGCGAGACCTCCAGCTCCTGAGCTATGTCCTGCGCGGTCACGGGCCGGGTCGAGCGGCGCAGGATCTGGATGATCTGGAACAATCTTTCGGCGCGGCGCATCAGGCTTCTCCCTGCTGACATAATGCTGTCAGCAGGGGTGGCGCACAAGGGCTTTCAGCACAACAGGAGGCCTTATGATCACGCTCTATCACGCACCGCAATCCCGTTCCTCGCGCATCGTCTGGCTGCTGGAAGAGCTGGGCGTGCCCTATACGATCCAGCCGGTGTCGATCTTCCGCCCGATGACCGGGCTGGGCCATCCCGATCCGGCCAACCCGCACCCGGACCAGCGCGTGCCCGCCATCGAGCATGACGATGGCCTGATCACGGAATCGGTGGGCATTGCGCTCTATCTGGGCGATCTCGATCCGCGCGCCGGTCTGGCGCCTGCTGTGGGCAGTGCGTGGCGAGGGGCCTATTGCAGTTGGTTGGGCTGGTATGCCTGCGAGATGGAACAGGCGATGTTCGCCGCCATGTCCGGCGCGCTGGAAGGCTCACCCCTGAAGCAGCGCGACCATGCCGCCGTGGTGCAGCGGCTGGAAACCACTTTGGCGCATCGTGACTATCTGGTGGGCGACCAGTTCAGCGTGGCCGATCTGCTGATCGCCAGCGCGCTGAACTTCGGCCGCAAGGCCTTCCCGGAAAGCGCGCTGATCGACGCCTATGTCGCGCGGTGCAAGAACCGCCCCGCCGCGCTCCGCGCTCTGGCGCTGGATGAGGCCGAGGGTTTGCAGCGCGCGGCGTGATGCCGTGGGGGCGGAGCGATCCGCCCCCGTTTCAGTCGGCGGTTGCCATGGCTGTGCCCATCGCCTCTCGCAGCGCCGAGGCGCCGCGCAGCACGCCGCGATCGGTGACATAGGCGGTGACCAGCGCCGCCGGGGTGATGTCGAAAGCCGGATTGCGCACCGGGCTGGCGGTGACGCTGACTTGCCGCATCACGCCATCTTTGTCCGGCCCGGTTACCGTGCTGACCTCCACGCCACTGCGCTCTTCGATGGGCACGCTGGCGCCGTCGGGGGTGGCGGGGTCATAGGTGCTGGCGGGCAGGGCGACGTAAAAGGGCACGTCATGCGCCTGAGCGGCCAGCGCCTTGAGATAAGTGCCGATCTTGTTGCAGACATCGCCATTGGCTGTCACCCGGTCGGTGCCGAGAATGACCATATCGACCAGACCCTGCTGCATCAGCAGCCCGCCCGCATTGTCCACCACATAGCTGTGAGGGACGCCGTGTTCGGCCAGTTCGAAGGCGGTCAGCGCGCCCTGATTGCGCGGGCGGGTTTCGTCGACCCAGACATGGACCGGAATGCCCTCATCATGCGCCTGATAGATCGGCGCGGTGGCGGTGCCCCAGTCGACCGTGGCCAGCCAGCCGGGGTTGCAATGCATCAGGATGTTGACCGGCTCGCCCGGCTTGCGCGCGGCGATCTGACGGATCAGCGGCAGGCCGGCGGCACCGATGGCGCGGTTCATTGCCTCATCCTCGTCGCACAGGCGCGCAGCCTCGGCATAGGCGGCCTGCGCGCGCTGCGCTTCGGGCAGGGGGCGGACATGCGCGGCCACGCGGTCGAGCGCCCAGCGCAGATTGACCGCCGTGGGGCGCGTGGCGGCCAGATGGCGGTGGGCCTCCTCCAGCGCCGCATCGCTGCTGTCGTGCCGCAGGGCCAGAGCCAGCCCATAGGCGGCCACCGCGCCGATCAGGGGCGCGCCGCGTGTCGCCATGGAGGCGATGGCTTGCGCGGCATCCTCCATCTTGCGCAGCACCAGCCTTTCGATCGACCAGGGCAGGGCGCGCTGGTCGAAGATGCCGACGCTCCAGCCATCCTCTTCCAGCCAGATCGAGCGGGTGGTGGTGCCGGCGATCTTCATGCGTGGGCCTCATGGGGAAGGATGGTGTCGAAGCTGTCGGTGGCGGGATAGGGGCTGTTGTCGGGCAGGCCGTCGCGGGCCAGCAGGGTGACGGCAAGCCCCGCCTCGCGGGCGGCATCGAGTTCGGCGGGAACGTCCGAGAGGAACAGGATGTCGTCCGCGGGCAGGTCCAGCGCTTCTGTGATGGCGCGGTAGGAGGCGGCGTCCTTCTTGCCGCCAACGCCGGTGTCGAACCAGCCGGAGAACAGAGGGGTCAGGTCGCCCGCCTCGCTATGGCCGAAGAGCAATTTCTGTGCCGGGACCGAGCCCGAGGAATAGACCGCCAGCGTGATCCCCATCGCATGCCAGCGCCGCAGCCCCGCCACGGCATCGGGATAGATATGGCCCTTGAGCGCACCATCGCGATAGCCATCGGCCCAGATCATGCCCTGCAACGTCTTCAAGGGCCCGATCTTGGCGTCCTGATCCATCCAGCCGATCAGCCGGGCGATGCAGTCCGCATCGGAGAGCGCGCCTTCGCGAGCGCGGATCTCGGCCAGAACCGGGGCGACCTGATCCGGATGGGCCGCGACATGGCTCGCCAGCCGCGTCCGCGCATAGGGGAACAGCACCAGATGCACGAAAGCGATGCTGGAGGTGGTGCCCTCGATATCGGTGAGGATCGCTTTCGGGCTCATGCCGTCACCGCGCTGAACAGGGCCTCGGCGATGCGCTCGCCAGTGTAGCGCGCGACCCAGCCTTCGGGGCTGACGAAAAGGCGGATGGCGGTGAAGTGCGGCGCCTCTCCCGTGTCGAACCAGTGGAGCGTTCCGGCGGGCAGCACGATCAGATCGCCTGCTGTGCAGGTCAGCGCATGGATTTGGCCATCATGATGGATGCAGAACAGGCCCGAACCCTCGACGAAGAAGCGCACCTCATCGTCATCATGGACATGCTCGCTCAGGAATTTCTGGCGCAGTTCGGTGCGGGCGGGGTGGTCTTGCGTCATGCGCACGACATCCTCGCTGCGATAGCCGCCGCGCGCCTTCAGCCGCTCGATCTGCGGGGCATAGGCGGAGAGGATCGCGGCATCGTCCGGCTCGGCAGGGAGCTGCGCATCGGCATCCCAGCGCTCCAGCGTGACACCGGCGGGGGCCAGAATTTGCGCGATGGTGGCGAAGTCCTCTGTTGCCGGTTGGGCCGCGAAGGGCGCCTTGCTGGCATAGGTGGTGAGGCTGGTCATGGGTGCACTCTCGCTTTCCATTCTTCCCAGGCGCAGGCGAGCAGGAATTCGCAGGCCTCCACCATCATTTCGGCGGCCTCCATCGTCGGCCCCCAGGCGTAGAGGCCGTGCCCGCGAATGTAGAAAGCCGGAACCGTGCCGAGCAGCGGTTTCAACTGCCGCGCCAGTGCCACCATATCCTGACTGTTGTCGACCAGCGGCAGGGCGACGCTGCCCTCATGCGTGGCGGTGCCGGGAAAGGCCTTTTGCAGTTCATAGCCGGTCAGCACGATCCGGTCGTGCCCGGCCAGCGCGCGGCTGAGCACCGTGCCCGCCACCGAATGGGTGTGAAGCACCGCGCCGACCTTCGGATCATGCTCATAGACCAGCGCATGCAGCAGCGTTTCGGCCGAGGGCCTGCGCCCGTCCAGCGCCTTGCCCTGCCTGTCGACCCGCATCACCTGCCCGTCGGTGAGGCGGCCCTTGTGCGCGCCCGAGACCGTGACGGCGATGCTGCCATCCGCCAGCCGCAGCGAATAGTTTCCGGCGGTGGCGGGGGCCAGTCCGCGCAGGTCCAGCCTGTGGCCCACGGCGATGATGGCGGCAGCGGCGTCGACAAGGTCGGACGGGAGAAGGTCGGATAGGGCAAGATCGCTCATGATGATGGTCTAGCGTTGCTCCGTGATGACTTGGTGACAGTGCGGGGTGGCGAAGGACTTTCCGGCGGGAAAGCGGCCTGTCCAGCTTCTGGACATTGCCCAAGATTGTGTCGCCCGGCTGCGGTGCTTGCCCGCGTGAATGGGATCGATTGTTGCCCAATTGTAGCGGCCCGCCATGTCTTGCTCTGTTGCGCAGCATAGCCATCTTCGAAGCGGTTTTGGCTCTATTCTTGCCCAGTATTTGACGATCGGGAACAATCACGATAGATGTCGTTTCCCTCACCAGAAGAGGGAATATCATGGCCGATCATAACACTGACGATGTCGCAAGCCTGATTGAACTGGCCGGTGACATTACCATCGCCTGGCTGCAAAACCCCAATGTGAACCCCGGTGCCGAGGATGTCCCTGCTTTCCTGCGCAACATCCATACGGCCATCACCGGCCTGACCGGTGACGGCGCCCCCGCGGTCGAAGCGGTGACCTATGACCCGGCGGTGCCGGTGCGTTCCTCGGTGAAGCCTGACCATCTGGTCAGCCTGATCGACGGGCGCAAGTACAAGACGCTCAAGCGCCATCTGGCGATCCACGGGCTGACCCCCGCCGATTACCGTGAGCGTTACGGGCTGAAGGCGGATTACCCCATGGTCGCGCCCGACTATGCCGCGCAGCGCCGCGAAATCGCCAAGACGCTGGGTCTGGGCCGCAAGCGCACGACGGATGCCGCGCCTGAGGCCGCCGCTGCCGAGCCCGCCAAGGCCAAGCGTGCGCCTGCCAAGACCAAGGCCGCCGCTGTTGCCGCGCCCGAGGCGGTCGCGTCGGCCGCCCCGCGTGGCAAGGCCGCTGCGACTGGCGCGAAGAAGGCTCCGGCCAAGCGCGCCCGCAAGGCTGCTGCCCCCGAAGCGTAAGCTCAAGGCCGGACCTTCCGGTGATGCGATGATGAAGATGTTGCCCGGATCATGACGATCCGGGCAACATGCTTTTGGGGGCTGCAAGCCATGGCGCATGAGCGCGATGAGATCGACTTTACCGGCAAGGTCTGGGTCTGGACCTCGGGCCAAGGCGCGAAAACGCGGGAGAAGAAGCCGGTGCGCTGGTTCTTCGTCACCGTCGAGGGCGAGCCTGCCGCCGCCCTGAAGCTGGCCGGGCTGGGGCTGACGGCGGGGTTCGGGTCGCTGCCGGTGCGGGCCAGCATCGGGGCGACGACATGGCGCACCTCGGTCTTTCCGCAAAAGGAGAGCGGGGGATGGCTGCTGCCGCTGAAAGCCGCGGTGCGCAAAAGCGCGGGAATCGCTGAAGGCGACGAGATCGAGGTGACGCTGGAGGTTTGAGGCGGCGTCTGCCTTGAAATGCGTCGCGTTCAGCGACCAATGTCAGAACATGGGATGCTGATTGGCAGCCTTTTCGGGCACCACCTGAATCGCGTCCCAATGTTCGACGATTTTACCATTCTTCAAACGATACATGTCGAAGACGGAGGCTCCGCGCGAGCCCGGCGTGGGAATGGCGTGAACATGGATCACCGCCATATCGCCATCGACCAGCACCTGTTCGATGGTGAAAGTCTTGGCCGGGTCGGCGAACATGTCCGCCAGAGCTGCCACCGCAGCCTCGCGCCCATCGGCGATGCCGGGGTTATGCTGCAGATAATCGGGGGCGACATAGGTTTCGAAGGCCTGCTTCACCTTGCGCTCGGTGTAGAACAGGCGGGCGAAGTCCTTGACGATCGCGCGATTGTCGGGATGCGCCGGCTTGGCGATGGCGGGGGCCGCGATCATCGCCGCCCCCAGCGCCGCAAGAGGCCAGAGCCTCAAAGGCTGACCACCTTCTCGTCATTGTTGAACGAGGGGAAGGGCAGGTAGGACACGCGCAGCTTCTGCTGGAAGCCGAGCTTGTGCTCGCCCGCCGGAAAGCCGCCAGGGTGAGCCACCGCGATGGTCGCGGGCGCGCCGAAAGGCCAGCGGCGGTCATAGGCGGTCTCCATCGCGTCGAGCGTGATGGGGCCTTCGCCTTCATCGAAGGTGACGGCTTCGCGCGCCAGGGCTTCGCCGTCGATCGAGACATTGAGCTCCTCGATCATCGAGAGGCCGAGGCCGCGGTAATAACCCAGCTTGGCCTCGAAGGCGAAGCCGGTGGGCGCATCGTCGGGCCCGGTGTTGCGCAGCGATGCGGCGTCGATCAGGAATTTGTCGAACATCAGGCGGGCTCCACTTGCGCCTGGGCTTTGGCGATCAGGCGCTCGAACATCACATGCTGGCGGCGGACCTGCTCGCGGCTGTCGACATCCTCCACGTCCTGAATCCAGCGGTTGCCTTCATATTCGGACGACAGCGTGCCTTCCCAGCCGGCTTTCACCAATTGCGGGATCACTTCGTCATAGGCGATCGAAGGATCGGTGCAGTCGGGCGTCATTTCGTAGAACTTCGCCTGAATATGACGGAAGTAAGGAGCGAAATCGGCAATGCGCTTCGGATTGGCGAAGGGCGCATGGCGCAAGGTTTCGGCCATGGCCACTTCGGCCTTGTTGCCGCCCATCTTCACCGCGACTTCATAGATCGTGTATTCGCTCATGATCTTCTGCTCATGGCTGTCGACGATGAATTGCGCGACCTCGGGCCGGGCGCCCTGACGTTCGAAACGGCCCCGGAAGGCGGGGGGATAGTGCTTCATGAAGATGCCCATATCCGGCAGAATGCCCAGATGTTTCGTCTTCAGGCGATCGGCCACCTCGATGGTGCGCAGGATCCAGGCATGGTCGAGATACCAGGGCGCATGGACTTCGACGCCCATATGCACGTCATACTGCTCGGCATAGGGTACGCATTTCTCGAGGATATCAGGGCGCACGAAGATCAGGATGCGCATATTCTTGATGCCGAGCCGGTTGCACAGCTTCAGGTCGCGCACGATGCTCGCCACCTGTTCCTCATCGCTCATCACCTCGCCCTTGCGGATCTTGGTGTCGAGGAACATGTCATAGCAGGTGAAGTGAGCGCCGTGGCGTGCCAGCCGGTCCTGCCATTCGCCGATCTGCTGATCGCTGATGTTGGGGAAGGTCGGCATGTTCTGTTCGGGCAGGATTTCGATGCCCGGAGCGCCGATGCTGGTGGCAAAAGCCACCACATCGTCGAGGTTCATTTTGCCCAGGAACATCTCTTCCTGAAAACTGTAGAGGCTGACGCCCCGTTTGATTGTGGAGGTCATGTCAAAGTCCCGAAACAGGGGCCGCGCGCCGCACGAGGAAGGGCACGATAGCGGTGAAGACAAGGCCGCAGATCCCCGCCACCACGAAGGCGCCATGCATGGTGCCGACATGGCTGCGGATCATGCTGACCAGCAGGGGGGAGGAGAACTGGCCGAAGAAGAAGCAGGCGGTCCACAGCCCCATGCCGCGGCCACGATGCTGGAAGGGCAGATAGGTCTGCGCCCAGGCGATCAGCGTGGGCACGGCCATGCCCGCGCCGGTCTGCTGCAGCGCCATGCCGATGACCATGCCGCGCCAGTCATGGGCATTGCCGATCAGCAGCAGGCCCGCGCCCAGCAGCGCGAAGAAGCAGGTGAGCTGCGCGCGCGCACCCCAGCGCCCGGTCAGCCAGAAGATGCCCGCGCCCACCATCACGAAGAGGCTGGGAATGGTGGTGAGGCGCCCGATGGTGGCGGAATCGGAATAGCCGATCTCGCGCCAGACCAGACCGCCATTGATGATGAACACATAGTACAGCGCCGAGCCGACCAGCGTCACCCCGCCGAACAGCACGACATGTTTCCACGGGAAATCCTGCGTGCTCTGCCCGATGCCCAGCATGCGGCGCACGGTGGTGTCCGAAGCGGGCTCGTAAAGGAAGGCGAGGGCGGCCAGAAACACCGGGAAACCCAGCGCATAGATCAGGAAGATTGAATTCCACTGGATCGCGGTGAGATAGCCCGAGAGCAGGATCGAAAAGCTGCCGAGGAAGGGCCCGGCCAGCCCCTGAAGCGTCAGCCAGTTGCGGCGGCCCTTTTCATCCCAATAGTCGCCGATCAGCGTGTTGAGCGTGGTGAGGATCGCCGCCTCGGTGACGCCCAGCGCCAGGCGCGAGGCATAGACCGCATCGAGATTTTCGAGGAAAAAGGGCGCCATGCCCACCAGCCCATAGGAGGCGGTGGAGATCAGCAGCAGGCGCCGCCGCCCGAAGCGGTCGACCAGCAGGCCCATGAACAGGGCGATGATCGCGATGGTCAGGCCGGGGGCCGACACCATGGCGGGCACCTTGGTCATCGCCTGAGGGTCGGTCTTGATGAAATGGTCGATGATGGCGGGCACCGCCGGGAACATCGAGACGATGGCGACGATGGGCAAAAAGCCCGCGACCACGACCGTCAGGCCCTGGGCGGGACCGGGCTGCCGGGGGTGGGCAGCGTTATGCGAGGGGGCCATCTGGCCCGGTATGGCGGTTTCCGACAACCGAAGCTCTCCCGATTCGCGGTGGACCGCGTTATTTAGAACAGTGATTCTGAAATGGGACTCTTCACACTGATTTGTCAAGCCTCGAAGCGCGGTGATTCGTGACGCGATCCGCGCGTCTCCCCGCGCTTATGCTGCGCAGCATGGCGTGGCGGGCGGGGGCGTGGCGGAAAGGTGACAGGCGACTGCAATGACCCGGATCAACTTCATGCCGATTGACATCGCCCGCCGAAAGGATAAATCAGAATGCACATTTTGATTCCGAATAGCTGCCATGGACGAATCGCAGCATCGGCTTAGGGAGAATGCAATGGCTTACCGTATCACGGCGGCGTTCCTGCTCGGCACCTCGGCTCTGGCTCTGCCGGTGGCCGCATTGGCGGCGGCGCCTGCGGCTGCCGAGGATCAGGCCTCGCAGGGCGGCAAGAGCGACGACAGCATCAAGGAAATCGTCGTCACCGCCAACCGCAGCGAAAGCAGCGCGCAGAAGACCCCGATCGCGCTCAACGCCTATTCGGGCGGCGATCTGGCGGCCAAGGGCGTGTCGAACGTGCTGGCGCTGGCCACGGTGGACCCCAGCATCAACGTGTCGACCAATGGCGGCGCCTCCTATGTGGCCATTCGCGGCATCGCCTCGACCGATGTGACCGAGACGGGCGACCCTTCGGTGCCGATCTCGCGCGATAATTTCTTCACCAACCGCTCCTTCTCGATCGGCACCTCCATGTATGATCTGGAGCGTGTCGAGGTGCTCAAGGGTCCGCAGGGCACGCTGTTCGGCCGCAACTCGACCGGCGGTCTGGTGCAGGTCATTACCCGCAAGCCGGGCAAGACCTATGGCGCCGACATCTCGATCGAGGCGGGCAGCTATCACGCGATCAAGACCGAGGTCGGTCTGGATATTCCCATCGCCGACACCGTGCAGCTTCGCGTCGCCGGTTTCCAGAGCAAGCGCGACGGCTATCGCAACCTCGACGTGGTTGGCGGGCGCGGCGACGACGAGAACACCAAGTCGGGCCGCATCTCGCTGGCGTTCCAGCCGTTTCAGGGCTTCAACGGGCTGATCCAGTATCAGCATGACGATGTCGACAACACTGGCGACGTGGCGATGAAGCTGCCCTTCGGCCAGGCCTATACCGGCCAGCAGGTGGTGCATTTCCCCAATTACGTCACCACCTTCAACAAGCTGGTGGGCGACCGCATCCGCTGGGAGTTCAGCTATGAACTGCCCGCCAATCTGACGCTGTTCTATGCGGGCGGTTACGATCACCAGAAGTGGCGCCATGCGCTCGATGCCACCTCGATCGATGCCAATGGCAATATGGCGGGCAACCCCGTGCAGTTCCGTCAGGGCGAGAACCCCAGCACCTGGAACCATGAGGTCCGTCTGGCCACGCCGCAGAACGGCAAGGTTACCGCTCAGGTGGGCTATTTCCACTTCAGCGAGCACAATGGCAATCTGGACAGCGGCCTGTATGAAACCGCCGGCACCTATGCCAACAACTATCTGATCCACTTCCTGTATGACACCAAGACCACCTCGAACGGCGTGTTCGGCCAGTTCGGCTGGCGCCCGACCGAGACGCTGCATTTCTCGGCCGGCATGCGCTATACGTGGGATCAGAAGGTGCGTACCGGTAACGCCTATCTGCGCTGCGATATCGCGGGCATTCCGGCCTTCCTCTATGGCGTGGTGGGCTGCGCGGGCGCCCAGCCCACGCTGACCACGCCGGGCAACGGCAATGTCAGCGAGAGCAAGCCGACCTTCCATGCCGGTGTCGACTGGACGCCGGGACCGCGCTCGATGGTCTATGCCAAGTTCGACACGGGCTTCAAATCGGGCGGTTTCAACTCGAACGGCTCGGCGCCTTCGGTCAACTATGGCCCCGAGACGCTGAAGGCCTGGGAAATCGGCACGAAGAACAAGTTCCTCGACGGCCATATCCAGCTCAATGCCGACGCCTTCTACCAGACCTACAATGGTTATCAGGCCTCGCAGAGCACCTCGGTGATTTCGGGGGGCGCTTCGGGTGTGTTCAATGTCGGTTCGGCGGAGATCTATGGTGGCGAGGCGCAGTTCATCGCTTCGGCGGGCGGCGCACGGCTGGATCTGAACTCCACCCTGCTGCATGCGCGCTTCACCAGCAATTCGGTGATCGTGAAGGGTGACGACACCACCTCGGTCAATCTGCAGGGCCGCCATCTGCCCAACGCGCCCGATTTCGTGCTGACCGCCGGTCTGGAATATGCGCTGGCGATGGGGAATGCCACGCTGACCCCGCGCATCGAGCTGAAGCATTCGTCGAGCTATTACTTCTCCGCCTTCAACGATCCTGACACGCGTCAGGGCCAGTTCAACACGCTGAACGCCACGCTGACGCTGAAGCCTGCCCTGAAGGGGCTGGAGATCGCCGCTTTCGTGCGCAACCTGACCAACAAGACGGTGCTGGCCAGTGCGGCGCAGACCTTCACCACCAACCCCAACCCGATCAACGCCTATGAATTCCAGCCGCCGCGCACCTTCGGCGTGCGGGTGACCGGCAAGTTCTGAACGTTCGCCTGGAAAATGCGCGAAAGCGCATTTTCTGCGCGGCACCGGCCCTCTGCCCCGTGCGGGCACCCAACGGCAGTATCCTATGGGTGGCCGGGCGGGGGAGAGGGCCGGTGCCGCAAATCCGGCTTTCGCCGGATTTCCAAAAAAGTTCTGATCAGCGTCCTCTCTGGCTGATCCCGAACTGGGGCAGGGTATAATCCCTGCCCCTTTTTGTTTTTCCATCCGGCCAATCAACAGATGAACCGATCCGCGATCTGTTCTATGGATAGGCCATGCGCTTTCGTGGTCTCGATCTCAATCTTCTGGCGGTGTTTGACGGGCTGATGCAGACCCATTCGGTCTCGGCCACGGCGCGACAGATGAATCTCAGCCAACCCGCGATGAGCGCTGCTCTGGCCCGGCTGCGTGATTATTTCGGCGATCCGCTGCTGGTCTCGCATGGCAAGCGGATGCATCCCACCGCCTTTGCCGAAAGCCTGTTGCCTCAGGTGCGCCAGTGCCTCGGCGGGATCGAGGCGCTGCTGGCCACCTCGGCCTCTTTCGATCCGGCGACCTCGCAGCGCAGCTTCCGCATCGTCGCCTCGGACTATCTGGTCGCCGCGGTGATCGCCCCGATGCAGGAGCGCCTTGCCATCGAGGCGCCGGGCGTCCGCCTGAAACTGAGCTATCCGGATGAGAACACCGGCCATCTGCTCGATGATGGCAAGGTCGATCTGGCGATCAACCCCAGGGAGTGGCTGGCACCCGACAACCCGGCCGAACTGCTGTTCGAGGAACGCCATGTGGTGGTGGGCTGGGCGGGCAATCCGCTGATGGCCGCGCCGCTGGATGAGGAGGCCTTTCTGGCGGCGGGCCATGTTTCGGTGGCAATCGGGGCGCGGATCAACGCCTCTTTCGCGGACCGGCATATGGCGCTGCTGGGCAAGACGCGGCGGGTGGAGGTGGAGGCGGCCTCTTTCGCGACGGTGCCCTGGCTGCTGGTCAACACGCCGCGCATCAGCGTGATGCATGAGCGGCTGGCGCGGGTGGCGGCGCGCATGTTCCCGATCCGCATCCAGCCCTTGCCCTTCGCCTTTCCGGTGATGGAGGAGCATGTGCAATATCATCACACGCGGGCGCAGGATGAGGGGCTGGGCTGGATGAAGGCCAAGCTGCGTGAGGCTTCCATGATCCAGATTATGGATGAATGTTGATCCAAACAATAGATTTTTTATATTGATATGGCCTGATATTCTCTCACCGCATAAGCAAGCGGAGAGATGGGTTGAAAGCGCTGAACATACTGGTCGTCGGCGGCGGCATCGGCGGGCTGACTGCGGCCATCGCCCTGCGCGCCAAGGGGCATACCGTCACCGTGATCGAGCGCGATCCGACATGGTCAGTCTATGGCGTGGGCATCATCCAGCAGTCGAATGTGGTGCGCGCGATGGACCAGCTTGGTCTGCTGGACGATTACCTTTCGGCGGGTGTTGGCTTCGATGCAGTGGAGATCTTCCTGCCCAATGGCGCTAAGATCGCCCGCGTGCCGACCCCGCCGCTGGTGCCGGGCAAGCCCGCCAATGTCGGCATCGGGCGCCCGGCGTTGCACAAGGTGTTGGGCGACCGCACGATCGCCAGCGGGGCCGAAGTCCGGCTGGGCATCACCGCCGACACGCTGGCCGATGATGGAGAAGGCGTCGATGTACTGTTCTCTGATGGCAGTCAGGCCCGCTATGATCTGGTGATCGGTGCGGATGGCGTCTATTCGCAGACCCGCAAGGCGATCTTCCCCGACAGCCCCGATCCCGAATTCACCGGGCAGGCCGTGTGGCGCTACAACTTCCCGCGCCCGGCCGATCTCGATGTGCTTCAGGTCTACAACGGGCCGACCGGCGTGGGTCTGGTGCCCGTCTCCGAAACGCTGATGTACATGTACGCCACCACGCCCGAGCCGGGCAATCCGCGCTATCCGCGCGAGGGTCTGGCGGCCACCATGCGCGGCAAGCTGGGCGGCACGGCGCCCGCCATTCAAACGCTGGCGCAGCAGATCAGCGATGACGAGGGCGTGGTCTATCGCCCGCTCGAAGTGCTGCTGGTCGAGGGGCCGTGGCACAAGGGTCGCGTCGTGCTGCTGGGCGATGCCGTGCATGCCACCACGCCGCATCTGGGGCAGGGCGCGGGCATGGCCATCGAGGACAGCATCGTGCTGGCCGATGAACTGACCCGCGCCGAAACGCCTGAGGACGCCTTCACCGCCTATCGCGCCCGCCGCTTCGAGCGCTGCGCCTATATCGTGCGCGAAAGTCTGGCCATCTGCCATGGGCAGATCGGCAAGGGGCTACCGGTCGACAATGCCAAGGCCACCCATGCGATGTTTGAAGTCGTCGCACAGCCAGTTTGATTTTCAAGGAGTTACCATGATGAGCCGCGTGACTGAAATCCGCTATGTCGGCTATGGCGTGCCCGATCTGGCTGCCGAGCGCGCCTTCTACAACGAGCAGTGGAAGCTGGTCGAAGTGGGCGAGCAGGACGGCATGATCCATTTCGCCGCCGAGGGCGGGGTGGAACACCATGTCGTCCGCCTGCGCCAGAATGACGACACCCGCATCGATGTGATCGCTCTGGCGGCGGAGACCAACGCCGATGTTGATGCGCTGCATGAGAAGATCGCCGCCACCGGTGCGCGCATCATCTTCGCGCCGCGCAATCTGAACACGCTGGGCGGCGGCTATGGCTTCCGTTTCTTCAGCCCGGATGGCCTGCCTTTTGAAATCTCCGCAGGCGTGACGCGTCGCGAACCCCGCGAGATCGCCCATTGGGAAGGCATTCCCCAGAAGATCAGCCATATCGTACTGCACTCGCCCGACCATAAGGCGCTGGTCGCGTGGTTCTGCGATGTGCTGGGCTTCAAGGTCTCCGACTGGCTGGGCGACTTCATGTGCTTCCTGCGCTGCAACGATGCGCATCACCGCTTCGCCATCCTGCCGGGGCCGCCCTGCCTCAACCATGTCGCCTATGATATGGTGAGCGTGGATGACATGATGGTGGGCATCAACCGCCTCAAGCAGGCCGGCACCGATCTGCGCTGGGGACCGGGGCGCCATACGGCGGGCAACAACACCTTCAGCTATTTCACCACGCCCGCCGGCTTCGCGGTGGAATACACCGCCGACCTCGACCACGTCGATTTCGAGACGCATGAGGCCAAGGTCCACATCCCCGGCCCCAAGGTGATGGACCAGTGGGGCATTGGCGTCGGCGGCCCGCAGACCATGCCGCATCCGCACCCCGACAAGGGTCTGTTCCAGCCGGTGGAGGCGTAACGCTCGTGGCTTTGTTCGAATATTTCCCGAACTATATCTGGAACCTGTCGGTCTCGATCGCGATGGAATCGGGGGCGCAGATCGGTGAGATCATCGATATGTGCCAGCCCATCAAGGATGCGGCGGCCAGCGGTGCCGATGCCGGAACGCCGGCCTTCATGAAGCAATGGGCGGCGATGGGCGACAAGCTGGTGGACCTCGCCGCCGAGGATGAGGCCAGGGGCCGCCTGATCAGCGCCAGCAACAAGCTGGAGCGTGCGGCGCTGTATCTCATCACCGCCGAGCGCATGCAGGGCCATGGCCATCCGGGTCGTCAGGAGACTTACGCCAAGGCGCTGGCCACGTTTGAAAAGTCCACCAAGCTGGGCAAGATCAACCGCGAGCGGGTCGAAATCCCGTTAGAGCAGGGTTTCATGCCCGCGCTCTACACCCGCGCCGAGGGCGAAGGCCCGCATCCGGTGGTGGTCTATTGCAACGGCCTCGATAGCTGCAAGGAGCTGCTCTACTGGTCGCGCCTGCCCGAGGCCTTGGCCCGGCGCGGCATCTCCACCCTCTGCGTCGATCAGCCGGGCAGCGGCGAGACCCTGCGCCTGCAAGGCCTGCCGGTTGATCCGCACAGCGAGCATTGGGCCAGCAAGGCCGTCGACTGGCTGGAGGCCCGCCCCGAAGTGGACCCCAAGCGCATCGGCATGACCGGCATCTCGCTGGGCGGCCATTTCGCGCCGCGCGCCGTCGCCTATGAGCCGCGCTTTGCCAGCGGCGCCTGCTGGGGCGCCAACCACAACTGGCTGGAGGTGCAGCACAAGCGCATGAAGCGCGAGGGCGAAAACCCCGTGCCGCATTACTGGGCGCATGTCTTCTGGGCCTTTGGCGCCAGCGATATGGACGACTTCCTCGCCAAGGCCGAGGGCATGAACCTCAACGGCCATATGGATGGCGTGAAGGTGCCGTTCCTCGTCACCCATGGCGAGAAGGATCGCCAGATCAGCGTCGATTACGCCCATGACTGCTACGACCAGCTCGTCAACTCGCCCCGCCGCGAATTGAAGATCTTCACCGCCCGCGAAGGCGGGGTCGAGCATGTCGGTGCCGACAATATGGCCTATGGCCGCGATTACATCGCCGACTGGTTCGCTGAAACATTGTCCGGAAATCTTGGGGGAGGCAACGTCGCATGACCCGCCGCTTTATCGACCTGTCGATCACCCTGTGCAACGAGGTGGTCTCCGACCCGCCCTTCATGCGCCCCGAGATCACCTATCAGACCCACAGCGAGACGGTGGCCGAACTGGGCCATTTCTTCCCCGGCGTGGAGCAGAAAGACACCCCCGATGGCGCCGGTTTCGCCGCCGCCGAATGGGTGAAGCTGACGACGCATAATGGCACGCATCTCGACGCGCCTTACCACTTCCACCCCACCATGGATGGCGGTAAGCGCGCCATCACCATCGATGAGGTGCCGCTGGAATGGTGCTTCCAGAATGGCGTGAAGCTGGATTTTCGCCACTTCCCCGATGGCTATGTCGTCACCGCGCAGGATGTGGAAGATGAGTTGAAGCGCATCGGTCACGAACTTCAGCCGCTCGATATCGTATTGGTCAACACGGCGGCGGGCGGGGCATTGGGCCGTCCCGATTTCGTCAATGTCGGCTGCGGCATGGGCTATGAGGCGACGATTTACCTCACCTCGCGCGGGGTCAAGGTGACCGGCACCGACGCCTGGAGCTGGGACGCGCCGTTCAGCTATACGGCGGAAAAGGTGAAGGAAACCGGCGATACCTCGCTGATCTGGGAAGGCCACAAGGCCGGACGCGACATCGGCTACTGCCATCTGGAAAAGCTGCACAACCTTGAGGCGCTGCCCTCGCACGGCTTCACGGTCTCCTGCTTCCCGTACAAGATCAAGGGCGCCTCGGCTGGCTGGACGCGCGCCGTCGCGATCATCGAGGATGCCGGTTGATGCGCCTTGCCACGCTGAAAAACGGCAAGGCGGATGGGGAACTGGTGGTGGTCTCACGCGATGGCGAAAGCTATCTGAGCGCGCCGGGCCTCACCATGCTTGCGGCCATCGAGAACTGGGATGCTGCGGAGCCCATGCTGCGCCGCATGTCAGCTCTGGTGGAGCAGGGCGCGGGCGGAACGCTGGATCACAGCCGCCTGCTGGCGCCTCTGCCGCGCTCATGGCAATGGTTGGATGGCTCGGCCTTCCCGCAGCATGGCGCGCTGATGCAGAAGGCCTTCAACCTGCCCCCCATCGAGACCGACCGCCCCTTGATGTATCAGGGCCTGTCGGACCGTTTTCTGTCCGGCCATGCCGATGTGCCCTTGCCCAGCGAGGCCGACGGCATCGATTTCGAGGGTGAGTTCGGCGTGATCGTCGATGCCGTGCCGATGGGCACCACGGCGGAACAGGCTCTCCAGCACATCAAGCTGGTGGTGCTGATCAACGACTGGTCGCTGCGCGCCATCGCTCCCATCGAGATGAAGACCGGCTTCGGCTGGGTTCAGGCCAAGCCTGCCTGCTCGGTGGCGCCTTTTGCCGTTACGCCCGATGCGCTGGGTGAAGCCTGGCAGAATGGCCGCGTCCATCTGCCGCTGGAGGTGACGCTCAATGGTGAATGGTTCGGCCATCCTCACGGGCGCGAGATGCAGTTTGGTTTCCACGAACTGGTCGCCCATGCCGCGCGCAGCCGCGATCTGGTGGCAGGCACGGTGATCGGCTCGGGCACGGTGTCGAATGCCGATTACGCCACGGTGGGTTCGTGCTGCCTGTCGGAACGCCGCGCCATCGAGATGATCGCGGGTGGGGCTCCTGCCACGCCTTTCCTGCACCATGGCGATCATGTGGCGATGCAGGCTCTGGCGCCGGGTGGATCGCCCTTTGGCGCGATTGGGCAAAGGGTGGCGGTCACCGGCTGATCGACATCAATGCTACGCAAAAAGAAAGGGCGGTTGATCTAATCAACCGCCCTTTTGTTTTACAGCGTGACGGTGAACACCGTGTCGCGGCTGCTGCGCGCCACATCGACGGGCAGGCCACCGGGCAGTTGCTGCCAGCCGCCGTTCCAGATGCGCAGCATGCGCGGTTCGATGGGGACGAAGAGATCCGCTTCCTCGCCCGGCTCCAGATGGGCCTTGGCAAAGCCGATCAGCGCCAACGCGGGCTGCTGGCGATAGAGCTGCACCACCTCGCTGCCGGGGCGAGTGCCCTTGTTGCGCAGGCGGACGGTGATGCCGCCCTGCGCAGGCGTTGCCGACAGCCAGTCGAAGCTGGTGTAGCCTTGCCCCTCGCCAAAGGCGTAAAGCGCCTCCACACCCCTGGCCGCCAGACCGCGATAGCCGATGGCGATGCCTTCGCTGTAGGGCAGATTGCCTTGCCCATCGGGCGTCAGGCCCAGCGCCGGGTAATCCTGCTCCGCGCGGGCCAGCGTCACGGGCAGGCGCCCGCCCGGTTCGCGCGCGCCGGTCAGCACATCGGCCAGTGCCGGGCCAAAGCCTTCGCCCGGATACCACGCCAGCATCAGCGCGGCCGCCTGAGCACCCCATGTCGCGTCAAAGGCATGGCCGATATTGGCTACGATCGCCGTGCGCGGATTGGCCGCGCAGACGGCCTCGATCAGGCGGATTTGGTCCTCGGGGAGGCGCGTGTCGGGGCGATCCTTGCTCTCCACGCTGGAGTCCGAGGTTTCGCCCACCATCAGGATCACGGTGTCGGCCTCGCGGGCAGCCTGCACCGCGCGCTCCAGCATCGCCTGAGCGCTATCGGGACCGCGCACGCCGTACCACAGACCATGGACGCGGGCGCCGTCATAGTGGAACTCCACCTCGACCAGCGCCTTGACCCCGGCCTCCAGATGCAGCGTCGCGCTTTCGGCGTCGCCGCGCTTCAGGCTGCCCATCACGTCGCGGGCGGCCATCTTCTCGCGCTTGTCGATCAGCGTCTCGCCATCGACGCAGAGGCGCACCATGCCGGTGGCGCCCGCGTAGAAGCGATGTTCGCCGGTGGTTTCAGGCGTGAACCAGCCGCTGGCGCGGATGGCGGCGGGGGCGTCGAACACGCCCTGATCATGGACGCCCACGAACCACACCAGCGAATTGGTGTCGCGCGTTTCGCTGCTGATCGGCGGCTGGCTCATGTCGGAGCTGGCGAAATAGTCGACCGTCATGCCGCGTGCCGCATCGCCCGAGATCGGGCTGACCGGCATGGCGGGCAGGCGGGGCTGCGGATCGACGCCGGGCTCATAGACCAGCCCCGGACAGGCCGCGCGCAAGGCTTCGAGCGGGCGGATGGCATCGGGCGACAGCGCGATCTTGGCAAAGGTGCCGCCCTGATAGCAGGGGTTGGCGGCATTGGGCCCGATCAGCGCGATCTTGCCGCCGGGGGCGAGGGGCAGCAGCTTGCCCTCGTTCTTCAGCAGCACCATGCCGGCGGCGGCGGCCTCGACCAACACCGTTTCGGTGTCGAGCCTGGGCAAGGTTTTCTGCGCGCCAAAGCGGCGTGCGGCATGGGCCACGCGCTGCGCGGCATCGGCAAGGCGTTCGGCCGTGGCGTCGCCTGCTTCCACCGCTGCCAGCGTATGGGCGCCCATAAAGCGCGCCGGGCCGGGCATTTCCAGATCGAGCCCGCCCTTCAGGCTGCCCAGCGTGTCATGCGTGCCGAACCAGTCGCTGATCAGCGGGCCATCAAAGCCCCATTCCTGCTTGACGATGGTGGTGATCTGGCCGTGTTCGGCGCAATAGGTGCCGTTGACGCGGTTGTAGGCGGTCAGCATCGCCCCGGCGCCCGCCGCCGCGCAGAGTTCGAAAGGCAGCAGATAGACTTCGCGCAAGGTGCGTTCGTCGACCACGGCGTTCATATGGTCGCGGTCGGTCTCGCTGTCGTTGCAGACCAGATGTTTGGGGCAGGCGCCGGTGCCGGTGCTCTGCAGCCCCTGCACCCATGCCGCGCCCAGCACGCCCGCCAGCAGCGGGTCTTCCGAGAAATATTCGAAAGCGCGCCCGGCCAGCGGGCTGCGCGCCAGATTGACATTGGGGGCCAGCACCATGTCCACGCCGCGCGCCACCGCTTCCCCGCCGACCAGCGAACCGACGCGCCGCGCCAGATCGACATCGAAGCTGGCGCCCAGCAAGGTGGCGCAGGGGCTGAGCAGGGCGACATCGCGCTCATCCACCCGCCCGCTGGCAATGCCCATCGGGCCGTCGCTGAGGGTGAGGGAGGGGATGCCGGCTTCGGGCACGGCGGCCGTGGTCCACATGCTGGCCCCGGCGGTGAGGCGGGCCTGATCTGCGAGAGGAAGCGTCATGCGGGGATGTTCTCCAGAGAGAAGCTCATGATCTGGCGGGCCATCAGCGTGACCTGAGCGGCGATGCCGTCATCCACCAGCGCGCCATCGGGGCCGAAAGGCTTCTGCTCGATGGAGTTGATGGCCAGCCCCACCGGCGTCGGCCAGCCGCGCATGGCATGCACGATGCCGCGCAGCGCGCCCAGCGTGACCCCGCCCGCCTGCCAACCCGCCGCCGAGACGATCAGCCCCACCGGCATGCCGTCCCAATAGACGCGGGCGTCGGTGCGCGTGTCTTCCAGCAGGTCGATCGCGTTCTTCACCAGACCCGAGAGGCCGCCATGGTAACCGGGCGTGCCGATTACCAGAGCATCGGCCTGTCGCACGGCGTTGACCAGAGCGATCTGTTCCGGGGTGCGCTGCGGGCTTTCGGGGTTGAAATGGGGCAGGGCGGCCAAGGCTGGCCCGTCGAACATATGCGTTTCGGCGCCCAGCGCTTCGCAGGCGGACAGCACGCTGCGCACCAGCCGCTCGCTGGAGGAGCCCAGGCGGAAGGTTCCGCCCAACCCGACGATCTTGCGCGCCATTACTTGAACGCCGGCATGACATGCTGCGAGAGCAGGCGCAGCGTCTGTTCACCATAGGCCAGGCGCTGCTGCGTCAGCGGACCGGTGGTGGTGCCGCACAGAATGTTGCCGATGCCCAGCTCCTGATAGGGCTTCAGGTGCTCGATCACCGTCTCGGGCGAGCCATAGAGGCACCAGGTGCCGATCCAGTCGTCGGTCAGCGCATTGGGGGTGCGGTCGGTCTTCTTGTTGGCGCTGTCGGCCTCGGCGCGATTGTTGAACTCGGCCTCGCGCTCCACCGCGTCCTGATAGGAGCGCAGGATGACCTCCAGTTCCTCGCGGGCCTGTTCGTCGGTTTCGGCGATATGCACGACCTGATAGGTGTGCGTCGTCCAGTCGAGCGCGCTGCGCACAATTTCATCGCTGTGGCCGGCCTCCATCAGGAAGCCCTTGTAGATGTCGAACCACTTTTTCACATGGGTGAAAGGCTCGGTGCCGCCGATCTTGGGGGGCGTGAAGGCGGGGATAAAGGCGGGCCAGCCATTGGCGGCGGCGCGGCGGCTGCTCGCTTCCTTCATGGCGACGGGCATCAGGCGGGCGTGGCCCTTGGAGTAGGGCGCGGGGGCGATGCGCTGCAGCACGCGGCCCTTGTGCGGCCCGTTTTCGAAGTCGATCGCGGGGTCTTCCATCGCCTTGGCCCAGAGCTGCTCGGCCAGTTCGAGGTTGCGGTCCGAGACGGCGCCCGCATCGCGGTAATCGACGCCGAAACCGATCATTTCCTCAGGCGTGGTGCCGCTGCCCACGCCCACCAGCAGCTTGCCGTCGGTGAGCTGGTCGAGGATGTTGATGCGCTCCACAAAGCGGATCGGGTGATGCAGCGGCACCGAGACCACCGAAAAGCCGAAATGCATCTGCGGCAGCTTTGCGGCCAGATAGGAGGCGAACATGAAGCTGTCCGAGGCCACGGGCATATAGCCGTTGAAGTGGTGGTCGGGCATGAAGATCGCGTCGAAGCCCTGCGCGGCGGCGCTGGTGGCATGGGCTGTCAGATCCTGGATCAGCCCGCGATCCTCCTGCGGCGACATCGAACGGGCATTCAGAAAGACCGAAAAGCGCATGGTAGTCCTCATGGGGTTGAAGCTGTGAAAAGGGTGGTGTCGTGATGCGCCGGGCGGCGCTTCGGACGGTCACGGTTGGGCAAAAGGCGCCGATGAAGGCGGACCGGCGGGTGCCGGCGCTGTTTGCTGTGTCTCTCCCGATCGATTGTCCGTGACGATCACGACGCGTTATCAGAATTACTATTCTAATTTGTGGGACCGTGCAACCCCGATTTTTTCGCTTGGTTTTTCGCGGGGATGGGGAGGTTCTGGGTGCCGCTGCTGCGCAATATGAACAGGCGTGGTACGCCGATTGGCAGGCTGCGGTGCCGTCCGAAATCAACATAAAAGTAGAATTGTGATTCGTGTTTGTCGAGTCCCGGTTGACGCGCCGCTGTCATTTGCCGACAAAGCGGTATGACAAAAGACGATGTTGGCCTTGCCACCGCCCTGCGCGCTCCTGTTCAAGGGCGCAGCAAGGCTTCCTACGAACGGATGCTCGCCGCCGCCGAGGCTCTGCTGATCGAGCGTGGGAACGATGAGTTCACGCTGCTGGAGGTGAGCAAGAAGGGCAAGGTCTCGATCGGTTCGATCTACAACCGTTTCGAGAGCAAGGATGCCTTGCTGCATGCCGTGCAACTGCGCGTGCTGGAGCAGTTGGACACCGCGATGTTCGCGCGGATCGGGCAGGCACGGGCCGGGCATGCCGCGCTGCCCTCGCTGGTGGTGGCGCTGGTCGAGACGCTGGCGGAGACCTTGCGCGAATTTGGTCCGCAGATGCGGCCACTGATGGCGCGGGCCTCGACCGATGCGCTGGTCGCCTCGGTGGGCAAGGCCTCCTATATGGGCACGGCCAATGCCATCAAGGAGGCGCTGCTGGACCATCGCGGCGAGATGAAGGTGAAGGACCCGGAGCGCGCGGTCGATAGCACCTTCCGCATCCTTTATGCCGCGATTGCGCGTTATCTGGGCTTCGGCACCATCAGCACCTCGGCCTGGGAAGGCGACTGGCTGGTGCTGAAAAAGGATCTTGCGCAGATGATCGCCGCCTTTTTGATGAGCGATGCGCTGATGTGAAGCCTGCGGGCGACGGCGCCTGATTTGGCCGATTGACTCTCCTCTCATTTACGCCATTATTAGAATGAAAGTTCTGATAATGCTTCGCGAAGAATCGCATGAAGCGGGGAGAGACATGAGAACCATCAAGGGGCCGGGCATCTTCCTGGCACAATTCCTGGGCGATACGGCGCCATTCAACACGCTGTCGGGTCTTGCCGACTGGGCGGCGGGTCTGGGTTACAAGGGCCTGCAGATCCCGGCTGACCGGCGCCTGTTCGATCTGGAGAAGGCCGCCGACAGCCAAGCCTATTGCGACGACATCAAGGGGATGCTGGCCGACAAAGGCCTGGAGATCACCGAGCTGTCGACCCATCTGCAAGGCCAGTTGGTGGCGGTACATCCCGCCTTCGATCCTCAATTCGACGGCTTCGCCGCGCCGCATGTGCGCGGCAATCCCGCGGCGCGTCAGGCATGGGCTGTCGAGCAGGTGAAGCTGGCGGCAGTGGCCTCACGCCGTCTGGGACTGACCACCCATGCTAGCTTCTCCGGCGCGCTGGCGTGGCCCTATGTCTATCCCTGGCCGCAGCGTCCCGCCGGTCTGGTGGAAGACGCTTTCGATGAGCTGGCCCGCCGCTGGAAGCCGATCCTCGATGTCTATGAGGACAATGGCGTCGACATCGGCTTCGAACTGCATCCCGGCGAAGATCTGCACGATGGCGTGACCTTCGAGATGTTCCTCGACCGCGTGGGCAATCATCCGCGCGCGAACATTCTCTATGATCCCAGCCATTTCGTGCTGCAGCATCTCGATTATCTGGCCTTTATCGACATCTATCACGAGCGCATCAAATGCTTCCATGTGAAGGATGCCGAGCTGCGCCCCAATGGCCGCAGCGGCGTCTATGGCGGCTATCAGAGCTGGGTGGACCGGCCGGGACGCTTCCGCTCGCTGGGCGATGGGCAGGTCGATTTCACGCAGATCTTCAGCAAGATGGCGCAGTATGACTATGCCGGCTGGGCCGTGCTGGAGTGGGAATGCGCCCTCAAGCATCCCGAGGATGGCGCGGCAGAAGGCGCGCCCTTTATCGCGCAACATATCATCCGCACCACGCCCCATGCCTTCGACGATTTCGCCAAATCCGGCGCCGATCGCGCGCTCAACCAAAAGCTGATGGGACTTCAGCCATGACCCCCTGGAACCGACGCGAATTCCTCAGCGCGGCAGGCCTGTGGGCCGCAGCATTGGGCACCACGCCGGGCCGCCTGCTGGCCGCTCTGCCTGCCGGAGAGGCGCCCACCGCGCAGCAAAGCGCCATGCTCAAGGAGGTCAGCCAGTTGGTGATCCCCCGCACCACCACCGCGGGTGCGGGCGAGGTTGGCACCGGGGCTTTCCTCAGCCTCGCACTGGCGCATGGGCTGAAAGGCACGCGCGCGCCGGTGAAGGATGCGCCTGCCGGATGGCCGCTGCGCGCCGATGGCTCGCTGCGCCATGACCTGTGGCTGCAGCAGGAGCTGAACCGCCGCGCCAAGGGCGACTTCATGGCCCAGACCCCGGCGCAGCGCCACGCCTTGCTCGCGGCTCTGGATGCGGAGGCTTTCCCCGCTGGCCCGCCACCCGCGCAACCCTCGCCATGGCGCGCGATCAAGACGCTGATCCTCACCGGCTATTACACCAGCGAGGAAGGCGGCTCGAAGGAGCTGCGTTACGACCCCGTCCCCGGCCGCTGGGACAATGACATCCCTCTGCACAAGGGCGACCGCGCCTGGTCCAGCGACTGGACCGCCGTGGATTTTGGATAAAGCCATGACCAATCACGATTTTGACGCCATCGTTGTCGGCTCCGGCATCACCGGGGGCCTCGCCGCCAAGCAACTGACCGAGGCCGGTCTGAAGGTGCTGATGCTCGAACGCGGACGCCCCATCGAACATGGCGCCGACTACACCACCGAGATGAAAACACCCTGGGAGATGCCGTTCCGGGGCGAGGGCGATGCTGCGCTCTATGCGCGCGACTATCCGGTGCAGCAATTGAACCGGCACTTCACCGAATTCACCCAGAACCACTTCGTCAACGATGCCCAGAATCCCTACGAAGTTGGTGAGGGCGCCTTCACATGGTTCCGCTCCTATCAAATGGGCGGGCGTTCGCTGACCTGGGGGCGCCAGTGCTATCGCTGGTCGGACTATGATTTCGGCGCCAACAAGCGCGACGGCCACGGCACCGACTGGCCTATCCGCTATGCCGATCTGGCGCCTTGGTATGACAAGGTGGAAGAGTTCGTGGGCGTGTCCGGCGCCAGGGAAGGGCTGGCCCAGCTTCCCGACGGCCATTTCCAGCCGCCGATGGCGCTCAACGCCGTCGAACAGGCTGTGCGCGAACGCATCCTGAAGCAATGGCCCGACCGCTGCCTCACCGTGGGCCGCACCGCCAACCTCACCGAGGCCAAGCCCGAACTGGGGCGCGGACCCTGCCAGTATCGCAACATCTGCATGCGCGGCTGCTCCTTCGGCGCCTATTTCTCGACGCAATCCAGCACCTTGCCCGCCGCCACCGCGACCGGGCGGCTGACCGTCATCACCAATGCTCAGGTCGAGAAGGTCGATTACGATCCGGCCACCAGGCGCGTTACCGGCGTGCGCTGGATCGACACGCAGACCAAGGCGCGCAAGAGCGCCACCGCGCGGATGGTGTTCCTCAACGCGGGCGCCTTCAACTCGGTGCATCTGCTGCTCAATTCGGCCAGCGAGGCGATGCCGGGTGGCTTGGCGAATGGCAGCGGCGTGCTGGGCACCCATATCATGGACCATGCCAACACGCTCTCGGCCGCCGCGATCATGCCCGGTTTCGAGGAGCACACCACCTTCGGCAACCGCCCCACCGGCATCGTGATCCCGCGCTTCCGCAATCTGGAGAAGCTGGACGGCGATGGTTTCACGCGGGGCTATTCCTTTCAGGGCGGCGCGCTGCAATCCACTTGGACAGCGGGCGAACGCGAGGCGGGCATCGGCGCGGAGTACAAGAACCATCTGCGCGAACCCGGCGCATGGCGCATGGTGCTGGTGGTCTTTGCCGAAAGCGTGCCGCGCGTGACCAACAGGCTGGCGCTGTCGAAAAAGCTCGATCCGCTGGGCGTGCCTCAGTTGGAGATCAGCTTCAACCACGGCAAGGAAGAAATGGCCGCTCTGGCCGACGCCAAGAAGGAGGCCGCGACCATGCTGACGGCGGCGGGCGGCCATGTGATCTTCGGCTTCGACCGCCCCGGCCCCGGCGGCACCGCGATCCATGAGATGGGCGGCGCGCGCATGGGCCATGACCCGGCGACAAGCGTGCTCAACAAATGGAGCCAGGCGCATCAGATCGATAATCTGTTCGTCACCGATGGCGCCCAGATGTCGTCGAGCGCCTGCCAGAACCCCTCGCTGACCTATATGGCGCTGACCGCCCGCGCGGCGGATTATGCCGTCACGCAGATGAAAGCGGGCGCGATCTGACGCGCCCGGCAACTCACCCCCCAAGATTGGATAGACCCATCATGACCCTGTTTCGTACCCTGCCGCTCGCGCTGGCTGCTCTGCTCACGCCCGCGCTGGCCTCGGCCCAGCCTGCCGTGGAGGGCGCCGCCATCTTCAAGCAGCAGTGCCAGATGTGCCACGTCAACACCAAGGGCGCCAAGCCCGCCATCGCCCCCAACGTCTTCGGCGTGGCCGGGCGCAAGGCCGGTTCGAGCGATTTCGCCAGCTATTCGCCCGCGCTGAAGTCCTCGGGCGTGGTGTGGAATACCGCCAATCTCGACCGCTTCCTCGCCGCGCCCGGCAAGATGGTGCCCGGCACGCGCATGGTCATCGCCATCCCCGATGCCAAGCGCCGCGCCGCCGTGGTCGCCTATCTGCAAGGCCTGAAATAAGGCACCAACAAAGAAGGCGGGGGGCCTTCCATCATGACCGTTCCAACCCTGTCGCACGGCCAGAAGACTCTGGCCGTGCTGACTCTGGTGATCGCGCTGGTGCTCGAGATCGTCGATCTCACCATCGTCAACACCGCTCTGCCTGCCATTCAGCACGATTACGCCGCCAGCCCGCAGGTCTCCGAATGGGTGGCGGCGGGCTATGCGCTCAGCTTTGCGATCTGCCTGATGCTGGGCGGCAGGCTGGGCGATGCGCTGGGCTATCGCCGCATGTTCGTGACCGGCGTCGCGGGCTTCACGCTGGCCTCGGTGCTGTGCGGTGTGGCGGGCAGCGGCGGGCAACTGGTCGCCGCGCGCATTCTGCAAGGGGTGACCGGAGCGCTGATGGCGCCGCAGTCGCTGGCGCTGATGCAGATCCTCTTCGACCCGCTCGAGCGTGTTCACAAGCTGGCGCTGTTCGGTGTGATCGGCGGGCTGGCGGCGATTGCCGGGCCCATTCTGGGCGGCTTGCTGATCCATGCCGATCTGTTTGGCCTTGGCTGGCGGATGATCTTTCTGGTCAATGCGCCGGTGGGGCTGGTCGCCATGCTGATGGGCCTGCGCTTTCTGCCTGCGATGCGTTCGCCCCATGGCAGCGGATTTGATCCGCTGGGGACGTTGCTGTTCGCGCTGGCCATTGCCGGTCTAGTCTGGCCGCTGATCGCCATGGAGCATGCCGGGCTCGGCCTGCCGGAACTGGCCAGCCTTGCGGCATCGGCCATCTGCTTTGCTTTGGGATGGCGTCATCTGCGGCAACGCAGCCGACAGGCTCAACCGGTGCTGTTCGCCCCCGACCTGTTTGCCGTGCCCAGCTTCCGTCTGGGCATCATCATCGCGGCCAGCTTCTCGCTGGCCAGCGGCGGCTTTCTGCTGATCTTCGCCTTCGCGCTTCAGGGCGAGCGCGGCCTGTCGCCGCTGCAGACCGGGCTGATGCATATGCCTTTCAGCCTTGGTGTGATGCTGGGCATCGGCGGCATCGGGCGCCGCTATCTGCCGCGTTTCGGGCGCTGGGTGCCCGCCGCCGGAGCCCTGGCGATGGCCGCCGCGGGCACAGGCGTGCTGCTGCTGGTGGGCCTGACGGGCTGCTCGCTGCTGGCGGCGCTGCCCTTGGTGGCGCTGACTGGCATGGGCATGGGCATGGCTTCGGGCAGCATCGGGCCGATCACCGTGGCCCATGTCGAGCCGGGCCATGCCGGAGCGGCGAGCGGCCTGCTCAAGACCAGCCAGCAATTGGGCACGGCGCTGGGTGTGGCGTTGATCGGCGGGGCCTATTTCGCCTCGCCGCGCTGGACGGGGGGCTCGGGCACGCTGGGCGCCTCGCTGGTGCTGGTGCCGGTGTTGCTGGGCTGCGCTCTGATGGCCGCGCGCTTGCCCGCGCGCCTGTTCGGGGAGCCGCGTCCTCACGCCTGAGAGAGGGCGTGACTTGGCGCTGCGATCGGGCGATAGGGTTGCATGGCTGAAACCTTGCTGACCGTGTTTGTCGTGGCCGCCGCCATCATCCTGCCGACGCTGCTGATGGCCTTGCTGGCCGGACGGCTGGGTGGCGTGGACAGGCCTTGGCTGGCGGTGATCGCCTGCGGTCTGGTCGTGCCGGGGGCGATGCTGCTCTATGTTTTCAGCCAGATGCATCGTGAGGGTGGCGTCGGCTATGGCGATGCCATGGGGTTGGGCGTGATTATGCTCTTGGCCGCCATGGTCTCGCCGGTGACGTTGCTGACATCCTTCCTGACGATCCGCCGCATGCGCCGCCGCAAGGCACCAGACCAATGATGCTGATCCTGCTGCTGGCCAGCCCGGTGATGGCGGTGCTGGGGCTTTATCTGCCGTTTCGCACCCTGTCGCAACGCGCGGCGGGGATTGGGGCGGCATGCCTCGGCCTGCTGATGCCGCTGCATGCGGTGGCGGGCTTCTGCTGGGTGGGCCCGTGGATTTTCGACCATAGCTCGGTCTGCGCGCTGCGCCACGACACGTTCGAGGGCGGCTGCGGCTATGGCGAATTCATCTTTATCACCATCATCGCTGTCGCCCAGCCCGCCGTGGCAACGCTGATCGGTGGGGCGCTGCTGTTCGCAATCGGGCGCAGCAGGCGCCGTTAAAGCAGCGGCCCGGCCAGCCGGAAGAGATTTTCCAGAAAATGCTGCCGCCAGGGCCTTTGCTTCCATGCGGCGGGATCGATCGCACTGCTGCGCGCGGCATAACCATCAAGGATGCCATCGAGTTGCGCGCTGGCCTGCGGTTCATAGAGGAGCAGGCTCATCTCCAGATTGAGGTAGAAGCTGCGCATGTCCATGTTGACGGTGCCGAAGACGGTGATGCTCTCGTCGATCAGCAGGGCCTTGGCATGCAGCAGCCCGCCGGTGAAGCGCAGGATCTCCACCCCCGCTTCCAGCAGGCTGTCGAAGGCGGACTGGCTGGCATATTGCGCCATGCGGCTGTCGCCCTTTTGCGGCACGATGATCTGCACCGCGATGCCGCGCTTGGCCGCCGAGGTCAGCGCCAGCAGCACCGCCTGATCGGGCACGAAATAGGGGGTGACGATGCGCACTCTTTGTCGCGCGTTGAAAATCCCCGCGACGATCACCTCATAGATCGTGGAGCTGGGCATTTCCGGGCCGGAGGGCAGCAGTTGCATCAGCATCCGCCCCTCGGGCAGGGGAGGCTTCTGCTGGTCGAAGGGCAGGGCGCGCAGGGCCTTATCGTCGATATCTGTGTCGGGCCGGTCGAGCAGATCATCGGCATGGAACACGCAGGCCAGCGCATCGACCATCTGCCCCTCGATCCGCATCATCAGGTCGATCCATTCGCCGACATGGGCATCGGCCTTGAAAAAATGCGGATCGACCAGATTGAAGCTGCCCATATAGGCCACCGCCCGGTCGCAGATGAGCTGCTTGCGATGGTTGCGCAGATCGGTGCGTTTCGAAAAATTGCGGATTGGCGCGACGGGCAGTGATCGCGTGACGCTGACTCCGGCCGCTTTCAGCCGCGCGGGCCAGTCCGAGCGAAAGAAGCCCTTGCTGCCGAAATCATCGGCCAGAATGCGGCAGGCAACGCCGCGTCCCGCCGCGCGCAGCACCGCCTCCAGCACCGCCTCCACGCGGCCGCGCGGGTCGATGATGTAGAACTCAAGGCAGCAGTCGCATCGCGCGGCGTCGATGTCGCTGGCCATGCGCTGCAGAATGTCGCCCGCGTCGCTCAGCAGCGTGTAGCGGTTATGCGAGAGCACGGGAAAGCCGCTGTCCCGCGCGATCGAAGCCGCCATCGCGTTGAAAGGCTGGGGGATTGCATCCACACTGGCCGCATCGGCGCGGGCGATGGCATAGGCCTTCTCGTAATAGCTGCGGATGCGGTGCCCCAGCTCCAGCCTGCGCCGCCCCAGATTGGGGGCGCCGAACAGCACATAGAGCACTGGCCCGCCGATCGGCATGGCGATCAGCACCACGATCCAGGCCAAGGCACTGTTCACCTGAAGCTTGCGATAGAGCACGCGCAGCGACAGGATGGTTGCGACCAGCACGTGGAGCATCAGCGGATATGAGACTGTCGGGAACAAGGTGGCTCCTTCGCAACTTCGCTTTATCGACCGTTGTGACGAAAAAAGGCTGACTGCGCCATGAAGTTGCTGACATGGAACATTCAGGCCGGCATCGGTACCAAGCGCTACCGGGATTATCTGTTCCACGCGCATCGGCAGGTGATCCACACCGCCGCCAAGACCGCGATCCTGCGCGAGATCGCGCGGGAGATCACCCCTTATGACGTGGTCTGCCTGCAGGAAGTGGATCTGGGCGGGCGGCGCGCGGGCTATCGCAGCCAGATCGAGCTGATCGCGGCGGCATCGGGCCATGGCTTTGTCGCGGTCCAGCAGAACCGGGTGATCCCCGGCGTGTCGCGCCACGGCAATGCGATCCTGAGCCGCTGGCCGCTGGAGATCGTGGAGGATCTGAAGCTGCCGGGCCGCGTGGCGGGGCGGGGCTGCCTGATCGTCGATGTGGCGGGGCCGGAGCGCCTGCGGGTGGCCTGCCTGCATCTCAGCCTTGGGGCGGCGGATCAGGCGGCGCAGCTTGCCGTCATCGCCAGAGGGCTGGCGCGGGCGCCGCGCTGGGTGGCGATGGGCGATTTCAATTGTGGCGGCGCCAGCGCGCCGATTGCCGGTTTCTGCGCGCTGACCGACGGGCGCCCGGCCGGAACGTCTCCGGCAAGCTGGCCTTCATGGCGGCCCCGGCGGGATTTTGACCATATCATCGCCAGCGGCGATCTGGCGCCGCTCGACTACCGCGCCGATCCGTTGACCCTGTCGGACCATCGCCCGATCTCGGCGCGGATTTGATGGTTCAGGCGCGCCTCAGCCGCTTCCAGCCGATCCACACGCCGCTGACCGAAGTGACCAGCCCCAGCAGCGACCACAGCCACAGCCAGATGTCCCACAAGGGGCGGTGGAGCGTCAGCGCATTGAGGTCCCATTTGTGAAGCAGATCGAACAGCCAGCGATAGGTGCGGCGGCGCGAGTCCAGATGTTCGATGATCACGCCGGTTTCGGGATCGATATGCAACCAGCTTTGCGCGGGGTCGTCGAAGCGCAGGCGCAGGACGGGCAGACGGGGCAGGGCGCCTACATCGTACCAATAGGCATCGGGCGCGGTCAGCCGCTCGATGGCGATAAGGTGGCCGGAGGGGATGAGGGTTTGGGCGGCCTTGGCGATGGTGGCGTCTGAGGGCCTTAAGGCTTGTCCGTTACTGGCATCGTAGACCCGACGAATGCCATCGCCGTTGAAGATCGCAAGCCGCGCCAGCCCGCCATCGCGCGACAGCCGGATCTGCCTTGCATCGCTGCCCAGGGCGCGCAATCGCTCCAGCGTCACCGATGGCATCGGCGTGCCCATCGCATAGGCACGCTCGGCTTGCTCCGGCAGATCGGCCTTCTGGAACAACCGTCCCGGATCGACCGAGAGCCAGCCGCTGAAAATCCATGCCATCAGGAACAGGCCTCCGCCAAGCCCCGAGACATGGTGCCACAGCATCCAGCCGTGATAGGGTGTCATCCGCCCGCCCTTGAAGCGCCGGTGCCCCACACGCGTGCGCAGCAGGCCGATCCAGATCCCCGCCAGGGCTCCGGCGATGCAGGGGCCCGAAACCCATAGCACCACCTGCCGCCATGCCGCATTGTCCTGCCTCAGCACGGTGGGATAGAGCCAGTGCGGCACCGACCCCAGCCAGTTCCAGAAACGGATGCGCTGCGTCGTGGCCTGCACCACCGCGCCGCTGCTGGAGGAAACATAGAGCTGTGTGCCCGCCGCATCGGCCAGGCTGACCTTCCACAAGGGGCGGTGGCGGTCGAAGCCGCCCGCGACGGTCCATTGGTCGCGGGTGATCTGTTTGACATCGCGCACCGTTGTATGGCTGAAACCCTGCGCGACCCGCCTTGCTACAGCCGCATCCACCGGGGGCAGCACGGCGCCGCCATGCGCGGGCAGGGTGATTGTGGGCGCCCCCCATGGTTCCAAGCGCCACACCGGCTGGCCATCGCGCATCTCCAGCGTCAGGGCGCGTGTGTCGGGGGAAACGGGTGGCGGCACATTCACCGCCCGCCAGTCGATCGCCTGCGCTCCCGCCAGCTTTTGGGCGGGCGAGAGCGAGGGATAGGGCACATAGATCATCACCAGCCCCGAGGCGAACCACATGGCAAACAGCAGGCAGGTGACAATGCCCACCCAGCGGTGGGTCAGGTAAAGCCAGCGTTTGGCCTGATGCTGCCATGCCATGGTTCAGACCCTCAGAACTTGGTGCGCAGCGAGACGTCGACCGAGCGCGGGCGGCCCAGAATCCACTGCTCGTCATTGTAGGTGGTCTGGGCGTAGGCCTTGTCCAGCAGGTTGTAGATATGGACATCCACCGAGGCATGCCGGTTCACGGCATAGGCCAGCCCCGCATCCACCACCGCATAGGCCGGCACGCGGAAGGTGTTGGCGGTATCCGAGTAGGTGTGCCCGACATAGCGCAGCCCCGCCTGAGCGCGGATCTGCTTGGTCGCATCCCAGCGCAGCCACAGATTGGCGGCCTGTTGCGGCACATTGGGCGGCGCCTTGCCGGTAAAGCTGACCCCGCCGGAGAAGAAGTCGTCATAGCGCGCCTTTAGCACCGTGCCATTGGCGTCGATCCCGAAACCGGCGGGCAGATTGAGCGACACCCAAGCCTCGATCCCCTTCGACGATTGCTGCCCCACCTGCTGGATCGGGCTGGAGAGCGTCTGCTGATAGAGCAGGCCTTTCTTCACGATGCGATAGGCCGCCAGCGTCGCCGTGCCGCGCCCGCCCCAGAAGCTGCCCTTGGCGCCCACTTCCACCTGATTGCCGGTGGCATTGCTGAACTGGGTCTGGGCGGAGGAATAGGTCGTCAGCGTGCCGAGCGGATCGGTGCCCGTGCTGTATTGCGCATAGAGCGACACGGTCGGCACCGGCTGATAGACGCCGCCCACGCGCCAGGTGGTGTTGGTCAGTTTCTTGTCGAACACAAACGCATCCACGCCGCCATTGCCGGTGGGATAGGTCCGGGTCCAGCGCTTGATCTCGTCATTCTCATGCCGGATGCCGGTGATGAGCGAGAACTTGTCTCCGAACTTCAGCCGGTCTTCCGCGAAGAAGGCATATTCGGTCGTCTGGGTGCGATAGCGTGGAGCAATCCCCTGCGTGTCGTAGAACAGGCCGGGGTTGAAACCGGTGGGCGTCACGCTGTCTTCCTGCACGTCCGATCCGAAATCGTTCGAATAGGTGAGCGCGATGCTGTTGACATCAAAGCCCACCACCAGATCGGTGCTGATGTTGCCCGACAGCGGGATCTTGAACGTGGCGCTGCCCTGATCGCCCCACTGGGTCTGGTCATGGCCGATGCCGAAATTGTCGGTGCGATAGATGTTGCCGGGCGTCGCGGGGCTATAGTTGTAGCCATTGTGGCAATTGCCATTAGCCCCCACCCAGCAATAGCTTTCCAGATCGCGCCACTGGCGTTTGCTGGTCAGCACATAGCCCAGATTGGTGAGGCTGATGCTGTCTGACGGCGTCCAGTCGGTCTGCAAGGTGGTGCGGTTGTCGCGGTAACGTATATGCGCGTCGCCCACATTGTAGTTCTGATGGCGCAGCCCCAGATCCAGCCTGCCGTTCACCAGCGGCGTGCCGGTGTATTTCATCGGATGCTGGTCGCCGTAATCCTCTCGCAGGGTGAAGGTCAGTCTGTCGGTGGTGGCCCAGCGCAAGGTGCCCGACAGCGCCAGACTGTCCGAATGCCCGCGATCGACATAGCCGTCCGAACGACGATAGCTGGCATCGACACGGTAGGAGAGCCGCTCACCGATCGGCCCGCCAAGCCCGGCGGCGGCATGGAAGGTGTTTTGCGAGCCATAGCCGATCTCGCTCTCGAACTCGGTGCGCTGGGTGTTGGGTTTGCGCATGATCACATTGACCGCGCCGCCCAGCGATCCCTGCCCATAAAGCACCGAGGCCGGGCCGCTGAGGATATCGATGCGCTCGGCCATCCACGGGTCGGTGGGGAAGGTGATGGTGCCCGCCGCCGGGAACAGACGCACCCCGTCGATCAGTTGCAGGATCGAGCCTTGGCCGGCAAAGCCGCGCGCCGCCAGCGCCGTGCCGCCATTGCCGGGGTTGCCGACATTGAAGAAGCCGGGCGCGCGCGCCTCGGCCTCGGCGATGGACATGTCGCCGCGCGCGCGGATCGCCTCGCCATCGATGCTGGCGATCGAGGCGGGGGTCTCGAGCGGGGTAAGGTTGAGGCGGCTGCCGGTGGCGTCGGGCCGGGTGAGCGTCTGGCTCTGCTGGCCGATGACCAGGATGTTGTCGGCCTCTGCGGCGGTCTGGGCCTGAGCGCTGCCGAGCGGCGCCAGCATGCTGGCGGCCAGCCAGATCGGGCGCAGGGCCGTCTGCGGCCTCTTGCGAAGGTTGCGTGTCATATGGGTGATCCCCCTGTTTCTTTTATCGATATCGTGATGCGTGCCGGGTGCGATGCCGGTGCGGCCTCGCCGGGCCTGCGAACTGCCGCCGCGGCGGACAAGTTCTTTACGGTTGGCGCGGTGTTACACCCTGTTTCACCCAGGGTTACGGACGGGGCCTGACGGTCTCTTCATCATCAATCTCCGGCGCCGGGCGACGGGCAGGGGGCAAGGTCTGGCCCGCGCCGATCCGGCACGGTCAGTCCCGCGCCGAAACGAGGCGGGCAGGCGCTGTGGCCCGCTCGCTGCGGCGTCCATGGCCCCCGGCCATGCTGATCGTCGCTCAGACGGATATCCGTGCCTTGGCCATCCCCTGGACCGGGCAAGAGCGACACGCAGCGGCAGGTCTCCTGGCTCGCGGGTCGTCGCGCGGTGCACAAGCCTTCCCGAGCCCCGCATGATTTTGCGTCTGGCCCAGTGGCCGCATCCCGCGCCTTTGGCAGGATGCCGCGTGCATCGCACTCGCCGCTCACAGTTGCAGGGACAGCCCGGTTTCGGATCGGATGATCCTCACCTTGTTCCCTATTAAGCCCTTGCGGGCACCGATGCGGGTTGGGACGCGACAGGTTGTCCTGTCGTCATCACGGGCGCTTAACATCAGAATTCATGCCCTGATGCAAGTTTGAATTGCCGGTGACAGACGGCATGAATGGGGGCATGGCACAAGCAGGCCATAACAGGCCGCAGGGGATGATGGTCCATGCTTCCGGTCGAACAGATCGAACGATTTGCCCTGGCGGTCGAGCTGCTGGGCGGTCCGCATGCGGCGGCGCGGACCCTGGGGCTCAGCGAGGCGGAGATCGACGATCTGTGCATCGGCAGGCGGGCGCTGCACATCGATCTGCTGCAGGCGATCTCGCGCGCCTTGCTGCTGCATGCCGAGGCCTGCCGCCTGATGGAGCGGCGCCTGTCACCGGCCTTTCACGACAACATCCTGCCCGGACAGGACCGGCGAAAAGGCGGTGAGGAAGAGGAATAAATCCCTCTCTTCGACAAGCCCAACCATCAGGGCTGACAAGAGAACGCATCCTTTTGGGTGATGGCTTCGTATAAGAAACGGATATATGAGGTCCTCTCATACGTCCGATATGTTCAAGCCTTCCACGCCAAGCCTTGCCGACAGGATGTCTCCATGCCGCCAACACGCAATCCTCTTGTTCCCGCCGCGCTGATCGGCGCCACTGTTCTCGTGCTGGCCGGAGGACTGGGCTGGGCCGCCGGCTGGATCGGCCCGCACCGCATCAGCGGCGGCGAGGTGGCCAATGCGCTGGAAGCCAATGGCGGGGTCTTCCCCGGCTATCGCCGCGCCCATGCCAAGGGGCTGTGTTTCAGCGGCTCGTTCCAGGCGAGCGGCGCTGGGGAAGATCTGACGACCGCGTCGAGTTTGCGTGCCGGCAGCTATCCGGTGACCGGGCGCTTCTCGCTGGGCGGGGGCAATCCGCTGGCCAGTGACGGGCGCAATGTCTTCCACTCGATGGCGCTGGTGATGCGCAGCCCAGACGGGCAGGAATGGCGCATGGCGATGGACCATACGCCGATCTTCCCGGTGGCCGATGTGCCCAGCTTCGTGGGCCTGCAGCGCGCCACCACGCCCGATCCCAAGACCGGCAAGCCCGACCCGGCCCTGGTCAAACCCTTTATGGTCAGCCATCCCGAGGTGCCCGCCTTCCTGGCCTATATGGCCAAGGCGGTGCTGCCCGACAGCTTTGCCAATGCCACCTATTACAGCATCAACGCCTTCCGCTTCACCGATGCCAAGGGCGTCACCCGCTTCGTGCGCTGGCAGTTCGAGCCCGAGGCGCCGCTGACCGGCCTCGACAAGGCCAAGCTGGCGGACCTGCCGCGCGACGCCCTGTTCAAGGAGATGATCGCGCGCACCGCCAAGGGCCCCTCGCGCTGGCATCTCAAACTGGTGGTCGCCAACCCCGGCGATGTCACCGACAAGGCCACCGTGGAATGGACCGGCCCGCATCGCAGCGTGGAGGCCGGGGTGCTGACCCTGAGTGCCGTGCAGAGCGAGGAACAGGGCGCCTGCCGCGATCTCAACTTCGACCCCACCATCCTGCCATCGGGCATCGCGCCCTCTGACGATCCTTTGCTGGGCGCGCGGTCGAAGACCTATTCCACCTCCTTCACCCGCCGCGCGGGCGAGGGGCCGCGGACCAGCGCCGCCGGACAAGACATGCTGAAGGAGAAGGGTCAATGAGCCGTCATCCTCAGGACTTCCACCCGTTGCTGCGCGCGCTTCACTGGCTGATGGCGCTGATGGTGCTGGCGATGATGTTCATCGGCGTCGGCATGGTCTCCACCGCCGGGCCGCTCTATCCCATGCTGCTGGCGCTGCACCGCCCGGTGGGGATCGCGATCCTTGTGCTGGTGCTGATCCGCCTGCCGCTGCGGCTGCTGACCGGCGCGCCGCCGCTGCCCAGCGATCTGCCTCAACTGCAGCAGATGGTCGCCAAGGGCTCGCATGTGCTGCTCTATGCCAGCATGCTGGGCATGCCGCTGATTGGCTGGGCGATGCTTTCGGCCGGGGGCTATCCGGTGCAGGTGGGGCCGCTGGTGCTGCCCGCGATCCTGCCGCATGATCTGGCGCTCTATGCCTTCCTGCGCTGGGCGCATACGGTGGTGGCGCTGCTGTTCTTCGCGCTGATCCTTGCCCATCTGGGCGCGGCGCTGATGCATGGGCTGATCCGCCGCGACGGCGTGCTGCGCAGCATGACCACCGGCCATGGCGCCACCCCGCCGCTTGCCAAGGGAGACGGCAGCGGGCACATCGCTGCGCATGACGCTTGAGCAACTGCGCATTTTCGTTGAGGTCGCCCGGCGCGAGCATGTCACCCGTGCCGCCCAGGCCCTCAACGTCACCCAATCGGCGGCCAGCGGCGCCATCGCCGCGCTGGAGGCGCGCCATGACGTCAAGCTGTTCCACCGCGTGGGGCGCGGCATCGAACTGACCGATGCGGGCCGCATGTTTCTGGAGGAGGCGCAGGCCGTACTGGCCCGCGCCGCCAGCGCCGAGCAGGCCCTTGCCGACTATGGCGGCCTGAAGCGCGGCACGCTGCGTCTGGTGGCCAGCCAGACCATCGCGGGCTATTGGCTGCCCGAGCGGCTGGCGGTGTTCCATCGCCGCTATCCCGGCATCGAACTGTCGGTGGCCATCGACAACACCGAGGGCGCCGCGCGCGCCGTGCTGCTGGGCGATGCCGAGCTGGGGCTGATCGAGGGCGCCATCGACGATCCCGCTCTGGCGCAATGGCCGGTGGCGAAGGACCGCATGGTGATGGTCGGGCCCAAACCGGTCGAGGCGGTGACCAACGACTGGCTGGCGGGCGCCCCATGGATCATGCGCGAGGGAGGGTCGGGCACACGCTCGACCTTCGAGGCGGCGGTGAGGGATCGCGGGCTCGATCCTGCCGCGCTGAACATCGCGCTGACCTTGCCCTCGAACGAGGCGGTGCTGGCGGCGGTGCGCGCGGGGGTGGGGCATGGCGTGCTCTCCGCGCTGGTGGTGGGGCCGTCGATCGAGGCGCGCGCCTTGCATGCCCTGCCGTTTCACCTGCCCGAACGGCCTTTCTTCGGCATCCGCCACAAGGAGCGTTATCGCGGCAAGGCGGGCGATGCGCTGCTGGGCGTGATCAAGGCCTATGATCAACAGCCGGACTGGGTGATCTGATCGGCTGAGGTGATCGAACCGATCACCCGACAAACACAGGTGGAGAGTTGGTACGCCACGATGCGGTGCCAATGTGGTGGCGTCGGAAGACGTTATGGGAGCGCGAGGGGGTAACCCCCTCGCACCTATGGCCTAAACTCTTACCTATTGATCCTCTAGGAAGATCAGAACCATAGAAATCAACCGTTGGATAGATTGATCGGAAAGGCCCACCTGTTTCCTGTCTTGAAGGGAAACAGCCATGACCCAGCCAGCCGAAACCCGCCCCGTCCTCTTCCGCCTCGCCCCCGGACTGGCGCTGTGCCTTGCCGTAACCGGCGCGGCTTACGCCCTGCAGAAGGTGGAAGAAGCGCTGCTGGGCCGCGCCTGGCTGGAAGCGTTAGTGCTGGCGATCCTGCTGGGCACGGCGGCGCGCACGCTCTGGACGCCGCGCCGCAGCTATCTGCCGGGTATCGCCTTCAGCGCCAAGGTGCTGCTGGAGGCGGCGGTGGTGCTGCTGGGCCTGTCGGTCAGCGCGGCGACGCTGCTGGCGGTGGGGCCGTGGATGCTGCTGGGCATTGCGGGCGTCGTGGTCACGGCGATTGCGGCCAGCTTCGGCATCGGGCGGCTGCTGGGCCTGCCGCCGCGCATGGCGCTGCTGGTGGCTTGCGGCAATTCGATCTGCGGCAATTCGGCGATTGCGGCGGTGGCGCCGGTGATCGGCGCGGATGGCGATGATGTTGCCGCCTCGATCGGCTTTACCGCCGTGTTGGGTGTTGTGGTGGTGCTGGGCCTGCCGCTGCTGGGGATCGCGCTGCATCTCGATGGGTTGCAATATGGCGCGCTGGCCGGGCTGACGGTCTATGCGGTGCCCCAGGTGCTGGCCGCCGCCGCGCCGCTGGGAGCTGCCGCGATCCAGATGGGCACGCTGGTCAAGCTGGTGCGGGTGCTGATGCTGGGGCCGGTCTGCGTGATGCTCTCGCTGCTGGCGCCGCGCCTGAACCATGATGCTGCCGGCGATGTCGCCAAGCGTCCCGCGCTGCATCATCTGGTGCCGTGGTTCATCCTGGGCTTTCTGGCGCTGACGGCGGTGCGTTCGCTGGGTCTGGTGCCTGCTGCCCTGCTGGCTCCGGCGGGTGATACGGCCAGCGTGCTGACGGTGGTGTCGATGGCGGCGCTGGGGCTGGGGGTCGACATGCGCAGCGTGGCCAATGCGGGCGGGCGGGTGACGGCCGCTGTGGTGCTCTCGCTGGCGGTGCTGGGCGGGATCAGCCTGGGGCTGATTCATATGCTTCACATCGCGTAAAACACGGCGATCAGGCCTGCACAAAAAGAGCGTTCTCGCTAACCGCGAAAACGCTCTTTTTGCTGATCAGCGCCAGCCCAGCGCCGGCGCGACATGGGTTAAAATCGATTCGATCACGTGGGCGTTATAATCCACGCCCAGCTGGTTAGGCACGGTCAGCAGCAGCGTATCCGCTTCGGCGATGGCCTCGTCCTGCGCCAGCTGCTCGATCAGCACGTCCGGCTCGGCGGCATAGCTGCGGCCGAAGATCGCCCGGGTCTGCGCGTCGATATATCCGAGCTGATCGCCCTCCTTGCCACCGCCGCCGAAGTAGTTGCGATCCCGCTGATCCACCAGCGCGAAGATGCTGCGGCTCACGGAAACCCGCGGTTCATGCGCGTGGCCGGCCTCTTGCCAGGCGGCGCGGTAGGCGCGGATCTGCTTGGCCTGCTGGATGTGGAAGGGTTCGCCGGTCTCGTCGTTCTTGAGCGTCGAGCTTTGCAGGTGCATGCCGAGCTTCGCCGCCCAGACGGCGGTGGCGTTCGAACCGGCGCCCCACCAGATGCGATCGCGCAGCCCGGCGGAAAACGGCTCCGGCCGCAGCAGCCCGGGCGGATTCGGGAACATCGGCTGTGGATTGGGCTCGGCGAACCCTTCGCCGCGCAGCGCTTCCAGGAACACTTCGGTATGGCGACGGGCCATGTCCGCGTCGCTCTCGCCGTCGGCCGGGGCATAGCCGAAATAGCGCCAGCCGTCGATCACCTGCTCCGGCGAGCCGCGGCTGATGCCGAGCTGCAGCCGCCCGCCGGCGATCAGGTCCGCCGCGCCGGCGTCTTCCACCATGTACAGCGGGTTTTCATAACGCATGTCGATCACGCCGGTGCCGATCTCGATGCGTTGGGTTTTGGCGCCGATGGCGGCCAGCAGCGGGAACGGCGACCCCAGCTGGCGGGCAAAGTGGTGTACGCGGAAATAGGCGCCGTCCGCCCCCAGATCTTCGGCGGCGACCGCCAGATCGATGGACTGCAGCAGCGCATCCGCCGCGGAACGGGTGCCGGACTGGGCGGAAGGCGACCAGTGGCCAAACGAGAGAAAACCAATCTTTTTCATGTCATGTCCCGATGATGAAGGCGCAACCTTTATCGGAACGCGACTGCACCAGATCAAGGGCTTGGCCTGGCTCTAGCGGATCACCCGGCAGGAGAGGCGCGGGTCGGGCGCCACGACGCCCTGCCGTTCATAGGCCATGCTACGGGGCGTTGCGGGCAAAGCGGTGTAATGCGCGGCGAGGAAGGCGCGCAGATCGGCGTCGCGTTTCAGGAAGGCATCGAAGGTGGATGTGCCTGCGCGGTCGCCGGGCATGGACTCCAGCAGGATAAGCGCGGGAGGCGTGCAGCGGATATCGCGCGAGGTCTCCCGCACCACCTTTGCCCCCAGGTCGCGCAAGGCGGGATTGTCGGGCCCATACCGCTCCCCGCCCAGAATGGCTGGTACCATCCAGAGCGAATAGGCGCGTGAGGCCCAGCGCAGGTGGCGAGTCTCGGGCGCCGGCCAGGTCGCCCCGGCATCGTGGGAGGCGACGAACACCGCCTCTCCGGCCGCCACGCGGTCGAGCGCGGGATCATGGGTGCCACCGGCCGGACGCGGCGGATAGAGAAAGACCATCATGCCGCCCAGCAGCAGCAGGGCGACCAGCGTGGGCCCCCGGCGCGTCATGCGCAGGGCCTGCAGGCCAAGGGCGATGGCCAGGCTGCCGCTGGCCGCCATGCTGTGATAATCCCAGCCGCGCTGCTGTATCAGATAGGCGAGCACGAAGCAGGCAGTGACCAGCAGCAGTGCCGGATAGAGCGCATCGACCACAGGCCCGAGCTTGCGGCGCGGCTCATGCCGCATCAGCCAGAGGAAGCTGCCTGTCAGCAGCCATGCCACGCCGCAGGGTTTGACCAGCGCCAAGACAAGCGGGGGTGGACCGGCGTTGTAGGCGAGGCGCACCATCGGCACGATCACCCTCAGGAAATCGGGTGCCAGCGTCAGCACCGCCAGACCATAGGCCAGACCCAGCACGCAGAGCGCCAGCAATTCCGCGCGCCACAGACGCCAGCCGCGCTTCAGTCCCAGCGCAAGCCAGCCTTCCAGCACCAGCGGCACCAGCACGAAATAATGCTTCAGCGCAAAACCACAGGCGCCCAGCACCCCCACCGTCACCGCCATGCTGGTCGAGACCGGCAGTCGCATGCGCCGCCGGGCAATCAGTGCGGTGTAGGGCAGGCAGAGGATCAAGGTCCATGGCTCGCGCTGGCCAACCCCCGACAGCGGCAGCAGGGTGGTCATGGCAAAGACCAGCACCAGCAGGGCAAGGCTGGGCACCGGGCGGGAAGGCGCGACAATCCGCACCACCAGCCATGCCGAAAACGCACCCGAGGCCGCCACCGCCGCGCTGAGCAGCGATTGCCAGCCGATCCCGGTGCTTTCGGCCAGCGCCTCCACCGGCATGGCCGACCAGAACCACAGCGGCGGATTGACCTCCCAGATATCGGTGTAGAGCCTTGTGCCGCCCAGCATCTGCCGGGCGATCCAGAACTGCCAGACCACATCGTTCATCGGCTGGATGGCGCGCAGCAGCAGCCAGCCCAGCACGCCCAGCATCAACGCCACCCCCGCGGTCAGCCTGCCGGTGGTGGGGCAGGGCAGCGCCAGAACCGGCGGGGTTCCGCGATGGTGCGCGCTGGCGATCATCGCGCGCTCAGCGAATATTGCGCGCCGATCGGCAGGCTGGTCATCCAGCGTTCGAGCGGGCGCAGCGCAGCAGCGGGGGCGGGGAAGAAGATGCGATAGCGGATGCGGCAATCGGCAAAGCCCGCCGCCAGCATCCGTCGCCGCATCTCTGGCGCGGAAATCAGCACGGCATTGGCGTCGAAGGGGCAGGTGGCCACCGCGTGGCGGGTGAGCGGGTTCCACGGATTGTGCTCGAACAGCACGAAGAGCCCGCCGGGGCGCAGATGGCCGCGCAACTGGGCCAGCAGGTCGATATGCTGCCCGGCAGGAATATGATGGAAGACGCAGGCGGTGAAGATCGCGTCGAAGGCGCCCAGATCCTCTGGAACATGCTGGCCATCATAGGCGCGATAATGGATGTCTTCGCCATGCTGGCGGCGGGAGAGCGCCAGCGATTGGACTGACACGTCGAGGCAGGTCAGTCGCGCCTCGGGAAAGCTCTCGCGCAGCGGCGCCACCGCATTGCCGATGCCCGATCCGAAATCGAGCAGATCCTTCACCTGGCATCCGGCCTGCCGTGCCAGAAGGCTGGTGTCCTGCGCCTTGTAGCGGGCGAAGTAATCGGTGCTCTCGCCGCTCAGGCGGATCGAGGCGGCGTGCTGGGCGTGATAATCGGCCGCCACGCCATCGAATTCCGCCTCAGCCATGGGGGATGTCCTGTGTCAGGGGAGGGAAGCTCTCCGAGGTTGCGGCTTCAGCTTGATAGCCGCGCAGCTCGCGCAGGATGAACAGCGGGCGGCGCTTGGTTTCCATATACATGCGGCCCAGATATTCGCCGAAAACGCCCATGATCATCAGTTGCACGCTGCCCAGGATCAGCACCACCGCGATCATGCTGGTCCAGCCGGTGATGGTGTGATGCTTCATCCAGTTGAGCAGCACCCAACCCAGCATGGCAAAGCCCGCCAGCCCGAAACTCATGCCCAGAAAGGAGGCAAAGCGCAGCGGCAGCGTCGAAAAGCTGGTGATCGCGTCGAAGGCCAGCGCCAGCATGCGGCGCAGCGGGTAATGGCTCTGCCCGGCGAGGCGCTCGTCGCGTTCATAGGGCAGGGCGGTCTGGTCGAAACCGACCCAGCTCACCATGCCCCGGATAAAACGGAAGCGCTCGGGCATGGCGTTGAGCTGGTCGACGACGCGGCGGGTCATCAGGCGGAAATCGCCGGTGTCGCGCGGGATCGGCAGATCGATCAGCCGGTCGAGCAGGCGGTAGAACCCGGCCGCGCTGGCCCGTTTGAACAGCGTCTCGCCCCGGCGCATCACGCGCTGGCCATAGACGACATCGAAGCCTTCCTCGACCTTGCGGATCATGGCGGGCAGCAGTTCGGGCGGGTCCTGCAGATCGGCGTCGATCACCAGCACCAACTGCCCACGGCATATTTGCAAACCGGCGGTCAGCGCCAGTTGGTGGCCGTGGTTGCGGGCCAGATCGGCCACCACGATGCCCGGATGGCGCGCGGCATGGTCGCACATCAGCGCCCATGTGGTGTCCGTGGAGCCGTCATTGACCAGCACGATCTCGTAATCCTGCCCGGCGGCCTGCTGGCAGACCGGCACCAGCCGCGCGATCAGCGTGTCGAGCACCTGCGCCTCATTGTAGCAGGGCACCACGACCGACAGATGCCGCCGAGGCTGCGGCTGGAACGCAAACTCCGGCAGGGATGCGGAGGGCGGGAAGTCGGAGGGCATGAAGCTCATGCGGCTGACTAACCGATATGTGGTTAACAAATTCCGCCAGAAGCTTGCGATTGGCCCGGCGGGAGTGGCAGAGTTCCGGCGCTTTGGTGTTTATTTTCCCGCTCTGACGGGGCGCGGCGCGACCCCGATTCGCGTGTTGCCATGCTGTGCGGCGCAAGCGCTGCCGTTCCGGGTATGGAGCGGCTGAACGAGTCCCGCAGCGGTGGTCGGTTCAGGGCAGGAAGGGAGACGGTTTGTGGCCGCAGATTGCGGTCAGGCCGAAGCTTCGGCGTTTGTGGCCAGCCCGGCCAGCTCCTCACGCACGACATCGATCGCGGCCGCGACATGGGCGGCGGCAATATGCAGCTCCGCACCATCGAGATGAGCAAGAACGGATTCCAACAGATCCAGCGCGATCGTAGACAAGAGACCTACCCCCCGAAAGACGCGGCTTCATAGTATCTTCCCATCAGGAAGACAAGTTTTGTGAAGTGGGGTAAATTGCGGTTGCAACACTGTTGTAAGGGCAAGAATTTAACCTTGACTCGACTTGATTAACCAAAAATGCAGTGTGTCGTGTGAGCGATGAGTCGCCGCTCTGCCCGTGTTGGCCTCCATGGGCGGCGCTCCGGATGTTGACCCCTTTTGGGTCATGCAATCCATCGCAAAGCCTCTAGGCATTGGCGTACAATTTGTTACAACCGCGCCCTGGATGGGGGCATCCATATGCTTTTGATGTGTTTCCGGTTTTCGGACACTCCCGGGGGGGGATGTTTCGCTGTGGCTGTTGGCCTTTCGGCTTGGATAGGATTTGCACTGCTTGCACCACCGGCTCTGCCTCAGAACCCTGTGCCAACACAGGGCGAAGGGGTGAGTTGCACCGCCGATTGCACACAGCAGCCGGCCAGCAATGCCGCGCCGGCTGACAGTACCGCGGCGCCTTTCAAGGCACCGCCGCTGGTCATCGTGCCCACGCTGCCGGAGCCGACGCCCGAGCCCGCGCCTGTCGCTCAGGATGAAGAGCCCAACATCATCGTCTCGGCCCGCCGTCATGTGCGCTATGATCCGCTGGAAGCGGTGAACAAGGTCTCCTTCGACGCGGTGCAGGCGGTCGACCGGGCGGTCGTGGGCCCGCTGGCCGGGGGCTATGAGCGCATCGTGCCCGAGCCCGCGCGCGACGGCATCCACAACATGGTCCACAATCTGCGCGAGCCCTACATCGCGATCAACTTCCTGCTGCAGCACCGCGTCGGCAAGAGCGCCGAAACCGTGGCGCGCTTCCTCATCAACTCCACCATCGGCGTCGCGGGCCTGTTCGACATCGCCAAGCGCAAGCCTGTGCATTTGCCGCGCCGTCCCAATGGCTTTGCCGACACCATGGCCTTTTATGGCGTAAAGTCGGGGCCTTACCTCTTTCTCCCGCTGGTCGGGCCGACGACCATCCGCGATGTGATCGGCAATACGCTGGACCGTCTGGTGATCCCGCTCTCGATTGGCCGCGTGGCGCGCAATCCGGCCTATGGCGCGCCGCTGGTCGTCTTTGGCGCGATGGACCGCCGGTTGAAGAACAATGCGCGGATCGAGGGCGCGCGCAACTCGGGCGATGCCTATGCCGCCATGCGCGAGGACTATATGCTGCGGCGGCGTCTGGAGATCGAGGGGCTGCATTACCATCGGCCTCACAAGGAGAAGAAGCCCAAGGTGGAGGCCGTGCCGGTCGCGGAAGGGGTCTCAGGGAAGTAAGAAGATGCGAGGGGGTTACCCCCTCGCGCTCCCATGACGTCTCCCGACGAGAGGGCAGTGGCGCCGAATTGGTGCGCCTTGGCTCTCCACCTGTGCTTCCTAGAGCGCCGCAGGCTTTCATCTTGTCTGCGCTACGCAGGGAATACTGCCTGCGGCGCTGCAAATTAAGAGCAAGGCTGAACCCGAAGCGCTGAGGCAGACATTAAAGGGAGCGCGAGGGCGATGGCCCTCGCATGTTCTCCTTGAAACCTTCCCGCATCCAGGATGCGATCAAGCTCATACCGCTTCTCCCATCCCGGAATCTGGCTTAACGGGGCTCTTCATCCGTGGGCTCAGTCGTGGCATGCTCTCGGGAATCTTGCTGTTGCTATTTCTGATAGCGATGTGAATGCTGTCGTTCGAGACGCATGATGGAGTATGACGTTGGGGGATGATGTGACTGAGACCGTGGTGGCCGGAGATGCCGATCACCCGATGAGCGCGCTGCCGGGCTTCACCCTGCGCCGTGCGGCCAATGCGATGATGGCCGATCTGGCGGGGCGGCTTGCTGCGCTCGATCTGAAGATTTCGGATGCTTCGGTGCTGCTGCTGGTGGGCGGTCGGGCCGATATGACCTCCAGCGACATCGGGCGGCTGCTCGATATTCAGCGGGCCAATATGGTGCCCTTGCTCAACCGGCTGGAGGGCGCCGGGCTGATCGCGCGTCAGCCGATCGACCGCAAGTCGCAGGCCATCGTGCTGACCGAAACGGGCGAGGCGCGGCTGGAAGAGGTGCGGGGCCTCGTGACCCGTTTCGAGGACGATCTGATGATGCGCATCCCTGCAGAGCATCGCGGGCATTTCCTGCCCGCCTTGAATGCCCTGCTGGATTAAACCTTATCGCTTTTTCTCCATAGTCGGGAGGAAGGCGGTGAGCAGGCCGATGGCGGGCAGGAAGGCGCAGATCTGATAGACCGCCTCGATGCCCGCCCGGTCGGCGATCCAGCCCAGCACGGCGGCACCAAGCCCGCCCATGCCGAAGGAAAAGCCGAAGAACAGGCCCGAGATCATGCCAACCTTGCCCGGCACCAACTCCTGCGCGAAGACCACAATGGCGGGGAAGGCCGAGGCAAGGATCAGGCCGATGATAACCGTCAGCGGCCCGGTCCAGAACAGGCTGACATAGGGCAGCAGCAGCGTGAAGGGCAGCGCGCCCAGGATCGAGCACCAGATCACATATTTGCGCCCGAAGCGGTCACCCAGCGGGCCGCCGACCACCGTGCCCACGGCCACCGCCGCCAGAAAGGCGAAGAGGTGGAACTGCGCATTCTGCACCGACACGCCGAAGCGGTGGATCAGATAGAAGGTGAAATAGCTGGTGAGGCTGGCGAGATAGACATATTTTGAAAAGATCAGCGCCAGCAGGATCGAGATGCCGCGCGCCGCGTCACCGCGCGGAAGCTCGACATGGCCCGCGCCCTTGCCGATCTTCAGCCGGGCCAGCCCGTGATGGCGATACCACTGCGCCACATTCCACAGGATCGCGCCGGACAGCAGCGCCAGCAGGGCGAAGAAGGCCAGGCTCGACTGGCCCCAGCGCACCACCACCAGCGCGGCGGCCAGCGGGCCCAGCGCCTGTCCGGCATTGCCGCCGACCTGGAACATCGACTGCGCCAGCCCATGCCGCCCGCCCGAGGCCATGCGCGCCACGCGTGAGCTTTCGGGATGGAACACCGAGGAGCCCACGCCCAGCAGCGCCGCGCCCAGCAGCACCAACGGATAGACATGCGCCACCGACAGCACCGCCAGACCCGTCAGCGAGAACAGCGTGCCGCCCGGCAGCGCCATCGGCGTCGGCCGCTTGTCGGCATAGAGGCCCACCAGCGGCTGCAGGATCGAGGCGGTGATCTGATAGACCAGTGTGATCATGCCGATCTGCCCGAAGCTGAGGTTCAGCTCGCTTTTGAGCCCCGGATAGATCGCGGGCAGCAGCGACTGCATCATGTCGTTGAGCAGATGGCAGAAGCTGATCGCCACGATCACCCTGAAGACGGTGCCTTCGACGCTGGCTGACGGCTGGGGGGAGGGGACGGCGCCGGCGGATGCCGCCGTGGCTGTTTGACGCATTGTGTTTGCTCCTATCGGCCATAAGGCCTAGACCGATTCGCGCTGTCCCGCTTTGGGCGATGGGTCATTCATGTTTGAGAGCAGGACATTCCGGGACTGGATCGGCGATCCGCCGCTCTATGATCTGCGCGATGAGTCGATCCCCCGCGCGGTGATGGCGATCGGCCATGACTATCCCCCCGATTTCGAACTGGCACCGCATCGCCACCGGCGCGGGCAGTTCCTCTATGCCGTGAGCGGCGTTGTGACGGTCAGCACGCCCGAGGGCGCCTGGGTCGCCCCGCCCGAGCGCGGGGTGTGGATTCCGGGCGGCACGCCGCATGCGGTGCGGATGGTGGGCGCGGTGCAGACGCGTAGCGTGCTGCTGACCCCGCATCCCGATCTGGCGCCGGAGACGGGTTGCAGGGTGGTCTCGGTCTCGCCGCTGTTGCGCCAGTTGCTGGTGACGGCGGCGGATCTGCCGACGCTCTATGACGAGGCGGGGCGCGACGGTCTGGTGATGCAATTGCTGGTGGCGGAGATTGCCGGGGCGCCCTCGATTCCGCTGTCGGTGCCCTTTCCGGCGCATGGCGCTCTGGCGGCGCGCTGCCATGCCTTTCTGGAGCGGCCCAGCGCATCGGCGACCATCGATGAATGGGCCGATGCTCTGGCGATGAACCGCCGCCGCTTCACCCGCCTGTTCCGCCGCGAGACGGGGATGAGCTTCGCGCAATGGCGCCAGCAGGCCTGCCTCTCCGCCGCGCTGCCAAGGCTGGCGGCGGGTGAGCCGGTGACCGCCATCGCGCTCGATCTGGGGTACGAGGGGCCGGGCAATTTCTCGACCATGTTCCGGCGGGCGCTGGGGGTGTCACCCAGCCGGTACAGGCCCTGAGAGTCTTTTGCAAAATCCGGCGCAAGAGCCGGATTTTGCGGCACCGGCCCGCTCCCCCGGCCCAGCCACCCACAGCATACCACCGATGGGTGGCCGGGCCAGGAGAGCGGGCCGGTGCGGATCTTAACCCACGACCCGGTCGATCAGACTGTCATCCGGCTCGATCTGGCCGTCGAGCATCAGCATCGCCAGCCCATGCACCAGCGCCCAGGCCTGAAGTGTCCGCACCCCGGTTTCACCGCCATCCTTGGCGGCCTGCGCGGCGGCATTGGCCTGCAGCAGCATGAAAGCCTCGGAATCCAGCCTGCCGCTCGCCTTGGACGCTTCCAGCGCGGGGGAGGCGAAGATCAGGCGGAACAGCGCGGGATTGGCCAGAGCGAAGCGCACATAGGCGCGGCCCGTGGCGGCAAGGGCCTGCTTCCCGCCGCCTGCCGCCGCCCCGGCCGCCTTCTGCGCCGCGCCAAGCTGGGCCAGACCTTCCATCGCCAGAGCGGTGAACAGCGCCTCCTTGTCGGGGAAGTGGCGATAGACCGAGGTCGCGCTGACCCCGGCGGCGCGGGCCACCTCACGCAGGGACAGCGAATCGGCGTCGCGCTGGGCCAGCAGGGCCATGCCCTGTTCGATCAGCGCGGCACGCAGATCTCCATGATGATAGGGCTTTTTATCGATGTTGACAGTGTTACTATCCTGAGTCATGATAACAGTGTAAACATTGGAGGCCGATATGGAAACCCTGATCCGTTCCGCAGTCACCAAAGGCGTGGAAGCGCTGGCCACCTTCAACCGCAAGCGTCTGCCCGAGCCCGAAGGCGGCAACCCCTATCTCACCGGCATCCACACGCCGATGGAGGGGGAGGTCACCCTTACCGATCTGGCGGTGACGGGCACGATTCCCGCAGGGCTGAGCGGGCGCTATATGCGCATCGGGCCGAACCCGATGGATGCCGATCCGGCCTCTTACCACTGGTTCACCGGCGACGGCATGGTGCATGGGCTGGCCCTCGCGGATGGCAAGGCGCAGTGGTATCGCAACCGCTGGATCCGCTCCAACGCGGTGGCCAAGGCGCTGGGCGAGGAGCCCGCACCGGGCCCGCGCCATATCTTCGACACTGTGAACACCAATGTCGTCAGCATCGGCGGGCGCAGCTTCGCGCTGGTCGAGGCGGGCAGCTATCCGGTCGAACTGGGCGAGATGCTCGACGCGCAGCGCTACAATCCGTTCGACGGCACGCTGAAGGGCAGCTTCTCGGCGCATCCGCATCTCGATCCGCGCACCGGCGAGAACCATGCGATCTGCTACGAAGGCCGCGATCCCGGCACCGCCCGCCATGTGGTGGTGGATCGCCACGGACAGGTGGTGCGCGAGGAGCCGATCACCGTGCGGCACGGGCCCATGATCCATGATTGCGCCATCACCGAGCGCTTTGTGATCGTGCTGGATCTGCCCGTTACCTTCTCGATGAAGACGCTGATCGCGGGGCACAGCTTCCCCTATCGCTGGAACCCCGACCATCAGGCCCGCATAGGCCTGATGCCGCGCCATGGCTCGCAGGAAGAGATCATCTGGTGCGATATCGCGCCCGGCTTCGCCTTCCATGTCGCCAATGCCTATGACGATGCCGATGGAAGCGTGGTGATCGATGTCTGTGCCTATGCCTCGATGTTCGGCGAGGGCGCTCAGGGCCCCGACGCCCGCAACCGGGGGTTGGAGCGCTGGACCGTCGACCCTGAAGCCCGCAGCGTGGCGATCACCACGCTGGATGGTGCCGCTCAGGAATTTCCCCGCTGTGATGAGCGCTTTTTCGGCCAGCCCTATCGCTATGGCTGGAGCATGGCGCTGCCGACCGATCCGGCGGACCGCTTTGTCGGCGCCACCGCGCTTTACGCCCATGATCTGGCGAGCGGTACGCGGCAGGTCCATGATTTCGGCGCCAACCGCCACCCCGGCGAGTTCGTCTTCGTGCCCGAACACGACACCAGTGCCGAGGGCGAGGGCTGGCTGATCGGCTTTGTCGTCGATATGAACAACCAGACCACCGATCTGGTGATCCTCGACGCCCGCCGCTTTGAGGAAGCGCCGGTCGCCAGCATTCGTCTGCCGCATCGCGTCCCCCCCGGCTTCCATGGCAACTGGATTGCCCAGGGAGATGCCCAGTGATCGCCCCCAGCCTTCCCGCCCCCCGTCAGCTTTCGCCGGAGACCGCCATGAACCGCTCGACCATCACCATCTGGCTGCGTGACAATGGCCCGGCCTTTGCGCTGGATGTGGCCATCAACATCCTTGCCCCGCTGGGCATCTATCACGTGCTGCAGGGCAGCCAGGGGCAGGTGCCCGCGCTGCTCGCCTCCTGCCTGCCGCCGCTGGTGTGGAGCGTGGTGACCTTCTGGCGCAGCCGCAGCGTCGATGCGCTCTCGGTGCTGGCGCTGGTAGGGCTGGGGCTCTCGTTGCTGGCGATGGCGGGCGGCGGTTCGGCGCAGTTCCTGCAACTGCGCGAGAAGCTGGTGACGCTGGTGATTGCTCTGGCCTTTCTGGGCTCGGCGGCGATCGGCAAGCCGCTGATCTATCCCCTGGCCCGCGCCACCATGGCCCGCGAATCCGCCAGGTCGCTCGCCGAGTTCGACGCCAAGCGTGACGATGCCATGGTGCGCCGCACGGTGATGGTGATGACGCTGGTCTGGGGCTTTGGCCTGCTCGTGGATTTTCTGGTCAGCGTGGCGCTGATCTACATGCTCTCGATCGAGGCCTATCTCGTGGTGGGGCCGGTGATCGGTTATGGCACGATGGGCGGTCTGGCGCTGTGGACGGTGCTCTATCGCCGCCGTCGCGAGAGCCATGCCAATGCCATCCGCGCGGCCCGTGACTCTGGACGCGAAAACGCCCCGCAGCCCTGACATCAGGCGGAACATTCCACCCATGCCCGCGTTTAACAGGCGCAGCAGGCGCGCCCGAGGCGCCAACGGGCGGGATGCATGACGGACCTCACGATAATTTCCACCGGCAATGCCGGGCTCGACACTGTTCTCAAGGGCGGCATTCCGGCCAATCGGCTCTATCTGCTGGAGGGCGCGCCGGGCTCGGGCAAGACCACGCTGGCGCTGCAGTTCCTGCGCGAGGGCGTGGCAAGGGGCGAGCGGGTGCTCTACATCACCTTGTCGGAAACGCGCGAGGAACTGCGCGTGGTGGCCGCTTCGCATGGCTGGGAACTCGATGGTTTCGATGTGTTCGAGCTGGAATCGACCGAGGGCATTTTCGGTGATGGCCGCGAACAGTCGATCCTCCACCCCTGGGAGATGGAGCTGGGCGAGACGATCCGGCTGATCCAGGACGAGGTCGAAAGGGTCAAACCGGCGCGCGTGGTCTTTGACAGCCTCTCGGAAATGCGGCTGCTGGCGCAGGACCCGCTGCGCTATCGGCGGCAGGTGCTGGCGCTGAAACAGTTCTTCGCGGGGCGCGAGAGCACCGTCATTCTGGTCGATGACATGACCGGGGCGAGCGACACGCGCGATGCCCATCTCCACAGCCTGTGCCACGGCGTCATCACGCTGGAGCGGCTGACGCTGGACTTCGGCGCGGCGCGGCGGCGGATGCAGGTGCAGAAGCTGCGCGGGGTGGATTTCACCGCTGGTTTCCACGATCTGGTGATCCGCAAGGGCGGGGTGGACATCTTTCCGCGCCTCATCGCCTCGGACCATCATACCAGCTTTGTCGGCGATCCGGTGCCCAGCGGCATCGGTGAGCTGGACGATCTGCTGGCGGGCGGCCCTCTGCGCGGCACCAGCACGCTGCTCACCGGCCCGGCGGGATCGGGCAAGACCACCATTGCCCTGCAATATCTCCATGCCGCCTGTGAGCGCGGCGAGCCCTGCACCATCTTCGAATTCGACGAGCGGGTGGGCACGCTGATGGCGCGTGCGAAAGCCTTCGGGCTCGACATCGTCAGCCATGTCGAGGAGGGGCGGCTGACGATCCAGCAGAACGATCCGGCGGAGATTTCTCCCGGCGAATTTGCCGCCCGCGTGCGTTACGAGGTCGAACAGCGCGGCGTGCGCATGATCGTGATCGACAGTTTGAACGGCTATATGGCGGCCATGCCTCAGGAGCAGCAGTTGCTGCTGCAGATGCATGAGCTGCTCTCCTATCTCAACCAGCAGGGGGTGGTCACCTTCCTCATCAATCCGCAGAGCGGGCTGGTGGGCACGATGGCGACCAATCTCAACATCTCCTATGTGGCCGATGCGGTGGTGCTGCTGCGCTTCTTCGAAGTGCAGGGGCGCATCCGCAAGGCGATCTCGGTGCTCAAGAACCGGGGCGGCAGCCATGAGGATGCGATCCGCGAGTTCCGCATCGATGGCAGGGGCCTGCGCGTTGGCGATCCGCTGGAGCATTTCCGCGGCGTGCTGACCGGAACGCCCGAATATCTGGGCAGTGCCGGGCCACTGATGGATGAGCGCGCCAGTGGCGGATGAGCGCCTGAGCGCCAGGCAGCAGGAGGGACGCCGCATTCTGGTCTGCGCGCCTTACGGGCGCGATGCCGCAAGCGTTTCCGTGCTTCTGGAAAGCGAGGGCTATGAGGTCGGCATCTGCGCCGATGTGGCAGGCGTGGGGCGCGCTTTCGACGAGGATATCGGCGCCATCCTGCTGACCGAGGAGTCCCTGCGCGGCGACCTCACCCCGCTGCGCCGCGCTTTCGAGGCGCAGCCGCCATGGTCGGATGTGCCCTTTGTGCTGCTCAAGGCGCCGCGTTCGCCACGCCTTGCGCAGGACCCGGACAGCCCGCTGCGGCTGCTCGACTTTATCACCAACACGGTGGTGCTGGAACGACCGCTGGGCGCGGCCTCGCTGCTCAGCGCGATTGCCTCCGCGATGCGGGCGCGGCGCAAGCAGTTCGAGATGCGCGAGCGCATCCACGATCTGGCCAGCAGCGAAAGCCGGCTGCGTCTTGCCACGGCGGCGGCCAACATCGGTACCTGGGATTTCGACCCGGTCACCCAAAGCCTGCGCTGGGATGAGCGCTGCAAGGCGATGTTCGGCCTGCCTGCCGAGGCCGAGATCAGCTATGAAGGTGCCTTTCTGCGCGGCCTTCACCCCGATGACCGCGCCTTTGCCGATGCCGCCGTGCAAGCCGCGCTCGACCCTGCGGGCGATGGGCAATACGATATCGAATACCGCACCATCGGCCTTGAAGACGGGGTGGAGCGCTGGATCGCGGCGCGCGGCGCCACGGTCTTCGAGAGCGGGCGGGCCGTGCGTTTTATCGGCACCGTCATCGATATTTCGCAGCGCAAGCGGGCCGATGCGGCTTTGTCGGCTTCGGAAGCGGCGCTGCGCGAGGAAAGTCTGGCGCTCGATATTCTCAACCGCACCGGGCAGCGGGTGGCGGCGGAACTCGATCTCGATACGCTGGTGCAGGCGGTGGTCGATGCCGGACGCGAACTGACCGGGGCGGAGATTGCCGCCTTTTTCTACAACCGCGTCGATGAGGATGGTGAGCGTTATCTGCTCTACAGCCTGTCAGGCGCGTCGATCAGCGATTTCGAGACATTCCCCATGCCGCGCAACACCGCCGTCTTCAGCCCCACTTTCGGGGGCGAGGGCGTGTTGCGCTCGGGCGATATCACCAAGGACCCGCGTTACGGACACAATGTGCCGCATCGGGGCATGCCCAAGGGGCATCTGCCGCTGGTCAGCTATCTGGCGGTGCCGGTGACCTCGCGGTCGGGCGAGGTGATTGGCGGGCTGTTCTTCGGCCATCTCCAGCCCGACCGTTTCGATGAGCGCTCCGAAAGGCTGGCGCTGGGTCTGGCGGCGCAGGCCGCGACCGCCATCGACAATGCCCGTCTGATGCAGGCCCAGCAGCGCCTCAACCAGACGCTGGAGCAGAAGGTGGCCGAGCGCACCCAGGCGCTGGAAAACGAGATGGCCATGCGGGCCAGCACCGAAGCCGCGCTGCGTCAGGCCCAGAAGATGGAGGCGGTGGGCCAGCTTACCGGCGGCATCGCGCATGATTTCAACAATATGCTCTCCGGCGTGATCGGCGGGCTGAACCTGATCAAGCGGCGCATCGCTTCCGGGCGGCTGGAGGATCTCGACCGCTTTATGGAGGCGGCGACCACCTCGGCGCATCGTGCCGCCGCGCTCACCTCGCGGCTGCTGGCCTTTTCGCGGCGCCAGTCGCTCGATGCGCGCTCGGTGGACATCAACGCTCTGACCGAGGCGCTGAGCGACCTGCTGGCGCGCACGGTGAACGAGAACATCGCGCTGCATATCCTGCCCGACGAGGGCGCACCCCATGCCATCGTCGATGCCAATCAGCTTGAGAACGCCATCCTCAATCTGGCGATCAACGCGCGCGACGCCATGCCCGAGGGCGGGCAACTGACCGTCAGCGTCAGCACCGCCGAGCTGGATGCGCGCGACACGGCGGCCACCCCCGGTGTCGAGGCGGGGCGCTATGTGGTGATCGCCGTGTCGGACACGGGCGTCGGCATGGCGCCCGAGGTGATGGACAAGGTGTTCGAACCTTTCTTCACCACCAAGCCGATCGGGCAGGGCACGGGGCTGGGTCTCTCGATGGTCTATGGCTTCGCGCGGCAGTCGGGCGGGCAGGTGCGCGTCCATAGCCAGCTTGGGCAGGGCACACGGGTCAGCCTCTATCTGCCGGTCAGCGACAGCGATGCCGATGCGCTGGGCGAGGGGCCGGCCCTTGTGCCGGAAGGGCAGGGGCAGATCGTGCTGGTGGTCGAGGATGATCCCTCGGTCCGCCTGCTGGTGCGCGAGGTGCTGGAGGAGCTGCATTATGTCGCCGTCGAGGCGGGCGATGCGGTGCAGGCGATCCCGATCCTGAAATCGGGGCAGCGGCTGGACCTGATGGTGTCCGATGTCGGTCTGCCGGGGATGAACGGGCGCCAACTGGCCGAGGTGGCGCGTGAGCATCGCCCGCATCTGCCGATCCTCTTCGTGACGGGCTATGCCGAGAATGCCGCGATCCGCGCCGGTTTTCTGGGCACCAATATGGATATGATCACCAAGCCTTTCGCGCTCGATTCGCTGGCTGACAAGATCCACAGGATGATCGCGCGCTGAGCAGCCGTCTGATAGGCTGCGCCGATGTATCAGATTCGACAGGACGATCTTTCGGGCGAGCAGACCCGCGCTCTGCTGGCATTGCATCTGGCGGGCATGCAGGCCAATTCCCCGCCCGAGGCGGTTTTTGCGCTCGACCTTTCGGGCCTTCAGGTGCCCGAGGTGACGGTGTGGAGCGCCTGGCAAGGCGACCGCATCGCCAGCATCGGCGCGTTGAAAATGCTGGATGCGGGGCAGGCCGAGATCAAGTCGATGCGCACCCATCCCGATTTTCTGAGGCAGGGCGCGGGGGCCGCGGTGCTGCACACCATCATCGCCCATGCGCGCGACAGGGGCCTCACACGGCTGAGTCTGGAAACCGGCAGCGGGCCGTCCTTTGACGCCGCGCTGGCACTGTATCGGCGCAGCGGCTTCGCCAATGGCCCGGCTTTTGGCGGGTACGAAGCCAGCGCCTTCAACCAGTTCCTGCATCTGGACCTGTAATCGGGCCGATCACCCTCTTGCCTTGACGGGGGAAAGGTCCACATTGCGGGGCATGACGTCCACGTTTTCCGCTTCGACCGCCGCCGCTGCCACGATTGCCGATGCTCTGGGTGAGGGCGGTTTCGTCCATGTGCCCGCGCCCGGCGTGCAGCAGGCCTTGGGCTGGAGCGAAGAAGAATGGGCAGCCTTTGCCGCCAGTTGGGATGAGCTTGGGCCCGATGGCTATATGGCCGATGGCGGGCGCTATCGCCTGCGCCGCCATGGCACCTTCGCGGTGCGGGGCGCAGAAGCGCAACGCGGGGCCCATCAGCCGCATTTCCAGTCGCGGGACTACAATCCGCTCAACGGCGGCGTGCAGCGCTGGTTCGAGCCGCTGAAGGATGAAGCCGCCGATAGCCCGGTGCTGCGCGCGATCTTTGAAACCTTCACGCCGGTGTTCACGGCGCTGGATGGTCGCGATCCGGCCACCAGCTGGCACAGTGAGGTCCACCAGTTTCGCATCGAAACCTCGCCCACCGAGACCGGCCGCCCCACGCCCGAGGGCTTTCACCGCGATGGCGTCGACTGGGTGCTGGTGATGCTGATCGACCGCCGCAATGTCGAGCAGGGCGAAACCGAGATCGCCGATCTGCATGGCGCTCCGCTGGGCCGTTTTACGCTGGGCGCGCCGGGTGAGGCGGTGCTGCTCGATGACCGGCGGATCATGCATGGCGTTACGCCGATCCGGCCCATCGCGGCGGATCAGCCCGCTTTTCGCGATGCCTTGGTGGTGACGTGGCGCGCAGGCGATGAGGCCATGGTCTTGCCCGAGGATGCGGTGTAACCTCTCCCACGGCTTTTGTTGTCGCATCGCTTTTGCGAAAAACCGGTTTCCACGTTTTCGCACGATGCTTTGGGGGGAGAGTTGCGATGCGGGTGATGGTGCTGGTCAAGGCCACGCGGGACAGCGAGGCCGGTTCCCCTCCCGATCCGGCGATGCTGGCCGCGATGGGGCGTTTCAACGATGAGCTGCGCGAGGCCGGTATCCTGCGCGCCGCCGATGGGCTGCGGCCTTCCTCCGATGGCAAGCGGGTCGCCTTCGATGGCGCCAGCCGCACGCTGATCGACGGGCCTTTCGAGCACACCAGCGAACTGGTCGCCGGTTTCTGGCTGTGGGAGGTGAAGGATCTGGAGGAGGCCGTCGCATGGGTGAAGCGCTGCCCCAACCCCATGCCCGGCCCCAGCGAGATCGAAATCCGCCCGCTCTATGAAATGAGCGATTTTATCTGAAAGCATGTTTTGCGCCCCTCACGCGGGAGGAGCGCAAAACGGATTACAGGCTGGGCACGTTCACCAGCGCCTCGCGGGTGATGTCCTCGATGCGGGTGCAGCCGGTCAGCGCCATGGCGACGCGCATTTCGGCCTCGATCAGGCGCAGCATATGGGCCACGCCCTCCTGCCCGCCGCCGCTCAGCGCATAGACCCAGGCCCGGCCCAGCAGCACGCCTTTCGCGCCCAGCGCCAGCATCCGCACCACATCCAGACCCGAACGCACGCCGCCATCGGCCAGCACCGTCAGCCTGTCGCCCACGGCATCGGCGATCACGGGCAGGGCGCGCGCGGTGGAGGGCACGCCGTCCAACTGCCGCCCGCCATGGTTGGAGACCACAATGCCATCCGCGCCCAGATCGGCGGCGTTGCGCGCATCGGCCTCATCAAGGATGCCCTTGATGATCAGCGGGCCGTCCCAGGTCTCGCGGATGAAATCGAGGTCGCGCCATGTGACCGAGGGGTCGAAATTGTTGCGCATCCAGGCGAAGAAATCTTCCAGCCCGGTGTTCTCCTTCAGCACGGGCGCGACATTGCCCAGTTGATGCGGCTTGCCGTTGATCCCCACATCCCACGCCCAGTCGGGATGCATCGCGCCCTGAAACCAGCGTCGCATATCGCCCAGCAGTCCGGGCGCCCCGGCAAGGCCCGAATGATAGTCGCGATAGCGCGAGCCGGGCACCGGCATATCCACGGTGAAGACCAGCGTGGTGCAGCCTGCCGCCTTCGCCTGAGCCAGCAGATCGCGCATAAAGGCGCGGTCGCGGATCATATAGAGCTGGAACCAGAAGGGCTGGCTGCTGGCCGCCGCCACCTCGGCAATCGGGCAGACCGAGACGGTGGAGAGACAGAAGGGCACGTTCGCCGCATTGGCCGCGCGCACCGCCTGAGTCTCGCCGCGCCGCGCATTCATGCCGGCAAGGCCGATGGGGGCGAGCGCCACCGGCAGGCTCTGCTCGTGGCCGAAGAGGGTGGTCGAGAGCTTCAAGGCCGAGACATCGTTGAGCACCCGCTGGCGCAGCGCGATATCCTCCAGATCGGCGACATTGCGGCGCAAGGTCACCTCGGCATAGCTGCCCCCGTCGATGTATTCGAAGAGGAAAGGGGGCAGGCGGCGGCGCGCCAGCTCGCGATAGTCGAGCGCGGATGCGGCTTTCATCGCTTCGCCCTTACTGCAGGTTCACGAAAGCGCCGCCATCGACCAGCAGCGCCGCACCGGTGACATACTTCGCCATATCGGAGGCGAGGAAGACGATGGGCCCGGCCAGATCGTCAGCCTCGCCCAGACGGCCCAGCGGCACGCGGGCGGCCATGCGATCGCGCTTTTCGGTGTCGGCCAGATCGTCCTTGTTGATCTCGGTCAGGATCGTGCCGGGCAGCACCGAGTTGCAGCGGATGTTGTGCTTGCCAAGGGCAATGGCGGCGCTCTGCATCAGCGAATGCACACCGGCCTTGGTGGGGGTGTAATGGGTCTGGAACTCACCGCCCACCAGCGCCGAGATGGAGGACACCGCCACGATGGCGCCACCGTTGCCCTGCTTCACCATCTGGTTGGCGGCGGCCTGCACCATGTAATAGGCGCCATGGAGGTTCACCTGAAAGGTGCGGTCCACCACCTCGACCGGCATGTCGAGGAAGGCGTGGAAGGGGCAGATCCCGGCATTGGTCACGAAGACATCCACGCCGCCCAGAGCCTCCACCGCCTTGCTCACGAAATCCGTGGCCGTGGCCGGATCGGCGACATCGCCCTGCACGGCCAGACCCTTGCGGCCGAGAGCTTCGATCTGCGCGATGACCTGCTGGGCGCGCGCCTCGCTGCTGGCATAGTTGATCGCCACATCGGCGCCCTGCCGGGCGGCTTCAACAGCGGCGGCCGCGCCGATGCCGGTCGATCCACCGGTGATCAGAACGCGCTTTCCTGCCAGCAATGTCATCAAATTCTCTCCTGAAATATCGTTGAAATCCGGGGTCTAGGGTGTGGGGCTGAAGCCCAGCTCATGGCTGATGGCCTGCGCTGTGGCGCGCACCTCGGCAATCAGGCCGGCCATGCGCTCGTCATCCATATATTGCGCCGCGCTCGACACGCTGATCGCCGCGACGATCTTGCCCGAGGCATTGTGCACCGGTGCCGAAACGCAGCGGATGCGGTCCTCGTTTTCCTCAAGGTCGAAGGCATAGCCGCCCCTGGCATAGTCGCGCATGCGCTGCTGCCACAGTTGCGCATCGGCGGGCGGGGCGCCTGCGGCCTGATCCAGCGTGAAGCGCTGGGCCAGCCAGCTTTCCGACTCGTCGAGGATCAGCGCCTTGCCAAGGCCGGTGCAGGTCAGCGGATGGCGTTCCCCCACGCGGCTGGAGATGTTGATGCGGCGGCGGCCGGGGATCTTGTCGAGATAGAGCGCGCTGGCGCGATCCGCATCGAGCACGCCCAGATGCACCGTATCCTCGGTCAGCGCGCCCAGCGACTCGAGATGCGGGCGGGCGAGCTGGATGATGTCGGCCTGCTCGCTGGCGCGGTGGCCCAGCGCCAGCATGCGCGGCCCCAAACGGTAACCGCTGCGCGGCGTGTTGGCCAGAAAACCACGGTCCACCAGCGCGCTGGCCAGGCGATGCGCGGTGCTTTTGGTCAGCCCCAGCTTCTCGGCCAGTTCGGTGGCGGTCAGGCTCTGGTCGGCCACAGCCTCGATCACGTCGAGCCCGCGCATCAGCGTTTGCGCGCCGCCTCCTGCAGGGGCGGATTCGTTGGCGCTGTCGCCGGAGGGAGGGTTGGTGGTTGACGTCATGATTTCCATATCCTAAATCATATTCCCACGATGTGGCAAGATGCTGTGCGATGAAAGAGCGCAGCCGCCGTCGCCGACGAGGATGAACCTATGCCCTTTCCACGTATCAAGCACGTTCGCGCCTTTACCGCAAAAGGCGGCGGGGCCGACTATCACGATCAGGGCGCGGGCCACTGGATCGACGACCATATTTCGACCCCGATGGCCAAATACCCCGAGTATCGCCAGTCGCGCCAAAGCTTCGGCATCAATGTGCTGGGCACGCTGGTGGTGGAGATCGAGGCCGAGGATGGCACCGTGGGCTTCGCGGTGACGACGGGCGGCGAACCAGCCTGCTACATCGTGGAAAAGCACCTCTCGCGCTTTCTGGAAGGGCGCGACCCGCGCGAGGTCGAGAAGATCTGGGATCAGATGTATTTCTCGACCCAGTATTACGGCCGCAAGGGTCTGGTGGTGAACGCCATTTCCGGCGTCGATCTGGCCTTGTGGGACCTGCTGGGCAAGCTGCGCGATGAGCCGGTCTATCATATGCTGGGCGGCGCGGTGCGTGACGAGTTGCAGTTCTACGCCACCGGCGCGCGCCCCGACATCGCCAAGGAACTGGGCTTTATCGGCGGCAAGATGGCGCTGCACCACGGCCCCGCCGAGGGCGAGGAAGGCCTCCACAAGAACATCGCCGAACTGGCCGAGATGCGCAGCCGCGTGGGCGACGATTTCTGGCTGATGTTCGACTGCTGGATGTCGCTGGATGTCGAATACGCCACGCGCCTTGCCCATCGCGCCTGGGACGAATGCGGCTTGAAATGGATCGAGGAGGCGCTGAGCCCTGACGATTACTGGGCCTATCAGAAGCTGAAGGCGAACGCGCCCAAGGGCTTGCTGGTCACCACCGGCGAGCATGAATCGACCCGCTGGGGCTTCCGCATGCTGATGGATATGGAATGCTGCGACATCATCCAGCCCGATGTGGGCTGGTGCGGCGGCGTGACCGAGCTGATCAAGATCGCCAATTACGCCGACAGCAAGGGCGTGATGATGGTGCCGCACGGGTCGTCGGTGTACTCGTATCACTTCGTCATCACGCGCCACAACTCGCCCTTCGCCGAGTTCCTGATGATGCATCCCGGACCGACCGAGATCGTCCCCATGTTCGCCCCGCAGCTTCTGGGCGAGCCGGTGCCGGTCAATGGCCGCATCAAGGCCAGCGCGCTCGACAAGCCCGGCTTCGGTGTCGAGCTGAACCGCGACATTCCGCTTCATCGTCCCTACGCCCGTTAAGGAAACTTCCCCATGAAACTCGTTCGTTACGGCGCCAAGGGCGCTGAAAAGCCCGGTCTGGTCGATGCGCAGGGCAAGATCCGCGATCTCTCGGCCCATGTGGCTGACATCACCGTCGATACCATCGCTCAGGTCGCGGGCATCGATGCCGCCAGCCTGCCGGTGGTGGAAGGTGACGTGCGCTATGGCGTGCCGGTGAAGGGCATCGGCAAGATCGTCGCCATCGGCCTCAACTACCGCGACCATGCCATCGAATCGAACCTGCCGATCCCCTCCGAGCCGATGATGTTCATGAAGGCGGTCTCCAGCCTGACCGGCCCCAACGACTTCGTGATGCTGCCCGAGGGTTCGACCCATGGCGACTGGGAGGTCGAGCTGGGCTTTATCGTCAGCAAGACCGCGCGTTACGTGTCGGAAGAGGACGCTCTCGACCATGTCGCCGGTTACGTGCTGGCCAATGACGTGTCGGAGCGCTTCAACCAGAAGGAGCGCGGCACGCAGTGGTCGAAGGGCAAGGGCCATGACACCTTCTGCCCCGTCGGCCCCTGGCTGGTGACGCCCGAGGACATCGCCGATCCGCAGGACCTGCCGATGTATCTCGATGTGAACGGCGAGCGCATGCAGACCGGCAACACCAAGACCATGATCTTCGATCTGCGCCAGCTCATCAGCTATGCCAGCCGTTTCGTCACGCTGGAGCCGGGCGATCTGGTCATCACCGGCACCCCTCCGGGCGTGGGCGAGGGCAAGAAGCCCGAGAAGATCTTCCTCAAGGCCGGTGACGTGATGGAACTGGGCATCGAGGGCCTTGGCACGCAGCGTCAGGATGTCGTCGCCTTCGATTTGGCGAAGCTGGCATGAGCGCGGTCTACGCGGGCCGTTACAGCGGCCGGGCCGCCATCGTCACCGGCGGGGCCAGCGGCCTCGGCAAGGCGGTGGCCGCGCGCATCGTGTCCGAGGGCGGCACCGTCGCCCTCTGGGACGTGAACGCTGACGCTCTGGAGGCCGCCAAGGCTGAAACCGGCGCCAGCTTCACCGTGGCGCTGGATGTCAGCGATGCCGATGCCGTGGCCGCCGCTGCCGAGGCCAGCGTGAAGGCGCTGGGCAAGGTCGATGTGCTGGTCTGCTCGGCGGGCATCACCGGGGCGACCGTGCCGGTGCATGAGTTCCCCATCGACAGCTGGCTGCGGGTGTTCGACATCAACGTCAACGGCCTGTTCTATTGCAACCGCGCCATCGTGCCGCATCTGCTGGCCAATGGTTACGGGCGCATCGTCAATGTGTCGTCGGTAGCGGGCAAGGAAGGCAACCCCAATGCCAGTGCCTACAGCGCCAGCAAGGCGGCGGTGATCGGCCTGACCAAGAGTCTGGGCAAGGAGCTGGCGGGCAAGGGCGTGATCGCCAACGCCCTGACCCCGGCCACCTTCGAAAGCCCGATCCTGGCGCAATTGCCCCAGTCGCAAGTCGATTACATGCGCAGCAAGATCCCCATGGGCCGTCTGGGCGAGGTGGAGGAATCCGCCGCGATCATCTGCTTTATGGCCAGCGAGGAATGCTCCTTCACCACGGCGTCGACCTTCGACACCTCGGGCGGGCGCACCACCTATTGATCGGGCGATCCGGCGGGACCCCACACAGACGGGGCCCGCCGGTCAGCCTATGTTGCCGCATCGTTTTGCACGATGCTCCAGCAGGGAGCAGGACCCATGGGAGCGATCCCCTTTGTTGATGCGCATATCCATCTCTGGAATCTCAACCATCTGCGCTATGCGTGGCTGACCGGGCCGTTTGACGACAACGGCCCCAACGGCAGTGTCGAGGCGATCGCGCAGGATTACCTCACCGCCGACTACCGCCGCGATCTGGCCGAGTGGAACCCGGTGGGCGCGGTGCATGTCGATGCCGGAGCCGATGGCGATCAGGCCATCGACGAGACGCATTGGCTCAACGGTCAGGCCGAGCAGGATGGGGCCTTTCCCACCGGGCTGGTGGCCTTTGCCGCGCTGGACAATCCGCAGATCGACATTCTGCTGGCGGCTCAGGCGCGCCACAGAAGGGTGCGGGGCATCCGCCATATCGTCAACTGGCATGCCGATCCCAAGCGCAGCTACACGCCGCGCGACCTCACGCAGGATGCGGCATGGCAGGCTGGTTACGCGAAGCTGGGCGAGCATGGCCTGTCCTTCGATCTGCAGTGCTATCCGGGACAGTTTGCGGGTCTGGTGCCGCTGATCGCGCGCCATCCCGAGATCCCCGTCATCATCAACCATATGGGCATGCCGGTGATCACCGATGCCGATGGGCTTGAAACATGGCGCAAGGGGCTGGCGGCTCTGGCCGCTCTGCCGCATGTCTCGATCAAGCTGTCGGGGCTGGGTTTTATCCGGCGCGACTGGGATCAGGCGCTGGTGCTGCCGCTGCTGCGCGAGGTTGTCGATATCTTCGGCACGCAGCGTTGCATGATCGCCAGCGACACGCCCACCGACAAGCTGTTCGCCCCGCTGCCGCGCTATCTGGAGGCCTATCGTGCCTTCACCGCAGGCTTCAGCGAGGGTGAGCAGCGCGACCTGTGGGGCCGCAATGCCAATCGTATCTACCGCCTCGGCCTCGACCTTTAAGGACTAGCGGATATGGACAAGATCGCCTTCAGGATGACCCTCAAACCGGGCCATCTCGACGAATACCGCAAGCGCCATGACGAGATCTGGCCCGATCTGGTCGAGGCTTTGAAGGCTGCGGGCATCCGCGACTATTCGATCCACCACGATGCCGAGACCAACGCGCTTTTCGCCACGCTCTGGCGCGAGAAGGGGCATACGATGGATGCTCTGCCCTCGCTGGAGGTGATGCAGCGCTGGTGGACCTCCATGGCGCCGCTGATGGAAACCAATGCCGATGGCTCGCCGGTCAGCGTGCCGCTGGAGACCGTCTTCCACCTCGACTGACCCGACAACGCCAACAGGGGCAGGCAAAAGCCGCTCCGGGAGAGACCAAATGGATGCCAACCCGCTGATCGGCGTGTTCTACCACTGGCTGGGGGGCCTGTCCTCGGCCAGCTTCTATGTGCCCTATCGCGGCATCAAGCGCTGGAACTGGGAGATTTTCTGGCTGACCGGCGGCATCTTCTCCTGGGTGGTGATGCCCTGGGTGATGGGCTCGATCCTGGTGCCCGACCTGTTTGGCATCATGGCGGAAATCCCGGCGCGGATCGTCGGGCTTTGTGTGCTCTTCGGGGTGATGTGGGGTTTTGGCGGGCTGACCTATGGTTTGACGATGCGCTATCTCGGCCTCTCGCTGGGTATGGCGGTGGTGCTGGGACTGTGCACGGTGTTCGGCACGCTGATCCCGCCGCTGGTGCAGGGCGATTTCGCGGCCAAGCTGCTCGATACGCTGTCGGGCCGGATCGTGCTGCTGGGGCTGGGGATCACCGTGCTGGGCATTTGCGTGGTGGCCATGGCGGGCGCTGCCAAGGACCGCGCCCAGTCACCCGAGGAAAAAGCCGCCACCGTGGCCGAGTTCAACTTCCGCAAGGGCATCCTTGTCGCGATCTTCTCGGGCGTGATGTCGGCCTGCTTCGCCTTCGGGCTGGCGGCAGGCGAGCCGGTGAAGGCGATCGCCGCCGCCCATGGCGCGGGCCCGCTGTGGACCGGCCTGCCGGTGCTGTGTCTGGTGATGTTCGGCGGGCTGCTGACCAATGGCGTATGGTGCCTGATCCTGACACGCCGCAATGGCTCGGCAGGGCAGTGGCTGGGGCGGGGTGAGGCCCAAGGTGAAACTGCGCCCGCCCCTCTGGCGTTCAATTACGCACTGGCGATCCTTGGTGGGTCGCTGTGGTATTTCCAGTTCTTCTTCTACACGATGGGTGAGAGCAATATGGGGCGCTACGGCTTTTCGAGCTGGGTGCTGCATATGGCGAGCATCATCATCTTCGGCACGCTGTGGGGTTTTGCGCTGAAGGAATGGAAGGGCGCCAGCGCGGGCGTGAAAGCCACGGTAGTGGGCGGTATCGTCATCCTGCTGGCGGCCACGGTGACCATCGGTTACGGCAACCGCCTGGGCGGCTAAACCGGGCGCAGGCGGAGCGTTCGGGCACACCGATAGGGCGCCACTGAGGCTTCGCCGGAAGACGTCATGGGAGCGCGAGGGGATAATCCCCTCGCATCTTCCTTCCCCCTATTCCGACTTTCACTTGCGACAAACCGAAGCGCAATTTCCTAGATTTTAACCATTTTGATGGGTTTTTAAGGCATGCCTCCTTCATCGCGCCCGATGCGATGGATGAGGATGACGGAGTTTTCCTTGGCTGGATCGCTCTCCCGCCGGATCATGGTGTTGTGCGGCATGGTCTGCGCCATGCTGGTGCTGTTTGCCGCCTTGCTGCTCGACGAGGCGGGGCGGATGCACAGCAGCCTGGGCTGGGTCGCCCATTCTTCCGAAGTGCTCAAGACCGCCAATCAGGCGATGGGTCATCTGCGCAACGCGGAAGGGGGGGAGCGCGGCTTCCTGCTCAATCGCGATGCCGATCAGGCCACGCTGGTTGACAGCGAGGGCCTGCTGGCCCGGCGCGCTGCGGCCTCCATCGCCCAGTTGACGCTCGACAACCCTTCGCAGAACGCCCGCGCCCAGAATGTGCGCGCGCTGATCGATGAGCGTGCCGCCAATCTGCACCTCTCGGTCGAACAGATCCGCAAGGGCGATCCCGAACAGGATGCCACCACCGCGCGCGGGCGGCTGCTGATGCTGCTGGTCGAGGCGCGGCTGGGCGATTTCCTCACCGAGGAGCGCATGCTGTCCAACACGCGCATGGCCACGGCGGGCTCGCATCTTGACGGCATACGCTGGCTGGTGCTGGGCGGCGTGCCGATCGCTTTGCTGCTGGTGGTGCTGATGGGGCTGGTGCTGATCCGCCGGATCCGCCGCCCGGTCGAGGCGATGGTGGCGGTGATGAGCCAGCTTGGCGCGGGTGAGCGCATCGAGGGCGCAATGGGCTCGCAGGAGTTCGAGCGGCTGGCGCAGGGCTATAATGCGATGGCCGATGAGCTGGCGATGGCCGTCTCCGATCAGAACAACATCGAGGAGCGGCTGCGCCTCGCCAACCTTGAACTGAGCCGTAACGGCGAGGAGCTGCGCGAGCGCGGCGAGGTGATCGAGCTTTTGGGCGGCATGGCGCATCGCATGCAGGCGGCGCGCACCGATGAGGAGCTGGCCTCGGTGATCCGCGTCTTCGTGCCGCGCGTGCTGACCGACATGCCCGGCGCGCTCTATGCCCATAACAATTCGCGCAATCTGCTGGTGCCGATCGCGGCATGGGGCGGGCTGGAGGTGGAAAGCGGCGGCTTTGCCCCCGACCAGTGCTGGGCCTTGCGGCGCGGCCAGAGCCATTTCGTGACCCAGCCGGGGGCGGACATCGTCTGCGCCCATGTGCTGGGCAGCGCCGAACCTCACCCCGAGCCTTACCATTGCGAACCGCTGCTGGCGGGCGGCGAGGTGATCGGCGTGCTGTATCTCAAGGGCGTGGTGAAGGCCGACAACCGCTTCCGCATGACGGTGCTGACCGAGAACATCGCCTCGGCCCTGGTCAACCACCGCCTGCAGCGCGGCCTGCGCGAACAGACCATCCGCGATCCGCTGACCGGCCTGTTCAACCGCCGCTATATGGAGGAAACGCTGGCGCTGGAGGTGGCGCGTGCCTCTCGCTCGGGCGGAGCGCTCAGTCTGGTGATGTGCGATGTCGATCACTTCAAGCGCTACAATGACGAATTCGGCCATGATGCGGGTGACGCGGTGCTTCAGGCGGTCTCCGCCGAGATGCGCAAGCGTTTCCGCGACGGCGATGTGATCTGCCGCTTCGGAGGGGAGGAGTTCACCATCATCGCGCCGGGCACCACCGCCGATATTCTGGCCGGGCGGGTCGATCTGGTGAGGCAGGCGATCAGCGAGCTGGCGGTCCATCAGGGCGGGCGGACGCTGGGTGCGGTGACCATGTCCTTCGGCATCGCAAGCTGGGACGAGAGCATGGAGCGCGACGGATCGACGCTGATCACCGCTGCTGACGCGGCGCTTTATCGCGCCAAGCGCGATGGGCGCAACCGCGTGGCGGTGGACCAGCGCCTGCTCGACAAGGTTCGCGAAAAGGCTGAAGCCGAGGCCGGCTGACAGGCAGGCGGGATGCCGGGGCACCCCGCCTGATGTGGCTCAGGGTTTCGGCGCGGTCAGGCCATGCTCTTCCAGCATGGGGCCGACTTCGGGATCCTTGCCGTAGAAGGCCTTGAACATCGCGCCATAATCCTGCGTGTAGCCCTTGCTCAGGATCATGTCGCGGAAGCGCTGGCCGTTTTCGGCGGTCAGGCCACCGTGTTCGGTGAACCACTGGAAGGCGTCGTCCGCCAGCATTTCCGTCCACAGATAGGCGTAGTAGCCCGCGGCGTAGCCGTTACCCCAGATGTGCTGGAAATAGCTGGAACGGTAACGCGGCGGCACGTAGCTGAGATCGACCTTGTCTTTTTGCAGCGACTCGGCCTCGAACTTGTCCACGTCCTGCTGCGGCTGGTCGGCCGTCAGCATGTGCCAGTGCATATCCAGCAGCGCGGCGGACAGCAGCTCGGTCATGCTGTAGCCCTTGTTGAACTTGTCGGCCTTCTTGATCTTGTCGACCAGTTCCTGCGGCATCGCCTCGCCGGTCTGGTAGTGCTTGGCGAAGTGGCTGAACACTTTCGGATCGCTGACCCAGTGCTCGTTGAACTGCGACGGGAACTCGACGAAGTCGCGCGCGGTGTTGGTGCCCGACAGGCTCGGGTATTCCTGATCGGCGAACATGCCGTGCAGCGCGTGGCCGAACTCGTGGAACATGGTGATTACGTCGTCATACGACAGCAGCGCCGGCTGGCCCGGCGCCGGTTTGGTGAAGTTGGCGACGTTGTAAATCACCGGCTTGGTGCCGTTGAGCTTCGACTGATCGACGAAGTTGCTCATCCAGGCGCCGCCGCCCTTGTTGTCGCGCTTGAAGTAGTCGGTGTAGAACAGCGCCAGCGATTTGCCGTCCTTGTCGAACACTTCATACACCTTGACGTCCGGCTGGTAGACCGGAATGTCCTTGCGCTCCTTGAAGCTGATGCCGTACAGCAGGTTGGCGGCGTAGAACACGCCGTTGTTCAGCACGTTGTTCAGCTCGAAGTAAGGCTTGATCTGCGACTCGTCCAGATCGTACTTGGCCTTGCGCACCTGTTCGGCGTAGACTGCCAGTCCCAGGCCTGCACCTTGAAATCGCCTTTCTGCTGGTCGATCACCGCCTGAATGTCCTTGGCCTCACGCTCGGCGCGCGCGGTGGCCGCCGGTACGATGTTGCGCATAAAGCTCAGCGCGGCATCCGGCGTCTTGGCCATCTGGTTTTGCAGTTTCCAGGCGGCGTAGTTCGGGTAGCCCAGCAGCTTGGCCTGCTCGGCGCGCACCTTGGCCAGACGGGAAATGGTCTGGCGGGTATCGTTGCCGTCGCTCTTCTCCGCACGCGTCCAGGAGGCGTCGAACAGCGCTTGGCGGGTATCGCGATCTTTCAGGCTCTGCAGCAGCGGCTGTTGCGTGGTGTTTTGCAGCACCAGCAGCCACTGTTTCTCCAGCTTGCGTTCGGCGGCCGCCTGCGCCGCCGCAGCCAGCTCGCCTTCCGACAGGCCGGCCAGCTTCGCCGGGTCGGTCATGGCCAGCGCCCCGGCCTTGGCGGCGGCGAGCAGCTTCTGCTGATAGCTGGTTTCCAGCCCCGCCAACTGGGTGTTGAGCGCCTTCAGCTTGGCCTTATCGGCAGAGCCAAGCTGCGCGCCCGCATGCACGAAGCTGCGGTAATAGATGGTGAGCACCTGCGTCTGTTCGGCGGTCAGCTTCAGGCTGGCGCGGCGCTCCCACAGGGTTTTGATCCGGGCGAACAGCTTGGGATCGAGGTTGATCGCATCCTGATGCTGCGCCAGCTTGGGCGAGACATCGGCCTGCACCTTGTCGAGCACATCATTGGTGTTGGCCTGCACCACACCGAAAAACGCCAGGCTGACGCGGTCGAGCATCCGGCCCGAGGTTTCCAGCGCGCCGATGGTGTTGTCGAAGGTGGGGGCGGCGGGGTTGTCGGCGATCTTGCGGACCTCGGCCAGATGCTGGGCCATGGCGGTCTCGAAAGCGGGGGCATAATCGCTGTCGTGGATCAGATTGAAGGGCGGCGCCTGAAAGGGCAGGGTGCTGGGCGCGGCAAAGGGATTGGCGGTCTGCGCGGCAGCCGGAACGGCAAAGGCGGCAAGCGCGCTGCCGGCCATCAGCAGGGCGGCGCGAAACAGGGGATGGGCCATGGGGAAGGCTTTCTCTGCAATGAGGTTCTCCGCAAGGTAGCGGAACTGATGCGGAGTTGAGCAAGGCCGGTGCGCAAAGGCAAGGTTTGAAAACACATTTGCCCCAGCCTCGAAGCGCTTGATCCGGCATTCGGCCCGGCGATCCGCAACAGTGGGTGGCGCCCCGTCACCGCATGGGTTAGCCTGACCCTCATGCATGAAGATCATGAAAGCTCGCCCCCCGGCACATGGTTCGCCAACCGCCCACGCTTCCTGTCACGCGGGCAAGGCATCGCCGGGCTGGTCGCGGTGGTGGCGCTGGTGCTCGCAGGCTTGTGGACGCTGCATCCCTTTTTGCCCGCGCTGGGCTGGGGCAGCATCTTCGCTATCTCGCTCTGGCCGGTCTATGAGCGCAGCGTGCAGCGCTGGCCGCGCGGCGAGAAGGTACTGCTGCCGGCCGGTTTTACCCTGCTGATCCTGCTGGTTTTCGTCATTCCTTTGGTGATGGTGGCCGCCGCTCTGGTGCATGACAGCGCGGCGGTGGCGCAATGGCTGGCCGTGGCGCGCCAGCAGGGTGTTCCCGCGCCCGATTTCCTGCAGCACCTGCCTTACAGCGATCAACTGATGACCTGGTGGCAATCGGCGCTGGCCACGCCCGAGGCGATCAACCGGCTGGCCCATCATGCCACCGGCGTGCCGATCGGCAAGGGCGGCAAGATTTTGAGCGGGCTGGCGCATCGCTTCCTGCTGCTCAGCTTCATGCTGATGACGCTGTTCTTCCTGCTGCGCGACGGGCGCCGGGTGGCGGAATCGCTGCGCATCGGCAGCCGCCGTGGCTTTGGCGAGGCGGGCGAGCGGGTGATCCATCAGGCAACGCAGGCCATTCGCGGCACGGTCAACGGTCTGGTGATCGTCGGCTTTGGCGAGGGCGTGCTGCTGGGCGTGACCTATGGCTTTGCCGGGGTGAGCCATGCCGCGCTGCTGGGGCTGGTGACCGGGCTGCTTTCGGCCATTCCCTTTGGCGCGACCATCGCGCTGATCGCGGCTGTCGCGCTGCTGGCGGCCAGCGGCAGCATTGCCGGTGCCGTGACGGTGGGGGTGATCGGCGGGATCGTGGTCTTTGTGGCCGACCATTTTGTGAGGCCGGTGTTCATCGGCGGATCGACGCGACTGCCGTTCCTCTGGGTGCTGCTGGGCATTCTGGGTGGGGTGGAGACCTGGGGCCTGATCGGGCTGGTTATGGGCCCGGCGGTGATGGCCGTGCTGATGCTGCTGTGGCGTGAGTGGGTGGGGGCGGTGAAGGGGCCGCTCAACCCGGAGGCGCCCGTCAGCGGCGATTAGGCGCGGGTTTGCGGGGCTTTGGTTTGGGACTGGGGGCAGGCCGGTTGTGCGCCCGCTCCTCCTGTTCTTCTTTTGACTGCACCCACATCGGGAAAGGTGCCATGCAATAGGCCGGGGGCAGGCTTTCCTCCATGGGCGGCGGTATAATCGCGCCTGGCGACCGATCTGGGGGCCTGCTTGTCGGATCGCATCGCGCCAGTGATTGGCCAGTCAACCTGACCCAGCGCTCCTTCATATAGGCGACCGCCGCCATAAGATCGGCGGATTTCGCCTGAATTTCTCCGCGCCATTCCGCCCAATCCGCCGCAGGAAGGCGGCAAAAGCGTACCAGGCTCTCCAGCGAATGCTCGAGGTTGGCTGTCGTCGATACAGCCTCATAGAAGCTGACCCCAACCGAGCCCTGACATTGCCAGTGGGTGGAGCGGATGCTCAATTGGCCGTCATCTGTAATCGCAATGTCGCCGGCGGTTACGGACAGCGTGACATCCTTGTGCCATGGGCTCCATGTCCAGCCATGCTCCCAGTCCTGGATCGGGTGTACTTCCTTGTAGGTCACCGCACCAAAGCTCCGACTCTCCTCCATGCTGGGCACTGGCGGCCTTGGTGGCGGAAGAATGGCCGCCGCCGTCCCAGGCAGCAGGCCGATCAGGCAGGCCAGAGCAGCAAGAAAGGCTTTCATCACACTCCCCCGTTCAGCCCGTGACAGACGGGCCAAGCGCTGCTAACGGCACAGGCTTGTGCGCTCTGCCCCGAAAAGGCAGGTCGGCGCGGCGAACTCCTGCGATAAAGACACTCATGACCGACCTTGCCAAGATCCGCAATTTCTCCATCATCGCCCATATCGACCATGGCAAGTCGACGCTGGCCGACCGGCTGATCCAGTTCACCGGCGGCCTGCAAGCCCGTGAAATGAGCGAGCAGGTGCTCGACAACATGGACATCGAGAAGGAGCGCGGCATCACCATCAAGGCGCAGACCGTGCGCCTGAACTACAAGGCCCATGATGGCGAGACCTATGAGCTGAACCTCATGGACACGCCGGGCCATGTGGACTTCGCCTATGAGGTTTCGCGCAGCCTTGCCGCCTGCGAGGGCGCGCTGCTGGTGGTGGACGCGGCGCAGGGCGTGGAAGCGCAGACGCTCGCCAACGTCTACCAGTCGATCGAGCATGACCATGAGATCGTGCCCGTCATCAACAAGATCGACCTGCCCGCCGCCGAGCCCGAAAAGGTCAAGGCCGAGATCGAGGATGTGATCGGGCTGGATGCCTCCGAAGCCGTGCTGGCCTCGGCCAAGGCGGGCATCGGCATCGAGGAAATCCTTGAGGCGGTGGTCAAGAAAATCCCCGCGCCGCAGGGTGACCGGGCCAAGCCTTTGAAGGCCATGCTGGTCGACAGCTGGTATGACCCCTATCTGGGCGTGGTCATTCTGGTGCGCGTGATCGATGGCGTGATCAAGAAGGGCCTGCAGGTCAAGTTCATGGCGGGCGGCACCGATCACCTGATCGACCGCGTCGGCTGCTTCACGCCGAAGCGCGAGGAACTGGCCGAGCTGGGGCCGGGCGAGATCGGCTTTATCACCGCGCAGATCAAGGAAGTCGAAACCGCCAAGGTGGGTGACACCATCACCACCCAGAAGGGCGGCGCGACCGAGGCTCTGCCGGGCTATAAGGAAGTGCAGCCGGTGGTGTTCTGCGGGCTGTTCCCTGTGGACGCAGCCGATTTCGAAAAGCTGCGCGAGAGCATTGGCAAGCTGCGTTTGAATGATGCTTCGTTCTCGTTCGAGATGGAGAGCAGCGCCGCGCTGGGCTTCGGTTTCCGCTGCGGTTTCCTCGGCCTGCTGCATCTGGAAATCATCCAGGAGCGTCTGAGCCGCGAATACGATCTGGATCTCATCACCACGGCGCCCTCGGTGGTCTATCGCATCACCATGAAGGACGGCTCGGTCAAGGAGATGCACAATCCCTCCGACATGCCCGATCCCGTCAAGATCGAGACCATGGAAGAGCCCTGGATCAAGGCCACCATCTACACGCCCGACGAATATCTGGGTTCGATCCTGAAGCTGTGTCAGGACCGCCGTGGCATCCAGACGGGGCTGACCTATGTCGGCGGGCGCGCTCAGGTGAATTACGAGCTGCCTCTGAACGAGGTGGTGTTCGACTTCTACGACCGCCTGAAGTCGATCTCGCGCGGCTATGCCAGCTTCGACTATGAGCAGATCGGCCTGCGTGAAGGCGATCTGGTGATGATGAACATTCTCGTCAACAATGAGCCGGTCGATGCGCTGTCGATGATCGTCCACCGTTCGCAGGCCGACCCGCGCGGTCGCCAGTTGTGCGAGCGCCTGAAGGACCTCATCCCCCGCCACCTCTTCAAGATCCCCATTCAGGCCGCCATCGGCGCCAAGGTGATCGCGCGCGAAACCATCGCCGCCATGCGCAAGGACGTGACCGCCAAGTGCTACGGCGGCGACATCAGTCGCAAGAAGAAGCTGCTCGACAAGCAGAAGGAAGGCAAGAAGCGCATGCGCGAGTATGGCTCGGTCCAGATCCCGCAGGAGGCCTTTATTGCCGCGCTGCGCATGGGCGAGGAATAAGCGCTTACCCGTCCCGAAACGGAACTTTTGCGGGCCTCACGCACTCCATGGCCACACGGTTGAACACATCAACCCAGCCATGGAGGTTCGCGATGCGCTCTGCTATTCTCTGGTTTATCGGCGTGCCTGTCCCGGTCATCCTGCTGCTCGCCTTGTGCACGCATCATCTTTGAGATTGCGCAGGGGGCTTTAAGGGAAAAGAGAAAAGCGAGGGGGTTACCCCCTCGCGCTCCCATAACGTCTTCCGACGAGAAAGCAGTGGTGCCGAACTGGTGCGCCCAGGCGCTCCACCTGCGCTCGCCAAGGCGCCACAGGCAATCAGATCCAGATTTGAACGCCAGGTTTGCGCGCGGCACGTCCTGCCTGCGGCGCTAAGAACCCGTGCGAACCCGATAGGTTATGCGCAAGGTGGACATTAAAGGGAGCGCGAGGGCGATGGCCCTCGCATCTTCACTTTTCCTGAAAACCCTGAATCAAGCCGCCAGCTTCAAATCCATCCGGTCCCAGATTTCCACCAGAGCCTTGGTCAGCTCTTCCATCATGGCCTCGGTATGCGCCGGGCCGGGGGTGAAGCGCAGACGCTCGGTGCCGCGCGGCACGGTGGGGAAGTTGATCGGCTGGACGTAGACGCCGTATTCGGCGAGCAGGATGTCGCTGATCTTCTTGGCCTTCACCGGATCGCCCACCATCAGCGGCACGATATGGGTGGTGCTGTTCATCACCGGCAGGCCGGCTTCACGGAACAGGCTCTTCAGCTTGGCGGCGGCGGCCTGCTGGCCATCACGCTCCACGCTGGAGGACTTGAGGTGCCGCACGCTGGCCAGCACGCCCGCCACCAACACCGGCGACAGCGAGGTCGTGAAGATAAAGCCGGGCGCGTAGGAGCGGATCACATCGATGATGCGGGTATCGGCCGCGATATAGCCGCCCATCACGCCGAAAGCCTTGCCCAGCGTGCCCTCGATGATGTCGATGCGGTGGGCGGCATTGTCGCGGTCGGTGATGCCGCCGCCGCGCGGGCCGTACATGCCGACAGCGTGAACCTCGTCGATGTAGGTCAGGGCATTGTACTTTTCGGCGAGGTCGCAGATCTCGTGGATGGGGGCGATGTCGCCGTCCATCGAATAGACGCTCTCGAAGGCGATCAGCTTGGGAAGGGCAGGGTCGGTTTCGGCCAGCAGTTCCTCAAGATGCTCGAGGTCGTTGTGGCGGAAAACCTTCTTCTCGCAGCCCGAATTGCGGATGCCGGCGATCATGCTGGCGTGGTTCAGCTCGTCCGAGAAGATCACGCAGCCGGGCAGGATCTTGGCCAGCGTGGCCAGAGTCGCCTCATTGCTGACATAGCCCGAGGTGAAGAGCAGCGCGCCCTGCTTGCCATGCAGATCGGCCAGTTCGGCCTCCAGATCGACATGGTAATGGGTGTTGCCGCCGATGTTGCGCGTGCCGCCAGAGCCCGCGCCCACATCGTGCAGCGCTTCCTCCATGGCGGCGATCACCTTGGGGTGCTGGCCCATCGCAAGGTAATCGTTCGAGCACCAGACGGTGATCGGCTTGGGGCCATTGTGCCCGGCAAAGCAGCGGGCGTTGGGATAGGCACCCTTGTTGCGCAGGATGTCGATGAAGACGCGGTAGCGGCCCTCGGTGTGGAGGCGCTGGATCGCTGAATCGAAAATCTGGTCGTAATTCACGAGTGCATTCATCCTGCTGGCGCCCCTTTTTCTCGGGGCTGCCTCCCTATGCCCCATAGCGGGGCCCCCGCAAAATGACCAGAGTCAAAGACAGTGATCGCTTATGAGGATGACAGGACTTTAGTGCCCTGTCAGTAGGCATTTAGGCCGGTTGTGCAGAAATGTGCATTGTGTGTTGCGCTTTGAGCAAGCCTGATGTTCGAAAATTTCAGAAGCGCGCAACGCTTTCCAGCCCGCGCAGGCGCAATGCGGGCATCAGCGCGCTGTCGCCGTCCGATCCGGTGAACAGTGCGCTGTCGGCATGGGCGCGCGCAAAGCTCTGGCCCCGCGTCAGGGAGGCGATGCGCCGGGCAATCCCTTGCGCACCATCGATAAAGCGCACGCCGGGGCCGAAGACTTGCCCCAGCTCCTCGATCAGCAGCGGGAAATGGGTGCAGGCCAGCACCACCGTGTCGATCTCTTCGCCGCCGGGCTGGCTGCGCAGGCCGTTAACCGCACGCTCGATCACGGCCTGGTCCACCGGCGCCCCACGCAATTTGGCCTCGGCGGCGGCGACCAGTTCGCCCGCGCCATGGCGCAGCAGGCGCTTGCCCTGCGCGAATTCGGTCTCCAACTGGTCGACATAGGTCTGGCGGACGGTGGCGGCGGTGCCCAGCAGGCCGATGGTGCCGGTCTGCGTCATGGCGGCGGCAGGCTTGATGGCGGGCACGGTGCCGACGATGGGCACCTCCAGCACCTCGCGTACGCTGGCCAGCGCGATGGTGGAAGCCGTGTTGCAGGCGATGCAGACCAGACGGGGCTTCAGCCTCTCGGTCATCCGCCCCAGCAGGCCCGAGACGCGCGCGGCGATCTGGGCTTCGCTCTTTTCGCCATAGGGCAGCCCTGCCAGATCGGCGGCATAGATCACCGGAGCATCGGGAAGCTGCGCCCGCAAGGCGTCCAGCACCGTCAGCCCGCCCACGCCCGAATCGAACATCAGCACCGGCGCGGCGGGATCGATATCTGGCTGTGTCACGTCGTTTCAGGGCCTTGGGCAGGAGATCCGGGCCTCCGCTTCTAGGGTGTGCCCGCGCAAAAAGCAAAGACAGGGCTTTCCTGTGGCGGTGCGCGGGCGCTACAAGGGCCGGGCAGGGGAGAGGCGCGCGATGCGCCTGTGCAGCGATGCCTCCCGCTTATGGATCGAGAGGTTTTTCAAGTGAGTGCGACAGGTTTGAGCCCGCTGCTGGGGGCGCTGGTCTTGGGTTATCTGCTGGGGTCGGTGCCTTTCGGCCTGATCCTGACGCGGGTGATGGGCGCGGGCGACCTGCGCCAGATCGGCTCGGGCAACATCGGCGCCACCAATGTGCTGCGCACCGGGCGCAAGGGGCTGGCGGCGGCGACGCTGCTGCTCGACATGGCCAAGGGCGTGGTCGCGGTGATGATCGCCCGCGCGCTGTGGGGAGAGGTGGGCACCTTCGCGGGCACATGGACCGCCGCGCCGCAACTGGCGGCGGCGGGCGCGATGCTGGGCCATTGCTTCCCGGTATGGCTGGGCTTTCGCGGCGGCAAGGGCGTGGCGACGGTGCTGGGAGTGGCACTGGGCCTGGCCTGGCCGGTCGGGCTGGTGAGCGCTCTGGCCTGGGCGGCGGCGGCGAAGCTGTCGAAGATTTCCTCGGTCGGCGGGATGAGCGCGGCGGTGGCCGCCCCGCTGGCCGCCCTGGCGCTGGGGCATACCGGCTTGGTGCCGGTGCTGGCCGCGCTGGCGGTGCTGGTGGTGGGGCGCCATCACCAGAACATCGCCCGGCTGATCGAGGGCACCGAGCCGCGCGTCGGCCGTTCCTCGAACAAAACGCAAGGGTAAATGGCGGAGCCAGCCTCTCCCCAGCGCGCCGCCGGGCTGACGCGCGAGGAGGGCATGGCCCGCATCCGGCTGATCCGTTCCACCGGCATCGGCCCCATCACCTATCGCCAGCTTCTGGCGCGCTTCGGCTCGGCTGTCGCCGCGCTGGAAGGTTTGCCGCAGCTGCCGGGCAAGAGCGGGTTTACAGTCTTTCCGCTCAAATCCGTCGAGGCGGAGATGGCCGCCGTGCGCGCGGCGGGCGGGCGTTACCTGTTCCATGACGGCGCGGATTATCCCGCTCTGCTGGGGTTGGCCGAGGGCGCCCCGCCAATCCTGATCGTGCGCGGCGACCCTTCGATTGCGGCGCGGCGCCCGGTGGCGATTGTCGGCGCGCGCAATGCCTCGGCAGGGGCGATGAAGCTGGCGCGTAGCCTGGCACGCGATCTGGCGACCGAGGGTTGCGCGGTGATCTCGGGTCTGGCGCGCGGGGTGGATGCCGCCGCGCATGAGGGGGCTTTCGGCGCGGAAGGCGGCGCGTGCACGGTCGGCGTGATCGCCGGGGGCGTGGATGTGGTCTATCCGCCCGAGCATGCCGCCCTGCAGGAGCGCATCGCTCGCGAAGGTCTGCTGATCAGCGAGATGCCCCCCGGTACCGAGCCCACCCAGCGCCATTTCCCCGCCCGCAACCGCATCATCGCGGGCCTTGCCATAGGTACGGTGGTGGTGGAGGCGGCGCCCAGATCGGGCTCGCTGATCACCGCGCGGCTGGCGGGGGATTATGGGCGGGCGGTGATGGCGGTGCCGGGTTCTCCGCTCGACCCGCGCGCGCATGGCGGCAACGATCTGATCCGCGAGGGCGCGGTGCTGGTGCAGCGCGTCGAGGATATCCTCGAACTGCTGACCGACTTTCAGGGCGCGCCCCGCATGCCTCTGCGCGCGCCAAGGCAGGAAGCCTTGCCTTTGGCCGCGCCGGATGAAGCGGCGGTGCAACAATCATCGGCCAGTCTCGATACGGATGACAGGATTGCCGCTCTGCTGGGCGTGGCGCCCATCGGGGTGGACGATCTGATCCGCCATTGCGGCCTGCCTGCTGGCGTGGTGCAGGCGGCGCTGATCGATATGGAATTGTCGGGCACGCTGGTCCGTCATGCAGGCGGGCGGGTCAGCAGGGCGGTGTAGGGCAGGACAAGGGGCAATCATGGCGATCTCGGCAGGTACGTTGATCGGGGCGGGTTGGGAGGTCTTGCAGCGGCGATGGCGCTTGCTGGCTTTGGCCGGTTTGTTGGTCGCCCTTGTACAGGCCGGACAGCGTGTGCTCGATGGTTATACGACGAATCAGCCGTTGACGCAGGCCTTGCCGCAGTTGCTGTTCATCACCCTGCTGGGAGCCTTGCTGCAAAATATGATTTTGGCGATCGTCATCCGCCAACTGTTGCTGCGCGAAGGGCTGGCCGATCCGGATGTTCCGCCGCGTTATGGGGCGTTTGTGCTGATCAATCTGTTGATCATTCTAGCGGTCTGGCTGGGGTTGGTGCTGCTGGTCGTGCCGGGGGTTTTGCTGCTGCTGCGCTGGTTTATCGCGCCCGCCTTCACCTTGTCGCGCGGGATGAGCGTGATGGAGGCGCTGGCTGCCAGCCGGGAGGCCACGCATGGCCATCGCGGGGCGATGCTGGGAGCTCTTCTGGCGCTGATCGCGGTCTGGCTTGTGCCTTATGTCCTGCTGATGATTGGCGTGGGCGTTCTGGCGTTCAACACCGTTCCGATCCTTGGTGGGGTTGGACTGGCGCGTCTGGCGCTTTCCGGGCTGGCGGGCAGCCTGTCGCTGGCTTTCGGCATCGGGGTGTTTCGCACCTTGGTCCATGACAAGGACCCACTCAGCGAGGTCTTTGCCTGAGGCTTTTTGTCCCTGTCTCTTGCGGTGAGCGCCCTCTTGACGCAGGAGGCGCAGCGAACCACCCTCGTGCGTGCACGTGAAGTGCCATGCGAAGAAAGTGTCTGAAACCGCCCTATGCAGCTCGTCATCGTCGAATCTCCGGCCAAGGCCAAGACCATCGAGAAGTATCTCGGCAAGGACTATAAGGTTCTGGCCTCCTATGGTCATATCCGCGATCTGCCGCCCAAGGACGGCTCGGTCCGCCCCGATGAGGGCTTCGAGATGGACTGGGAGCTGTATGGCGACAAACAGTCCCGCGTGCGCGAAATCACCGATGCCGCCAAGCAGGCCGACCGTCTGATCCTGGCGACTGACCCGGATCGCGAAGGTGAGGCGATCAGTTGGCATGTGCGCGAGCTGCTGAAAAAGCGCCGCGCCCTGCCCAAGGAGGTCGAGCGCGTCACCTTCAACGCCATCACCAAGGATGCCGTCACCACGGCGATGAAGCATCCGCGCGAGCTGGATCAGGATCTGATCGATGCCTATCTGGCCCGCCGCGCGCTGGACTATCTGTTCGGCTTCACCCTCTCGCCGGTGCTGTGGCGTAAGCTGCCCGGCGCCAAGAGCGCGGGCCGCGTGCAGTCGGTGGCTTTGCGCCTGATCGTCGAGCGTGAGCGCGAGATCGAGGGTTTCAAGCCGCAGGAATATTGGCAGGTCATCGCCAGGCTGCTGCATGACGGCACGCATTTCCCGGCGCGTCTGGTCAAGTTTGAGGGCCAGAAGCTTGAGAAGCTGAGCCTTGGCGAGGAAGGCATCGCCAAGCGCGCCAAGGCCGCCGTGGAAAATGGCGCCTTCCGCGTGGAAGAGGTCGAGACCAAGCCGGCCCGCCGCAACCCCTATCCGCCCTTCACCACCTCGACGCTGCAGCAGGAGGCCGCGCGCAAGCTGGGCTTCTCGGCCATGCACACGATGCGCGTGGCGCAGACGCTGTATGAGGCGGGCGCGATCACCTATATGCGTACCGATGGCGTGCAGATGGACCCCAGCGCCATCGACGCCGCGCGCAAGGAAATCACCGAGCGTTTCTCGGGCCATTTCTGCCCCGAAAAGCCGCGCCATTACGAGACCAAGGCCAAGAATGCTCAGGAAGCGCATGAGGCGATCCGCCCCACCGACTTCTCGCGCAACACCTATGGCAGCGGCGATGAGGCGCGCCTGTATGACCTGATCTGGAAGCGTGCCCTCGCCAGTCAGATGGCCAGCGCCCAGCTTGAGCGCACCACCATCACCCTGCGCGACGGCACGGGCAGCCACGAGCTGCGCGCCACCGGTCAGGTCGTGAAGTTCCCCGGCTTTATGGCCGTCTACGACGAAAGCCGCGACCAGAAGCAGGACAGCGAGGAGGACGAAAGCGGTCTGCTGCCCCTGATGAGCAAGGGCGACATGCCGGTGAAGGAGGGCGTGGACGCCACCCAGCACTTCACCCAGCCGCCGCCGCGCTATTCCGAAGCTTCGCTGGTCAAGCGGCTGGAAGAGCTGGGCATCGGTCGCCCCTCGACCTATGCCGCCACCCTTCAGGTGCTCAAGGACCGCGCCTATGTGCGCGCCGAGAAAAACCGTTTCTTTGCAGAGGAAACCGGGCGACTTCTCACGTCGTTTCTGGAACGCTTCTTCCCCCGCTATGTCGGCTATGACTTCACCGCGGGCATGGAAGAGGAGCTGGATGATGTCTCGGGCGGCAGCCGCGAGTGGAAGGCCGTGCTCGAGGCCTTCTGGCGCGATTTCAAGCCCAAGTCCGACGAGGTGATGGAGAAGAAGCCCTCGGAAGTGACCGAGGCGCTGGACGAATTCCTCGCCGATTACCTGTTCCCGCCCAAGGATGGCGGCGGCGATCCGCGCGAATGCCCTGCCTGCCACGCCGGGCGCCTGTCGCTGCGCGGTGGCCGCTATGGCGCCTTCATCGCCTGCTCGAACTACCCCGAGTGCAAGTTCACCCGCAAATTCGCCCAGCCCGGCGGATCGCAGGATGGCGGCGAGGAAGGCGAGATCGGCAAGCACCCCGACACCGGCCTGCCGATCATGCGCAAGGCCGGTCGCTTCGGCCCCTACATCCAGACGGGTGAAGGTGACGACAAGAAGATGGCCAGCATCCCCAAGGACATCGGGGAGCTGACGCTGGACTGGGCGGTCAAGCTCCTCAGCCTGCCGCGCACCGTGGGGCCGCATCCGGAAACCGGAGAGCCCATCACCGCCAGCATCGGCCGCTATGGCCCCTATCTGGCCCACAGCGGCAAATACGCCCGCCTGCGCAGCACGACCGAGGTCTTCGACACCGGCATGAACATGGCGGTGACCAAGCTGGCCGAGGCCGCCGCTGGTGGCGGCAACCGCCGCGCCGCCGCCGAGCCTCTGAAAGTCTTCGGCGCGCATCCGGTGAACGGCGGCGAGATCAAGCTGATGGCGGGGCGCTTCGGGCCTTATGTGACCGATGGCACCACCAACGCCACCCTGCCCAAGGCTAAGGACTCAGCAGAGCTGACTTTGGAAGAAGCCGTGGTGCTGCTCGACGAGCGCGCCGCGAAGGGGCCTGCGAAGGGCAAGAAAAAGGCGCCGGCCAAGAAGGCGGCTCCCAAGAAGGCCGCTGCAAAGACGGCTGATGGTGAGGAGGCTCCGAAAAAGGCTCCCTCCAAGAAGGCCGCAGCGAAGAAGCCTGCGGCCAAGAAGGCTCCGGCCAAGAAAGCTGCAGCAGAATAAAGGGAAAAAGAGAAGTGCGAGGGGGTTACCCCCTCGCGCTCCCATGACGTCTTCCGACACAAGGGCAGTGGCATCCTGTCGGTGTGCAAACTTCCCATGGGCACAAAAAAGGCGCCGCAGGCAGGAAGGCCTCGGCGCCTTTTTGCGTTCAAAAGCCTGCGGCGCTGCGACCTTGCTCTATGGCCGAACCCGAAGCGCTTTGGCTGACAATGAATGGGAGCGCGAGGGTGTAACACCCTCGCATTTTCACTTCTGAACCTTCTTAACGCGAAGCGACAACCCGCTTCCCGCTCAAGGCCTTGTTCTGGAACACGAGGAAATCGCGCGTCCCCACGCGAGCCTTGCCGTAAAGCACATAATCGCTGCCCAAACGCGACATCAGGAAGTTGCGCACAGGCCAGTTCACCGGATGGGCCTGAGGCTGGGCGGTGATCACCACCACATCGGGGCGGCTGTCCATGATGTGGTGTGCTTCGGTCTGCGCGTCCACGCCCAGCGCCTCGGAATCGGTCAGGCTCACCAGATGGTTGGGGAAGACGTAGCGCGAGGGCAGGCAGCTTCCTGACAGATGGTACAGCATCGGGTCGCCCTCGGCCACATAGAGGCAGCCCTTGGCGCGGGCGCTCTCGATCTGGGTCAGGAGCACATCCATCTCGGCGCGGGAGCCGTGATCGCTCATATTGACCGAGGTCACCACCAGCGCGGCGACGGTGCCAAAGCCGAGCAGCAGGCGGGTGTACCAGCGGTGAGGCGCCATGCGGCCCAGCGCGGGCGCGGAGAGGATCGAGATGGGCACCAGGACGGGGGCGAGGTAGTGATCGTACCATGTGCCCAGCAGCAGGAAGCCGCCGAAGGCTGTCAGGCCCCAGATGCGCAGGAAGGGCAGGGCCTGGGGGGCCTCGCCAGCCGCCGTCAGACCGCGCGCGCCGAAGCGGCGAGGCGCGAGGAACAGCGCCAGCCAGAAGGGGGTGAGGGCCAGCATTTCCTTGGTCAGGCGCCACAGGGACGCGAGATAGGGCTCATGCCGGGCGAAGATCGAGAGGAAATTGGCCTGAATGAAGGCATCGGCATGGCCGATGGCAGCGTAATAGGCCAAAGCGGCGGTGGTGGGCAGCAGGGCGGCGGCGCACCATGCGGCGGCGGCCAGCGTGACCTGAGGACGACTCCAGCCCGCGCGGCGGATGCGCCACATCAGGGCGAGGCCAAAGCCGATGCCTTCGAAGATCACGGTGTATTTGATCTGCAGCGCCATGCCGATCACCAGCATCACGCCCAGCCCGTGCAGCAGCAGCGCGCGCGGTGGGCGGCGGCGGATCATCAGATCGGTCATCCACAGGCCGACGAGTGCCACAGGCAGGTTGTAATAGACCGGCGACTGCCCACCGAAGCAGAAGAACACCGAGAGGAAGAGCTGATAGGCCACGCCGGCGCACAAAGCGCCCAGCGGAGAGGCGATCATCCGCGCCGTGCGCCAGATCACCAGCGAGGTGGCGACCACGCTGAACATGGCGACAAGCTGGTACTGCACGATGCCCTCACCGCCCAGCAGGCGGATTGCGGCGAAGATCAGGAAGAGGCCGATCGGCTTGCGGTCCCAGATGTCCACGAAGGGCAGGGCGCCATGGAGCATGCGATCGCCGACCAGCAGGTAGAACTGCTCATCGATCTGGATGGTGGGAGAGCCGAAGGTGAAAGCGCGCAGCATCAAGGCGAGCAGGGTGTAAGCCAGCAGCACCAGCGCCTTGTCGGCGGCGAGGGCGCGCAGCCGCACGCCCATATTGCCCAGCAGCGCCACCCGCGCCCGCCCCGGCAGTGCCGCGATGAATTCCACCATCCTTTAATTCCTGCACAGCGACCCTGGCGGACCGGCCCGCCCCCGCAGGCCCGATCCACAGAGCATGGCTTTACGCCACCATGCCGCTATAGAGCGCAGTGGCGGTTCATAACAAGCCTTGGCTGCACCGGTATGGAAAATCCGGCAACGGCCTCAGCGAACCCATTCCAGGCCGATTTCCTCGTAGATTTCCTTGGCATCGGCCCAGTTCTCATCCACTTTGACATGGAGGAAGAGGTGGACCTCACTCCCAAGGATCTGTGTCAATTCGGCACGTGCCGCCTCGCCGATGGCCCGGATGCGCGCGCCTTTCTTGCCGAGAACAATCGGTTTCTGGCTCTCTCGGGCGATGACGATTTGTTGATGAATTTCAACTGAACCGTCCTTGCGCTGCTTGTAGCTTTCGGGACGAACCGTGCTGTCATAGGGCAATTCATCGTGGAGCTGGCGGTAAAGCTGCTCGCGGGTGATCTCGCAGGCCATCAGGCGTTCCGAGGCATCGGAGACCTGATCTTCCGGGAAATGCCAGAGGCCTTCGGGCATCAGTCCGGCCAGATGAGCCTTCAGCCCGGCGACGCCATCATTGCTTTGTGCCGAAACAAAAAACACCTCGGCGAAATCGACCTTCTGGGTCAGTTCCTGCGCCAGAACCAGCAGCGGTTCCTTGGCCGTCAGGTCCACCTTGTTGAGCACCAGGATCTTGCGCTCCTTGCGGTGCTGCAACTGCTCCAGGATGGGTTCGAGATAGTCGCGGTGCTTCTTGGCGGCATCGACCACCAGCAGGATCGCATCGGCCTCCTCGGCGCCATCCCAGGCGGCGGCGACCATCGCGCGGTCGAGGCGGCGCTTGGGGGCGAAGAGGCCCGGCGTGTCGGCCAGGATGATCTGGGCGTTATGCTTGTCGCTCTGCTCCAGCGCGATGCCCATCAGGCGGGCGCGGGTGGTCTGCGCCTTCTGGCTGACGATCGCCACCTTCTGGCCGACCAGCGCATTCACCAGCGTGGATTTGCCGGCGTTGGGCGCGCCCAGCACGGCAACGAGGCCGCAGGTCATCGGGGGCGTGGTGGGTTGGTCGGTCATAACAAAGGCTTTCAGGCGTAAAGTCGGAGGAATTCGCCGGCGGCCTTGGTTTCGGCCTCCTGCTTGCTGTTGGCGGTGGCGCGGGCCTCGCCCACGCCCTTCACCGCCACGGAGACGGTGAACTGCAGGGAGTGGTCCGGGCCGGAACGGTCGATCAGCGCATATTCGGGCGGGCGGCGGCGGTTGCCCGCAGCCCATTCCTGAAGCGCCGATTTGGGATGCTTGGTCTGCCCGGCATGGCCCCGGAAGGTGTCGGACCACAGCTTGCGCACCATGGCGCGGGTGGTTTCGAAGCCGCGCTCGAGGAAGCTGGCGCCGATCAGCGCCTCCATCACATCGCCAAGGATGTTGTCGGAATCGGCGCCGCCATCGTCGCGGGCCTGCTTGCCCAGGCGGATATGCGGCGCAAGCTTCAACCCGCGTGCCACATTGGCACAGCTCTGGCGCGAGACCAGCGCGTTGAGGCGCTGCGAGAGGCGCCCCTCGGCATCGCTCTCGGCCTCATAGAGCCATTCGGCAATGGTCAGGCCCAGCACGCGGTCGCCCAGAAACTCCAGCCGCTGATAGTCGGCGGCCCGCGCGATGCCCTTGTTGGGCGCGGCGGTGAAACTGCCATGCGTCAGCGCGGCGGTCCACATCTCCACATCGGCGGGCGCGGCGCCGTCCAGCAACTGGCGCAGAAAGGCCAGCGTCTCATCGGGCAGGGGTTCCGCCCCCGCCACGGGCTTCAGTTTGAGTTTTCCGACCGTCAAAAGGTGTTCCCGATGCGGCTCCAGCGCGTGGCGGTGAACCAGGTCCACGGCTTGTACCACGAAGCGCCGCCATCGGTCGACCACATCATGATCGTGGCGCGCCCCACCAGATTCTCCTGCGGGACCATGCCGATGCCGCCGTCCAGCGTGGTGAAGCGGCTGTCCATCGAATTGTCTCGGTCGTCACCCATCAGGAACAGCTTGCCCTCGGGCACCATATAGGGCGGGGTGTTGTCGGCATCGAAGCCGGGGACTGGATCGTGCTTCTCGGGCCCGAAATCGAGCACCTTGATGTCCTTGGCGGGGCGGCCATCGTCACCGGGCAGCGTCTCGCGATACTGCGGATAGCGGCAGACCGCCGTGCCATCCTTGCGGGTGGCGGCAAAGGCGGGGGTGTAGCAATGGGTGTTGCCCGAGACGGCGATCTCGAAATCCTCGATCTTCACCTTGGGGATGGCCTTGCCGTTGAGATACAGCACGCCGCCGATCATCTGCACCGTGTCGCCCGGCAGGCCGATCACGCGCTTGATCCAGTCCTGATCGTTGGTCGGCGGGGCCTTGAAGATCACCACATCGCCGCGATGGGGCTGATGGGCCAGCACGCGCTTGGGCAGCAGCGGGGCGCCGAAGGGCAGCGAATAGCTGGAAAAGCCATAGGGCCATTTAGCCGCCAGCAGATAGTCGCCATTGACCAGACCGGGCAGCATCGATTCGCTGGGGATGGTGAAAGGCGAGAAGATAAAGCTGCGGAACACCGCCACGATGATCACCAGCTTGATCAGGAAAACGAAGAAATTCTCTTCTTCCTGAGGCTTTTTGCCCGCGGGCGCGGGTTTGTCGGAGCTGGCGGGCGCAATCGGGCCCTGATTGGCGGTGTCGGTCATAGTCACGTCCATGTTGTGCCTCTGCTCCGCCGTCAACCCTTCGTGAGCGGCTGTTTGTCGCAGGATTGTCTCACGCGTGTGTTGTTCGTGCAATACACTTGGCATGCTTGCGCGCGGCTGAACGGCTTTTTGGGGGTTGGTAACGAATGCAGACTTGGCCATGTCGCATCGGGCAGGCATAGGACAGGTCATTCATCTTCAACGGAGAAACCCCCCGTGTCCAGCCAGCCCGAGATCACCGCCCTGTGGACCCAACTGGCGGATTTGCCGCGCCCCACGCTGGCAGAGCTGTTTGCGAAGGACGAGGCCCGCGTCGACACGCTGACCGGGCGCATCGAGCTGGGCGAGGAGCAGGGCGGGATCCGCTTCGACTGGTCCAAGACGCATCTGGACGCCGCGCATCTCGGCCTGTTCGAGAAGCTGGCCGCCGCCGTCGATTTTGACGGCCAGCGCAAGGCGCTGTTCGCCGGCGAGAAGATCAACGTCACCGAGGGCCGCTCTGCCGAGCATACCGCCCAGCGCGGCGTGGGCCGCGACAGCAGCGTGGAAGAGGCCATGGCGCTCCACGCTCGCATGAAGTCGCTGGTCGAGGCGATCCATGAGGGCGCGCTGGGCGAGGTCAAGCATCTGATCCATATCGGCATTGGCGGATCGGCGCTGGGCCCCAAGCTGGCGGTCGACGCGCTGACCCGCGATGGCGCCAAGGTCGATGTCCATGTCGTCGCCAACATCGACGGCTGCGCGCTGGAACAGGCCTTCGGGCGCTGCGATCCGGCGACCACGCTGATCGCCGTCGCCTCCAAGACCTTCACCACCACCGAGACCATGACCAACGCCACCTCGGCGCTCGACTGGCTGCGCAACAATGGCGTCGAGGACCCCTATGGCCGCGTCGTGGCGCTGACGGCTTACCCTGAAAAGGCCGTGGAATGGGGCGTGGACGAGACTCGCGTGCTGCCTTTTGCCGAGAGCGTCGGTGGCCGTTACTCGCTGTGGTCCTCGATCGGCTTCCCGGTGGCGCTGGCCATCGGCTGGGACGAGTTCGTCGAGTTCCTCGAAGGCGCCGCCACCGTCGATCTGCACTTCCGCGACACCGATGGCGCCGCCAACCTGCCGCTGCGCGCCGCCTTTGCCGACCAGCTCTACACCCGCCTGCGCGGCTGCCAGGCGCGTGCCTGCTTCGCCTATGACGAGCGCATGGCGCTGTTGCCCTTCTACCTCCAGCAGTTGGAGATGGAATCGAACGGCAAGAGCGTGAAGGCCGATGGCACGCCCGTCGATGGCCCCACCGCGCCGATTACCTGGGGCGGCGTGGGCACGGACGCGCAGCATGCGGTGTTCCAGCTTCTCCATCAGGGCACGGTCATCACGCCCATCGATTTCATCGCCAGCATCGCGGCCGGCGACGATCTGGACCCGGCGCATCACCGCATCCTGCTGATGAACTGCTTCGCGCAGGGCGCGGCGCTGATGGCGGGCAAGGACGCCACCGACAAGGCCCGCGCCTATGCCGGTGATCGCCCGAGCGCGACCATGCTGGTGGATGACCTCAGCCCGGCGGCTCTGGGCGCGTTGATCGCCTTCCATGAGCATCGCACCTTCGCCAATGCCGCGCTGATGCAGATCAACCCCTTCGACCAGTTCGGCGTCGAACTGGGCAAGGAAATCGCCAAGTCCATCGAAAAGGGCGGCGCCCGTTTCGACGCCAGCACCACCGCGCTGCTGGAAGCCGCCGGTCTGGCGTAAAGGAAACGTTCCGGCGGAGGCCTCTGCTTCCGCCGGAGACTGTTCTTCACCGCTTTGTCTTGCCGCCTTCTTGAATTTCCCATTTAGCCCGCTAGGCATTCCTTCGGAAAATTCGCCGGTTCTACGGGGCCGGGGTCGAAGGGGGCAAGAATGCGGGCAAGCGTGGGGGCTATGAGGGCGGCTTTGGCCGGGGTGTTGGTGTATGCATGGGGTTGGGGGACCCCGGTTCTGGCGCAGCAGGCGCCAGCCGCTGCATCTGCCCCGGACGCGAAACCGAAACCGCCTGTTGCCGCGAACGCCCCGTTGACCGCCGCCGATTTCGCGGCGCTGCCCTTTATCGAGGGCGTGAAAATGTCTCCCAGCGGCGAATGGATGGCCGGGCTGTTCGGCGGCATCACCGGTCGCCGCGTCTGCGCCATCAGCCTGTTCGAAAGCGGCGGGCCGCCCCACTGCATCGGCATCCCCGACAAGATCGAGGCGCATTCGATCCGCTGGGTCAATGACGACAGTTTTCTGATCCATGTCACCACCCAGCAGCCGGTGGGAGGCAAGCTGTGGTATGTCTCGCGCCTCGCCGCCTTCAACCGGACGACGGGCAAGCTCAAGACCCTGCTGTGGGATCTCAATGGCCAGAGCACCGATGATGTGATCTGGACCGCCCGCGACGGCAGTCCCTATGCGCTGGTCAGCGCGCAGGGGTCGATCTATGTGGGCGACGCCTTCTGGCCCGCCATCTTTCGAGTCAATGTCGACACCGGCGTGCGCTCGCAGGTGCTGCCGGGACGGGGCGATGTGATGGGCTGGGTGGCCGATGGCGCGGGGCAGGTCCGGCTGGGCTATGGCTATGACGACAGCACGCGGCGCACCCGGCTGCTCTATCGCGGCGAGGGCGGCGGCACCTTCCACACCATCGACCGGGCCGATCTGCGCAAGCGCGAATCTTCGCTCAACCCCATGGGTTTCATTCCCGGCGGCAATCACGCGCTGGTGGTGCATGATGACGACAAGGGCGGCAGCGCGCTGTTCGAGGCCGATCTTGACCCGCGCAAGGATGTGAAATCGATCTACACCGCACCCGAGGGAAGCTGGATCGACGATGTGACTCTGGCCGCCGATGGCCAGACCCCGCTGGCCGTCAGCCTGCGCGGCGCCCTGCAGAAGACGGTGTGGATCGAACCGGCGCTGGCCGAGTTGCAGGCGGCCTTCGACAAGGCCGTGGGCAGTGGCAAGCGCGCGCAGATCCTCAGCTTCAGCCGGGATCGCAAGCGGATGCTGGTGTTGCTCGATCAGCCCAATTCGCCCGGCTCGCTCTATTTCTACGATGTCGATGACGGGCAGTTGCGGCGCCTCGCCCCTATGAACGACAAGTTGGGCAGCCGGGCGCTCTCCCCGGTGAAGCTGGTCACCTACAAGGCGCGCGACGGCCTGCCGATCGAGGCGGTGGTGACCAGTCCCAAGGGGCGCGAGGCGCGCAGGCTGCCGGTGATCGTCATGCCGCATGGCGGGCCCTGGGCGCATGACACGCTGGATTACGACTATTGGGCGCAATTCTTGGCGAGCAAGGGCTATCTGGTGATCCAGCCCAATTTCCGGGGCTCGACCGGCTATGGGCAGGAGTTCGAGCGGCGCGGCGAGGGGCAGCTTGGCCTTGCCATGCAGGATGACGTCAATGACGCGCTGGCTTGGGCGGTGAGCGAGGGGCTGGCCGACGGCAAGCGGGCCTGCATCGTGGGGGCTTCCTATGGCGGCTATGCCGCGATGTGGGGCGCGGCGCGCGACCCCGATCTGTGGCGCTGCTCGATCTCCATCGCGGGCGTTGCCAGTCTGAGGCGCGAGGTCAACGACATGGGCGACAGCAGCATGCACGCCAACAGCAACAGCGACGCCTGGGGGCGGATGACCCCCGATTTCGCCGCTGTCTCGCCGATCAATGCGGTGACGCGCATCAAGGCGCCGATGCTGCTGATCCATGGGAAGAAGGATTCCACGGTGGATGTCAGCCAGTCCACGGCGATGGCATCGCGGATGCGCGCGGCGGGCAAGTCGGTCGAGCTGGTGCAGATCCCGCTGGCCGATCACCATTTCACCCGTGAGCCCGACCGGCTGACCTTGCTCACATCGATGGAGACCTTCCTTGCCAAATATAATCCCGCAGATTGAGGGGCCGGCGGATTGATCGCCTCGACCATTCAGGCTGATCACCAAATCCGGTTGGCAAGCGGCGGCCCAGGCGCCATATCGCGCTGCGAATGAACGGCCGCCCCCCGCGGCCCGACTGGAGCCTCACGCGATGACCGAGACCTTCGACTACGACCTGTTTGTGATCGGCGCCGGGTCGGGCGGGGTGCGCGCCAGCCGCATCGCCGCCAGCCATGGTGCCCGCGTGGCCGTGGCCGAGGAGTTCCGCGTCGGCGGCACCTGCGTCATCCGGGGCTGCGTGCCCAAGAAGCTGCTGGTCTACGCTTCGCATTTCGCGCATGGGCTGGAGGATGCCGCAGGTTTCGGCTGGACCATCGAGGGCAAGCAGTTCGACTGGGCCAAGCTGCGCGATTTCGTCGCCAGCGATGTCGACCGGCTGGAGCGCGCCTATACGAGCACGCTCGACAACAACAAGGTCGACCATTTCCACGAGCGCGCCAGCGTGGCCGGGCCGAACCTTGTGCGGCTCGCCTCGGGGCGCGAGATCAGGGCGAAGCATATTCTGATCGCCGTGGGCGCCTGGCCGGTGATGCCCGACTTCCCCGGCAATGAGCATGCCATCACCTCGAATGAGGTCTTCCATCTGAAAGCCTTCCCCAAGCGGGTGGTGATTCAGGGCGCCGGCTATATCGCCATGGAGTTTGCGGGCATCTTCAACGCGCTGGGGGCTCAGGTCACGGTGGTCAACCGTTCGAACCGCATCCTGCGCGGCTATGACCATGATCTGACCGAGCGCCTGATGGCCATGACCGAGAAGCGCGGCATCGAATACCGCTTCGACAGCCCGATTTGCGGCATCGAGAAGCTGGCCGATGGCTCGCTGCGCGTCGCACTCGACGGGCATGATCCCATCGAGGCCGATGTGGTGCTGGTGGCCACCGGTCGCCGCCCCAAGACCGTCGGGCTGGGGCTCGAAGAGGCGGGCGTGAAGCTGGGCGCCAATGGCGAGGTGATCGTCGACGATTATGGCCAGACCTCGGTTCCCAGCATCCATGCCGTGGGCGATGTGACCGACCGCGTGCAGCTCACCCCCGTGGCCATCCGCGAGGGCCATGCCTTTGCCGACACCGTCTTTGGCGGCAAGCCGCGCACCACGGCCTATGACGCGATCCCCAGCGCGGTCTTCTCGCAGCCGCCGCTGGCCGCTGTGGGCCTCACCGAGATGCAGGCGCGCGATACCGGCGCCGAGATCAAGGTCTTCACCAGCGATTTCCGCCCGATGACCAACATGTTCTCCACCCAGGTCGAGCGCGGCTATTACAAGCTGGTCGTCGATGCGGCGAGCGACAAGGTGCTGGGCATCCATATGATCAGCCCCGAGGCGCCGGAAATTCTGCAGGCCGCGGCCATCGCGGTGAAGGCCGGGCTGACCAAGGCCGATTTCGACGCGACCATGGCGCTGCATCCCTCCATGGCCGAGGAACTGGTGCTGATGCGCTAAATCCGGCTTTCTCCGGATTTCAGACATCCGTTAGGTAGAGTTGCGGGGCGGAGGCTTTCCGCCCCATCAACCATGAAAGATTAGCCAGTGGTCCCGACGGGCGTGCTGCCCGAGGGGACTACTGGCGATGAGCGACCTTCTCATTCATTCGATGAGCGAATTTTCCAGCCTGATTCTGGAGGCGCTGGAGCTGACGCAGGTCCGCAACATCGTAGAGATCGGCGCCGAATTTGGCGGCATGTCCAGCGTGCTGGCCGATCATTGCGGCAAGGCCGGCGGCCGTTTCACCACCATCGACCCGGCGCCCAAGCAGGCGTTCATCGACTGGGTGGCGGAGCACCCTCATGTCACCCATCTGGCGGCGCCCAGTCTGGAGGTGATGGGGGATCAGGAACAGGTCGATGCCTGGGTGATCGACGGCGATCACAATTACTACACCGTGCTGCGCGAGTTGCGTCTGGCCGACAGCGTGGCCAGGCGCGATGGGCGCCCGCTGCTGGCCTTTATGCATGATGTGGGCTGGCCCTGCGCGCGCCGCGATTCCTATTATGCCCCCGACCGCATTCCTGCCGAACATCGCCAGCACTTCAGCTTCGATATGGGGGTGACGCTGGGCTATGCCGGGGCTCTGCCGGGGCGGGGCTTTCGTGGCATGGGCTCCTTCGCCTGGGCGGTTGAGGCCGGCGGGCCGGGCAATGGCGTGCTGACCGCCGTCGAGGATTTCATCACCGAGGTCGAGCAGGACGGCACCCGCCAGATGTGTTTTGCCAACATTCCGGCGGTGTTCGGGCTGGGCGTGTTGTTCGATGCCTCGGCGCTCTGGGCCGATCCGCTGGCCCGGCTGGTCGAGCCCTATCACGACAACGAGCTGCTGCGTAAGCTGGAGATCAACCGGCTGCGCAACTACCTCAAGGTGATCGATATGCAGGATGAGCGGCACGGCTGAAAGGCGCCCGCGCGACGGGCCGCGCCTTCGGGTGCTTGAGTGTTGGCCTCCGGGCGCCTATCGCGGGCGTCATGATGATGCCGCTGTCGGCCCTTGCGCCGCGCCGCGTCGAGATTTTCGGAGTTGACCTGCATGACCGATGCCCCTGCCACCACGCCGCGCAACGACTGGAGCCGCGAGGAGATCGCCGCTTTGTTCGACCTGCCCTTTACCGAGCTGGTGTGGCGCGCGGCGCAGGTCCATCGCGAGAATCACCCGGCCAATGAGGTGCAGCTCTCCACGCTGCTGTCGATCAAGACCGGCGCCTGCCCCGAGGACTGCAAATATTGCCCGCAGAGCGCGCCAAGGCCGACACCGGGGTGAAGCCCACCAAGCTGATGGAGGTCGCAGCCGTCCTTCAGGCTGCCGCCCGCGCCAAGGCCAACGGCTCGACCCGCTTCTGCATGGGCGCGGCCTGGAAGAACCCGCACGATCGCGACATGCCCGCCATCATCGAGATGGTGCAGGGCGTGAAAGCGATGGGCATGGAAACCTGCATGACGCTGGGCACGCTTGACGGCACTCAGGCCGAGCGGCTGGCCGAGGCGGGGCTGGATTACTACAACCACAACCTCGACACCTCGCCGGAGTTCTACGGCAACATCATCACCACCCGCACCTACCAGGAGCGTCTGGATACGCTGGATAAAGTGCGCGACGCGGGGATCAAAGTCTGCTCCGGCGGCATCGTGGGCCTGGGCGAAACGGTGCGCGACCGCGCCGGGCTGCTGGTGCAGCTGGCCAACCTGCCGAAGCCGCCGGAGAGCGTGCCGATCAACATGCTGGTGAAGGTAAAGGGCACGCCGCTGGCGGATAATGCTGGCCGACACGCCGCTGGCCAAGATCGACGACATCGAGTTTGTGCGCACCATTGCGGTGGCGCGCATCACGATGCCGCTCTTCGATGGTGCGCCTGTCTGCGGGCCGTGAGCAGATGAACGAGCAGACCCAGGCGATGTGCTTTATGGCCGGCGCCAACTCCATCTTCTACGGCTGCAAGCTGCTGACCACGCCGAACGCTGGTGACGACAAGGATGGCGCGATGTTCGCGCGCCTTGGCATCAAGCCGATGGCAATCACCCAGACCCAGGCCGATCTGGATGCCGAACGCATGCCGCGCGGTTGCGCCAGGCTGGAAGCTGCTGAGTGAGGCTTGCGTGGGAGAGGGCCCGTGGGTTCTCTCCCGCTGCGAAGCAGCAATAGATTTTGAGATTTGCGCCAAGGCCGAGAGCCTAACGCGAGAAAAATGAAAGGGATTGCAAAGGGCGATGGCCCTTTGCCCGCCGGAGGCTTGTCTCCCTTAACCTTCCAGTTCTTCGGCCAGAAACGCTGAAACCTCGTCCAGCGTCACATCCTTGGTGAGGAAGGCCTGACCGATACCGCGCATCAGCAGGAAGGCGAGGCGCCCGGCATCAACCTTCTTGTCATGCAGCATATGGGCGGCAAGCTGCGCGCCGGAAACATTCAGACCCAGCGTTCGCACATCGGAGGGCAGGCCCATGGCGGCGATATGGCGGGCGATGCGCTCGGCATCGGCGCTTTCCATCAGGCCGCGGCGGGCGGAGAAGCGGGCGGCCAGCACCATGCCCAGCGCGACGCCCTCGCCGTGGAGGAGGCGGTCGGAGAAGCCGGTTTCGGCCTCCAGCGCGTGGCCGAAGGTGTGGCCGAGGTTCAGAAGCGCGCGCAGGCCGGTGGTCTCGAACTCGTCCTGAGCGACGATTTCGGCCTTGGCGCGCACCGATTGCGCCACGGCATATTCCCGCGCGGCCAGATCGCCGGTGAGGATGGCGGGGCCGTTAGCTTCGCACCAGTCGAAGAAGGCGGCGTCGCCCAGCAAGCCGTATTTCACGACTTCGGCATAGCCCGCGCGGAGTTCGCGCAGGGGCAGGGTGGTCAGCGCATCCAGATCGGCCAGCACCAGGCTGGGCTGGTGGAAGGCGCCCACAAGATTCTTGCCAGCGGGCGCATTGATCGCCGTCTTGCCGCCCACGCTCGAATCGACCTGAGCCAGCAGGGTGGTGGGGATCTGCACGAAATGGCAGCCGCGCTTCAGCACCGAGGCGGCAAAGCCGGTCAGATCACCGATCACGCCGCCGCCAAGGGCGATGATATGGTCGCCGCGCTCGACCTCCAGCTCCAGCAGCCAGTTGACCACGGCAATCAGATTGTCCCAGCTCTTGGTGCTCTCGCCCGCGGGCAGGATGCGCCATGCCGCCTGCTTGCCGGCGCCCGCCAGCGAAGCTTCGACCGCAGCGCCCCATGCCGCATGCACATTGGCATCGGTGACGATCGGCACGACGGGCTTGCGCAGCCGCGCGCCGCATTGCCCGGCCACATCGGCCAGCAGACCTTGCCCCACGCGCACCTCATAGGGGCGGCCAGCGATATCGACGGGGATGGTCTGCATGGGAGTGTCAGCTTTCGCGTTGGACGGAAGAGGGCGCATCGAGAGCGCTGGTGTCAAGCCAGTGGTCGATGGCGACCAGCAGGCGGGTCAGTGTGCGGGCGTGAGGCGAGTTGCCGCTCATCACATGGATGGGGGCCTGCGCATAGAAGGGCTGGCGCTCGGTCTTCAGGCGGCCGAGGATCTCGCGCGGGTTGCCGCCGCGCAGCAGCGGGCGGTTGTCCTTGCGAGCGGTGCGCTCGACCAGCGTGTCGAGGTCGGCGTCGAGCCACACCGCGATGCCGCTGCGCAGGATCAGCGCGCGGGTGGCATCGTTGACGAAGGCGCCGCCGCCGGTGGCGATCACCTTGACGCGCGGTTCGTCGGGGGCATCGCCGCCCGAGGTGTCCCCCATCAGGCGGGCGATCACCCGGCGCTCGCCATCGCGGAAGAAGCTCTCGCCATAGGTCGCGAAGATTTCCGGGATGGTCATCTGGGCAGAGGTCTCGATGGCGTCGTCGGCATCGATGAAGGGGGCGCCAAGCTGGTTGGCCAGCTTGCGGCCAAGGCTGCTCTTGCCCACGCCCATCATGCCCACCAGCACCACGGGCCGGTCGAGCCGCGCCAGGATCGAGGCCAGGCGCGCGGCATCGGCCGAGGCATCCACCGGCGCATGCGTCGATTCCCCGTCCGAGCGCTGGCCGTCACCGGCAGGATGGGCCTGCGCGGGCTGCGGCGTGTCGCCGTCCACGGGGCGCGGCGTGTTGCCGCCTGATGGCTCATTGCTCATGGTCATTGCAGGGCTGCCTATACTTTTGCTAACCGGCGGCGCAAGCGTGGGTATTGTATCTCCGCCTAAAGGCAGGCTAGGTGGCGGGCATGGTCAAAAGGGCATCTGGGTGCCCGATGCAGGCCAACGGCTATCGGAGTTCGCGGTGACAACACGCATTCGCAGGGAAAAGCATCGCTCGCTGTGGCAGCGCGCGGGGGTGCGGATCGGCCTGCTGGTTCTCGTGGCGGTCAGCGCCTTGCTGGTTCAGGCTTGGCGTCTTGGCGGTCCTGTGCCGGTGCGCCCGGTGGCCGTGGCCTTGCCCGCAACCACCGTGGGCAGCACCGCCCCGGTTTCGAGCGCCTCGGCCGCTTCTCCCGCCAGCGGGATCGGCGGATGAGCCAGAGGATAACGATTCGGCGCTTTGCGGTCTATGCGCTGATTTCGGCCAGTGTGCTGGGGATGGGCGCTGTGGCCGGGGCGCCTTTGCTGGCGCAGCAGGGGCCCGAATCGTTGCTGCCCCCCGGCTTTGACCGGCCTGCGCGCGCTGCAAAGCCGACGCCGACCGGTACGCCCAAACCCAAGCCCACCACGGCGTCCACGCCTCGTCCCGTGGCGACCAACACGCCCAAGCCGGTCGCCTCGGTGCGGCCGGTGGCGACACCTTCGGCGGCGCCCACCCGCGCCGCGCCCGCGCCGCGCATCGATCTGCCCGAGAATGAGCCGACCATCGCCGCTCAGCCGCTGTTCGCCGCGCCCACCGCGCCGGTGGCCGCCGGGCCGGTGAAACTGCCCAATGGCGTGACCAACTACGCCCAGTTGATGGCTATGCCGCCTGACAAGCTGGATCAGCTTCTGGGCCTGCGCCCGCGTTATGACATTCCGCCGGGATCGGCCCGCGCGCTGCGCATGGTGGGCATGATCGACCAGAGCGAGGGTGGCCTGCCCTCCTCGCTGGGCAGCCAGAGTGCCGATCTGCTGCGCGCCGCCTTGACCGGCAATGGCGGGCAGATCGTTTCGCGCTGGGGGCATATTCTGCTGCGCCGCGCGCTGGTCAGCCGTCTCGATCCGCCGGGCGGCGGTGACCCGGCCGATTTTGTCGCCATGCGCGTCGCCCTGCTGCTGCGCATGGGCGAGGGCGATCTGGCCCGCGCCGTGGCTCAGGATGTCGATCCCGACAATTACAATCCGGCGCTGACGGCCAGCGCGCTCGACGCCTATGTCGCGACCGAGGATTTCACCGGTTTCTGCCCGATCATGGGTGTGCAGCCCGCCTTCGCCAAGGACCCGCGCTGGAGTGCGATGCAGGGCATGTGCGATGCCTTCTCGGGCAATGCGGCGGGTGGTTTTGCCAATCTGGACCATATGATCTTTGTCGGCGCCATGCCGCGCATCGATATGCAACTGGCCCAGAAATATGCCGGGGCGGCGGGCGCCGCCGGGCGCAGCGGGCGCCGCAATGTCACCATCGAATGGAGCAAGGTGGCGGAGATGACGCCCTGGCGTTACGCGCTGACTCTGGCGGTGGGGCTCACGCCGCCCGCCAGCCTGATGAAGGACCTGCCCGCGCAGTATGACTATGTCACCGCCACCGCGCCGATGGTGGGGCTGGGGGTGCGTGCCGATGCCTCGGACCGGGCGGGGGGCGCGGGGATCCTGTCGTCCTCGGCGATGGTCGATCTCTACAGCCAGATCTACAGCAATGACGATGTGACCGGCGGCCCGGCGGAGCGCGCCCTGCTGCTGCGCGACGCTTATGTCGCGAGCACGCCTGCCGACCGCCTGAAGGCCATGAAGAGCCTGTGGGATGGTGGTGCCGATGCCAACCAGCGCTATGCCCGTCAGGTGCTGACGGCCTATGCCGCCGCGCGCCTGCCGGTCAGCGGTGATCTGGCGGGCGATGCCGGCGATCTGATCGCCTCCATGCTGGCGGCGGGGCTGGATGCCAATGCGATGCGCTGGTCGGGCGTGGTGCCCAAGGGCAGCCTTGGCTGGGCCCTGCTGGCGTTGGCTGACGGGCGCGGGGGCGAGGCCAACAGCGGTGCCCTCAGCAGCTTTGCGGGTGCGGACAAGAGCGATTCGAGCCGGAAGACGGCCTTCCTTGTGGCAGGCCTTGCCGGTCTTGGCCGGATCAGTGATTCGACCCGGCGCGACTATGCGGGCAAGCTCTCGGTCGATTATGACAGCCACAGCCGCTGGAGCGACGCCATCGATCAGGCTGCCGCGCTGAACAATCAGGCACTGGTGGTGATGCTTGCGGGCCTTGGCATGCAGGGCGATGGCTGGGGCCGGATGACGCCGCGCTATCTTTACCACATCATCTCCGCGCTCAACCGCGTGGGGCTTTCGGGTGAGGCACGGATGATCGCCGCCGAGGCTGTGGCAAGGGCGTAAGGCCATCGCCTCCGCTATCGACGCCTTTATCGCCATGCTGGCCGCCGAAAGGGGGGGCGGCGCTCAACACTTTGGCCGCCTATCGCCGCGACCTTGATGGCGCGCGCGAGTTGCTGGGGCCTTTGGAAAGCGCCACGCCCGCCGCGCTGACCTCGCTTGGCGAGCATTGGGTCGAGCTGGCGCCCTCATCGCTGGCGCGCAAATGTTCGGCCTTGCGCCAGTTTTATGGTTTCCTGGTCGATGAAGGGCTGCGCGACGACGACCCGTCCTCCGCCCTGCCGCGCCCTGTCACCCGCCGCCCTCTGCCGCGCCTGCTGGGCCATGGCGATGTGGAGGCCATGTTCACCACCGCAGAGAAAGAGGCCGAGGGCGACAGCCCCGCCGCCCTGCGCACGCTGGCGGCGCTGGAATTGCTCTATGGTTCGGGCCTGCGTGCCACCGAACTGGTCAGTCTGCCGCTGCGCTCCGTGCCGCGCGATGCGCCGCTGCTGACGCTGACCGGCAAGGGCGGGGTGCAGCGCATGGTGCCGGTTTCGACCCGCGCGCGCCATGTGCTCTCGCGCTGGCTGGCGGTGCGCGGGGCAAGTGCGGCGGAGGCCGAATCGCGGTTCCTCTTCCCCTCGCGCGGGGAGAAAGGCCATCTGACGCGGATTCGCCTGTTCCAGTTGCTGCGCGATCTGGCCTTGCGCGCCGGGCTCGATCCGACGCGGGTGTCACCGCATGTGTTGCGCCATGCCTTTGCGACGCATCTGCTGGAGGGTGGAGCCGATCTGCGCGTGTTGCAGATGCTGCTGGGGCATGCTGATATCTCCACCACGCAGATCTACACCCATGTGGATGCGGCGCGGTTGGTGGCGTTGGTGAATGCCCGGCATCCTTTGGGGCAGAAGAGTTAAGGGAAGAAAGATGCGAGGGGGTTACCCCCTCGCGCTCCCATGACGTCTTCCGGCGATAGGGCAGGGGCGCTGCATTGGTCCGCCTCGGCTCTCCACCTGCTCCACCTAAAGCGCCGCAGGCTCTTAAATCCGGGAGCGATAGCGTTGTGTGGGGCAATCCTGCCTGCGGCGCGGCGACGTTGCTCTATGGCCGAACCCGGAGCGCAAGGCCGACAGTTACGGGAGCGCGAGGGTGTAACACCCTCGCATCTACCCTTTCCTTCCTGCCTGCCCAATCATCACAAACCCTTGCCCATCGCCGCTTGCACGACTAGGGCCTTGACCCCATGATTTCCTATCTCGAATTTGAAAAGCCGGTCGCCGCGCTTGAATCGCGCATTGCCGAATTGCGCACCACCGCTGCCGAGGGTGATCTCGACATCTCCAACGAGATTACGCGGCTGGAACGCAAGAGCGCCGATCTGCTCTCCAGCACCTATCGTGCGCTGACGCCGTGGCAGAAGACCCAGGTCGCCCGCCATCCGATGCGTCCGCATTTCGTCGATTACGTGCGGATGATCTTCACCGATTTCGTGCCGCTGGGTGGTGACCGCACCTTTGGTGAGGACCATGCGATCATCGGCGGTTTCGCCACGATCCAGGGCCGCAAGGTGATGCTGATCGGCCATGAGAATGGCAACGACACCGCCAGCCGCATCAAGCACAATTTCGGCATGGGCAAGCCCGAGGGCTATCGCAAGGCGACTCGCCTGATGGAGCTGGCCGGGCGCTTTGGCCTGCCGGTCGTCACGCTGGTCGACACCAAGGGCGCCTTTCCGGGCGTCGAGGCCGAGGAGCGCGGTCAGGCCGAGGCCATCGCCCGCGCGACCGAGGCCTGCCTGGCCCTGCCAGTGCCGATGATCGCGGTGATCGTGGGTGAGGGCGGTTCGGGCGGCGCGGTGGCGCTGGCCAGCGCCTCGCGCGTGCTGATGCTGGAGCATGCCGTTTATTCGGTGATCAGTCCCGAGGGTTGCGCCTCGATCCTGTGGCGCACGCCCGAGAAGGCCGCCGACGCCGCCGAGGCGATGAAGGTGACCGCTCAGGACCTGCAGGCGCTCAAGGTGATCGAGCGTATCGTGAATGAGCCGGTGGGCGGCGCGCATCGCGATCCGGAGTTCACGGCCAAGGCGCTGTCCAATGCGCTGGTTGAGGAACTCGACAAGCTGGCTCGCCTGAGCCCGGCAGAGATCATCGCCAAGCGCGAAGAGCGTTTTCTGGGCATCGGTCAGGACTGATCGACAGCTTCGGGGAATAAGCAAGGCGCGGTCGGCTTATGCTGACCGCGCCTTTGCTGTGTCTGGCGTCAGGCACGTGGATGACGGGCAGCAAAAAGGGCGGTGGATTGCTCCACCGCCCCTTCTTTCGCGTCGCTCGCTGTTAGGCGGCGGCGGCGTTGCCAACCGACATGGCCGACGAGGTCGAGTTGAACGTGCTCTTGAGCTGGTTGCCCAGGCCGTTCATGGCGGTGATGGCGGCAACGGCGATCAGAGCGGCGATCAGGCCGTATTCGATGGCGGTGGCGCCGGCTTCGTCGCGCAGCAGCTTGTTGATGAACTTCATGGTCAGTCTCCTGGTTTCGATCTCGCGCCGCCTGGCAATTTACCCGTCTCACCGGGCGGTGATGGCCTTTTTAGGCGGCAAGTCTTAAGAAACCGTCAGCGCCGTCCCCTCTTTCCGGGGGTTTCGGGTTTTTTGCTGATGACGAGCGTCCTCTGTAAAATTGCATAGTTTTACGACGCTGCGGCTGTTTCGCTCGGCGCGATTATCGCCAAGGATTGGTGCATCTGATTGGTTAATGCAGGGAAAGCTTTCCGCTCCCTTTGCCAATCCCTGCCGGGAAGGCCTGGCGGTGAGGGATGAATGTTTTTCACCACGGGCGAAGCCGTTGTATCCGGCATGGCAACTCAACCATGGCCAGTCTGGCACGCGCTGCTTAACAAAGCTTTGAATAACGTGCCGGTGAAGGAGCGCAAAGACGTGCAGGGCAATCTGATTCCGGTGGTGGCTGCCGCGCTGATCGATGCGCAAGGCAGGGTGCTGCTGCATCGCCGGGCGCCGGGGAAGTATCATGAGATGCTCTGGGAATATCCGGGCGGCAAGGTTGAGCTGGGCGAGAGCGCGGCGGAGGCCGTGCTGCGCGAGATCGCCGAGGAGCTGGGTGTGGCGCTCGACCCGGCGGCGCTGGAGCCGGTCAGCTTTGCGCAGGGAGACGGGCAGCCGCATCTTATCCTGCTCTATGCCTGCCGGGGCTGGCAGGGGCAGCCACGCGCTCTGGAATGGCCTGAGGTGGCGCGTGAGGACGGGTTGGGCGAGGGGCTGGGCTGGTTCACGACGGCGCAGGTCGGCGATCTGGCCGGGCAGGGCGCTATGCCGCCGCTCGATGTGATCCTGACCCAGGCTTTGTTGCGCCAGTTGGGATGAGGGAAAAGGCAGGCGTTTTAAAAACTTGTCCACAGGCCGGTGATGAAAAACGAAATTGATGCTTGCCAAGCTCGGGGAGCCCCCCTAAAGGCGCGTCTCCCAAGAGCACCCGTAGCTCAGCTGGATAGAGCATCAGACTACGAATCTGAGGGCCGGGCGTTCGAATCGCTCCGGGTGCACCATTCTCCTCCTATGTGGAAGAGGTTGGCATTCTTGGGAAAATGATGGCGGCTTGCCCGTCATCATGTGAAGGTAATAGTGTGCACCCGTAGCTCAGCTGGATAGAGCATCAGACTACGAATCTGAGGGCCGGGCGTTCGAATCGCTCCGGGTGCACCACCTTCCCTCCTTCGCCCCAGATGGCGTTTTCCAAATCGGAAATTCTCATTAATCGGGCCTTTCAAATTGGTCCGCGCGGCGCCACATGCGCTTGAGCATCGTGCGGAAAAGTGGGAACCGGTTTTTCGCGGGAACGATGCGACCATCAAAACTGAGGGCATCATGCCATGATGCTCCAATCGGGCGTTTGAGGCCCGTACTGCCGGAGATACCCATGAGCTGTGCCGACGATCATGACGACCTGCATCCAACCCTGGGTGCCGATGGCAAGATCGCCGTGCCCGATGACGTGCAGGATGCGATTCGCACGCTGATCCGCTGGTCGGGCGACGATCCGGAGCGTGAAGGCCTGCTCGACACGCCCAAGCGCGTCGCGCGCGCCTGGAAGGAATATTGTCAGGGTTATGCCGATGATCCCGCGATCCATCTGGCCCGCCAGTTCGAGGAAGTGGGCGGCTATGACGAGATCGTGCTGCTGAAAGACATCCCCTTCCAGAGCCATTGCGAGCACCATATGGCGCCGATCACCGGCAAGGCCTCGATCGCCTATCTGCCGACCGACCGCGTTGTGGGCATCTCCAAGCTGGCGCGCGTGCTGCATGGCTTTGCCCGCCGCCTGCAGATCCAGGAGCGCCTGACCGCCGAGGTCGCCCAGTGCATCTGGGACAATCTGCGCCCCGAAGGCGTGGCCGTGGTGATCGAGGCGCAGCATGGCTGCATGACCGGCCGCGGCGTGCGTACACAGGGCGTGGGCATGGTGACCAGCCGGATGATGGGCAGCTTCCTGACCGATCCGCGCAGCCGCAAGGAAGTGCTCAGCCTGATGGGCTATTGAAATTCTTCTTTGAGAAGTTCTGCCAGCTTTCTGAAATTCCCCTATTTTTGAGCAGATATTAACTCAATTTATCCTAGGTCCCGCCCCGAGACCTTATGGTTACGTGGAGTTGATATGAAAATTCGGGGCAAGTTGGTGCGCATGACCGTCGCGGCGGCGGCGGTGGTGCTGGCCGGTGCGGGCATGGCGGTTTCGGCCGAGGCGCAGGAGATCGACATCAACCCGCCCGAGCAGGTCTATATCGCGCCGGTGCTGGGTTACGATAATGTCATCGGCAGCAGCATGGGCGATTCGATCAGCAAGGGCGGCCTGACCTATGGCGGCATGGCGGGCATCGACACGCCGGTGGGCAAGCATGGCCGTGTCGGTCTGGAGGCCTCGGTCGCCGGATCGACGGCAGCCTTAACCCTGGCCGGCAGCGATGGCATCAACACCGCCGAGGTCAAGATCGCTGCCGGTGTCGATCTTTACATTGGTGGCAAGCTGGGTTGGATGGTGGCCCCCAAGACGCAGCTTTTTGCAACGCTGGGCTATGCCAATTCCAAATTCACGGCTTCGGCGCGGTTCAATGGCACCAAGATCTGGCAGGAGAGCACCAGCCTGAGCGGTTTCCGCGTGGGCGCTGGCGCCGAATATTTTCTGACCCCGCATGTGCGCGCAAGGCTCGAATATCGCTACACCCATTATGGCGAGATCAGCTATCAGGACCAGCCGCTTGGCGGCAAGGCCGAGCGTCATCAGGTACTGGGCGGTCTGCTCTACGGTTTCTGATCCGCCGCGACCAAGGCAAAGAAAAACCCCGCCCGGCGCGCTGCCGGGCGGGGTTTTCTGTTTCCAGCCTGTCAGGCCGAAAGACTTAGAGGTTCTCGAGAACGTGCTCGGCGCTCGAAACCTGGAACTCGCCGGGGGCTTCGACGAACACCTTGTCCACCACGCCGTCCTTGACGATCATGGCGAAGCGCTGGCCGCGCTTGCCGAGGCCCGCGCCGGTCAGGTCCAGCTCAAGACCCAGGGCGGTGGCGAAATCGCCGCTGCCATCGGCCAGGAAGGTGATGTCGTCGCTGCCCTTGGCGGCGGCCCAGGCGCCCATCACGAAGGGGTCGTTGACGGCGGTGCAGACGATCTCGTCCACGCCCTTGGCCTTCAGCTCGGCGGCCTTTTCGACGAAGCCGGGCAGGTGCTTGGCCGAGCAGGTGGGGGTGAAGGCGCCGGGCACGGAGAAGAGGGCGACGGTCTTGCCCTTGAAGTATTCGCCGGTCTGCACGGGCTCGCGCTCGCTTTCCGTCGACTTCACCAGCTTCACGTCAGGCAGGGTCTGGCCAGCTTCGATCGTCATGTTCTTCTCCTTGGTGGGCGAGAGGGGAGGTCTCGTCCTTTGCGCACCACATATAGGCGGGGCGTGGCGCGGGGCAAGCGGGCATAGGCCAAACAGCACCGGAGAAACCCTGAGCGGATTGGCCCTTAATTCTCCGACGCAGGGCATTTAACCCTGCTTCTTGAGATCCCGGCAAGCGGCAGGTGAGATTTTCAGCCTCGGGATCACTCAGGAGACAGGCGGGGGAGGGGTCCCCCGCCAGAGGGGGTATCAATGAAGCGAGACGGACGTACGGTTGCTCGTGCAATCGTTAGCATGGCCTTGGCGATGGGTGTCGCCACGGGCGCGATGATGCCGCAGACCGCCATGGCTGGCGCGATGAGCAAAGCCGAAAAGCTGCGCCGACTGGACATTATGCTGATGGTGACGGGCCTGCGCTGCCGCGCCGGGGCCGATGATTTCCAGGGCGACTTCGTGCTGTTCGAAGCGCGCCACATGCCCGAACTCAACCGCGCCGCGCAGGATCTGGAGGCCGAGGGTGTGGCCGCCGGTCTCAAGCATGACGAGCATATGGTCGATCGGCTCAGCACGGCGATGGCAAACAATTATGGTAACGGCCATCCCTGGCTGGGCTGCCATGAGCTTAAAGGTTTGACCCGCCAACTGGCCTCTGCCGATGGCGAGGAAGTGCTGATCGCGGCAGCCGAGGAAACGCTTTCGGGCGATTCCCGTGCCGCTCCGGTGATGGTGGCGGCCAACACGCCTGCTCCCACGCCCGCGCCTGTCCAGCCAGCGCCGGTTCCTGCTCCGACTCCGTCGGTTGAGGCGCCTGCCGCGCCTGCCGGGCCGGTCGCGCTTGCGGTGGCTGACCCTGCGCCGGCTGTGCCTGCTGCCGCGGTGGCTCCGGCGCCTGCTGCACCGACCGCCGTGGCGGCCAAGGCAGATGCGCCGAAACCTGCCGTTGTTGGGCTCAATGCCGATGTGACAACCATATAAAGCAATCTTTATATTTGCCTGACGAGTGGCAAAGGGGTAAGGGCGGGTCATAGCTTTATGGCCCGTCCGCCCTTGCCTTGTCGGCATGCGGCGGCGCGGCCCAGTCGGAGAAGACCCAAGTGGCCACCATCGCCCCCGAGAAGGACTACGTTATCGCGGACATCGGCCTGGCCGATTACGGCCGCGCCGAAATCGCCATCGCCGAAACCGAAATGCCCGGCCTGATGGCGCTGCGTCAGGAGTTCGGTGCGTCGCAACCGCTGAAGGGCGCGCGCATCACCGGCTCGCTGCACATGACGATCCAGACCGCCGTGCTGATCGAGACGCTGGTTGCCCTGGGCGCCGACGTGCGCTGGGCCACCTGCAACATCTTCTCGACGCAGGACCACGCCGCCGCCGCCATCGCCGCGCAGAACATCCCCGTCTTCGCCATCAAGGGTGAATCGCTGGCCGATTACTGGGACTATGTGGGCCGCATCTTCGACTGGGACGCTGACGGTTCTGGGGACACCACCGCCAACATGATCCTCGACGATGGCGGCGATGCCACCATGTTCGCCCTGTGGGGCGCCCGCGTCGAGGCTGGCGAAACCCTGTTCGAGCCCAGCAATGCCGAGGAAATCGAGTTCGTTCGCGCGCTCAAGAACTTCCTCAAGGAAAAGCCGGGCTACCTGACCAAGTCGGTCGCCGCCATCAAGGGCGTCTCGGAAGAGACCACCACCGGTGTCCACCGCCTGTACCACCTCGCCAAGGACGGCAAGCTGCCTTTCCCCGCGATCAACGTGAACGACAGCGTCACCAAGTCGAAGTTCGACAACCTCTATGGCTGCAAGGAATCGCTGGTCGACGCCATCCGTCGCGCCACCGACGTGATGCTGGCCGGCAAGGTCGCCTGCGTTGCCGGTTTCGGCGATGTGGGCAAGGGTTCGGCCGCTTCGCTGCGCAATGGCGGCGCCCGCGTGATGGTCACCGAGATCGACCCCATCTGCGCCCTGCAGGCCGCGATGGAAGGCTATGAAGTCGTCACCATGGAAGAGGCGACCAAGCGCGCCGACATCTTCGTGACCTGCACCGGCAACGAGGACGTGATCACCGCCGACCATATGGCCGCGATGAAGCCGATGGCGATCGTCTGCAACATCGGCCACTTCGACAGCGAGATCCAGATCTCGGCCCTGTCGAACTATCAGTGGACCGAAGTGAAGCCCGGCACCGATCTCGTCACCTTCCCCGATGGCAAGCAGATCATCATTCTGGCCAAGGGCCGTCTGGTGAACCTGGGCTGCGCCACCGGCCACCCGTCTTTCGTGATGTCGGCCTCGTTCACCAACCAGACGCTGGCCCAGATCGAGCTGTTCACCAAGGCCGAGAACTACGGCAAGGACGTTTACGTTCTGCCCAAGCACCTCGACGAGAAGGTCGCCGCGCTGCATCTGGAAAAGCTGGGCGTCACGCTGACCCAGCTCTCCAAGAAGCAGGCCGACTACATCGGCGTGCCGGTGGAAGGCCCCTTCAAGGCCGATCATTACCGCTACTGATCAGATTATCTGATCCGTAACGGAATGTGAAATGGGCGCCCCGGCAGCACGCCGGGGCGCCCTTTCTATTGCGTTCGGCCCGCGCCCGCCCTAGCCAGACGGGATGCTGGTCACTCCCACCATTCTTGTGCTTCTGGGCCTGTTTCTTGGCGCCTGGACGCTGGCCGCCGCCGTGACCATCGCGCTGAGCGAGGCCCGCCGCCGCGAAACCAAGGCCGCCATGGCCAGCAACCGCCGGCTGACGCGGCTGGTCGATGAAAGCCCGGCGCAGATGATGCTGGTCCACCCCGACGGCCAGATCCGGGGCCCCGCGCGCCTTGCCGGATGGCTGGGGCTGGAGGCGATGCCCGCTTTCCTCTCGCAATTGTCCGCGCCGGATCGTGGCCTGCCGCCCGAGCAACTCAACGCCCTGGCCGAAGCGGTGCTGCAAACCCAGCGCAGCTCGCGCGCCTTTGCCATGTCGATCAGCGCGCGCGGTTCCAGGAAGTCGTTGGCGGTGCGCGGCAATCTGGCCGATCCGCTGGTGGCGCCCACCGGCTCGGCGCAATTGTGGTTCTTCGACAACACCGCGACCGAGCTGGCGGTCAGCCGCATGCGGGTGGAAACCGCGCAGGCCAAGGGCGATTTCGCCGCGCTTTCCGGCCTGATAGAGGCTGCGCCGATGCCCATGTGGTTCCGTGGCACGGATGGTGCGCTGCGGCTGGTCAACAGCGCCTATGTCCGCGCCGTGGCGGCCCAGAATGCCCAGCAGGTAGTGGCCGAGGGCATCGAACTGGTCGAGCGCATCGAGGGCCTGAGCCCCGCCGAGGTGGCGGCGCAGGCCTCGGCGCAGGGCCTGCCCATCGAGCGTGTGGTGGCCTCCACCATCAACGGCCAGCGCCGCACCCTGCGCGTCTCCGACCTGCCGCTGGGCGAGGGCGGCGTGGCCGGTTACGCCGTCGATATCGAGGATATGGAGGAGCTGAGCCGCTCCCTGCGAGCCTTCCGCGAGGCGCAGCGCTCGCTGCTCGATCTGCTGTCTTCGGGTGTGGCGCAATTCGATTCGGTGCGGCAATTGGTTTTCGCCAACCAGCCCTTCCAGCGCCTCTTCGGGCTGCACAGCGCCGATATGCAGGGCGGTCTGGGCTTCGAGCGCTGGCTCGATGTTGCCCGCGACATCGGCCGCGTGCCCGAGGCGCGCGACTATCCTGCCTGGCGCCGCGACCATGTCGGCTGGTTCGCCCAGAATGCTGCTCAGGATGAGGCATGGCCGCTCTCGGACGGCACCCATTTGCGCATCGCGGCCCAGCCCATGCCCGATGGCGGGCTGTTGCTGATCGCCGAGGACCGCACCGAAACCCTGCGCATCTCGGCCATGCGCGACACGCTGCTGCGCACCCGCACCGCCACCTTCGACAGCCTGTTCGAGGCGGTCGCGGTCTTCGCGCCCGATGGCCGGATGCAGATCTGGAACCGCCGCTTTGCCGCCGCCTGGGGGCTGGAGGGCGATTTCCTCGACGATCATCCGCATATTTCGGTGCTGCTCGACCATGTGGGCGCGATGCTGGCGCAGCCGGGGCAGGCCCGCGCGCTTGGCGATTGCGTGCGCGCCGCCACGCTTGAGCGGCGCGAAACCGGCGGGCGGGTATCTCTGCTCGATGGCCGCACGCTGGAATATGCCGGTATGCCGCTGCCCGATGGTAATGGCCTGCTGATCGCGCTGGATATCACCGATTCGCAAAAGGCCGAGGATGCGCTGCGCGAACGCAACGCCGCGCTGATCGAGGCGGACCATCTGAAAACCCGCTTCCTCGCCAATATGAGCTATGAATTCCGCACGCCGCTCACCTCCATCGGCGGTTTTGCCGAGATGCTGCAGATGGGCCTTGGCGGCGATCTGTCTGATAGCGGGCGCGAGTATGTCGAGGCGATCCTCACCTCTGTCACGCGGCTGTCGGGCCAGATCGAAACCGTGCTGGACCTCTCGCAAAGCGAGGCGGGCATGCTGCCGCTGGCCCGTGAAAGCGTGGATATCCTGCCCTTCCTCACCGCTCTGGTGAAAGAGCGTGAGGCGCGTATCGAGGAAGGTCATATTGCGCTGAACCTGCGTGGCAACAGCGGGGCAGGGCGCATTCCCGCCGATCCGCGCCGTCTGGGCCGGGCGCTGGGCCATCTGGTGGACAATGCCATTGCCGCGACTCACGGCAAGCCGGGCGGCGGCCAGATCCTGATCGATCTCGCCCACCATCGCGTTTCGGGCCACGAAGTCCTGCGTATCGCCATCAGCGACGATGGCGCCGGGATGGATGCCGCCAGCCTTGCCCGTGCATTGGGAGGCCTGCGCATAGGCCCGGACGGCACGGCGATCGAGCGCCGACAGGGCCTCGGCCTGCCGCTGGCCCGCCAATTGATCGAGGCCCATGGCGGCACGCTGGAACTCACCAGCCAGCCGGGCAAGGGCACCACCGCTCTGGTTGATCTGCCGATGGAGGCCCAGGCATGACGAGGGCCATGACCACCATCGACCTGCCCGATACCGAGGCCACGCAAGCCCTCGGCCAACGCATCGCCGCCCTGCTGGAGCCCGGCGATGTGGTTGCCCTCACCGGAGGCCTTGGTGCCGGAAAAACCACGCTGGCCCGCGCGATCCTCGCTGCCTTGGGCCATGAGGGCGAGGTGCCGTCGCCCACCTTCACCATCGTGGAAACCTACGATCCGCCCGCCACGCGCCTGCCTGTGGTCCATGCTGATTTCTACCGGCTCAACGATCCCGCCGAGGCCGAGGAGATCGGTCTCGACGATTATCGCTACAACGCCGCGCTGATCGCCGAATGGCCCGACCACGCCGGAGGCTTCTCGCATGAGCCCGCCTGCCTCTCCATCGATCTGGAGGTTGGGGATGGCACGCGCAGGGCCCTTGTTCGCCCCGGCACCGATTGGCTAAGGCGCTGGGCATGAGCACGATTCTGCCCGATGGTCTGGAACCCTTTATCGCCGCTGCCGGTTGGGGCGGCGCGCATGTCTCGCCTTTGCCGGGCGATGCCTCGTTCCGCCGCTATTTCCGCCTGACTCTGGCCGGGCAGCGCGCCATGCTGATGCATGCGCCGCCCCCGCATGAGGACCCGGCGCCCTTCCTCGCCGTGGCCCACTGGCTGGAGAACAACGGGCTGCGCGCCCCCCATATCCTTGCCGAGGACGCGCAAAAGGGTTGGGTGCTACTGGAGGATTTCGGCGACCATCGCATGCGCGACTGGCTGGATATCCATCCCGGCGACGAAACCGCGATCTATCAGGCGGCGATGGCGCCGTTGGTGGCGCTGGGGCGCCTGCCTGCCGGGCCGTTTCCGCCCTATGATATGGCGGTCTATCTGCGCGAGGTCGGCCTGCTGACCGAATGGTATGCGCCCGCAGCCGGGCTTACCGTCGATGTTCCGGGCTATGTTGCCGCATGGGAGCAGGTGCTTGAGCCTCTTGTCGAGCGGCAGGGCGAAGGCATCACCGTGCTGCGCGATTACCATGCCGAGAACATCATGCTGCTGGAAGGCGGTCTGACGGCGCAGGGCCTGCTCGATTTTCAGGACGCTCTGGCGGGCCACCCGGCCTATGATCTGGTCAGCCTGCTTCAGGATGCGCGCCGCGATGTCTCGCTGGAGACGGAAGCTGCCACGCTCGACCATTATCTGGCCCTCACCAAGCATGAGCGCGAACCGTTTCTGGCCGATTACGCGGTGCTGGGCGCTCAGCGCAACGCCAAGATCGTGGGCATTTTCGTGCGCCTGTGGCAGCGCGACGGCAAGCCGCGTTACCTCTCGCTGATCCCGCGCATCTGGGCCTGGCTTGAGCGCGACCTCAAGCATCCCGCGCTGGCCCCCGTGGCGGCCTGGTTCGATGCCAACATCCCGGCAGAGCTGCGCAATGCCGGCGGCGGGAGCCTCGGCGCATGAGCAAGCCCCTTCTCGCCAGCGACACCGCGATGGTGCTGGCCGCCGGCATCGGCAAGCGCATGCGCCCGCTGACCGCCACGCGCCCCAAGCCGATGGTCAAGGTGTTGGGCAAGCCGCTGATCGACCATACGCTCGACCGACTGGCCGATGCCGGGATCGCCCGCGCCGTGGTCAACGCCCATTATCTGGCCGACCAACTGGAAGCCCATCTCTCACATCGCAAGGCGCCGGTGGTGACCATGTCGGACGAGCGCGTGGCGCTGCTGGAAACCGGCGGTGGAATGGTGAAGGCAGCCAAGGCTGGCCTGCTGCCCGATCCGTTTTTCGCGCTCAACAGTGACAACATCTGGCTCGACGGACCGCTCAATGTCTTTGCCGAACTCAGCGGCGCCTGGGATGCGGATAAGATGGATGCGCTGGTGTTGGTGGTGCGGCATCCTGTTGCTCATAACTATCAGGGCATTGGCGATTTCCACCTCGATGCGGTGGGCCGCGTCAGCCGCCGCACCCATGGCCGCGTGGCGCCCTATATCTATTCGGGCATTCAGCTTGTCTCGCACCGCCTGCTGCGCGATGCGCCGGAGGGCGGCTTTTCCACCAATGTGCTGTGGAACCGCGCCATCGCCGAGGGGCGCCTTTTCGGCCATGTCCATACCGGCGAATGGATCGAGGTGGGCGAACCGGCCCATATCGCCCCGGCCGAGGCCTTGTTGACCCGCATGTGATGGTAGGGGCGACAACACCAAGCCTCTGGTCCATTCCTGCCCACCGCGGTTTTGCCGATGCTCTGGTGGCTGGCTTGTTGCCGCGTTACGGCGGCGATGCCTTGGGACTGGCAAGGCTGACCTTGCTTCTGCCCAGCCAGCGCGCCATCCGCTCTGTAACCGAAGCCTTTGTGCGTGCGCTGGGCGAGCAGGATGCCGTGGGTGGCTTGCTGCTGCCGCGCATGGTGGTGCTGGGCGACCTCGATCTGGACGAGGCGCTGGGCGCTTTGCTCGATCCGCTGGACGGCCCCGATGTGCCGCCCGCCGCCGACCCCACCGCGCGCTGGCTGCGTCTGGCCGCGCTGATCCGCCAGATCGAAGGCGATGAGGCTCCCAAAGGTGCCGCCCTGCTGCGCCGCGCCTGGGAGGCCGGGCAGACGATGGACCGCCTCGCGGTGGAGGGCATCGCGCCCGAAACCTTGCTTTCGGACGAAATCGTGGCGCTGGTGGGCGAGCAGGCCGGGCATTGGCAGGACAGCACGCGCGGCTTCCTCAAGCTGATGGCCCATTGGCGCGCTGAACTGGAAGCGCAGGGGTGCGTCGATCCGCCCACACGGCGCAATCTGCTGTTTGCCCACGCCGCGCGGGCGTGGAAGGCCGCGCCGCCCAAAAACCCCATTCTGGCTGCGGGTGTGACCAGCGCCTCGCCCGCTCTGGCCGATCTGCTGCGGGTGGTGAGCGAATTGCCCGAAGGCGGTGTGGTGCTGCCCGACCTCGATCTGACGCTCGACGATGCGGTGTGGGACGAATTGGGGCAGGCGGGCCACCCTGACGAACCCGGCGGCGCGCCTTTCGGCCGCAGCGATGCCGCCACCCATCCGCAATATCACCTCAAACTGCTGCTCAACCGCATGGGCGTGGCGCGGGGCGAGGTGCAGCTCTGGCAGCGTTCCGGCCCGGCCTCGGCGCCACCGGAGCGGGCGCGGGCGATTTCCAATCTTTTTCTGCCGCCTCAGGCCTCGGCGCGCTGGGTCGATCTGCCCGAGAAGCAGCGCCGCCTGGCCAATGTCCGTCTGATGGAAAGCGGCCACCCCGGCGAGGAAGCGCAAGCCATCGCCCTGCTGATGCGCGAGGCTCTGGAAAAGCCCGAAAAGCGCGTGGCTCTGGTGACGCCGGACCGCGCTTTGGCCGGGCGCGTGGTGGCGCATCTGGCGCGCTGGGGCATTGGTGCGGACGATTCGGGTGGCCAACCCTTGTCGCAGACCTTGGCGGGTCGCTTCCTGCTGCTGTTGGCCGAGGTGGCGGGCGAGCAGGCAACGCCCGTGCCGCTGATCGCTCTGCTGGGCCATCCGCTGGTGAAAGCCGGAGAACCCCGCCCGCGCTGGCTGGAAAGCGTGCGCGCGCTCGATCTGCTGCTGCGTGGACCGCGCCCCGATGCCGGGCTTGAACCCATCGCGGGGGTGATCGACAAAAAGGCTTCGCCCCGCCGCAAGCCGGGCCTGATCGCGTGGTGGCGCGAGGCAGAGGCGATGCTTTCGCCCCTGATGGCGGCTGCGCGCGAAGAGGCCTTGCCGCTCTCCACACTGCTCGATGCGCTGGTCACCTGCGGCGAGGCTCTTTGTGGCCAAGGCCTGTGGGGCGAAACGGATGGGCGCGCTTTGGCTTCCTTCGTGGAAGGCCTGCGGAACGCTAGCGATGGGGCCGATCTGCCGATCCCGCCGCGCGATCTGCCTGCCGTGCTGCGCGATGCGATGGATCGCATTTCTGTCCGCCCGGCATGGGGCGGTCACCCCCGCGTGGCCATTTACGGACTGCTGGAAGCCCGCATGGGCCGCGCCGATCTGGTGATCTGTGGTGGGCTGACCGAGGGCGTCTGGCCCGGCTCGCCCAAGCCCGATCCGCTGCTGCCGCCTGCCGTTTTGCGCCAGCTTGGCGTGCCCGGCGCGGATTTCCGTATCGGCCTTGCCGCGCATGACCTTGCCGCCTGCCTCGGCGCGCCCGAGGTTGTGCTAAGCTGGGCGCGTCGCGATGAGGGCGCTCCGGTCATCCCCAGCCGCTTTGTGCTGCGCGTGACCGCCATGCTGGGCGAAAAGCTGGCCAGGGATCACCGCGAAACGCGCATTCCCGCATGGGCCGGGGGGCTGGATGTGGGGCGCAAGGTGCCTCCGCATCCGCGCCCTCAGCCGATGCCCTCCAAGGATCAGCGGAGGGTGGATATTGCGGTGACGGCGCTCGACCGGCTGCGCGCCGATCCGTATCAGTTCTATGCGCAGGCTATTTTGGGGCTGCGTTCAATCGACGCGCTCGATGCCCAGCCCAGCCCGGCGTGGCGGGGCACGGCGGTGCATGACATTCTCGACGCCTGGCATAAGGCTGGCGCGGTGCCTGGTACTCTGGCGGCCACGGCCGGCGTGGTGCTGGATTCGATGCAGGCCCACCCGCTGGAGCGCAGTCTGTGGCGCCCGCGCCTGGTCGCGGCGCTGGAATGGATCGATAGCGAGGTTTCGGCGCTGGTGGCGGAAGGCCGCCGCGTCATCGCCACCGAGATCAAGGGCGAGATGAAGGTCGATGGCATCCGTATCCATGGCCGCGCCGACCGGATTGATCGCAACCCCGATGGCTCTCTGGCGGTGGTGGATTACAAGACCGGCGCGCCACCCAGCGGCAAGCAGGTACAGGCCGGTTTCGCGCTGCAATTGGGGCTGATCGGCATGATCGCCGGGGATGGCGGTTTCGTCGGAGCGGAAGGTGAGGCCACGCGCTTCGAATATTGGTCGATGACACGCCGCCGCAAGGGCGAGCCCGGTTTCGGCTGGCGCGATGAGCCCATTCTGGAAAAACCCAAGCGCAGCGGCATCCCGCGCGAGGATTTCCTGCCCGAAACCGAGAAATTCCTGCGTGAGGCCATCGCCCGCTGGCTGCTGGGCAGCGAGCCTTTCACCGCGCGGCTCAACCCCGATATCGCGGGTTACAATGATTATGACCAGTTGATGCGTCTGGATGAATGGCTCGGCCTGCTGGGCGATGAGGACGACCAAGCATGAGCGAGCCCGCAATCCATCCGCTGTTCGGCAATCAGGCGCTGGCGGTCAATCCGGGCGAGACGGTGTGGCTGTCGGCCAGCGCGGGCACGGGCAAGACTCAGGTGCTGTCGGCGCGTGTGTTGCGGTTGCTGCTGGAAAGCGATGTACGGCCCGAGCAGATTTTGTGCCTCACCTTCACCAAGGCGGGCGCCACGGAAATGGCCGCGCGCATCAATGAAACGCTGGCGCGCTGGGTGAGGGCCGAACCGGCGCGGTTGGCTCTGGAACTGCAGGCCATCGGTGCCGATATAGGCCCGGAAACGCAGGGCAGGGCGCGCACGCTGTTCGCCGCCGTGCTCGATTGCCCCGGTGGCGGGCTGCGCATCGATACGATCCATGCCTTCTCGCAGTGGCTGCTGGCGGCCTTTCCTCAGGAGGCGGGCCTCACCCCCGGCACGCGGCCGATGGAGGAACAGGAGACGGTGCTGCTCAGCCGTCAGGTGCTGGCTGATCTGCTGCTCGATGCGGAGAATGGCGGGGATGAGCAACTGTCGGTTGCCCTGTCCGACCTGTCGCTGCGGATGGGCGGCGATGCGGCGCTGCGCTGGCTGATGGATTGCGCCCGCGCGCGCGATCTTTGGATTGGGCCGGGGGCATGGATGCCGCCTTTGGACGCCCGTGTGCGCCAACTGCTGGGCCTGCCCGCCGATGCCGATGAAGCGCTGGTCGCAGCGCTTTGCGCCGACGATACCTTCGATGTGCGCAGCTTGCGCGCCGCGATGATCGCCAACCAGCAATGGAAGGGCAAGACCGGCGAGAAAAACGCCAACACCATCGGCGACTGGCTGGCAGCCGATGAAGCAGGCCGCGCGGCGCGTATCGACGATTTGTGGGGCACCTTCTTCACGCAAAAGGGCGAGCCGCGTTCCTCGACCGGTCTGGAAAAGATCGACCCCGATTACCCCGCCCATGTGCTGCGCGTGGGCGAAGGCATCGCGAAAGTGCGTGAGGCCGCGGCGCTGGTTGCCCTGGCCGAATGGCTCACTCCGGCGCTGACCCTGGGCCGCGCCTATGCTCTGGCCTGGGATGCCGCCAAGGCCCGCGAAGGGCTGATCGATTTCGACGATCAGATCCGCAGCGCTGCCGCTCTGCTGGCCCGAGCCGATATGGCCGACTGGATTCGTTACAAGATGGACCGCCGCTTCGACCATCTGCTGGTCGATGAGGCGCAGGACACCAATGCCGCGCAATGGCGCATCATCGATGCGCTGACCGAGGAGTTCTTCGCCGGCGAAGGCGCCAAGCCCGACAAGGCGCGCACGCTCTTTGTGGTGGGCGATTACAAGCAGGCGATCTTCGGCTTTCAGGGCACCAGCCCGGAGAATTTCGAGGAAGCCCGCGCAAGGGTGAAGCGCCGCATGTTGGGCGCGGCGGAAAATGCTGAAGAGCTGCGCGATGGCCCCGAAACATCCCGCCTGAAAGAGTTGGGGCTGGAACAATCCTTCCGCACCGCTGGCACCGTGCTGGATTTCGTCGACCGCGCGATCGAGCATGTCGGCCATGCCGCCTTCGGTCTGGCCAGCGCGCCGGAAAAGCATAAGGGGCAAGCGCGGCCCGGTCTGGTGACGCTGTGGCGCCCAGTGGGACAGGCCAACGACGAAGAGGTCGAGGGCGAGGAAGATGAGGGCGGCGAAGGCTGGCTCTCCCGCCCCGAACGCGAGATGGCGGAGCGGATTGCCCGTCAGGTCAAGGATTGGCTGGATTCTCCGGGCGGCTTTCCGCTGGTGAAGGGCAAGGAGCCGCGCCGCGCCAATGCCGGAGACGTGATGGTGCTGGTGCGCAAACGCGGCGCTCTGGCGGCGCTGATCGTGGCGCGGTTGCATGCGGCGGGCGTGCCGGTGGCGGGCGTGGACCGCCTGCGTCTGGGCGCGCCGCTGGCGGTGAAGGATCTGGTGGCGGCCTTGCGTTTTGCCGCCCAGCCACTGGACGATCTCAATCTGGCCAATCTGCTGGTCTCGCCACTGATCGGCTGGTCGCAGGAGCAGTTGCTGGCCCATGGCTATCGCGAGAAGGGTGTCCATCTGTGGGATCATCTGCGCGCCGCCATCGATCCCGAGCCGCGTGCTGTGCTGGCCCAACTGGGCGAGCTGCTGGGCAAGGCGGAAATCCGCCCGGTACAGGTGGTGCTGCATTGGATGCTGGTCGGCCCGTGGCAGGGGCGCAAGCGGCTGGTCGCGCGGTTGGGGCATGAGGCCAATGACCCCATCGACGAACTCATCAACGCCGCCCATGCCTATGCCGCCAGTTCGACGCCCAGCCTTGTCGGCTTCCTCAACTGGTTCGAGGCGGGCGATGGCGAGCTGAAGCGCGAGGCTGGCCGCGCTGATGGCCTTGTCCGCGTGATGACGGTGCATGGTTCGAAGGGCCTGCAGGCCCCCATCGTGATCCTGGCCGATGCCACTGGCAATCCCGAGGCGGGGCGAGGTGGCGCCTTGTCGCTGACCGATCCGATGAGCCTGATCGGCAGCGATGAACCGCGCCGCGTGCCCATGCCGCCTTTGTCGCGCGAGGAACGGCTGGGGCGCTTGGCGCAAGCCGCTGAAGTTGCCGCCAAGGCCGAAGGTGAGGAACATTGGCGCCTGCTCTATGTCGCCATGACCCGAGCCGAGGAAGCGCTGTTTATCGGCGGCGCGCTGGGCAAGCGGGATAAGGTGCCTGCGCCGGCAAGCTGGTACGCGCGCCTTGCCGAACTTTTCCCCGCGGACGCGTGGCAGGATGACACCATCTGGAACGCCAGCGTCAGCCACGGCGGCATGCCGCCCAGCCCGGTATGGCAGGCCGAAACCCGCAGCTTCGATATGGGCGAGGCACTGCCCGGCTGGGCCTCCCGCGCCGCGCCTGACGAACCGACACCGCCGCGCCCTCTGGCGCCCTCGGCGCTGGGTGAGGAAGGGGCTGTCGATCCGCCGTTTCCGCCGGGAGCCGGGCGCGCTCAGGCGGCAAGGCGCGGGACGTTGATCCATGCGTTGCTTGAGCGCTTGCCCGATGTGGCGCCGGAGGCCCGTGAGGATGTGGCCAGCCGCTGGCTGGAGCGTCAGGCAGCCGATCTTGATGATCTCACGCGCGGCAATCTGGCTAAAGCTGCTCTGGCCGTGGTGAACGATCCGCGCTGGGCGGATCTTTTCGCCCAGGAGGCGCTGGCCGAAGTGCCCATCGCCGCGCTGATTCCTACTGCCGCCGGGCCTCAGGCTGTCGCAGGTGTGATCGACCGGCTGGTGATCACCCCCGACGCCATCCGGCTTGTCGATTACAAGACCGCGCGCCGTCCTCCCGCTGGACTGGATGACGTGCCGGTCGCCTCGCTGCGCCAGATGGCAGCCTATGTCGCCGCTTTGGAAAGCAGCTTTCCGGGGCGCCGCGTGGAGGCAGCCTTGCTCTACACCGAAGCCGCGCGCCTGATCGCGATTCCCCCCGAGGTGATCGCGCAGCACAAAATTGCCTTGGGCCACAGGGAGCAAAGCTTCACCGCTTGAGCGCTTGTCAAACCCGGCACGCTTCCTAGATACATGCCAACGCATTTGGAGTTTTGATTATGGCCACGATTACCGTCAGCGATTCGAACTTTTCGACCGAAGTGCTGGGCGCCGACAAGCCCGTGCTCGTCGACTTCTGGGCCGACTGGTGCGGCCCCTGCAAGATGATCGCTCCCGCCCTGGAAGAGATCAGCGAGGAACTGGCCGACCAGGTCACCATCGCCAAGGTCGACATCATGGCCAACACCAACACCGCCACCGAATTCGGCGTGCAGTCGATCCCGTTCCTGGTGCTGTTCAAGGACGGCAAGCCCGTCGCCCAGAAGCTGGGCGCTGCGCCAAAGGGCGCGCTGAAGGGCTGGATCGAGAGCGTTCTTTAAGATTTGGAAGAAGTAAAGTGCGAGGGGGTAACCCCCTCGCGCTCCCATGACGTCTTCCGACGATAGGGCAGGGGCGCCGAAACCGTGCGCTCCGGCTCTCCACCTGCGCAACGCAAAGCGCCGCAGGCTGCAACGCGGTTGTTTCTGCCTGCGGCGCTGCGACCTTGGCTCTGCGGTTGAACCACTGGCGCAACGCAGACATTAAAGGGAGCGCGAGGGCGATGGCCCTCGCATTCTCTCCCTAACTTTTAAATCTCTGCCACCCTTGCAGCCAACTCTTCCCAAAGCGCTGGCGATGAAGCCCCGATCAGCCCTTTGCGATCCTCGTTCACCCGATAGGGCGAGCCATCGAAGCGCGCGGCCTTGCCCCCGGCTTCGTTGAGGAACAGCACCCCGGCGGCGTGATCCCATGCCAGCGTGCGCTCGAAGATCGAGACATCGTTCACGCCCAGCGCGAGGCGCGGGTACTGCTCGGCAGCGCAGCGGGGGATATCGACCAGCGTGTAATGTGGGGCGATATGCGTCTGCAGCGCGGCGCGGCGGTCGGAGTCGGCGAACATCAGCGAAATGGCAGCGACGGGCGGCTCGGTGCCGGTGGGGCGCGCCGTCAGGCGCTCGCCGTTGAGGAAGGCGCCTTCGCCGCGGCGGGCGTGGCAAAAGCGGCCCGACAGCACGTCAAAAATCCAGCCACCGATGGTCTCGCCGCCCTGCGCCAGCGCGATCAATATGCCGAAGGGCGGGCGGCCATGGGCGAAATTGTTGGTGCCATCCAGCGGGTCGATGATCCAGCACAGGTCCTCACCAAGGCGCGAGAGGATGGCGGGATCGGCATGGGCGGCTTCCTCGCCGACGATGGCGGCTTCGGGCAGGATTTTGGCGAGGCCTTCCGACAGGATCGCCTCGCTTTCCTTGTCGGCCACGGTGACGAGGTCGTCATGGGCCTTTTCGATGATCTCGCTGGCCGCCAGATGCTGATAGCGCGGGCGGATGGCGCGATCTGCCGCATCTGCCATCACGGCATAGACGGCTTCGGTCAGCGGATCGTTGACGGGTCTGGTCATGACGTCTTTCAGGTGAGGGGAATGGTGACGTATTCGAAGCCGGGGCGGTCCTTCAGCCTCTCGTACCAGGCGCGGACATGGGGCGCCTCGATGCGATCGAGCCCGAGCGTCAGCCAGGTGTGGGTGTAGGTGCCCATGGGGATGTCGCCGATGCCGAAGTCCTTGCCGGAGAGCCATGCCTGACGGCTCAGCACATCATCGAGGATGGCCATCATCTTGCTGGTGGCCTGCGCGCCTTTTTCGATCTTTGCCGCGTCGCGCTCCGCCTCTGGCACGCGGACCAGTTGGAGGAAGGCCTCGCGCTGGGCGTCGGCGAACTGGAATTGCCAGTCCAGCCAACGGTCGGTCCAGGCGCGGGCGGTGGGGGTGCCGCTCCACAGATGGCGGCCATATTGGTCCGCGATGTAGCGCAGGATGGCGTTCGATTCCCACAGGGTGAAGTCGCCATCCTGAATGGTGGGCACCAGCCGGTTGGGGTTCATCGCCAGATACTCCGGCGTGTAGCCGAACTGGCCGCCGATATCGTGGCGCTCCCACTGGAGATCGGCCTCGACAGCGGCCCAGACCACCTTCTTCACATTGTGCGAGTTGAGCCGTCCCCAGATGGTGAGCATCGCGTCAGCTCCTGTAATCGGCGTTGATCGAGATGTAGCCGTGCGTGAGATCGCAGGTCCACACGGTGGCGGTGCCTTCGCCAAGGCCCAGATCGACGGTGATGTCGATGTCCGTGCCGCGCAAGTGCTCTGCGACGGGGGCTTCGTCGTAATCGGCGAGGGGCTGGCCATCTTTCGCCGCCCAGATGCCGCCGAAGCCGATGGACAGCCTGTCGCGGTCGGCCGGTTCGCCCGCTTTGCCCACGGCCATGACGATGCGGCCCCAATTGGCGTCTTGACCGGCGATGGCGGTCTTGACCAAAGGCGAGTTGGCGATGGCGAGGCCCACCTTGCGGGCGCTGGCATCGCTGACGGCGCCGGAAACGGTGACGGCGATGAATTTTTGCGCGCCTTCGCCATCTTTCACCACCAGATGCGAGAGTTGGCGGCAGATGTCCTTCAGCGCGGCGGCGAAGGCATCGGCACCGGGGGTGGTTTCGTCTTCAAGCAGTGCGTTGCCTGCCTTGCCGGTGGCGAAGGCCATCACCGTGTCACTGGTGGAGGTGTCTGAATCCACCGTGATGCAGTTGAAGGTTTCATCAGCGGCCTGGCTCAGCAGCTTTTGCAGGAAGGCCGGGGCGATGGCGGCATCGGTGAAGATATAGCCCAGCATGGTGGCCATATCGGGCGCGATCATGCCGCTGCCCTTGATGATGGCGCTGAACTGCACCGTCTTGCCGCCCACGATGGCGCTGGCGGTGGCGCCCTTGGCAAAGGTGTCGGTGGTGCCGATGGTGTTGGCGGCATCCTCCCACGAGCAGGGCGCGGCGGTGAGTGCGGCTGCCACGCCCGCCTGCGCCTTGTCCTTGGGCAGGGGCACGCCGATCACGCCGGTGGAGGAGACGAAGACCTCCTCTTTCGCGCAGCCCAGATGGGTGGCGACCTGGGTCATGATCTGTTCGACCGCCTCACGCCCGCGATAGCCGGTGAAGGCATTGGAATTGCCTGCGTTGACGATCAGCGCGCGGGCGCTGCCCTGCGCCACGTTCTGGCGGCCCAGCTCGACTTCGGAGGAGCAGCAGATGTTGCGGGTGAACACGCCTGCCACGGCGCAGCCTTCGTCCAACTCGACATAGGTTAGGTCGCAGCGATCCCAGGCCTTGTACTGCGCGCGGGCAACGCGCGGGGTGGCCCCGGCAATTGCGGGCAAAGCAGGGAAGGGCGAGGCGAGCGGGGAGATGGCGTGACTCATGGGGAGCGGGGTAGCGCAGCGGTGTGACAGGTCAAGGGCGGATGGGGTGGGCAGGTGGCGGGATGCCTGCTAACGCTTTGGTGGGGTGCTGTTTTAACGGGGGTATGGGGTGATCTTAGCGTTGATGTTGATGGCGGCTGCGCCTGCGCAAGCGGGGCAGGGGCCGGAGGCGGTGCCGGGTTTTGCGCCTCCGGCGGTGGCGGCCACGCCAGCTGGCGATCCTGGTACCTGGGTGTTGCCCGAAGATTATCCCTCCGCGGCGCTTCAGGGCAGCAAGGAGGGCATGACGGGGTTCGTTCTGGATATCGACAGTGCGGGCCGGGTCGATCAATGCTCGGTGACGCAAAGCAGCGGGGCGAGCGATCTTGACGAGGCGACCTGCCGCCTGATCACGCAAAGGGCGCTGTTCAAGCCTGCTGTCGACGCCAGGGGGCAGGCGATGCCGGGGCGTTTTCGCAGCCGGGTGAAATGGGTTATCCCGCAGGTTCCGCCGCCGCAGCCCGGTTTTCTGCGCACCACCTATATCGTCGATGCCGATGGGAAGATGCGCGATTGTGCATGGCAGGCCGAGGGCGATTTCCAGACCAAGATGGAAAAAGTGCCCCAAAACACTTGCCCGAACAACAAGGGGTACGCCGATGGCTACACCGACGAGCAGGGGGCTTCGGTGGAGCGCCGGGTGGTGATCACCACAAGGATCGAAGTGTTGCCGCTGTCCGGGGCGGAGCCATCCTCCACGAAACCTGCCGGACAAGGCCAGCCAGTCACTGGACGCGCGCCGTAAGCCTGCCTATATCACCTTCCCAACATGATCCGCATGCTGCTCACCTTTCTGGCTTTGATGTCCGGGCTGGCCGCTTCTGGCGCGCCGACGCTTGCTCAGGCGATGGAGCCTTGCGCGGTGGTGGCCTCGGGCCGTTATGCCACGCCAGGCGCCGCGCGCGTCTCGGCCCATGTGGTCGAGCATGGGCGGGCCATGACCCGTCCGGCTCAGCCCGCGCTGGTCGCCGCGCGCCTCTTTACGCCTGCCCCCGCGCCCATGGTGGCCCCGGTGCTGGTGGGGATCGAGCGCGCCCGCGAGTAAGCGGCGGCGCCTTTTCCAAGTCTCAAGCATTTATGCCGCAGACGCGCGCGTGATCCTCACGCCGTCGCGGCCATGACCGACCTTTCATTTCAGGAAAAATCGCATGTTTCAGGCCCTTGCCAAGTCTCTCTTCGGCTCGTCCAACGACCGTTATGTGAAGTCGCTCGACAAGACGGTGCAGAAGATCGCGGCCTTCGAAAGCGCCGTCCAGCAGCTCTCCGACGAGGAACTGCGCGGCCAGACCGACCGCTTCCGCGCCATGCTGGCCGAAGGCAAGACGCTCGATGATATCCTGCCCGAAGCCTTCGCCACGGTGCGCGAGGCCTCGACCCGCTGCATGGGCATGCGCCATTTCGATGTGCAGATGATCGGCGGCATGGTGTTGCATCGTGGCGAGATCGCCGAAATGCGCACCGGTGAGGGCAAGACGCTGGTCGCCACGCTGGCGGTCTATCTCAACGCTCTGGAGGGCAAGGGCGTCCACGTCGTGACCGTGAACGACTATCTGGCCAAGCGCGATGCCGAGACCATGGGGGTGCTCTACAACTTCCTGGGGCTGACCGTGGGCACGATCGTCCCCAATCTGGACGAGGTGGAGCGCCGCGAGGCCTACAATTGCGACATCACCTACGCCACCAACAATGAACTCGGCTTCGACTATCTGCGCGATAATATGAAGCATTCGCGTGACCAGATGGTCCACCGCGCCTTCAACTACGCCATTGTCGACGAGGTCGATTCGATCCTGATCGACGAGGCGCGCACGCCGCTGATCATCTCGGGCCCCACCGACGACAAGAGCGACCTCTATCTGGCCGTCGATGCCATCGTGAAGAACCTCAACCCCGAGGATTACGAGGCCGACGAAAAGACCAAGAACATCACCTTCACCGAGGACGGCATCGAGCGCGCCGAACGCCTGCTGGAGGAAGCCGGTCTGCTGGAAGGCAGCAACCTCTATGACATCGAGAACACGCAGGTGGTCCATCATCTGGATCAGGCCCTGAAGGGCAATGTGATGTTCAAGCGCGACATCGACTACATCGTCAAGGACGGCAAGGTCATCATCATCGATGAGTTCACCGGCCGCATGATGGATGGCCGCCGCTGGTCGAACGGGTTGCATCAGGCGGTGGAGGCCAAGGAAGGCGTCCGCATCGAGCCCGAGAACCAGACCATGGCCTCGATCACCTTCCAGAACTATTTCCGCATGTATCCCAAGCTGTGCGGCATGACCGGCACGGCGGCCACCGAGGCGCCCGAATTCTTCGACATCTACAAGATGAATGTGGTGACCATCCCCACCAACGTGCCGGTGCAGCGCATCGACGAGGAGGATGAGTTCTACAAGAACACCAATGACAAATTCGCCGCCATCGCCAAGCTGATCCGCGAGAAGAATGAGATCGGCCAGCCGGTGCTGGTGGGCACGGTCTCGATCGAGAAGTCGGAACTGCTCAGCGAGTTTCTGAAGGCCGAGGGGGTGAAGCACAATGTGCTCAACGCCCGTTTCCACGAGATGGAAGCCCATATCGTGGCGCAGGCCGGCAGCCTTGGCGCGGTGACCATCGCCACCAACATGGCCGGTCGCGGTACGGACATCAAGCTGGGCGGCAACCTTGAGTTCCGCATCGAGGACGAGCTGCGCGATCTGCCCGAGGGGCCGGAGCGCGAGGCGCGCATCGCCGCCATCAAGGCCGAGATCGATGCCGAGAAGGAACAGGTGCTGGCCGCCGGCGGGCTCTGCGTGATCGGCACCGAGCGCCATGAAAGCCGCCGCATCGACAACCAGTTGCGTGGTCGTTCAGGCCGTCAGGGCGATCCGGGCCTGTCGAAGTTCTATCTCTGCCTGGAGGATGATCTGCTGCGCATCTTCGGGCCGGACACGATGTTCTCGCGCATGATGAACAGCAATCTGGCCGATGGCGAGGCGATCGGTTCCAAGTGGCTGTCCAAGGCCATCGAGCAGGCGCAGAAGAAGGTCGAGGCGCGCAACTACGACATCCGCAAGCAGGTCGTCGAATACGACGATGTGATGAACGACCAGCGCAAGGTCATCTACGAACAGCGCGCCGACATTATGGATGCCGAGGCGCTGGACGATGTGGTGCTGGATATGCGCCACGAGACGGTGAACGCGCTGGTCGCCACCGCCTGCCCGCATGGCTCCTACCCCGAGCAGTGGAACTTTGAGGGGCTGCGCGAGCAGGCCTTCGCCACGCTGGGTCTTGAGTTGCCCCTGGACGAATGGATGGAAGAGGACGGCATCGAGCCCCAGACCATTGAGGAGCGGGTGCAGACGCTGGTCGATGAGAAGATGGCGGCCAAGGTTGCCGCCAACGATCCGGCGATCTGGCAGCAGGTGGAAAAGAGCGTGCTGCTGGAGCGCCTCGACCATTACTGGAAGGAGCATCTGGCCACGCTGGACGCGCTGCGTCAGGTGGTGTTCCTGCGTGCCTATGCCCAGAAGACGCCGATCAACGAGTATAAGCAGGAAGCCTTTGGTCTGTTCGAGCGTATGCTCGACACGATCCGCGAGGATGTGACGCGCATCCTGTGCACCGCCGAGATCCAGTTCGGCCAGCCTGCCGCGCCCGAACTGCCGCAGCTCCCTGATTTCCTGACCAATCTGGATGCTTTGGGTGCCGATGGTTTTGAAGGCGTGAGCCCGGCACCTGCCGGTTCGCCCTTTTCGGCCGATGCGCTGCTGGCCAGCGGTTTCGGGGCTGGGGCGGCGGCGGGTTCGCTGTCGGTCGGTGAGCCGGGGCAGGGGGGCGATCCCTATGCCGATATGGGGCTGAACCGCAATGCTCTGTGCCCCTGCGGTTCGGGCAAGAAGTATAAGCACTGCCATGGCGTGGTTGCCTGATCGTCGCCATTCGCGCGAGTTTGTGCTGGATTGACGGCCTCGCCTGCCCGGAAACGGGTGGGCGGGGCTGTTTTTCGATGGTTCACGGGATTTAAACTTTTACAGCTCTATGTGTAAAATTTGCCAATATTGCGATTATGGCGGCTTTTGGGCTTGCTTCGTCCAAGCTCTGGCATGAATATGCTGCAAATCTCCACAGCGATTTCATAACTGATTTACCAATGTTGTGCGATTGAGATGGCAGGCATGGTGTGGGCTCCGGCGCGATCGATGGATTGTGGGGCTCGGCCATGATGGCTTGATCCTGCGAATTGGCAGGCAGGCTGCGCTCTGTGCGAGAGCGTTTGACGTGAAGGCGCTCCCCCCGAGCGCTTGTGTGTGAGGTGACGAATTGGCGCAGGAACCTAACTCGATGCGGGAGGCGGCGGCTGATGCCATTGCACAGCCTGCGCTGCAGTCGGGTGCCGAATTGCGCCGCGCTCCGCGCTACACGCTGCTGGTCCGCGCCGCCAAGCTTGTGCTGGATGGGCGCGAATATCTCTGCGTGTTGCGCGATGCCTCCAGCACGGGTGTGAAGGTCCGTATCTTCCATCCGCTGCCGTCCTACGAACATATCGCGCTCGAAACCGCCAGTGGAGAACGCTATCCGATGGAGCTGATGTGGTTCAAGGATGACCACGCCGGTTTCCGCTTCTTCAACGAGATCGACGTGCAGTCGCTGATCGAGGACCGGCGGGAGACCTATCCGCGCCGTCAGATCCGCCTGCGGCTGGAACGCCCGGCGACCATTCATTCGGGCAGCCGCGCCTGGCCGATCCTGCTGCGCGACATTTCCCAGCAGGGTGCCTGCATCGAAACGCCCGAGCGCTTGCTGCTGCGCCAGTTGGTGAAGATCGACATTCCCGGTTTCCCGCAGATTTATGCCAAGGTCTGCTGGCGGCAGGAGCCGCGCCATGGGCTGGCGCTGGAAACCAGCTTCACCATGGATGAGCTGGCGGTCAACATCATGAAGATGCATGAATATCCGCTGGTCGCGCTGCCGGGCGAAACGACCATTGGATCGAATCTACGCGCCGCGCTCTAAGGCGTTTTCCATCCTGTCAGAACAAGCGCTTCCTCAAGCAAAGCGCTGCCGTCTCGTCGGGAGACGTTATAGGAGCGTGAGGGGATAATCCCCTCGCATCTTCTCTTTTTGGGCTGAAAAAGAAAACCCGTCATCAACGTGACGGACTCCACGCATAGTCAAAAAGAAAGGCGGGCAGGGGCGGCGATGATCGCCTGCGGCCCTGCCCCGCACCTCGCTCTTGGCCACATCCGCCTGCCTCTCCCCACCTGCGGATGCGATGCCCCTGTGTTGCGTTAGCCTGTCAGCGAAGCAGAAGCATCGCAAGCAGGCCGCACCACAGCAAGGCGCTGATCGGCAAGGAGTAAACGATACCCTTGGCGATCTGATTACGCTCTTCCGGCGCATCATTCCAAATATGGCTGTTTTCCAGGGGCATGGGATGATCCACGCCTGAAAACCAGCGATCGAACGGTGTAACCGTCAACCGAGTGTTCATGTCTTCGCCCCTCGAACTTAATGGCATTTTTTAAGATTGATTCTTCGAAGTTCGAAGTTTCAACCTCCCCCTGCAATGAATATGTCATACCATCCTGTGATGGGTTTCACAATGTCCTGTGAAAACAAAGGTGTATTTACGCATCTGCGAAATAAATGAGCGCATGCAGCATGGGTTGACCCTCTTGCGAACCCAAATTGCCGTTTCAGATCATGGATTTTACCGCAGGTGCGAGATTTTCTCGCTGATGCGCAATCGCGAGTGCCGCAATCCGTCTGTGATCGGTTGCATTGCAATAGGGCGCGTAACAGGTTTTAACCCGCTCAGGCGTCACGTGGATCGAATCATCGTCCCGCAGGGGCGCCGCAGCAAGCCACGGATTGCCCTGCGCCGCGCCAGCGGCTAGCGCAGCCCCTTTCACCGGCAACACAGGACAGAGGCCATGACCGCCAGCCCCGAACCAGAGCTTTTCTATCTGCCTTACGATGAGTTCCTGGCCGATGTGCGCAAGGTGGCAGAGCGGATTGCCGCCGATGCTTGGCAACCGGACTATGTGGTCGGCATCGGGCGGGGCGGTCTGGTGCCTGCGGTCTATATCTCGCATCAGCTCAACACGCCGATGCTCTCGGTCGACCATTCTTCCAAGGTGCCGGGCTTTGCCGAGGAATTGCTGCGCAAGGTGGCCATGCGCAGCGCCTCGGGCGTGAAGCTGCTGTTCGTGGATGACATCAACGATAGCGGACGCACCATCGCGACGATTCGTCGTATCCTGACTGACCATGGGGGCAATGCCGACAACTGGCGCTTTGCGGTGGTGATCAACAATGCCAGCTCGCAGGTCGAGGTCGATTTCTGGTCCCGCGATATCGATCGCGCTACGGACAAGCGCTGGTTTGTCTTCCCGTGGGAAGCGGTGGGCATGACCAACACCATCGTTGAGGAAGCGCAGAGCGTTCCGGCACGCCTCGCCTGATCTTGCCGTACATGCAAAACGGGGCCGGCCCAAAGGCCAGCCCCGCGCGTTAATCCGGTCAATGGCGATCAGCGATGGCCGCCAAAGCCTCCGTGCCCGCCTTCGAACCCGCCCCGGTAGCCGCCGCCAAAGCCGCCCCTGTCACCAAAGCCGCCATGCGGCGCGAAGCCGGGGCCGCCATGGTCCATAAAGGGCCGGGCGAAGGCATGGCCGTCACGGCTCCACCACGAGCCACCATGCCACGACCAGCCCATGCGGTAGTAATTCTCGGCCGGATAGCAGTATCCCTCATATCCGGGATAGGCTTCATAGCAGGAGGCCGGGCCGCCATAAGGCGCATAGCCGACGGGCTCGGGGGCAGGAACGTAATTGTCCCGTCCGTGATCGGCCAGCGCTGCGCCGACAGCCAGACCGACGATGCCCGCGGCGATGGCGACACCCGCGCCGCCCCCATCACGGTGATAGCCGCCGCCATGCCACGACTGGGCAGAGGCGGGGGTTGCGATCAGGCTCATGGCGGCCGTGGCAGCTAGAGCGGAGCCCAGCGAGATTTTCTTGAGGATGTTGTTCACGATCTTTCTCCGAAAGGCCGAGCGCTAGATCCTGTGTGTCTTGCCGCCGCTGCTTGCCTTGTGAACTTCTTCTAGACGAGTCCTTCTGAATAGGGGTGGAAGGGCGCATGCAGTTTCAATTCAACATTGTATGCCGGGTGTAAAATTCGGTTACAACTTGGGTGGTTCGACAAGCTGAGCGGCCGGACAAGCCGCGTGGAAAAAACAAGCGCAAACGCTTCGGTCGTTGGCGTCCAAGATCTTTCAAGAATGGCGATGGCCACCATGCCTGACGACGATACCCGTTCCCCCAAAGATCGCGCCTAAGCGAACCGCCAAAGGAAACTGCAAGGCGGCAGGCCGCATCTGCAATCCTATGGCCGCGCGCACCGACAGAGCCCTGCTCCTGTGTCGAAAGAGGCGGCCCTTGTCTCGCGATTGTTGCATTTCTTGCACTTCACTTGTTTGCCTTTGCATCACGGGAGGTTTGCCCCGATGAGTTGTGGGGTTTATGCGACGGCTTCCCCCCGATCCATTCGCGACTCCCTTGGGTTCGTTTTGCTCAAGGTCGTCATCAAGGCCCAATCATGTCCAGCTTGATCCCGTCCCGTTTCCCCCTGTCCTCCTCGGCCATGCAGATTCTGCTGACCGTGACCTGCACTGCGCTGGCCTATTTCGCGGTGGGTCTGCCGCTGGCGGTGTTGCCGGGCTGGGTGCATGGTGATCTGGGTTACAGCGCGGTGGTCGCCGGCATCGCCATTTCGATGCAATATGTCGCCACCATCGTGAGCCGCCGCATCGTCGGGCCGATGGCCGATACCTCGGGCCCCAAGGTTTCGATTCTGGTCGGTTTTGCCTGCTGCCTTGCTAGCGGCATCGCAAGCTGCGCGGCCTCTTTCCTGACAGGTATGCATGCGCTGGCGCTGGCGGTGATGCTCTTCAGCCGCATCCTGCTGGGCTTTGGCGAGAGCATGCTGGGCACGGGCGCCATCGCCTGGGCCATCGGCCGCACGGGGCCCGAGCATACCGCAAGGGTCATCTCGTGGAACGGCATCGCCACGTATGGCGGCATTGCGCTGGGCGCGCCTGCAGGCACCTGGCTCTATGCCATGGGCAAGATGAATGCGGTGGGCCTCGCGCTGCTGGTGACCGGCCTGTTCGGGCTGCTTTTCGCCTGGCCGCAAAAGGCCAGCCCGGTGATCCGCGCGCAGCGCCTGCCTTTCCGCGCCGTGCTGATGCGCGTGATGCCCTATGGCACCGCGCTGGCGCTGGGGGCGATCGGCTTTGGTGTGATCTCGGCCTTTATCGCGCTGTATTATGCCGCGCAGGGCTGGTCGGGCGCATGGGTAGCACTCAGCGTGTTTGGTGTCTGCTTCGTGGCGGCGCGTGTGCTGTTTGTCGACAGCATCGCGCGCCATGGCGGATTGAAGATGTCGCTGATCTTCTTCGCGATCGAGACTGTCGGCCAGTTCCTGATCTGGGCCGTGCCGCATAGCTGGGCTGCGGTGGCGGGTGCGGGCGCGGCGGGCTTTGGCTTTGCGCTGATCTTCCCGGCGCTGGGGCTGATCGTGGTCGATCTGGTGCCGGCGCAGAATCGTGGTTCGGCGATCGGTGCCTATTCGATGTTCACTGATGTGGCGCTTTGCGTCACCGGTCCGGTGGCCGGGCTGCTGGCTGCCAATGTCAGCTATGCTTCGCCTTTCCTCTTCGGTGCGGCCGCTTCGCTGACGGCTGCGCTGATGATGGTGGTGCTGCTGCGTGGCGAGCCTGACGATGACCGGGTGACCCAGATCGGTTGAGGCCTAAAGCGACATGACGCTCCACACGCGGTCCGGGAGCAGATCGCGGGCCAGCCAGGCCTGTCCGTCATGATGAACGGCCGTGTCCTCCCACCATTGGGCGGGAGGGCAGGCGCCATCGCTGCCCAGCAGCACTTTGCCCAGCCGGATGGCGATCATACAGCACAGCATCTCCTCGCCATGGCGGCGCAGGAAGGCCACCAGATGGTCGGAGCGGCGTCCGGTGACCTCCAGCGGGTGATAGTCACCTTGCGCCAGCGCATGCCCTCCACGCCGCAGCCTCAGAAGATGGGCAATCAACGCGAATTTCGCATCACCCGCAGGGTCGGACAGCAGTGCTGAACGCCTTGCGAAATCGACCGGGCAGCGGTTGTCGGGATCGACCATGCTGAGATCGGCACATTCGCTGCCCTGATAGAGATCGGGGACACCGGGCACCAGATGATGCAGGGCACTCTGGGCCAGGCTGGCGGCGAGCGCCGGGGCTTTTAGCGTCTCCATAAAACGTGCGAAACTGTCGCGAAACGCGCCATCGCCCAACAAGGCTGCGCTCAGATCAAGGCAGAGCCCCTCATAGGCCTCATCGGGCGCCTCCCATGAGGAGCGCAACCGCGCCTCGCGCAGGGCCTTGCGTTGCCAGTCCTGAAGGCGGCTGAGCAGGTTTTCGTCGAAACTGCCCGCCCATGCGCCGATGAGCGCCTGAAACAGCAGATAGAGATCGCCCGGATCGACACCTTGCGAAACAGGCGCAGCCAGAGCGATCCAGCGCTGTACGGTGTCTTCCCACACGCCAGGGATGGTGCTCAGCACCGACAGCCGCGCCCGCGCATCCGGGCCGCGCTTGTGATCATGGGTGGCCAGGGTCAGCATGGCGTGAGGGTGATGGCGGGCGCGATGCTCGATCGCGCGATGGAAGCCATCGACCGACAAAGCGGGCTGTGCCGGATCGAACCCCACATCATTGGCCGAAAGCAGCGCGCCATGGCGATAGAAAGCGGTGTCCTCCACACCCTTGGCGGCGATGGGGGCGCTTAGCTGCTGGAAACGGCGGACGGCTTTGGCTTTGAGCGCCGGGTTGGCATGCCCGTCTCCTGCCAGCCATGAAAGGATCAGATCGGCGACCCAGCCCTCACCGGGAGGTACGCGCATCGCCTTGCGCGCCGCTTTGCGCCAGGGTGCATCGCCGGGCAGGGCAGCGCTGCCGGTGCCATAGGTGCGATAGGCTGGAAACACCTCAAGCAGCGCTTCGACCGCGCGGCGCAGCATGCCGCGCGTTGGGATATCGCCAGCCAATGCCGCCATGCTGTCGAGGCAGGCATTGAGCTGTCCCTCGAATTGCCAGCACAGCATATCGCGGCGCCCTTGCCTTGCCTCTGCCTCAAAATCGGCGGGGCGCCCACTGATCCGCGCCCAGAGCGTGGCGAGTTGCCTCATACCTCTGGGGTCATGCAGCAGCCCGCTGACCTCGCGCATAAAGTCATAGCCGGTGGTGCCTTCAACCGGCCATTCAGGGGGCAGATGTTCTTCGGTGGCGAGAATTTTCTCGACCACGACATAGGGCACGCGGCCACCTCCGGCCATTTCCAGATGCTGGCGCAGACGGCGGCAATAGGCGGTGGGATCGCTCAGGCCATCGACATGATCGACCCGCACCCCATCAATCAGCCCGCGCGCGAAAAGGTCGAGGATCAGGCCATGGGTAAAGGTGAAGACCGTCTCATCCTCTACCCGCACCCCGGCCAGATCGTTGATCGCGAAAAACCGCCGCCAGTTGAGCCGATCATTGGCCGCGCGCCAGTGGATCAACCGGTAGTGCTGGCGCAGTGTTACGGCCCGGACGGTTTCGGGATCGTCAGGCGATGCCCCATCCGGCACCCCAGGATCGTCGAGGCGCAGCGGATAGGTCACTCCGCCATCCAGTTGCAGGCCTCCCGCCATCAGAGCCAACCGCCCGGCGGCGATGACCTCTTCCAGCGGGCCATCCAGGACCGGTAGAGCTATCGGGCGATCCCAGTCGATATCGAACAGCGCCGCATATTCGCTGGCTCGGCCTTTGGCCAAAACATCCAGCCACAGCGCGTTGCTGTCACCCGCCACGCCCAGATGGTTGGGCACGATATCGACGATCAGCCCCATGTCCCGCTTCCGCAGCGCCGCGACCAGCCTGATCAGCCCTTCCTCGCCGCCCAGCTCGGGGTTGATGCGGCGCGGATCGGTCCCGTCATAGCCATGCAGCGACCCCGGCGCAGCCATGGCAATCGGCGAGGCATAGAGATGGCTGATCCCCAGAGTTGCCAGATAGGGCACCACGGCCTCGGCGTCGGCAAAGGTGAAACCGGCGTGCAGTTGCAGGCGATAGGTGGCGGTGGGGAAGGAAGGCGTCATGCGCGGCGGCTCCGGTCAAGCTGGTCGAGGCGGCGGGCGATGGCGGGCTGGGCGGCCAGATCCTCGAAAGGAGCGGGCAGGCGGCGGCGCCAGTTGGGGTGCTCGTCGGTGGTGCCGGGCAGGTTGGGCTGTTCCTCGAGCCCCAGAACATCCTCGAGCGGAACGATGGCCAGCGCCGAGCCTGCGCTGCCGATATGGGCCAGCGCGGCGTCGACGACCGGCGCAGGATCGTCACGCGCGGGCACAGGGCCGGGCTTCCCCACGGCGGACCATAGGGCATTGCGGTCCACCGCCCTTTCGACCTCGGCCATGGCGAGGGCACGCGGTGTGCGGCGGCCCAGCGCCCGGTCCCAGGCCAGGTCGCGCCCGCGCCACCAGCCTGTGATGGTCGGCGTGTCATGCGTGCCGGTCATCGCCACGCTGGTTTGGGGAAAAGTCCGGGGCGGGCGGAAGGCACCGTCCTCATCGCGCTCGAACCACAACACGCGCATGCCCGCCATGCCGCACGCCGCGATCGCCTCGGTAAAGCCGGGGGGATGGGTGCCCAGATCCTCGGCAATGACGATGGCGCCCGCGCGATGCGCCTCCAGCGTCACCAGACGGAGCAGATCATTCACTGGATAGGATAGATAGGCGCCCTGCGCCGCCGACCACCCCTCCGGCACCACCCAGAGCCGCTCCAGCCCGAAGGCATGGTCGATCCGCACCCCGCCCGCATGGGTCAGCACTGCGCGCAGCATGGCGATAAAGGGCGCGAAGCCGGTGCGGCGCAGGCCCTGCGGCGAAAAGCTGGTCAGCCCCCAGTTCTGCCCCAGCGGGCCAAGCGGATCGGGCGGGGCGCCGATGGTCAGGCCGCGCAACATGGCCTCGCCCATGGTCCATGCGTCGCTGCCGCCCGGATCGACGCCGACGGCCAGATCGGCAATCAGCCCGATGTCCATGCCATGAGCGCGGGTTGCCCATTGCGCCGCGGCCAGCGCGTGGCTTGTCTGCTGCTGGATATAGAGATGGAGGCTGATCTCATCGCCCTGCGTCGCAGAGACCTGCCGCGCGGCCTCGCCATCGGGATCGCGATAGGCGGCGGGCCATTGCTGCCATGGTATGCCTTTGAACTGGCGGTTGAGCACATTGAACAGCGCATGGCGGTGAAGTGCCGGGCCTTGTTCCTCGGCCCATATCCTGAGCTTGTCCCGTTCTTCGGAGGTCAGGCGGGCGTGTGCCGCCTGCATCATGGCGAATTGGCTTGGAACCTGGGTGACCCAGTCGATCAGGCCCTCGGGCGAGGGGCCTTCCACCGGGCAGGCCAGCGCGCCATTGAGAAACAGACGGCTTGACGGGCTGTAGGGGCTGAAGTGCTGGCCATCGCCGGGCAGCAGCGCATGCAGCGGGCTGATCGCCACGGCATCGGCGCCATGGCTGGCGAGCATGGCGATCATCGAGGGCAGATCGGCCAACGTGCCATAGGCGCTGCCCGCCTTGTCCCGCAGCGACGGCATCTGCACCGCCACGCCCCAGCGCTTGCGCCCCGGCGCGGCAATCGGCGGGCAGCAGGACGGGGCCAGCGCCAGAGTGAGCGCATGATCCTCCACCACAAGGCGATGATAGCCGGGCTGCCCGAAGGGTGGCAATTGGCCCTGATGGATGACCAGTGTCCGGGGCTCGCCCTGTTCGGGGTAAAGGTCGGCATGGGTTGCCTGTGCCAGCGCCGGGGGCAGGGTGATGGGGTGGCCGACATCTCCGGACAGAAAGGATGGCGGTGTTTCACGCTCTTCGCGCAACCGGTCCAGACTGAGCTGCTGCTGGTTTTCGCTGGTGGCGGGATAACCCAGCGCGCCCAGCACCGCGCCAAGCACCTCATCCTCGACGTGATGTATCTGGTGTTCGGCATCGCGCCAGCTTCGCGCCACGCCTGCCGCCGCGGCCAATTGGTCGAGCGGGGTCATGCTGGCGCCAGCCATGCGGCAAAGCGCTCGCCCTCTTGCCACAGCAGCTCGCCTTGCGCTTCGGGCAGGACAGGAGCTTCGCCCAGATCGAGTACCAGTGTCAGCACGGCACCATCGCCCAGCCGCCATGCGGCGCACACGGTTTTCTCGCCACTCGCCTCGGCGCCCAAAGCGGTGGTGCCTTTCAACTGCGGCACGATCCGCGTGGCGCGCAGGGCCAGAAGATCGCGATAGAGTGCATCCCAGGCGGCGGCTTCGGGGCCGGGGGTGGGGATGGAGGCGTCAAAGGTGGCTTGCGCATTGGGATCGGGGATGCGCGCCTGGCTGGCCTTATCGGCAAAAGCTGGAAAATGGGCGAACTCGCGGCGACGGCCCTCGCGTACCACCTCGGCCAACTCGTCGTGGAAGTCGGTGAAGAACAGGAAGGGAGACTGGGCGCCCCACTCATCCCCCATAAACAGCAGTGGGATCTGCGGGCAGAGCAGCAGCAGCGCGGTGGCGGCGCGCAGGCGCCCGGCATCGGTCAACAGGGGCAGGCGCTCGCCCATGGCGCGGTTGCCGATCTGGTCGTGGTTCTGCAGGAAGCTGACGAAAGCCGTGGGCGGCAGATGGCCGCTGGGCGTGCCGCGCTTTTTGCCACGCTGATGCGGCGAAGGATCGCCCTGATAGACAAAACCCTGCGCCAGACAGCGGGCCAGCTTTTGTGCCGGGTCTTGCGCGAAATCGCGGTAGTATCCGCTGTCCTCCCCCGTCAGCAGGACATGGAGCACATTGTGGAAATCATCGTTCCACTGCGCATCATAGAGGCTGGGAGCAAGCCGCGCGGCATCATTGTTTTCGTTTTCGAGGATCAGATGGATAGGACGGCCCGGCGCCACTGCTGCCCGCAGATCCTGCGCCAGTTGATCCAGAAAGGCAGTGTTACCAATGGCATGCACCGCATCGAAACGCAGCCCGTCAAAGCGATAGTCCTCCAGCCATTGCAGCGCGTTCTCGCGGAAAAAGCTCGCCACCTCGGGCCGGTCGACCGCCACCGCGCTGCCCCATGGCGTGGGCGCCCCCTGATGCAGGAACTGGGGGGCATAATTGGGGATATAGTGCCCGTCCGGTCCGAAATGATTGTAAACCACATCGAGCATTATCATCAGCCCCAGCCCATGCGCGGCATCCACGAGCGCCTGAAGCTGTCGTGGCGTCCCCAGCGCTTCGGCAGGAGCAAAGGGCAGCACGCCATCATAACCCCAGTTGCGCGCCCCGGAAACCGCCGCCACCGGCATCAATTCTATCGCGGTGATGCCCAGCGACGCGATCCGGGGCAGATCGCGCATCAGCCCGGCAAAGCCGCCGCAGAGCCCGACGTGGACCTCCTGAATGACGGCCTCTTCCCAGGGACGGCCTTGCCAGTCGCGATGCTGCCAGCGATAGGCGGCGGTATCGGTCATCACGCTCCAGCCATGGACGCCGCCGCTTTGCGCGCGGGAGGCTGGGTCGGGCACGGGGCTGCCGTCTTCCAGCAGGAAGCGGTAGCTTGTGCCGGGAGGCGCTTCGGCCTCCAGCGTGAACCAGCCATCGGTTTCGGCCTGCATAGGCTGCGGCGCCTGTCCCTCGATGGCGAGGGCGAGCCGTTGCTGGGCAGGGGCCCAGAGCTGGAAGCGTGCGCGCCCGTTGCTCATGGCGACCGGTCCCCAGCGCCGCATCAGGCGTGGCGCCTTGCTGGGGGAAAGGAGGCGGGATGGGGGGAGGACAGTCTCAAGGGCGTTCCTTCGCGCGAGGCCATGGGGTCTGCGCGAAGGAAATGCCGGACAGGGGATTTGGATGCATCGCCCTGCGCTTAAAGGTGAAATTCTGCCTGCTAGGCTGCCGGTTTGAGGTAACGGCTATAAAGCCAGCCCACCCCGATCAGGCTGAAGCCCAGCGCCAGGAAGGAACCGATCCGCGCCAGCCCCTCTAGCCCGGAGGCGTCGACCAGAAAGACCTTGCCCACCGCCGCCAGCATCAGCACCAGTGAGGCAATGCGCCAGTCGCGCGCTGTCTTGCGGATGCCCCAGACCAGATAAGCGACCGCCAGAGCCAGCGCCAGCAGCGACCAGAGGATGCTCTCGCCCGCGCTGATGGGGTGCGTGGCGGGCAGGCTGCCGGTGAAAAGCTGGCGCAGCAGGCTCGCCGCGAAGAGCGGGATCAGCACGATGCGGGCCCATTCCACGGGCCTTGCGATCAACCCGCTCCGTTCAGGCATGATCCGGCCCGGCAGGGCGAGGCCTGCAAAGATCAGTCCATAGGTAGGCAGCAGCAGATTGGCGATGGGCAGCGGCCCCACGACCTGTTCAGTCCAGAGTGGATCATGCAGCAGCACCGTATAGAGCAGCCCATGGGCCAATCCGGCGCCGATCAGCGCGATCGCCGCGATGGGACGGTGGGCAAAGCGCCATGCAGTAAAGCCCGCGCCGATCAGCAGCGCCTGCCAGACTGTCCTTTCGGCCAGCCCCAGCGTGATGAAGCTGTTCATATCCTTGAGCGCGAAGATCTGTTTGAACAGCACATGCAGGGCGACCACCATCAAGGCGCCCACGACCCCGGCGAGTGGCAGGACAAGCTTGCGCGGCAGGCTCTGGCCCTGCTGGCGATAGAGGGCGGCACCGGCGAGCAGGGCTGGCAGCAGCAGCCGCAGCACCGCCATACCGGATGCGGGCAGGGCGGTGGTCAGCACGGGCTCGCCGACCAGCGAGAGCAGCCCTGCGGTCAGCCACAGGCCCAGCGGCTCCAGCGCCCAGAGCGCGGCCAGACTGCCCAGCATCAGCGCGGCAGGCAGCAGATCGCGGGCGGGGCGGCGGCGCTGCGCCTCGGCCAAGGCAACCAGCGCCAGACCGCAGGCCGGGGCCAGCCATGTCGGGGGGATCAGTTGCGCCAGGGCGCCATAGGCCAGCAGCGCGGCCACTCCTTGCGTCGCCCGGCGCTGCTGCTTGCCTTTCAGCATCAACGTAAAGCCCAGCGCCGAGGCCGCAACCAGCGCCCAGCGGATCAGGGCCTGACCGGGCATGGCGAAGCCGGAGTCCATGGTCAGGCGTTTGAATTCATCCTCGGGCGCGCCGGTGATCGTCAGGGCGGCGATGGCGGTGCCCAGCTCCAGCAGGGCGAAGAGGGACAGGCGCGGGTTGCGGGCGCGGTCGGCCAGCGTCAGCGTAGCGAAGGCAACGGCGGCCAGTGAGGCCGGGGCGCTCCACTCGGGCAGAGCCACCAGCGCGGCGATGGCCACCAGTATGGCGCTGGCGGCGGTCTGCAGGGCGAAGGGATCGCCCTCGGATGCTTTGGCGCCTTGCCATGTCAGCGCGGCGCCCAGCGCGGGCAGGGCGGCAAAGCCTAACGCCAGCAGCGTCAGCTCATGCTCGGATGGGTTGAAATGCCAGCAACTGAGGGCAAGGCCGATCAGCGCGATGGCAGCCAGCGAGGCCGCCTCGGGCAGGGCTGCGGCGCGGCGCAGATGGTACAGCGCGGGCCCGCCATGGATCAGCGCGATCCCGCCCAGCACTGCGCAGAAGAAGCCGAGCGGCGGGTGTGGCCACAGCCCCGCCAGCGCCAGAGCCGTCAGTAAGGGCAGCACCAGCAGCGGGCGCAGCGCGGGGAGGCGGGTGGTCAGCCAGACGAAACCGGCCGACAGCAGGCCATAGAGCCCCCAGGTCAGCGGGGCGAAATCGCCCGTCGCCACCAGAGCGGCGAGTTGCAACGCCGCGACGGTGGCAGCGCCGCCGCGCAGCAAGGTGGTGTGGCGCTCGCTGGCGGCCAGCACCGGCAGGCCAAGGCCCAACAGCAGGATCAACAGGCCGATGCACAGTGCCGACAGCGTGTCGAGGCTGCCCATGGCGATCATCAACAGGCTCCAGCCAGCGCCGCCGATCAGGGCACTGACCCCCAACCAGACCCAGCGCTGGCGGCGCGAGAGCATGGTCAGCGCGGTGACCACCAGCGCGATATAGGCGGCCAGCATCGGCGGATTGTGTGAATGCGATTGCACGAGTGCCGGGGCAGCGAGGCCGCCCACAAGCCCCAGCAGGGCGCTGGGGGCGCCAAAGCGCAGGGCCAGCGCCATGGCACCTGCGGTGACGCAGGCCAGCGCGATGAAGGCGGCCAGTGGTCCGATCAGCCCATAGAGATTGGCGGCGGCCAGCGTGGCAGCATAGAGGCTGCCGATGCCAGCGCCCGCCAGCGCCTGAGGAATGCGCGGATCGGGCACGAGGGCGGGTTTGCGATTGGCCAGTTCCGCCCCGGCGATCAGGCCAAAACCGAAGAGCCCGCCCAGCGTGACACGCACCATGGGCGAGAGCAGCCCGGCGTCGATGGAATAGCGCACTAGGAGGGCGGCAGCGATCAGCAGGGTGATGCCACCGGCCCAGATCGGCAGCTTGCGCCCGAAGAGATCCTCGAAACTGGTACCCTGACGGCGGGGTTTGGGAGCAGGAGCCGGAGTGACGGGCTGTGCGGGGTGGGGCGCGGCGTCCTCGATGGGAAGGGGCATGGCCGCGATTTCGGGCTCCTGGGCGATGTCCAGTGGTTGTGCGACGGGCTGGGGGGCGGGGGCGTCGATGACCGGCTCAGGAGCGGGGGCTAGCCGTTCTGTCATAGATCTGGCTGACAACGGATCTGGCTTGATGCGCCATGAGGTGATGGCGGGTTTGACGGCCGTCTTCGGGGTGTCAGGCTTGACCGCGATGGGCTGGCCTTGTGCCTTCAGGGCTTTTTCCACGGCAGCCAGGCGCTTGCGCGTATCATGCAGCAAGCCGCCCAGAAGGATCACGCCGATCAGCAGAAGAAAAGACATGCCGGTCTCCATCAGAGTCGCGAGGCAAGGCTAATGTGAAATTGATCGATGTGCAATTAAAATTACACGGTGTTTAATTTTGGCTTCCGAAGCAGCGGGCCGGAATGCCGCATGGCGGCGGCATCCAGACCCGGTGCTTGACCCTCAGGCGGGCTCGTCCTCGCTTTCGGCTTCGTCGGAGGGGGTGATGGGGCTGGACTGCGCCATCTCGCCCAAGGTCATGTAATCCACCTTGCCGGTGCCCAGCACAGGCAGTTCGGCCATGACGCGGATGTCGCGGGGGATCATCAACTCGGTGGCGCCATGCAGGCGGCCCCATTGCTGAAGATCGCGCGCCTGAGCGCCGGGGCAGGTGGTGAAGAGCACCAGCACCTCACCCTTCTTGGGATCGGGGCGGGTCACCACGGCATGGGCAAAGCCGGGCCAGCACTGGGCGGCATAGCCTTCCACGGCGGGCAGGCTGACCATCTCGCCGCCGATCTTGGCAAAGCGCTTGGCGCGGCCCCGGATAGTGATGAAGCCGTCACTGTCCAGCGTGACGATATCGCCCGTGTCGTGCCAACCTTCCACCGGCGGTTGCAGCACGCCCGGAGCGCTGGCCAGCATATAGCCCGCCATCACATTGGGGCCGCGCACATAAAGGCGCGCGCCTTCGGTGATGCCGGGAACGGGCTCCAGCCGGGCCTCTATGCCGGGCAGCAGGCGGCCCACGGTGCCGGCCTGAAAATGCATCGGCGTGTTCACCGCGATCACGGGCGCGCATTCGGTGGCGCCATAGCCTTCCATGATGCGCAGGCCGAACTTGTCGGCATAGGTCTTGCGGGTTTCGTCGCGCACCTTCTCGGCGCCCGCGAAGATGTAGCGCAGCGCGTAGAAATCATAGCCATGCGCCATGCGGGCATAGCCCGAGAGGAAAGTGTCTGTGCCGAACATGATCGTGGCATTGGCGTCATAGGCCAGCGCCGGAACGATGCGGTAATGCAGTGGGCTGGGATACATCACCGTTCGAATGCCGTTGAGCAGCGGCAGCAGCGTGCCCCCTGTCAGGCCAAAAGAATGGAACACCGGCAGGGCATTGAGCACCACATCGTTCGAGTTGAAGTCGATGCGCGCCGCCAATTGTGCCAGATTGGAGAGCAGGTTGCGGTGGCTGAGCACCACGCCCTTGGGCACGCCCTCCGAGCCGGAGGTGAAGAGGATCACCGCCGAGGCGTCCGGGCTGATCGCCAGCTTTTCATGGCGCTTGGCGCTGCCTTTCACCGTCAGCAGGGCCCAGAGCTTTTCCAAGCTGCCGATGGTGGTGGCCAGATCCTCCAGATAGACAATGCGCAGGCCGTCCTCTTCCAGCGCAGCCACAATATCGGTCAGCTTGGCCTGCTCGACAAAGGCGCGGGCGGTCACGATGCTGCGGATGCCGGCCGTGGCGCAAGCCGAGCGCATATTGGCCAGACCCACGGTAAAATTCAGCATGGCAGGTACGCGCCCGATGGCCTGCAAGGCAAAGAAGCCCACCACCGCGCCATTCACATTGGGCAGCAGCACGCCGACCGCCTCGCCTTCCGCCGTACCCTGCGCCAGACGCTTGCCCAGCAGGCGGGTGCCCACCAGCATGCGGTCATAGGAGAGCGGTTCGCGCTTCACGTCCTCCAGCACCTTGGCCTTGCCGCCATGGATGGCGTGCGCCTCGCAAAGGGCCGAGAACAGCGTGCGGTCGGTGTGCGAGGTGGCGAAGATCATCCCGCTCATCTCGTCATAGAGGCGTCGTCCGGCGATGGCGCGGCGGGCGCGGGCGCTCATCTCGCCCTCGATGTGGAAGCGGCGAGGGGGCAGCACGGTGATCGTTACCTTGGGGAACCAGCGCAGCCGCAGCTTGCCGCGCAGCTTGCTGAAAGGTGTGTATTGCGGCCCGTCGAGGCGGATCGGGATGATCGGCGCATCGGCGCGGTCGGCCACCATGCCGGGGCCGTCGAAGACCTTCATCAGCGCGCCGGTGACGGTGATGCGCCCCTCGGGGAAGATCACCAGCGTGTTGCCCTCGCGCACGGTCTTGACCATCGCCTTGGCCGACATGGGGTTGGTGGGGTCGACCGGGAAGGCGGTGAAGAGTTTAAGGAAAGGCTTGATCCACCAGCTTCTGGCGATAGCGGTGTGCACCGCGAAGGTGGCCTTGCCGGGCAGGAAGGCGCCCAGCAGCACGCCGTCGAGGAAGGAGAGGTGGTTGACCACCACCACGGCGCGTTCGCCCGCGCGGGGCATATGCTCGACGCCTTTCAGCTCGACGCGGTAAAGGACGCGCAGCACCAGCCGGATCGTATCCTTGAACAGCGTTTCAGGCAGCAGCCAGATGCTGACAAGCGCCACCACCAGTGTGGCAAAGCCCAGCACGCCGATCAGATCGGGCACATCGACCCCGGCGGCCAGCAGGGCGGTGACCACCAGAACCGCCAGCACAGTGATCGCGGCGTTGACGATGTTGTTGGCGGCGATCACGCGGGAGCATTCACCCTCGGGGCTGTGCACCTGAATGATGGCATAGAGCGGCACGATGAACATGCCGCCGGAAAAGGCGATGACCCCCAGCGCGATCAGGATCGACCACGAGCCGGGTGTCGCCATGAACTGGTGGAGGCTGGCGCCTGCCACCTGCACCTCGAACCCGTTGGTGGCCAGCCACAGGCCGATCAGCCCAAGCGCCAGACCCAGAGCGGAGAGGGGGACGTAACGTGCCGAAACCTCGCCCTTCTGAAGCATGTTGACCACCAGAGCACCCGCCGCGACGGCCAGCGAGAAGACAATCAAAAAGACGGTGGCGACATCCTGCCTGGCTGCCAGCGTACCCGAGACCAGCGGCGCAAATTCGGAGACCAGCACCGCGCCTACCGCGAAGAACCAGCTTGTGCCCAGAATGGCCAGCCATACGCCGCGCCCTTCATGGGCCATGCTCAGGATGCGCCAGGTGCTGCGCGCCACGTTCCAGTCGATAGGCTCGCCCTTGCCTGAGGGCGGGGCGGAGGGCACGGCGAGGCTGGCGACGAAGCCCAGCACGGCCAAGCCGACCAGCGTGATGCCGGCGGTCGCATGCGGGATCACGCCCGCCAGCAGTTGCCCGCCAAGGATGGCGAGGAAGGTGCCGCCCTCGATCACGCCGGTGCCGCCCATGATCTCGTCCTTGCCCAGATGCTGGGGCAGGATCGAATATTTCACCGGGCCGAACAGGGTGGAATGCAGCCCCATCGCGAACAGCGTGGTCAGCAGCACCGGCACCGACTGCTGCCAGAAGCCCAGCAGGGCCACGGCCATGATCGCCACCTCGGCGCCCTTGATCCAGCGGATGAGGTGGGATTTGTCGATGCGGTCGGCGATCTGGCCGCCCAGCGCGGAGAACAGGAAATAGGGCAGAATGAAAAGGCCGGTGGCCACCGCCGCCAGCATCTTGGCTTTGTCCGGCGCGTTGGCATAAAGCCCGAAATTGGCGAGGAACAACATCGCGAATTTGAGCAGATTGTCGTTGAACGCGCCCAGGAACTGCACGAGGAAAATCGGTCCGAACCGGCGCCTGACAAGCAGCGAAAGTTGGGGGGATGACATCGTGCTGGTTCCTTCAATCGCAAGAGGAAGACGATTTGGGCGATGTGTCGTTAATATTCGGTGGGATGGCAAATTTTTACATGAATTGAGCGATACGATGCCTTGCGGGTTAGCGCAGGGATCATGCCGTCGAATCAACCATGAACGCATGATCTCACGGAATTGATCGTCGTTCAATAAAATAAATGATCGATGTTCATTTAACCTCTTGCCTCGCCTGCGCGGGGCTGGCACATCCTTGCGCCATGGGACGCAGATCGGATCACACGCGAGGCGAATTGCGCGAGATGATCGTGCATGAAGGCCACCGCCAGCTTTCACAGGTGGGCTTTGCCCATTTCTCCGCGCGGGAAGTGGCCAAACGGATCGGCTATTCGATCGGCACGCTCTACAACGTCTTTGGCAGCTATGACGGGCTGATGCTGGCGATCAACGGCCGCACGCTCGATCTGTGGCGCGATCATCTGCGCGCCGGGCTTGAGGCGGCGCAGGGGAGCCGGTTGCAGGCGGCGATCACCGCCTATTTCGATTTCGCCACCCATCATCGTCACAGTTGGGCTGCGCTTTATGATTTCCGCCTGCCCGAGGGCGAGCCGATCCCGGATTTTTACGCCGAAAAAGTGAAGGCGATCATTGGCATCGTGGTGGCCGAGGTGGCTGCCGCTCTGCCGTCAGAGCGTCTTGGCGAGGCTGAACCCCTGGCGCTGTCGCTGCTGGCCACGGTGCATGGGCATTGTTTTTTCACACTGAACGGCACCTTCCACTTGCTGGGCGAGGAAGATCCGCTGGGCGCCGCTCTGGCGCGCGTGAATGAGGCGATCAGGGGTTAGAGCATCGCGCGAAAAAGTGGGAACCGGTTTTTCGCAAAGAGCGGTGCGACAACAAAAATCGCAAACCGGCCGCTCGCGCCGAGGGATGGTACGAGCGGCCGGACACCTGCCATGAAGAGCAGGCTTACTCGACGAAGGCCTCGGTGGCCTCGCGCTTGCCGCGCAGGAAGGCATCGGCCACCAGTCGCAGCGGCGCGATATCGACATCGCTACGCCCATCCTTCACCAGCTGCGCGAAGCGGGCATAAAGGCCGGGATATTCCTCATCCTTATGCACTTCGTCGCTGCCATCGGGCAGGGTCAGCACGGCGCCGCCCTTGGCGAGCTTCAGCGCACCGGCATCGGTTTCGACGATGATGTCCCAGCTCTGCGGGCCAGTCTGGCGCCAGTCGAGATCCATATGGATCGGCGCGCCGTTGGTGTCCGTGAAAGAGAGATCGGCGGCGATGGGGGCCTGACGGTTCTCGGGGATGGTCAGCGTGGCGCCCTTCAGAAAGAAGGGGCGCGGCAGGATATGCGTCGCGATGGAGAGCGCATTGATGCCCGGATCGAAGACGCCCAGACCATCGCTCTCCCAGATCCAGTCCTGACCGGGATGCCAGACGCGTACATCCTCGCGCCAGATGATCTTGGCCGACTTGATCTTGCGCCCGGCCAGCCAAGCCTTGGCCGGGGCGACACCCGCCGCATAGCGCGAATGCCAGGAAGCAAACAGCGAGGCCCCCGAAGCGTCGGCCTGATCGCTCAGCACCGCCACCTCGGCCAGCGTGGCGCCGGGCGGCTTTTCGAGGAAGGTGTGGACGCCCTTGCTCAGCGCCAGCGCGGCCAGATCGTACCGCACCTGAGGCGGGGTGCAGAGCGCCACCGCATCGACCGGCGTGTCGCTCTGCAGCAGCTCCTCAAGGCTGCGGAAGTTCGGCACGCCCTCAAGGGGCGTGCCGCGCGGGCTGACCGTGGCGGCCAGCGTGAAGGCATCGTTGCCCGCGATGGCAGGCAGATGCTGGTCGCGGGCGATCTTGCCGAGGCCCACGATGGCGATACGGATCGGGCTCATTTACAGCGCCTTGACCGCCACGGTGACGGCTTCCGCGCGCGTCAGCCCATTGGCCAGCGGCAGGGTGAAGGGCGCGGCGGCGATTTCAAACACATCGCCTTCCTGCGTGGCCACATCGTCGCTGAAGGACAGGGTGGCGGTGCCGAAGAAATGGACGTGAATGTCGCCGGGGTTGCGGAACAGCTCATATTTGAAGTGATGATGCTCCAGATTGGCGATTGAGTGCGACATGTTCGCCTCGCCCGAGAGGAAGGGCTTTTCCCAGATCACGGCGCCATCGCGGCGGATCAGGCTGGTGCCGCGCACGTCATCAGGCGTCTCGTCGATCAGCAGCTCGGCGCCCAGCGAGGCCTGACGCAGCTTGGAATGGGCCAGCCAGAGGTAGTTGTGACGCTCGGTGATATGGTCCGAGAACTCATTGGCCAGCGCGAAGCCGAGGCGGAAAGGCGTGCCATCCGCGCTGATCAGATAGATGCCAGCCAGCTCGGGCTCCTCGCCGCCATCCTGAGCGAAGGCGGGCATGGTGAAGGCTTCGCCGGGCGCCACCAGACCGAAGCCATTGCCCTTGTAGAACCACTCTGGCTGCTGGCCCACGGCGCCAGCGGCGGGCTTGCCGCCTTCCAGCCCTTCAAGGAACATGCGCATGGAGTCGGTCAGCTTTTCACCGGCGGCGGCGGCGGCATGCATCTTGTTGCGGCCCTCGGCCGAACCCAGATGCGTCAGGCCGGTGCCGGTCATCAGCAGGTGAGCCGGATCGGCGTGGTCGATGGGGGCGAGCAGATTGCCGGCGGCCAGTTCGGCGGCAATGTCCACAGCGATGCCCTTGGCGGCAGCGCGGGCAGCGGCGGCCAGCGAGATCCCCTGCGCGATGGCGCTTTCAGCCAGCTCGCGGGTGGTGGTGACGCCGATCAGGAAATGGGCTGTGTCGCCATCGGCAAAGATCACGGAACGCGCGCCGTTTTCGGCGCGATGCTGCAACAAACGAAGGGCCATGAACTGTCTCCCGGCCCCGCCATGTGTCCCGGCGGGGCGTGTGTTTCAAATCAGAGGGTGAGCGCGCCGTCGATCAGGCGAGGGGCGCCATCGCCCTTGGCCTCGTCGCGCAATTCGGCGGGCAGCACCGCGCCGGGCAGGTTCTGATAGCTGACCGGGCGCAGGAAGCGGTCGATCGCCAGCGTGCCCACCGAGGTTGTCCGCGAATCCGAGGTGGCGGGGAAGGGGCCGCCATGCACCATGGCATGGGCCACCTCGACGCCGGTGGGCCAGCCATTGGCCAGAATGCGCCCGACCTTGCGCTCCAGAATGGGCAGCAGGTCGGCGGCCAGCGCCTCATCGGCGTCATCGAGATGCAGCGTGGCGGTCAACTGGCCTTCGAGGCCGCGCAGCACCTGCGCCAGTTCCTCGGCATCGACGCAGCGCACCAGAATGGAGGAGGCACCGAAGACCTCATGCGCCATCGCCGGATTGGCGAGGAAAGCCTGAGCGCCGGTCTGGAAGAAGATGGCGCCGCCGGTCTGCGTGTCGCCCGGTGTGCCCTTGGCCAGCGTCTCGACATCATTCTGACCGGCCAGCGCATCGACGCCCTTGTGATAGGCAGCAGCAATGCCGGTGGTCAGCATGACCTGGGCGGGGGCATCGGTGACGCCCTTGGTGGCGGTCTCGATGAAGGCGTCCAGCCCTTCACCTTCAATCGCCAGCAGCAGGCCGGGGTTGGTGCAGAACTGGCCCGCGCCAATCGTCAGCGAACCGGCAAAGGCCGTGCCCAGCGCTCCGCCGCGCGAAGCCAGTGCCGAGGGCAGCAGAAGCACGGGATTGATGCTCGACATTTCGGCATAGACCGGGATCGGCACCTCACGGGCCTGAGCCAGACGGGTCAGCGCCAGACCGCCAAAGCGCGAGCCGGTGAAGCCCACTGCCGCGATGCGCGGGTCCTGCACCAGCGTGGCGCCCAGCTCATTCGAGGGGCCGACCAGATGGCCGAACACGCCCTCGGGCAGGCCGCAGCTCTTGACCGCCGCCGCAATCGCCGAGGCGACCAGCGCGCCGGTCTCGGGGTGAGCGGGATGGCCCTTGACCACCACCGGGCAACCGGCGGCCAGCGCCGAGGCGGTGTCGCCCCCCGCCGTCGAGAAGGCCAGCGGGAAGTTGGAGGCGCCGAACACCGCCACCGGGCCCACCGGGATCATGCGCAGGCGCAGATCGGGGCGGGGCAGCGGCTGGCGCTCGGGCAGGGCCGGATCGATGCGCAGACCCTGCCAGCCACCCTGACGCACCACCTGCGCGAAGAGGCGAAGCTGGCCCACGGTGCGGCCACGCTCGCCCTCGAGGCGGGGGCGGGGCAGGCCGCTTTCGGCCATGGCGGCCTCGATCAGCGCGTCGCCCAGATCGAGGATGTTCCGGGCGATGGTTTCGAGGAACGCCGCACGCTCCTCGCGCGAGGTGGCGCGGTAGGTGTCGAAGGCCGCCTCTGCCGCAGCGCAGGCCGTCGCCACATCCTGAGCGGTGTGAGTCGCGAGGTCGGGGCCTCGCGGCTCGCCCGTGGCGGCGGCGATGGAACGGAATGCGGTCATGACGGTCTCCGAAAGGGTGGGTGTTGGATATTAGTAGGAGTAAATAGCGGGCCCGTCTAGCCCGCTTCTGCTTCCACCTGCACATCGGGCAGCGCATGGGTGGGGCGCGAACCCCACAGCGCATAGAACAGCGTGTAAAGCTCGCAGGCGGCGGTCAGCAGGAAGGAGTTCTGCAGGCCGAAGGTGTCGGCCAGCCAGCCCTGCACCACCACCAGAGCGCCACCGGCGATCGCCATGATCAGCAGGCCCGAGCCTTCCTCGGTGAGCGGACCAAGGCCCTTGATGCCCAGCGTGAAGATGGTGGGGAACATGATCGAGTGGAACAGCCCCACCAGGATCAGCGACCACATCGCCACGGGGCCGGTGGTGAAGACGGTGACCATCATCACGATAAAGGCACCCACCGAGAAGGCCGCCAGCACCAGATCGGCGCGCATCTTCTGCATCACCGCCGAGCCGACGAAGCGGCCCACCATCATGCCGCCCCACAGGAAGGACAGGTAACGCCCGGCCTCTTCATGGGTGAGGTTGGCGATGGTCGGCTGGCTGACGAAATTGACGAAGAGATTGGCGACGCCGATCTCCGCGATCAGATAGATGAAGATCGCGGGCACGCCGAAGACCAGATTGCGGTGCTTCCACAAGGAATGTCCCGCGCGCTCCTCGGCCGCAAGGCGCTGGTTCGACTGGCCCATGGCAGGCAGCGGGAAGCGCAGCAGGATCACCGCCAGCACCACCAGCACCACGGCTACCAGCCCATAAGGCAGGATCACCGAATGGGCATCGGCCAGACGCTCGGCATGGGTGAGGGTGGCCTCGCCGGTGGCGGTGCCGCTCTTGGAGCGACCCAGGATCAGATAGGCGCCGAACATCGGGGCCAGCATGGTGCCCGCCGAATTGAGCGCCTGCACCAGATTGAGGCGCGAGGAGGCCGTCTCCGGCTTGCCCACCACCGCGACGTAAGGATTAGCCGCGACCTGAAGCAGGGTGATGCCGCAGGCAATCACGAACAGCATCACCAGCGTCACCCCATAAGACGGGATCGAGGCCGCCAGCATCATGCCCAGCGCGCCCGCCGCCATGATGCACAGGCCGACCACCAGCGAATGCTTGTAACCGATCTTCTCGATCAGCTTGGCCGAGGGGATCGAGGCCACGAAATAGGCGATGAACCAGACCGACTCGATCAAGGTCGTCTGGGTATAGGTCAGTTCGAACACGCTGCGCAGATGCGGCAGCAGCGTGTTGTTGATGACCGTGATGAAGCCCCACATGAAAAACAGCGTCGCCAGCAGCGACAGCGCGGGGCCATAGCGAGTGCCTGAATCCGCTGGCGCAACGGCCCGGATGGAGGCGGACGAGACAGGAGGCGCCATGGAAATCCTCTCGGGTGGTCTGGCCGGTTGCTGTCGCGTGGCATACCGGCTTGCGTTTCTTATATTTGTCGGACTATAGGGTGTTGGTGGCGCCGTCAATGGGCCAGGAGCCATTCCAACACATTCCGGCCGGGCGTAAAAGTAGGGAGAAAGATGATGATGGGCCTGCAAGCCAAAAGCTTGATCCGGCAGGGTTTCCTTCTTGGTGCTCTGTTCTCGTCCACCTGCGGCGCGGCCTATGCCGCCGATGCCACGCAGGAAAACGCCGGCAAGCTGGCCGATGGCACGCAAACCTATGCGATCACGCTGAAGGCCGCCAATGGCGTCTCGGCGCGCATCCTGTCCTATGGCGCGACGCTGCAGTCGCTGATCGGCCCCGACCGCAAGGGCGTGAAGGCCGATGTGCTGCTGGGCTATGACGATCTGGCGGGCTACGTCGATCACCCCAACTATTTCGGCGCCACCGTGGGCCGCTATGCCAACCGCATCGCCGACGGGCGCTTCTCGCTGGATGGCAAGACCTATCAGCTCCCCCAGAACGACCATGGCCAGTCGCTGCATGGCGGCGGCAAGGGCTTTGACAAGCAGCCGTGGAAGGTCGTCTCGGTCACCTCGGGCCCGGTGGCGAAGCTGGTGCTCAGCCATGTCAGCCCCGATGGCGATTCGGGTTACCCCGGCAATCTGACCGCGACCGTCACCTATACGCTCGATGAAAAGGGCGATCTGGGCATCACCTTCGAGGCGACCACCGACAAGCCGACTGTGGTCAACATGACCAACCACGCCATCTTCAATCTGGCGGGCGAGGGCAGTGTCGGCGGCGCGATGGACCATCGTTTGACCGTCCCCGCCGCCGCCTATACGCCGGTCAATGCCACGCTGATCCCCACCGGCGAGAAGCGCCCGGTGGCGGGCACGGTCTTCGATTTCACCAAGGGCCGCCGCTTCGCCGATGGCCTGCGCGATGGCAAGGATCAGCAGATCGTCTATGGCCGCGGCTACGATCACAACTTCGCGCTCGACAAGGGGCTGACCGCCACGCCGCAGCTTGCCGCGCGGCTGGAAGACCCCGCCTCGGGCCGCGTGCTGGAGGTGCTGACCACCGAGCCGGGCGTGCAGGTCTACACCGGCAATTTCCTCGACGGCACGCTGATCGGCAAGCAGGGCCATCTCTATCGCATGGGCGACGGCATTGCGCTGGAGCCGCAGAAATTCCCCGACTCTCCCAACCACCCCGACTTCGCTTCCACGCGCGTCGATCCCGGCAAGCCTTACCGGCATGCGATGATCTACCGCCTCACCGTTTCGCGCTGAACCCACTGGCGCTGACCCGCATACCGAGAGACCCATGACCGACAAGCAACCCACCAAGCTTCGCAGCCGCGCCTGGTTCGACAACCCCGAAAACATCGACATGACCTCGCTCTATCTGGAGCGTTACCTCAACTTCGGCCTCAGCCTTGAGGAGCTGCGCAGCGGCAAGCCGATCATCGGCATCGCCCAGACCGGCAGCGACCTGTCGCCCTGCAACCGCCACCACCTCGTGCTGGCCGAGCGCATCCGCGAGGGCATTCGCGAACAGGGCGGCATCGCGCTGGAATTCCCGGTCCACCCCATTCAGGAAACCGGCAAGCGCCCCACCGCCGGGCTCGACCGCAATCTGGCCTATCTCGCGCTGGTCGAGGCGATGTATGGCTACCCGCTCGACGGCGTGGTGCTGACCACCGGCTGCGACAAGACCACCCCGGCGCTGCTGATGGCGGCGGCCACGGTCAACATTCCGGCCATCGCTCTGTCGGTGGGCCCGATGCTCAACGGCTGGCACAAGGGCGAGCGCACCGGCAGCGGCACCATCGTGTGGAAGGGCCGCCAGATGCTGGCCGCCGGCGAGATCGACGATGAGGGCTTCATCAAGCTGGTGGCCTCCTCGGCGCCCAGCACCGGCTATTGCAACACCATGGGCACGGCCACCACGATGAACTCGCTGGCCGAGGCGCTGGGCATGATGCTGCCCGGCAGCGCGGCCATCCCCGCCCCCTACCGCGACCGTCAGGAATGCGCATGGCGCACCGGCAAGCGTATTGTCGACATGGTGCGTGAGGATCTGAAACCCTCCGACATCCTGACGCTGGACGCCTTCCACAACGCCATCGTCGTCAACTCGGCGATCGGCGGCAGCACCAATGGCCGATCCATCTGGCCGCCATCGCGCGCCATATCGGCGTCGACCTGCCGCTGACCGACTGGCAGGATCTGGGCCATAAGGTGCCGCTGCTGGTGAACCTGCAGCCTGCCGGCGAATATCTGGGCGAGGATTACTACCGCGCGGGCGGCGTGCCTGCCGTGGTCGCCCAGCTGATGGGTCAGGGCCTGATCCGCGAGGGCGCGATCACCGTCAACGGCCAGACCATGGGCGACAATTGCCGCGATGCCACCATCGAGGACGAGAAGGTCATCTTCCCCTTCGAAAAGCCCTTCAAGGAAGAGGCCGGTTTCCTCGTGCTGAGCGGCAATCTCTTCGATGCCGCGATCATGAAGACCAGCGTGATCTCGGATGAGTTCCGCGCCCGCTACCTCTCCAACCCCAACGACCCCGAAGCCTTCGAAGGCCCCGCCGTGGTCTTCGACGGGCCGGAGGACTACCACCATCGCATCGATGACCCCGCCGTCGGCATCACCCCCGAAACGCTGATGTTCATGCGCGGCGCGGGCCCCATCGGCTACCCCGGTGCCGCCGAGGTGGTGAACATGCGCCCGCCCGCCTATCTCATCACCGAGGGCGTCGGCGCTCTGCCCTGCATCGGCGATGGGCGCCAGTCGGGCACCTCGGGCAGCCCCTCGATCCTCAACGCCTCGCCCGAGGCGGCGGCGATGGGCGGTCTGGCCCTGCTGGAAACCGGCGACCGGGTGCGCATCGACCTGCGCAAGGGCACCGTCAATGTGCTGATTTCCGATGAGGAACTGGCCGAACGCCGCAACGCCCTGGCGGCCAAGGGCGGCTTCCCCTATCCCGCCAGCCAGACGCCCTGGCAGGAAATCCAGCGCAATCTGGTCGGCCAGATGAACACCGGCGCCATTCTGGAAGGCTCCGAAAAGTACCAGCGCATCGCCCAGACCATGGGCCTGCCGCGCGACAACCACTAAGCCCTGTGCCAAACCGGAGCGGTTGGCCCGAGTCCATCGGGCCAGCCGCTTCGCGCATAAAAGAGGATGACGACCATGAGCACGGTGCGGACAAAGGTGCGACAAATCGCCCGCGACACACGCGACACGTTGGGCGAGGGCGCCCTGTGGTGCGCGCGCGACGGGGCCTTCTACTGGGTCGATATCCTCGCCCCCGCGCTCAACCGCCTGACCTTGGCCACCGGCCAGATCGAGCGTTTCGCCATGCCCGAACCCCTCGGCTGGGTGGTGGAGCATACGCAAGGCGGCTTCGTCGGCGGCTTCCGCAGCGGCATCGCCCGCATCACGCTTGACCCGCTCGCTATCGGCCCCCGCTCCGGCCCCGAGCCCCATCTGCCCGACAACCGCATGAACGACGGCAAGGCCGATTCCACCGGCGCCATCTGGTGCGGCACCATGGACATGACCGAGCAGCAGCAAAGCGGCTCGCTCTACCGCCTCTCGCCCGAGGGCACATGGAACCGGATCGACACCGACTACGGCGTGCCCAACGGCCCCGGCCTCTCGCCCTGTGGCCAGTGGCTCTACCACGCCGACAGCAGCAAGCGCCTGATCTACCGCTTCGCCCGCCATGAAAGCGGCGCGGCAAAGCGCGAAGCCTTCATCCAGTTCACCGAGGCCGACGGCTACCCCGATGGCATGAACTGCGACGCCGAGGGCTTCCTCTGGGTCGCCCACTGGGATGGCGGCCGCATCAGCCGCTTCGATCCCGAGGGGCGTCTGGAGCGCAGCATCACCCTGCCCGCCCGCCGCATCACCAACATGGCCTTCGCGGGCGAGGGGCTGGACCGGCTCTTCGTCACTTCCGCCGCCATCGGCCTGCCGGAGAGCGAGCATGACGGTGCTTTGTTCGAGGTGGATACGGGAGGGATTCGCGGGAATCCGTCGCATGCCTATGCGGGGGTAGTGGGTTAAATTAAAAAGAGAAATGCGAGGGGGTTACCCCCTCGCGCTCCCATGACGTCTCCCGACGCAAGCTTGGGAGATGTTGAAAGCACCGCGTTCGATCTCGCCCTTGCGCTGATATCCTACAACGAACGGCAAAGGCTTGCGCCATGCCGCGCTCATCTTCGCAAAATGGCTCCAGCAGCATACGGCGAAAAGGGCCGATGCGGACACGCGCCCATGGTCGGACGGGCGTCAGGGCACGCCTACAGTCGCGAATGGCCGGATGAGGGCGCCCCCACAAACTCCGGCTCGGCCCTGCGTCTTCGGCGAGGGCGGGCACGGGCTCGCATATGAGCCGCCTCTCGTAAATTCCGAAGCGTGGGGGAGGCGTCGCGGAAGTCTTCCGGCTGCTCACCGTCCGATCCCGTGCCGCATCGGCCCTGTGGTTGGATATAGCCTGGCCTGGGCTGATCCAATCGAGGTTTCTATAACCATATGGGTTAAATGTCAAGATGGGGAGGTATGCCTCCGGCGGGCAAAGGGCCATCGCCCTTTGCAATCCCTTTATTGTCTACCTCGCGCCAAGGGCTCGACCTTGCGCAAAAATCAAAGCGCCGCAGGCTCTTAAATCTCTGGCACAGTGCCATCGATTTTAGAGCCTGCGGCGCTCAGAACCCGTGCCTAACCGATAGGTTGTGCGCAAACATAGACATTCATGGGAGCGCGAGGGGGTAACCCCCTCGCATTTTAATCTTCCTGCTGCCCCTTCATGGCCTGACTCATTTCCTCCCGCGTATCTTCCAGAGCGAGATCGACGAGGAAGCGCATCGCCGCCGCCGCCGCATCGCCATCACCGGCGGCAATCGCGTCATAAACCTTGGCGTGATCGGGGATCGGATTACGCGGCAGGGCTCGCGACCGCTGCTTGTACTGCGTCGTCCAGTGCACCGCCGAGCCGATCGAGGCCGACAGCACGATCAGCGCATCGTTACGGGTGGCGCGCAGGATGGCATCGTGGAAATCGCGGTCGGCGGCGCGCCCGGCGTCGGTGGCCAGCGTGTGGCGGCGCATCGCGGAGAGGGCGTCCTTCATGGCGCGCAGGTCCTCGCGGTCGCGGCGCTCGGCGGCGAGGCGGGCGGCGCCGGGCTCGACGATGGCGCGCAGTTCGAAAATGCCGCGCACGAAGGAGGGGTCGGGCTCGCCGGAGAAGGCCCAGGCGAGGACATCCGGGTCGAGCAGGTTCCAGCGGGTGCGGGGCAGCACGCGGGTGCCGGCCTTGGGGCGGCTTTCGACGAGGCCTTTGGCCGCCAGCACCTGCATCGCCTCGCGGAAGGCGCCGCGCGAAACGTCGAGCGCCTCGGAAAATTCGACCTCGCTGGAGAGCACGGTGCCCGGCGCATAGACGCCCGAGACGATGTCGGTCCCCAGCTTGTAGGCGATGGCGCCATGCAGCCGCCGCCCGGTTCCGCGCTTGGGCTTGGGCGTTTCGGGCTGCACATCTTGGATGGTGGAGGGCGACTGTTTTGCGGTGTCGTCGGACTGGCTCAATGTGCTTCTCTCGTGATCTGGTGTCACCATAGCCAAAACAGCGTTTGCCATCGAGAAAAATCTCAATTAAGTAGGAGTAATTGATAGATTGATGAATTCGAGGGGCTTGAGTGACGCCCATCGCCTTTCAGGCCCGGATTTTCGCGCAACATGCGAGGATCGGGCGAAGCGCGATGGATGATTCTGGACTGTAGCAATCATGACCCGGCCCGCATCCGCGATGCGCGGGGCAGGTTTTGCTGCGCTCCGCTTCCTCTCGAAGGGCGATCCGCGCCCGGATAAAGATCGAACTATTGGGAGTCGATATGGTGATGGTCAGGCGTATGATGGCGGCGGCTCTGCTGCTGTCGGTTTCTTGCGGTGCGATGCAGGCGGCAGCGAAGGAGGCAGGGGCGCAGGCTCCGGCGGCTCAGCCAGCCACGGCGACGCTGGAGGCCGACCACCCCGGCGCCACCTATGACCGCCATATCTTCACCCAGTTCGCCGAGCATCTGGGCACCGGCATCTATGGCGGGCTCTGGGTCGGCACGGATTCTGCCATCCCCAACACGCGCGGCTTCCGCAATGACGTGGTGGGGGCGCTGCGGGCGCTCAAGGTGCCGATGGTGCGCTGGCCGGGCGGCTGCTTTGCCGACGAATATCACTGGCGCGAAGGCATCGGCGATCCCACCAAGCGCCCGGTCAAGGTCAACACCCATTGGGGCGGCGTGACCGAGCCCAACCGCGTGGGCACGCATGAATATATGGATCTGGTCGAGCAGATCGGCGCCGAGGCCTATATTTCGGGCAATGTCGGCGACGGCACGCCGCGCGAAATGGCCGAGTGGGTCGAGTATATGACCGCGCCCGCCGGAGCGCTGGCCGATGAGCGCGCCGCCAATGGTCACAAGGCGCCCTGGGCTGTGCCCTATTTCGGCATCGGCAATGAGCTGTGGGGCTGCGGCGGCAACATGCGCGCCGAATTCGCGGCGGATGAGACGCGCCGCTACAGCACCTTCATCAAGCTGCCCGAGGGCGCGCATACGATCAAGGTCGCCTCGGGCGCCAATGTCGACGATTACGCCTGGACCGAGGCGATGATGAAGATCGCCGGAGACAAGGTCGACGGCCTCTCGCTGCATTACTACACCGTGCCCGGCCAGTGGCCGCCGCGCGCCTCGGCGACCGAGTTCGACGAGAGCGGCTGGCAGGAAACCCTGTCCGAGGCCAACCGCATCGACGATCTCATCACCCGCCACAGCGCGATCATGGACAAGTATGATCCCAAGAAGCGCATCTTCCTGGCGGTGGACGAATGGGGCACCTGGTTCGCGGGCGAAAAGGGCACCAACCCCGGCTTCCTGCACCAGCAGAACACCATGCGCGACGCGCTGGTGGCGGCGATCTCGCTCAACATCTTTGCCCATCATGCCGACCGCGTGCGGCTGACCGCCGTGGCGCAGATGGTCAATGTGCTTCAGGCGATGATCCTGACCGATGGCCCCAAGATGGTGCTGACGCCGACCTATCACGTCTTCGCGCTGTACCGCCCGTGGCAGGACGCCACCGTGCTGCCGATCAGCGTGAAGGGCCCGACTTACGGCGAGGGCAAGTGGAGTGTGCCGGGGATCAGCGCCTCGGCGGTGAAGGGCAAGGATGGCAAGGTGCATGTGGCGCTGGCCAATCTGGACCCCAACCATGCCGCGCCGCTGTCGGTGGCCTTGGAGGGCGTGAAGGCCGCGCGTGTCAGCGGCCAGATCATCACCGCCACCGCGATGAATGCGCATAATGATTTCAACGCGCCCAATGTCGTTGCGCCCGCGCCCTTCAAGGGTGCCAGCGTGGCGGGCGGGACGCTGAAGGTGACGCTGCCGGCCAAGTCGGTCGTGGTGCTGGATCTGGATTGAGGGTGGCTGTGATGCGGACCTTGCTTCTCGCCGCCTCGGCCCTGCTGGGCGCTGTGGCCACGGTTCCCGCCGTGGCCCAGAGCCCGACGCTCAACTCCCAACTGACCGGCGATCTGGTCCCCACGCATGATCCGGTGATCACGCGGGAGGGCGACACCTATTACGTCTTCGGCACCGGCGTTCCGGGTGAGGCGGGGCGCTATCTGCTCAGCCGCACCTCGAAGGATCTGGTGCATTGGACCGCCGGCAAGCCGCTGTTCGACCATATCCCCGACTGGGCGCAAAAGGCCGTGCCCGGCACCAAGGAGATGTGGGCGCCGGATATCTCCTACGTCAACGGGCGCTGGCGGCTGTATTATGCGGTCTCGACCTTTGGCGGCAACCGTTCGGCGATCGGCCTGTTCACCTCGCCCACGCTCGATCCTGCCAAGCCCGGCTATGGCTGGCGCGACGAGGGTCTGGTGCTGATGTCGCAGAATTCGGACGACTACAACGCCATCGATCCCAATGCGACGGTGGATGCGCAGGGGCGCCACTGGCTCAGCTTCGGCAGCTTCTGGACCGGGATCAAGCTGGTCGAACTCGATGCGAAAACCGGCAAGCCGCTTCACCCCGAGGCCAAGCCGATCTCCATTGCGCGCCGCCCGGCGCCCGAGGGTGCGCCCGCCCCCATCGAGGCGCCCTTTATCCTGCGCCATGGCGGGGCCTATTGGCTGTTCGCCTCCTATGATTACTGCTGCAAGGGCGTGAACAGCACCTATTACACGGTGGTGTCGCGCGCCGACAAGATCACCGGGCCCTATCTGGGCAAGGATGGCAGCGCGATGCTGCAGGGCGGCGGCACGATCTTCCTGCGCGCCGATCTGCCCGAGCAGGAGCGTTTCCGCGGCCCCGGCCATGCCGGTTTCATGCATGACAAGGATGGCACCGACATCGTGGCCTATCACGCCTATGACAAGGAGAACCACGGTGCCTCCACCCTGCGTCTGGCGCGCATCCATTGGGGCGACGACGGCTGGCCGGTGGCGGAGCGTTGATCATGCAGCGGCGTGAGATGATGGTGGGCGGCGCGCTGCTGGGCGCTGCTCTGGCCAGCGGCCCGGTGCTGGCGCGCGGGCCCCGTGACGGTATCGTCAACCCGGTGGTGAGGCAGCGCGCCGATGCGCAGGTCTTCCGCCACACCGACGGCTGGTATTACATGACCGCCTCGGTGCCCGAGTATGACCGGCTGGTGCTGCGCCGTTCGCGCACGCTGGGCGGTCTGGGCAAGGGTGAGGAGATCGTGGTCTGGCGCCGTCCGGCGTCCGGCAAGATGGCGGGCTATATCTGGGCGCCCGAGCTGCACTGGATCGACGGGGGCTGGTCCTTCTATTTCGCGGCGGGTGACGGCGACGACAAGTTCCATATCCGCACCTATGTGCTGCGCGGGCAGGGGGCTGATCCCTTCAAGGCGGCATGGGCGCTGGCGGGGCAGTTGCAGACGCCGTGGGATACGTTCACGCTCGATTCCACCAGCTTTGTGCATCAGGGGCGGCATTGGCTGGCCTGGGCGCAGAAGGAGCCGGGGATCGACACGAATTCGAACCTCTATCTGGCGCCGCTGGCCACGCCGACCACCTTCGCGCAGCCCCCGGTGCGGCTGTCGGTGCCCGAATTGCCGTGGGAAATTCGCGGCTTCAAGGTGAATGAGGCGCCTGCGGTGCTGATCCGCCATGGGCGTCTCTTCATGACCTATTCGGCCAGCGCGACCGATGCGCGTTACTGCATGGGGATGCTGACCGTGCCCGCCGATGCCGATCTGATGGACGCCAAGGTGTGGCATAAGTCGAGCGAGCCGGTGTTCGTTTCAAGTCCGACTCATCATGTCTATGGCCCCGGCCACAACAGCTTCACCGTGGATGAGGCCGGGCGCGACATGCTGGTCTATCACGCGCGCGATTATGAGGCGATCAAGGGCGATCCGCTGTTCGATCCCAACCGCCATACGCGCATCCAGCCGATCCATTACCGCCCCGATGGCACGCCCGATTTCGGGCAGCCGGTGGCCAATGGTCCGCTGATCTGATCCTATCTGATTCCATGGGGCAGGCGGCGTGATCTGCCTGCTCCATGGCAAAATCATCACAGTGCGAAGCGGGCTGAACAACGCCTGACAATAGCCCTTGACGGGCGCGGTGACCGGTGTCACATCGCGATTCAATAGTTAGACTAAAAAGCCCCAAAGGGGTTATGGTTCATGGAGGGTGTCTCAATGAAATCTTTCCGCAACGCTGTGCTGTGCTCGGCCTCCTTCGGGGTGCTGGCTCTGGTCACGCCGGCTCACGCGCAAACCGCTGACGCGGGCGCTGCCCCCGTCGCCGCGCCCCAGTCCGGCGCCCAGAGCGATGCCGCCGACATCGTGGTGACCGGCGTGCGCGCCTCGATCGAGGGGGCGCTCAAGGTCCGTCGCACCTCGGTGCAGATCGTCGATTCCGTGGTCGCCGAGGACGTGGGCAAGCTGCCCGACAACAATGTGATCGAGGCGCTGCAGCGCGTCACCGGCATCCAGGTCACCAACCGCACCGGCGGCGAGGCGTCCGCCATCTCGATCCGTGGCCTGACCGATGCGTTGACCACGCTGAACGGGCGCAACATCTTCACCTCGGACGGCCAGTCCTTCGCGCTGCAGGATCTCTCGTCGAACCTTATCCGCCAGGTCGATGTCTACAAGACCCGCGCCGCCGACCAGCTTGAAACCGGCCTAGCCGGCCAGATCGACGTGCAGACCCGCCGCCCCTTCGACTTCAAGGATTTCGCCTTCTCGGCGCAGGCGCGCGGCATCTACAACCAGCAGGCGGGCAGCTACAATCCCAACGTCTCGGCGCTGATCTCCAAGCGCTGGACCACCGATATCGGTGAGATCGGCGTGCTGGTGAACGGCAGCTATAGTCGTACCAAATACCGCGACATGGCGGTGACAGCGGGTGCCTTCGTGCCCTTCGCCACCCAGAACCCGCCTGCCGGTTCGGGCCTCACCCCGCTGCAGCGCATCTTCCCCGGCGACGGCAACCAGAACTGGCAGCCGGGCCAGGATGCGGGCCTGTCCACCACGCCGGGCGCAACCATTTCGAGCAATGGCGTCGCCACGCCCTATTACCTCTCGCGTGACGCGATTTTCTCGACCGACCTTTATGGCAAGCGTGAGCGTCCGGCGGTCAATGTCGCCTTCCAGTGGGCGCCCAACGACCGTTCGACCTACACGGCGGAGTTCTTCTACAACGGTTTCCGCGGCGAAACCTACAACGCCATGATGTTCAGTTTCGTGGACTATTGGGGCGCGCTCGACAGCGACGTCACCAAGGATTTCACGCTCTATCCCGGCACCAACATCATCAAGTCGCGCTATGCGGGGCAGGTCTATGGCTTCAACAGCGCGGACTACACCAAGAGCCAGACCGACAGCTTCCTCTATGGCCTGAACGCCAAGTGGGACGTGGGCAAGGCCGGCAAGATCGAGGCCGACGTCGCCTATCAGGACAGCAAGTACAAGACCGCCTTCATGGCGCTGCGCACCGATCGCACGGCGCAGGGCATCAATGTCGATTTCAACTCGGGCGGCGGCATCCCCTCCTACAGCTTCACCGACCAGAGCCAGCTCACCAATCCGGCGGCGTGGAATCTGGCGCAGCTCTATGACAATGGCGAGCGCAACAAGGGCGGCGCGGTCACCGCGACGCTCAAAGGCCACAATGAGTGGGACGAAGGCCTGCTGCGCCGCATCGAGCTGGGCTTCCGCTATGACGATCGCACCGCCAGCGATTACATCCGCCAGCAGAGCACGGATTCGCTGGGCCAGTCGCTGACCACGCTGGGCAGCGGCGCGCTGTTCACCACGCAGGGCTTCTTCGACAACCGCGCCAATGTGCCCACGAGCTGGACCCTGCCGAGCGGCTATTGGGTCTATCAGAACCAGGACCAGATCCGTTCGCTGTATCACTCGGCCTTCCCGGCCTTCAAGACCAGCGACCAGCTCAGCTACACCAATGTCTTCAATGTCGATGAGCGGACCTTCTCGCTCTATGGCATGGCCGATGGTGAGGTGAGCCTGTTCGGGCGTCCGCTCAAGGTTCAGGGCGGTGTGCGCTTCACCAGCGTGAACACCAAGCTGGACTTCACCGACCAGTATACCCTGGCCCATACCAACGCCAGCGTGAACACCCAGCGCTTCCTGCCCAGCGCCACGCTGCGCTATGATCTGACCGACAAGCTGAAGCTGCGCTTCAACTACGGCCAGACGCTGCGCCGTCCCAACTTCGGTGACCTCAACCCGGCCTATAACCTCACGGGCGATCTGACCAAGGTGGGCTATGGCAGCGGCTCGGCGGGCAATGCCAATCTCAAGCCGACCACCTCGACCAACTATGACCTTGCGCTGGAATGGTATTTCGCGCGCGGCAGCGCCTTCTACACCACGCTGTTCCGCCGCGACGTGCAGGGCCTGGTGGTGCCGCTGACCAACCGCGTGACGATCAACGGCACGGGGCTGAACACCACCAGCTTTGTGGTGACCCAGCCGCAGAATGCCTCGAACGGCAAGCTGCAGGGCGCGGAAGTGGGCTTCACCTTCTTCCCGCAGAAGCTGCCGGGTCTGCTCAAGGGTCTGGGCGTGCAGGGCAGCTTCACGGCGCTCGATTCCAGCCAGAACATCCCGCTCGACGATGGCGCGGGCCATGTGATCGGCCAGAGCACCAGCGCCTTCTTCGGTGTGTCGAAGTACAGCTTCAACGTGACCGGCGCCTATGAGCGTGGCCCGATTGGCGCGCGCCTGTCCTATGTCTGGCGCTCGGCCTTCCTGGCCAGCAATGAGGCGCGGCTGTTTGCCAACCCCATCGGCGTGTGGCGCACCCCCGAAAGCAGCCTCGATGCTCAGTTGACCTATAAGGTCACCAAGAATCTGGCCGCGACCTTCGATGCGGTGAACCTGCTCAATGCGGTGCAGCAGACCTATTACAAGTATGGGGACAAGGGGAATGCGCAGCAGTACAACCTTGGCACCACGCTGCTGTCGCGCACCTTTGCCTTGGGGGTCCGTTATTCGTTCCAGTAAATCCGTGATGAGGACATCGCGCTTTCCCTCCGGCCTCGTTCTCCTTCGAGGCCGGATCAGGGCGGCAGCACTGGCCGCTGCCGCCCTGATTCTGTTGCCGCAAGCTGCCGGGGCGGCGGGCACGCCTGCCGCGCCGCTCGATACGCAGGCGGTGCTGGCCAAACGCTATGGCGGGGATGCGGCCTGGTATGCGGGCAACATCCCGCTCTTCGCCAGTTCCGACCCGCAGCTTGATGACGTCTGGTACTATCGCTGGGCGATCTACCGCGCGCATCAGCGCGACACGGGCGCGCAGGGCTATCTCACCACCGAATTCTTCGACGATGTGGGCTGGCAGCGCGAGCCATGGGCCGGGCTGAACGACGCCAGCGGCTTCCATATCGCGGAAGGGCGCTGGCTGCGCCAACGCCGCTTTGCCGGCGACTACATCGACTATCTCTACGCCCATGGCGGCAATGACCGGCACTTCAGCGAGGCCATCGCGGACGCTGTCTGGGGCCGCTATCTGGTCGATGGGGATAGGGCGGCGGTGACGCGCTATCTGGCTGCCATGCAGCGCATCTATGGCGAGTGGGACGACCATTTCGACAAGACGCGCGGCCTCTACTGGATCGAGCCTTTGCTCGACGCCACGGAATATTCGGTCGCCTCGATCAATGCCTCGGGCGGGCAGGACGGGTTTCGCGGGGGCGATGCGTTCCGGCCCTCGATCAACGCCTATATGGTGGCCAATGCGCGGGCGATCAGCCGGATCGCGGCGCTGGCCGGGCAGCCGGAGCAGGCACGGATCTATGCCGACAAGGCCGATGCGCTGCGCGGCCGCATGCTGGCCGATCTGTGGAGCCCCGGCCTCACCCATTTCGTGGACCGTTACCGCGACAGCAATGCTTTCGTGAAGGCCTGGGACCAGATCGACGGGCGCGAGCTGGTCGGCTATCTGCCCTGGGCTTACGGCGTGGTGGGCAGCGACAAAGGCTATGACGCGGCATGGCAGCATTTGCTGAAGCCCGACGAACTGGGCGGCCCCAAGGGCCTGCGCACCGCCGAGCCTTCCTACCGCTATTACATGCGGCAATATCGCTATGACAAGGAGACCGGCCTGCGCGAATGCCAGTGGAACGGTCCTATCTGGCCCTTCCAGACCACGCAGGCGCTGATGGCGCTGGCCGCGATGATGCATGATCGCGGCGCGGATGCTCCGGTGGCGCGGGGCGAATACTGGCGCTTGCTGAGCCAATATGCCGAGATGCACAGGCAAGCCGATGGCCGCCTCGATCTGGAAGAGGATTACGAGCCCGACAGCGGCAAGCCCATTGTCGGGCTGGCGCGCAGCCATCACTATTTCCATTCCGGCTTCAACGATCTGGTGGTGACGGGGCTGGTCGGGCTGATCCCCTCGGCGGACGACCGGCTGGTGCTCGACCCGCTGATCGCGCAGGGCGAGGGGCCGGACTGGTTCGCGCTGCAGGATCTGCCCTATCACGGCCATCTGCTGACGGTGACTTATGATCGCAGCGGCAGCCATTTCCATGCGGGCAAGGGGCTGAAGGCGTATCTCGACGGGCGCCTTGCCGGGCAGGCATCATCGCTGGGGCGGCTGGAGCTGGCCGTGCCGCGCGTGGCCAATGCAGAGCAGGCGCATCCTGTCGATCTGGCGGTGCAATTGCTGCGCGATGGCTGGCCGCATGTCGCGGCCTCCAGCGGGGCGGAGCCTGAAAAGCTGCATCAGCTTGTCGACGGGCGGATCAGCTTTTTCCGCGAGCTGCCCAATGGCTGGGTGTCGGCGAAGGACAGCGCCAGCGAATGGGTCAGTCTGACTTTCGAAAAGCCTATCCGCCCCCGCGCGATGGAACTGGCCTTCGTGCCGGGCGAGGGCCATGCCGCGCCGCGCATGATCACCGTCTGGACGGGTGGGCGCAAGCTGGCCACTTTGCGCCCCGATGGCGGCACCATCCAGCACATCACCCTGCCGGGCGAGGCGGTCAGCGCGTTGAAGATCAGCTTCGACAAAGCGCCGGGCACCACGCTGAATGTGGGCGAAATCAAGGTCTTCTAGGCAGGGCGAGGGCACAGACCAACCCATCCTGACGACGTAACCGGATGATGGTCTCGCCCCCCGTCGAACGGGCTCGCAACACGCCCCCATCCAGCCACGTATGAATATCGCTGCCCTCCAGTCTTGAGGCGATGCCCAGCGCCTTGGCATGGGCTTCCTTGGCGGCCCAGCGGCTGACCAGAATGGCATCGCTGGCCCCGGCCAAGGCCTCGCGCTCGCCTTGCGTCAGGGCGTCAGGCGGCGGGGGAGGGGCATCTTCGGGCTCGATATCCACGCCCAGCGGCTGGCGCGCCACGCCGATCAGCGCATGGGGCCAGCGCCCGGCTATGCTGATGAACCAGCCTTGAGGCGCCTGCACGAGAGGCTCGCCAGCCTCCCCGCGCACGAAAGCAATCGCATCGGGATGGCATCCCGCTACACGGGCCAACAGCACACGGGTCAACTGCCGTCGAACCCCGCGCATCGCCGCCTGAGGCCGCCCCGCCAGATCGCGCAGATCCTCGGGCCGCAGCGCCGCGCCGCGCGCCCATGCCGCCGCCTCGGGGTCATCCAGCCGAACCCGCCAGACCAGCGGGCCATCCACAGCATGCGGCAGGCCTTCCAGCCCGCCGACATGCCACACCGCGTCCCTCATTCGGCGCGGGCCAGCCTTGCGGGCGAACCTTCCCAGCTTGTGCCGGCGGGCAGGGTCTCGCCCTTCATCACCACCGAGAGGTCGCCCAATTGCGCATCCTCGCCGATCTCGGAATCGTAAAGCACGATGGCGTAGGAGCCGATGGTGGCACGGTCGCCCACATCCACGCCGCTCACCTTCATCACGCGGTCCTCGAAGAGATGCGTCTGCAGCCCCGCGAAATCGTTGAGCGCCACATCGTCGCCGATCCGCACCAGATCGTGTTCGGTGACATCGGTGGTGTCCATATAGCAGCGCTTGCCGATCTTGCAGCCCAGCAGGCGCAGATAGGCGGGCAGCCATGGCGTGCCGCGCAGGGGCTCCAGCAGGTTGGAGACGGCGAGGTTTTCGTAAGTGGCGGTCACGAGTTCGGTGCGCCAGACGAAGGTGCTCCACAGCGGCTGGGTGGTGGGCTTGTAGCGGCCCATCACCAGCCATTTGAGCAGCACCACCGAAAGCCCGCAGGCCAGCGCGAAACCGATGTAGAGGAAGGGGAAGGCGATCAGGATCAGCCGTCCGCCATGCCGCAGATCGTCCAGCGTGCCGACCACCGAGAGCAACAGGTCGAAGAAGGCGAGGAACAGGGTGAGCGGCAGGGTGACGCGCACCGCCTCGATGGCAAGGCGTGTCGCCACCAGCCGGGGGCCGGGGTTGAAACGCGCGCCCTCGTCGAAGACGGCGACCTGCTGGCGCACCGGCAGCGAAATCGGCGGCGAGCCGAACCATGTGCCGTCGGGCTGGCTGGCTCCGCCATCGCGCGGCGGGGTGGAAAGCACGCCGATCAGCACGCCATCGCCGATCTGCGCCCCACTGGGCAGCAGCGCCGAATTGCCGATGAAGCTGCGGCGCCCGATGCGCGTATGCGCCAGCTCGATGGCGCCGGGCTGCACGCGCGCGGCGCCGAACAGCACAGCGTCGGCGATAAAGCTTTCGGGGCCGATGTCGACCAGATCGGGGACGATGGCTGCCGCCGTGGAGATCTCCGCGCGGCGCCCGACCTTCACGCCAAGCGCGCGATACCACGGCACCACATAGAGCGTGGCATAGATCGGATGCAGCAGCCGCAGCGCCAGATCGTTGATCTGCTGCACGAACCAGAAGCGCACATAGAACCAGCTGTGGATCGAATAGCGCCCGGCATGGACGCGGCCCAGAAACAGCCGCTTGGCCACCACCGTCAGCACGCACATCAGGATAACGTAAGTCACCGCCAGACCGGGGGCCAGCAGCAGATAGGTGTAGCTGTCCGAATTCCAGTCGATCTCGATCATGGCGATCAGGCCCGGCGCGATCGGCAGAATGGCGACGATCGGCAGGATCAGCGCCGCCAGCGACAGGGCAAAGGCCGTCAGCATGCGGGCCATGGCCCCGGCCTTGTCATCGGCCTGACGCTCCAGCCCCTGCGCGATCTTGCTCGCGGGCGATCCGCTCCAGCGCTCGCCCGCCGGGATGGTGGCGCCGATGGAGAGGGCTGAAAGGTCTTCCAACACCGCGCCTTCGCCGATCACGCTGTTGCGCCCGACCACCGCCATCGAACCGACGATGGCGCCGTCCTTCAGCGTGGCCGAACCGAGCCGCAGCAGCCCGCGCTCCACCGAGCTGGTGGCCAGCATCGCCTGATCGCTGATGACGGCATCATTGCCGATGCTCACCAGATCGGCGACGTCGATGATGCCGCGCCCGATAAAGGCCCGCTTGCCCACCTTGGCGCCCAGCAGGCGGTAATAGGCGCGGATCATCGGCGTGCCCGCCAGATAGGGCGTGGCGATCACCTCGGAGAAGCGGCGCACGAACCACCAGCGGAAATAGTAAGCGCCCCACAGCGGATAGTCGCCCGCCTTGAACCGCCCCACCACCAGCCATTTGATCAGCACCGAGGCCAGCATGGCCAAAGGCGGAATAGCGATAAAGCTCAGGCCGCTGAGCATCAGCGCCTGCAACCGGCTCATATCGCCCGACAGATGCGTGTAGGCGACATAGGGGAAGAACCATTGCAGCCCCGCCACCGTGTAGATCGGGATCAGCGCGATGGTCTGGGCGATCCAGCACAGCCAGCGCTTCCAGGCGGCGATGCGGTGATATGGTTCGGTTTCGTGATCGTCAGAGACCAGCGTGTCCTGCAGCCTTGCGGCCAAAGTGCGGATCGTGGGGGCGGCGTAAAGGTCCTGAATCGAGACCCCTGCCAGCCCCTTCGACTTGCGGATCGCCGAGACCAGACGCGCGGCTTTCAGCGAATGGCCGCCAAGGTCTTCAAACAGATCGTCGGTGACGGAGACTTTTTGCGGCGCAAAGGCCTCGGCCCAGATGGCGTGGAGCTGTTCCTCCAGCGGGGTGGCGGGGGCGACGGTGTCGCGATCCTCGGCCACCGCCATGGCGGGGCGCACCAGCGCCTTGCGGTCCACCTTGCCCGAGGCGGGCAACGTAGGAAGCGCGTCCAGCAGTTGGTAGGCGGCGGGGCGCATATAGTTGGGCAGGCGTTCCTTCACCCGCGCCTTGGCGGCCTCGATATCGATCACCGCCCCGCCGCGCGCCACCACGAAAGCGGCGAGAAATTCGGCGCCATCCTCATCCTTGAAGAGGTGGACGACGGCCTGCGCCACGGCGCGATCCTCGGCGATGACCGCCTCGATCTCGCCCAGTTCGATGCGGAAGCCACGGATCTTCACCTGCGTGTCGATGCGGCCGATGAACTCGATGTCGCCCACCGCATCCAGACGCACCAGATCGCCCGAGCGATAGATCAGCGCGGACTTGCCATCCGGACCATCAAACGGCGTCATCACGAATTTGTCGGCGGTGAGATCAGGCCGCCCGACATAGCCCGGCCCGACGCCCGGCCCGCCGATCACCAGCTCGCCCTCGGCGCCCGCAGGCACCGGCCACAGCTTCTCGTCCACGATCCACGCGGTGTAACCGGGCAGCGGCTTGCCGATGGTGACGCGGCGGCCCGGCTGCACCTCGGTCCATGTCGCGGTGACCGTGGTTTCGGTGGGGCCATAGGTGTTGAGCATGCGCAGGCCGGGGCGGGCCCAGCGATCGACCAGCTCGGGCGGGCAGGCCTCGCCGCCCAGATTGAGCAGGCGCAGCGCGGGCATCGGCGTCTCGACCAGCGAGAGCAGCGAGGGGACCACATGCCAGACAGTGAGGTTTTCTGCCGCCAGCACGCCCGCCATATCGGGGCCCGCCTTGGCCAGCGCCTCGTCGGCCACCAGCAGTTCGGCGCCGACGAAAAAGGCGCTCCACATCGTCTCGACCGACATGTCGAAGGCGAGACTAAAGCCGCCGAACACCCGATCGGTATGGTCCAGCGCCAGAATCGCGCATTCCGAACGCACCAGATGGCAGGCGTTGCGATGCGAGATCATCACCCCCTTGGGGCGCCCCGTCGTGCCCGAGGTGTAGATGATATAGGCAAGATCCTCGGGGCTGGCGCCGGTGTCGGCGCGGGTGATCTCCACCGCCTCATGCGCGGCCAGATCGCCCAGCATCGTGTCGAGTTCCAGCACCCGCACCGGCATGGCGGCGGAGCGTTCGCTCTCGGTGACGACCAGCACCGCGCCGCTGTCCTGCGCGATATAGTCGATGCGGTCCTGCGGATAGGTCCAGTCGACCGGCACATAGCAGGCGCCGACCCACAAGGTGCCCAGAATCGCCATATACTGGTCGAGCCCGCGCGGCAGGCAGATCACCACCCGGTCGCCGCGCTTGATGCCCATCTCGCGCAACTGGTCGGCGAAACGCAGGGCGCGGCGGCGCAGCTCGGCATAGGTCAGGTCGGGCTTGCGGCTGCTTTCGGGGTCATCGACCAGCATGCGCAGGGCGGGGCGCCAGGCGTGGCGTTCATGCGCGGCCTCGAAAATCTCGTGGAGCAGCTCGTCGCGGCTGTAGGGTTCGTCTTCGCGCAGGGCCGGGGTGGGCGCGATGGGGGCAAAGACGGTGGGCGCGCGCTCCTCGGGGGATGCGTCCGGGCGTCCCGTGTCGGTTTCAAGCATTGCGCACTCCCTTTTCGCGTCCATGCCCCATGGACCAAAATCCGTTATTGTCCCGGCAGTCTGAACTGCGCCTTATCCCGTAAGCGCAGGCAGGCCTGTGTGCCATAGCGGCTTGCACGCGCTTTGCTAAAATTTTCACGGACATAGTTTTAAAAATCATGAGGCCCCCCTTCGGGTTCCCTGCCAGAGGGCGCGCGCGCCCATGGCCCCTGGCCGCGCATAAACAGGGTGCTGACGCCCTGAGACTTATTGCGACAGATTTGCACTATCATTTTCAAGGCGTGGCAGATATGCGCGGATCAGCACATTTCCGTTGACCGAGACCGCCGCCGCCATGACCCGTTCCGTCCTCTTTCAAATCCACTGGTTTCTGGGCATCACCGCCGGTCTCGTGCTGGCGGTGATGGGCGTGACGGGCGCCACGATCAGCTTCGAAAACGAGATCATGGCCGCGCTGAGCCCCGGCGTGGTGACGGTGAGCAATCCGGGCAAGCCGGCACTCTCGCCCGATGCGCTGGTGGCATCCGCCTCGGCGCAGCATGACGGGCTGCGGGTGAACGCGCTGATCCTCTCGGCCGATCCGCGCCGCGCGGCAGAGGTCTTCTTCGATCCGCCCAAGGGCAAAAAGGGGCGCGGCGATTACGGCTATATCGATCCTTACTCCGGCAAGCTGCTGGGCCATGCCAGGGGCGAGGAGACCTTCCGTTTCCTGCGCAGCCTGCACCGCTGGATGGCGCTGCCGGGCGACGGCAATGGCATCGGGCGCACGATCACCGGCATTGCCGCGCTCTCGCTGATCTATTTCGCGCTGTCGGGGCTGTATCTGCGCTGGCCGCGCCGGGTGCTCGACTGGCGCTCATGGTTCGTGCTCGACCTGCGGATGAGCGGGCGCAACCTCTATCGCGCCCTGCATGCGGTGATCGGCGGCTGGGTGCTGGTGTTCTATCTGCTGAGCGCGCTGACCGGCCTGTGGTGGTCCTATGACTGGTATCGCCAGAGCGTGGTCTATGCCCTGACCGGCAAAGCCGCCGAGCAGGAGCGCGGCGAGAAGGACGGGAAGGAGCCCAAGGGACCGCCCCCGGTTCTGGCGCCCGCCTGGGCCAGCTTCCAGCAGGCCAGCGGCGGCCGCTTCGAGACTGTGCGGATCACCATCCCCAGGGGCGACAAGCCGATCGATTTCCGCGCTCTGGTCCCCGCCGCGCGGCATGACCGCATGACCGACAATTACCGCATCGACGCGCAGAGCGGCGAGGTGGTGAAGACCGACCTCTATGCCAAGCGCAAGCTTGGCGCGGTGATCACCACCAGCGTCTATGAGCTGCATCGCGGCGCGTTTTTCGGGCTGATCGGGCGGATCATCATGATGATCACCAGCCTGACCATGCCGCTGTTCTTCGTCACCGGCCTGCTGCTGTATTTTGCGCGGCGTCGCAAGAAGCGCGAGCTGCGCGCGGTGGATGCGCCGGTGCTGGCCGGCAGCGTCGGCTCGGGCGAGACGCTGGTGGTCTATGCCAGCCAGACCGGCGGGGCCGAGCGCCTTGCCCGCCAGACGGCGGCGGCTTTCGACGATGCGACACTGGTGGCCCTGCCGCAGCTCGATGAGGCGATGCTGGCGGCGGCGCGGCGCGCTTTGCTGGTGGTCAGCACCTATGGCGAGGGCGAGGCGCCCGACCATGCGCGCAGCTTTGCCCGCAGGGCGATGGCCGCTCCGGCTGCTCTGGGCGAGCTGGACTATGCCGTGCTGGCGCTGGGCGACCGCGAATATCCCGATTTCTGCGCCTTTGGCCATCAGGTCGATCACTGGCTGCATCAGGGCGGTGCGCGCCGTCTGTTCGATATGATCGAGGTCGACGGCGACGATCCCGACGCCCAGCGCCAGTGGCAGCAGCAGATCGCCTCGATCGGCGCGCATGGCGAACTGCCCGACTGGCAGCCCGCCGCCTATGACCGCTGGCGTCTGGCCGAGCGGCGCCTGCTCAATCCGGGCAGCGCGGGCGGCCCGGCCTTCCATATCGTGCTGGAGCCTGTGGGTGATACCGCGCGCGATGCCGCGCGCGACTGGGAGGCGGGCGATATCGCCGAGGTGCAGCCGCGCCACGATCCCGCTGCTGTCAGCGCATGGCTGGCGCGCGCCGGTCTGGATGGCGCGACGCTGGTGGAGGGCCGCGCGCTGGCCGATCATCTGGCGGGCAGCATTCTGCCCGAGGCTGCGGGTGGCGATCCGGAGAGCGTTGTGAAAGCGCTGCGCCCGCTGCCGCATCGGGAGTATTCCATCGCCTCGATTCCTTCTGACGGGGCGGTGCATCTGCTGGTGCGTCAGGCCAGCGACGGGCAGGGGCGTCTGGGTCTGGGCTCGGGCTGGCTGACGGCCTTTGCCCCGGTCGGCGGCGAGATCGCCATGCGGCTGCATGCCAATGTCAACTTCCGCGCGCCTGCCGATCCCGCGCCGATGGTGCTGATCGGCAATGGCACCGGTCTGGCGGGGCTGCGCGCGCATCTGCGCCACCGCGCCGCGCATGGCATCGCCGAAAGCTGGCTGATGCTGGGCGAGCGCAATGCGGATCGCGACGCCTTCCATGAGGAAGAGCTGCTGGCCGCTGTCGCGTCGGGCAGCCTGACCCGCTTCGACCGCACATGGTCGCGCGATGCGGGCGATGGCCGCTATGTGCAGGATCTGCTGGCCGACCATGCCGGGGAGCTGCGCGCATGGGTCGGGCGGGGCGCCGCGATCTACGTCTGCGGCAGCCTGAAGGGCATGGCCCCGGCCGTGGACGCCGCCCTGCGCGCGGCGCTGGGCGACGAGGCCGTCGAGGCGATGATGGAAGAGGGGCGTTACAAGCGCGATATTTACTGAGGGTGAGGCAGCGGCTGCCGCGTTCTTGCCGACAGGCCGCTTCTTCTGAAAGCGTTGGAAGAATCGCTGGCTGGCGGCAACAAGAATGAATAGCGTGGGGGCTCCCGCCTATGAAAGCTTCCGCGATGAACATTTGCGCGCCGGCCACTCAAGCCGCGAGGCCCGTGCTGCGGCCAAGGAAGCCGGGATTGGACCTTGTTCGCGCGATCGCGATCCTCTGGGTCATGCTGTACCACGCGAGCATCATGGGCCTGATGTCCACCCCGGCGCATGTTCTTGTCTCTTTTGGCTGGATGGGCGTGGACCTGTTTTTCGTCCTGAGCGGTTACTTGATCGCGAGCCAGCTTCTTCGACCCCTGGCGCTCGGTCAAAGCCCGGATTATCGAACATTCTTCTTCCGCCGTCTGCTCAGAACGCTCCCGGCCTATACCGTCCTGCTTGCACTTTATTTCCTCGCTCCGGGGCTGCGTGAGCGTGCGGTCATTCAGCCGTTCTGGCAATTTCTCACCTTCACTGAAAACCTGCTCATCGATGTCGGCCGTGGAACCGCATTCTCCCATGTCTGGTCTCTCTGCGTGGAAGAACAGTTCTACCTGATGTTCCCGGTCGCGGTGATGCTGCTCACACGTCGGCCGAGCGCGACAAAGACGATCATCGCCCTCGTCGCCATCCTTGTTTTCGGGATCGGGTTGCGTGGCTATCTGTGGCTGGCTCATGTCTCCCTCAAGCCATTCGACACCGCCGGCATGCCCACGCCCGCAAGCTATATGAAGCTGATCTACTACCCGACCTGGAGCCGCCTGGATGGCCTCCTCGCGGGGATCGGCATCGCTGCGGTCGAGATCTTCCGCCCTTCCTGGTGGCGGGCAATGACGCGCAGGCCCAATCTCCTGCTTGCCCTTGGGGTGCTGGGGATCGGCGCGGCAATGCTGTGGTTCGGCGGCCAGATCAGCACCTTCTATCCGACGATGTTGGCCTTTCCCCTCTTGTCTGTGAGCATTGCCGTCTTTGTCGTCGGGGCATCCGACAAGCGCTCACTTGCAGGGCGCTACAGCGTCCCGGGCGCGCAGGCACTGGCGACGGGCGCCTACAGCCTCTACCTTTCGCACAAGATCGCCTTCCATCTCGCCGCGCCTTCGGATGACGGCTCTCCGGACTGGCTGCATCTGGGGCTGGCTTTCGGGCTGGCTCTCGCCTTCGGCACGGCGCTTTACTGGTGCGTGGAGCGCCCCTTCCTCACACTGCGCGATCGACTGGATGGACCGGCACGAAGGCCGGTCGTCAGCGATCCGGGCATGAAGCCTGACTTGGCGGACGCAGCCTAGCTGCCGCTTGGGGCCTTCGCCCGCGCTGCCCCCATCACGTCGCGTGCAACACCCCGCGATAGACCTCATCCTCCAGCACGCGGCCGGCGCCCATCGCCACGCAGTTGAGCGGATTGTCCGCCACCGTCACCGGCAGGCCGGTCTCCTGCGCCAGCAGCACGTCCAGATTGGCCAGCAGCGATCCGCCGCCGGTCATCACAATGCCGCCGTCGATGATGTCCGCCGCGATTTCGGGCGGGGTCTGCTCCAGCGCCGCGCGCACCGCCTCGACGATCTGGCCGACGGGTTCGGCCAGCGCCTCCACGATCTCTTCCTGCGTGATGGTCATCTCCCGGGGGACGCCCTTGGCCAGATCGCGGCCCTTGATCACGGCGGGGGCTTCCGGCCCGTTTTCGCCGATCCGCGCGGCGCCCAGTTGCAGCTTCACGCGCTCTGCCGTGGCCTCGCCGATCAGCAGATTGTGATTGCGCCGCACATAGGAGCTGATGGCCTCGTCCATCCGGTCGCCGCCGACCCGCACCGACATCGACAGGCTGAGGCCCCCGGTGGCGATCACCCCGACCTCGGTGGTGCCGCCGCCGATATCGACCACCATCGAGCCCACCGGATGGGTGACGGGCAGTTCCGCGCCGATCGCGGCGGCCATGGGCTCGTCGATCAGCCAGACCTTGCTGGCCCCCGCGTTGGAGGCCGCGTCACGGATCGCGCGCCGCTCCACCCGCGTCGAGCCGGAGGGCACGCAGACCACGATCTCGGGCCGCCCGCGCATGCGCCGGGCCACATCCTGCCCCGGCCCGTCGCCATGGCCCAGCGCCTTGCGGACGAAATGGGCGATCATCTGTTCGGCCACGTCGAGGTCGGAGATCACGCCGCTGCGCAGGGGGCGCACGGTGCGGATATGGTCGGGGGTCTTGCCCATCATCAGCTTGGCATCCGCACCCACCGCCAGCACGGTGCTGATGCCGTTGACGGTCTGCAGTGCCACCACCGAGGGCTCGGCCAGCACCACGCCGCGGTTGCGGACATAGACGACCGTATTGGCCGTGCCCAGATCGATCGCCAGATCGGAAGAGGTGAAGGAAAACAGATCGGACAGGGCCATGCATACTCTCGGTTATCAGGGAACATCTCTGGTTCCGGCGACTTGATGACCCGAAAATGAACCAATGGCTGTATCAGTCTGTATCAGCGATGCATGCGCCGCTGCATGCGACCAGTCACCTTGAGTTCAGCCGGGGATGTGAGTCTTCGGCCGTCCTGCCAGGCTGATAGCACCTTCCAGCGAATCTCCCAAAGGTTCACACAGATGCTGCACCGTGCGCGAGCGCAGCCATGGCGACATGCGCGGGGCAAGGCCCCCGACCAGCGCGCAGCGGGCGGCGCCGCGTTCGAAAATGGTCTCGATAAAGCGCTCGATATGGGCGGCGGCATCCTCGACGATCGAGCGGGCGATGGTGTCATTCGCCTCGGCATAATCCATCACCAGCGGGGCGAAGGTGCCATAGTCGCGCGGGGTCGCCTGATCCATCCAGGCCACGGCCTGGGCGGTGTCATGGTTGAAGCGCGCGGTGACCGCGGTGCTGAGCGGGGTCTGGCGGGTGCGTCCATCCAGCGCGCGCAGGGCATGGCGCATGGCTGAGAGGCCCAATGCCGCGCCACTGCCTTCGTCGGAGATGGGGAAGCCATAGCCGCCGATGGTGAAATCATGGCCGTCGACGCGCAGTTGCGCCGCGCTGCCGGTGCCGATGATCAGGATCGCCCCGTCATGCCCGCCATGCGCGCCCAGATTGGCGATCAGCGCATCGGTGGCATAGGCGGTGGAGGCAAAGCCGAAGTCGAGCTTTTCCAGCGCATCGCGCACGCCGGGGCGGGTGATGCCCGCGATGCCCATGCCGGCCTTGATCTGCGCGCGTTGCTCGGGCGTCAGCCCGGCCTGCGCGATGGCCTGATCGGCGGTGTCTTTCAGCGTGTCATACAGCGCCTCGATGCCGATGCGGGCATTGGCGGCGCCCGAGCGGCCCTCGCCGATGATGGTGCCTTCAGCGTCGATGAGGCGGGCGCGGCAATTGCTGCCGCCCGCGTCGATGCCCAGATAATAGGTCATGGGTGGGGGGCTCCATGGTTGGCGGTTTCGGCCCAGTCGCGGGTGCGGGGGGTGTGGCCGATGCCGGGGTTGAAGCTGTTGGGCGGATCGATGGTGCGGTAGAACGCCTAAAGCGAGGGCCGCGCGACATAGAGATGGCCGACATTGTGCTCGGCGGGATATTGCGCGCCGCGCTCGTCCAGCAGGGCCCAGAGCGCATGCTCATAGGCCAGCGGGTCGGTGCCTTTCCTCACGATATAGTCCTGATGGAAGACGTGGCACAAGAAATGGCCGTAATACAGCTTGTGGATGGGCTGGCTGTCGATCTCCGGCGGCAGGGTTTCGAACCAGTCGGTGTCGTTGCGGCGCAGGGCGATATCCAGCGCCAGAATATCCTCCACCTTGTCGGCGTGCACCGCATGGTAGCGCACGGCGGCGCCGGCGGCGGCGAAGCGGTGCAGGAAGGCCTTTTGCGGCTTCCTGAGCGTCGCATTCGAAATATTCGCTGTTGCCGCCGCCGGGCAGCAGGCGGGCCAGCAGGGCGCGTGTGGCCGCGATCTGCTCCGGGGCCGGCCATCTTCAGCAGCAGGTGATGTTCGAAACGTTCGCGGTATTCCTTCATGCGCTTCGGCAGGTGGCTCGGCGCCGGAAGCGGCTCAGGCCCATTGCATCAGCCGGTCGCTGCGCCCGGCGCCCAGCAACGCATCCACCCGCGCCTTGGCCGCGAAGAAGCGCGGCATCTGATCGGTGCCGAGCTTGTCGATCATCATGAAGGTGTCTTTGCCGTACACCTCGGCGATGTCGAAGATATCGCGGTGCATGTACTCACCGGCCACCGGCAGGTTTTCGAACTGGCTCAGCATGTGGCGGCGCAGTTCGGTCAGCACCGCGGTGTCGTTGGTGCCGATATAGAACACCTGCTCTTTGCCTTCTTTCTCGAAGGTGTCGAGCCGCACCGCGAACACCGCCAGCTTGCCGGCGCAGCCGGAGGCCTCGTACAGGCGGCGTTTGTCGGCGTTGAAGCGGGAAGGGGTGTCGGCATCGACGTCGCGCACCCGGCTGGCGTACTCGTTATCCGAGGCGCGCAGCTCGCCGTATTCGACGTCTGTCGGGCGATAGTCGCCTTTTTCTAGCCGGGTAAGGATCTCTTCCGGCGTGTCGCCGAGGCGGATGCCCAGATGGTTCACCAGGCGCAACTGGCCGTCTTCCCCGAGCTGGGCGTACAGCGCCATTTCGGTATAGGCCGGGCCGCGTTTCACCAGCGAGCCGCCGGAGTTGTTGCACACGCCGCCGATCACCGAGGCGCCGATGCAGGAGGAACCGATCACCGAATGCGGTTCGCGGCCGTAGGGCTTGAGCAATTTCTCGAGGTGGTGCAGGGTGCTGCCGGGGAAGCCGACCACCTGCTCGCCCTCGCGGATCACCCGCAGCGCCGAGAGCCGCGTGGTGCTGATGATCACCAGCCCTCCGGGATAATCCGCGCCATCGGGCGTCGACCCGCCCGTCAGCCCGGTGTTCGAGGCCTGCATGATGATCGACACATCGGCCGCGACGCAGGCCCGCGCCACCCGCCACAGCTCGACCAGACTGCCGGGGCGCACCACGGCGATGGCCGGGCCCGATCCGGTGCGATAACCCTTGCGATAGCGCGCCGTCGCCCGCGCGGAGGTCAGCACATGGGACGGCCCCACGGCCTGACGCAGCGCGGCGAGCAGTTGCGTTTCGCTGTCGGTCATTGCGTCTGGACTTCCTCGTCGGTCATGATGTCATCGCCCTTCAGCCAGCGCAGGATGTCGCGCGCGGCGGGGTGGTCGATGCCCGCATAGCGATCCCGCAGCCGCTCTGCACGCGCGCCGAGCCGTTCATGCCCGATATCCTGAAACAGCAGCACATCGTCCTGAAGGCGGGCCGCGAAATCATCGCCCAGCAGATGCCGCGAGGCATCGTTGAACGCGGCGCCATAGGCGTAATCCTCGCCCTGCCGGTACAGCATCGGCAAGGTCAGCGCGGGAATGCAGGAGAGATGCGCCTGCACCGCCGGATTGAGCGCATGGCCGCTGATATGGACGGCATTGGCCGGATCGCGCCCGGTGAGCGCGCGCAGATGCAGGAAGCGCGACATGCGCGCGCCGTCATTGACCGGATAATTGTCCCACAGGCAGACCTTGCGCCCCAGCTCGCGCGCCACGCGGGCCAGATGCGCTGGGCCGATGGCGCGGGAGCAGACCTCCTCGCCGGTCCAGTAGACCTGCACATCGGGTGCGAGCAGGCGGCCCAGATCGGCCAGATAGTTCGCGGGCCGCTCCCCGAAGACCACATCGAGGATGCGGTCGTCGGCGTAATAGGTGGGGCAGGTATAGACGCTTGTGGCTTTCGTCAGACCGGCGCAGAAGTTCACCACCTCAGCCTGACGGGCGGCGAGATCGGGCATGTCGCCGCGCAGATCGTCGAAGAAGATCGCCAGATCGTCCACGCCGATGGCGTCGAGATCGGCCACCCGCCGGGCCAGATCGGCGCGGGCCTGATCGTCGAAGGGATGCGTCGAGCCGACGGGCGTCAGCGCGATGCCGAAGCGCATGCCGGTGGCGCGTACCTGCGCTGACAGGCGCCCCAGCATCGCGGTCTGCTCGGCGCTGTGGGGCTGGCGCCAGTCGCGGCGCAGCGCCCGGTCGGCCTTGGGGCTATAGTGGTAGAAAGTGTACCCCGCCGCCGCCAGCGTGCTGACCACATAGCTGCGTTCTTCCTCGCTCCAGATGCGCCCGAAACGCGCGTCCACGAGTCCCAGATCAGGCATCATGCGTGGTCCTCGCGCTGCCCCGCGATCCATGTCGCGGTGACATTGCGCGCCTCGTCCAGATGCACCAGATCGGCGCGCAGGCCCGGCGCGATGCTGCCGGTCTCATGCTCCAGCCGCAGGAAGCGCGCGGGGTTGCCGCTGGCCATGCGCGAGGCGGTCACCAGATCCTGTCCCAGCATGGTGATGGTGTTGTTGAAGGCCGCGATCATGCTCAGCCCCGATCCGGCCAGCGTGCCGTCCGGCCCCCGGCAATCGCCATCCTTGACGGTGATGCGCGTGCCCATCAGCGTGAAATCCAGACCCTGACCACCCACCGGCGGCATGGCATCGGTCACCAGCATCGCGCCTTCGCTGCCGCGCGCCATCAGCGCCACGCGCAGGGCGGCGGGGTGGACATGCAGCCCGTCGACGATCAGCCCGACATGGGTGCCCCGATCCTCCAAAGCCGCGCCGACCATGCCGGGCTCGCGGCTGGAAAACTGGGTCATGGCGTTGAAGAGATGGGTGAAACCAGCCAGCCCCTCGGCCAGAGCGGCGCGGGTCTGGGCGTAATCGGCCATGCTGTGCCCGGCGCAGACCAGCACGCCCGCCAGTGTCAGCGCGGCAATCGCGCCCTTGGGGGCCAGCTCGGGCGCCAGCGTGACGATGCGGCGGCCCAGCGTGGGCGCGCCCAGCCGCTCGATCACCCGCGCGTCGATGGCGGCGAAGCGCGTCTGGTCATGGATGCCCTTTTTCGCGGGGTTGAGATGCGGCCCCTCGATATGCAGGCCCAGCACGCCGGGCACGCCCTGTTCCAGCGCGTCCTCGCCCGCCGCCAGCGCGGCATCGACGACCTGCGGATGGTCGCTGATCAGCGTGGGCATCAGGCCGGTGGTGCCGAACTGGCGATGCGCCTGCGCGATGGCGCGGATGCCCTCGACGCTGGTCTGGTCGTTGAACAGCACATCGCCGCCGCCATTGACCTGCGTGTCGATAAAGCCGGGCAGCAGCGTGCCGCCGCCCAGATCGACGCGCTGATAGCCGTCGGGCACATCGCCGGGCGCGGCAAGGCCCAGGATCCGCCCGTCCGCGATCAACAGCGCCTGATGCTGCACGACCCCATGCGGCAGCACGATATGCGCGCCAAGAAGCGCAGTAGGCCCGGTCATAATGTGCGGGTCACCTTGTTGAGATGGGGCGGATTGTCGGGATTGCAGCCGCGCGCCAGGGCCAGACCATTGGCCAGTCCGTAAAAGCTCTGGATCTGGGCGATGGCGCCGATGATCGGGTGAACATCGGCATCGAAGGGCAGCACCAGCTCGGCCGAGGCGGTGTCCTCGGGCAGGCCGGCGGCGATCACCCGCGCGCCGCGCGCCGCGAAATCGGCCAGACGGTCCTTCAGCCCCTCGCGCGCGGCGTCGAGCGGGGCGAAGGCCAGCACGGGATCGCCTGCGCCCACCAGCGTCATCGGGCCATGGGCGACCTCGGCGCTGCTGAAGGCCTCGGCATGCAGGCTGCTGGTTTCCTTCAGTTTCAGCGCGGCTTCCCCGGCGATGGTCAGCGTGGGGCCGCGCCCCAGCACCAGCATCTCCTCGGCGGCGAGCAGCAGCGGCACGGCGGCGGACCAGTCGGCCTGAGCGGCCTGTTCCAGCACCGGCCCGGCATGGGTGAGGGCGGCCAGAAGCTCCGCGTCACCGCTCCATTCGGCGGCCAGATGAGCCAGGGCGAAGAGGGTGCAAACGAAGCTCTTGGTCGCCGCGACGCTGGTTTCCGTGCCCGCATGCACCGGGATGACGATATCGGCCAGATCGGCCAGCGGCGAGGCGGCATCATTGACCACCGCGACCACCACCGCGCCGCGCAGCTTGGCGTCTTGCGCTGCGGCCAGCAGATCCGGGCTGCGGCCCGATTGCGAGATGGCGATCAGCGGCACATCGCGGAAATGCTTCGAGGTGGCCTGATAAAGCGAGCCGATCGAGGGGGCATGGCTGACGGTGGGCAGGCCGACTCGGGTTTCCAGCAGGAATTTGGCGAAACCGGCCGCCTGGTCGGAGCTGCCCCGCGCCAGCGTGGCGGCAAAGGGCGGGGCAAGGTCGCGCAGGCGCTTGCCCGCCTCCCGCATCAGGCCCGCGTTGAGGCGGAGTTGGGCAAGGCACAGCGCCGGGGCCTCACGGGCCTCCGATGCCATTTTTGTGGCGACGGTGGGGGCGATGGAAATCATGGTTTGACCATACCGGTTCTGTCCATTTTCGCAAGTGGCATTAAACTGGTTTGCATGTGAGGCGTGGCGATGATAGCCATGAGTCCAGATGAGAGGATGATAGCCGATGCTGGTCATGGGGTATATGAGCGGAACGTCGCTGGATGGCGTCGATGTCGCGATGATCGAAACCGACGGCGAGTCGATCGAGCGCTTCGGTCCGGCCTTGCTGGTGCCCTTCACCGATGCGGAGCGCGCGGTGGTGGTCTCGGCCACGCAGGATGCGCTGGATTGGGATGGGTATGGGCCTCAGCCTGCCAGTTTCGCGGAGGCCGCTGCCGTGATCGATGCGGCGCATGAACGCGCCGGTTTGGAACTGATCGCGCAGGCTGGTCGCAAGCCCGATCTGGTGGGTTTTCATGGGCAGACGCTGCTGCATCGCCCGCGTCGTCAGCTTTCAGTGCAGATCGGTGACCCGCAGGATCTGGCCGATGCGCTGGATGTGCCGGTGGTCGCGGCGATGCGTCAGGACGATCTGCGCGCCGGGGGTGAGGGGGCGCCGCTGGTGCCCGCCTATCACGCGGCTTTGACGCGGTTTCTGGGGCTGAAAGGCCCGGTGGGCTTCCTCAATCTGGGCGGCGTGGCCAATCTGACGTGGATCGGCGCCGATGGCGAGTTGGTTGCTTTCGACACCGGCCCGGCCAATGGTCTGATCGATCTGGTGGTGCAGCAGCGCGGCGCCGGGCGTTACGACGATGGCGGGCGGCTGGCGGCGGCGGGGCAGGTGGACAGGCAGGTTCTGGCCGATCTGCTCTCGCATGAGCATTTCCGTGCTCGGGGCGCCAAGTCGCTCGATCGCTATGATTTTTCGCTCGATTGGGTGTGGGATTACACGCTGGAGGATGCCGTGGCGACGCTGACCGCCTTCACCGTGGACTCGGTGGCGCTGGCGGTCGGCAGCCTGCCCGAAGCGCCCGCGACATGGGTGGTCTGCGGCGGCGGTTGCCACAATCCGGTGTTGATGCAGGGCCTGCGTGAGAGGCTGGGCGATTGCCGCGCCGCCGATTCCGTGGGCCTGCGCAGCGATTTCGTCGAGGCCGAGGCGATGGGCTTTCTGGCGGCGCGCAGTCTGCGTGGCCTGCCGCTGACCTTCCCCGGCACCACCGGCGTTGCCGCGCCGCTGACCGGCGGACGGCTGTGGCGCCCGGCCTGCGCGGCGGCGATGGTTCAGGGGTAGGCTACCAGTCGAATACCACTGATTGCTTTTTGGCACAGCAATGCATATCAGGCGGAAGATTTGGGCATCACCCATGATCCCGCCGTGTGGAGAGAAGGGCGGGGCATCGTTGATGAACCGGATGCACAGAACACTTCAGGGAACAAAAAAGAGGGCTTAGAACTATGGCTACATTGGATCGTCGCGCCATTGCCACGGCGGCACTGGCTATCGCGCTGGCGCAGGGGGCGGTTGCCGTCCATGCGCAGGATACGGCTGCCGCTCCGGCTGCTCCCGCCGCTGAGGCGCCGCAGGGTGAAATCGTCGTCACCGGCACGCGCATCGCCGTGCCGGGGCTGACCGCCAGCAGCCCGATCTCCTCCACCAATCAGGAGGCGATCAAGCTGCAGTCGGCGATGACCATCGAGGATTTCTCGACCAAGCTGCCCCAGCTTTCGGGCGGTGTCCGTCAGGGTTCGCAGGGCAGCGATGCCTTCGGCGCCAATGTGCTGGAACTGCGCAACTTCGGCCAGAGCCGCACCCTTGTGCTGATCGACGGCACGCGCGCCGCGCCTTTCGGCTTCCGCAACTCGGTTGACGCCAATGCACTGCCCGCCTCGCTGATCAAACGCGTCGATGTGCTGACGGGCGGCGCGGCGGCGGTTTATGGCGCGGACGCCGTGGCCGGTGTGGTCAACTTCATCCTCAACGATGAGTTCAAGGGCATTCAGGCCAGCACCACGGGTCGCCTCGCCACCCGCGGCGGCGGCGCCAATTACGGCGGCTCGCTGACCTGGGGTTCCAAGCTGGGCGATCGCGGCCATCTGGTGCTGGCGGTGGATTACACCCAGCGCGACGGCGTGCGCGCCGGTCAGCGCGACTGGGCCAACACCCCCAACCAGACCATCCCCAGCGTGGGCGGCGTCTTCACCGATGTGGCGAGCGGGCGCAAGTTCGGCTTCACCGATGCCGGGGCTTTCACCACCAACCCTTCGGCCACCTCGAACATTTCCGGTTCGTACCCGCTGACCTCGCCGCTCAAGCGCATCAATGCCGCCGCGCTGTTCAAATATGAGATCACGCCGCAGGTCGAATTCTATGGCCGCGCCATGTTCACCCATATGCGCAGCCAGGAAACCGGCACGCCGGGCGCCGCGCCTGCCGCCGTCAACCAGACGGTGGGGATCAGCGCCAGCAATCCTTTCCTGACCGACGCCATCCGCAACCAGCTCACCTTTGTGAACGGCACGGCGCAGGTCAATGTCTCGCGCTCGCTGGCCGAGCTGGGGCTGGTCAATTACGATACCGAGCGCAACACGCTGCAGGTGCAGGGTGGCTTCCGGGGCCCGCTGACGCCGCATATCAAGTGGAATGTCTACGCCCAGTATGGTCGTTCGAGCGAGAACACCGAGATCACCGGCGATGGTCTGGTCACCAATGCCAGCGGCGCGAACAATTTCGCCTCCATCGTCAACACGGTGAACATTTTCGGGCCGAACTCTTCGGGTCTGGCGAGCGCCTTGGGCAGCTCGATCAACGGCTTCCGCCGCACGCGCGACCAGTTCGTCACGGCGGGCACGATCAGCGGTTCGCTGGCCGATGTCTTCTCGCTGCCCGCAGGCCCGATCGGCTTTGCAGTCGGCGTGGAGTACCGGCGTGAGACCGCCACGATCGGTCAGGATGCGCCGCTGCTGACGGGCAACACCTACCGCGAGGGCGTGCAGGCCGCCTACAATGGCGAGTTCGACGTCAAGGAACTCTATGGCGAGGTGCTGATCCCGCTGATCCATGACACGCCCTTTATCCGCAAGCTGGATGTGGGCGGGGCCTATCGCTATTCCTCCTACAACCTCTTCGGCAATCACGGCACCTGGAAGGCCGAGGCCAATTGGCAGGTGGACCGCAATCTGCGCTTCCGCGGCACCTATCAGAGCGTGCTGCGCACCCCCAACTTCGGTGAGTTTGCCGCGGGCATGTCCTCGCTGCCCTTCAACAACCTCATCACCGTGGCGCGCCTTACCCCGCGTTACGGCGGCGATCCCTGCGTGCTGGGCACCGGCAATGCCGCGCAATGCGCCCGCTTTGGTGCGCCTGCTGTCGGATCGACCAACAGCTTCTCGCCCACCTATCTGACGGGCAATTACTATTACGGTGGCAACCCCGCGCTGAAGCCCGAAACCGGCTACACCAAGACGCTGGGCGCGGTGCTGACGCCCACCTTCATTCCGGGCCTCAACGTCTCGGTCGATTGGTACAATCTCGACCTGCGCGGCGCGGTCGGCGTGATCCAGCCCATCGCGGCGATCACGAGCTGCTATGTCACCAACCCCACCGCCAGCAATCCGCTGTGCGGGCTGGTGACGCGCAATGCTGACGGCTCCTTCAAGGATGCCTTTGTGAACAACCAGAATCTGGGCCGCCTGCTGCAGCGCGGTCTGGACATTGCCGCCAGCTACACGGCGCGTGCCGCTTGGCTGCCGGGCAAGGGCATGCGCTTCAGCTATCAGGGCAACATCGTGACCTCCTATCTGATCCAGGCCAACTCGACCGTTTCGGCGGTGCAGTGCAAGGGCACCTTCGGCGCCACCTGCTCGAGCGACGGCACGACGCTGGTGCAGCCCGCCTATCGCCACACGGCGGGCATGGGCTGGCTGTTCGACAAGGGCGTGGTGCAGTTCGACTGGAACCGTATCGGTAAGGTGCGCTCCAGCACGGTGGGCTCGACCGAGACCATCGCCGCGCAGGACACGTTCGACCTCTCGGCCAGCTACAAGTTCACCGATGTGGTGACGATGAGCGCCGGCCTCTACAACATCTTCGACAAGAGCCCGCCGTTTGTCTCGACCGGCGGCGTGTTCAACACCTTCCCCGATACCTATGACATCATGGGCCGCACCGTGGGCATTTCGCTGACGGCGCGTATCTAGGTTTACCCTGCCTGCGGCTCCCGGCCGGTTTGCCGGTCGGGGGCTGCCTTTTCCTTTCGATGGCCTTTTCCATCGCGGAGACTTCTTCATGACGCTGCCCTTTTCCATGGCAGACTGGCTGGTGATCGGCCTCTACATCCTGCTGCTGGTGGGCGGGGGCTGGGTCTTCACCCCGCGCAGCACCGGTTCGGCGCGCGAGTATTTTCTGGCCGGGGGCAGTGTGCCGTCCTGGCTGGCGGCGGTCTCGGTGCTGTCGGCCACGCAATCGGCGGCGACCTTTCTGGGCGGGCCCGATTATGGCTATCACGGCGATCTCACCTATCTGAGCGGCAACATCGGCGGGCTTCTGGGCGCGATCTTTGTGGCCCATGTGATGATCCCGCGCTTCTACCGCATCAAGGCGACCACCGCTTACGAGCTGCTGACCCTGCGCTTCAGCGAAAAGGCCACGCGCTGGGCGGGCGGCATGTTCCTGATCGGGCGTGTGTTCGCCGGTGGCGCGCGCGTCTATCTGGCGGCGATTGCACTGGCCATGGTGATGACGGGCAGCGTGGGCGCTCAGGGGATCATGATCGCGGCGGCTTTGCTGGTGGTGGCCAGCGTGCTGTTCACCTTTGTGGGCGGCCTCAAATCCGTGCTGTGGAACGATTTGATCCAGTTCTGCGTCTATCTCGGCTCGGCCATCGCGGTGCTGGTGTTCCTGCGTTACGCGATCCCCGCGACCAACAGCCAGATCATCGACGGGCTGATGCACACGCCAGAGGGCGTCAACAAGCTGCGGCTGTTCGATCTGTCGCTCTCGCCCTCGCATCCTTTTTCCATGCCTGCGGTCGTGCTGGGCATGACCTTGCTCTACATCGCCAATGCCGGGATGGATCAGGACACCACGCAGCGCCTGCTCTCCTGCGCGGACGCGAAGACCAGCGCGCGCGGGCTCTATATGTCGGTGCTGGGCACGGTGCCGGTGGTGGGGCTGTTCATCGTGATCGGCCTGCTGCTCTATGTGTTCTATGACCGTCCCGATCTGATGGGCGGCACCACCGCTCTGGCCGCCAACCGCTTCGGCGGCGAGAAGATCAGCATCTTCATGCATTACATCCTCACCCAGCTTCCCGGCGGTCTGCGCGGGCTGGTGACGGTGGGCATCTGCGCGGCGGCGGTGGCGACGACCAATTCGGCGCTCAACGCCATGTCCTCGGTGCTGGTGCAGGATTTCTACCGCCCCTGGCGCGAAAAGCGCGGAGACGCGCCCGAACAGCATTACGTTCAGGCCGGTCGCGCGGGGATGGGAGTGATCGGCTTTGCCATGTTCCTGATGGCGGTCGTCTCCTTCTATTGGCAGCGCTACACCCAGATGGGCCTGCTGGAGTTCGCGCTTCAGGTCATGGTCTTCACCTATGCCGGGCTGCTGGGCGTCTATTTCACGGCGCTGTTTACCCAGCGCGGCTCGACAGGCTCGGTGATCGCGGCGCTGCTGGGCGGCTTTGTCACGGTTCTGTTGCTTCAGCCCTCTATCGCCCGCGCTCTTGCTTTCCCCGAGGTGCTGGCCAGCCTGTCCTTCCCCTTCCAGCTTTGCATCGGCACAGTCGTTGCCTTCCTGATTTGCATCCTCCCCGCCGGAAACCGCGCCCCCGCGGCCCCCGGCCAATGATCCGCAGGACAGACCTGATGAACACCGAAACGCTTGATCCCCGCTATCGCGACCTCGATCTCTGGCCCACCCAGCTTGCGGTCGAGGCGATGCTCGAAGGCCAGATGGCCGCCATCGCCGCGCTGCAATCGCAGACCGCCGCCATCGCCGCCGCCGCCGAACAGGCTGCGCAACGCCTCGGCACGGACGGCAGGCTGGTTTTTGTGGGCGCTGGCACCTCCGGGCGCCTCGCCGTGCAGGACGGCACCGAGCTTTACCCCACCTTCGGCTGGACGATGGAGCGCATGGTCTTCCTGATGGCGGGCGGCTCGGGAGCCCTCACACAGGCCAAGGAGGGCGCCGAGGACGATGCGCAGGCCGCCCGCGCGGAAGTCCTCGCCGCCAACATCGGCCCGCATGATGTGGTGATCGGCGTCGCCGCCAGCGGCCGCACGCCCTACACCGTGGCCGCCATCGACCAGGCGCGCGAAAGCGGCGCGCTGACCATCGGCATCGCCAACAACCCCGGTTCCGCGCTGCTGACCCATGCCGAGCATGCCATTCTCGCGGTGACCGGCAGCGAGATCGTCGCCGGCTCCACCCGCATGAAGGCGGGCACGGCGCAGAAGGCGGCGCTCAACCTGCTCTCCACCGCGATCATGCTGCGGCGCGGGCTGGTCTATGAGGGCCGGATGGTCGCCATGCGCATTTCCAATGCGAAGCTCTTGCAACGCGGGCAGCGGATGGTTCAGGATATCGCCGGGGTCGATGCCGTAACAGCGGGGGATGCGCTGGCCGCGGCGGAGAATGACATTCGGCTGGCCGTCGTGGTCGCCTCGGGCGTTCCGGTCGATGAGGGCCGGGCCCTGCTTGAGGCGCATGGCGGCGATCTGCGCAGCGTGTTGCAGAAGCTGGGACGGCGGGACTGAACCATGATGCGTGATATGGTCTGGACGCGCGAAGACGAGGGCACGCCGCTCTATCTGCAGTTGGCGCGCTCCCTGCGCGAGCATATCAACAGCGGCGGCATCGGACCGGGCAGCGCTTTGCCCTCCGAGCGGGATCTGAGCGAAATGGCGGGCCTCTCGCGCGTCACCATCCGCAAGGGGATCGAGCAGCTCATCGAGGAAGGCGTGCTGGTGCGCAAGCAGGGCTCGGGCACCTTTGTCGCGCGGCGTATAGAGACATCGGGCGGGCGGCTGAGCAGCTTCACCGATGAGGCGCGCAAGCGTGGCGAGGACCCCGGCGTCATCTGGATCAACAAGAGCTACGCCCAGCCCACCGAGGAAGAGGCCACCGCCCTGCAGATCGGCAACACGGCGCGCGTCGCCCGCCTTGGCCGCGTGCGTCTGGCGGGCGGAGAGCCCTTGGCCATAGAACATGCCGTGGTGCCTGCCGAGTTTCTGCCCGAACTCGATAGTCTGGGGGATTCGCTCTATCACGCGCTGGAAACGCACGGGTTCCGCCCGGTGTCGGGCACGCAGCGGGTGAGGGCATCCCTGGCCACGCCGACCGAGGCGGGCATTCTCTGCGTCAAGCAGAACTCCGAGGTGCTGCGCATCGAGCGCATGACCTGGGTGGCGAGCGGGCGTATCGTCGAGTTCACCCGCTCGGTCTATCGCGGCGATCGCTATGAGTTTGTGAGCGATCTCAAGGAAATCTAACCGCGCGCCAGATGGATCAGCGGATAGGGCCTGCCTTGCCCGTCCAGCGCCGAGCGGCCCGTCCGCGTAAAGCCCATATGCTCGTAGAAGCCGACCGCCTGCGCGTTCTGCTCGTTGACGTCGGTGGTCATTTGCGGGTGCAGCGACAGGCCATGGCGCAGCAGCGCGGCGCCCACGCCCGTGCCGCGATGCGCCGGGTCGATGAACAGCGCCTCCATATGGCCGCCGTCGATCAGCATGAAGCCCAGCGGGCGGTCGTCAGCATCCACCGCCAGCAGCAGCGGCGCCTCGGGCAGGAAGCCGCAGACCAGATCGTCGAGCGCAAGGCGGTCCTCGCGCGTCAGGAAATCATGCGTGGCATCCACCGCATCGCGCCAGATGGCAATGATGCGGTCAGCGTCTTCGGGGTGGGAAGGGCGAATCATCATGTTGCGCGCATACAGTGGTTTGTTGCGTTTGGGGATTTAAGGGGGATAAAAATGGGCCTCCGGCGGGCAAAGGGCCATTGCCCTTTGCAATCCCTTCAATGTCGGCCTTGGCGCCACTGCGGCAGCCTTTGGTGTGGAACGCCATTTTTTAAGGCTGCTTTGCAGCGGGGATGGCGCACGGTTTGCCGCGTTCCGCCGCCCGCGCGATTGACAGGGCAGGGCTTGCCTTCAACCTTCCATTTTTGCCCGCCCCAAGGAAAGGGACACCATGATCGAGACTGTCGGCGCCATGCGCCTGTCCAGCCTGACCACGGGAACCATCTGCCGGATCGGCATCGCGCTGAGCACCTGTTTCTGGATCCCCGCCGCCCTGCTGATGGGCATCGCCGGAGCCATGGGCCTGCTGCCCGATCCCGATCTGGGCTTCGCGCCCCGCGGCTTCCCCGGTTTTGCCGGAGGCTTTCTGCAAGGGATCGGCTGCTCGATCGTCAATGATCTGGTCGTGGTGCTGGGCGCGGTCGGCTTCGCCCTGCTGCGCGGCACGTTGGGCGCCCCCGATCCGGTGCTGAAACAACGCCGCCACTGAAAATTTTTACACAAGGATCCATGGGTTTGCGCTGCCCCGCGATCGTGATAACGCGCCGCGCAACCGCTCGGGAATCCATGGTTTGGAAGATTTGATTGCCCATTACGGCCTGATCGCCATCGCTCTGGGATCGGGCATCGAGGGGGAGCCCTTTGCCCTGGCGGGCGGCGTGCTGGCGCAGCGCCACTGGCTGCCGCCCTATGTGGCGATACTGGCGGCCATCGGCGGCTCCTTCATGGTGGACCAGATGTGGTTCCTGCTCAGCCGCAACTTCCGCCAGAGCCGCATGGTGCAGGCCGTCATCCACCGCCCGGCCTTTCGCCGCTCGCTCACGCTGATCGAGCGCAATCCGGCGCGTTTCGTGCTGATGTTCCGCTTTGCCTATGGGCTGCGCGCGGTGACCGCCGTGGCGGTGGGCTGTTCACGCATGCCGCTGCGGCGCTTTCTGCCGCTCAACCTGCTGGCCGCGACGCTGTGGGGCTCGATCTTCACCATGCTGGGCTATGCGCTGGGCCCGGCGCTGGAACAAGCGGTGGCGCATGTCGGTTACGCCCTCACGGCCCTGTCGATCGCCGTTTCGGGGCTGGTGATTTTTCTGTTGATCCGCCGCCGCCATTCATGATGCTGTCACCGCAGGACGCGCAGATGCGTCCGTTCTGACACGATAAACATAGAGGCCGCATGCATCGCAAGACCCTGTTGGCCACGCTGGCCTGTGCCTCCAGTCTTGCCTGCCCCGCCATGCCGCGCGCGCAAACGCGCGAGGTTCTGCCCGCCGACGTGGTGCCGCTCCATTACGATCTGGCGATCCGCCCCGATCTGGCCGAGCACCGCTTCACCGGCACCAACGCCATCACGCTGGAGGTGAAACAGGCCACCGCCGAGATCACCCTCAACGCCAAGGATCTCACCCTCGACGGCGCCGTGCTGGATGAAGGCACCCGCAAGCCCGTCGCCATTCCGGCCGATGCCATCTCGCTCGACAAGGCGCTGGACCGCGCCACGCTGCATCTGCCCAAACCCGTCGTGCCGGGGCAGCATGTGCTGACCATCCGCTATCACGGCGCCATCGGGCGTGACACGCTGGGCATCTTCAGCATGGATTACCAGAGCGCGGATGGCCCGCGCTCCATGCTGGGCACCAATCTGGAACCGGCCAGCGCGCGCGAGGTCTTCCCCGGCTGGGACGAGCCCGGCATCAAGGCCAGCTACACCGTCACCGTCGATGCGCCCGCCGGGCAGATGGCGCTGTCGAACATGCCGGTGGCGCGCACGGTGGCTTTGTCGCCGGACATGAACCGCGTCACCTTCGCGCAAAGCCCGCGCATGGCGAGCTATCTGTTCTTTCTCGGCATGGGCGATCTGGAGCGCATTCACCGCCAGGTCGATGGCGTCGATGTCGGCGTGGTGGTGAAACGCGGGGACACCGCGAAAGGCGCCTATGCGCTCGATCAGGCCGCCGCGCTGCTGCATGTCTACAATGGCTGGTTCGGCACGCCCTATCCGCTGCCCAAGCTGGACCTGATCGCCGCGCCCGGCTCGCTGCAGGGCGATTCCATGGAGAATTGGGGCGCCATCTTCTACTCGCAGACCAGCCTGCTCTTCGACCCCGCCAGCTCGACCGAGGCTGATCGCCAGCGTGTCTTCGCCATCGTCTCGCATGAGATGGCACATCAGTGGTTCGGCGATCTGGTGACGATGGACTGGTGGGACAATCTGTGGCTCAATGAAGGCTTTGCACGCTGGATGCAGATCCATGCCGCCGATGTGCTCCACCCCGAATGGAAGACCGGGCTGAAGGCGCAGACCTTCTTCGAGAATGGGCGCGATGCCGATGCCCAGCCCTCGGCCCATGCCATTCTGAAGCAGATCACCACCGCCAATCAGGCCGCGCAGGCCTTCGACGACATCACCTATGACAAGGGCGCGGCGGTCATCACCATGCTGGCCGACGACATGGGGGCCGATGCCTTCCGCACCGGCGTGCAGCGCTATATGCGCGCCCATGCCTATGGCTCGACGGTGGACGCCGATCTGTGGAGCGTGATGCAGGAGGTGGCCGGAAAGCCGATCCTCGCCATCGAGCATGATTTCACCACCCAGCCCGGCGTGCCGCTGATCCGCGTGAGCGCCACCAAACAGGGCCTGCATCTGGCGCAGGACAGTTTCCGCTCCGCCGGGCCGGGCGCGGGCGGCGAGGCCGCGCATTGGCGCATTCCCTTGAGCGTGGCGCCTTTGGGTGGCACGCCCAGCTCGCTGATGCTGGACGGCGAGGCCGATGTGCCGGTGAAGGGCCTCGCGCTGGTGAATGCGGGGCAGAGCGCCTATGCGCGGGTGCTCTACCCGCAGGCGATGTTCACGGCGCTTCTGAACAAGGTTCCCGCCATGAGCGCGGTCGACCAGATCGGGCTGATGCAGGATGCTCAGGCGCTGGGCAATTCGGGCTATGCGCCGGGCAGCAATGCTCTGGCGGTGGTGGCCCATCTGCCGCCCTCGGCCGAGCCGGTGGTGTGGCAGCGCGCCGCCGAGGTGCTGACCGGGCTGGACGAAGCCTATGAGGCAGGCGCGGCGCGCAAGGCGTTTCGCGCCTATGCTATTAGGCTGATCCGCCCGGTGCTGGCGGTGCTGGACAAGCGCCCGGCCTCTGCCGGGGCGGCCAATGACGCCATCACGCGCGCCCGGCTGGTCGAGGCGCTGGGGCAATTGGGCGATGCCGAGACTTTGGCCCATGCCCGCGCGGTCTTCACCAGCGGCAGCGGCTCGGCAGCCGAGCAGCGCAGCGCGCTGACGGTGGCGGCGGCCAAGGCCGACCGGCGCTTTTTCAAGGTGCTGCTGGCCAGGGCGCGGGCGACTGCCGATCCGCTCGACAAGCTCACGCTCTACAATGCGCTGGTGACGGCCGAAAACCCCGCCTTTGCCAAGACCATCGCCAACATCGTGCTGAGCAATGAGGTGCCCGCCGGGACCAATGAGGGCCTGCTGGGGCGCTTTGCCGCGGCCCAGCCCGATCTGGCGTGGAAGCTGACGGTGCCCCGGCTGGGCGAACCCGGCGCCGGGCTGGATCCCAAGGTGCAGTGGGATGTGGCGATGAACATCGCCTCGCAGGCCTCCGATCTTTCGCGGATCGCGCAATATCGCGCCTATATGGCGGCCAGCGTGCCGCAGGATGCGCAAGCCGGCATGCTGGGCGCCATCGCCTCGATCGAGCTGAACAACAAGGTCGCCACGCAGGTGCTGGCCGATGTCGACCGCTGGGTGGCGACGCAGGGCGGCTGACGACTCTGGAGCCTATCGCGTGATTTATGAATCACGCGATAGGCTCCAAGTTTTTTGCTGTCGCATCGTTTTTGCAAAAAACCGGTTCCCACTTTTTTGCACGATGCTCTAGCGGATCGCCGCCTTGCGGCTTTTGAGATGCGCCAGATCCTGCGGATCTTCATGGCCGGTGGTCTCGGCCAGAATGTCGTCCAGCATGGCATGGGCTTCGTCGCGGCGGCCGCTTTCGGCCAGCGGCATGGCCAGCGCCGAGGCCAGCGGCAAGACCCAGGCGCGGTTGCCCTGCTGGCGGCTGGTGGCCAGCGCCTGTTGCAGCAGCAGGATCACGGTGTCGGGCCCTTCGCCAAGGGCGGCGGCGATCTGCGCCTTCAGCCCCAGCAGTTCGGGCATGGCAAAGCCCTCGCCGATGGTGCCGCAGCGCGCGATGGTGGTGTCGATCAGTGACAGCGCCTCATGCGGGCGGCCCTCCCGCAGCATGGCGCGGGCCATGGCGATGGAGAAGGGCGTGGTCAGCAGCTCGTAACGGGTGGCGCGCAGTTGCGAGAGGCTGTCCTCCAGCGCCTCGACCACGCCCTCGTGGCGGCCCTGCCGCAGGGCCAGCATGGCGTGAAAACCCTTGGCGGCGGTGATATAGGGCGCCAGCGCATTGACCTGCGCGCAGGTCTCGAAGGCCTCCAGCGCTTCCCGAGCGCCCTCGAAATCGCTGACCCACAGTGCCAGCGACAGTTGCCAGATCAGCGCGATGCAATGCACCACCGGCTGGTCGAGCCGCAGCGACTGGCTGACCGCCTGCCGGGTGAGGGTGGTCGCCCGCTCGGCATAGCCCGAGAACCACAGCGTGCGCGCCAGCGCGATGGCGGTGCGGCTGCGATGATCGAAGCCGTAATGGATCATGCGGTTGCGGCTGAACATCGGGCAATGGGCCAGCGCGCTTTCCAGATCCCGCAGCGCCTGCCGCTGGTCGCCCGCCAGATAATGCGAAATGCCCGAGAGCGAGAGGGCCACGCCCAGCGCCTCGCCATGGTTGGGTGCCCCGGCGAGACGCAGCGTTTCGGCGATGTCCACAGCGCGCGAGGCCAGATCCATGGTGATGGCGCAGTCGCCGATGCGCTCATGGAAGATATGCAGGCGGCCCAGCATGCGAAGCTGGTTCCACGGATCGTCCAGCTTTTCCGCCAGCGCCAGCGCGCGCGACAGCGCCTGCCACGCCGCCGGGCTGCTGCCCCGCGTGAACATCAGCGCGAGGCCCAGAGCGCCCTGCAATTCCAGCTCCAGCGCCGAGCCGCGCCGGTTCTCCTCCAGCACATCGAGCGCGCGGGCACACCAGTTGCGGCACTCGACCAGATGCGACAGGTTGATGAAGACCGGCGTGCTGGCGGCGGCCAGACGCACACCGATACGCGGATCGCCATCAGGGCCGAAACACCAGTCGAGCGCGCTGCGGATGTTGCCCAATTGCTGGCGCAGCGGGCTGGGGTCGGCCAGCACATCCTCATCCTGCGTGGCGATGGCCTCCAGCTCGGCAAGGAAGAAACCGGCATGGCGCTGGGCGGCGGTGTTGAAGGCCTCGGCGCCGCGCGCGCGCAATTTCTGGCGGGCATAGGCGCGGGTCATCTCGAGCAGGCGATAGGTGCCCGATCCGCGCGCCCGGCTGGGCACCACCAGCGATTTGCTGGTCAGCGCATCGAGCGCGGCGACCACCTCGTCGCTGCCCAGCGCGGCATCGGCCACCACCTCCAGCGCGGCATCGACCGAGAAGGGGCCGACAAAGACGCAAAGCCGTTCGAGCACGGTGCGCTCCGCCTCGCTGAGCAGATCGTAGCTCCAGTCGAGCATCGCCTGAAGCGTCTGCTGGCGCGGCAGAGCGGTGCGCCGCCCGGCCCAGCCAAGGCTGAAACGCTCCTCGAGCTGCTGGGCGGCGGCATGCAGGCCGTGGGTGGCAACGCGCACCGCCGCCAGCTCGATGGCCAGCGCCATGCCGTCGAGGCGGCGGCACAGGCCCGCCATCAGGCGCGCGGCCTCGGCGTCGATGGTCAGCGCGGTGTCGGCGGCGCAGGCGCGGTCGCGCAGCAGTTGCACGGCGGGGAAGCTGAGGATCTCCTCCATCGACAGCGCCGGATCCTCGGGCGGGCAGGTGAGGGCATCAAGGCGGTGGATATGCTCGCCGCGCACCCGCAGGGGCTCGCGCGAGGTGGCCAGGATGCGGAGCTGCGGCGCGGCCTCGATCAGGCGCTCGACCAGCAGGGCGACCGGCTCGATCAGATGCTCGCAATTGTCGAGCAGCAGCAGGAAGGGCGCATCGCGCATATGGCCCAGCATCACGGCCAGCGGGTCCTCGCTCTGCACCGGCGCGCCCATGGCGCCCGCGATCATGCCGGGGACCAGCGAGGGATTTTCCAGCATGGAGAAATCGACAAAGGCGACCTGCCCCGCAAAGCGCTCCGCCAGCCGGTGGCCCATCTCGACGGCGAGCGAGGTCTTGCCGACGCCGCCCGGCCCGACGATGGCGAAAAGCTGGGCATCGGGCACGCGCTGTTCGAGCAGCGCGACATCGCCCTCGCGCCCGATCAGCACCGGCAGGCGCGAGGGCAGGCTGAGCGGCGCGGCGCTTTCGGGGGCAAGGCTTTCGGGGGCGGAGGCAGGCGGCGTGCCCATGCCCGCCTGCCGCTCGACACGGGCGACAAAGGCATAGCCCACGCCGACCTGCGTCGCGATATAGCGCGCGCCATCCTTGCCATCGCCCAGCAGCTTGCGCAGGCCTGCCATATGGAAGCGTAGGCTGCCGTCCTCGACCACCACATCGCTCCACACGCGCTTGAGCAGTTCGCGCTTGGAGAGCACGCGGCCCGGCTGCTCGGTCAGCACCACCAGCAGGTCGAGCGAGCGCCCGCCGATCTCCACCGGGGCGCCGTCCATCGTCAGCAGCCGCTCGCCGGGGGAGAGGGTGAAGGGGCCGAACGATATCTGCTCGCCGATAACGGTGTCCGTCATGATCGCGCTGCTTTCCCTTGCGACTGGTGGCGGCGCTTTAGCATGAGCGGGCGCCAGCATGCCACCGGCGCGCGCCATGATTTCAACGGCTTTGCTCTTCTGTCAGCGTGGCGGGGCCATCGCCGGTCGGTTGCAGGCGCAGGTGGCGCGCGATGCCGATGGCGTCGAGGAAGGCCTCGTCATGGCTGACCACCAGCAGCGCCCCGTCATAGGCCGCCAGCGCCGCCTCCACCGCCTGGATCGAGTCGAGATCGAGATGGTTGGTCGGCTCATCCAGCACCAGCAGCGCGGGAGGATGCGTGCCGCCCAGCCGACAGGCCAGCCCCGCGCGCAGCATCTGCCCGCCGCTCAGCGTGCCCACACTCTGCAGCGCGGCATCGGCGCGGAACAGGAAACCGGCGAGAATGGCGCGGCAGGCGTTCTCATTGGCGTCCGGGTTGAGCGCGCGGAAATTGTCGAGGATGGAGAGCGCGGGGTCGAGAAAGCCGACATGCTGGTCGATGATGGCACAGGGCACATGCACCGCCACCCGCCCCGCCAGCGGCGCCAGATCGCCCGAAATCAGCCGCAGCAGCGTGCTTTTGCCCATGCCATTGGGGCCGGTGATGGCGATGCGCTGAGGGCCGGTGATGGTGAGGTCGATGTTGTTCAGCACGGGGTGGGCGGGGTCATAACCCGCCGTCACGCCCGTCATGGTCAGCACGTCGCGCTCGGCATAAAGGCCGCTGGAGGGCAGGGTGATGGAGAGTTGCTGCAGCACCTCGATCCGTTCGCGCGCGGCGGCCACGGCATCGCCGGCCTGCGCTGCCAGTCTTTCACTGAGGCGCGCGCCGCTGCCGCTGCTGGCCTCGGCGGCATTCTTGCGCAGGCCCATCACGATGCGCGGCATATCGCCGCGTGCGGCCTTGCGCGATCCGGCGGCATCGCGCTTCTGCTGGCGCTCGGTGGCGAGGCGGGCGCGGCGCTCGATCTCGCCCTGATGCTTGCGGGCATGGGCCAGATCGTCCTGCGCCGCCTGCAGTTCCACCGCCTTGCGCGCGCGATACTGGCTCCAGTTGCCGCCATAGCGGGTGAGGCCCAGCGTGGTCAGCTCCAGGATCGCGTCCATCCGTTCGAGCAGTTCGCGGTCATGGCTGACGACCAGCAGCCCGGCGTTCCAGCTTTCGACCAGCGCGATCAGCGCGGCGCGGCCCTCGCGGTCGAGGTTGTTGGTGGGCTCGTCGAGGAACAGGAAGTCCGGCGCGGCAAAGATCGCCGCCGCCAGCCCGGCGCGGGTGCGCTGCCCGCCCGACAGATCCGCCAGCAGCGTCTCGCCCGAGGCATCGAGGCCGACGCGGGCCAGCGCTTCCTCGATCCGTGTTTCGAGAGTCCAGTCGGCGTCGCCCATCTCCTCCAGCGTGGCGAGGCCTGCATCGGCGCGGCGCAGCACGGCCAGCGCGGGGGCGACGCCGAAGAGGGTGGCGATGCTGGCCTGCGGGTCGGTGGCCAGCGCCTGACGCATCAGGTGAAGGTGGCCGTCGAGGGTGATCTTGCCGCTGGTGGGCTGACGCTCGCCGCTTAGCAGGTGGAGCAGCGTGGTCTTGCCCACGCCATTGCGGCCCACCAGCCCGACCCGCTCGCGCCCGAGCTGCAGGTCGATGCCGCTGAGCACCGCGCGCCCCTCTGGCGAGGCCCAGCCAAGGGCGGAGGCGGTGATCGATGGCATGGCATATCCTTTAAACAGCACAGATACGTGCTATTAATTTTTGCCGCACAATGCAATATGGCGCGGCAAGGAGGCAGGCGATGACGGAAAAACGCGGCGGGCGGCCCACCAGAGAGCGGGCCGCCGCCATGAACGATCTGCTGCTGGATGAGGCGCGGGCGCGTTTTGCCCGGCGCGGGGTGGCGGGCACCTCGATGGAGGAGATCGCCGCCGCTTTGGGCTGGTCCAAGCATACGCTGTACCATCGTTATGCCGGGAAGATGGCGCTGCTCGAAGCGGTGGTGGCGCGGGATATGGTGCAATTCGCGCAGGTTCTGACCGAGGCGGGGGAGGGCCATGCCACGCCGCTGGAGCGGCTTGAGGCCATGGCGCTGGCTTATTTCACGCTCTCCGCGACGCCCTCCTATGCGGCGCTTTATGCCGCGATTTTGCTGGAAGCGGCCAGTTCGCCGGATCTGCGCCAACGGCTGATGCTGTGGAGCGCGGAGTCGCTCGCCCCTTTGCGCGCGGCGGTGGAGGCGGCCACGCCGCCTGCGGGATGGCGGGTGGAGGAGGATGTCGCCGCTATCCTGATCGACCTGCTCGATGGCGAGGCCAATCGGCTCAAATGGGCCGAAGGGGCGGCGGATAAAATCGTGCTGGAGGCGCATTTCCGGAAACGCTGGCGCCTGTTTCTGTACGCCACTTTGGGAGAAGCGGGCGCCCGCCCGTAAAGGCAGGCGCCCGGCGGATCAGCCCATCACCGCCTTGGGTTCCAGAAAGGCTTCCAGCCCAAAGCTGCCGCCCTCGCGCCCGATGCCCGAATGCTTGAAGCCGCCGAAGGGCGCGCTCATCTCCATCGGCGCGGCGTTGATGATGACGCGGCCCGCCACGATGCGGTCGGCCACAGAGCGCGCGCGGTCCTCGTCGCGCCCGGCGACATAGGCGTGGAGCCCATAGTCGGTGTCATTGGCGATGGTGATCGCCTGTTCCTCATCCGCATAGGGGATGATCGAGAGGACGGGGCCGAAGATTTCCTCACGCGCGATGGTCATATCGTTGCGTACATCGCTGAAAATCGTGGGTTTTACGAACCAGCCACCCTGCGTGCCATCGGGCCGCCCTTCGCCGCCGGTCAGCAGGCGGGCGCCTTCGTTCAGGCCCTTGGCGATGTAGGACTGCACCCGATCCCACTGGCGCTGGCTGACCATCGGGCCGATCGCCGTGGCGGGATCGCGTGGATCACCCGAGGGGAAGGCGGCGATGGCCTCGCTGATCGCCGCCTCGAACTCGGCCAGACGGCTGGCGGGCACCAGAATGCGCGAGCCCGCGATGCAGGCCTGCCCGCTGTTCATAAAACCGGCGTTGAGCGCGAAGGGAATGGCGGCGCCGAAATCGGCATCCTCCAGCACCAGCATCGGCGATTTGCCGCCCAGTTCCAGCGTCACCCGCTTGAAGCTCTCGGCCCCGGCGCGCAGGATCGCGCGGCCCGTGGCGGTCGAGCCGGTGAAGGAGAGCTTGGCCACATCGCGATGGCCCGACAGCACCGCGCCCACCACATCGCCGCGCCCGGTGACGATGTTGAACACGCCCGCCGGGACGCCCGCCTCATGCAGTGCCTCGGTGACGATCTGGGTCTGGATCGCGCTCATCTCGCTGGGCTTGATCACGCAGGTCGAGCCCGAGGCGATCACCATGGCCAGCTTGCCGGCGATAAAACCGGCGTTAGCGTTCCACGGCGTGATGATCCCCACCACGCCCAGCGGCTCCATGGTGACGCGCGCGGTGCCGATCTGGCGGGTGAAATCATAGGCTTCCAGCACCTGCGCGGCGAGGCGGAAGGCGCCCACCGCATAATCGGCCATCCATGCCGAGCGGGAAATTGGCGCGCCATACTCCTCGATCGTGGCCTCGATCAGATCCTCGCGGCGCTTGTCCAGCGTGTCGGCGAGGCGGTGCAGCAGGGCGATGCGCTCGGCCTTGGTGCTGCGCGAGAAGCTGGCGAAGGCACGCTTGGCGGCGGCAATGGCGGCCTCGGCGTCGATGGCATCGGCCATGCGCAGCTGGCCGATCACCTGGGCGGTGGCGGGGTTGTGGAGGTCGAACAAGTCCGTGCCATGCGGGGTCACGAAAGCGCCGTCGATGTAGATCTGGTCGATAAGGGTCATGAGAGGTCTCCTGTTGGGGTGACCTTCAGATAGGCCTCTGGCATTGATGCGATAAGGCGGATAGAATGGCATGAGATGATGCAGGATTCAGGATAATGGCAAAGGCCTCGACCGGACTGACCGAATATGAGGCCGTCGCCGCCGTCGCCCGGCTGGGCAGCTTCCGCGCGGCGGCGACCGAGCTGGGCATGTCCACCTCGGCGCTCAGCCATGCGGTGGCGGCGCTGGAGGCGCGGCTGGGCGTGCGCCTGTTCAACCGCACCACCCGCAGCGTTTCGGCCACCGATGCGGGCGAGCAGTTCATCGCCCGCATCGCCCCCGCGCTGGCCGCGATCGGCGGCGCCATCGAGGGTATCAACAGCCATCGCGACACGCCCACCGGCATGCTGCGGATCAACACCTCGGCGGGCGCGGCGCGGATGATCCTGACGCCGGTTATCCTCGATTTCCTGCGCCGCTATCCCGATATGCAGGTCACGCTGGTCACCGAGGGGCGGCTGGTCGATATCGTCGGGCAGGGTTTCGACGCCGGGGTCCGCATCGCCGAGGCGGTGCCTCAGGACATGATCGCCGTGCCCATCGGGGGCGAGATCCGCATGCTGGTGGTGGGGACGCCCGCCTATCTGGCGGCGCATGGCCGCCCGCTGGTGCCCGCCGATCTGCACCGCCACCAGTGCATCCGCGCCCGCATGGCCAGCGGCGGCATCTGGCGCTGGGAGTTCGAGAAGCGCGGCGAGAAGGTCGAGGTCGATGTGCAGGGCGCGCTGACGCTCGACGAGATGACGGTGATGCTGGAGGCGGCGCTGGAGGGCGTGGGGCTGGCCTATCTGAGCGAATGGTCGGTGCGCGAGGCCATCGCGGCGGGGCGGCTGGTGCCGGTGCTGGAGGATTGGTGCCCGCCCTATCCGGGGCTGTGTCTTTACTATCCGGGGCGGCGCCATGTGCCCGCCGGTCTGCGGGCGCTGATCGATCTGATCCGCGAGAAGAACCGGGGGTTTCTTTGAAAATCCGGCGAAAGAGCCGGATTTTGCGGCACCGGCCCACTCGCGTCATCAGCGTTCTTGGTCCGGCCACCCAGAGGATACCACCATAGGGTAGCCGGGCGGGGGAGTGGGCCGGTGCCGCTTCGGGGACCTACGTGTCTTCCCCATGACGCGTGAGGGATACAGTGATGTAAACTTTACGCGCGCGGCGCAGGATGGCTTTGGAACGGCGGGGCGATGCTGTTAATTGGGCGGGATGAGTGTTCTTGCCCTCGCGTTTTTTGGCGTTGCCAGCACCAGCCTGCTGTTGGCCATCGCTCTTTACGGCGCCTATCTGCGCTTCGGGCGGGAGCGTCATGCCACCTATTGGGCCAGCGCCTTCGCGCTGATCGCGCTGGATCACACGCTGATGGCGCTGCGCCTGCTGGTGCCGGGCGACCATACGGCGATGAATCTGGCCTCCTGCACCGCATCGCTGGTGGGCTCCACCCTGGTGCTGCTGGGCTTTCGCGAGCGCAGCGGGCTGCGGGACCAGCGCTGGATTCTGGCCTCTCTCGCGCTGCTGGTGCTGGGCTGCGGCGTGCTGGTGGTGCGCTATCCCGACCGGCCGGTGCATCATCCCGTGGTCACCACCTATGTGGTGGCGATGCTGTTCTTCTCGATCCGCGCCCTGCGCCAGGGCCCGGAGCGCGAAATGGCCGAGGGGCGCATCACTCTGGCGATGATGAGCCTGTTCATGGGCTTCTTCGGCCTGCTGACCGTGCTGGGGCTGATGACCGACCCATGGGGGGCGGGCGCCGCCGAGATTTACCATGCCGTCTATGTGCTGGGCGTGCCCGCCAGCCTGACCGGCATCGGCCTGTTCGCGCTGTTCCTGCTGGCCGAGGATCTGGCCCATGGCATCCGCCATCTGGCCATCGTCGATCCGCTGACGGGCCTGCTCAACCGGCGCGGCTTCGATGAGGCGGCGCGGCGGGTTAAGGCGCAGTGCCGGCGCAGCGGCATGCCGGTCTGCGTGGCGGTGGCCGATCTCGACAATTTCAAGTCGATCAACGACCGTTTCGGCCACAAGGCGGGCGATATGGTGCTCAGCGAATTTGCCCGCCGGTTGCGCGCCAATGTGCGGGCGGGCGATCTGGTCTCACGCGCGGGGGGCGAGGAGTTCGTGCTGCTGCTGCCCGGCGTCGATCTGGATGAGGTGGGGGATCTGCTCAACCGCCTGCGGGTGGCGCTGGCCGAGGAGGGGCCGCATACCGGGCTGGGGCTGGCCATGCCCACCGTCAGCTTCGGCGCGGTGGAGATCGGCGCGCATGACATGCTGGCCTCCGGCATCGAGCGGGCCGATCTGGCGCTCTATGAGGCCAAGCGTGACGGGCGCGATTGCGTGCGGCTGGCTTTGGCTTGAAAATCCGGCGGAAGAGCCGGATTTTGCGGCACCGGCCCACTCCCCCGCCCGGCCACCCAGAGGATACCACCGTAGGGTAACCGGGCGGGGGAGTGGGCCGATGCCGCTCTTAAATCGCAAGCTTCCGCCGGATTTTCAAAGATGCGTAACAACATGCACCGAGGGGCGCGGCGGTTCTTTCCCGGCATCGCGGCCCTTGTTCATCAGCGCATCGAGCAGCAGCGCCCCGGCCTCCTGAAAATCGGGCGCGACCGAGGGGATCGGCGGCACGGCATGGCGCGCCTCATAGGAACCGTCGAAGCCGATCAGCGCGATCCGCTCGAGCGCGCCGGAAGGACGCAGCGCATTCTGTAGCCCCAGCGCCAGACTGTCATTGGCGGCGATCACGCCGTCGCAGTCGGGATGCTGTGCCAGCAGGGCCTGACCCGCCCTGAAGCCCTGATCGTGGCGCGAGGCGCCCTTGGGCATGGGCAGGCGCAGCAGCTCCAGCCCCTCTTCCGCCAGCAGCGCCTGGCAGGCGGTGAAACGCTCGGAAAACTGCGGGGGAGCATGGCGCCCGGCGCCCAGAAAGGCGATGTTGCGGCAGCCGGCGTCGAGCAGATGGCGCGCGGCCAGGCGCCCGCCCTCGGCATTGTCGGCGCGGACCCAGCGCATGTCGGCATGCGGCGTGCCCCAGCCCACGATGTTGGCGCCGCTTTTGGCGATCTGGCGGAAATAGCGCCATGCCTCGCGGTTTTCGCTGGTGCCGATCACGATGGCGCCCATCGCCTTGCGCGCCACCTCGTAATTGCCGCGCAGCGTGTCGGGGCGGCTCTGGAAGGAGACCAGCGTTTCCAGCCCGCGCGCTGACGCCGCCTGGCAGATGGTGGCCAGCAGATTGTGGTGGAAGGGGTTGCAATGTTCGGGCGGGCCGCTTTCGCGCGCCAGCACCACCACCGCGATGGTGTCGATGCGGCCGGTACGCACGGCGGCGGCCACGCTGTCGATCTGATAGCCCATGCTCCGCGCGATCAGCGCGACGCGGTTGCGCGTGCCTTCCGACACCGAGGAATGCCCGGCCAGCGCGCGCGAAACGGTCGACTGGCTGACGCCCGCCCTTTCGGCCACATCATAGCAGGTCGCGCGCATGCGGCGATCGGCAGGCATCTCGTGTCTTCCCTTTTCGTCGGTTGTCCCGCCTTTCGCAGACGGGTTTAATCGGCCCCTTAAACCAGAGCGTCCTAACCCGCTAGGTCGCGCGTGTCATATCGGATGCGATGGCCGTCGATTTCCTCCATATGGCCGCGCGCCCAGGCGCCCAGAGCGCGCACCGGCACCGCCAGCGAATGGCCCAGCGGGGTGAGCGCATACTCCACCTGAGGCGGCACGGTGGGGTGCACTGTACGGCTGACCATGCCGTCGCGTTCGAGTGCTTTGAGGGTGCGGGTCAGCATCTGCTGCGAGATGCCGCCGATGATGCGCTTTATCGCGTTGAAGCGTTGGGGCCCCTCGACCAGCACCATGACGATCATCACCGTCCATTTGTCGCCCACAATGCTCAGGATGCTGTTCATCCTGCGGCATTCGGCGCTGATGCCGGGTTGCTCGGGCATGGTGGGGAGATCGGGGGTGGGCATATCCATGTGACCTGGTCCTAAAAATATGCGTTCTTGGCAGGTGGCTTCCAGTCACATAGCTGGTCCTGGTCACAAATCCAGACCGGAGTTACCCCCCCATGACACCGACCAAGCTTCTTCATCTCGATTCCAGCATCCTTGGCGACAATTCGGCCAGCCGGGCCATCTCGGCGGCGGCGGTCGAAAGGCTGCGCGAGTTGCATCCCGGCGTTGAGGTCACCCATCGCGATCTGGCCGCGGCGCCGATCGATCACCTGACGCTGGAGGCCTATGGCCAGCTTGCCGAGGGCGAAGACCTGCGCGAATTCCTCGAGGCCGATATCGTGGTGATCGGCGCGGGCTTCTACAATTTCACCATTCCGACGCAGTTGAAGGCTTGGCTCGACCGCATCGTCGTGCGGGGCACCACCTTCTCCTATGACGAGAACGGGGTGAAGGGCCTTGTCGCGGGCAAGCGGGTGGTGGTCGCGCTGGCGCGGGGCAATGTCTATCACAGCGGCTCGCCCTTTGCGGCCTATGAGCACGGCGAGACGCTGCTGCGCACGATCCTGGGCTTTATCGGTCTGGGTGATGCGCAATACATCATCGCCGAGGGCATCGGGCGCGGCGATGACGCCCGCAAGGCCGCCATCGAGGGCGCGGTTGCCGAGGCGCGCCAGCTCACCGCCGGCGAGCCGGTCACGGCCTGAGTGTTCATGCGGACAATGCGCTTTTGCGCATTGTCCGCGCGGCACCGGCCCGCTTCCCCGCCCGGCCACCCACAGGATACACCGTTGGGTGGCCGGGCGGGGAAGCGGGCCGGTGCCGCAAAATCCGGCTCTTTCGCCGGATTTTCAAACAGACTCTCAAAACGTATACGCGATCCCGCCGCCCGCCACGAATTGCGCGGGCGTGCCGCGAATGGCGGTGTAGGGATTGTCGCGCGCATCGTTCAGCAGCCGCGTGTAGCCCGCGATCCCCACCAGCGAGAAGCCGCCCTTGCGCAGATCGCCCGCAAGCGAATAGCCCATGATCAGCGTCCCTCCCACGCTGGCCCAGCCGCCGCGCGCCTGATAGAGCGGCAGCCCGCTCGCCAGGCTTTGCTGCCCCGAGACCGAATAGTAATAATTGGCGTAATCCCGGTTCACATGCTTGGCCGAGATCGAGATGGTGGCGATCAGCTTCTTGCTGAGCGGGGTGATGTAGTTGAGCGAGGGCGAGATCTGCATGCCCCCCGTTGGCCCGCGCACATCCCATTTCACATCGACCGAGGCCGAGACGCTGTCATAGGCGTCGAGCACGCGATAGACCGACACGCCCGCGCTGGCTCCCACCGCGATATCGGCATCGAGCCGCCCGGCGGCGCGCACCACGGGGTCGACGATATGCCGGTCGCGGTTGGCCGAATAGGTGGCGGTGGGGCCGAAGGAAAAGCCCACCTTGGCGCCCTTGGGATCGGGAATGACATCGAGCGCGAGACCGCCCGAGCGCGGGCTGATCGTCACCCCGCCGATCCGCCCCAGCATGGCGGGGATGGGCTGGGCGATGTAATCGTTCGAGCCTTCATAGCTGGGCCCATAGATCAGCCCGCCGCCCACGGTGAGGAAATCGCCCTCCAGCACGTTCTTTTCAGGCGCTGGCGGGGGGCTTTCAGGCGGCGTGGCGCTTTCAGGGGGAGACGCCGGGGCGGTCTGCGCCTGCGCGGCCAGCGGCGTGGCGGCCATCATCGCTCCGGCCAGAAACAAGGCAATAGGCATGAACTCTCCCGGTATGTTTCATGTCCCAATGCGCGAGGGTGGGGGATGTTGCCTTGGGCGCCCCTTTTGGTGGTCGGGCCGGTGGAAGGGTACGGCAGGCTGTCGCGCATGGCGGGGCGCCAGTCGCAAGCCGGTCGCCGGGGTGGGAGCGGGCGTTTATGAACAACATGCGAAGAAAGCCGCGCTTCGATCGGCGCTTTTTAGAAATGCTTTAAGGGTGCCGGCTAAAAGCCATGCCGTTGCAGCATCATTTCATGAGGATCTTCATGACCGAGCCGATTTTTCAGCGCGTTGGGCGGATTATTTCAGCCACTTTGGAAGATGCCGTCGACAAGCTCGAAAGCGCGGGCAGCGGCAGCATCCTGCGCGAGACCGTGCGTGAGGTCGATCGCGGCATCGCCCAGTTTCAGGCCGAGCGTGATGATGTGCAGGCCCGCCTCGCGCAGCTTGCCCGCCAGCAGGAGCAGCTTCGCGCCGAGGCCGCGCAACTGACGGAGAAGGCGCGTTTCGCGCTGGCCGAGGGGCGTGAGGATCTGGCCGAGGCGGCGCTCGCCCGGCAGATCGATCTGGAGGCGCAGGCCGAAGCCCTCAAGGCCAAGGCCGAGGCGCTGGCCAAGCATGAGGCCGAGATCGCCGAAGGGCTGGGCACGCTCAAGGCCCGCAAGGTGCAGATGGAGCAGGAGAAGGAAGCGTTTCTGGCCCAGCGCCTCGATCAGGCGCTGGCCGGGCAGGGTGTTCCCAAGGCCGAGAGCGACCGCCGTCAGGAGCTGAACAGCGCTCAGCAGGCTTTCGAGCGGATCGTCTCGGCTGCCGGTGCCGCGCCCGCTCCGGTCGACCAGATCGCCGAGATCGATGCCATGCAGAAGCGCGCCGAGGTGGCCGCGCGTCTGGCCGCCCTGAAGTAACCTTCAAGGGGCGGCCATCGCGCCGCCCCCATCGCTCAGGCCGTAACCTTGGGCGCGCGCTGCTTCTTCCAGTGCACGCGATAGAGATCGAAGCGGCGGTCCTTCAAATTCTGCACCGCGCCCGACTGGCGGCTTTTCAGCAGATCGGCCAGCGAGACATCGGCAATCGCGATGGTCTCGGTGTTGGGCGCGGTGTCGGCCGCCACGCCATCGCGGGCGAAGGGGAAGTCCGAGGGCGTCAGGATCGCGCTTTCGGCGTAATGGATATCCATCGCCTCGACATTGGGCAGATTGCCCACCACGCCCGACATGGCGACATAGCACTGGTTCTCCACCGCGCGGGCATGGCAGCAATAGCGCACCCGCAGATAGCCGCGCCGCTCATCGGTGCAGAAGGGCACGAAGAGCATCAGCGCGCCCTGATCGACCAGATGGCGCGCCAGCTCGGGAAATTCCGAATCGTAGCAGATCATCACGCCGATGGGGCCGCAATCGGTCTGGATCGCATTGGCGCCGTAACCGCCCTTGATGTTCCACCAGCGCGCTTCGGAGGGGGTGGGATGCAGCTTTTCCTGAGCGAAGGTCGCCCCGTCGCGCAGGAAGACATAGCTGACATTGCGGATCTCATCCTCCTTGCCGGGGGCGCGTTCGATCTGGGTGGGATGCGATCCGCCGATGATGTTGATGTTGTAGCTGACCGCCAGCCTTTCCATGAAGGCGCAGAAGCGGTCCTTATAGGCCGCCACCTTGCGGATCGCCTCGATGGGGGAAAGCTTGCCATTGTCGATGGAGAGCAGTTGCAGCGTGAACAGCTCGGGAAACAGCACGAAGTCCGCCTTGTAATCGGCGGCGACGTCGACGAAATATTCGACCTGCTCCTCGAACTCCTCGATGGCGTTGATGCGGCGCATCTGGAACTGCACCGTGGCGATGCGCACGCTGGCGGGCAGGCGCCCATGCGGCGCCAAGGTCCGCGTGTTGACCGCCTGAGGCGCCAGCGGATTGGCCCAATACATCAGAATGCCGTGGCCCATGCTTTCATGGTCGACGGGCAGATAGTCCTTCAGCACGCGCAGCGGCTCATAGCCCTGGGCCATCTGGAAGTTGATGACCGTGTCGCGGACGCGCTTGTTCTGCACCGCCTCCAGATAATCCTTGGGGTCGGGAAATTCGCGGCGCCGCCGGGCATAGCCGGGCATGCGCCCACCAAAGGCGATGCCCTTCAGCTCGAAATGCTCGCACAATTCGCGGCGCACGCGGTAGAAACGCTGGCCGATGCGTAACCGGCGGAATTTGGCATCGACGCAGACCTCCATGCCGTAGAGCACATCGCCATCGGGATCATGGCGCGAGGCATAGCCGTTGCCGGTGATCTCGAACCAGCTATGCGGCTTGAGCGCCACGCTTTCGGAGATGATGAAGGTCGCGCAGTGCCCAGCGATCTCGCCCTCATATTCGGCGACCAATTGGCCATCGGGGAACTTGTTGATTTGGGCGCGGATCTGTTCTTCCGTCATCGATCCCGCATGGCCATAGACCCGTTCGGACAAAGCGGCGATGGCATGGCTGTCCTTCAGCCGGGCCTTGCGGATGATCAGCTTGGGTTTGGTCGACACGGATGGACGGTCCTTTGCGTCTCGGATCGCGGCACCGGTTGGTGCCGCTGTCCTGCAAGAAACCATCAAGATCCCATGTGGTTGCGCGCCGCCGGACTCAATCCCCGCCCGACAGCTTCATCAGCACCAGCCCGGAAAGGATCAGCAGCGCGGCGGTCACGCGCATGGCGGTCAGCGCCTCGCCCAGCAGGGCGACGCCCACCACAAAGGCGCCCAGCGCGCCGATGCCGGTCCACACGGTATAGGCCGTGCCCAGCGGCAGCGAGCGCATCGACCATGACAGCAGGCCAAAGCTGGCCATCACCGCGACCACGGTGATGACGCTGGGCCAGAGCCGCGAAAACCCCTGCGATTGCTTCATTGTGCTGGCCCAGACGACTTCGAGCAGACCGGCGATCATCAGACTTAACCATGGCATGGCGGCAACCTCCTTGCGAAAGTTGCCGGGCCGTCCCGGTCTTGATCTCCCGCCCCGACCGGACGATCAGGGCTGAGGCGGGAACGTTGTCGCCGCAGGGGGCAGATAGGGGCGGGCGCCGGAAGGGTCAATGGCGGCTTGCCGTGGCCGGGCATGCCCTCTAGGCGGGTGGCCCGATCAACGGTCTGGAGGCGGACACACATGGACAGCACGCAATGGAACGCCGAGACGGTCCGCACCTGGCTGGCCAGCCGCCTTGCCGCCTCGCAGGTCGATCAGGTCCGGGCCGAGCGCATGGGCCGCGATTACGAGGACGATTACGACAAGGCCGCCGCCGAAGAGTTCGTCTGTCGTCTGGCGCAGCGCCATGCCTCGCTGGAGGATCAGGCGGGTTTTGGGCTCTATCTGAAAGAACTGCTGGGCCGCGACGAATACAATCGCACCGGCGTCTACAGCGACCGCCGTTTCGAGCGCGAGGTCAGGGCCTATCTGCGCAAGCTGATCCGCATGGCCAAGGCCAATGAAGGCTTCGACAAGACCTCGCATTTCCAGAAGGATTGATGCGGGCGATCACTCGCCCACCCGCACTTTGGCCGTTACCGAAAGACCGGGCCGCAGCAGGTCTGCCCCGGCCTGCGACGCATCGAAGCGGATGCGCACCGGCACGCGCTGCACGATCTTGGTGAAATTGCCCGTCCCCGGCTCGAAAGGCAGCAGCGAGAAGCTGGAGCCCGACCCCGGCGCGATGCTCTCCACCGTGCCTTTCAGCCCATGGCCCAGCGCATCGACCGCGATGGTCACGCTTTGCCCGACGCGCATATGGCGCATCTGCGTCTCCTTGAAATTGGCGGTGACGTAGAGCGCATTCATCGGCACCAAAGTCAGCAAACGCGATCCGGGCTGCACATAATCGCCCACCCGCACCTGCCGGTTGCCCACCGTGCCATCGAGCGCCGCGCGGATCAGCGTATGGCCCTGATCCTGCCGCGCCAGATCAAGCGCGGCCTGCGCCTGCTGCTGCCCGGCCAGCGCCTTGTCCAGCGCGGCCTGCAGGCCGGGGCGCTTGGCCGAAGTCACGCCGGAGCTGCGCTGCGCCACCGCCAGCAAGGCGGCACTGCGCGCGGCGGCCTGCTCGGCGGAGACCGCCGTGGTGCGATAGGTGTCGGCATCGCGCCGCGCCACCGCGCCGGTCGCCACCAGCGTGTCATAGCGGCGGCGGTCGGTGTCGGCGCGCTCGGCCTCGGCGGTGGAGGAGCGGATCTGGGTGCGCGCCGCTGTCACCTGCGCGGCATCGAGCTGCTGCTCGGCGCCGAGGCTGACCAGCGCGGCGCGGGCCGAGGCGACATTGGCCCTGGCATCGGCAAGACTGGCCTGCGCCGCCGCCAGCCTGGCGTCGAACTCCTCGGGATCGATGCGGACCAGCGGATCGCCCGCATGCACCGCCTGATTGTCACGCACCAGCACCGCCGAGACCAGCCCGCGCACCTTGGGCGCCACAGAGGTCGAGTCGGCGGCGACATAGGCATCGTCGGTCGATTCGGTGGAGGGGCTCATGGCGATCCAGCCGATCCCCGCCAGAGCCGCCGCCAACGCCACGGCCGATGCGATCACCGTGCGCTGGCCGGGGCCGCGCCGGGTGGATTCGGGCGCCTGATCAAAGGGTTCGCCCTGTGCCTGCCGGGCCATCGCCGGGCTCTGTACCGCTTCACTCATCGAAACCTCCTGACGTGCGGGCCAGATGCGCCCTTGCGAATATGATGATTGTCATTTAAATGATGACCGTCATATATGTCGAGAGCATTTCTCGGGATGAAAGCGGAAAGGGCCAAGATGACAGGCTGGCTGAAAGGAATCGGGCAGGATTGGGCGCATGACCCGCAGGGCATGCCCACGCCGCGCAAATTCCTGATTCTGGCCGTGATGGCCTTCGGGCAGTTCATGGCCCTGTTCGACATTCAGATCGTTTCGGCCTCGCTGCGCGATGTGCAGGCGGGGCTGGCCGCCGGGCCGGACGAGATCAGTTGGGTGCAGACCGCCTATCTGATGGCCGAACTGGTGATGATCCCGCTCTCGGGCTATCTGGCCCATGCGATGTCGACGCGCTGGGCCTTCACCTTCTCGGCGGCCAGCTTCACCTTTTTCAGCCTGATGTGCGGTTTGAGCTGGGACATGGGCTCGATGATCGCCTTTCGCGCGGCGCAGGGCTTTACCGGGGGCACGATGGTCTCGCTGGTGTTTGCCACCGCCTTCACCATCTTCACCGGCAAGCAGCGCGCGATGATCCCGGCGATCCTCGGCGCGGTCAGCGTGCTGGCCCCCACGCTGGGCCCCAGCGCGGGCGGGGCGATCACCGACTGGCTCGACTGGCGCTGGCTGTTCTTCATCAATGTGCTGCCGGGCATCGTGGTGACGGTTTTGTCATCGCAGGTGATCCGCGTCGACCGCGCCCAGCCCGCACTCTTCGCCCGCATCGACTGGAGCCATCTGATCGCTATGGCCGTCTTTCTGGCGGGCCTCGAATATGTGCTGGAGGAAGGCCCGCGCCATGACTGGTTCGGCGACCAGACCATCGCCATGGCGGGCTGGTGCTCGCTGGTGGGGTTTGTGCTCTTTCTGGAGCGGTCCTTCTTCTCGCCCAATCCGCTGGTGAAGCTCTCCCCCTTTCGCCGGCCCACATTCGCCTTTGCCTGCGTTTTCAATCTGGTGCTGGGGGTGGGCATGTATTCGGCGGTCTATCTGGTGCCGGTCTATCTGGGGCAGGTGAGGGGCTTCGACTCGCTGCAGATCGGTGAGACGGTGATCGTGGTGGGGCTGGCGCAGATGCTCAGCGTGGTGGTGGCCGCCTCGCTCAGCCAGAGGCTGGACGCGCGGATCATGATCACCGTGGGGCTGAGCTGCTTTGCCCTCAGCCTGTGGCTGTCCTCGAACATGACCAACAATTGGGGCTTTTGGGAGCTGGCGCCCAGTCAGGCCTTGCGCGGCTTTGCGATGATGCTGTGCATCGTGCCCAGCGTGACCATGGCGCTGGCCGGGTTCCAGCCTGCCGAACTCAAATATGCCTCGGGCCTGTTCAATCTGATGCGCAATCTGGGCGGGGCCATCGGCATCGCCGTGGTCAACACGCTGCTGCAGGATCACACGCGCATCGACAGCCTGCGCCTTGGCGAGGCCATGGCCCATGGCGCCGCCCCCATCAACGACACCATCGCCGCCATGGCCGGGCGGATGGGCGCGATTGCCCCGGATCCGCATCAGGCGCTGCTTTCCGCTCAGGGCCTGTTCGCCCGTGTGGCGGGGCGCGAGGCGCTGACTCTGGCCTTCAACGATGTGTTCCGCCTGCTGGCCTGGATGTTCATCGGCGCGCTGGTGATGGTGCCCTTCTGCCGCCCGCCCGCCAACGCCGCCCCGCCGCCGCCCGATGCGGCGCATTGAGGAGATGTTGTCCATGAAACTGTTATCCGCATTGCTGGCCACCAGCCTGCTCACGGGCTGCACCGTTGGCCCGGATTACCACAAGCCCGAGGTCGCGCTGACCGCCGCCTATCATGCGCCCGCCACCATCGCCCCGGCCGAGGCGCAATGGTGGAAGCGCTTCAACGACCCGGTGCTGGACGCTCTGGTCGATCAGGCGCTGGCCCAGAATATGGACATTGCCGCAGCCGCCGCGCGGATCACCCAGGCGCGCGGAGTCGCCAGAGCGGCGGGCGCGGCGCTGCTGCCCACCGTGGGTGTGGGGGCCTCGGCGGAGCGTGACCGGACCTCGCTGCAGACGCCCTTTGGCGCGGCCTCGCGCGAGTTGGGTTTTCCGAGGGATTATTCGCTCTATCAGATGGGCGCTCAGGCCAGTTGGGAGATCGATCTCTTCGGGGGCCTGAGGCGCGGGCGTGAGGCGGCACGGGCCGATCTGGCCGCCACGCAGGCCCATGCCGATGCGGTGCGCCTCAGCATCGCGGCGGAAACGGTTGACGCCTATCTGCAATTGCGCGGGCTTCAGGCGCGGCTGGCGGTGGCGCAGGGGCAGTTGCAGACCGAAAAGCAGCTTGTCGATCTGGTCCGCCAGCAGAGCGATCAGGGTGTCGCCTCCGACCTGTCGCTCAACCGCACTTTGGGCGAGCAGCAGGGCATCGAGGCCTCCATTCCGCCGCTGCAAGCCGCGATTGCCGGGCAGATCAACCGGCTCTCGGTGCTGGGCGGCCAGCAGGCGGGCAGCGGGGCGGAAACCTTGGCAAATGCCGTGGCGATTCCGCTCGCCCCCGATCCGGGCGGTAGCATTCAGCCTGCCGAACTGATGCGCCGCCGCCCCGATCTGGTCGCGGCGGAGCGGCAGGTCGCCGCCGCCAATGCGCGGATCGGCGTGGCCATGGCCGAATATTACCCGCATGTCTCGCTCGATGGCTTGCTGGGCGTGGCCACGGTGGGCGGCGCGGGGCTGCTGACCGGCAATGCGCTTCAGGCCAGTGGCGGCGCGGGCCTGCGCTGGCGGTTGTTCGATTTCGGCAAGGTCGATGCGCAGGTGGCTCAGGCGCGCGGGCGGGAGGCCGAGGCGCTGGCGCTCTATCGCGGCGCGGTGCTGCATGCCACCGAGGATGTCGAGAATGCCCTGACCGGTCTGGCGCAGGGCCGCGCCGAAATTGCCCTGCGCGAGCAACAGCTTGCATCGCTGACCAAAGCGCGCGACCAGGCGCGACAAGCCTATGGCGCCGGTGTAGTGTCGCTGATCGATGTCCTTGATGCCGATCGCGCGCTGCTCGCCGCCGCTGACCGTCTGGCCATGGCGCGGGCCGACACGGCGCGCGCCAGCGTGGCGGCGATCCGCGCGCTGGGCGGCGGATGGGAGAAAAGGACCTGAACGTGAGCGAAAAACTGTCGCATAAGGAGCGCACCCGCGCCCGCATCCTCGATGAAGCGGCCAAGGCCATGCGCGAGCATGGTTTCGACGGCATTGGCGTCGCCGCGCTGATGAAGCGCGCGGGGCTGACTCATGGCGGCTTCTACGCCCATTTCGAGAGCCGTGACGATCTGGTGGCCCATACGATCGACCGCCTGTTCGAGGACAACCGCAGCTCGCTGGCGCGTCATCTCGATCAGCCCGATCTGGCGGCGGGGTTGGCGGCCTATATCGACGATTATCTCTCCGAGGAGCGGATCACCTGGCGCGAGCGGGGCTGCGCGCTGACCTCGCTGATGAGCGAGGCCACCCGCCTGCCGCCCGAGGCGCGCACCGCCTATGCCGCGGGGATCGAGCGTTTCCGCAACCGGCTGCGCGACCGGCTGGCCGCGCTGGGCCATGCGCAGGCCGAGGAGGAGGCCAATTCGGCGCTTGCCGAAATGGTGGGGGCGGCCACTGCGGCGCGGGCTTTCGGCGAGGGCGAGATGGCCTCGGCCTTTCTGCTGGCCTCGCGCCGACAGATCAAGCGGCGGCTGGGGCTGGAGGATGTGGCGCCCGCCTCATGACAGCAGGGCATGGCCCAGCAGCGAGGCCGCCAGCGTCAGCATCACCGCGCCGACCAGCGCATCGAGCACGCGCCATGCCGCAGGCCGCGCGAAGACCGGCTCAAGCACCCGCGCGCCATAGCCCAGCGCGGTGAACCACGCGAAGCTGGCCGTTGCCGCCCCGGCCACGAAAAAGGGGCGCAGCACCTCAGGCTGCGACGATCCGGCGGTGCCCATCAGCAGCACCGTGTCGAGATAGACATGCGGGTTGAGGAAGGTGAAGGCCGCCGTGGTGGCCAACGCGCGGGGCAGCGAGAGGCTGGCGCTTTGCGTCACCGCCATGGCTTCGGGGGAGGCCATGCGGCGTAGCGCGCTCACCCCATACCATGCCAGAAAGCCGGCGCCGCCCAGTGACAGCACCATGGTCAGGCGCGGGATGGCGGCCAGAAAGGCGCCCATGCCCGCCACACCGGCAGCGATCAGCAGGGCGTCCGCCGATCCGCAGAGCAGCACGATCGGCCCGACATGATCGCGCCTCAGCCCCTGCCGCAGCACGAAGAGGTTTTGCGCGCCGATCGCCATGATCAGCGCGGCGGAGAGCAGAAAGCCCGAGAGAAAGGGGGTGAAAAGGTTCGTCATGCCGCGCGGAATGGCCGGGTGCGGCGGGTAAGTAAAACTTGTTCTTCTTATCTCGATGAAGCATGGCTTCATCATGCTGGATTATCCGTCGCTCGCCGCCGTGGCCGCCGTCATCACCGAGGGCAGTTTCGAAAGGGCCGCCGCCGCTCTGGGCATGACCCCGTCCGCTGTGTCGCAGCGGGTGCGCGGGCTGGAGGAAAGGCTGGGCGCGATCCTGATCCTGCGCGGCGCGCCCTGCCTGCCCACCGAGCTGGGGGGGACGCTCTGCGCTCACCTCGACAAGGTGCGCTTGCTGGAGCAGGATATGGCGAGCGTGCTGGGGGCATCCGTCGATGCCGCGCCGCCGACGCTGCGCGTGGCGGTCAATGCCGACAGTCTGGCGACCTGGTTTCCCGCTGCCATGGCGGCATTTGTGCGCAAGACCGGCGTCTCGCTCGATCTGAAGCTGGATGACGAGGCCTATACCGCCGACCGGCTGCGCTCGGGCGAGGTGCTGGGGGCGGTGACCACCGATCTCAAGCCGGTGCAGGGCTGCAAGGTGATCCCGCTGGGCGCGCTGCGCTATGTCGCCTGTGCCAGCCCGGACTTTGTGGCGCGCTATTTCGCGCAAGGGGTGGATGGGGATGCTCTGGCGGTGGCGCCGCATCTGCGCTTTGACCGGCGCGATGGGCTTCAGGCCCGCTGGGCGCGTGAAGCTTACGGGGTGGAGCCGGGCGGCCCGGTGCATTGGGTGCCCTCGACCAATGCCTTTATCGATTTCGCGCTGGAAGGGCTGGGGTGGAGCATGCATCCGCTGCAGCTTGTGGCGTCGCACCTGGCGAGCGGGGCGCTGGTGGAGCTGGCGCCGGGGCGGCGGATCGATGTGCAGCTTCACTGGGCGGTCACCCGGCTGCATACCGGCCTGCTTCAACATCTTTCCGATGCGGTGCGCGCCGTGGCGCAAGAGAGGCTGGTCGGATAACAGCAGCGCGCCGGCGGCCATGGGACCACCGGCGTCATGCTGAGAGCCTGTTTGGTTTTCAGGCCTTCTCTCGTCCGGCGAGCATCCGCCGCGCGGTGTCGACGATGATGATCCATCCGCCCGCCAGAATGGCGACATCCTTGATCACCAGCCGTCCGGCGCCCGACAGATAGGGGAAGCCATGTTGCGCATCGCCCAGCGCGGGCACCCAGGCCTCTGGCGTGGTGACCAGGAAGGACAGGGTGACGAAGGGCGTCAGAAAGGCCAGCACCGCGCCCGCCAGACCCAAAGGCTTCGAGAACAGGCCCGAGAGGGTCAGCGTGCCGATGATGATCTCCACCGTGCCCAGCCCGTTGGAGAACGCATAGGTGTTGTTGGCGATCTGCCAGGCGCGCTGGGCGGGGATCAGCACGCCCTCCTTGGTGAGATGCGCCGCATACTCGGCCGGATGGGCGTAGAAAAAGCGCATGAAGGGGCTGTTGGCGACAAAGGTGGTGATGCTGTCGGCCTCATAGGGCTGGAATTTCAGATAGCCGATCCAGAGGAAGATGATCGCGATGGCGATCTTCATCAGGGCGATCCCCAGACGGTCGGAGCGCTGGGACGCGACCAGCCGCAGGGCGTTGTGATAGAGCTTGGTCATGGCTGTTCCTCCTCAGGCCTGATCGAGGGCGTCGAAGGCGTCGATCGTGCGGGTCGAATAGACCAGCGCGGCTCCGGCATTGACCGCGATGGCCACGCCCAGCGCTTCGGCGATCTCTTCCTTGGTGGCACCGGCCTTGCGGGCGGCGGCGACATGGACAGTTATACAGCCGTCGCAGCGCAGGCTGATGGCGACCGAGAGGGCGATCAGCTCGCGGGTCTTGGCATCCAGCGTGCCGGTGGCGGCATTGGCCTGGCTGATCTGGACATAGCCCTTCACCGTGTCGGGGCTGAGCTTGCCGATCTGGCCCACGCCGGCGGTGACTTGCTGGCGGTATTCGTTCCAATTCATCATCATGGTACATCTCCTTTTCGATGTGATCATGATGGCCCGGAACGTGCTGCCTGTTGATGCCCGCGCGGCGCATGCTTATGACCGTGAGGATCAAATCACGGGATTGCCGCCATGAACGAGACCCGCGCCCCGCGCGACGCCCTGACCAGCCTTGCCCCCATGTTGCGGGTCCGCCCGGAGCTTCAGGACTATTGCCGCTTCGGCGGGGACTGGTGCGCCCGGCATGACCCTGAGGAAAGCGGTTGGGCGGCCTTTCACATCGTTTTGAAGGGCAGTTGCGTCGTCGAGCGGGCGGGGCAGGCGCCGGTCGCGCTGCAGGCGGGCGATGTGCTGCTGCTGCCGCATGGCGATGGTCATGTGGTCTTTGGCGGGGATGACCGGGCGGCTTTCCGGCCCATCCATTATTCCGGCCGCGACACCATCCGCCTCAAGCAGACCGAGGGCGTGCCCATCGACACCGAGCTGGTCTGCGGCAGGCTGCATCTGGAAAGCAGCAGCGAGAATCTGGTGCTGCGCACGCTGCCGCGCGCCGTGCTGCTGACGTTGGGGGGGATCGATGGCTGCCTTGGCCTGATCGGCCTGATCGTCGCCGAGCTGGAGCAGGACCGGGCGGGCTCTGCCGCGATCACCCGCGATCTGGCGAGCGCGATGTTCGTGATGCTGCTGCGCCGCTGTTTCGAGACTCTGGCGCCCGCCGAAGGCCTGCTGGCCCTGCTCGCCGCGCGCGAGACCGCCAAGGCCGCCGCCGCCATGCTGGAAGATCCCGCGCGCCTGTGGGAGCTGGATGAGCTGGCCGCCATCGCTGCCGTGTCGCGCCCCTCGCTGGTGCGGGCGTTCCGGCGGATTACCGGACTGCCGCCCTTTGGCTTCCTCACCGAATTGCGGCTGGGGATCGCGCGGCACCGGATCATGGACACCGCCGAGCCGCTGGCGCAGATCGCGGCGGATGCGGGCTATCAGTCCGAAGCGGCTCTGAGCCGGGCCTTTCTGCGCCGCTTCGACATTCGCCCTGGCGCGCTGCGCAAGGCGGCGCAGCATGATCAGGCAAAGGGCAAGCAGGGGAAAGGCCCGGAGGACTGATCCTGCCGGGCCGGCCGGAGTCTTCCAGCTCGATGTCCTAGCCGGGCAGGCTGCCTGTCTGGCGCAGGGCCTCGCCCAGCGCGAGGGCGGCGGTGGTGGCCAGATTCATCGAGCGGACCTGCGGTTGCATCGGGATCCGCACCCGCGCGTCGCAGACATCCGAGACCGCGGCGGGCACGCCCGCGCTTTCCTTGCCGAACAGCAGGATATCGTCGGGCCGATAGGTGAAATCATAGGCCGACCGGTCGGTCTTGGTGGTGAAGAGCACCAGCCTCTGTGTGCCGATGCCGGCCCGGAAAGCCTCGAAGCTGGCATGGCGCGTGATGGTCACATGGTCGATGTAATCCATGGCGGCGCGGCGCACGCGGCGGTCGTCCCAGGTGAAGCCCATGGGCTCGATCAGATCGACAGCGGTGGCGAAACAGGCACACAGGCGCAGGACGGCGCCGACATTTCCGGCAATTTCCGGTTCGAAAAGGGCAATACGCATGAAGCCTGCTTGGCGCCTGAACGCGCGCCATGCAAGCGTGCAGCTTGGGGGCGCGTGCGGGTGGGGGAGAGGGCTGGTACCGCAAATCCGGCTTCGCCGGATTTCCAAACAGGATTTACCGGCATGGGCGGTTACTGTGCCTGTACTTGTCGCCAGACATGTGCTGCATGCGCCGTGGACGGGGGTATGCTCCTTGAGGATGAAGTGACATGAAAATTCTTGCGACGATGCTGGTATCGGCTCTTCTTTCCAGTGCCGCAGTCGCTCAGCCTGTTGCCGCGATCGATGCGGGCAACTTCTCGGCCGATCCGCTGTTCCGGCAGTATATCGGCGACTATTTCCAGATCGCCCATGCGCTTCAGAGCGGTTTCGCGGCCAAGATGATGGAGGGCATGCCCGCCGAGGTGAAGGCCGCCGCCCCCGCCATTCCGGCCTGCGTGAACGAGATGCAGAAGGAGATGTTCCGCGATGACATCTTCGTCACCCCGCTGCTGACCAAGCTGCAGGGGACGGGCCCGGCCGACCGCGAGCAGTTCGCCGCCTTCGCCCGTTTTCTCCATACCAGCGATGGCGGGCGTCTGATCGCGCTCAACCATGAGGCCAACGCCGTCTCCGACAAGCCGGATGCCGAGGGCGCGCCCCAGCTCGTGAGCGACCGCGATGCCAAGCTGGAGCAGATGAAGACCCTGCTGGCCGGCCAGCCCAAGCCCAATCAGCTCCCTCAGGCGATGTTCGGCATTGGGGTCTATATGGGCGCCATGGGCGATGATCCTTCGGCCGATGCCGCCATGGAGCAGGCGCAGGAAAGGGCTCACGCCAGCGCGCCCTGTCAGGCCATGGAAACCCAGATGGCCGCCTATCAGAAGGCCCATCCCGAGGCGGCCGGGAAGAAGTAAGGCTGGCCGTTCCATCCCCGCATGGCCTGATCGGCCTTGCGGGGATTATACGCTGATTTTTGCAGGCCGCGTGCTGGAGCGCACCATCAGCGTGCCGGGGCATTGCACCTCTTCGTGGCTCTCGGCATCGGCGCGCAGGGCGTGGATCAGGCGCACGGTCTCATCGACCATTTGCCGCGCGGGCTGTGAATAGCTGGTCAGGGCGTAGCCGGGCCAGGCCGCTATCGGCACATCGTCATAGCCCGCGATGGAAATCTCGCGTCCGACATCGAGGCCGAACTCATGGCGCGCGACGGTCAGCGCGGCCAGCGCCATCGTGTCATTGGCGCAGAACAGGGCGTCGGGCCGGTCGGGGCGCACCAGCAGGCGGCGGGTCGCGGCCATCGCGGCCTCGAAAGAGAAATGGCCCTCCTCGCGGATGGGGGCAGGGTGGCCGCGTTCGGCCAGATAGGCGTTGAAGCCCGCCTCGCGCTCGGCATTGGTGGAGCTTTCGGGGGTTCCGGCAAGGAAGGCGAGGCGTTCATGCCCGCCGCCCAGCAGATGGGCCGCAATGCTGCGCGCGCCGGTGGTGTTGTCGCCCACGACGCAGGAGGCGTCGTGCTGGCCTGTCGTGCGGTTGTAGAGGATGATCGGCACCTGCGCGCGGCGGCATTCCTCCGCCAGCTTCGAGGATAGGCTGACCGAGAGCAGCACCAGCGCGTCGATGCGGTAATGCAGCACCTCCTGAATGGAGGGTTCGGCGCCCTGTGAGCCATGCGCCGGGAACAGCATCAGGCGCAGATTGGCGGTCTCCAGCGCCTGCGAGAGCAATTGCAGCGTCTGCACGAAAAAGGGGTTGGCCAGATCGCCCACGCCCACGCCGATGATGTTCGACTTCCCCCGCAGCAGTGAGCGGGCCAGCGGGTTGGGCCGGTATCCCATCTGCGCGGCGATGGCGATGATGCGGTCGCGCTTGTCGGGCGACAGGCTGGAGCCCGGCGTGAAGGCCCGCGACACCGCCGATTGCGAGACGCCCGCCGCGCGCGCCACATCGTGAACGGAAACGGCGGCGGGGGTGGGGTCGCGGGTCATGGTGGCGGTGGTAGCTGGTGAAAGGCTTGCAAAGCAATTTGAATATGCATTCAATCATAAAAATCATAAAATGTGGCGTTTGAAATTTGTAAAATGTCATATTGGAAAATTTCTGTGACTATGTATTCATAAGCTTCGACGAGTCGGAGCGGGCGCGTGCCTGCCGCTCATTGAGGAGGATGATGATGGCCCAGTATCTCAAGCGCGGCGCGGCAGCCGATGTGAAAGCGGAAGCCGACCGCAAGGTTCGCGACATTGTCGAGGCGGCGCTGGCCGATATCGAGAAGCGCGGCGACGCGGCCCTGCGCGACATGAGCATCAAGTTCGACGGCTGGGACCGCGAGGACTATCGCCTTAGCCAGTCCGAGATCGATGCGGCGGTGGACAGCCTTTCCCCGCAGGAGCGCAAGGACATCGAATTCGCCCAGACCCAGGTGCGCAACTTCGCCCGGATCCAGCGCGACAGCGTCAAGGATGTCGAGGTCGAGACGCTGCCCGGCGTGGTGCTGGGCCACAAGAACCTGCCGGTGAATGCGGCAGGCTGCTATGTGCCGGGCGGCAAATATCCGCTGCTGGCCTCGGCCCATATGAGCGTGATCACCGCCAAGGTGGCTGGCGTGAAGCGCGTCATCACCTGCGCGCCGCCGTTTCAGGGCAAGCCCGCGCGCGCCATCGTGGCGGCTCAGGCGCTGGCCGGGGCGGATGCGATCTATGCGCTGGGCGGCATTCAGGCGATCGGCGCCATGGCCATCGGCACCGAGACGATCGATCCGGTCGATATCCTTGTCGGCCCCGGCAACGCCTTTGTGGCCGAGGCCAAGCGGCAGTTGTTCGGCCGTGTCGGCATCGATCTCTTCGCTGGCCCCACCGAAACGCTGATCATCGCCGATGAGATCGGCTGCGATCCCGAAATGGCCGCCACCGACATTCTGGGTCAGGTGGAGCATGGGCCCGACAGCCCCGGCGTGCTGCTGACCAACTCCGAGGCCTTTGCCCGCGCGACGATGAAGGAAATCGACCGCTTGCTGGACATCCTGCCCACGGCGGATCATGCTCGCAAGGCATGGGAAACCTATGGCGAGGTGATCGTGGCCGAGAGCTATGAGGAAATGGTGCGCGTGGCCGACGAGATCGCCAGCGAGCATGTGCAGGTGATGACGCAGGACCCCGAATATTTCCTGCAGAACATGACCAATTATGGCGCGCTGTTCCTGGGCAACCGCACCAATGTGTCGTTTGGCGACAAGGTGATCGGCACCAACCACACGCTGCCGACGAAGAAGGCGGCGCGCTACACGGGCGGTCTGTGGGTCGGCAAATTCCTCAAGACCTGCACCTATCAGCGCGTCACCACCGATGAGGCCAGCGCGCTGATCGGCGAATATTGCAGTCGCCTCTGCGCGCTGGAAGGCTTTGCCGGTCATGGTGAGCAGGCCAACATCCGCGTGCGCCGTTTTGGCCACCGCGATGTGCCCTATGCCGGGCAGGTCGAGCCCAGCGAACTGACGGCCGTCTGATGGAGGCGCTGCCACAGACGCCGGCCTTCCGGCTCGATGGGCAGCGCGCGCTGGTGACGGGGGCGGGGCGAGGCATTGGCCTTGCCGCCGCCGCCGCTCTGGCGCAGGCGGGCGCGCAGGTGACCCTTGCCGCCCGCACCGCGCGCGAGATCGAGGAGGGCGCTGCCGCGATCAAGGCCGCTGGCGGTCAGGCGCAGGCGGCGGTGCTCGATGTCAGCGATATTGCCGCGGTCGAGGCCTTCTTTGCCAGGCGCCCGGCCTTCCATGTGCTGGTCAACAATGCGGGCACCAACCGGCCCATGCCCCTGTGGGAGGTGAGCGAGGCGGATTACGACGCCGTGCTCGACCTCAATGTGAAGAGCGCTTTCTTCGTGGCGCAGGGCGCGGTGAAGGCGATGATCGCCGAAGGGATCAAGGGCAGCCTGATCCATATGGGGTCGCAGATGGGCCATGTCGGCGGGCCGAAGCGCTCGCTGTACTGCGCCTCGAAATGGGCGATCGAGGGGATGAACAAGGCCTTTGCGCTGGATCTGGCGCCGCATGGCATCCGCTCCAACACCATCGCGCCGACCTTTATCGAAACGCCGCTGACCAGGCCCTTCTTCGAGGATGAAGCCTTCCGCGCCAGCGTGCTGGCCAAGATCAAGCTGGGCCGCATCGGCACGGTGGAGGATCTGATGGGCCCGGTGGTGTTCCTGGCCAGTGAGGCCTCGGCGCTGATCACCGGCACCAGCCTGATTGTCGATGGCGGCTGGACCGCCGACTAACGATTCTGTCGCTCGTAAAGAAAACCCCCGGCTGCTGGATCAGCCGGGGGTTTTTTACGTTTCAGGCGGCAAGCGTTTCGCGCTGGCTGATCCACAGGAAGGCGGCTAGCGTGAAGGCCAGCGCGGCGCAGCTCATGGCGATGGGCATGCCGACCTGCTGGGCGATGCTGGCGGTGATCAGCGGCGAGAAAAAGCTGATGATCCGCCCCCAGTTGAAGATCGAGGCCGCCGTCGATTGCAGATGCGGCGGGTAAAGCTCGGCCATCCACGCGCCCCAGATCACGCTGGAGCAAAGGGTCGCGCCATAGATCAGGCCCAGCCCGCGCAGCAGCATCACATTGGACGGCGCCAGCAGAAAGGCGACGATGGCCGCCGAGGCGATAAAGAAGCCCACCGCATTGAAGCGCCGCCCGAAACGGTCCGCCGCCCAGCCCCAGAAGAAGCCGCCCGCGATGTTCCCGGCGAACTGCCACGCCAGCAGATTGCCCGCCAGCGCGGAGGAAAAGTGGCGCTCGCCGGTGAGATAGGTGGTCAGCCAGCCGCTGAAGGCCGCATAGCCGAAGAAGTTGAGGCCCGTCATCGCCGCCAGCGTCAGCGTCTGGCGGCGCACATCGGGGGCGAAGAGTTCGCGCACCGGCAGCTTGTCGCCGCGCTGGCTGGCCAGATCGATGCGCGAGCCCGCCGAGATCATCACATAGGCCACCACCGAAAGCACCAGCGGCGGCAAACCGCCCGCCCACAGCAGACTATGCCACTGCCCCGGCGCGACCGCCCCCATCGCCAGCCCCAGCGCCACGATGGAAAGACTGAAACAGGCGTTGAGAATGCCCGCCAGCCGCCCGCGCACCGTGGGGCGGAACAGGTTGCAATAGATGCCCACGCCGACCGGAAAGCTGGCCCCGGCAAACAGCCCCAGCAGGAAACGCTGGGCCAGCAGTTGCGGATAGCTGCCCACGGCTGTTCCCGCGATCAGCATCGCGCCATAGCCCGCCACCAGCAGCGCGAACATGTGCCTGCGGCCATAGCGGTCGGCCAGTTGCCCGATCACCACCGCGCCGATCAGCGCGCCCGCGCCTTGTGCGGAGTAGGTCGAGCCTGCCTGCATCAGCGAGAGGCCCAGCGACTCGCGGATAAAGGGGCGCAGCACGTCCACCGTGTTCCACGCCCAGCCGTAGAGGAACTCGCAGACCATCAGCAGCACGAAGATCGCCACCTGATGGGGCAGGGTGATGTCCGGCGTGTCGATGGCCTGCTGGGGCGCGGGCTCCGGAACGGCGGAAGCGGGCAGGGCGGGGGTGGCGGTGGGCATCCTCGGAACACTCCGGCGAGGAAAGGGGGGCGGGGCCGCGCTGGGCCCCGCCCGTTGCACGATCAGGCGGCGGCCTGAATGGCGGCCAGCTTCAACTGCACCAGCATCGAGAACTCGTCATAGACCGCCCATTCATCGACGATCTTGCCGTCCTTGATATGGAAATGCGTCACGCCCATCACGAAGAGCGGGTGCCCGGTGGGCGCGCCCAGCGAGCCATAGCCCAGATGGTGGCCATCCATCACCCAGCGCAGCGCATATTTGGTGCCGCCCTCCTCGCTCTCCACCGAGCAGATATGCTGCGGCACGAAGCTGCAATCGGGCATCAGCGCGACAAGGCGCATCGTCTGCTGCAGCACCGCCGCCACGCCGTACAGTTCGCGCATCAGCGGGCCGTGCCACTGGCAGTTGGGGGCGTAGATCTCGTGGATCTTGCCGAACATGCGCTTGTTGTAGATGTGGTGCAGCCAGGTGAGGAGCTGCGCCTCGCCCTCATTGTTGGCGATGGAGAGGTCGGCCTCGCTCTCGGGCGGGTACTGGCCCAGCAGGCGGCGGTTTTCGGCGGTGTCCATCACCGGCTCGCCAAGGTCGAACTTGCGCTGGGCGAGGGTCTGGGCGAACTCATGCGGGTCGAGGCCGACCTGGATCAGCGGGCCCATGTTGTCGCGCACGATCCATTCCTTGTAGATCTTGTTCTCAAGGATCATGCAGTCGGCCACGGTGCGGGTGCAATAGGTGCGGCCCGTCGGCTTGCCCCAGGCGCCAAGCTGGGTGTGGCGGCCCGAGCCATGAGTCATATGGCTGGTGTAGAAGCCGTTCACATCATCGCCGTTCCAGATCACCTGCTGGGCCATGCCGCGCCGGTCGGGAAATTCGACGAGGCGCTGGATGGTGTCGCGGATATGCGTCTCGCGGTCATACATCGTGCCCAGCGTGGTGTAGGCGACGCAATTGTGGGTGTAGTGGCTGTAGATCAGCCCGACATCGCGCTCGTCCCAGATGCGGTGGGTGCAGCGCACGATGTAGTCGACGATGTCGGTGTAGCAGTCGTCGAAGCCGCGCATGCTCTGCACGCGGGGGCGGTTTTCGGGCACCAACTGCGTGAAATCGCGGCGTTCGACCTGCAGCACGCGGCCTGGCTGGGCGGGCACGGCCTGAGGGGCGGCGGCGGGCTTCTTGGGGGTTTGGGCGTCAGTCACGAAAGGCCTCTCCATTGTGCGACATGAGGGAATGTTATGGGTGGACGGGCGCGGGCGCCAGCCATTCGGCAAGCGCGCGGGCGCAGAAATCGGGACACTCGAGCGGCAGGAAATGCCCGGCATCGGGGGCGATGTGCAAAGTGGCGTCAGGCAGACCGGCGGCCAGCTCCTGCTGCAGGGCGGGCGGGGCGATCTGGTCCTGAGCGCCGCCCAGTATCAACGCGGGCATCGCCATGGCGGGCAGCAGCGGGCGCTTGTCGCTGCGGGTGAGGGCGACCTCGGTCTGCAGGCTGAGCGTGTTTTCGGGCGATTCGCGCGCCATGCTGCAGATCAGTTGGCGCAGCGAAGCATCCTCCAGACGCGCCGTCGCCACCGAGCGGGGCCATAGCTGATCGACCGCCGCCACCGGATCACCGGCCCCGGCGATGCGGCGGGCGGCGTGATCGGCTGCAGGCACATCGCGACCATTGGCGGCGATCAGCACCATGGCGCCGATGCGCTGCGGGGCGATGGCGGCCATCTCCAGAGCGACGATGGCGCCAAGCGAAAAACCGACCGGGATAAAGCGGGCGGGGGCGCTCTCCAGCAATCGGCGGGCCAGCGCTCCGGCGCCGGGCAGGCCGGTCATGTCGCCATGCAGGATATCGCGTTCCACCCCGGCCAGCATCGGGCCGAACACCCGTGCGTCGCACAGGGTGCCGGGCAGCATCAGCAGCGGCCAGTCGGGATCGATGCGCGAGGGCGCTGTCACGTGTCCATTCTCCCGTCCGGGATCGATGGTTCGTCCCGGTTCGTTGCTGGCTGCGCGTCACAAATCTGGCGGGCCAAATTCGCTTGCGCTGGGCATGGCGATGGATTACCACATTTGCATTCGAATGCAAGTATGGGATGAAAAATTCCGGCAGAGACCGGCGATTTGGGGCCCTGAAACAATGGAGCGATTCGTGACTGAACAGACAAACGGGGGGATGGCCGGCGATGCACTGGCCGGAACGGCGATGGCTGGCCGTCTGGTGCGCTATGCCGACCTCGTGCCTTGCCGCACCGCCTTTATCGACACCCGCACGCCCGGTTCGACCGAGAAGGAAAACTTCACGATCATTGGCCCCGGCGTGTCCGAAAGCCCCGATCAATTCGTGCATATCGCCCTGCCGCATGGCTTCAACATCGGCGGCGCGCGCCAACCCTTCGGCTGCGTCAATTCGCAGCATAGCCATGAAACGGCAGAGGTTTTTGTCGTTCATTCGGGCCATTGGCGGCTGCTGTTCGGCCCCAATTGCGAGGATGGCTCGCTGGAAATCGGGCCGGGCGATGTCGCCTCGGTGCCAACACAGATGTTCCGTGGTTTCGAGAAGGTCGATGAAGGCACCGGCTTCCTGTGGGTCGCGCTGGGGCAGGATGAGCCCGGCAAGGTGACCTGGGCCCCCGCCGTGCTGGAGGCCGCGCAGGATTTCGGCCTGAAGCTGACCAAGGGCGGCCAGTTGATCGACACCAGCAGTGGCGATTACGAGCTGCGCGATGTCGAGCTGGAAACCGGCCTCGATGCCGAGGCTGCCGCGCAATTGCGCACGCCGCCGCTCGAAAAGCTGCTGGAATGCGTGGTGCGCGCCGGGGAGGCTTCGGCCAATCCCGCTTCGCCACTGGCCGCGCCGGGGGTGGTGGAGGCGGGCATCATCGTGCCTCAGGCCACCAGCGACGGCTTTGCGCCGGGGCCGATTTCGGGCTGGTGGCCGCATGGTCTCAACCTGCGCCAGCTCACCTTGCAGACCGGCGCCTATGTCCCGCTGCATGCCCGCGCCGAGGAAGAGGTTATCTTCATCCAGTCCGGCACGCTGGAGGTCAGTTGGGCCGATGGCAGCCTGATCATGGGCGCCGGTGACACGCTGACGGTGCCGATTGGCCTGCAGCATGCCTTCCGCAACACCGCCTCCGTGCCGTGTGAGGCGATTGTGGTGCGCGGATCGGAGGATCCGGCAAGGCCGGTGTTTGCCGGCTAAGCCTGGCGCAAGGCGCTGAAAAAAGGGCGGTCCGGATCAGTCCGGGCCGCCCTTTTTGTGGGGTTTGTCGGCAAGGAAAAACCCCGGCGCTGTTGGGCGCCGGGGTCCTCAAATCAGGCGTTCTGCTTCAGGCGTTCAAAGCGGATCGCCGCGGCCTTCTGATGGCCTTCGAGGCCTTCGCTGCCGCTCTGGCGGATGGCGGGCGGGGCGACGGCGGCAATGGCCTTGTCTTCCAGCCACTGATGCGTCGCGATCTTCACATAGGAACCGACCCAGAGCCCGCCCGTATAACGCCCCGCGCCCATCGTCGGCAGCGTGTGATTGGTGCCGACATTCTTGTCCGAATAGACCACGCTGGCGTTCTCACCGATAAACAGCGAGCCGTAATTGCGCAGCTTCCTGGCGAAACCATGCGGGTCGGCGGTGTGGACCTGCAGATGTTCGGCGGCGACGTGATCGGAATAGGCGATCATCGAGGCTTCACTGTCGCAGAGCACGATCTCGCCGTAATTGGCCCAGCTTTCCGCCGCGACCTTGGCGGTGGCGAGGGTCTCAAGCTGGCGCTCGACCTCCTTCACCGTCGCCTCGGCCAGAGCGCGGTCGGTGGTGATCAGGCCCACGCGGGTGCGCACATCATGCTCGGCCTGACCGAGGAGGTCGCAGGCGATCAGTTCGGGGTCGCCTGAGGAATCGGCCACCACGAAGATCTCCGAAGGACCGGCAAGCTGGTCGATGCCCACGGGGCCGAAGACCTGACGCTTGGCCTCGTTCACAAAGGCATTGCCGGGGCCCATGATCTTGTTGACCTGCGGCACGGTCTGCGTGCCATAGGCCATGGCGGCGATGGCCTGCGCCCCGCCGATGCGGAAGATGCGGTCCGCGCCCGAGAGGTGGCAGCCCGCGATCATCGCGCGGTGCGCGTTGGGCGGCAGGCAGGCGACGACCTCGGCGCAGCCCGCGACCTTGCCCGGCACGATGGTCATGATCGGCGCGGAGAGCAGCGGGAAGCGGCCGCCCGGCACATAGGCGCCCACGCGGTCGATGGGGATGACGCGGTGGCCAAGATGCAGGCCGGGGATGGGCTCGATCTCCAGCGGCAGGATGGTGCCGAGCTGGGCCTGCGCAAAACGGCGCACGTTTTCGATGGCGAATTCGGTGTCGGCGCGGGTCTGGGGATCGAGTTCATCCAGCGCGGCGAGGCGGTCGGCCTGGCTGACCTCGAACTGCTCCAGATCGGCATTGTCGAATTTGGCGGAATAGCGGCGCACGGCGGCATCGCCCTCGCGGCGCACATCGGCCAGCACGCTCGCGACGATTCCGGTCACGTCATTGTTGTCGGCGATCGAGTCGCGGGCGGGGGCCTTGATGTAGACGGTGGTCTCGGAAAAGCCTTGCGGCGCGGTGGTCATGGTTTTCTCCCGGCGGTTTTGGTGACTGAGGTTTTGCATCAATACTGCATTCGAATGCAAGTGTCACGCGGGATTTTGTGCATCATGGCGCCGGGCATCCCGGATATGGCGCCATGTCATTTGCCTTGGAGATGCAAGCCAATTAGAGAAAAGTCCGTTCCAGGCTTTGAGGGTGCCGATGCCCAAACCGCAGACCAACAAGAAATCCACCTCCACCATCATGGAGCAGGGGCGGCGCCCGACATCCTATGATGTCGCGCGGATCGCGGGCGTGTCGCAATCGGCGGTGTCGCGCTGTTTCGCGCCCAATGCCTCGATCGGCGCGGCCAAGCGCGAGCTGATCCTGAAGGTGGCCGCCGAAATCGGCTATCGGCCCAATGCGCTGGCTCAGGCGCTGATTTCCAAGCGCACGAATATTGTGGCGCTGATCATTTCGGCGCGCACCAACCTCTATTATCCCGAGGTTCTGGCCGAATTGAGCGCGCGTTTGAATGAGCGCGACATGCGTGTGCTGCTCTTCTCCCTGTCGGAGGAGAGCGAGGTCGATGGCGTGCTGGACCAGATCTGGCGCCATTCGGTCGATGGGGTGATTTCGGCGGCGCGTCTTTCGGCGGCGCAGGTGGCGCAATTTGCCGAGCATCGCGTGCCTTTGGTGCTCTACAACCGCGTGGCGAGCGCGGCGCCTTCGGTGCGCTGCGATTCCGTGTCGGGCGAGCGCGGGCTGGTCGAGCATCTTCTAGCCGCCGGGCATCGCCGTTTCGGGCTGATTTCGGGCCCCGCCGACAGCTATGTCGGTGAGGAGCGGCGCACGGCGGCGCTCGCCGCGCTGGCGCAGGCCGGGGTGGGCGATGTGCCCGAGAGCCGGGGCGACTTCTCCTATGACAGCGGGCACCGCGCGATGCATGCATTGCATCAGGCGGTGGGCGCGCTCGATGCGGTGATCGCGGTCAGCGATCTGATGGCGATCGGCGCGATGGATGCGGCGCGGCGCGATCTGGGGCTGAGCATTCCCGGTGATCTCTCGGTGGTGGGCTTCGACGGGGCGGGGCCGGCGCGCTGGGGCAGCTATGATCTCACCTCGGTGCGGCAGCCGGTGCGGCGCATGACCGATGCGGCGGTTTCCATGCTGGTCGAGCGGATCGAGGATGCCACGGCGCCCGCCGAGCAGCGGCTGTTCACCGGCGAATTGCTCACCGGCAGCAGCGCGCGAATCGCGATGCCGGAGATGTGAATGCGAAGGCAATTTACGCAGGAATTTTTTCGCTATGAAAAATAGCTGTATTGCCCTGTGATTCGCGGTGTTATCGAATATTCACTGATTTTCCGTGATATTTTGGCCGTGACGTTAAGCGCATATGCGTCAAATGGCCAATGACTTCGAATGCAAAAAATGATGGACGGGCCGCGACCTTCCCGATAGATTTCTCCCCAGAACAAAGAAAAGGGGAGTCACATGCACAAGCACCCACTGCTAAGGGGCGTTTCCGCCTTCACACTGACGATGCTGGCCACGCCCGCTCTGGCCGCGACGGAGCCTGCTGCGGATCAACCGGCGGTGGCATCGACCTCTGCCGCCCCTGCGGCCAATGATGCGAGCACCGGGGAGATCATCGTCACCGCCCAGCGCCGCAGCGAAAAGCTGCGCGACGTGCCCATCTCGATGACGGCACTCTCGGGCGATGCGCTTAACAAGCTGCGCGCCAACGATATTTCCCGCGTCGAATTTGCCACGCCGGGCTTCACCTGGGGCTCGCAGGGCTCGGATTCCTTCCCCGCCATCCGCGGCGTGCGCACCAGCCTGGTTTCGGCGCAGAACGACCCCGTCATCGGCTTCTACATCGACGGCATCTATCAGAGCCGCACCCAGCAGCAGTCGATCCCGCTGTTCGACATCGCGCGCGTCGAAGTGCTGCGCGGCCCGCAGGGCACGCTCTATGGCCGCAACACCTTTGGCGGCAATGTCAGCATCGTCACCGCCGAGCCCACCCATGATTTCGGCGTCGGCGCCAATCTGGAAAAGGGCAATTACAACCAGTCGCGCGTCGACGGCTACATCAACCTGCCCGTCACCGACACGCTGGCGGTGCGTTTTTCCGGCGTGTTTCAACGCCATGACGGCTATGTCCATTCGACCACGCCCGGCGTGGTGCTCGACGATCTGAACGAGAATGCCGAGCGCGTCGCCGTGAAATGGACCCCCACCAGCGATCTGGAGGTCACGCTGCATGCCGGCACCTGGCGCCGCGACGATGCGGGCGCGGGCTCCTATGGCTACAAGGTGGCCGGCACGCTGATCAATCCGGCGACCGGCTATCAGTCGATCAACGGCCAGCCCTATGCGGTCAATCCCTCGGTGCCCAATGGTTCGCCCAATGTCGCGGGCCGCGACATCGGCAAGCCGGTGACCGGCGGCGCCTGGACCAATGACTGGGATTACCAGCCCTTCGAACACATCGCCGAGGATTATGTCTCGGGACAGATCGCCTACAATCTGGGGCCTGTGACGCTCAAGTCGATCACCGGCTACACCCATTTCCGCGCCCATCGCAGCGCCGACAACGACCAGTCGAGCGTCACCTTCGAGGGCCTCGGCTATGGCTCGGGCGTGCAGGAGGCCAACACGCGCTCCAACGCCTTCACGCAGGAGGTGCAGCTTGCCTCCAACGCCAAGGGGCGGCTGGAATGGATCGTTGGCGCCTATTATCTGCATGACAGCATCTTCGAGACCTATCAGCAGAAGATCACCGCGCCGGGTGCCACCACCACCGGTTTCCGCGCCGATGCCGGGCTGACGACCGACGCCTATGCCATCTATGGGCAGGGCACCTTCCAGCTTGTGCCCGATCTGCTCAGGGTGATCGCGGGCGCGCGCTACAGCCATGAAAAGAAGGCGTTCAACTTCGCCGACTGGGCCGATGCCGCGCCGGGCACCTACAACTTCATGTCGCCCTATTCGGTGACATCGGGCGCGCCCAGCTTCAGCAGCGGCACATGGCGCGCGGGCCTGCAGTTCACGCCGGACCGCAACACGATGATCTATGCCACCGCCTCCACCGGTTTTGAATCGGGTGGGGTGAACGACACGGGCGGCAATCCGGCCATTCCCTCCTCCTATGCCCCGCAAAAGGTCTGGGCCTATGAGGCGGGCATCAAGTCGAAGATTCTGGGCGGCAAGGGCGAGATCGAGGCCTCGGGCTTCTACAACAAGTTCTCGAATTTGCAGATCAACGTCTACACGCCGCTGGTGTCCTACTTCGGTTCGGCGGGTCAGGCGCGCTCCTATGGTGGCGAATTGGCGCTGCGGCTCGATCCGGTGCCGAATTTGCACATCAACACCACCCTGTCCTTTATGAATGCGCGCTACACCCGTTACATCAGCGGTAACAACTTCTATGGCGCTTCGGGTGGGGCCGATCCGGTCTCGGTCGATCTGGCGGGCAAGAAGATCCCGCAGTCGCCCGATTTCAAGGCGACGGTGCTGGCTTCCTATGACATCGATCTGGGCAAGGCGGGCACGCTGACGCCCTCGGGCAACTGGCTGCATTCGGGCGGTTACTACACCACCGATTACAACACGGTGCTCGATTACCAGAAGGCCTATGACAAGCTGGGCGCCTCGCTGCGCTGGAGCGCGGCCAAGGGCAACAACACCTATATCGAGGCCTATGGCGACAATCTGACCAACCAGGCCACGCTGCTGAGCGGCGTCGTCGGGCGGTTGGAGCGTATTCAGGTCTCCTATGGCGCGCCGCGCACCTATGGCGTGCGGGTCGGCACCAAGTTCTGATCGCAGAAAAACAGGGCCATGTTGCGCAACATGGCCCTTTCAACCTTCCTCCCTGCAGCGGTCCCGCCCTGTCGGCGGGACCGTCTTTTGTGTCAGGGGCGCTCCAGCATGGCGGCCAGGGCGAAGAGCGCGGCTTCCTGTCGGGCAGGCACCAGCAGTTCGGCGCCGACGGGGCGCTCACCGGGCGCGGCAACGGGCACGCTGATCGCGGGCCATCCGCTGCGTGCCGCCAGTTCGGGCGCCCAGCCGCCCGGAGGATTGCCCAGCCCCTCGGGGATGACGCGCATGGTGGGATAGAACAGCGCGTCCAGCCGATGCTGCGCCATCACCGCCCGCAGCATCGCGGTCAGCTCACGATGGCGGGCGAGGATGGGGGGCGCCGCATCGGGGGAGATGGCCATGCGTTTGGTCAGGCTCTCGCGATGGTCGGGCAGGAAGGCGCCGCCTGTCACCAGCTCGGCCAGAGAGGCGGGAGCGTTTCCGGTTGAGGCACGCCCGGCAAGATAGGCGTCGAAGGCCGCGCCAAATTCCGCATCGACGATATGCGGCCCGGCCAGCAGATCCTCGACGCCGGGCAGGGTGAGCGGATCGACCAGTTCGATTCCCCCACGCGCCAGCCGTTCCAGCGCCTGATCGCAGGCGGCCAGAATGCGAGCATCCTCACCGAAGGCCTGCCGCACCACACCCACGCGGCGGGGCGCCGCGTTCCCGCCGATCTGCCCGCCCATGATCTCATAGAGCAGCCGCGCATCGGCCACGCTGCGCGTGATCGGCCCGATGGTGTCGGTGCTGGGGGCCAAGGGCGCGACGCCCTCCAGCGAGAGCATGCCATGCGCCGGACGCAGCCCGACCAGCCCGTTGCAGGCCGCCGGAATGCGGATCGATCCGCCCGTATCGGTGCCCAGCGCCGCCATGGCAAAGCCGCGCGCCACCGCCACCGCCGATCCGCCGCTCGATCCGCCCGCCGTGCTGTCGGGGGCGAAGGGGCAGCGCACATCGCCGCCCAGCGAGCTGCGCGAGCGGATCTCGAAGGAGAACTCCGAGAGGTTGGTCTTGCCCACCACCACCGCGCCTGCCGCGCGCAGGCGTGCCACCACCGGCGCGTCGCCCGGTACCATGGCCCGCGCCAGAGCCTTGCAGCCCGAGGTGGTGGCCATGCCCGCAACGTCGATGTTGTCCTTGATGGCCAGCACCACGCCATGCAGCGGGCCGAGGCCTTGCCCTTGTGCCGCGGCATGATCGGCGGCTTCAGCCTCGGCCTCGGCCTGCGGGTTGATGGCCAGCATGGCGTGCCAGCGGTCATCCTCCTGAAGGATCAGGCTCAGGCAGCGGGTGAGGGCATCCTGCGCGCCGCCCTGTGTCAGCGGCTCGATCATGGCTTTGTTTGCGCCAGCAGATTGGCCGCGCCCTGCAGCATAAAGCTGTGATCCGACCCGAGCAGGAACAGGCTGGCGCCCTTGGCCTCCCACTGCGGCACATCCTGCGGGCGGGCGAGGAACATGCCGACGCGGCGGTTGTGCTTGCGCCCGGCCGCGCAGATGCGCTCCACCGCCGCGACCACGCGCGGATCGTCCTGAGAGGTCGCGCCATAGGCCACCGTCAGATCGACGCGGCCCACGAAAAGCGCGTCGATGCCCGGCACGGCGGCGATGGCGTCGATGTCCTCCACGGCTTCGGGGTCCTCGATCTGGGCGATGGCGACGGTCTGTGCCGCGCTGTTTGCCAGATGGTCGGCGATGCTGCGCCTTGTGTAAAGGGCGGCGCGTGACGATCCGGCATAGCCGCGCCCGCCCGCGCCATAGTGGCAGGCGCGGGCGAAGGCCTGGGCTTCGGCGGCGCTGCGGATATGCGGGGCGACGACACCGGTCGCGCCGCAATCCAGCGCATTGAGGATATGCTCGGGCGCCGTGGCGGGCACGCGCACCAGCATGGGCATGGCGGCGGCGCGGGCCATGGCGATGCTGCCGTCGATGGCGATGCGGTCGAAGGGGGCGTGCTCGGCATCGATGCACAGGCAGTCGAGATCGGTGAGCGAGAGCACCTCGGTGACGATGGGGGAGGGCGTCTTGAGGAAGGTGCCGATCAGCGTGGTGCCTGAATGCAGGATGTCGCGGAAGTTTGCGGCGTTGTGGGGTGGGGTGTGGGCCAAGGTCGTATCCTCCCGTTCTGTCGCGGGCTGATGGATCGATCCTGGTCTCGCCGCGCTTTTTGACTTCGAATGCAAATAGGGGCTCCGGCGCGGATTGTCAAAGTTCGGATGGAGGATCGCTGCGTGGAGGAGGCATCGTTGATGCGCCGGGCGGCCGGATGCCGGTCCGCTCAATGATAACCGACATCCGGCTTCAGCTTGCCGCGAAACACCCAGTAAGACCAGCCGGTGTACATCAGGATCACGGGCAACAGCACCAGCGTACCGATCAGCAGGAACATCTGTGTTCCCACGGCCGAACTGGCCTGCCACAGCGTGTAGTGATGAGGGACGATCATCGGCCAGAGGCTGATCGCGACGCCAAGGTAGGAGAGCAGGAACAAGCCAAGCCCGGCAAAGAAGGGCAACACATCCGGCCCATGTCCCTTCAATGCCCGCCAACACAGGATCGCGATTCCGCCCGTTGCCAAGGGGATCGGTGCCAGCCACATCGCATGGGGCAGGGTGAACCAGCGCGCGGCGATCGCCGGGTCCATCGCCGGTGTCCACAGGCTGACCGCTGAAATGGCCAGCATGACCCCGATCAGGGCACGCCGCCCCATCATGCGCGCCCATGCCTGCAGATCGCCCTCGGTCTTGATGATCAGCCAGCCTGCGCCCAGCAGGCCATAGCCGCACATCAGGGCCAGTCCGGTCATCACCGAAAAGGGTGTGAGCCAGTCCCACGAGGAGCCCGCAAAGACCCGCCCCTCGACGTGGAAGCCCTGGATGAAGGCGCCCAGAACCGCCCCTTGCGCAAAGGCCGCCACCGCCGAACCCACGGCAAAGCCTCGGTTCCAGAAGTGATGCAGCCGGGGTTCCTCGAAGCGGAATTCGAAGGCCAGCCCCCGGAACACTAGCGCCAGCAGCATGATCAGGATCGGGAAATAGACCGCCGGGATGACGATCGCAAAGGCCAATGGAAACACCGCCAGCAAGGCCACGGCGCCAAGGATCAGCCATGTCTCATTGCCGTCCCAGACCGGGGCAATGGCGTTCATGATCATGGGGCGGTCCTTCTGTGGCGCCAAGCCGTAGAGCATGCCCACGCCCAGATCGAAACCGTCGAGCAGGACGTAAAGGAACACGCTCAGGGCGATGATCACCACCCAGACGGGGATCAGATCGACGATCAGGGCATTCATCATGCTTTCTCCGACAGGGCGTGGATCGGGGCGGCGGCCTGCATCGCGGCCACCGGGGCGCCGGGCGGGGTTTCAGTGGGGCCGCCGCGCACGATGCGCGCCATGACCAGCAATCCGGCGGGGAACATCATCAGATAAACCACCGCATAGGCCAGAAAGGACAGCAGCACGTCACTGCCCTTCAGCGAGGGCGAGACGGAATGCGCCGTGCGCAGCAACCCGTAGACAGTCCAGGGCTGGCGCCCGACCTCGGTGGTGGTCCAGCCGGCCAGCACGGCGATAAAGCCCGAAGGCGCGCTCCATATGCACAGGCGCAGGAACCAGTCGCTGTCATAGAGCCGCCCGCGCAGGCGCAGTGCCAAAGCGGTGGCAACCACCGCCAGCATCAGCAGGCCGATCCCGACCATCACACGGAAAGACCAGAACACCGGCCAGACCGGCGGGCGCTGATCGGCGGGAAAGGTTTTGAGCCCGCGCACCTCTCCATGCAGCGAATGGGTGAGGATCAGGCTGCCCAGCACCGGGATGTCGAGCGCATGATCGGTGCGCTCCGCCTGTTGGTCGGGCCAGCCCCACAGGGTGAGCGGAGCAGGCGCGGCGCTTTCCCATCGCCCTTCGATGGCGGCGAGCTTGGCGGGTTGATATTGCGCGGTGTTCAGGCCGTGCATATCGCCCAATGCGATCTGCAAGGGCACGAAGAGGGCCAGAAAACCCACCGCCATGCGCAGAATGCGCCGCCCGTCGGCTGCGAAGCGGGGGCGGCGCAGCAGCCATGCTCCCACGCCGAGCACGACAAATCCCGTGGTGACGTAAAAGGCCACCACATTATGCGCGAGGCGATAGGGGAAGGAGGGGTTGAACACGATGGCGCCCCAGTCGGTGGGGAAGAAGCGGCCATCGTGGAATGTGAACCCCGCAGGCGTCTGCATCCAACTGTTGACCGACAGGATCCAGAAGGACGACATCAGCGTGCCCAGTGCGACCATGCAGGCTGCCAGCAGATGCGCCCAGCGCGGCACCAGATGCCGTCCGAACAGCAGCACGCCCAGGAAGGTCGCCTCCAGAAAGAAGGCCATCAGATCCTCATAGGCCAGCATGGGCGAGAGGATGTTGGCCGTGGCATCGGAAAAGCGCGACCAGTTGGTGCCGAACTGGAAGGGCATGATGATCCCCGAGACCACGCCCATGCCGAAGGACACCGAAAAGATCTGCGTCCAGAAGCGCGAGATACGATACCAGGCCGCATCGCCCGTGGTGAAGAACAGCCCTTCCAGCACGGCGATGTAGGAGGCCAGCCCCACGGTGAAGGCGGGCAACAGAATGTGCCAGCCGATCACCCAGGCCCACTGGATGCGCGAGAGCAGGATCGGATCGAGGGTCATGCGCGGGTCAACCTTTCATGAGAGGGCAGGCCGCCAGAAGTGCCAGGACAGGCCGCTGCTCGCGCGATGTGTCGCGTTGGTGAAGATGTGCGCCAGGCAAGGGATGACCGATTGAACGCTGCGACCATGTTTGGTCTGTAACGCGCATCTTGCACCGCGCCGGCTGCGTTGATGGCACAAGCGTTCAAGCCGAGCCGGAACGTTCAAGAGCGCGCTGGAGGATCGGGGGAGGTTGACGCCCGAAAGGACGCCCAGGCCATGAAAACCACCGCCGCCGTATCGCGCCATCCCCGGCGGGATTTTTCGATTGAGGCCGTCGAGTTGCCTTTGGCCTTGTCATGTGACGGGAAGGGGATCGCCCACCATGTCGATGGCGCGCCGCACGGGGCGGATGGCGGGGAAAGATGCGGTACGGGCATCCCCTTGCGGTGCCCCGACTGGGCGGGAGGCATGATGGCCATGCTGGCAACACAGGATGCGTCAATTTTTCCAAAACAGCGCGCGGCGTTCAATCAGTTCGCGCGGAGGCACCCTATCATCGGCGAGCAGACCATGGGGCGGTAACGACCTCACGTTGATCCGGGAGAATGCTGTATGTCGCTCCTTCTCGCCTCTTTCCTGATCGGTCTTGTCGCGGGATTGCGCGCCATGACCGCGCCCGCCATCGTCAGTTGGGCGGCGGCCCGCGCAGGGATTGCCCCGGTCACGGGCTGGCCCGCCTTCATGGCCTATCGCTGGACCCCATGGGTGCTGCTCGCCGCCGCGCTGGGGGAGTGGGTGACCGACCAACTGCCCACCACACCCAGCCGCAAAGTGCCGGTGCAGTTTACGGCCCGCATCATCATGGGTGGGCTGTCGGGAGCGACGCTGGGCGCAACAGGCGGTTCCTGGCCGGCGGGTCTGGCTCTGGGAGCGGCCGGGGCGGTGCTGGGCACGCTTGGCGGCGCTTCATGTCGAGGAAGAATGGCCATGTCCTTTGGCAGTGATCGCCCCGCCGCATGTCTGGAGGATGCTGCCGCGGTCGGATTGGGGGTTCTGGCGATCTGGATGGCGGGTTGATCATTCATCTTTCCTGAATGGAAGATCAACATCTGCTCCATCGATCAACATTGATGAGGCGCCTACACCGCAATCAACGCCGACGCGATGGTGCGCCGACGCTCTTGCGAAGGATGATTGCCATGACCCGTTCTCTCCGCCTTGCCGACAAGACCGCCCTGATCACCGGGGGCACCAGCGGCATCGGCCTTGCCACCGCCCGCCGCTTCATCGAGGAAGGCGCCCGCGTCGCCATCACCGGCACCAGCGCCGACAAGCTGGCCGCCGCCAAGGCCGCGCTGGGCGATGTGCTGACCATTCAGGCCGATGCCGGCGACGCCGCCGCGCAAGCCGCCGTGGCCACCGCCCTGCGCGATGCCTTCGGCCATCTGGATGCGGTGTTCCTCAACGCCGGCGTGGCCGATTTCCGCCCGCTGGAAGGTTGGGACGAGGAGGGCATCGACCGCACCTTCGCCACCAATGTGAAGGGCCCGTTGCTGCTGGTGCAGGCGCTGCTGCCGATCCTGTCGAACCCGGCCTCCATCGTGCTCAACGGCTCGATCAACGCCCGGCTCGGCAAGCCCAATTCCATCGTCTATGCCGCATCGAAGGCCGCGCTGATCTCGATGGCGCGCACGCTGTCGGGCGAGCTGATCGGGCGCGGCATCCGCGTCAACACGATCAGCCCCGGTCCGGTCACCACGCCGATCTACAGCAAGCTGGGCCTGTCTGACGCGCAACTGGCGGGCATGAAGGACTATCTGATCGGCGCGATCCCCGCCGGGCGCTTTGGCGATCCGGTCGAGATTGCCGATGCGGTGGTCCATCTTGCTTCGGACGAGAGCCGCTACACCGTCGGCGCTGAGCTGATCATCGATGGCGGCATGAGCAACATCTGACATCCACGGGGGCGGTCCATGCACCGCCCCGTTTCACCAAGGAGAAGAGCTGTGACCAAGAGAATTGACCACAATGCGGCGACCCCTCAGGGCATGCAGGCGCTGGGCAGTGTTTATGGCTACATCATGACCAGCGGATTGCCCAAGGGGCTGGTCGATCTGGTCTATCTGCGCGTCAGTCAGATCAATGGCTGCGCCTTCTGCATCGACATGCACAGCCGGGACCTGCTCAAGGACGGCGTTTCGGTGGAAAAGCTGGTGCTGGTGCCCGCATGGCGCGAGGCAGGGGCGCTCTTCGATGCGCGCGAACAGGCGGCGCTGGCCTGGGCCGAGACCGTGACCCAGGTGGCCCAGACCCATGTGCCCGACGCGGCCTATGAGGCTGCGGCAGCCGTGTTCGCCGCAAGGGAGCTGGCCGATCTGACCATCGCCATCGGCCTGATGAACACCTACAACCGCATGGCGATCAGCTTCCGAGCCGTGCCGCAAGCTGCCAGCGCCGTTTGATACCGGGATGGCGGCAGGGCGAAAAGGGCAGGACAAGTTCTTGCTTTTTCTACCACTGCCGCCGTCTATTCATGCATCATCGATTGCATGGGCTGCTCTGCCATTGCCAATTGGAAGCTATCGCCTGGCTTTTCGCGCGCAGCGGCAGGCTCTTGGGCGCATGCGCAATTGGGCATGGTACATTTCGCTCTTTTGGCGAATCCTGCTGCAAACGCATCCCGGCTGTTACGGATGTTTGCCACGACTTCGCTCATGATCTACTTTCCGGCTTGTCGGTGACCCGCCACATTCGGCAGAGTATCGCTGCAACCCGTGGGTGATGCAGAAGGGGGGACACGTGGGAACGCGCAGCGAAGGGGCATATGGGCAGCGCCTCCTTGAGGCCATGCGAATGGAGGAGGCGCCCGCGCTCATCACGCGGGTCCTGCGCAAGGCCGACATTGCCGTCACCGAATGCCGTTCGGACAAACCCGAGAATGGAATTTCCGGAAGCATCCCGGTGGAGGACGCCTATCTGATGGGCCTGCAACTGCGTGACTATCCCGAGCACGATTATTGGGAGGGATCGCGCCAACATCCGCGCCGCGACGTCAAGGCGGGCGAAATCCTGCTCTACGATCTGAAGCGCGATCCGCGTTTCTTCATCAACAAGCCTTTCCATTCCATCCACTTCTACCTCCCGCGCAAGGCGCTGGACGCCATCGCCGACGAGGCGCAGGCTCCGCGCATCTCCGAGCTGCGTTATGAGCCCGGCGTGGGGATGGTCGATGAGGTGGTGCGCAATCTGGGCACCTCGCTGCTGGCCGCTTTCGACCGGCCCGAGCAGGTCAGTCGCCTGTTCATGGACCATGTGACCTTCGCCATCGCCACCCATGTCACCCAGACTTACGGTGGACTGTGGTCCACCCCGCAACGGATCAAGGGCGGGCTGGCCGCATGGCAGGAGCGCCGGGCCTGCGCGATGCTTGAGGCGAACCTCGACGGCGAGGTGGCGATCCGCGAAGTGGCGGCCGAATGCGGCCTGTCGATCAGCCATTTCTCGCGGGCCTTTCGGGAGAGCACCGGCATGGCTCCGCATCAATGGCTGCTTCACCGCCGGGTCGAGAGCGCCAAGCTTCTGATGCATGATCGCCGCCTTCCGCTTTCCGAGATCGCCCTTTCCTCAGGTTTTGCCGACCAGAGCCATTTTACCAGGGTCTTCTCTCGTCTGGTCGGGGTCAGCCCCGGCCAGTGGCGCCGCTCCCGCGAAATCGAGACAGCCAATGAGCCATAGGCGAACGATCCCGACACAGGCCGGAACGGAGCCGGAAGGCGCCTATGGCGCCCGGCTGGCCGAGAGTTTTGGCATGAATGAGGTTCCCGCGCTGGTCACGCGGCGCCTGTCGCATCAGGCGATCGGCGTCACGCTCATCCGCTGCGACCGGAGCAACAATGGGCTGACCGCGCCTCTGCCTTGCGAGGACGCCTTTCTGGCGACGCTGCAATTGCGCGAATGTCCGGCCCATGACTTGTGGCTGGACGGGGTGCCTCAGGCGACCGGCGCGCTGCATGCGGGGGCGACCTGCATTTACGATCTGCGCAGCATGCCGGTGGTCAACAGCGTCAGCCCCTTTCGCAACATGCATTTCTATCTGCCGCGCCAGACGCTGAACCGGCTGGCCGAGCAGGACGGGATGCCTCCCGTCGAGGCGCTGGAGGCCGACCCCGGACATGGGGTGGAGGACAGCATCATCGCCGCGCTGGGCTCCTCGCTGGAACCGGCCTTCAACCGTCCGCATGAGGTGACGCAGCTCTTCATCGATCATGTGATCCTTGGCCTGGCTTCCCATCTGGTGCGGGTCTACGGGACCACGCGCTCCAGCTTTCGCGCGGAAGACACCGGCAGCCTGTCCACCGCGCAGGAGCGTGCCGTCAAGGATATGCTGCGGGTCAATCTGGCCGGGCATGTGGGGATGGAGGAGCTGGCGAAGGCCTGCGGCATGGGGCTGACGGCTTTCCGGCGCGCCTTTGCCCGCTCCACGGGCATGATGCCGCATCAATGGCTGCTGGGCCAACGGGTCGAGCAGGCGACCGCGATGATCGCGGACACCGGGCGGGATCTCGGCGAGATCGCGGTTGAAAGCGGCTTTGCCGATCTGAACCATATGGAGCGCGTGTTCCGGCAGATGCGGGGTGCATCGCCGGCATCGCTGCGGGGGCACTGACATGCGTTACACATTGTTTGGCCGGGGCACGGGGCTGCGCGTGTCGGAGATCGCCATGGGCGGAGCGCTGCTGGGCGACGCCTGGGGATATGGCACGCCGGCGCAGGATGCATTGCGCTTGCTGCATGCCTATGAGGATGCCGATGGCAATTTCCTCGACACCGCCGATTCCTATCAGTTCGGCCAGTCTGAAACCATCATCGGCGAATTCCTGCCCGGACGGCGCGACAGGATGGTGCTGGCCAGCAAATACACGCTGGGGGCCGGGCCCGGTCACGCCGCGACCACCGGGAACAGCCGCCGCACGATGGTCCAGTCGGTGGAGGCGAGCCTGCGTCGCCTGAAAACCGACCGTATCGACCTCTATTGGGCCCATATGGCCGATGGGCAGACCTCGAGCGACGAGATCATGCGCGGGCTCGATGATCTGATCCGCGCGGGAAAGATCGTCTACGCGGGCCTGTCCGATTTCCCGGCGTGGCGTGTGGCGCGCGCGGCGACCTTGGCCGAATTGCGCGGTTGGGCGCCGGTGATCGGCCTGCAGGTGGAATACAGCCTGGTCGAGCGCAGTGCGGATCGCGAGTTGCTGCCGATGGCACGGGCCTTTGGTATGGGGATCACGGCCTGGTCGCCCCTCGGCGGGGGTCTGCTGACGGGCAAGTATCGGCGGGGTGAGGACGGGCGCGCCACCACCTTCGGCCATGTCGTTCATCGTGAGGACGATCCGCGAAAGGCGGCGGTGGTCGATGCCGTTTTGGGCGTGGCGGGTGAAACCGGGGCGACGCCGGATGCGGTGGCGCTGGCATGGCTGCGCGCGCGCGGGATTGTGCCGATCATCGGCCCGCGCACCGTGGAGCAATTGCGCGCCAATCTGGCCGCCGCCGATCTGGCGCTGTCGCCGGATCATCTGGCGCGGCTTGATGCGGCGGGCGCGATTCCGGGTGGTTTCCCGCATGACTTTCTGGCCGCCGAGATGCAGCGGCAAGGCATGGCGGGCGGCATGGCCGATCTGATCGACGACCCTGCCATCCTCGTCGCCTGAGGTCAGCGCCAGCTTCTTGTCACGGTGATCCCATATTCCGCCGGGCGCCCGGCATAGCGAATGATCGTGTCATAGGCGCGCCCGGCGTTGGTCAGATAGAAACGGTTGCCCACATTCTTGCCCCATAGCGTCACGCGCCAGCCTTGCGCGGTTTCCACACCGGCATGCAGATCCAGCACCGCATGGCCGGGCAGGGTGGTGTCGGCGCGATCCTGCGCGGTGCCCACCAGCGAGGCATAGCTGCCGGTCTGGGCCGCAAGGCTGCCGCCCACAAAGCCGCTCAGGCGTCTGGTGAGCCGCGTGCTGTAGTCAACGGCGGCGCGCGCCTGCCAATGGGGGGCAAAGGGCAGGTCCGCCCCGGCAAAGGGGGCTCGCACCGCATAGAGCAGGCCGTTGACCATCGTGTCGCCGATGATGCCGTCATATTGCTCTATCCGCGTGTCCAGCCAGGTGGCTGACAGGTCGATCCGCAATCCTTTGGCGGGACGGATCGTGGCCTGCGCTTCTGCTCCCAAAATGCGTGAGCGGGGCACGTTCACCAGTTGATCGATGATGCCGAAGATGGGGTTCACTGTCTTGGCGCGGACCTGCTTGTTGCGATAATCATCATAGAAGGCGGAGGCCTCCAGCGTTGCCAGTGTGCCCAGCCTGCCCTTCACGCCCGCCTCATAGGCGAGCAGCGATTCCTGCGTGACGGGCTGGTACTGGTCGAAAACAGGCGCTGAAATCGTGGGATAACTGCCGTTTTTCCAGCCCTTGGCGATGTTGGCATAGGCCAGCCAGTCGCGGGACAGATGCAGGTCGATCCCCCCGCGCCAGGACAGATTGCTTTCGGGAAGCCTGCCGCGATAGAGCCCGGCAGAACAGGTCGCGGTGTTCACCGACACCGATCCGCCCGGCGGGATCAGGGTGAAGCTCTGTCCGGGGCAGAACAGCGGGGTCAGTGCGCTGCTCCACAGCGTGTTGATCAGGCCGGTCAAGCCCGGCGATCCGGCAAAGGGCTCCACATAGCCCGGCGTCTGATAGCTGCCGTTGACGGTGCGGCGCAGCGCCCATGTGTAGCGCGCCCCGCCATGCAGGGTCAGGCGCGGCAGCACGTCATACTCCAGGCTGGCAAACAGCGCTTCGTTGCTCATTGTCTGGTGGGAGTCATAGGTGTCGGCGGAAAAGCCCTGGATCGACCCGGTGGATGCCGCGGGGAAGACGAGATCGACCGCCTCATAGACCTGCGTCCGGTCCAGCCCCGCACCCGCGACCCAGCGCAGACGGTCATGCTCATCGATGGAGGAGAGGCGGAGTTCCTGAAAGAAGCTGCTGGCTTGCGCCCGATCGCTCACGATGTCGAGATCGGCAAGGGCGGTGCCGTCGCCTTCGGTGGCGTTGTGCATGCGGTAATGGACATAGGATGTGATCGCGGTGAGGCGCAGGTCCGTTCCGGCATCCCAGCTGGTGGTGAGCGCGGCCTGAGCCAGCCGGTTGTCGGCAAAGGGGCGGTTGCCGGCGTTCCAGTCGGCGGCGCGCGGGTTGGCGGGCGCGGGGGCAACATGCAGCAGGGCAAAGTCGGCCGTGATTGTCCCGGTGGGGCCCGAGGCGCCGATGGCGGCCTGCAGATCGGCCGGGGTGGTCATGCGCGCCAGTTGCGGCGCTTCCGGGTCCGACTGATCGACCCAGCCGTTGAGGTCGAGCGAGACCTTCAATCGGTCCGACGCCTGCCAGTCCAGCAGCAGTCTGCCCGCTGCTGTACGCGTCGCGCCCAGCGTGTCGGGGCGCGTGGTGCTGCGCTGCCAGTCGCCTGTGTCCACCGCCTTGATGGCCAGTCGCGCGGTCAGATTCTGCGTGAGCGGTCCCGTGACATGTCCGTCAAGCTCCGCCCGGCCAAAGCGGCCTGCCGTGGCGCTGACCTGCGCCCCGAACACGTTTTGCGGGCGCGCCGCGACAAGGTTGATGGCGCCGCCGGTGGCATTGTTGCCGAACAGCGTGCCCTGCGGTCCTTTGAGGACCTCCACGCGGTCCAGATCGAACATGGTCAGCTTGGTGAAGGCCGGCAGCGTCAAGGGCGTCTGGTCGAGATAGACCGCGACATCGGGATAGGCCGCCACCGATGTCTCATAGAACCCCACACCGCGCAGGATAAAAACCGGCGTGTCGTTGGGCGAGGGCGTGGCCTGCAGGCCGGGCACCTGGGCGACCAGATCGTTGATGCTTTCCACCCTTTGCCGGGCCAGATCGTCACCCGTCAGGATGGAGACGGCCAGCCCCACGTCCTGCAACCGCTGCTCGCGGCGTTGGGCGGTGACGATCAGCTCGGGAGGTTGGTCTTCCGCCTTCGCGGGCGAAGGGGTCGCGGACATTGCGCAAAGCAGGCCTGTGAAAATCCGTGATCTTCTTGAAATCCCGCGCATCATTGGCCCTCCTGCGCGGGTGGTGTGCGGGATTTGAGGGGCCGGGTTTTGTCTGATCCTGCTGTGTTTGGGATGGCGCGCTTAGAATGCGGCGAAAGTCCCCTGCCGCAGGGCACGAACATTCAAGACCTGGCGCAAGGGGGGAGGCAGGGCGAAGCCGCGTCTGCCGACCAAGTCATGGCTCCAGGCGCTTCCCATATTCCGTGAAGGAGTTACCCCCCATGACCTCCCGTACCTTTCTCGTCACTGGTGCCAGCAAGGGCATCGGCCGTGCCACCGCGCAGATGCTTGCGGACCGAGGGCATCACGTCGTCGGTATCGCGCGCGGCAAGGATCCTGCTTTCCCCGGCGATCTCGTCTCGATCGATATGAGCGATAGCGCCGCTACGCAGCAGGGGCTGGTTGAACTGGCCTCCCGCTATCCCTTCGATGGTGTGGTCAACAATCTGGGGCTGGTGCGGCTGCATACCGTGGGTGACATCGATCTTGCCGATGTCGACGACATTCTGCGTGTCAACATCCATCCCGTGATCCACACCGTTCAGGCTTTGCTGCCGGGCATGAAGCAGCGGGGCTGGGGGCGGGTGGTCAATCTTTCCAGCCTGACCGTGCTGGGCATCGCCGGGCGCACGGCCTATGCCGGGGCCAAGGCGGCGGTGAACAGCTTCACGCGCACATGGGGACTGGAACTTGCCGGGACCGGCATCACGGTGAATGCCGTCGCGCCCGGCCCGATCGAGACCGAACTGTTTCGTGAAAACACGCCCGCCGGCAGCGAGGCCGAGCAGCGGTTCCTCTCGCTGATCCCCATGCGCCGGCTGGGTGCGCCGCGCGAGATCGCCGCGGCGGTCAGCTTCCTGCTTTCCGACGATGCCGCCTACATCACCGGCCAGACGCTTTATGTCGATGGCGGCGGCTCGATCGGCAAGGCGCTGGGCTGAGCGGGACAGGCTTTGTCCCTTTGTGCTGCCTGCTTTCCGATCGTATTCGCCAAGGCGGATCGGGGGCGGCGCGGCCGGCGATGAAATTCGCCAAAATCGCCTTGAAACCGACAAGCAAGCCGGTCGGCCTTGCGCTCTGATGCGGGCAGGAGGTGCCGGATCGCTCCGGCGGGCCACGCAGGAGGCAAGGATGAGCAGGGGACTGGATGCCAGGGTCTTGGGGCGTCATTTCGGACTGGAATGCGCACCCAGCGTGGTGGCGGGGCGGCAGAGCCGCTCGGCCATCACGGTCACCCTGCTGGAAAGCGAGGCGACCGACCATGCTCCGACCGCGACCATGTCCTGCGAGGATGGCTTCCTTTTCGGCCTGCATTTGCGCCCTTGCGGCGATCGCGACCTGTGGATCGACGGCGAGCGGATCGAGACGCAGCCTGTGCAGGCGGGCTCTTTCGTCACGCACGATTTGCGCCGGTCCACCCGCTGGCATCTGCGAAGCGCCTTTTCGGCGCTGTGCATCCATCTTGGCCGCAATGCGCTCGATACGCTGACCGATGAGGCGGGGCAGGGGCGGGTGCGGGATTTCGTCTTTGAACCGGGGCGCGGGATCGCGGACAGGACGATGTATGAACTCGGCCTGTTGCTGGAGCCTGCCCTGCGGCAGCGGCAGCAGGCCAGCCGCCTGTTCTGCGAGAGCCTGATCCTGGCGCTGTGCGGCCAGCTCGTGCAGGCCCATGCCGACCGGGCGGGGGCTTCGCCGCTCTATCAGGGCGGGCTGGCATCCTGGCAGGAGCGACGCGCGAAAGAGATGCTGGATGCCAACATCACCGGCAACATTCAGGTGGCCGCGCTGGCGCAGGAATGCGGGCTGTCGGTCAGCCAGTTTTCGCGCTCGTTTCGCAAAACGACCGGTCTTGCCCCGCATCAATGGCTGACCCACCGCCGCGTGGAGTTGGCGCGCACGATGTTGCCAGACAACGCCTTGCCGCTCTCGCAGGTCAGCCTGATCTGCGGCTTTGCCGACCAGAGCCATTTCACCCGCGTTTTTTCCCGCCTTATGGGCACCAGCCCCGGAGCATGGCGGCGCGCCTGCGGGTGAGGCGCGCCGATCTTGTCGCCTCAGGCGATTTCGGGGCCGAAGACGTGAATGAGATTGCCCTCGGGATCGCGGATCATCGTCGAGTGGCGATGGTCCGTCAGCGGCGCGCGGGACCAGACGCATTCGACCGCATTGGCTGAAAGCCGCGTTTCCAGCGCGTCCAGATCGTCGGTTTCGAGCACCAGCGCCTTCCAGCCCAGCTCGTTGAGGTGCATCGGCGGCTGGGTCCGGGCCACCGGCTGATGCTGCCCTTGCGCGCGCGACACCAGTTCCAGCCGGAACCCTTCTCCTTCCAGAAAGGCGTAGTCGGCGCCCACGCCGTCGAAATGCCCCTGCCGAACAAGGCGCAGCCCCAGAACCCGGCGATACCACCACACCATCCCCCGCAGATCCCCCACCGCCAGCGCCATGTTGTTGAAGCGCAGTTCAGGCTCGCTGGCGGGATCATTGTGCATCATCATCGAAATTACCTCTGTCAAACCAGAGTGTTGCATTGTGTTGCACCTCATGACCGGCGTCTTGAACGCTTCGCTCGTTTCGCAGGCGGCTCGCGGCATTGTGCGAGAGGAACGTCCAACGCATGCGCCGCCCAGGCAAGAATCTGCCTCGCCGGCCCCTCTATGTCTGCGCTCACCCGGTCGGGGCCATGACATGCGCCGCGATCTCCTTCGAGCGAGGTAGCCTGAGATGACTCAACGTATTCTGGTGATCGGTGCCGGTTTCGCCGGCATGTGGAGTGCGCTTGGCGCGGCGCGACTGACGATCCTCACTGGCCATGAAGGCGACCTTGAGGTCGCCCTGATCGCGCCTCAACCCGATCTGCATGTGCGTCCGCGCCTGTATGAGGAAAATGCCGCCTCGATGCGGGCGCCCTTGCTCGATATCTTCACGGCGGTGGGGGTACGCTTTGTTCAGGGCCATGTTCAGACCATTGCCGAGGATGGCCAGTCGGTGACCTATGTCGATGCCGCCGGTCACGTCCATATGCTGGGCTGCGACCGGCTGATTCTGGCTGCGGGCAGCACGCTCAATCGCCCTGCCATTCCGGGGCTGGCCGAACATGCCTTCAGCGTCGATCAGATCGACGAGGCCGCCGTTCTGGAGGCGCATTTGCTGCGTCTGGACGCCTTGCCCGAGAGCCCGGCGCGCAACACGGTGGTGGTGGGCGGCGGCGGCTTTACCGGCATCGAGACGGCGGCCGAAATGCCCCATCGCCTGCGCGCCGTGTTGGGCCCGCAAGCCGATGTGCGCGTGGTCGTCGTTGAGCAAAGCGAGCAGATCGGGCCGGAGCTGGGCGCCGGCCCGCGCCCGGTCATCGAGGAGGCGCTGGCGGAGCTGGGGGTGGAGCTGCATCTGGGCGACGGCGTGGCCCTGATCGACGCAGAGGGCATCGTCACGCAGGCAGGCACGCGCATCCCCGCCCAAACGGTGGTGTGGACGGCGGGCGCCCGCGCGAACCCTCTCACGCGCCAGATCGCCGGGCAACGCGATGCTTTCGGACGGCTGCATGTGGACCGCAGCCTCAAGGTGATCGGCCAGACCCATATCTATGCCACCGGCGATGTGGCCCGCGCCGAAACCGACGATGAGGGCAATCTGGCCGCCATGGCCTGCCAGCATGCGATGAATCTGGGCCGTTCGGCGGGGCACAATGCCGCCGCCGATCTGCTGGGGCTGGACCCTATCCCCTATGAGCAGCCATTTTACGTGACCTGCCTTGATCTTGGTCCGTGGGGCGCGGTCTATACCGAAGGGTGGGATCGGCAGGTCAAGATGCGCGGCGAGGACGCCAAGGCCCTGAAGCGCAAGATCAACACCGAATGGATATATCCGCCGCGCGCCGACCGGGCCGAGGTGCTGGAGGCCGCCGATCCGCTGCGGATCGTGGTGGCCTGAGGAGGCGAGCTCAGGCGCGGGCCGAGAGTTGTTCCAGCAGCCTCGCCGCGCCCTTGTCTCCCATCACATCGGCCAGCGTATAGCGTTCCAGCACCGCGAAGAACGCATCGAGCGCGAGATCGAGCGGCCCCGGCAGGGTGCAGGCGCCCCGCAGGCGGCAATCGGCGCAGCCCACCAGATCGATTTCGCCCTCGGTATGGCGGATCAGGCGCCCGATGTTGATCTGTTCGGGCGGCGTGGCCAGGCGGATGCCTCCGCTCCGCCCGCGCTGCGACAGGACATAGCCGTGGCCCGCCAGGTCGCTCACCACCTTCATCAGGTGATTTTGCGAGATATCATAGGCTTTTGCGATCTCGCCGATCGAGCAAAGCCGATCTTCATGGGCGGCCAGATACAGCATCACGCGCACGGCATAATCGGAAAAGCGGGTGAGGCGCATGGCTGGTTCCTTTAAGATGCATTTTTATTGCATGATATGTCGCGTGTCGATATATAGCATTTTAGATGCATGATTTGGAGTCGCAATATGAAGACGCCCGATCCCCCTCCCACCGCGGCGCTCGACCATGAGGCGCTCAGCGGGCTGGTGCAGGCTTTCTATGCCCGTCTGCGCCGCGACGATGTGCTGGGCCCCGTGTTCGACCGCGCGATCGCGCCCGAGGACTGGCCACCCCATCTGGCCCGCATGGCCGACTTCTGGTCCTCGGTGATGCTGGGCAGCGGTCGCTATCATGGCCAGCCCATGGCGGCCCATCTGCGCCACCGCGACGCCATCGCGCCCGAGATGTTCGACCTCTGGCTGGGCCATTGGCAGGACACCGCCAAAGCCCTGCTCTCGCCAGCCGATGCTGACGCGGTGACGGCCAAGGCGCGCCGCATCGCCAAAAGCCTGGGTCTGGCACTCTTCTTCCGACTGCCTTCCGCCGTCTGAACTCCTCCCCGCTCTGAACTCCTCCCAATGTCTGGCGCTTTCCGTCTGGCTTTCAGGCGCGCGCCCTCATGCCTGAAAGGATTTGCCTCATGCTGACACCCGAACAGACCGCCATCGTCAAAGCGACCGTCCCCCTGCTGGAAACCGGGGGAGAGGCGCTGACCACCCATTTCTACACCATCATGCTCGCCGAATATGAGGAGGTCCGCCCCCTCTTCAATCAGGCGCATCAGTCGCGGGGTACGCAGCCGCGCGCTCTGGCGAATGCGGTGCTGTTGTATGCCCGCCATATCGATGAGCTGGGCGCACTGGGCACGCTGGCCGGGCAGATCATCCAGAAGCATGTCGCCCTGCAAATCCTGCCCGAGCATTATCCCATCGTGGGCACCTGCCTGCTGCGCGCCATCCGCGAGGTGCTGGGCGCGCAGATCGCCACGGATGACGTGATCGATGCCTGGGGCGCGGCCTATTGGCAATTGGCCAACCTGCTGATGGGCGCCGAGGCGGTGGAGTATGACAAGCTGGAACAGGCGCCCGGCGGCTGGCGCGGCGCGCGGCCCTTCCGCATCGCGCGCAAGGTGGTGGAGAGCGCCGAGATCATCTCCTTCACGCTGGCCCCTGTCGATGGCGGCGCTGTGATCGCGCATCGCCCCGGCCAGTATCTGGGCCTGCGGCTGACGGTGGACGGCAAGGAGGTGCGCCGCAACTATTCGCTGTCTCAGGCCAGCAACGGCCGCACCCTGCGCATCAGCGTCAAACGCGAGCCGGGCGGTGTGGTCTCGAACCATCTGCACAGCCTGCCGGAGGGCGCGGTGATCGACGTTTTCCCGCCTGCCGGCGCCTTCGTGCTGGAGCCGGGCACCGTGCCGCTGGTGCTGATCAGCGGCGGCGTGGGCATCACCCCCACGCTGGCCATGGCCGAAGCCGCGCTGGTGGAAGGCGGGCGCGAGGTGATCTTCATCCACTATGCCCGCAATGCCGATGTTCATGCCTTTGGCGCGGACATCGATGACTGGGCGCGCGAGCACCCGCATTTCACCGCCCATATCGTCTATGAGGAAGGCGCCGCGCAAGGAGCGCCCTCGGGCCGCCCGACGCAGGACCATCTCCACGCCTGGGTGCCGGTGGAGGCCGATGCCTATGTGCTGGGCCCCAAGCCCTTCATGGGCTTTGTCGATCGCACCCTGTCGGCGATGGGCCTGCCCGATGAGCGCCGCCACCACGAGTTCTTCGGCCCCGCCGAAGCGCTCGCCTGACCTACCATTCCGTGTGCCGAAACGCCTCCGCCAGAAAATCGACCATGGTCCGCACCTTGGCCGACAGATGGCGGCGGCTGGCATAGAGCGCCAGCACATCGATATCGGGCAGGCGCCAGCCCGGCAGCAGCGGCACCAGATCGCCCCGCGCCACATCCTCGCCGATCAGGAACATCGGCTGCCAGGTGATCGCTTCTCCCGCCAGCGCCAGCGCGCGGGCGGTGTCGCCGCTGTTGGTGCGCACATGGGGTTGCAGGCGCACGCGATGGGGCGTGCCCTCGCCGTCGAGCAAGGTCCAGACATCCGGCTCGGGCGCATGCGTGTAGACGAGGCAGCGGTGGCCCGGCAGATCCTCCGGGCTCACCGGTATGCCAAAGCGCTCCAGATAACGCGGCGCGGCGCAGAGCATGTTGCGCGACGTGGCCAGCTTGCGCGCGACATGCGCCTGACTGCCCCCGCGTGAGATGCGGATGCCCAGATCATAGCCATCCTCGACCAGATCGACCACGCGGTCGGTCAGATCGATGTCCAGCTCCACATCGGGATAAAGCGCCAGAAAGCGCGGCCAGAGCGGCGCCAGATGCCGGATGCCAAAGGCCAGCGGTGCGTTGATCCGCAGCCGGCCGCGCGGGTTGCGGCTGTCGGCGGTGGCGGCGGCCTCGGCCTCGGCGACATCCTCGATCACGGCGCGGGCGCGCTCATAAAGGGCCTCGCCCGCCTCGGTCAGCGACAGGCGGCGCGACGTGCGGTTGAGCAAGCGCACGCCCAGATGCGTCTCCAGCTCGGCGACATAGCGGGTGATGTTGGCGGGCGACGTGTCCAGAGCATCGGCGGCGCGGGCGAAGCCGCCTCTGGCGACCACGGTGGTGAAGACCTCAAAGGCGCGCAGACGATCGATGGCAAAGGTCCTTTCGGCTGGCCGATGGTACTCTCAAGCGCTGCGCAAGATCTAGCCGATCATTCAGCATTTGGGAATGCATCATCGCATTTGCCCGCATTGATGGCGCAGGGCTGAAGGTCCACATCGGCGTCAACGGGCACAGAGCCCATAAGGAGTGACGACGATGGGTTTGCTGGTCGATGGCCAATGGCGCGATGCCTGGTATGACACTGCTTCCACCGGTGGGCGCTTTGTCCGCAAGGATGCCGCCTTCCGCAACTGGGTGACCGCCGATGGCGCGCCGGGGCCGACGGGCGAGGGCGGCTTCAAGGCCGAGGCGGGACGTTACCACCTCTATGTCAGCCTTGCCTGTCCATGGGCGCATCGCACGCTGATCCTGCGGGCGCTCAAGGGGCTGGAGGGGATGATCGATGTCTCGGTGGTCAACTGGCTGATGCTCGAAAACGGCTGGACCTTCGATCCGGCGCCCGGCGTCGTGGCCGATCCGATCCATCACGCGCGCTTCATGCATGAAGTCTACACGGCGGCCGACCCGGCCTACACCGGACGCGTCACGGTGCCGGTGCTGTGGGACAAGCGGACGGGGCGCATCGTCAACAACGAGTCCTCCGAGATCATCCGCATGTTCAACTCGGCCTTCGATGGCATCGGTGCCTTGCCGGGCGATTATTACCCGCAAGACCTGCGCGGAGAGATCGATGTCATCAATGCCCGCGTCTATGACACGGTCAACAACGGCGTTTACAAGGCCGGGTTTGCCACAAGCCAGCAGGCTTATGAGGAAGCCGTCGGGCCCTTGTTCGAAACGCTCGATTGGCTTGAGGAGATTCTGGGCCGGCAACGCTATCTGGTCGGCGCGCGGCTGACAGAGGCCGATATCCGCCTGTTCACCACGCTGATCCGCTTCGACGCCGTCTATGTCGGCCATTTCAAGTGCAACATCCGCCGTATCGCGGATTACCCGGCGCTGTCGGCCTTTGTGCGCGACCTCTATCAGCGCCCGGCCATCGGCAGGACCGTCGATTTCGACCATATCAAGCGGCATTATTATCAGAGCCACCGCACGCTCAACCCGACGGGCGTTGTGCCGGTGGGGCCGCTGCTTGACCTCGACAGCCCCCATGGCCGTGACGACCTGACCATCTGATCACCACCCCATTGAACGACCGACCGACGTCAGGGCTTCCGCTTTGGCGAACCCTCCCTCTCAATCTGAAGAAAGGACTGTAACCATGCTTAAATTCTACTTCCATCCCTCGCCCAATCCGATGAAATCGGCGCTGCTGCTCGAAGAACTGGGGCTGCCCTATGAACTGATCGCGGTGGACACCTTCAAGGGCGAGCAGCACAGCGAGGCTTTTCGCGCCATCAACCCCAATGCCAAGGTGCCCGCGCTGGTCGATGGCGATGCCACCGTCTTCGACAGCCAGGCGATCCTGCTCTATCTCGCCGAAAAGACCGGGCGCTTCCTGCCCAGCGATCCGGCGGCGCGGGCGCAGGCGCTTTCGTGGCTGATGTTTGTCGGCACGGGGCTCTCGCCCTTTTCGGGTCAGGCGGTGCATTTCCTCCACCACGCCCCCGAAGCCATTCCCTATGCCCGCAACCGCTATCTCAAGGAAGTCGAGCGCCACTACCGCGTGCTCGATGAGCGGCTGGCCGGCCATCGCTATCTGGCGGGCGACGAGTACAGCATCGCCGACATCGCCCTGTGGGGCTGGGCCAACATTGCGGGCTATATTCTGGGTGAGGACCCCCTGGCGGCCTATCCGCATGTGAAGCGCCTGCATGAGGAGATCAGCGCTCGCCCCGCCGCGGAGCGTGCCCGCGCGCTGAAGGAGACGCTGACCTTGAAGGCTGACTTCGACGAGGAAACCCGCCGCGCGCTCTTCCCGCAGAACCTCTGAAAAGAAGCACCCGCCCGGCTGGGGGTGGAACGAATAGCCGGGCGGATGCAGCCGGAGCGGGATGGGCTCCAAACGCTGCGGGACGGGGGGAGCGCAGCGTCGTGCAAGACAGTGTCCGTCATATCGCCAGGGATCCGGTTCTCTCTGCCGGGTTTGGAGCGGGCGTCATGGGCTTTCTCTTGCGGCATCACCTATGTCCGATCCCGACCCGTCAGGATTGAACCTACACCGCACGCCTTGATGCTTTCTGCTGTGAAGGGCGCATCCGGCGCGCGGTCATGACCCATTCAAGCGAAGGATAAGCAGATGAAGATCGATCTTTCCGGTAAGACGGCGATTGTCACCGGGTCCACCGAAGGCATTGGCTTTGCCATTGCCAAAGGCCTCGCGCAGGCTGGTTCCGGCGTGGTGCTCAATGGACGCAGCGCCGACAAGTTGGACATCGCACGCAAGAGATTGGCGGCAGAGGTGCCGGGCGCGCAGATCAGCGCGGTGGTTGCCGATCTGGGCACCGCAGAGGGCGCGGCGGCGCTGATCGCGGCGGTGCCGACCTGCGACATCCTCATCAACAATGCCGGCATCTTCCAGCCCATCGACTTTTTCGAGGCCGATGACGCGGTGTGGGACCGGCACTGGGCGGTCAATGTCATGTCGGGCGTGCGCCTCTCGCGCGCCTATCTGCCGGGCATGGCGGCCAGGGGCTGGGGCAGGGTGGTGTTTCTGGGTTCGGAATCCGCCTTCAACATCCCTGTCGAGATGATCCACTACGGGGTCAGCAAGACCGCCGATGTCGCCGTGGCGCGCGGTCTGGCCAAGCGGATGGCGGGCACGGGCGTCACGGTCAATTCCGTGCTGCCGGGGCCAACACTGTCCGAAGGTGTGGCGGGCATGCTCAGGGAACAGCAGGCCGCGACCGGACAGGCGCTGGAAGCGGTGGCGGCTGATTTCGTGAAGGCGCATCGCGGCAGCTCGATCATCGGGCGCGCGGCCAGCGTGGATGAGGTCGCCGCCATGGTGGTCTATATCGCCTCGCCGCTGGCCTCGGCCACCACGGGCGCATCGCTGCGTGTCGATGGCGGCGTGATCGACACGCTGTGAGCTTTTGAACGATCGGCGCATCGCCTGCCTTCGCTTGACAGCGTTATGCTGCAAGCCGTGCTGGCGATCTCCGCTCATTGTGCGGGGCGGCGAGGGGATGCGGCAGGCATCCTCCCGCCGCCCTTTGCGATGGGATGCCGATCATGGACAAGGCTTGCAGGATCAGCGGCGGTTTGGCGGTCACGGCGCTTGTCTGGGGGCTGGCGGGCTGCGTTGCGGTGCCCCGTGACCGGCCTTTGCTGCACCCTTTGGCGGCTGAGGCGCTCTTGCCGCCGGACGCGCCAGCGCTGGCGATCAACCAGCAATGGTGGCAGGCGCTGGGCGATCCCCAGCTCGACCGGATCATGAACGATGCCCTGGCGGGCAATCCGGGGCTGGATCTGGCCGCGGCGAGGCTGCGTCAGGCGCAGCAGGTCATCGGCATCGCCCATGCCGGGCTGGAGCCCCGGATCGGTATCGACGCGCAGGAAACCGGCGAGCGGCTGAGCGGCAAATACATCATTCCACCGCCCTATGCGGGCACGGCGCGCTGGGTGGGGACGGTGCAGGCAGGCCTGTCCTGGTCGCTTGACGTGGCGGGGCGGCAAAAGGCGCTGGTCGATGCCGCAAGGGCGCAGGCGAATGGCGCGGGTTTTGACCTTGCCGCCGCGCGTATCGTGCTGTCGGGCGCGGTGGCGCAGGCCTATCTGAACCTGCGGCGCGCGGGCCTGCAGGCGTCCATCGCGGACCGGTTTGTGGCCTCGCGCGAGGATCAGGCGCGCCTTGCGCGCAGCCGTCGCCGCAATGCGCTTGGCAGCGATTTCGACCTGCGCGCCGCCGAAACCCTGCTGGCCGAGGCGCGGCAGGCACGGGTCCGCGCCGATGGCGAGCGGGCGATGATGGTCCATGCCCTGGCCGCGCTGGCCGGGCAAGGGGCTGGTGCCTATGCGGATATTCTCACCCCGGTGGTCGCGGTGGAAAACGCCACCCCCGTGCCCGACCATCTGCCCGCCGATCTGCTCGCCCGCCGCCCCGATGTGCTGGCCGCGCAGGCCCGCATGGCCTCGGCGGAGGCGGGCCTGCGGGTCGAGCGCGCGGGTTTCTATCCCGACATCGATCTCAAGGCTTTTGCCGGTGTCTCGGCGATCGGCCTGTCCTCGCTGTTTACGGGCGGCGCCACAACCATGGGGGCGGGCCCCGCACTGCACCTGCCGATCTTCGAGGGGGGGCGGTTGCGCGCCAGTTACCGTGCGGCGGTGGCCGGGCAGGATGTGGCCATCGCCCAGTACAATGCGGCGGTGCTGGGCGCCGTGCGCGAGGCCGCCGATGCGCTGAGCGCCATCGAGACCAACCAGCGCGCCACCGCCCAGCAGCAGGTGATCGAACAGGGTCTGGCCGATACGGTCCGGCTGGACGAGGCCCGCGTGCGCGCGGGCCTGAGCGCGCGGCTCGACATTCTCGACGCGCAGGACCGCGAGCTGGTTGCCGCGCAAAGGCTGGCTGATCTTCGTGTCGATGGCGCGCTGGCGCGGATTCAACTGATCGTCGCACTGGGCGGCGGATTTCCCTCACCATCCGGCGATGCGGCCCCCCCGCTCGCCTTGCGGAGATAGGCCATGGACGTGGAACAGCAGGCGCCATCGGTTGCGCGCAAGCGCGGCTTTCTGGCCATAGCGGCGGTGGTGCTGGCCGGCGGGGCCGCCTATGCCGGTTATGACTATCTCTTCACGGGCGCTTCGGAATGGACCGACGATGCCTATGTGGCGGGCGATGTGGTGGCGATCACCCCGCGCGAAGCCGGCACCGTCATCGCCATTCATGCCGACAACACCGAGGCCGTGAAGCGCGGCGCACCGCTGGTCGAGCTGGACCCGGCGACGGCCGATGTCGCTGTGGCCGGCGCGGCGGCGCATCTGGCACAAAGTGTGCGCTCGGTGCGATCGGGCTTTGCGCAGGCCGACGCCGCCGATGCCGAAATCACCCATGCCCGCGCTGAACTGGCCAAGGCACGCGACGATCTCGCCCGCCGCAAGTCTGCGGTGCGCGACGGAGCGGTCTCGGGCGAGGAGGCGGCCCATGCCGCCGACAATCTCCGCATCGCTCAGGCCGCGCTGGAGCTGGCGGTCAGCCGCCATACGCAGGCTCTGGCCTCGGTGGCGGGGACGACGGTGAGCAACAATCCCGATGTGCAGGCCGCGCAGGCCGCGCTGCGCCATGCCGTTATCACGCGCAGCCATATGCAACTGATCGCGCCGGTGGACGGCATCATTGCCCAGCGCGGCGTGCAACTGGGCCAGCAGGTGGCACCCGGCGCTCTGCTGATGGCCGTGGTGCCGCTCGACCGGGTGTGGATCGATGCCAATTATCGTGAAACCCAGCTCGCCGATATCCGCGCCGGCCAGCCCGCCACCGTGGAAACCGATGTCTATGGCGACAAGGTAACCTATCACGGCCATGTGTTGGGGCTGGGGGCGGGCAGCGGCAATGCCTTTGCGCTGTTGCCGCCGCAAAATGCCAGCGGCAACTGGATCAAGATCGTCCAGCGTCTGCCCGTGCGCATCGGGCTCGATCCGGCCGAGTTGCGGCGCCATCCCTTGCAGATCGGCCTGTCGGTGAAGGTGACCGTCGACACGCATGATCATGCCGGGCCGCCTGTGGCGCGCATGGCGGCCACCATCCCCGGCAGTCAGCAGAGCGAGGACGGCGCGGTGCAGGCCGACCGCCTGATCGCCCGCATTCTGGCCGACAACCGGGGGAACCGGTGATGGACACCGCGCCGCTGACGGGGCCCCGGCTGGGGATCGCCGCGTTGGCGCTGGCGCTGGGCACCTTCATGCAGGTGCTCGACACGACCATCGCGAATGTCTCGCTGACCACCATCGCCGGCAATCTGGGGGTGAGCGCCGACAACTCCACATGGGTCATCACCGCCTTTGCCGTGGCCAACGGCGTGACCGTGCCGCTGACGGGCTGGTTTATGGGGCGGTTTGGTGTCGTGCGGACCTTTGTGGTGTCGGTGCTGCTGTTCACCGCGGCCTCGCTGCTGTGCGGTGTGGCGTGGAGCCTGCCCTCGCTGATCCTGTTCCGTCTGCTGCAGGGGGCTGTGTCCGGCCCCATGATCCCCGGCAGCCAGGCGCTGCTGATCTCGATCTTTCCCGAAAGCAAGCGCGCCACGGCGCTTGGCATCTGGTCGATGACGACGCTGGTGGGGCCCGTGGCGGGGCCGATCCTTGGCGGCTATATCAGCGACAATTACCACTGGGGCTGGATTTTCCTGATCAACGTGCCGGTGGGGCTGGTCGCGGGGCTGGTCAGCTGGGCCTTGTTGCGGCGGCGCGAGACGGCCACCCATCGCCTGCCCATCGATGTGGTGGGCCTGCTGCTGCTGGCCTTCTGGGTGGGCACGCTGCAGATGGTGCTGGATCTGGGCAAGAATGCCGACTGGTTCAACTCCAGCTTCATTCTGGTGACTGCGCTGCTCTCGGCGCTGGGTTTCGTCTGCTGGCTGATGTGGGAGCTGACCGAGGCCCGCCCGGCGGTGGATCTGCGCCTGTTGGGAGATCGCAATTTCGCGCTGGGCACGGCGGCCTTCTGCCTGGGCTATGCGCTGTTCTTCGGCAACACGCTGCTGCTGCCTTTGTGGCTTCAGATGCAACTGGGTTATACCGCGACCTGGGCGGGGCTGGTGTCCGCGCCCAGCGGGCTTGTCGCTGTGCTGTGTACGCCCTTGATCGCGCCGCTGTCGGCGCGGGTGGATGCGCGCTGGCTGGGCACTCTGGCCTTTGCCGCCTTTGCGCTCAGCTATTTCATGCGGGCGGGCTACACCACCTATGCCGATTACTGGCACTTCACCCTGCCCTTGCTGGTGCAGGGCGTGGCGATGAGCACCTTCTTCCTCGCCATGCTGACGATCTCGCTGGGCGGCATCCCGCCCGAGCGGACTCCCTCGGCCACCGGTATTTCGAACTTTGCGCGCATCACCGGGGGCAGCTTTGCCGCCTCCATCGTCACGACCATCTGGGACCGGCGCGAGGCCCTCCATCAGACGCGCCTTGCCGAAGCCAGCTCGCCATTTCAGGGCCCATTTCCTGGAGCGGTCACCCATCTGGCCGGGCAAGGCCTGAGCGAGCATCAGGCGCAGGGGGCGATCGCGCGCCAGCTGGTCGGGCAGGCCTATCTGCTCTCTGCCACAGACATTTTCTGGGCCTGCGGATGGATCTCGCTGGGGCTGATCGCCTTCGTCTGGCTTGCCCGCCGCCCGCCTGCGCCCACCGGACCTATTGCCGCCGACTGAAAGGACGAATGATGAAACGCATTGCCGCCGCCCTGTTGTTCCTGGCTTCCACCGTGCCTGCGCAGGCCGCTCCCGAGCGGCCCGAGGAAAGCAAGAAAATCGCCTTCATGCAGGCGCTGCCCAATGTGCCGGGCAAATCGCTGATCGCGGTGGAGGTCACCTATCCGCCGCGCGGCGCATCGCCTGCGCATCGCCATGCGCCCTCGGCCTTCATATTTGCCTATGTGATTTCGGGCGAGATCCGCAGTTCGGTGGATGATGCGCCGCCACGCGTGTTCAAGGCGGGCGAAAGCTGGTTCGAGAACCCGGGCGCCCATCACGGCGTCAGCGAAAATGCCAGCGATACCGAGCCTGCGCGTCTGTTGGCTGTTTTTGTGGCAGATTCCGATGACCATAATCTGGTCATTCCCGACCATCATTGAGATCAAGTGATAGAGGGGCCAATCGCGGATGTGACGGATGGGCATCCTTGCCCCTTGGGTCGTTCGCGATCTGGATGGGAAATGGCTGCCTCACGCGATTTTCAAAGTGAGGCATTGCAAAAGCATTGTAAATGCAATGCTTTATACGAAATGGCTCCCTGAGTAGTTGAGAAATAAAGCTCAAAAAACAGTGTTATACATTTGGCTCATTACGATGATTTTTTGACGGGTTCCTGCCGGTTATATTGTAGGATGTCTCATCTACTGAGAGTGCTCTCATTGTATTTGAGGGTGGGGTATAAATCCATTTTTGAGAAGCTACTGGAAGGGCTCTTGCTGGGAGAGGATGTTCGGGGCGGAGGGTGTAGCCGAGCGACGGTGGGATGGTCGTAGGGATCCGGAACGGCGCTTGTGTCGTGGAAACCGGAAAGGCAGCTTCCGACGCTCCGGTCAAGCATAGACGACATGATCACGTTCCTGAAAAGATCTATTCGGATTCACTCGAGAGAGACAAGAGGAAATAAGATTGATCTTAATTATAACAAAAGTGAAGTATGCTCATTTTTAATGTGGCCATTGCGAAAGGATAATTCGCGACATTTATATAAAGTCACATGCCTTAATTGTCGTTTTTATTGCAAAAAGGTGTGATGCCAGCGATCAAAAGCGTGATGAAATATAGACCGATGTGTAAAGGAGATTTTTCCCATCTCCAGTCTCGTGCAAAAACCTACCCGCCTGAACTCGATTGATGTACAGGCCGGTAACCACATACCGGTTGCACTGATAATCCAGTCGGGCCGTGTTGCGCAGGCCCACATAATGCGCCGAGCTTTCGTTGGCTCTCCGCAGGATCGCGCCAGTCATGGCGTAGAGGTTATCCTGATTGGTGGCCCGCCAAAGCCCAGATGCCGTCACTTCCATGGTCAGCTTTTTGGATGGCTTCATGCCAAAAGAAGGGCCTGCTTGGATCAGGTTCGAGTAGCCGAACTCTGCTGTGAAGGTTTGACCTCTCGACCAGAGGAAGTCGTACGTGCCCGAGGTGCCGTTACCCGGATGGCGATCTCCTGATCCGATGTCTGTTCGAAAACCGACTCTGGGCTTCCAGGCGCCCGGGAGCTGATAGGCGGTGTCCATACCGTAGAGCCATGCCTTGATGGTCTGCCCCGCAGCCGTCTCGCCATGTTGGCCGATAAGCTCTATATCATAATCCAGTTTGCCTTGCCGGCCTGCTAACCGCGCTGACAATGTGTCGCGGCGGGCGTCGAACAAGGGCACAGCCGCACCTTTTCGGTCTGAGTGGATATAAAGGATCTCCAACTCGGCATTTTTGAGCAGTGGGTTGAGTTTGCGCGCCGCATGAGCGGCAATGAATGAAAAGTCGTAATTGGTGCTGTCGTTGAACGAGCCCAGCTTGTCCTGCACGGCCAACCCGCCCAGTAAACCTACACGCCATTGGCCATTTTGCCACTGAGTGCGGGCGGCGTCGAAGGAGCGGCGCGTGTTTGGAGCGTTACGTGCATCGAACAGGCGTGCCTTGCCGAAAGAAATTTCCTGACGCCCCGCGCGAGCGATGAAGCGACCGCCAGATCCATCGGTGGGCAGACTGATTTCAGCGAAAGCCTGATGCAATTCTGCGGTGTTCGCATCGACGGCATTGGGCGTGACGTTGGCCCCATGCGTGTCGGTCGCTTCGATCTCGGTGAAGGTTCTCAGATAATCGGTCCAGTGGAGATCGGCCCAGAGCCGTACTCGGTATTGGATATCCAGGCCACGATCTTCAGCCCCGCGCCCGAAGTTGAGGTGGTCGCGTGTCTCGGTGCGCAGGCGCGCGTCACCTCCAACGGTGAGAAAACCATCGGTCCACAGCGGGATGTGCTTGAGTTTGGCCCAGGTGGTCGTGCGCATGGTAGGGTCGGCGTACTGGGTGTAGGTCTCGTCATAGGGCAGCGGCTGGAAGGCGAGCGTAGACGGGAGAACGCTGGTCGGCGCGTGCACCGGATGTGGCAGATTAAGCGGTGGGGCAATGACGGCCTCGGCAGCACCAGGCGCGTGCTTCGATTTCGCTATCTTGGCTGGCTTGCTTTCGACTGTGGCTTCGTTCGCGGTTTGGGCAGCCGCTCCAGTTGACCCGGCGATGAGCGCAAAAATCCCGGCACCGAGGCTGGTGCCCCGGCGCAATGCCAATCGCTTCATTGTTCATCCCCCGATTTCAGATGAATGGCGGCTACGCCGCATTGTCTGGTCCCGTCGGACACACCCGGTCCGACGAGGCCTGCATCAGCTCGATCTCACCGGCGTGTGGTAGTTGTCGCGCGCGGGATATGGTTCTTGAGCAAAAGGATGGCGACCATTGCACCAGTCATCGCGAATGCCAGCAGCCCGAGGTAGCCATCCGCACCTCCTCTTGCGATCACGATCGCCCCGGCAAATGCACTGAGAATGGCGCCGAGCCGCCCAACCACCAGTCCGGCAGCTGTGCCGGATGCACGCACGTCTGTGGGATACATGTTGCCGGCGACCGCATACATGGTGGACTGAACCGCATTCACGAACAGGCCGTGCACACCAAGTCCAATCACGAATAGGCTGGTATCTCCGGCGATGTTGAGGCCGCGTAGATAGAAGGCGCTGATTGCTGCTCCTGCGCAGCAGAAGGCGAGCGGCCAGCGCGAACCGAAGCGATTGATTGCAACCGCACAGGCCAGTGCGCCAAACACCCCGCCAAGATTGTAAGCGGTGAGGCCGCGCCCGGCGACGACCACGCTCAGTCCTTCGCTGGTCAGCATGGTAGGAAGCCAGCTGAAGGCGAGATAGACCGCGAGCAGGGTGAGGAAAAATCCAGCCCACAAGGCGATCGTGCTCAACGCCCGGCCGTCCGTGAAGAGCGCTTTGACACCGCGCCCGGTTTTCACGACCTCATCGGGAGCTTGCGCGAATGTCGCATGTTCAGAGACGTCACGGCCCATACGGTGGAGCAGGGCGACCAGCGTGGGCCACTTGGGTTGCTTGCGCGCTAGCCAGCGCGGCGATTCTGGCAGTGCGGCGACCAATATGAGCGATAGCACCAGGGGAATGGCGCCTCCCGCGTAAAACAGCATGCGCCAACCGAATGCGGGCAAGATCTGCGATGCGAACAGGCCGGCAAGCGTGCCGCCGAGAGGTACGCAGACGATCGTGCCGGTGATCGCCATGGTGCGATAGCGCTGCGGGGTAAATTCGCCAGCCAGCGTCGTCGAGGCGGGCAGTGCGCCTCCAATACCAAGGCCCGCGCAGAACCGCAGGATAGCGATCGTCCAGATGTTGGGCGACAGGCCGATCGCGAGCGTTGCAATGCCGAAGCAGATCACCGACCCTAGGATGGCGATTCGACGACCATAGCGGTCAGCGATAAAGCCAGCGATTCCGCTGCCGACTGCCATGCCGACCAACCCCATGGCCACGACCGGTGCAAAATCAGCTTTGGTGACACCCCATTCCTTTATGAGAACTGGAATGGCAAAGCCAATTAGTTGGCCGTCAAACCCATCGAGGACAATGGAAAGGGCCGCTAGCAGCACCACGAAGCGCTGGAGAAAACTCCAGGGGCCACCATCGATAACCTCACCAATGCTCAGAGGTTGGCTCACGACAAGACCTTCGCTTAGCCCTGGGGAGTGGGGGGCTTCATGTGCCCGATGGTTTTTCTGCGCCAAAATATCGCGATCCTCTGCCTGCGCCTTGTGGCGTCTCTCATCGAAATATAGGTTTGATGTCCAACTATCAACCCGGAAAATTGGTGTCCCACTTCAACCACGACGAATGGAGTGCGGAGCAAGCATTTTCAGATCCGGTAAGGTCGATTGGTCAGGATTGAAACAGCTACTGGCAAGCCAGCCACCGGGGTGCCGTGGCTCCGTCACCTCTGAGCATTGTCCGGCGGCATGGAGCCGTCGTGCCCTTCCAAGGGGAAAGCAGGTTCGATGGTAGGCTTCCGGCAGATCAAGGCGCAAGAAATCAGCCTTCAATCACTCTAATTAGATCGACCAGAACATCATTGGTCGGAGTCGGGATACCTGCGTCCCGACCCAGGCGGGACACCGCGCCGTTGATAAAATCGATCTCCGTGCGCCGGTTGGCCAGACGGTCCTGTAGCATTGAGGGCTTGTGGCCCTGATGATTGTTAAGCGCGAAGTCGATTTTCGCCAGGATGCGGGGCAGATCCACCGGCACGTCAAGCGCTTTGGCGACCGCCGCAACTTCATCGGTCACCCGCGCGATCAGGCGCAGCCCGACTTCTCCCGCCAATCCGCCGACCGGCACCATGGTGACGGTGCACAGGGCATTAAGCGCTGCATTGAATGCCACCTTTTCCCAGATCGGCACGCGCACGTTGTTGTCGACCACAGCGTCGAATCCGCCAGCCTGGAGGCAGGCAGCCACGCGCGCAACGTCGTCATTGTCGCTGGTTTCGTACTGCCCAAGCCAGATATGCCCTTTGCCGTGGGAGCTCACCGTGGTGGGGCCTTCCAGATCTGCTGGTACATCTGTTACGCCGATCAGGACGTGCGCGGGCGTCTGCACAGCAGCAATCGTTTCAGCATTGCCCAACCCATTCTGGAGTGTGAGTACAATGGTATTTGGGCTGATCAGGTGGCGGACGGATTGGACTGCGGCGGCCGTGTACTGCCCTTTGGTAAATACGATCAGCACATCGACCTCGCCTGCCACCTCGGTGGCAAGCCCCCCTGATATGGCGACGGCGCGTGTGCCTAAATCGTCATGCAAGGTGATGCCCTCAAGGCGCATCGCTTCAAGACGTGCCTGATCGACATCGACGATCTGCACACGAAATCCATTCTCGGCCAGACGGCCGCTAAAGTAGCAGCCCATAGCACCGGCGCCAACGACGGTAACAGTTTCGATATTTTTCAAAGGGTTTCTCCGAACTGCCAGCAATCGATGCCTCTAATCGGTGCGCTGCATGTAGCTGTCGGCAGGCTCATCGTCACTAGCTGGGAGCTGCGCAGCGCTGCGGCCATCCCAAGGATGCTTTTGTGTTCCTTGGTGAACGAACGAGGCCGTGTTGCTTCATCCCAGTGGATAGAGCAACACGGCCAGGCGTCGAAGTGGTCTTCCGAAAAGGGCCTACGGTGCGGGGATTAGCCCTTTATGCGCAGCGCCAAATACCATTGGCGGGGGGCGCTGTAGGTTGCAGATACGAAGCCGATCCCGCCTGCACCCGATTGATCGAAGCCGCCGGTCACATAGCGCTTGTCGGTGATGTTCTGGACGCCGAAGGTGAGCGCGACACGATCAGCCTTGGTGGCATAGGACACCGAGCCATTCAGCAGGCCGACGTTGCCGGACTGAAGATAGACGGAATTTTCTGCATCGGGGTGGCTGTTGCTCTTGTAGGTGTAATCGAGATTGGCTGACACTGTCCGCCCTGCTGCCACTTCATGGCGCCATGACCCACTCATGGTTGCTGACCAATTCGGCGTGTTGACCAGCGCATTTTTGACCGAATAGGTCACTCCGGGTGCCAGGTAAGTGTAATGGGCATCCATGTACCCAAGGCTGGCGTTGAGCGACAGTTCGCCCAGGCGACCCTGCGCTTCAGCCTCGATACCACGGATGAGCGCTTTACCGGCGTTTTTGATGACCGGCGAGATGCCGACGAACTCGGTCACCTGGATGTTTGTATAGTCCGTCGAGAACGCGGCCAGGTTCAGGCGCAGCTTACGATCGAAAAGCGTGCTTTTCAGACCGATCTCGTGGGTTGCTGCCTTCTCCGGCTTGAAGGTGAGCTGCGAGATGTCGTTCGGCGGGCTGATGACGTCGGTCAGGCGCGCAGTCCAGCCACCCGACTTGAACCCCTGCGAGAAGGAGTAATAGGACATCACTGCCGGGGTGAACTTATACTCCAGCCCAGCCTTGATCGAGGCGTTGGAGAAGCTCTGATGCTGCACGCCCACGGGATAAACCCGGGTAGGGTCGTTGGGGTCGGGCAAAAGCGCGCGGGCGGCGGCGGGCAACGGCAGGTTCGGATCATACCCGCGCGAGCGCAGGAAGAAGGAATTGAGGTCCTTTTGCTCGCCCTCGAAGCGTTTGCGCTCGTTTGTGTACCGGGCGCCAAAGGTGATGCCCAGCTTCTCGGTCACATCGAAATGTTCATGCGCGAAGGCGGCATATGCGTCGTTGCGCAGGAAGTTCTGGCCGTAGATCTGGATCAACCCTTCGCCGAGCACCGGCGTTTCGGTCTGGTTGCCCGTCTCGTTGAAATAATAGAGACCGGCCACGCTTTTGAGGCGGTTGTCGAAGGCGGAGCTGATGAGCTGCAGCTCCTGGGAAAGCTGCGCCTGGTTCATCGAGAAGGAGGCGTCAGCGGCGCCAAAGGGCGCCCCGGCATTTTCGCTGCCGAAGGATGAGTGCAGTTCCCGATAAGCCGAGATCGACTTGATTGCGGCGTCAGACGAGATGGTCCAGTCTACCGTGACCGATCCGCCCCAGGTCTTCAGCTTGTCGTAATTGCTGCCACGCGCATAGGTCGTGTCGATGTTGCCGGTGACAAAGGCGTCGCTGATATACAGACGGTTCGTAGCCCCATAGAAGCTGGTCCCGACCGTGGCGCGCTTGCTGCACAGGAAAGCAGGCGCCGCCCCGGCGAGGCAGCCGTTATAAGCCGAAAACAGCGTGTTGTCGGCTGCACCCGCAAAGGTCTTGATAAGGGTGATGGGTCGCGCGGCCTGGTTGACGTTGGTGTAGTCGCCCTCGATCAGCACATTGACGGACGGAGAGGCGATCCACTTGAGCTTGCCGCGAATGTTGACCTGATTTTCATCGCCGCGCGTGCTCCCGCCGCTCTGGTTGCCGGCGGTCACATAGTTGCCCAGATCGTTGACCGTGCCTGCCGCCCCGGCATAAGCGATCTGCTTCTGATAGCCGTCGCGCTTCTTGACCGAGAAAGAGACCTGCGAGAGGAGCTTGTCCTCGATCAGCGGAATATCCACCGAGCCGCGCACATCGGTGCGGCTGAAGCTGCCGATGGTGGCGTCAAAAGCATAGCGGAATTGCTTGTCGGGCTGGCGCGTGGTGATGTTGAGGGCGCCGCCGATCGTATTGCGCCCAAACAGAGTGCCTTGCGGCCCCTTGAGCACTTCCATCTGCTGGAGATCGAGCAGATCGACCACTGCGCCGAGTGAGCGGGCGAAATAGACGCCATCGATGTAGACACCGACGCCCGGCTCCAGATTGAATGAGAAATCGTTCTGGCCGATACCTCGGATGGAGGCGGCCAAAATCTGTGAGGAGCCGGCGAAGGCGGCGCTGGTCTTGATTTCCACGTTCGGGGTGAAAGCAGCCACTTCGCTGATCTTGCCCAGACCATGCTGCTGCAGGGCCTCGCCGCTGAAGGCGGTTATGGCGATCGGAACCTTCTGGATGTTTTCCGTGCGATGCTGCGCGGTCACCACGATCTCGCCGACTGCATCCTGCGCCTTGGGCGTCGCGCCGGTCACCGCATCCTGCGCATGCGCCTGGGCAGACAGGGCGCACAGAACCCAAAATACCGAATATTTTGAAGCTGAAGATTTTCTCATGGTTCCCCCCATTGTGCTCCGAAGCGCTTTGGCTCGAAGCAGAGCGGATCATGACAAAGGGAAGACAGTGCCGATTGCTTGTAGCGAACCTATCTTCTGTCTGAAGAGGAACAGTGCGGGTTGGTCGGAAAGGTCGCGATTTCTCCGGCCGCCACCTCGATCTCTAGGATTGAGGCGGCGGCCAAGAGGTGCAGATATTAATGAATATAGCTGATTTTTCCGCGCCGGACGGTGATCCAATGTGTCGTGGTCAGCTCATCGACGATCCAGCTTCCACCAAAGCGACCAAGGCCGCTGTTCTTCTCACCGCCGAACGGGTTGAAGGGTACGTCGGCGACGGTCATGTCGTTGATATGGGTCATCCCGGCATCGATGCCGCGTGCGAAACGCAGCGCTCTGGCCTCGTCCTGTGAGAAGACCGCGCTCGACAGTCCTGCCTCTGTGCCATTGGCCAGTTCCAGGGCGTGGGCGTCATCACGCGCTTTGATCACGAAGGCGATCGGCGCGAACATCTCGGTCTGGGCCAGCGGGTCGTCATTATCGACATCGGCAAAGATGTGTGGCGGCACGACCGATCCCACCGGATCGCCGCCCAGCACCTGGCGAAGCCGCGATTTGGCATCGGCGAGGTGCTCCAAATTCGCCTTCAACTGCTTGGCATTGAGCGCAGGGCCGACGAGCGTGTTAGCATCGGCAGGATCACCATGCTGCAGGCGCCCGGCATAGTCGACGAACAGAGTGAGGAACTCATCATACACACTGGCATCGACGATGATTCGATTCGTGCTCATGCAGATTTGTCCCTGATGCAGGAAACGGCCAAAGGCCGCAGCCTGGGCGGCCTGCTCGAGATCGGCGTCCGCTAGCACGACAAGCGGGTTGTTGCCGCCCAACTCCAGCGCTGTGCGCTTGATCACCGGGGCTTCGATGGCCAGGCGCCCGATCCGGCGTCCAACACCGGTAGAGCCGGTGAAGGAGAGGAAGCGCGGCGCGTCATGCGTGCAGAAGCTATCGCCGATCGTCCGCGAATCGCCCGTGACCACATTGAGCAGCCCGGCAGGCAGGCCAGCCTCCTCATAGATCCGTGCGATCAGCAGGCCGCCCGTCACAGGGGTATCTTCTGCCGGCTTCACCACGACGGCATTGCCTGTCGCCAGGGCCGGGGCGATCGAGCGATGCGACAGATGGAACGGGAAATTCCAAGGACTGATGACGCCGACCACACCGATAGGACGACGATAGACGCGGCTTTCGGTATCAGGTGTATCGATCGGCAGGATTTGGCCATGCATACGGTAGGGGATCGAGGCGGCCTCAATAACGCCATTGAGGACGGCCTGCCATTCGATCTGGGCCTTGAGCCGGGCTGAACCAGCCTCCTTGATCAACCATTCGACGATTTCCTCTCGCCGGGCTCGCAAGATGTCCGCAACCCGCCGGAACAGGTCGGCACGCGCTGCCGGTGAAGTTTCGGCCCATGCAACCTGTGCAGCCTCCGCAGCGCGATATGCGGCATCCACGTCGGCGATTGATGCCGACTTCAAGGTCAGCAAGGTCTCGCCGGTATAAGGGTTCAGGTCTGTTGCGGTGGTTTCGCCAGTGCCCGCCCGCCAGGTGCCGGCAATGTACTGCGCTTCGAAATTGTAAGACCTAGCGTCGCTCATCGAATGATCCTCTTCCGTCTATGGCGATAGCAATCCCGCTGCGAGTGTCTGCTGCTGCCGGCATATGCTCGGGCTCGCTTTCACTTTCAGGCGCACGCCCGGGTCAAGCTATGGGCATTTGATAGTTTGTTATCAAACTATAATCAAGGACCTCAGGGCATCTTGGGGCCGAGTGAGACGAGACGTGGTTCAGGTAGGGCAGGGGCAGCGGATCTCACTGATGGGGAATGATTCGGACCAATTCCGTCTCAAAGTTTGACCTTACTGGCCGTGGTCAGGTGAGTTGCGTTTCTAAAGTTCATCCACCTGCCGGTTTTGTGGGTTCTGGCGGCTCAGCAATTTTCGCTTGAAAATAGTTTGATGCCTAACTATCCCGGTGAGAGAGGGAAGAGAGCGACACAATGGACATAGACCCATCAACGAGATTTGACCCCGTGCCAAAAGCCGAGGCATTCTCGGCGAACATCGCCTTTCTGTTGGCGCGGGCGCAGGACATGTCGTTCTCGGCGTTTGCCCGCCTAGCTGGCCAGAAGGGTCTGAAACCAGGGCACTATGCCATCCTTCAATTCATCGCGGATCGCCCCGGCATTTCGCAGATCGAGCTGAGCCGGGAGGTTGGGCGCGACAAGGCCACCATCACCCCGATTCTTCAGGGCTTCCAGAAACATGGCCTCGTCACGCGCAGGCCTGACCCAGGTGATGGTCGCGGACGGAAAGTCTATCTGACCGCTGCTGGCGTTCGTCATCTCGACGAGCTGCGTGCCTGCGCCCAGGCCCACGACGCGGCATTGGACGCGCTGGCGGGCGACGACAAGCAACAGTTTCTCAGAACACTCCAGACCATCATTTCAGGCTTTGCCTGAGCGTCATTCCCATTTTTTGAGGATAGATCCATGTACACGACCTCGAGCGCTTTTCTCGACGCCCTGATCGAGCACGATATCTCCTACATCTTCGCCAATCTGGGCAGCGACCATCCCGCTTTGGTCGAAGCCATCGCGGAGGCCCGAGCTGCTGGGCGTAAGATCCCAGAGGTTGTGACGTGCCCCAATGAAATGGTGGGTATGAGCGCAGCTCACGGATACTGGCAGGCCAGCGGGATTGCTCAGGCGGTGGTCGTCCATGTCGAATGCGGAACCCAGGCCCTTGCCGGCGCGGTGCACAATGCCGCCAAGGGCCGCGCGCCCATGCTGATTTTCGCGGGCGCCTCGCCATACACTCAGCATGGCGAACTGAAGGGTAGCCGAAACGAATTCATCCAGTGGATTCAGGATGTCCATGACCAGCGCGGCTTGGTGCGCGGCTACATGCGCTATGACAACGAGCTGCGCACGGGCAAGAACGTCAAGGAACTGGTGCACCGCGCGCTGCAATTCGCGAACTCCGACCCCAAGGGCCCGACCTATCTGATGGGCGCCCGTGAGGTGATGGAAGAGGAGGTCGCACCCACGCCCGACGAGGCGGCACGCTGGCGCGCCATTGAGCCTGCAGCGCTGGGCGTGGCGTCGCTTGAGGCGATTGGCAATGCGCTGTTGACGGCCAAGCGCCCGCTGATCGTCACCTCTTTTGTGGGGCGCAATCCGCAAGCGGTCGCGCCGCTGGTCCAGCTGTGCCAGCGCCTTGGCATCGGCCTGCTGGAATCGGTCCCCAATTGGATGAACTATCCGCATGGTGACGACCTCTACCTGGGCAACCAGTGGAACCAGCCATATCAGAATGAGGATCTGGGTGCTGCCGATGTGGTGCTGGTGATCGACAGCGATGTGCCGTGGATTCCCACGATCTCGAAGCCTGCGCAGGGTGCCCAGATCTTCCACATCGACATCGATCCGCTCAAGGAACAGATGCCGTTGTGGCGCATCGATGCGCAGGCCGTCTGCCGCGCGGACGCTGCCACCGCTCTTGCGCAACTCAACCAGTGGCTGGATGGCAAGGCCATCGACGCAGCTCTGGTTGCCGAGAGGACGCAGCATTATAGTGCGCGCCATGCCGCCCGCGACGAGTCCCTTGGCCGGCTCGAGGCCGTCCCCACTGGCAAGATCACCCCTGAATATTTCGTCTCGCGCCTTCGCGCTGCGCAGGACGAATCCATGGTTTTCGTCAACGAGGCGATCTCGAATTACCACACGGTTTTCAACCATCTCGATCTGCAGGAACCCGCCCAGATATTCACCAGCGGCGGTGGCTCCCTGGGTTGGAACGGTGGCGCAGCCATCGGGGTTAAGCTGGCCAAGCCCGAGGCGACGGTCGTGGCTCTGACCGGCGATGGTTCATTCATGTTCACCGTGCCCAGCTCGGTACACTGGATGGCACGCCGCTATGAGGCACCCTTCCTCCAGATCATCTTCAATAATCGCGGTTGGAAGTCGCCCAAGCTCTCGACTCTCGCCGTCCATCCCGATGGCTATGCAGCCCATGCCGACACGCTCGACACCTCCTTCGACCCGGCGCCCGACTATGTCGGCATCGCCAAGGCGGCGGGCAATGCCTGGGGTAAGCAGATCACGAACCCCGAGGATATCGACCAGATCATCGCCGAAGCCCTGAAGGTGGTTCGCGAAGAGAAGCGCTGCGCGGTTCTCGATGTCTGGCTGGATCACCATTGATATGAGCAAGCCGCTCCCCACGCTCGATGACTATCGGCAGGTGGCCCAGCGCCACCTGCCCAAGATGGTCTGCGACTATGTCGAAGGCGGTGCCGGTTCGGAGCGCGGACTGGCCCGGAACCGGGAGGCCTATACCTCGCGCCTGCTGAACCCGCGCCGTCTCGTCGATGTCAGTACGCGTGACCAGAGGGTCGCCCCATTTGGCCGGGAATGGTCCAGCCCCATGGCAGTCGCACCGATCGGCCTGACTGGAGTCGTCCGGCCTCAGGGCGACATTATCCTGGCCAAGGCGGCACAGAAGGCGGGCATACCTTTCTGCCTATCGACCGCAGCCACCAGCACTGTCGAGGAAGTGGCTGCTGCCTCATCGGGCGAACTGTGGTTCCAGCTCTACGTCGTCCAGCGCAAGTTGGCCGAGGATCTTGTCCGCCGCGCTGCAGCGGCGGGCTGTACCACTCTCGTGCTGACCGTCGATGTGGCCGTGAATGGCGAGCGTGTCCGCGACAAGCGCACCGGGTTTGGCGTGCCCTTTCACTACACGCCGGGCATCATGTGGGACGGGGCAACGCACCCAATTTGGGCGCTGCGCCAGGTGCTGCGCGGATTTCCCCAGCTTGCCCATTTCGCGGCAGGGGCGGGCGATGTCGAGGCGCAGGCGGCCCTGATGGGCCGGCAGATGGATGCCAGTTTCGATTGGAATGCCTTGTCGGTGCTGCGAGACACCTGGAAGGGCAAGCTGCTTGTGAAAGGGATCCTAGACGCCGACGATGCAACGCACTGCGCGAAGCTTGGCGTCGATGGCATTATCATCTCCAACCATGGCGGGCGACAGTTAGAAGATGTTCCGGCTCCGATCGACCAGTTGCACGCCATGCGACAAGCCTGCTCACTGCCCATGATGGTGGATAGTGGCATCCGGCACGGTTCCGACGTGGTCAAGGCACTGGCGGCCGGAGCAGTGGGCGCGATGGTCGGGCGGCCCTTGCTCTATGGTTTGGGCGCACGCGGGGCGCAGGGTGTAGATGAGGTTTTGGCGCTATTGCGCGCACAGATCGACAACACATTGGCGCTTACGGGTTGCCCGGATGCAAAGCAGCTGGATGGAAGCTACCTCGTCCAGCCATGACACCATTGCGCGCCGACGGCTTAGCTGTCGGCGCGCTGGTTTCTGAAATCACGAGGGCTAATGCCGAAGCGCGACCGGAAGGCACGGCTGAAATGTGCCGAATCCTTGAAGCCGCATTCGTAGGCGATCGACGTCACCGATTTCTGCACCGCAACGCGCTGCCCCAACTGGCGCTGCGCCTCGATGAGGCGGCGTTCCCAGATGGTTTCCGACAGGCTGGAGCCGCGTTCTGAAAATATCTTCCGCAGGTACCGGTCCGAGATGCCCAGACGGCGCGCCACATAGTCACAGTTCAGCTCATCATTGCCCAACTCATCCTCGACCAGGCGGATGACGCGCTGCACGAGCAGGTGGCGCGGCTCACTCATCCGGTCGGCCGGACGCTCCCCTGCTGCTTCAGCCAGCGCGGCAGCGATTAAGGAGAGCATCGTATCGCTGACCTGACGCACGCCACCGTCCCCGATGGTCGGGAGCTGCGAAATCGTTTCCTCGATCAACAGCGAGGCAATACGGCCCGTCCCGCTCTTACCCGATACGGCCAGAGCAGTGAGCTCGTTGATGGCACCGACCTGCCGGGCGAAATGATCCCGCTCGATGCGCATCACATTCATTTCAAAAGGCTTGTCCAGGACCATTTGATAGGGCGTGGTGGTGTCGTAGATGGCGAAGTCGCCGGGCTGCAAATGGGCCTCTCGTCCATCCTGCACCAAGACCGAACTGCCCGAGACGATCTGACTGAGAAGAACGAACTCTTCGACAGCCCTGGATGCGCGGTGGCGATCGCGCGTCACCTGGTGCGGTGTGGCAGCGATCTTGATCATGCGCAGATCGCGCATGGGCTGAGACAGGATCTTACCGTGAAAAGCGCCAGATTTCGGGCGCGCACAGTCCAGATCAACAACTGCGTCGCATACGGCATCGCGCCAATGCGAGAAGCAGGACGATTCATTTGTAAAAGTGCCTGCGCCCAAAGCCATTGCGAATACTCCCCGCTTGCACCCAGTTACATCACACCCACTGACCGCCTGGTTTCGGTCTGTGTCATCCGCCTGCGGTGCGTTTATCTCGGGATTGCTCCCAGCCACCTCGTTGTCCGGATGGCTCTGCCGGCAAATTACGCGCGGAGCAGGCATCATGCAACGGCACACGGATCTGTGAGCTACTATTTTAGAAAAATAGGGCAGTTCGGGCAGATGACAGGTGGTCAAACACCCTAGTGACATAGTCGATGGGTAATTTTGTGTCCCAAAATGAGCGAATCACTTAGCCCATAAATCACGGCTGTGCCGGATAAGACCAAAGTTCGTGCCGTTTGCGAACATCAACGCCCCACGATCACCTCTAGCCTCGATTCCACCAAACATCGCGTGCGTCAGCCCGGGAGGCTGGCGGCAGCGGCGCATCGCGCCAGCTCGCCGGGAACGAAACGCGAGTGGGTCCAGGGTCATTCAATTATTGAGGGGTACTTATGAAGCAGGGGTTTATCGTTGCATTGTTGGCAAGCACCGCGCTGGCACTGCCGACAACTGGCATGGCGCAGGATGCTACTCCGACCGATCAAAAAGGAGCTGCTCCGGTTGGCGACATCGTCGTGACCGGTACGCGCCTTGTCAGCGATGGCATCAAGGCGCCGACACCTGTTACGGCCGTGACAACCGAGCAGTTGCTCAAGGCTTCGCCAGGCAGTCTCGCCGATGCGATCAACCAGCTGCCGCAGCTGTCCAACTCGTCGAGCTCGACCAGCTATTTCCAGACTAATGCTGACTCGCCCGCCAATGGCAACTATCTGAACCTGCGCGGCATTGGTACTGCTCGCGCGCTGATCCTGTTCGATGGCCAGCGCGCCGTCCAGACCAGCTCGGCCGGCGGCGTCGACGTCAACACGCTGCCCCAGATGTTGGTCAAGCGCGTCGATATCGTGACGGCGGGTGCCTCGGCCACCTACGGCTCAGACGCGGTCAGCGGCGTGGTCAACTATGTGCTCGATCGTAAGTTCAAGGGCGTGAAGTATCAGGCCAGTAGCGGCATTTCGACCTATGGCGATGCACCCAGCTGGAAGATCGGCATGGCTGCAGGCAAGGACTTCGCGCAAGGCAAGGGCCATATCCTGTTCAGCGCCGAACATTATCATCAGGACGCCATCAACTACCGCTCTGCTCGACGCAATGGCAACAGCCTCTACACGCTGGTGGGCGCGGGCACGGCTTCCGATCCACTGAAGACCTATGCCAACGCCCACTTCAACTTCTCTTCGTTTGGCGGTCTGATCCCGGCTCTGGGCAAGACGTTCAAGAATGGTCAACTGGCCACCTTCAACACCGGCACGCCGATCGGCAACACGGGCGAATCGGTTGGCGGCGACGGTGCCTATTTCGATGGTCTGGGCCTGACCGGGAGCATCGACACGACCCAGGTGTTCAGCCGCATCTCCTATGAGTTTTCTTCCGAGATCGAGGGCTTCGTGCAGGGCAGCTTTGCCCGAGCCGAGAATGACAGCCAGTACGGCTATGACTTCAATTTCGGCGGCCTCATGATCTCGCCGACCAACGCTTACCTGTCGGCCGCCGACCAGGCGACACTGGCTGGGGTCAATGGCGGCCGCGCCGTGGCCATGTCGCGCTACAATCGCGATCTGGGCCTGCGTACCTCCGAGGCTGTGAACCTCAATTACAACATCACCACTGGACTGTCGGGCTCACTCGGCGCCTACAAGTGGAATGTCAGCTATGAGCACGGCCGCAACAGCCTGAAGGTCAACGCCAACGAGATCGACAACCGTAAGCTCTATGCCGCGCTTGATGCGGTCAAGGACAGCAGCGGCAACGTCGTTTGCCGCGTCACTCTGACCAACCCTGGCCTGTATCCAGGCTGCACGCCGATCAATCTGTTTGGTGAGGGCTCACCTTCGGCAGCAGCGGTGGCCTATGTGCGCGGAACTTCGACCTATCAGATCATCAATACGATGGATGATGCTGTCGCCAGCATCTCGGGCACGCCCTTCTCGCTGTGGGCGGGCCCGGTATCGCTGGCGGTCGGCGGCGAATATCGCCACCAGTCGCTCAACCAGACCAGCAATTCCGACCCTGCCACTCAAGCCGTGTTCACCGGTATCCAGAACGTGCCGACCGGCACCACCGCCTATGACTGGACCAACATCGGTACTGCGCGCGGCGCTTACAGTGTGAAGGAGGTCTTTGGCGAAGCCGAGGTTCCGCTCATCAAGGAAGGGGCGCTCGGCAAGTCACTGTCGCTGAACGGCGCGGCGCGCTTCACCAATTATTCGACGAGCGGCAGCGTGGTCACCTGGAAGGCTGGCCTCGTCTACGAACCGACCAGCGACCTGCGCGTCCGCGCCACACAGTCGCGCGACATTCGCGCGCCCACGCTTTACAACTTGTTCGCTACCGGCTCGGTAAGCGCCAATGCGCTGACCACCACGGCAGGTTCCGTCAACGTGACGCAGACGGCCGTTGGCAATCGCAATCTCAAGCCTGAGAAGGGCGACACCACCAGCGTCGGCATTGCCTACACGCCACATCAGGTGCCTGGCCTGCGCCTTTCGCTCGACTGGTATCGCCTAAAGCTAAAGGAGGCGATCACCACCAACGACGCGCAGACCACCTACAACGACTGCGTTGCCAGCAACGGCACGTCGCCGGAATGCGCGCTGATCACCTATTCCGCTGATGGCCGGACGCCAACCGCCGTGAATCTGTCGCCCGTCAACAGCGCCTCGCTCATGACGCAGGGCTATGATTTCGAGGGCAGCTATCGCCATGCATTGGGCGCAGGCACGGTGACCTTCCGCGCGCTGACCAGCTATGTCCCGCACATCAAGCTGAAGTCCAGCGCGCTGGCTACCGAGGAAGAGCTGGCGGGCACTGCCAACACATCAGTGGATGGCAACGCCTCAGGCTACCCCAAGTGGCGTGGCAATTTCTCGGTCAACTACAGCGTGAACAAGTTCAACCTGTTTGTGCAGGAGCGCTGGATCGGCAGCTATCTGCGCTCGACCCGGTCGACCTATGTGATTGATGACGCCTCGAACCACATCCCCAACGTGTTCTACACGGATGTGACTGCCAGCGTGGACATTGCAGATGGCCGTTTCCAGCCCTTCATCAACGTCACTGATCTCTTCAATCGCCAGGCGCCGCTCTTTGCGTCGTACTTCCCCGGTGTGCTCTATCCCGCCGCGCAGTCGGTCCATAACATCATGGGCCGCTACTTCACGGTCGGCATTCGCGGAAAGTTCTAAGTTGCCCTGACTTGGCGGGCCAGTGCTGCTGTTGCGGCGGCCCGCCACCTTTTCCCATGACCTGCGAGGAACGACTGATGAAAAGCGTGTTGGCGGCGATCATGCCGGTTTTGATGCTGGCTTCGCCGGTTGCGGCCCGTCCTGCTGTTGCTCAACCTGCTCCAGGCTGTGATCGCAGTTGCCTCCTCGACACGGTCCATGATGTCCTGTTGGGGCTGGAAGCGCATGATGCGGCTAAGCTGGCCTTCACCAAGGACGCGCTGGTCTATGAGAATGGCCACAAGACTGATCTGAAGGATGGGATCTGGCACGACGCCACGATCATCACCGGCCGCTCGACTTTTGTCAGCCCGATCGATCATCAGGCCGTGTTTCTGGGGATGGTGCGCCGTCGCGATGGCGGAACGGCGCTGTATTTCTTGCGGCTCAAGCTCGACGGTCGCAAGATCAGCGAGATGGAAGAGTTGGTCGCCGGCCCCAAGGACCTGCTGTACAATCCTGCGGGCGTTGAGATCCCCAAGCCGATGTGGTCGGATGTGCTCCCTCCCGAGGAACGCGTTTCCTCCAGCGAACTGCGCCGCATTGCCAACCTCTATTTTCAGTCCGTCGAGGATCATAATCCCAAGATCGTGCCCTTCCACCCGGACTGCAATCGCACCGAAAACGGCACGTTGACCACGAACACCAACAAGCCCGGCGTCATCACTTCCGACAGCTGTGACATTGGCGTGACCAAATTCGGCTGGATTCCGCATGTGCGCGAACGCCGCTTTCCCCTGACTGATCCGGCGCGGGGCATCGTGGTGGGCATTAGCCGCCTGGATGTTGAGCCCGGCTTGCAAAGCAACAACGGGCCCAAAGCGGACCATCCATTCAGCTTTGTCATCTATGAGATTTTCAAGATCGTCGATGGGAAGATTCTGAACATCGAGTGTTTCATGATTACGCCGGATGGTCACCCCACCGTCTGGCCGCTCAAGCGATAAGCCCTCGGGGTACGGACCGCATGAGACAGGCATAGTTGAATTTTTGAACAAGATCGGGATCCTCCATGAACACGATAAACGTCAAACTCGCTGCCGTTCAGGCGGCTCCCGTCTTCCTGGATCTGAGGGCTACGGTCGACAAGACGATCGAGCTGATGACGCAGGCTAGCGCCAATGGCGCCGATCTCCTTGCGTTTCCAGAGGTCTGGCTTTCGGGCTATCCGTGGTGGGCATGGTTGGGCGCGCCCGCTTGGGGGATGCAGTTCCTCCCTCGCCTCTATGCGAGCTCAGTGAGCGTCGATGGCGCCGAGATCGCACGCATCCGTCAGGCAGCTGCTTCTCTTAAGCTGCATGTCGTGTTGGGCTTCAACGAGAAGGCGGGCTCCAGCCTGTACATCTCGCAAATCGCCATCGACGATGCCGGCGAGATCCTGTTCGTCCGCCGCAAACTCAAGCCCACCCATGTTGAGCGCACCGTCTATGGTGAAGGCGACGGATCGGATCTGACGGTGGTTGACACCCGCCTGGGTCGGCTCGGCGCGCTGTGCTGCGCCGAGCATGTGCAGCCGCTTTCCAAATTTGCGCTCTATGCCCAGGACGAGCAAATCCACGTCGCATCCTGGCCCTCCTTCACCCTGTACAAGGACAAGGCATACGGTTTGTCCGCGCAGGCCAATCTGGCTGTCAGCCAGGTCCACGCCATCGAGGGTGGCTGCTATGTCCTGCATGCAACGGCTGTGACAGGGCAGGACATCTTCGATCAGATTTGCGACACTGAGGAGCGCGTCCTTTTGCTCAATCCCGATGGCGCTAAGCCGGGTGGCGGATGCAGCATGATCTTCGGCCCTGACGGCAAGCCGCTCGCGGAGCATCTCCCCGAGGATCAGGAAGGCATCGTCTATGCCGATGCAAACCTTGACGCAATCATCGCGGCAAAAGCCGTGTTTGATCCTGCGGGCCATTACTGCCGCGCCGATGCCACCCGCCTGCTGCTCAATGCTGAGCCCCGGCGCGCTGTGGTGACAGTCTATTCCACCGGCGAATCCGAGCAATTCTCCGGCGATCCCGCCTGAACCGCCTCAGCCCCGAGATTGGACCGTTCGGGGCAATCTGGCGAGCGGGCATTCGCGCATGATGGCGTGGTGGCTGTTCTCGATGGCCACCACGCTACCCGTCCGGTCACATAGGGATTCATCATGCACAGCCTGTCAGCGCCTTCCAGCGACATTGAAGACCCTCGCTACGAGAGACGCGCTGTCGGGCTACTGGCCGCAGGGTTTGGGCTGGTTGGACTTGATCGCTGGTTGATCACGCCCTTGGCGCCGCAGATCATGAAGGACCTGCATCTTAACTATCAGGATCTGGGCAATCTTGCCGCTGCCATCGGCCTATCATGGGGTGTTTTCGCCATCATCATGGGCCGCTTGTCCGACCGGGTGGGGCGGCGCAAAATCATCATTCCGGCGGTGATCGCTTTTTCCCTGCTCTCAGGCGTCAGCGGCTTGGCCATCAGCTTCGCTACGCTGTTCGCCGCCCGCCTCATGATGGGCATCGCCGAGGGCGCCTATTGCCCGACCAGCTATGCGGCCGCGCTCGACGCGTCTCCGGCTCGGCGTAGGGGCATCAACCTGGGCATCATTCAAGGCGCTTTTGCTCTGGGCGGACTGGCGCTGGGGCCTATCATCGCGACCCAACTGGCCACGGTACTGCCATCCTGGCGCGATGTATTCTTGCTGGTGTCGGTGCCGGGCCTCGTTCTGGCCTTCGTGCTCTGGCGGGTGTTGCGTGATCCGCTGCCAACCACCAAGCAAAGCGCCGAACCTACGCGGTGGGGCGAGATCTTTGGCTATCGCAACATCCGTGTCGCGATCCCGGCCATCTTTTGCTCGATGAGTGGCATATTCGTCCTGGGTGTCATGGCACCCGTTTTCCTGACCGATGTGATGCATATCAGCGGTGTTGTGATGGGCTTTGTTATGTCGGGCTTCGGCCTCGGCGGTTTTGTCGGCCAGATCCTGCTGGGCATCCTGTCCGACCGTATCGGTCGCCGCCCGGCTCTGTTCATCGCTTTTGTCGTCGGAACGGCTGCCCTTGCGCTGCTCGTGCTCTACGCTCAAGCTCCGCCTGCCATCTTTGCCGCGCTGTTCATGGCTGCGTTTTGCTGCTGCGGCGCCAATGCCTTGCTGGCTGGACCGATCGCAGGTGAATGCGTGCCGCCGGCGTTGGCTTCCGGTGCGATGGGGCTGGTCATTGGCCTGGGCGAGATTTTTGGTGGTGGTGTCGCGCCGGCTATCGGAGGCGCTATCGCAGTAGCCGGCGGGCTCAAGCTGACGCTTCTGTGCGTCGACGGTGTGCTGCTGGCCGGGGCTGCGATATCGCTTCTGCTGCAGGAAACAGCGCCAGGCGCGGTGCGCGGGTAATCAGGAGGAAGGGCCCGGCGGCCGACCACCCGGGCCCGTACGATCATCAACTGATAGTCGGAAAAGCAGACTGCGAGCTTGATGGTGTAGGACGTACTCAAATCTGAGCTATGTTTCAGCTAGCAAAATCGTCCAGATTCCGATAGCCGATGCTCCGCCCGAGAGGCGGTGATAGGGGGAGGGCAATCAAGGTGATGCCACTCTGGTCCTCGTCTCAGGCGTAACAAATTTGGCCACAAAGCTGATTATCATCTGTTTTCTTTAGGCAAAATCCATGAGTAATCGTGACACACGCGCGAAGCGACCGCAGTCAGCCAAGCCGCGCCTCGTGATGCCGACACAGCCTCCTGCCTGGACGAAAAACCTTGAAGGCGTGTTGGGTTACCAACTGCGCCGTGCACAGGAAGCATCGTTTGCTGCATTCTCCCGCCGGGTCGGCGAGCATCGTATCTGGCCTGGCTGGTATTCCCTGCTGAAGATCATCCACGACAACCCCCAGATCAACCAGACCGAACTCAGTCAGGCGATCGGTCGCGACAAATCGACGATGACGGCATCACTTCGTGAATTAACCAAAGCAGGCTTGGTCGAACGCGAAAGAGATCCGAATGACAAAAGAAGCTTTCACATTTCCCTGACACCCCAAGGTTTATCTTGCCTTGAGGAATTGCATGGCCATGCAACGGATCACGAGATCCATATCGAAAAAATAGTCGGCCAGGAGAACCACCAGGCGCTTATCGCCATATTGGCGGATATAGCTGAAAAGCTTTCGTAGATTATTACGACGCCGGCCTCTCGTCTGCCTGGCAGATGGCGTCGGCCCGAAGGCATCGACCATTTTCTTGCCGGGTGGCCAGGCACCGGGATTAGGTCGGCGGCCCAGCGCCGAGCAGCTAATGGACTATTTCGAAGCGCGCTTGCGGGCGGGCAATTTCTACATCCTCTGTCGCTGGGGCTGCTTTCGCCCTTCATGGCGATCGACGAAAACGGCTGGTACGGCAACCAGATCAGCACCAGCACGGTCTCGGACCTCCCGGCCTATGACCCGCGTATCACGCTCGGCGCCGGCATCGGTTTCGGTGGCGACTATTCGATCGGTGGCTATCCCGTCGCGCTGGACAGTGCCACGGGGCCGCTCACCTTCACGCCGGGCAAGGCTTACGACACGCTCGATCTGATCCTGTCGTGTGGCGGTACCGCAGGCAGTTCGGTGGGCGTACAGTTCGGCAGCGGCTCGGTGACGACTGTGCCGTGCAACACCAGCAACTATACGCTGACCACCCTGACCAAGACGCTGGGCACCGAGCCGGTGGTCGTCACCAAGGTCGCAGGCGCGCCGCGCGTCCAGGGCATGACCCTGCGCAACTCGACGGCGCCCAAGGTGATGCTGGCCAACATGGCCAAGGCCGGATCTGCCAGCACCGATTGGGCCGCCACGACCAACAATCGCTCGCCGCTCTCGGTGCTGAACGCCATGCGGCCGGTGGCGGTGTTCATCAATCTGGGCATCAACGATTGGTCGCTCGGCGTCCCTGTGGCCACCTTCAGGGCCAACATGGTTTCGATCATCACGACGCTGCAGCCGAACAGCGATATCATTCTGGGCATCCCGTTCCCGAGCAACCTGTCCGCCTATCCCACTCAGGGGCAGTACGTGCAGGTGATCCGGGATCTGGCCTCGCAGTATAATCTACCGCTGATCGACTTTACCCGCCCGTTTGTGTCCTATGAGGTGTCTCAGCCTCTGGGCCGTTACGTCGACAACCGACATCCTGCTCCGGTGCTTGGATATGGGATGACGGCCAAGTTCATGGCGCGGCGCTTGCGTGAGCTGCTGGGTATCTGACGGCAGCGAATTGTGTATCCGGGCATCGGGTCGGAGACCCGGATACACAAGACAAGGCCACGAATCGGAGAACATGGCGTCGCCCGGCTCACTAACTAGGGTCTGTGCCATTGACTAGATGGAAGTGCGCACGTTCCTGTCAGGCACCTTGAGACTGCCTGGCTAGAGACTGTCGCCCCGCTGCTGAAAAAATCTCGGCGGTGCAGATACTCCGCAAATTCCTTATTCACTAGGAACAAGCGATTCATGGGCGTCGTAGGAAGCATGACGGGCTTCATCATGGCTTTGCTCTGTTCAGCAAACTCATCCCACAATTTCCAGAAATAGGAGATCCTCTGCTTGGGAAACCTTGCAAGCGGCACGTTGCAAAACTCCTTGGGGCTGAAAGACATGAAATACGAGCGTTCCCAACCGACGATGCCAAGGAGCCTGTTGGGAACGCTCGCGGCGCTCGAAGGCGCCTCGGAGCGAAAACGGCGAGCCGCCGCGTTGGTTCCGGATACCGAAATTTGATCAGGGCCACCGTGGGCGCGCTTAGGACGACACCTCCAACCCACCCGGAGATGGGCCACCTCAGGCCGGTGCCCTGATCTGGGCCAGTGCTTTCTCAAGGCGCTAGCTTGTCGGGGAGGATATCGCAGGTTGTCGGAAAGGCTATAGGTATTTCCCGTGCCGCGTAATCACCAAGCTCCATGGCTCGGGTTCCGGCGCTCCTCCCTCTCCCTGCGCTTTTCGTTCACCAAGAACTTGATCCGGTCGCGGCAGGCATTGGCGCTCTGCCACCTGCCAACGTCGTGATCGCCCTCTAGGCATCTCCAGAACCACACCAGGTCTGATCGGTCGACGCCCCAATCTCGCAGGAACGCTAGAGCGTCGATGAGTTCTTGGCCGCGCTCTTGGGGCTTCAATGCGGCATCAGCCACCGAATCCACGACCGCCAAGGCTTGCATAAGGTCCATTCGCTCACCGTAATGCAGCGAGAACGAAAATGGAACATGAGTCGCGGCGAGCCGTGGAAAGTGGGGTATCGGTGGGGGTATCAAATATCTCGGTGATGCAGGGAAAATGGCACAATTTCGCCATTCTTGAGATTATCGCGGCGGAGGGATTATCCGACGCGATTCCGGCTTTTAGAGGGATCTCAGGACGCGCAAAGAGGCCGCCGTCAAAAACACTTGCTGACAAAACAAGCGGCGCACTTCACTGATGTAGCGAGGCCTAGTGCCGTGACCCAGAGACCCAAATCTCCACTGGAACTGGCCTGCCGCCCGCTGTGCCAGTCTCACGCCGTTCCCGAAAATACGACGTTCGAGGGGTAGCCTATGTGGAAGAGCTACATCTCGGAGGGAAGGGTGGTGCTGAAGGAGGTGGAGATCGATTCTGACGGGATGCAGTGATGGGCGCGAGTTGGATTGCGCGCTATACGTGGCCAGCTCGTGCATTTCGCACATTAAAGTCTGCGCTGGCCATCATAGCCGAAGAGAACGACCTTGATCTACGTAGCGGGAAGCATGTCCTTCCGTACCTGCCACCGCAGATAGAACCTAAGGTAAGGGTCGACCAAATTTACCTCCCTCGTGTCTTCGTTCCAATCAATCGCGGCGCCGGTCCCAAACTCGCGCGCAAGGGTCGCCAAGTGTTTGAGTGCAGATGTTATCTCATGTTTTTGGGGAACTTGATCAGACAGCAGGTTGTTCAACTCCTGGCGCAGTTCATCATAAGGGATGAGTGCCTTTGGCCCAGTTGCTGCCAAGGCCAGCAAAATCGCCTGATAGATATCAGCAGCTCCTCCGCCCTTTAAAGGTCTTTTTGCCCTTACTTTGCGAATTTGAGGTCCCGCTGATAGCTTCTGATAGATGGGAAGGCCTGCGTCATTAGATATTCTTCGAAGCATATCATCTATCGAATATGAAGGATCTATCGAATTTTTCGCAAACATAGATGATGCTTCTATGCCGTTGTCAAAGCACATCTCCCAGCAAAATTTCTGCATGAGAAATGGGCTTTCTTGCGCTTCATCGCACAATTTATCTATCAGGGATTCGGTATACTCGACCTTTAATTCTTTAAATCCCAGTCGCGGGATTTTTCCGAGATCATCTTTGTTCCAACTAGGCAAGGTGATGGCAGTAAATCGACCGGTAAGTTCAGACTCTGCCTTAATTGCATCAAAAACGCGGTGAGATACTGAAAGAAGGATAACCTTAAGGCCATTGAAGACCGCGCCTTTGACGTTTCGCATCACATCTCGCCGCTCATCATCGCCAAGATAATGGAAATCATCAATAACGAGCATCACTTTATTTTGGACGAGTGCATTAAGCGCGCTCCTCATCGAGTCGATGCGCTCTCTTTGCGTCGTCGTTGACGAAAACAGTTGAGAGCCGCTAGCAGTGACCACGAGTGGCACGCCGCCCTGTGCTTGAACGGTGGTAGAAGCGAGGTTAGCGGTTTGACTGTCCAGCGGGATATTGAGCTCGGCAGCAACCTTATCCCAAAAATCGGTGGTAGATTTGACCTGACCACCGTCAATCCAGACATATTCCCTATGCCCCAGAATTCTGCGGCATAACACTGTTTTTCCGGTTTTGGTGGGGCCAGAAAGGGAGACGATCTGATTTGGTGTGGCGACAGCGCGGGCAAAGCTTCGCTCGACGTGAACCTCCTCTCGCTCGACATATGTGACTGCAGGCTGGCCGCCCGCCACGAACACCTCATCGCGATGATATCCCATGCACTTCCCTCCGTATCGGCAGCGATGATAAAGCAGGATGTTGCGCGCCGCTACGCATTCTCGCGCGCCGCAGCGTTTTTTTGCGCGCCGCCTGCCCGGCAACGCATTATCTTCAATGACGCTTGGCCATGGCGGCGCGAGCGATGGCCGCTGACGCTTTTCCCTATTCCGCCTTCGGGCAGCTTTCTTGTGCGTGAGCCAACCATCTTTGTCCCCACCACTCCCTTTTCATGGGATGGCGGACCTTCGGACTCAGGGGGTATCGGTGGGGGTATCGCTTATTTGACGCGATGCCCCAAAATGTCGGAAATCCGCCATTTTCGCAATCATCGCGGCGGATAGTTCATCCGCCTAGGCCGCAAGCATTCCGACTCTTGTTGCGACGAACCAGCGCCGATGAGCACCCGCGAGAAATCAGAAAGAAGGGGCCGGATTGCTCCGGCCCCTTCCTGCTTTCGGTGCTGTAGGGCTTAGTTGCCCGAACCCGGACCGTAGGTGATTTCCACGCGACGGTTCTGCAGTTCGCGCACGCCGTCGGCGGTCGGAACGCGGGGGTTGGCTTCGCCATAAGCGGTGCTCGAGATGGTGCCGTCAGCCACGCCATGCGCGGTGAGGTAAGCACGCACCGAGGCGTTACGACGGGCCGACAGACCCAGGTTGTACTTGGGCGTACCCGAGCGGTCGGTGTAACCGGCCAGGGTGATCGCAGCCGTACCGCAGTTGCCATAGGCCTGGATCGCGCTGTCCAGAATGGTCGCAGCCTGAGGCGTGATGTCCGACTTATCCCAGTCGAAGAACACGATGTAGGGGCCCTTGTTGCACACTGGAGCCGGGGGAGGCGGCGGGGGCGGAGGGGGCGGCGGCGGAGGGGGGGCGGCGGCGGCGGGGGCGGCGGAGCAGCCGGCTCGGCAGCGGCATGGCCGAAGTTGTAGGTCAGCGTCGCCAGCACCGAGTGGCTGCGCAGCGAGGTTTGCGCAAAATTCTGCTGAGCATTGCGGAACAGATCGGTGCCGTCCGGGCGGAAGTAGCGATACTTCACACCCAGATCGATGTTATGGGTCAGTGGCATGGTCACGCCCGCGATGGCCTGCCAGGCATAACCGTTGTCGCGGTTGTTCACGGGGACTGAGCCGGCGCTGTTTTCATGCAGCACGATCGAGGCCCAGCCTACGCCGCCGCCTGCATAGGCCTTCGCGCCACCCCAGTGGCCCAGCCCGAACAGCACGTTGCCCATGAAGGCCGTGGTGTAGGTGTTGCCCGAGAGCGTGTTGGCATCACGGGTATAGAAGCCCGTCGCCGTCTGCTCCGACTTCATCCAAGATTCATGGTGAAACCCTTCGGCCTCCAAACGGAATTTGCCGAAATCGTAACCAACGGCACCACCGGCTTCCCAGCCATAGCGAAACCGGTCGGAACGGAAGTTGCTGTTGGAGTCACGGACGTCAGCGCGCTCCTGCTTTACCCCGCCGCCTTCGACGGTGATGTAGGGGCCTTGCTCGTCTGCATGTGCAACAGCACCGGACGCCGCAGTCGCCAGCATGGCAGCTAAAAGTAGTTTCTTCATAGGACCTCTTTCTATGAGCGTGATAGGCCGCTGCGCAGACGGTGACCTCCAAAGCGGCTTCCTCAGGGAAAGTCAGGTCCCGGTGAATTGTTGCGTATGAAGGATGAGCGGCTGCGATCAAACCCGTAGTGTGCTGTTTCGGCAACATTGTTCGGGCTGAAGATGCCGTTGACATGCCTCTAGCAACCGTTTGAGCGGCCTCATCAATCATCAGTGCTGGAAGGGAATTATGTATCCGGCGAGGGCGAGAGATCGGCGCCCAACGCCGGATACACAAAACGAAAACGCGTGCTCTGCCAACGCGTCCTCGTAAAGCTTATAGGTTCCGCACGTGAACCACTCCGCTCCTCCTAATTCTCCGTCAGGGGCTAGGACATGAATGGTAGCGCAACATTAGCGGCTATAAAGCGAATGATGAACCACTGGATTAGTTCCGCCCCCTAATTGCAAAAGGTTGGGTACCGGCGGGGAATCACATTCCCGATCGTGCCCCCAACCGGAGGACTTCCGCCGCGATCCGTCAGAAACTTGGCGTTATGCGGGTGTTGATGCGGTCCGCAAGCTCTCGATTCATGTCCGTTAGAGCTTGGACTCGACGAAGTTCGGCATCACGAACCCGACTGGAATAGTTCGTTGCCCAGGTGGCTGCAGCGCCTAAGACGCCTCCCGCCACCCCAAACCACGCGGCAAGCGATGGCGCCTGACCTGGCAGGGAAGCAACACCGGCGCCGATCGCTAGCACGGCGGCAAGGCCGGGCAGCCAGCGACTAGAGCGATCTGCCCACAGGACCTTCCATGGCGCCGGATACGCGTACGGACCCAAGATACTGGTCAAATCGGCCATATAATTCCCCCTCGGGCGGATGACGCCCACTTTCGTGAGACCATAATATGCTGACACCTGCCGCCGTTAAGGCCGCGCAGCCGCAGGCGCGCGCCTATAAGCTTTTCGACCAGCGCGGGCTGTTCCTGTTTATCGCGGCGAGTGGCCTGCGCTCCTGGCGCTGGAAGTACCGCCGCGCGGGCAAGGAAAAGCTGATCACGCTTGGGCAATTCCCGGCTATGTCGCTGCCCGAGGCGCGTGCGGCACGCGATACCGCGCGGGAACGCCTGCAGGCAGGCGTTGCACCTGGCGCCCCGCGCGCCCACCTCGAGCAGATCGAGACCTTTGTCCAGCTGGCGCGTGCCTGGCACGCGCACCAGGCGCCGCGCTGGTCGACCGTGCATGCAGCCGATGTGCTGGCCAGCCTCGAGCGCGATGCCTTCCCGGCGCTGGGCGAGCTGCCGATCGGTGAGATCGATGCGCCGGCTATCCTCGAGGTGCTTAATGATGTTGAGGGCAGGGGCTGCCTGACGACCGCGAAGCGGCTCCGGCAGCGGCTCTCCTCGATCTTCCGCTTCGGCATCGTGAAACGGCATTGCACCGACGACCCGGCGGCGATCCTATCGCGCATGCTGATGCCAGCGCGGCCGGCGCGCCAGCACGCCGCTTTGCTGTCGGCCGACGAGTGCAAGCAGCTGCTGGCTGACTGCGATCGCGTCGGCGCGCGGCCGATCGTGCGGCTGGCCTCCCGCTTCCTCGCGCTGACGGCGGTGCGCCTCGATGCGGTGAGGGGCATGCGCTGGGGCGAGCTCGAGGATCTCGATGGCCCGGCGCCCGTTTGGCGGGTGCCGGCGGCGCGGATGAAACTCGCCCTGGTTAAGAAGGACGACGAGCGGTTCGATCATCTCGTGCCGCTCAGCGCGCCGGCGGTGCAGCTGTTGCGCCAGGCCGCGCGCGAGAACGGGTATGATACCCATTCGCCGGCGCCCGCCGATCGGCTGGTGTTCTCGACCGGCGCGGCGCCGATCGGGGAGGGGGCCATCCGCCAGCTCTATATCGATGCGGGTTATGGCGGCCGGCATGTGCCGCACGGCTGGCGCGCAAGCTTCAGCACCATCCTCAACAAAGCTGTGCCGGCTGAGCGGGCCTCGATCGACCGCGCCCTGGCGCACTCGCCGAAGGATAAGGTGGAGGCCGCCTATAACCGCGACGAGATGCTGGAGCGCCGGCGCGCGTTGTTTGATCGCTGGGCCGCTTTGCTCGAGGCCTGATACATAAACGCTCCCTTTGTTGCGTAAACCTGAGGCGGGCGTTGCGTAAACCGGGGGAGCGTTGCGTAAACCTGCCCTAGCGTCGAGCGGCTGGCCTAGTTCGCTGCAACAGAGCCTCAGCTAGTCCACCTGCTCGTTGCAGGGGCGCATTCCAGGCCTCACGCCCGGCGCGCGCGGAATGGCACAGGCCTTGCGCCCTTCCCCTTGGGAAGCCCCGGAGCCGCGCAAGCGGCTCCGAGCAACGGTGCCGCCGTCGCTTCGCCTGGGGCGGTTCTTGCCCCATCAGGGGGCGCTTTATCGTCAAACCACGCATGGAGGAGCACCGCTCCTCCCATTCCCTTTATGGATCAGAATGATCCCACGGTTTCTCCGCATGTCGAAGATTCGCGTTCCTGCCTGTCGAGGAGCGCTGCAATCGAAGCGAAGCTCTGGCCGGTGAGCTTGTCCCCCGACCAGAAGTCGTGATGGAACTGGCTTGCCGTGACCGTGGCGATGAGGGCCTCGAGATCCTTGTCGGCCTGCTCGCGGCGCCAGCGCTCGCAATCAGGGGTAGGGGCGTCGCCCAGGAGCGCTTGGAAGTGCTCGATCATCTCGGCCGGGATGCACAGCACATAGGCGTTGGTGATCTGCTCTACCTGCGGAGCAAACTGGCCTTCCTTGTCGGTTGGCCTGCTACGCCTGACCCAACTGACGAAACCGCGCTGGCGGAGGCGATCCAGGGCGTTATGCACGGCGGCATAGCTCTTGCCGATCCTGTCGGCGAGATACTGGATCGAGGGCTCCAGTCGGCCGGTCCTGAACTCGACGATCTCATAGAGGGCCTTGAGCACGCGAAGGCCGATATCGCCGAGCACGCCATTGCGCACGCCGGGCTTCTTGGCCTGGCGCTCGCGCAGGGTGCGCAGCTCGAGTTTCTCGGCCGCCTTGAGGACCGCGCCCATCATACGGCGGGCGCCGCGCTTCTTGCCCTTGTCCTTGCCAAAGCCGACCGGACGCCACAGGCGGTCCTCGAGCTGGCCTTCGGTGTAGCTGTTGCGCCACACCTTCTCGCCAGTGCGCGGGCTGTCCCCGCGCACACGTTCCTTGCGGACAGCCTGGTCCATCAGGCCAGCGGCGATGCCTGTCGTCAGGCTACCGATTGCGCCCCCGCTCATGCGCGGGCTCCCTGGGCTGCTAGGTGCGCACTTTCCGGCGTTCGATCTTTTGTCGTCCCCATCCGGCCAAGCCGGTGCGCCAGGCCCGGCTGGCCCCCGGCGGAGGTGTGAGCAGGGAAGACATGAGCCGCGCGGCTGGCGGCAGACCTTCCATCAGCATCGTCGCCCAGGCGCACGCGATCTCTCGCCGCTGCGGCATATAGAGATAACGATTGTAGATGGGCTCGACGCCTTCTGGGACATGAGCCAGCATCAGGTCGATGACTTCTCGATCGCCGGGGCGCCCAGCGGTCGCGGCGATCCTGTTCATGATCGTCGAGAAGGTCGAGCGCCAGCCGTGCGGGACATGCAGGCCCCTGTATCCAGCGTCCCGGTAGTGCTTCGATACGGTGCTGTCGCTGATCGGCACGCCCTTCTTGCCCACTCCGGGGAACAGCCATTTCGAGCTCTCGCTCAACTGCATGGCCGTCTCGACGGTCTCGACCGCCTCCGGTGACAACGGAATCAGAAATTCGAAGGTGGAATCCCGCTTGTGCTCGCGGGTAAGCTTCATTTTCTCGGCTGGCACGCGCCAGACCGGTTCGGCCCCACCGAGATCCTCGAACTCTTTCCTCTCGGCCAGCCGGACAATGCCCGGCCGGGCTGCCGTCAGTGCTAGGAGCCTCGAGGCGAGGCGCGTGCCCCAGTAAAGATCCTCCATGGCGCCAGTCTTGAGCAGCAGCTCGCGCGCGTCCGGCAGGTGCAGCAGCGCTGGCCGCTTCCTGCCGTCGGTTGGCGCCAGCGCTTTGCGCACGATGCCAGCCGGATCGCTGTCCGCAAGCCCCGAGGATATGCCCCAGACGAACACGTCGGACATATGGCCACGCACTCGGTGCGCCATTTCGATGGCACCACGGCTCTCGATCTTGCGGATGACCTGCAGCACCATGGGCGCCGTGATCTTCCGAACCGGCAACGAGCCCAGATCCGCAAAGACATTGTCCTTCAGCCTGGACAGCACCTGCTTTGCATAGCGCGGGGTCAAAGTCTTCGATGTTGTGGCGTGCCAGGCGCGCGCGAGATCCTCGAAGGTGTTCGCGGTTTCCGCAAGCGAGACCGCCTTGCGCTGCTTCTTCTCTACGACCGGATCGATCCCGTCGCGCAGCAACGCTCGGGCTTTGTCGCGTTCTGCACGCGCATCGATCAAGCTGACCTCGGGATACGGACCGATGACTAGCTTCTTCTCCTTCCCGGCGAACCGGTACTTGAAGCGCCAGACTTTGTAGCCCTTGGGCGATATCGCCAGCAGCAGCCCGAGGGAATCGGGGAGCTTGCGTTCCTTGCCATTCGGGTCGGGTTTGGATTTTCTGCAGGCCGCATCGGTCAGCATGCGGGCCTCGATTCAAAGCCCCCAGCGGAGCCCCCAGAGTGGGGGCCTTTGCATGATCGTGTATGATCGAACATGATTGTTGGGGTGCCAGCAAAATGCCGGAAAATCTAGCCTTTTGACTACCCATGAAAGGGTAAGACAGAAGGACGTGGCTCCCTGAGTAGGATTCGAACCTACGGCCGCTCGATTAACAGTCGAGAGCTCTACCGCTGAGCTATCAGGGACCATGTCGTTTCCGCCGTGGCATCGCTGCCGGGCAGGAGCGCGCTAATAGCAGGCATTCCGAGACTGACAACCCAAAAATGCCGCGAAAATGCAAAAAACATCCATCTGTGGAAAAGTTTTCGTCTTTTGAAGGTGTTGAGGCAGTTTTTCGCCTTCACGCACCATCGCAAGGCACAAAAAAGGGGCCGGAACCGCGCAGCAAACGCCGTTCCGACCCCCATCACACCGCAAAAAATCTCAGACCAGAAACTGCTCGGCGAAAATGCGCTCTTCCAGACTCGCGCCACGGTCGAACAGCAGATGAAGCTGACGGTCGCGCGCGGCGGTGATCGTCACACTGTCGATGTCGCGCACTTCCTTCTGGTCGGCCACGGCGGCCACAGGGCGCTTGGCCGGTTCCAGCACGCGGAAGGAGACCTCGGCGCTCTGCGGCAGGATCGCGCCTTTCCAGCGGCGCGGGCGGAAGGGGCTGATCGGCGTCAAGGCCAGCATCTGGCTGCCCAGCGGCAGGATCGGGCCATTGGCCGACAGATTATACGCCGTCGATCCCGCAGGCGTCGCCACCAGAATGCCGTCGCAGGCCAGATCGGCCATGCGCACCTTGTCATTCACGGTGATCTCCAGCCTGGCGGTCTGGCGCGTCTCGCGCAGCAGCGAGACCTCATTGATGGCGTAGGCGCTGATCGTCTCGCCCGCATGGGTGCGCGCCACCATCTGCAGCGGCGTCACCGAAATCGGCGTGGCGCGCGCCACGCGCTGCTCGATCGTGCGCGATGACCGCACCTTGTTCATCATAAAGCCCACAGTGCCGTAATTGATGCCATAAGCGGGCACCACATGGTCCAGCTCCAGCATCTGATGCAGCACGGTCAGCATAAAACCGTCGCCGCCCAGCACCACCACCGCATCCGCCTCGGCCAGCGGCACCCAGTCATGATCGTTCTGCATGGCGGCCAGCGCCGCTTGCGCGGCCGGCGTATCCGATGCGGCCAGAGCGAGCCTTGGTTCCTTCGTCATTCTCGATCCGGCAACTGCTTGGGGAAGGGCGCAGTCATAGGCGGGCGCCTTGGGTGTGTCCATGGCGAGAAAAGGAACGCTTTGGCAAGCTGCAAGGCGTAAGAAGCTGATTCGGCGCGGGAGCCGTTTCCGCCGCCACCGGACCGATCACCCATGGATGACGCGCAACTGGACCTCGACGATATGCGCGATGCGCTCACCGGCCTGCCGGGGCTGGACATGGCGCGCGAAAGGCTGGCCGAATGGGCGGAGAATGCCGGGCAGGCCCCCGACGAGCCGATCCCCGCCACGCGCTTCCACGCCCTGTTGCTGGGGTTGCGGCGCTTCGAGACGGTCAATCTGGCCTATGGCGCGGCGGCGGGTGACGATGCTCTGGTCGAGGTGGCGCGCCGCCTGACGCAATTCGCGCAAGCCGAACTGACCGGCCCGTGGATGGCCGCCCGCGCGCCCGGTGGCACCTTCCTGCTGATCGCCGACGAACCCTGCAGCCGCGAGCGCTGGCAGATGTTCGCCGAGCAACTGGCTGACCGCGTGGCGCGTCCTCTGGTGCGGCGGGGCGGTACGTTGCGGCTCTCGCCCCGGCTGGCGCTGCTGCGCGTGCTGAAGGATGAGGGCGCCGAGAGCGTGCTCGACCGTCTGGCGCAGACCTTTGCCGTGGCCCAGCGCCACCAGGGCCTGCGCGTGATGTGGGCCGATGGCGAGACCACCCGCGCCGGGCGCACCGCCGCCGAGCTGGAAGCCGATCTGCTGCGCGCCATCGACCGCAAGGAAATCGAGGTGCTGTTCCAGCCGCAATTCGCGCTGAACTGGCAATCCGGCCCAGATGGCGAGCAGGCCGAGGAGCGCCTCTCCGGCGCGGAAGCTCTGGCGCGCTGGAACCACCCCAAGCTGGGCCGCATCGGGGCGGGCGCTTTGTTTGCGATTGCCGAGCGGGCCGATCATGTCGTGCCCCTGTCACGCCATATCGCCGAGCAGGCGCTGAAGGCGGCGGCGGCTTGGCCTGCGCCTTTGCGTTTATCGTTGAACGTGACGGCGGCGGATTTGTCGGCTGGAAGCTTTCCCTTCGATCTGGGCCGCGCTCTGGGCAAGACCGGCTTTCCCAACGACCGCCTCACGCTGGAAGTGACCGAGCAGGTGCTGGTCTCGGACATGAGCCTTGCCGAGCGGTCTCTGTCGGACCTTGCCGCGCAGGATATCCGCATCGCGCTGGACGATTTCGGGGCGGGGTTTTGCAACTTCCGTTATCTCAAAACGCTGCCGTTGCACTATCTGAAGCTGGATCGCTCGATGGTGGACGGCATCACCGAGGACCCGCGCGATCTGGCGGTGCTGCGCGCGATTGCTGCGATGGCGCATGCGCTGGATCTGGAAGTGATCGCCGAAGGCATCGAGAGTGAGCCCCAGCGGCTGGCCGTGGCGCGCGAGGGTTGCGCCTATTATCAGGGCTTCGTGCGGGCTCAGCCGATGAGTGCCGAGGCGTTTTTGAAGCTGGCTTTGGGGCAGTAGGAAGGAAGGGTAAGTGCGAGGGTGTTACACCCTCGCGCTCCCATTTTTTGTCAGCGTTGGCGCATGGGGTTCGGCAGCAGAGCAAGGTCGCTGCGCCGCAGGCTTGAAGATTGCCAGCGCCATCTTTGGATCATGGTGACACTGCCTGCGGCGCTTTAGGTTGCGCGGGTGGAGAGTTTGTGCACGCGGATCGGGTGCCACGGCCCTGTCGTCGGAAGACGTTATGGGAGCGCGAGGGGGTAACCCCCTCGCATCTTCCTTACTTCCTCTTCTTCTTCAAAATCGCACTCAACCCCTTGGTCAGTTGCAGCAACCCGTTCAACCGCGCCTTGGGATCGCCCCATGCGCGGCTGACGATCAGCTTGCTGTCGGGCCGCAGCTTGATCGTGCCCTCCAGCCGCGCGGCATAGGCGGCCAGACCGGCAATATCGGGGAAGGAGTCATTGTGGAACGACACCAGAGTGCCCTTCGCGCCCACGTCGATCTTGGCGATATGCGCCTCGATGGCCTGACGCTTGATCTGGATCAGCTGGATGAGGTTGATCGTGGGCTGCGGCAAAGGCCCGAAGCGGTCGATCATCTCGGCGGAGAGGGCCTCGACCTCGGCGCCATCCTCGGCATCGTTGAGGCGGCGGTAGAGCGCCATGCGGACGGCGAGATCCGGCACGTACTCCTCGGGGATCATGATCGGCGCATCGACGGTGATCTGCGGCGAGAGGCCCTTGGTGCTGTCGCGCTCAAGGCCGATTTCGCCTGCCTTGGCGGCGAGGATCGCGTCTTCCAGCATGGACTGGTAGAGTTCGAAGCCGACCTCGCGGATATGGCCCGACTGCTCATCACCAAGCAGGTTCCCCGCGCCGCGAATGTCGAGGTCGTGGCTGGCAAGCTGGAAACCGGCGCCCAGCGAGTCCAGATCGCCCAGCACCTTCAGGCGCTTTTCGGCGGTGTCGGTCATGCCCTTGCCCGCCGCCGTGGTGAGATAGGCATAGGCGCGCAATTTCGAACGCCCAACGCGCCCGCGAAGCTGGTAAAGCTGGGCAAGGCCGAAACGGTCTGCGCGATGGATGATGATCGTGTTCGCGCTGGGAATATCGATCCCGCTTTCCACGATGGTGGTGGAGAGCAGCACATCGTACTTGCGCTCATAGAAAGCGCTCATGCGCTCTTCCACCTCGCTGGCCGCCATCTGGCCATGGGCGGAAACATATTTCACCTCAGGCACATAGGTGCGCAGCCATTCCTCGACCTCGGCCATGTCGGAGATGCGGGGGACGACGATAAAGCTCTGCCCGCCGCGATGGTGTTCGCGCAGCAAGGCCTCGCGCATCACCATCTCGTCCCATTCCATCACATAGGTGCGCACCGCAAGGCGATCGACGGGCGGCGTCTGGATGGTGGAGAGTTCGCGCAGGCCGCTCATCGCCATCTGCAGGGTGCGCGGGATGGGGGTGGCGGTCAGCGTCAGCATATGGACGTCGGCGCGCAGCTGTTTCAGGCGCTCCTTATGGGTGACGCCGAAGCGCTGTTCTTCATCGACGATCACCAGACCGAGCCGCTTGAAATTCACCGATTTGGCGAGCAGGGCATGCGTGCCCACAATCAGATCGACCTTGCCCTCGGCCAGACCCGCGCGGGTGGCGCTGGCCTCCTTCTCGGGCACGAGGCGCGAGAGGCGGCCCACCTCCAGCGGGAAACCGGCGAAGCGTTCGGAAAAGCTCTTGTGGTGCTGGCGCGCGAGCAGCGTGGTGGGTGCCACCACCGCCACCTGCATGCCCGCCATGGCGGCGACGAAACCGGCGCGCAGAGCGACTTCCGTCTTGCCGAAGCCGACATCGCCGCAGACGAGGCGGTCCATCGGCTTGCCGCTGGCCAGATCCTCCAGCACGTCGCCGATGGCGGCTTCCTGATCCTCGGTCTCGTCCCAGGGGAAGCGGTCCACAAAGGGCGCGAAGCTGGCCGGATCGCTGACCAGCGCCGGAGCGGTGCGTAGGGCGCGCAGGGCGGCGGTTTTCAGCAGCTCATGGGCGATCTCGCGGATGCGCTCCTTGAGTTTCGCGCGGCGCTTCTGCCATGCCTCGCCGCCGAGGCGATCCAGCGCGACGCCTTCATTCTCGGCGCCAAACCGCGACAGAACATCGAGATTTTCGACCGGGATGTAGAGCTTGTCGCCTCCGGCATAGGTCAGCATCACGCAATCATGCGGGCTGCCGCCGACGGGCACCGATTGCAGGCCTTCGTATTTGCCGATGCCGTGATCCATATGGACCACCAGATCGCCGGGGCTGAGCGCGGCGAGTTCGGCCAGAAAGGCGTCGGCGGATTTCTTCTTTTTCTTACGGCGGACAAGGCGGTCGCCCAGCAGATCCTGCTCGGTGAGGATCTCCACGCTCTCGCTGGCAAAGCCGGTTTCCAGCGGCAGCACCAGAGCCGCGACACGGCCCGAGGCGGCAATGCCCAAAGCCTCCTGCCACGTATCGGCCAGAGCGGGGGTGGGGGCCTTGAAGGCCTCGCCCGCCTCGCCAAGGATCGACGTGATGCGCGCGCGGCTGCCGGTGGAATAGCAAGCCAGCACCGCCTTCTTGCCCATGCGGGCCTGAGCGATCAGATGCTTGGCGGCGGCCTCGTAAGCGTTGTCGCCGCGTGCGCGTTCGGGGGCGAAATCGCGCGCGCCGTTGAAGGCGAAATCGACCGTGTTGGCGCTGTCGGGCTGGGGGAAAGGCTGGGCCGTATGCGCGGGCCAGCCTTGCAGGCTGCGCGCGATTTCATCCTGAGTCAGGTACAGGGCATCGGCGGGCAGTGGGCGATAGGCGCCCGATTTCTTCTGGGTTTCCGGGTCGGCGCGCGAATGGTGGTAATCGGTGACGTCGGCCAGACGTTCCTCGATGGCGCCTTGCGCTCCGGCTTCCACCAGCAGCAGATCGGCCTCGCCCAGATGGTCGAACAGCGTCACCAGACGGTCTTCCAGCAGCGGCAGCCAATGCTCCATGCCCGCCAGACGGCGTCCGTCGCTCACCGCCTGATAGAGCGGGTCGGTGGTGGCATGGGCGGCGAAACGCTCGCGATAGCGGCTGCGGAAGCGCTTGATGCTCTCGTCATCGAGCAGCGCCTCGCTGGCGGGCAGCAGCAGGTGTTGGGGCAGCGTGCCGGTGGTGCGCTGGGTGGCGGGATCGAAGAGGCGGATCGTCTCGATCTCGTCGCCGAAGAAATCGAGGCGCAAGCCCTGATCCAGACCGCTGGGGAAGATGTCGAAGATCGAGCCGCGCACCGCATATTCGCCGGCATCGGCCACCGTGTCGGTGCGGGCATAGCCGGCGCGGGCGAGCAGGGCGGTCAGGCTCTCGCGCCCGATTTCCACGCCGGGTTTGAGCAGCCGCACCGATTCGCGGATGCGGAAGGGCGTGAGCACGCGCTGGGTGATCGCGCCCACGGTGGTGAGCAGCAGTTGCGGCGCCTCCACCTTCTGCTGCAGCCGGTGCAAGGCGGCCAGACGGCGGGTGGAGATCGAGACGGCGGGGCTGGCGCGGTCATAGGGCAGGCAGTCCCACGCGGGGAATTCCACCACCTCCAGTTCGGGGGCGAAGATTTTGGCCGCGTCGCCGATGGCGCGCATGGCGGCATCGTCGGCGGCGACGAAGACCGCGCGGCCCTGTTTCACCGCCGCTGCCCGTGCCAGATCGGCCAGCACCATGGGCTGGGCGCCGCGCACCAGCCCGGCCAGCGTCAGCGGGCTCTTGGCGGCAAGGATGCGGGAGATATCGGGCATGGCAACAGCGCTTTCGTCAGGGTTTCGGCGTCAGATCCGGGCACGGCAGAAAACCCGCCGCGCCGATTCGGCGGGCAGGGGAGTGCAGACGCCTTTAGGGCAGTCAGCGCTTGAGGGGAAGGCGTTGGTTTGCGTTTTGTTCCGATCCGGCGCGGATCGTTCAGCGCGGAATGTCGACGTAATCCAGCTTGCGCATGCGCTCCATCAGCGCGCCCTGATACTCCTGCGGCACGGACAGCGAGCCCAGTGCCCAGCCGAGGATATCGACATCCTCTTCCTCGATCAGGGTCTCGAACCAGACGAGGTCAGCCTCGCTCCATTCGGCATGGAAGCGGTCGAAGAAGCAGCCGATCATATAGTCGGCCTCACGCGTGCCGCGATGCCAGGCGCGGAAATGGAGGCGCTTGAGGCGGTCCTGATGGGCTTGGGAGTCGGTCATGGGGGCGGGTTAGGCCGGGGCGGGCGCCAGATCAACAGTGATTTGGAACAGTGGAATAAAGCGGGAACGCGGCTGGAAAAATCCTTATCCGCCTTTATGAGGGCGGCATGCGTCCCGAAGAGCTCAATCCCCTGTTTGTCGGTGCCGAAGCGTTGAAAGGCGTGGGGGCGGGGTTGTCCAAGCCTCTGGCCAAGCTTGGGCTCAACCGGATTCGCGATTTCGTCTATCATTTGCCCGACCGTTTCGTCAGCCGCCGGGTGCTGAACGCGCTGGAGGAAAGCGCGGTGGGCGAGCAGGTGATCGTGGAGCTGACGCCCGTCGATTATCGCGGCGGCGGCAATCCCCGCGCGCCCTTTCGGGTGATGGCGCAGGACCGGGCGGGGAATGTCTGCGCTCTGGTCTATTTTGGGCGCAATGCGGGCTGGGCGCGCAAGCAATTGCCGCTGAACGAGCCGCGCTGGATCGCCGGGCGTCTGGACCAGTTCGGGCAGAGCCTGCAGATCGTCCACCCCGAGCATGTGGGCGAGGACAGCACGGCCGCGATGGGCAAGACCATCGAGCCGATCTATCCCTTGTCCGAAGGGATGACTCAGGGACGTCTGGGCGCGCTGGTGCAGCAGGCTTTGACGCATGTGCCGGAACTGCCCGAATGGATCGAACCCTCGTTGAAAACCAAGCAGGGTTGGCCCGATTGGCAGCCCGCCGTGCTGGGCGCGCATCGTGGCGAAGATCCCAAGGCGCGCGACCGCCTCGCCTATGATGAGTTGTTGGCCAATTCTCTGGCGCTGATGCTGGTGCGCGCCAGCAATCGCCGCAGCAAGGGCCAGCCTTTGCAGGGCGACGGGCGACTGCGCTCGAAACTGGCGCTGCCTTTCGCGCTGACCGGCGCGCAACGCCGCTCCATCGCCGAGATCGAGGGCGATCTGGCCCAGAGCGCCCCGATGCTGCGCCTGCTGCAAGGCGATGTGGGCAGCGGCAAGACGGTGGTGGCGCTGGAATCCATGCTGATCGCGGTGGAGGCGGGAGCTCAGGCCGCGCTGCTGGCGCCCACGGAAATCCTTGCCCGCCAGCATTTTGAGACTTTGCGCCGCATGGCCGCGCCCACCGGCGTCAACATCGCCCTGCTGACCGGGCGCGACAAGGGCAAGGCCCGCGAGGGCATCCTGATGGGCCTGATGGACGGCAGCATCGATATGGTGGTGGGCACGCATGCCATCTTTCAGGATGCGGTGGCCTATAAGAACCTCGCGCTGGCGGTGATCGATGAGCAGCATCGCTTCGGTGTCGGCCAGCGGCTGATGCTGACGCAAAAGGGCAAGGCCACGCCTCATTGCCTCGCCATGACCGCCACGCCGATCCCGCGCACGCTGACTCTGGCGCAATATGGCGAGATGGATGTGTCGCGGCTGGACGAACTGCCGCCGGGCCGCCAGGCCATCGACACGCGCGTGGTGGCGCAGGAGCGGATCGGCGATGTGGTCGCCGCGCTCAGCCGCCATTTCGAGACCGGGCAGCAGGCCTATTGGGTCTGCCCGATGGTGCGCGAAAGCGAAACCGCCGACCTCGCCGCCGCCGAGGCGCGCCATGCCGATCTGGCCGCGCATTTCGGCAATGATGTCGTGCTGGTCCACGGCCAGTTGAAGCCCGAGGAGAAGGACGCCGCCATGGAGCGTTTTTCCCGAGGCGATGCGCGCCTGCTGGTGGCGACCACGGTGATCGAGGTCGGCGTGGACGTGCCCAATGCCACGCTGATGGTGATCGAGCAGGCCGAGCGTTTCGGCCTTGCCCAGCTTCACCAGTTGCGCGGGCGCGTCGGGCGCGGCAGCGAGAAATCGACCTGCCTGCTGCTGCGCGGCGAGGCGTTGAGCGAGGTCGGCCGCGAAAGGCTGGCCCTGATGCGCGAAACGCAGGACGGCTTCCGCCTTGCCGAGGAAGACCTGCGTCTACGCGGTGGCGGTGAACTTTTGGGCACCCGCCAGTCGGGCGACACGCCCTTCCGCACCGCCAGCCTCGAACAGATCCAGCGCCTGCTGCCCATGGCGCATGACGACGCCCGCCTGCTGATGGAGCGTGACGGCGGCCTTGTCGGCGAGCGCGGGGAAGCCGCCCGCCTGCTGCTCTACCTGTTCGAGCGCGACTGGGGCGTGCAGCTTTTGCGCGGCGGGTAAGCGCTTTTTCAAGGCTTTGCGGCTAAGGCCAGGCCATGGCTGCTGCATTCCCTCAAAGATCGATCCTGCTGATTGCGCTGGCCGCGATGGGTATCGCGGTGCTGCTGCCTTTCGATCAGGGCCTGCGTGTTGTCAGCTTCGGGCATCTGCCGATCCATGTGCTGCTGGTCGGGGTGCTGGCGCTCGCGGGCGGATGGTTTGCCCAAAAAGGCGGGCTGTCCTCCGCTGCGCATCTTCGCGCCGGCCTGCTCTGGGCGCTGGGCATGGCGGCCTATGTGCTGCTGCTCGATCTGGTGGTGGCGCGCCCGCTGATGCCCGCAGGCGCCATGGCCTATGCCCATATGCCGCTGCTGGGCCGGCTGACGGTGTTTATGATGCGCGCCTTCAATGAAAGCGTGATCTATCGCCTGTTTCTGTTCGGCGGACTGATCGCGGTTTTGCAGAGCCGGTTCTCACGCCCCTTGCCGCCGATGGTGGTGCTGGCGGCGGCGCTGGTGGCGCAACTGGCGAACATTGGTATCAACCTTGGGCTGGGTGAAGCGGGAGCGATCGGCCCGGCGCTGCTGCTCTATTGGTTGCTGCGCTATGTGCTGCCCGGCGTGGTCTGGGGCTGGCTGTACTGGCGCCATGGTTTTGTGACCACCGAGATTGCGTCCACCGGGGTTCACCTGTTTCTGCAGCCGTTGGTGGGGTTTTTGGTTTAAGGGGAAAGGGAAGATGCGAGGGTGTTACACCCTCGCGCTCCCATGAATGTCTGCGTTGCGCCAAGGGTTCGGCAGCAGAGTAAGGTCGCTGCGCCGCAGGCTTGAAGATCCCAGCACAACCTTTGGATCAAGGTGACCCTGCCTGCGGCGCGTCAAGTCGCGCAGGTGGAGAGTTCATGCAATCGGATCGGGCGCCACTGCCTGTGCGCCGGAAGACGTCATGGGAGCGCGAGGGGGTAACCCCCTCGCATTTCCCTTCTTCCTTTTCAGCGCAAAAAGGGCCGCGTCTCGATCACCGGCGTCAAGGGCTGACCGGTCTCGAACCAGCTCACCAGATTGTCGGCCACCAGTTGCGCCATCGCCTCGCGCGTGAGCGTCGAGGCCGAGCCGATGTGCGGCAGCAGCACCACGCCCGGCTGGTCGAGCAGCGCTTGCGGCACGTTGGGCTCATCCTCGAACACATCGAGCCCGGCCGAGAGGATCGTGCCGTTTTGCAGGGCCTCGATCAGGGCTTCGGTATCCACCACGCTGCCGCGCGCGACATTGATCAGGATGCCGTCGGGGCCCAGTTCGGTCAGCACCTCGGTGCCGACGAGGTGGCGCGTGGCATCGCCGCCCGGCGTCAGCACCACCAGCACATCGACCGCGGCGGCCAGCGTGACGGGGCTTTCGTGCCAGGCGTAGGGCACGTCGCGCTTGTGGCGGGTGTGGTAGTCGATCTCGACGCCGAAGCCTTCCAGGCGCCGGGCGACGGCAAGGCCGATATCGCCAAGGCCGAGGATGCCCACGCGCCGCCCGCGCAGCGAGGGCGAGAGGGGGAAGCTGCCCTTCAGCCAAAGCCCCTCGCGCAGGTGGCGTTCGGCGGCGGGGATCTGGCGGATGGTGGCCAGCAGCAGGCCCAGCGTGAGGTCGGCCACTTCTTCCGTCAGCACGCCGGGCGTGTTGGTGGCGATCAGGCGGCGCGCGGCGATGGCGGGGATATCGAGGTGATCGTATCCCACGCCGAAGCTGCTGATGATCTGCAGATTGGGCAGATGGTTCAGGAAGTCCTCATCGAGCGGGCCGCCCTTGCTCGTGGCGACCATGCCGGTGATGCGGGGGCCCAGCTGAGCCAGAAAATCCTCCCGGTTGGACGCTTCCCACAGGCGATGCAGGGTAAAGCGCCCTTCCAGCCGCTTCTCGATCGCGGGGGCGGGGGCGGTGAAGAGGATTTCGGTCATGGGGCCATCCGACTTGTTGGGGGGAGGTTCGGCTTACATCTTCAAACCGATTTCCCGCAACCTTTCCTGCAGATAGTCGTCCGCCGTGATCGACTCCGGATAGCGGTCGGGGTTTTCCGCCGTGATGCAGCCGGGCAGCGTTTCAAAGCGGAAGTCGGAGCGCAGATGCAGGAAGAAGGGCATCGAATAGCGCGAATGGGCGGCGCGCTGCGCGGTGGGGTTGCGCACGCGATGCGTGGTGGAGGGCAACACATGGTTGGTCAGGCGCTGCAGCATGTCGCCGATGTTGACCACCAGCGCACCCGGCGGCGGGGCGACCTCCATCCAGGTGCCGTTCTTGGTCAGCAGTTCGAGGCCCGCTTCCTCGGCGCCCAGCAGCAGGGTGATGAGGTTGATGTCCTCATGCGCGCCGGCGCGGATGGCGCCTTCGGTGGCATCGGCGATGGGGGGATAGTGCAGCAGGCGCAGCACCGAATTGCCATCCGAGATGGGCTGGTCGAAGAAGTGCTTCTCCAGCCCCAGATCCACCGCGATGGCCGAGAGAATGCGCTCACCGGCATGGTCCAGCGCGGCGTAAAGCTCGCGGAAGGTCTTTTCGAAACCCTCGGGCCTGGTCGGCCAGATGTTGGGCGGCATGGAGGGGCCGGCGAGCGGGCTGCCCTCGGGCAGGTCGCGGCCGACGTGCCAGAATTCCTTCAGATCGTGGCGGGTGGCGCCCTTGGCGATCTCGGTCTTGAAGGGAGTGTAGCCGCGCGCGCCGCCATTGGCGAGGAAGTAGGCGCGCTTTTCCTCTTCGGGCAGGGCGAAGAACTGCTCGGTCAGCGCCCAGGCGCGGGCGACCAGATCGTGGTCGACGCCGTGATCCTTCACCATGGCAAAGCCGAACTGGCGGAAGCTCTGCCCGATGTCGCGCGCGAAATCCGCGGGCGCGCTGGCGAGCGAGAGGACGGGGAGGGAGGTGAGATCCATGGGTAGTCCTGTATATCGGTTGGCGCTAAGGCCGTGTCTGTCTGGGGCGCCCGTGTCCGGTGTCTGCCCTGCTGGAACCGTCCTTAGGCCAAACGAGAGCTTTGCGCATGACCAAAATCAATCATTGGCTGATGAAGTCCGAACCCGACGCCTATTCCTGGGACAGACTGGTCTTAGAGGGCGAGGGGACGTGGGACGGGGTGCGCAACCACCGCGCGGCGAACAATCTGCGCGCGATGGAGGTGGGCGATCAGGCCTTTTTCTATCACTCGAACATCGGGCTGGAGATCGTGGGCATTTGCGAGATCAGCCAGAGCGGCTTGATCGACCCCACCGATGAAACCGGTAAATGGGCCTGCGTGAAGGTGAAGCCGGTGCGCAAGCTGAAGCGCCCGGTGTCGCTCAAGCAGATCAAGGCCGATCCGCAGCTTGCCGAGATCGAGCTGATCCGCTTGTCGCGCCTGTCGGTCAGCGTGATCACGCAGGAGGAATGGGACTATATCATCGGTCTTTCGGAGGGCTGAAAGACCGTCCCATAATGGGACTCTCGGGCCTGTGTCCCGCTGCGGGACTGGGATCGGGCTGCGGATCGCTTCCCCAAAGGTTAAGAAATTCTTAACATCGGGGGCATGAGACGTTCGCTTGTTCTGGGCGATGAAGCCGCCCGTCATCCTTTTCTGCAAAGCCTGCCACCGCATGTGCGCAGCGGGCATTTTGTGCCCGCGCGCCGCAACGTGCCAACGCCTGTCAGGGCCGGAGCGCATCCGTTCCGCGCCGCGCTGGCCGAGCGCCGCAACAGCGCTCTGGCCGGCATCACCGCGCGTGATCTGCGGCAGTTCCTGCTGGCCTATTGCTCATGCTTTCTGGCGGTGAGCGCGTTTATCTGGTGAGTGACGGCGGGTGAGGGCCGTGCCGCTCACCCGCAACAAGGGTCAGGCCGAAGGGCAACCCTCGGCACGGCACAGCCGCAGCGCCAGCCACGCCGAAACGAGGCACAGGGCAGCGGCCAGCAAAAGCTGCTGGATCACCAGCACGCCCAGCGCGCTCAGGCCCGCAGCCAGAATGGCGCCCGCCACCATCGCGCCGGAGTTGACGATGTTGTTGGCGGCAATGGTGCGCGCGGCCTGCGACTTGTGCACGAAGGTCGTCAGAAACGCATAGAGCGGCACCACGAACATGCCGCCCGAAATGGCGATGCCGCCCAGCGTGCCCAGCAGCATCGGCGCCAGCGGCTGGGTCAGGAAATGCGGCACATCCATCAGCACGCCATCCTGCGGCGGCGACCACATCACGCAGGTCTGCTCGAAAGCGACCACGAAGCATGCCATCACCAGCACCGCGATCGGGCTGTAACGCGCCGAGACGCGTCCTTTCAGCAGCGCATTGATCGACACCGAACCGATCGCCACGCCGATCGAGAAGATCACCAGAAACAGGCTGGCGACCTCCTTGCTGGCGTTGAGCACATTCTTGGCCAGCGGCGGAAACTCGATGAAGAGGATCGCGCCGATCGACCAGAAGAAGCTGATCGCCATGATTGCCAGAAACACCCGCCGGTCATGCATGGTGTTGCGCACCAGATTGGCCGAGGAGCGGAAGATGTGGAAATCGAGCGGCTCGGGCGCGACCAGCGGCGGGGCGGGCGGCACCGACAGGCTGGAGGCATAGCCCACCAGCGCGGTGACGACCACGCCGCCTGCCGCCCATTCCACCGGAATCCAGCCCGCCAGAATCGTGCCGACCAGAATGGCGATATAGGTGCCCGCTTCCACCAGACCCGTACCCGCCAGCACCTCATTCTCATGCAGGTGCTGCGGCAGGATGGCGTATTTGATCGGCCCGAAGAAGGTGGAATGCACCCCCATGCCGAACAGCGCCAGCAGCATCAGCGGCACCGCCACATCCTCCACCACCATGCCTTTCCACGCCAGTAGCAGCCCGCAGGCGCCCACCGTCATGATGCCGATCTCGGCCAGCTTGATGAAGCGGATCAGCCTGGCCTTGTCGCGCATATCGGCCAGTTGCCCGGCCAGCGCGGAGAACAGGAAGAAGGGCAGGATGAACAGGAACGAGGACAGGGCCGAGAAGTTCGCCTCCGCCTTGTCCGAATCATAGACGCTGTAAACAACGAAAAACACGAGCGCATTCTTGAACAGATTGTCGTTGAAGGCGCCGAGCAGCTGGGTGACAAACAGCGGCAGGAAACGCCTGCGCCGCACCAGATGCGTGGATGTGGTCATGGAAACTGGCTTGCGCCCCTCTGGTGTTCGTTCCCGCGCAGTCCTAGCGGATGCAGGGCGGGCCGCAAGAGCGGATACGGCCGGAGCCGCAGAATGAACGCGGGCTTTGCCGCATGATGGATGGATCGCTCAGGGCTTTAGCGGATATGGGCAGGCCCGCAAGGAGTCTCGCAAGGCAGGGCGTGAAATGCCTGCCACAGGAGTTTTTGCAGCCCCATCTTTTTCCTCGCCGTTTTGCGCGCTATGGGCTTGGGCGATGCTGACCTTGCCCAATGTTCTGACGCTGTCGCGTATCTTTGCCGTCCCGCTGCTCGTGTGGCTGCTATGGTGGCCGACATGGCGTCTGGGGTATGGTCTGGCCTATGGCATGTACTGCCTGATGGGCATCACCGACTATTTCGACGGCTATCTGGCCCGCGCCAAGGGCACGGTGTCGAAGCTGGGCATTTTCCTCGACCCCATCGCCGACAAGATCATGGTCGCGGCCGTGATCCTGGTGCTGACGGGCAAGAATGTGATCGGCGGCGTGCATGTGATCGCCGCGCTGGTGATTCTGCTGCGCGAGATCGCTGTGTCGGGCCTGCGGGAGTTTCTGGGCGGCATCCGCGTCTCGGTGCCGGTGTCGCAGCTCGCCAAGTGGAAGACGACCTTCCAGATGGTGTCGCTGGGCAGCCTGATCCTGATTCCGGCGGTGCCCGGCTGGTCGGTGCCTTTCACCGGGGGCTGGCTGACACCCGCTTCGGTGGGCTTTGTCACGCTGTGGGTCGCGGCGGCCCTGACGGTCATCACCGGCTGGGATTATCTGCGGGTCGGCCTCAAGCATATGGACTGAGGGCGGGGCCGCCGCAGCGGCCCCGCGCGAATTTTAGCGGACCCAGCGGCACACACGCTTGACGTGGTGATGGTCGCGCACGGTCTTGCACACCTTGCGGGGCGGATGATGCGGACGCGCCAGCGCGGGGGTGGCGCTGGTCACGGCAAAGGCAAGGCCGGTCAGAACGAGGGTGGCCATGGTCTTGCGGTTCATAAGATAAGCTCCTGATATCAGCGGCTGCAGGGCCGCCCGGCAGCTTAATGCCCGAGCGCGGGGCCTGTTCCTGTCGGTGAGGCCGGACGCCGCTGGGGTGCGGTCAACTGTCGGCCAGATAGCGGTCGGGCCGGTGCCAGACCAGCACCACCGCATTCATCGAGAGCGCCGCCACCAGCGACCAGATGCCCCGCTCGGGCCCCAGCACGATGAAGGCGACGGTCACGATCATGGCGTCAATCCCCATGCAGATCGCGCCGAAATTCCAGCCCTTCAGGCGGCTGAGCCAGCGCGCGATCACCGCGCTGCCGCCCACGCCCGTGGCATGGCGGGTAACGGCCAGCACGCCCATGCCGGTGACGGTGCCGCCCACCAGCGAGGCCATCGGCGGGGCAATGGCGGCGATCATCATCTGCCCGGCGACCACCTGCACCAGCGCCATGATGGCGATGGTGGCGACCACGGTGCGCAGAATATAGGCCGTGCCCAGCATCCGCCAGAAAGCGAGGAAAATCGGCAGGTTGATGATGGCAAACAACTGCCCGGCGCTGAACGGCACGAAATAGGACACCATCAGCGCGATCCCCGCCACGCCCCCGGTGATCAGCCCGGCCATGCGCAGCAGATAGAGCCCCAGCGCGATCAGCACACAGCCGATGAAGATGCCGTAGAGATCCTCCACCACCGTATGGGGGACGCCGCGCAGGTCGGCGATCTCGTCCATCGACTCAGGAGGGAGGTTATCGCTCATCCGGCGCGCAATTCCTCGGCCAGCAGGCGAAATTCTTCCGAGCGGGGGCTGTTCTTGCGCCAGACCAGCGCGATCTCGCGGTTGGCGGCCTCCGATTTCAGCGGGCGCGCCACCACATTGGTGCCGTTGAGAATGCCCGCATCCAGCGCCATTTCGGGCAGCATGGTCAGGCCCAGCCCATTGTCCACCATCTGCACCAGCGTGTGCAGCGAGGTGCCGATCATCGTCGCCGAAGCGCGCAGTTCGGGCCGGTTGCAGGCCGCCAGCGCGTGATCCTTCAGGCAATGCCCGTCTTCCAGCAGCAGCAGACGGTTTTCCTCGATCATGCCGGGCAGGATTTCCTGCGGCGGATCGCGCGGATCGTCCTTGGGAAAGGCCACAAACAGCGCGTCGAGTTCGATGGTTTCCTTCTCCACCTCGCCGGTGGCGAAGGGCAGGGCCAGCAGCACGCAATCGGCGCGGCCATGATGCAGCGACTCGACGGCCTGAGCGCTGGGCTCCTCACGCAGGAAGAGCTTGAGGTTGGGGCGCTCGCGGCGCAGGCGGGGCAGCATGCGCGGCAGCAGGAAGGGCGCGATGGTGGGGATCACGCTCATCCGCACCTCGCCCGAGAGGGGCTGGCTGGAGGAGTGGATCAGGTCGGAAAGTTCCTCGGCCTCGCGCAGGATGCGGTGCGATTTCTCGACCACCGAATTGCCCAGCGGGGTGAAGCGGACATTGCGCTTGGTGCGCTCCACCAGCACCACGCCCAGCAGCGTTTCGAGATCGCGCAACCCCGCCGAAAGCGTCGATTGCGAGACGAAACAGGCCTCCGCGGCGCGGCCGAAATGGCCATGCTCATGCAGGGCCACCAGATATTGCAACTGCTTGAGGGTGGGCTGATAGACGTGCATCCGCCTTACTGCTCCGTCTCGGGGGCAGGGGCTTCGGCAGGCGCGGCGACAGGCGGCACATCGTCGACATGCGTCATTTTCAGGCGACCATTGACCACGGCGAAGGCCAGCTTGCCCTCCACCAGATCGAGCGCATCCTTGCCGAACACGCCCACGCGCCAGCCTTCGAGAATCGGCAGATCCTTGCGGACGCCAGCGGCCAGCAGTTCCAGATCGTCGGAGCGGGCCAGCAGGCGGGCGGCAACGTCGATCTCCCGCGCGCGGATCTTCAGCAGCAGTTTCAGCAGATCGGCAACCAGCGCGCCCTCCTTGCCCAGCGGGGCGCCGCGCGGGGTGCGCGGGGGCAGCTCGTCTTCATGCAGCGGCTTGGAATTGTCGATGGCCTGCATCAGGCGCTTGCCGATCTCATTGTCCTTCCAGCCCGGCGAGAGGCCGCGCACCTTGGCCAGATCGGCCTGCGCCTTGGGCGGATGGCTGGCGATATCGGCCAGAGTCTCGTCGCGGGCGATGCGGCCGCGCGGGATGTTCTTGTCCTGCGCCTCATGCTCGCGCCATGCGGCCAGAGCCTTGAGGCGGCCCAGCATGGCGGGATTGCGCCCGGCGGCCTTGATCTTCAGCCAGGCATTGCCCGCATCATTGGCGTAATTCGCTGGATCGGCCAGCTTTTCCATCTCCGCGTCCAGCCATTCGCCGCGCCCGGTCTTGATCAGGCGCTGCAGCAGCTTGGGGAAGATCTTCGCCAGATGGGTGACATCGCCGATGGCATATTCGATCTGGCGCTCGGTCAGCGGACGGCGGCTCCAGTCGGTGAAGCGCGCGCCCTTGTCGATCGTCAGGCCCAGCCACGCCTCGACCAGATTCGAATAGCCGATCTGCTCGCTCTGGCTGATGGCCATCATCGCGATCTGCGTGTCGAAAATCGGGTGAGGGGTCTTGCCGGTCAGATTGTAGATGATTTCCACATCCTGCCCGCCCGCGTGGAAAATCTTGAGGACATCCTCATTGTCCACCAGCAAATCGAGCAGCGGCGACAGGTCCAGTCCCGGCGCCTTGGGATCGATGGCGGCGGCTTCCTTGCTGTCGGCGATCTGGATCAGGCAGAGCTCGGGCCAGTAGGTGCTCTCGCGCATGAATTCGGTGTCGACGCAGATAAAATCGGCCTGCGACAGGCGGTCGCACAGATCGGCCAGCGCGTCGGTGGTGGTGATCAGCGGGTGAATCTTCATGATGCGTCTTTTCGTTCTTTCGTTGGCCCGGATGCGAGCCGCGCCCGTCACGACAGATGCCGTTCGAGCAGGGATGGGTGAGGGAACATGCCCCTCTCGGCTTGACAAACAGGCGGCATTGCATTGTTAGCCGCCCTACGCGTCCGGCGCCGGTCGGTGCGCGTTGCACTCCCCTGCCTCAAAGGTTCCGTCATGGAAAGGGGGCTTATGGAAAGAGTTTCTTCGATGCATCCCTATCGTTCGCACAACTGTGGCGCCCTTAACCGCGATGCGGTGGGCCAGGACATTCGTCTTTCGGGCTGGGTCCATCGCAAGCGCGACCATGGCGGCGTGCTCTTCGTCGACCTGCGCGACCATTACGGCATCACCCAGATCGTGGCCGACAGTGACAGTCCGGCGCTCGCCATCCTCGATTCGCTGCGCGTCGAAAGCGTGGTGACCATCGACGGCACGGTGAAGGCCCGCAGCGAGGGTACCGTCAACCCCAACCTGCCGACCGGCGCCATCGAGGTCTATGCCCGCGCCGCCACCGTGCTTTCGCGCGCGGAAGAGCTGCCGATGCCGGTGGCCGGTGAGCAGGAGTACCCTGAGGAAATCCGCCTCAAGTACCGCTTCCTCGACCTGCGCCGCGAGACGCTTCACGCCAACATCGTGAAGCGCACCCAGGTGATCAGCGCCATGCGCCGCGCCATGGAAGACACCGGCTTCACCGAATATTCGACGCCGATCCTGACCGCCAGCAGCCCCGAGGGCGCGCGCGACTTCCTGGTGCCCAGCCGCATCCACCCCGGCACCTTCTTCGCGCTGCCTCAGGCGCCCCAGCAGTACAAGCAGCTGCTGATGGTGGCCGGTTTCGACCGCTATTTCCAGATCGCCCCCTGCTTCCGCGACGAAGACCCCCGTGCCGACCGTCTGCCCGGCGAGTTCTACCAGCTCGATCTGGAAATGAGCTTCGTCACGCAGGAAGAGGTGTGGGAGACGATGGAGCCGGTGATCGGCGGCATCTTCGAGAAGTTCGCCGACGGCAAGGCCATGACCCCCATCGGCCAGTTCCCGCGCATCGCCTATGATGACGCGATCCTGAAGTATGGCAGCGACAAGCCCGATCTGCGCAACCCGCTGATCATCAGCGATGTGTCGCATCACTTCACGACCTCGGGCTTCGGCCTGTTCGAGAAGATCGTCGGCACCGGCGGCGTGGTCCGCGCGATTCCCGCCCCGAACACCGCCGAAAAGAGCCGCAAGTTCTTCGACGAGATGAACGAATGGGCGCGCAGCGAAGGCTATGCGGGCCTGGGCTATGTCACCCGCAAGGGCGGCGAGTTCGGCGGCCCCATCGCCAAGAATCACGGCACCGAAGGCATGGAAAAGCTCTATGCCGAGCTGGGTCTGGGTGCCGACGACGGCCTGTTCTTCGCCGCCGGCAAGCCCGATCAGGCCGCCAAGCTGGCCGGCGTTGCCCGCACGCGCTGCGCGGAGCAGCTCGACCTGATCGAGAAGGGCGCCTTCCGCCTATGCTGGATCGTCGACTTCCCCTTCTTCGAGGAAGGCGAGGAGCCGGGCAGCATCGACTTCGCCCACAACCCCTTCTCCATGCCGCAGGGCGGGATCGAGGCGCTGACCGACGGGCGTGATCCGCTCTCGATCAAGGCCTTCCAGTACGATCTGGTCTGCAACGGCTTCGAGATCGCTTCGGGCTCGATCCGTAACCAGCACCCCGATCTGATGGTCAAGGCCTTCGAGATGGTGGGTCTCTCCAAGCAGGACGTGGAGGATCGCTTCGGCGGCATGTATCGCGCGTTCCAGTATGGCGCCCCGCCGCATGGCGGCATGGCCGCCGGTGTGGACCGCATCGTCATGCTGATCTGCGGCGCGCAGAATCTGCGCGAGGTCACGCTGTTCCCGATGAACCAGCGTGCCGAGGATCTGCTGATGAACGCCCCGGCGCCCGCCAGCCTCAAGCAGCTGCGCGAGCTTCACATCCGCGTGATCGAGCCTTCGAAGAGCTGAGGATTTGTTGTGAAATCCGGCGAAAGCCGGATTTCGCGGCACCGGCCCTCTCCCCCGCCCGGCCACCCATCGGCAGTATCGTGTGGGTGGCCGGGCGGGGGAGAGGGCCGGTGCCGAACCAAAAATGTGCTCTTCCGCACATTTTTGCCAACATGGCGCTGATCCGTTTTGAGACGAATACGGATGCGGTGGGCACCGGCCCGCCGCATCCGGCTTTCAGGGGCGGGAAGAGCGCCCCATACAGCCCGGAACGGCTGCGATTCGGCAGGGTTTGCTGCGACAATCGGTCACACAAATATCCCTGCGAATCACGTTTCGCCGCTGTAAAGCGCGATTGCGTCGCATAAGGCCGGGTCGCCGGTGCCGCCGCTTTCGCTATGCCTCTTGCCAGTGCCCTTGCCAGCCATTAGTGGCGTGGGCCGATAGAGTTTTTTGTTTTGCCGCTTCTTAAGGGGAATACCATGAGCGACACCGCTGACCGCGTGAAGAAGATCGTTGTCGAGCACCTGGGCGTCGAGGCCGAGAAGGTCACCGAAGACGCAAGCTTCATCGACGATCTGGGCGCAGACAGCCTTGACATCGTCGAGCTGGTGATGGCCTTCGAGGAAGAGTTCGGCGTTGAGATCCCGGACGATGCCGCCGAGAAGATCAGCACCGTCTCGGACGCGATCAAGTACATCGACGAGCACAAGGGCTGATCCCTCAGCCTTCGGGTTCCCGGCCGCGCCCCAACAGGCGTGGGCCGGTGCCCCTGGGGCAGGTGGATATGGCTCAAGGGCGCGATAAAACGCCCCGCCATGCCGCCGCCCAAGGGCGAGCACAAGAGCTCGCCAAAACCCTCGGCAAGCAGGCGCACTGGTTTTAGGTTCCAGTGTTCCTATATGACCAGAAGGCCGATGAACCGGTCCTGAAGGGTCCGTCAGAGGGAATGGCAGGCTCGGTCCGAGAGGGCTGGGCCTGTTGCTGTCTCAACCCGGCAAGTTTCGCGCCGGGGATGCAGGAAGGATAAAGCATTCATGACGCGTCGTGTCGTTGTCACCGGACTTGGTCTGGTCACCCCGCTGGGGGCTGACGTGGAAACCGCCTGGGCGAATCTGCTGGCGAGCAAGTCGGGCGCGGGGCGCATCACGCGCTTCGACACCACGGGGCAGAAATGTCATATCGCCTGCGAGGTGAAGCCCGCAGATCATGAATATGGCTTCGATCCCAACAAGCGCGTGGACCACAAGGTGCAGCGCCAGGTCGACCCCTTCATCGTTTACGGCATCGACGCCGCGGGCCAGGCGCTGGAAGACGCCGGCCTGATCGACATGCCCGAAGCGATGAAGCTGCGCGCCGGTTGCAGCATCGGCAGCGGCATCGGTGGCCTGCCCGGCATCGAGAGCGAATCGCTGGTGCTGGCCGAGAAGGGCCCGGCCCGCGTCTCGCCGCATTTCGTCCATGGCCGCCTGATCAATCTGATCTCGGGCCAGGTCTCGATCAAATATGGCCTGATGGGCCCCAACCACGCGGTCGTCACCGCTTGCTCGACCGGCGCCCATTCGATTGGCGACGCCGCGCGCATGATCAAGGATGACGATTGCGACATCATGCTGGCGGGCGGCGCGGAAAGCACCATCTGCCCCATCGGTATCGCCGGTTTCGCCCAGGCGCGCGCCCTGTGCACCGCCTTCAACGATGAGCCCGAAAAGGCCAGCCGCCCCTATGACAAGGACCGCGACGGTTTCGTCATGGGCGAGGGCGCGGGCGTGGTCGTGCTGGAAGAGTATGAGCATGCCAAGGCGCGCGGCGCCAAGATCTATGCCGAGGTGGTGGGCTATGGCCTCTCGGGCGATGCCTTCCATGTGACGGCGCCGCATCCCGAGGGCTTCGGCGCCTACCGCTCGATGGAGATGGCGCTGAAGAAGGCGGGCATGACCACGGCCGACATCGACTACATCAACGCCCATGGCACCTCGACGATGGCCGACACCATCGAGCTGGGCGCGGTGCGCCGTCTGTTCGGCGATGACATTGGCCGTGTCTCGATGTCCTCGACCAAGAGCGCCATCGGCCATCTGCTGGGCGGCGCTGGCGCTGTCGAGACGATCTTCTGCATTCTGGCCCTGCGCGACCAGATCGTGCCGCCCACGCTCAATCTGGATACGCCCGATGAGGGCACCGATGGCGTCGATCTGGTGCCGCATGTCGCCAAGAAGCGGGTTGTGCGCGCGGCGCTTAACAACAGCTTCGGTTTCGGTGGCACCAATGCCAGCGTGATCGTCAAGGCGATCGAAGACTGAGATGGAGTGGGGGCCGGGGGGCTTGAACCCCGGCCCCGCCGTCACATATCGGCCTGATGGCCAACTGGCATTAAATTCGGCGGCATATTGAGCGGCATGAAGAAGAAGACCTCTCTGATTCTGGCCGGTGTGGCCGCCTTGGTGGTTGTGGTGCCTGGTGGCGCCCTGCTGCATGGCTATTACGGCGCCGGGCCGCTGGCCGCCGAAAAGAATTTCATCGTGCCTGATGGCGCCAAGCTGTCCGATGTGGCGGTGAAGCTGCAGGCTTCGGGCGCGGTCTATTCGGCGCGGGCCTTCCGCTTCCATGTCCGCCTGATGGGCAGCAGCGAGGCCCATATCAAGGCGGGCGAGTTCCTGCTGCCCAAGGGCGCCAGCGAATCGAAGATCTTCGGCATCCTGACCGGGAAGGAGGCGCTGCGCCGCTTCGTCACCGTGCCCGAGGGCCTGCCCAGCATCATGGTGCAGGAACGGCTGATGGCGCAAAGCGCGCTGACCGGCCCGGTGACCGTGCCTGACGAAGGCTCGATCCTGCCCGACACCTATGATGTGAAGGCGGGCGAGACGCGCGTGCAGGTCGTCACCCGCATGCAGGCGGGCATGACCAAGCTGCTGAAGGAAGCCTGGGACAAGCGCGATCCCTCCATCCCCGTAAAGACGCCGAAGGAAGCGCTGACGCTGGCCTCCATCGTCGAGAAGGAAACCGGCAAGCCCACCGAGCGCGCGATGGTGGCAGGCCTCTACGAGAACCGGCTGAGGCAGGATATGCCGCTGCAGGCCGACCCGACGATCATCTACCCGATCACGCGGGGCAAGCCGCTGGGCCGCCGCATCCTGCACAGCGAGATCGTCGCCCAGAACGATTACAACACCTATTCGATGAAGGGCCTGCCCAAGGGCCCCATCACCAATCCGGGCCGCGCCAGCATCGAGGCGGTGCTGCATCCGGCGAAAACCCAGGCGCTCTATATGGTGGCCGACGGCACGGGCGGCCATGCCTTTGCCGACACGCTCGAGCAGCACAACGAGAACGTGAAGAAGTGGTTCGCCATCCGCCGCGCCAAGGGCGAGATCTGAGCCGCACAGCCTGCCGGGGTTAATCCGCGCCCCTTGCTTTTGCCCGAAAGTTTCTGACATGCCGTGCGCTGCATGGCGTGCGTGGGCGTGCCTGCGCGCCCTGTTGCGCGAGAGGTGAGGGGGTTCTCTCCCATCTGCACAAGAAAATGCATGGGATGCATTTTTCCTGGTTGACCCCCGCGCAACCCCCGCCTAAGGACCGCGCCTGCCCCGGACGGACGATCCGAAAGGCGGCGGAAAAGCCCATGCGGCAACGTGTGGCGGAGTAGCTCAGTCGGTTAGAGCAGCGGAATCATAATCCGCGTGTCGGGGGTTCGAGTCCCTCCTCCGCTACCACTTTTCAAACATTTGGTGGATCAGCGCCGGGCGGTTTACCCGTGTACGCAACACCGGCGCGCAGGTTTGCCTGCCACCTCATTCCCGCTTGATCACAAGATGCGTCGCCAGCTCCGAAGGGGTGGACTCGGTCACGCGATAGCCCAGCGCGGACAGATCCAGCCCCGCGAACAGAGCCTCACCCCGGCCCAGCAACACCGGCGAGAGCGCGACATGCATCTCGTCGACCAATCCCGCCTGCAGATATTGCCGCACCGTCGCCACGCCGCCGCCGATCTTCACATCCGCGCTGCCCGCCGCCGCGCGTGCGCGCTCCAGCGCGACCTCGATGCCTTCGGTCACGAAGTGGAAGGTGGTGCCGCCCTCCATGACAATGGGCGCGCGGGGGTGGTGGGTGAGGATAAAGGTCGGCGCGTGATAGGGCGGATTGTCGCCCCACCAGCCTTTCCACGCATCATCGGGCCAGTCGCCACGGATGGGGCCGAACATGTTGCGCCCCAGGATAAAGGCGCCAAAGCCATCCATCGAGCGATGGGCAAACGCCTCATCCACCCCGTCCGAGCCGCCATCCCGGCCGGTCATCGCGCGGAAGGTTTTCGTGCCGAAGAACCACGTGAACATCTCCGGGCCGCGCTGGCCCAGCGGGTTTTCGAGGCTCTGCTCGGGCCCCGCGCCGAAACCGTCCAGCGAGAGGGAAAAACCCGCGACTCTGACACGCCCCATTTCAGCCTCCTCGATTGTTATGTGTATGCTGCCTTGCCCCGGCGCCCGGTGCAACGCTCAACGCGGCAAGCCGCCCTCAGGCGACGTTGCGCGTGCCCGACCGCCCGGCGATAAAGGCCAGCACCGCCTCCTCGGGCAGGGCGGGGGTGAAGAGATAGCCTTGCAGCTCGTTGCAGCCCGCCTCGGAGAGGCGGCTCATCTGGTCGCGGTTCTCCACGCCCTCGGCGGTCACCGTCAGCCCCATGGCATGGCCCAGCGTGACGACCGAGGTGACGATGGCCGCCGCCTCCGCATCATGGCCCAGATTGTTGGTGAAGGAGCGGTCGATCTTGATCTTGTCGATCTTGAAATGCCGCAGATGGCTGAGCGAGGAATAGCCCGTGCCGAAATCGTCCAGAGCGATGCGGAAGCCCGCCTCGCGCAGGGCGCGCATGGCGTCTGCGGCGGGGGAATCCTCGCTCAGCAGCACGCTTTCGGTGATTTCCAGCTCGATCTGCGCCGGGCGGCATCCGGCCTGCGCCACGATGGCGACAAAGCGCTCCGCCACCAGCGGCACGCGCAACTGCACCGGCGAGACATTGACCGCCACGAAAAGCTCGGGCAGCCGCGCCGCCATGCCGCTGGCCTGCGCCAGCACCCATTCGCCCAGCGGCAGGATCAGCCCGGTTTCCTCGGCGATGGGGATGAACTGCTCGGGCGGCAGCATGCCCCGCGTCGGGTGGTTCCAGCGGGTCAGCGCCTCCAGCCCGATGACCTTGCCGCTGCCCGCATCGATCTCGGGCTGGTAATGCACCGCAAGGCCGGTGCCGGTGGTGAGGGCATGGCGCAATTCGTCCTCGATCTGGCCGCGCAGCCGGACGGTCTCATCCATCGAGGGGACGAAGATCTGGAAGCGCCCGCGCCCGCCATGCTTGGCCTGATAGAGCGCGATGTCGGCCTTGCGCATCAGCTCGCCGCGATCCATCCCGGCGTCGGGCGTGCAGGCCACGCCGATGCTGACGCCCACGAAGGTCTGGCTGCCCATCAGCATGAAGGGCTCATCGACGGTGGCGAGAATGCGCTCGCACAGGATGGGGATGTCGGCATCGTCCTCGATGTCGCAGGCCAGCAGGCAGAACTCGTCGCCCCCCAGCCGCGCCACCGTGTCCGAGGCGCGCACCGTTTCGCAGAGGCGCTGCGCGAAGTCGCGGATCAGCGCGTCGCCCGCGGCATGGCCCAGCGTGTCGTTCACCTGCTTGAACCGGTCGAGATCGAGCGCCAGCACCGCGCAGCGCTTGCCCCGCCGCGCGCGGGCCAGCGCCTGGTCGAGCCGGTCGTGAAACAGGGCGCGGTTGGCAAGGCCGGTGAGCACGTCATGAAAGGCCAGATGCTGCGCCTGTGCCTCGCTGGCCTGCAGGTCGAGCACTGCCGCCGACAGCCGCTTGCCCGAGCGCCACAGCGACCAGACCAGCGTGGCCATCGCGCCCAGCATCACCAGCAGCACCAGCCCCGCCATCGGCCCCAGATAGCGGGTGATCAGCCGTCCGGGCACATCGGCGCGCCAGAACAGGAAGCCGAGCCGCTCATCCATCTGGTCACGGATTTCGATGCCGGTCTCGCCGGAGCGGGGGGCGGCGTTCAGGGACAGGCGCAGGCCCTTGAGCATGTTCCATGTCGCCAGACGTTGCAGATATCGCGCATCGAGAAAGCGGACGCTGACCAGAAAATGCGGGCCCGTCTCATTGCTGCCGCCGATGCGCATCACGCTGGCGATGGCGGGCAGGCCGGTCACCTGCGTCGTGTCGCTGGCATAGGTGGTGCTGGCGCGGGTCAGCACGGTGGAGCGGCGGCGCGGGACATGGCCGTAATCGGCGCGGCCGCCCGGCGCCTTCTGGTCGCGCACCACGGCGAGGAAGGGCGCCAGATCCTTCTCCACCCGCCCGTAACGCGCGGTGGGCACCTGCCGGCCTTCCTCGAAGGCGTAGACGGGCCTGCCCTCGGCATCGAGGATGAAGGTCATGTCGTGATGGTACATGTCGCGCAGCCAGCCGCCCACCTCGCGGTCGAGCCAGCGCGGGTCGATCGGCTTGGCGGCAAGATGCTGGATGAGCTGCCCCCATATGGCGATGCCCTGCTGCTCATAGGCCAGTTCGTCGGCGCTGCTGGAAAGCGCCTGACGCGCCAGCTCGGACTGATGCTCCAGCATGACGGCATCGCTGGTTCGCGTGGCCCAGAGCAGGCCGCCAAAGGTAAAGCCCACCACCGCCAGCGCCAGCAAGGCCACCGGCAGCAGCACCTGCCGGCGGAAAGAGGGACGGAAGGCCCCATTGTGAGCGGGCTGCTGATACACGCGACATCTCGTCCTGTGGCCGCTGCGGGCATGAGCGGCTCCGGCAGCGTTTTCGGCGGGGCCAAAACGGGAAATTGTGTCGATGCAGTCCGCTGAAAACGCCTTTGCCCCATGCTTGGGGGATCAGGCGGAAATTATCGGTGGCGACCGCTTAGGGGATAGCCGCAGGTGAGGTCGGGAGAGGGGCCCCGACAGGCATCGCCGAAAGCCTCGCCGGTTTGCGCCGTGGCTGAGGGCTGTGCAAAGCGGGGAGATGGATCAAGGGTTTGATGTCTTCAGCCCCCATGGCGTGATCGACGCCATGGGGGGCTTGAGACCGGTGCCTTAGCGACCGATGGCGCGCGACTGGGCGTTTTCCTCGGCGTTCAGGCGGTGCTGCTGGCCAGGGGTGATGTAGCCGCCATTGGCGCGGGCATCGGCATGATCCTGTGCGGCGATCGAGCGGTCGGTGGCGCGCATCGCACGGGCCTGACCACGGGTGATCTCGCCCTCGCGGCGTTCCTGATTGATGCGGGCGAGTTGGTGATGCTCGCGGTGAAGGACCTCGGACTGGCGCGGATGGCGCTGGTTCCAGGTGGCGGCATTGGCGCTGGTGCCCACGGCGGCCAGCGAGGCGGCGGTGGCAAGGGCGAGGATGAGCTTGCTGGTGACCATGATGCTTGCACTCCTGAAGTCCGGAGGACCCTCCCGTCCGGTGATCGCCTTCTGCGCCGAGTCCGTTGAACCGGGGCTGAGGCGCGATGAAAGGTGGCGTTCAGTTGTGGGGCAGGGGGCGGCCACCGTTGACCTCAGGCGCATTGAGGCACCCGGCCTCCTGCCCTATGGAATGGGAGGGTATCGGTGGATGCCGCTGCTCCAGTTGTCGCCTCAGTTGTCGTCCCAGTGGTCTCAAGGTCAGGATGGAATGAACGAAAACCCTGTCGCCGCCCCGCAGCATGAGGTGCAGCAGACGCCGCAGCATATGTCGGACAGGGCCTTTCTGGGGCATCCGCGCGGGCTGGGCTATCTGGCCTTTTCCGAAGGGTGGGAGCGGTTTTCCTATTACGGCATGACCGCGCTGCTGGCGCTCTACAGCGCGCAATATCTCTTCACGCCGGGCCATATTGAAAAGATCTGGGGCTTTACCCCGTTCCGCCATCTGCTGGAGATGTTCTTCGGGCCGCTGACGCCGCTGACCATGGGCGGGGCGATTGCCGCGCTCTACAGCGCTCTGGTCTATCTCACCCCGCTGCTGGGCGGCTTTGTGGCGGATCGTTACATCGGGCGCACGCGGGCGGTGATCTTCGGCGCGGTGACCATGGCGATCGGCCATTTTTGCATGGCTTTCGACCAGACCTATCTGATCGCTCTGGCCTGCATTCTGCTGGGCAGCGGCTTCTTCAAGGGCAATCTGGCGGCGCAGGTGGGCGATCTTTACGCCGCCGACGATCTGCGCCGCGCGGACGCTTTCCAGATCTACACGCTGGCGATCCAGGTCGCGGTGATCGTCTCCCCGATCGTCTGCGGCTTTCTGGGGCAGAAGGTGGCCTGGCATGCCGGTTTCGGCGCGGCGGGCGTGGGCATGCTGATCGGCCTTGGCATTTATCTCGCCGGGCATCGCTGGCTGCCCGCCGAGCCCAAGCCCGAACCCGGCCATATCGCCGAGCCGCGCCCCAAACTGCAGCCCGGCGAGGGCAAGCGCATCGCCTTGCTGGTGCTGCTGATCCCGGTGCTGGCCTGTGCCTATGTCGGCAATCAGCAGATTTTCGCCGCCTATGAGCTGTGGGGCGACGCGCATTACCGGCTGGAGTTTTTCGGGCACGCCATTCCGGCCAGCTTCCTGATTTCGCTCGACGCCATCGTCTCGACCACGCTGCTGATCGCGGTCGTTGCCTTCTGGCGCTGGTGGAGCACCTTCCGCCCCGAGCCCGACGAGATCACCAAGATCACCTTCGGCATCTTCATGGCCGCGCTGGCGCCGCTCTGCCTGGCGTTGGGCGCGATGCATGAGGCCGCGACGGGAGAGAAGATCGGTCTGGGCTGGGCGCTGGGCTTTCACATCCTCAACGACATCGGCTTCGTCCATATCTATCCGGTGGGCATCGCGCTCTATTCGCGCGTCGCGCCCAAGGCGGTGAATGCGACGATGATGGCGTCCTATCTGCTCGCGCTGTTTCTGGCCGGGATGATCGTGACCAAGCTGGCGACCCTGCTCGACAAGCTGCCCGGCGCGGCCTTCTGGGGCCTGCATGCCGCGATCATCGCCGGGGCCGGGGTGGTGATGCTGATCGTGCGCTCTGCCGCCGGGCGCCTGCTGGCGCCGGTTGTCGAGTAGGTCCGGGCGTTTTTGCGGCTTCGGGCCGGGCATGATAGGGGACGAGGATGCAACTTGATGGCCGCTTGTCGCGCATGCTCCATGTGCTGATCCATATGGACCGGGTCGAAGGGCCGATCACCTCGGCTCAGGCGGCGCAGATGCTCCATACCAATCCGGTTGTCGTGCGCCGCACGATGGCGGGCCTGCGTGAGGCTGGATTCGTGCGCTCGGAGAAGGGGCATGCCGGGGGATGGCGGCTGGTTGTCTCGCTCGACAGCGTGACGATGCTTGATATCTACCGCGCCGTGGGCGAGCCGCGCATTTTCGCGATCGGGCTTGCGGACCCGGCGCCCGATTGTCTGGTCGAGCAGGCGGTCAATGAGTCCATGAGCGAGGCGCTGGGCGCGGCCGAGGCCATGCTGATCGCGCGGCTGGGGCAGGTCACGCTGGCGCAGATCGCGAAAGGTTTCGAGGCGCGCCATGCCACATGCGTGACGGCGGGGGAACGATAGGGGCGAAGCGGGTTTGCCGTACTTTTACCGCACCCATCCTCTTCGAGGGTAACGCGAAGGGTGGTCTAAACCATTGATTTTGAAGCTGGAGCGGGTGAAGGGAATCGAACCCTCGTATTCAGCTTGGGAAGCTGCTGCTCTACCATTGAGCTACACCCGCCTGCATGCGTCACGGTCCATACCGGCGCCAAGCGTGAGAGGGCGATTGGCACAGGTGGCATGGATCGGTCAATCCCTTTCCGTCGGCATCCCCAGCTTTATGGCAGAGCCATGACATCGCCTCCCGGTGCCAAAAGCCAGCCTATCGCAAGGTCTTGAGATAATCGATGATGGCCTCGCGCTCATTGGGGTCGGGGGAGTTGACCTCCATCTCGGCGCCGGGGGCAAAGGCCTGCGGGTTGGCGATATAGGCGTTGAGCGTGTCGGGCGACCAGATGCCGCTCTTGGCCTTCAGCGCGTCGGAATAGACGTAGTCGCTGCGGCCCGCGATGGAGCGGCCCATCACCCCGATCAGCGGCGGGGCCAGCCCATCGCCGCCGTCGCCGCCCAGCCCGTGGCAGCGGGCGCAGCGGTTTTCGAACAGGGTCTCGCCCCGTCCATGTCCCGGTTCAGCGCCGCTCAGGGCCGAACCGCCATTGCTGAATGTCAGGATCGCTCCGGCCACGGCCAGAGACGCCAGAAATGCTCGCACCATGTAACTCCAGAACAGTCATGCTGCACAAAGGGGAAACGGGGCAGGGGTGGAGTTCCTGCCCCGCCCAGCTCTTAGCGGTTCAGCGCCAGAGCCTTACCCGTGGCAGGGGTATCCGCCTCGGCCACCACCGGCTTTTCGGCCAGAAGCTGCTCGATGCGGCTGGTGAAGTCGGCCTTGAGCTGCTCATGGAAGGCGCCGCTGGCGGGCGAGGCGAAGCCCGAATGGACCGCCTTCACCTTGCCGTCGCGCCCGATGAAGACCGTGGCGGGCCAGGTGTCGAGGTGGTTGAGCTGGGGCACCTTTTCCCACATCTGGGCGGGCGAGCCAGCCTCGAGGTAGGTGTATTTCACGCCATACTGCTTGACGAAGGCCTTCTGGCGCTTGAGCGTTTCCTGCTGGTCGGGCTCCTCGAAGTTGAGGGCGACGATGGCCAGGCCCTTGTCGCGGTACTTCTTGTCGAGTTCGACCAGATACTGGGCCTCGTCATGGCAATTGGGGCACCATGTGCCGGTGACGACCGCCAGAACCACCTTGCCCTTGAAGCGCGGATCGTCCTGCGAGATCAGCTTGCCGCTGTTGTCGGGGAAGTTGAAGGTGAATTTGGCGTTGGGGTCGACGACCTTGGTGTGGTTGAGGAAGTCGTCGGGCTCGGCCAGACCCCTGGCCTTGGCGACATCCTGACGATAGGCGACCAGCGCGGGGGCATAGCGGCCATCGGGGGCACCGGCCTCGCTGCCGTAATCGCTGCTGGCCTTGGCGGGGCGGGCGGATTCCTGCTGGATTTCCAACGTGCCGTCACCCTTGGGGGTGACCACGATCACACCGGGGCGGCCGCCGTCAAAGTGGCTGAGCACCCATTTGCCGTCCTTGAAATGGCCGGTGTAGCTGCCGGTGTCGCCGTCGATGCGCAGGATCGAACCGGCCACTTCGCCGCCGTTCTGCTGTACCACGAAGCGGAAGGCCTTCTCGCCCTTGGACGAGGGCGAGGAGAGCGGGATGATCCAGGTGCCGGCGATCGCGGGCCCTGCGGGACCGGCGGCGGTCTCGACATGGCGCACGGCGTGGAAGGTGTAATTGGCCGAGGATTCGCGGTTTTCCGCCGAGACGGTGCCGTTCAACTGGCCGTTGTCCAGCCTGGCGTTGATGGTGGTGAGGTAATGGTCGACGTTGAGCACCAGATTGCCGTTCTGGAAGCTGGCGCTGGTGGTGCCGTCATAGGGCTTGAAGCCGTCGTAGAACACGCCCTGAAGCGAGGGGCCGTCGCCCTTGATGTCGAGGCGGAAGGGAATGTCGGTGCCATTGCGCGAAAGCACCGCGTCCCAGCGCCCGGTAACGGGGCTGTCGGCGGCGGTCGCAATGGCGGGTGCTGCCATGCCGCCGAGCAGAAGGGCGGCGCAGGTGGAGGCCTTAAGACTTGTCTTCATCGTTCTTACTCCGGTCAGGCTGGCGTTGTGAGTCACGAAAAATGGCGTTGGGAAGGCGTGTGGCCGGTCGCCACGCGCAGCTTGTGGGCCTGCGCATAGGCGCGCCATTCGGCGGGCAGGCCCGGCTTGGTTTCCAGCAGGATGCTCAGGATGGCGGCGCGTTCGTCGGTGGAGAGATGCGCGAAGTCGGGGGACTGGTCCTGTCCGGTCAGCACCTCGAGCAGGCGGTGATAGATGTAGCCCTTGGCGGGCTCGGGGATGGCGTCGAAGGCGCTGGAATAGATGAGATAGCTGCAGGGGTTGCGGAAGGTGCGCGTCGACAGGTCGAAGTCGCGCAGCGAGCGCTTATGGGAATCGCGCAAGCCCTGCGCCGCGAAACCGCGCGCGAAGGCCGAACTGGCCAGCAGCTTGGCGCCATCCTGCCCACCCAGCGATGCCTCGCCTGAGAAGAGCAGATAGCGCAGCAACTGTTCCGAGGGTTTGGTGATCTTCTCGCGCGCGTCCTCGGGCAGGCTGGCCAGCGTGGCCTGCGCATAGGCGGGCGTGCCCTCATCCTTGCCCAGCGCGTGCAGCGTCAGGCGGGTCTGGTAATTGGTCAGCGTGATGAGGTTGTGCATCTGGGTCTGATGCGCCAGCACCAGCAGGGCCACGCCGTCGCTGCCCGGCGCCAGATAGGCCGAGCGATCGTAGGGTTTGGCTACCGCGCCAAGGGTGGGCAGCGATCCGGTGGGGGGCACCACGCCGCTCTGCTGGTCGGCGGCCGGGATCACCGCCGCATTGGCCATGGTGTTGCCCGCCAGCGGCCCGCTGATGTACCAGCCGCCCCAGCGGTCCTTGAGCGGGCTCTTCTGGTCGGTGATGTGCTGGGGCGTGCGCGGGGTCAGCGCGCCGGTCTGCGAGGCATAGACCGAGCGCAGCAGCACACCGGGCACGCCGCGCGTGCTGGCGGCGATATGGCACTGGGTGCAGTCCAGCTCGGCGCGCTGGAAGGTGGGCTTCTCGGCTTTCTGGTCGTCGAGCAGATAGAAGACCGCGCCCTGCATCGGGTCGAAGGAGACGATCTCCACCGTCTTGCCGTCATGCACCGAGCCGACATAGACATCGTCATTATAGTAAAGCGCGCGGGGATGATCGGGCGAGATCTTGGTGAACTGGAAGCTGGTCTTGGAAAAGACCAGCGTCTGCGAGGCCTCGGGAATGTCCAGCAGTTTCAGGACCGAGCCGAGATAGCCGCGCTTCTCGTCGAAGGTGAGATGGGCCTTGCCCTCGTCCAGCCGCTTTTGCAGCAGAGCGACGGGGTCGGTCAGCGGGCGCGTGCGATAGTTGATCGGCGCGTCGCTGAAGGGGACATAGCCCTGGTTCTGCACCGCGATCTGGGCCCTGGCCGGGTCACCCGCATCGCGCAGGGCAATCGTGCCGACGATGGCGAGGCCTGCCAGCAGCGGCAGGCGCGCGGCGGCCTTGGCCAGACGCCTGCGGAAGAGGGCGCGCCGCTCAGCCATGGGCGCCCACGGTCACGGCGGCGGTCAGGTGCAGCGTCTTGGGCGGTTCGCAGGTCTGGCCGTTGCAGGTCTGGAAGCGCACCGTCACGGGGACGTTCTGGCGCCCGGCGGCGGCATGGGGTTTCAGCTTCACCGGGACGGTGATGGCGAAATTGTGCAGATAATAGGGCGTGTCCAGATTGAAGGCGGCATCATGCGCGACGATCGGCGCGCTGCCCGAGGGGGCGCCATCGGGCTGGGCGACCTCATTGGCGTCGAGCGCGACCCGCAGCGGGGTGGGGCCGTTCTCCTTCTGCTTGAAGGCATAGAGGTGCCAGTTGTCGCGCAGCGTTCCCTGCAGCACCAGCCTGGCGCGGCCGCCGGGGGTGGCACTGACCGGGGCGATCGTCCAGGTGACGGTCGGGGTGCCTGCGGGCTGGGCAGAGGCTGTGGCAGCGGGCAGCAGGGCGCAGGTCGCGAGAAGGGCGAGAGCAAGGCGAGAGCCCGCCGGATTGGCTCCGGCAAAGGCGCGGGAAAGGGCAGTTTTCGATGTTAAGGGCGTGTTCATGGGTGGGCAGGGCTCTCATCTGGACGATGGCCCGCTTGTAAAACCTATAATCCCGATGGGAAATTAAATTTTTCTATAAGGGGCAAAAGGCGCCGGGGCGTTGCCCGTGGGGTGCCGGGTATCGGCACGGTGTTGCGCGCATCTCACTCGGCCTGTCGCGGCCCGCCGTGGCGAGGTGGTTTCCGGCTTGCCCGAAGGGGGTGATTCGGGGCACATCAGGGGCAGGATGCAGACGATTTCATGCCCTGCGCGTGGGGTGTGCCGGGAAAATAGAGTGGCGTTGCAACCGTTTTCCAGAAACGGGACATAAAAAGTTCATATAGATGGAACCAATCGGACCAATGCGCGTTTATGGTCGATTTCCAGTATCGACGGTGGGGATGAACGACCTTGGTCAATCCTGCACGGAATCGCCGGATTTTTTGGCAAGCTTTGTTGGAGAGGCAAGGCTTGTCCCTATCTAATCATCAAGACGTGACTGCTGGCGATTGCGTGTAAATTCCGCCTATTTCTGATATGGAGATAAAAGTGGTCGCCAAAATAATTGAGCAGCTCGAAGATATTCTGCAAGTCCTTGATGATCGTAAATTCGATATTCCAGCAACCCATATAGCAACGGCAATAGATCTGCTGCAAAAAGGGCTTAAAGAAAATCAAATTACCTCTCAGGATCCCCATGTGAAATAATAACGCCTATTCTTGTTCGCAGGCTGATGGTAAATCTGCATTGCGATTCGGGATGGGGTCCTCGTCGCAAAAGGAAGCTCTGCTTCCGAATGAGTGATGTGTTGGCAATGCAGGGGGATTTGCGTTGAGCTATCATCAGACGGGGCCGTTGTCGGAGGGTCATCCTCTTCTTGAAGTCAGCGCCGGGGACTATCTGGCGGAAGAAACGTTTTTTGCAGGCGCCGCGGCGCGTTCGGAGCTGGCGCTTGCGGCCAATCGGGCGCGGATTGCCGGCTCGGCCTTCGGGCGGCACTGGTCCTGGGAAATCCTGCTGACGATCTTCGCGGCGGGCTGCGCAGGGGAGGCGATGTCGCTCTCAGCCGCCATCGGGCGTCTGGGCGCGCCTTATGAGTTTGCCCGGCGGCTGGTCGGCGTTATGGTTAATGAAGGTTCGATCCGTATCGGCGATGAGCGGTTGAGCGATGATTCGCCGCTCAGTGTTACGGATCATGTGTTTGCCGCCCTGCGCTGCTATCTGCGCGAACCGGGTCGGCAACCGCTGGCTATCTGAAGGCTGAGCCACTGCTCGCCTGAGGAAAGGGCCGTTCATCGTCGGGGGGCGATGAACGGCCCGCATTTTTTGTGAGGTCCGGAATTTGTAAGGTCCGGAATTTGTAAGGTTCGGCACCGGCCCGCTCCCCCGCCCGGCCACCCATAGGATACTGCCGATTGGGTAACGGGGCGGGGGAGCGGGCCGGCGCCGTTCAGGCCATGCGCGAAAGCGCATGGCCCAACCAAGGGCGCTTTACGGCTTCAGGCGCCAGCCGGTCTTGAAGATCCACCACAGCACGGTCAGGCACACCGCGATAAAGCCGGCGGTGAAACCGAGGCTGGCCTCCACGCCCACATCGCCCAGGCCATAGAAGCTCCAGCGGAAACCGCTGACCAGATAGACCACCGGGTTGAACAGGCTGACCGTGCGCCATGTGGGGGGCAGCATGTCGATCGAGTAAAAGGCGCCGCCCAGGAAGGTCAGCGGGGTCACGATCAGCGAGGGGATGATCGAGAGCTGCTCGAAGCTGCGCGCCCAGATGCCGATGATGAAGCCGAACAGCGAAAAGGCGATCGAGGTCAGCAGCAGAAAGGCCACCATCCACACCGGGTGCAGAATGCGCACATCGGTGAAGAAGGTGGAGGTTGCCAGAATGATCAGGCCGATGATCACCGATTTGCTGGCCGCCGCGCCGACATAGGCGATCACCGCCTCGATGGCGTTGAGCGGCGCCGAGAGGATCTCGAACATGGTCCCGGTGAATTTGGGGAAATAGATCCCGACCGAGGCGTTGGAAATGCTCTGCGTCAGCAGCGAGAGCATGATGAGGCCAGGCACGATGAAGGCGCCGTAACCGACACCCCCCACATGCTGCATGCGCGACCCGATCGCCCCGCCGAACACGATGAAATAGAGCGCGGTGGTGATGACCGGCGTGGCGATGCTCTGCAGCACAGTGCGGCGGGTGCGCGCCATTTCGCTGCTGTAGATGGCCCAGACGCCGTGGATGTTGATGCCGCTCATGCCGATTTCTCCACCAGCTCGACAAAGATGTCTTCAAGCGAGGAGCGGCTGGTGTCCAGATCCTTGAAGGCGATATGCAGCTCGTCGAGGCGGCGCAGCAGGGCGGGCATGCCCGTATCGTCCTCCTCGGCATCGAAGCTGTAGACCAGCTTGTGGCCTTCCTCCTCGAGGCTGAGCGACCAGTCGGACAGTTCGCCCGGCACCTGCGTCATGGGCTCGGCCAGAGTCAGCGTCAGGCGGCGCTTGCCCAGCTTGCGCATCAGCGCGGCTTTCTCTTCCACCAGCAGCACCTTGCCGCCGTCGATCACGCCCACGCGGTCGGCCATTTCCTCGGCTTCCTCGATGTAATGCGTGGTCAGGATGATGGTGACGCCCTTTTCGCGCAGCTTGCGCACCAGCGCCCACATGTCGCGGCGCAGATTGACGTCGACACCCGCCGTGGGCTCGTCGAGGAACAGCAGGTCGGGCTCATGGCTCAGCGCCTTGGCGATCATCACGCGGCGCTTCATGCCGCCCGACAGCTCGATCATCTTGGCGTCGCGCTTCTCCCACAGCGAGAGGTCGCGCAGCAATTGCTCGATATAGGCCGGGTTGGGGGCCTTGCCGAACAGGCCGCGGCTGAAAGACACGGTGTTCCACACGGTGGTGAAGATATCGACCGCGATCTCCTGAGGCACCAGCCCGATGCGCTGACGGGCGAGGCGGAAATTATGCGCAATATCCTCGCCATCCATCGCGATGGTGCCGCCGGTCTTGTTGACGGTGCCGCAGACGATGGAGATCAGCGTGGTCTTGCCCGCGCCATTGGGGCCGAGCAGGGCGAAGATTTCCCCGCGCTCGATCTCCAGATCGACGCCGCCGAGCGCCTTGTGGCCGGATTTGTAATGTTTGCTTAAGCCCGAAATGGACAGGATGGGGGATGAGACGGGGGGCATGCAGGCTCCTCAGGACCGGAAGCGCGACGAGAAATGGCGTGGAAACGCCTTCGCGGCCCCCCACCGCACGGGAAGATAGGACGGCCCGCGCGTGGTTACCAGAGGGGGCGGTCTCTTTTTGTACTCTCCGGTTAATCCTATAGGTTACCCGGATGATAGGTCTTTTCGACGTGTCCCTTCAACTCGTCGGGGTAAAAATAGACCTTGCGCAGATCGCCATCGGCATAGCGCTGGATCTGGTCGGCGAAATGGGGGGGAGGCCGGATCACCGCTCTGCCCGCCCGCCATCACCGCGCGGGCCGAGACGCGCGGGCCGAACTCCACAACGGCGACGAAGCTGTTGCCGCTGGTGCCGTAATAGCGCTTCGTCCCCGGCCATGGCTTGGCACCGAAGGAGGCCAGACTGCCCCATTGCGCCGAGGTAAAGGGCACGGGCGCGGAGGGTTTGGCGTCGTCGAAATGTGGCTTGATGGCATCGTCGAGCCGCTGGAACCGGTTGATCTGTTGCCATGGCACCTGCCAGCCGCCGAAAGCCTGAGTCAGGCGGTCGACGGCGGCACTCAAGGCCTTCAGCTTCTCCTCCGGGGAGACCTTGGTGGCGATATAGTCGGGCACATTCATCCGCTCGGCCTGAGCAAAGCTGCTCACCTCATGCCAGAGCTGATCGCCCCAGAAGACGGCGAGGCTGGTAGCGGTGGAGGTGGCGCTCCAGCGATTGTCCCAGCCTTTCAGCAAGGCGATGGGCGCGGCCAACCGGGCGCGGCGCGGATCGCTTTCGGGCAGGGCGTCCCATGCTTTCACCAGACCGGGGATCAACGCCCCGAAAGCGGGGAGGTAGGAATCGAAAGCCGCCGCGCGCAAGCTTTCCGCCGTCCAGCCGCTCTTGCCCATCAGCACCAGATCGGCATGGGCGCCGCGCGGATTGTGGCCCACCTGATCCATATAGCGCGGATAGTTCGCCGCCTTGGGACTGTCGGGACCGGCGGCGTCCCACGGCCAGTCATTGGTGTTGTGAGTCCAGCCGACCTTGGGATTGATCACATTGGGCAGGCTGGCGATGGTGTGCAGCCCGTGCCAGTCGGTGGCGGGATCGCTGCCGTCCACCGGCTTGCGGTAATCGAAGCGATTGTCGCGCAGGGGCATGAACTGCGGCATCAGGAAGGCCGTCTCGCCCTTGCTGTCGGCGAAGAGCGTGTCGTTGGAGGAATTGGCCTTCAACTCGGCCACCTTCATGAAACTGGCAAGATCGGTGGTCTTGGTGCGCAGCCAAGATTGCTCCAGCGCGGGGACGGGCTTCCACATCAGCGCGGTGGCGATCCAGCGGCCGTCCTTCATCGCCACGATGGGGCCGTGATGGGTGCGCCATGTGGTGAAGCTGCGCTCGCCCATGGTGCCATCGGGTTTGCGGAAGCGCAGGGTGATCACCTTGCTGGCAACGGGCTTCAACGCCGCGCCATAGCGATAGGCAAAGCCGTTGCCCTGAGGCACGATCTTCTCGGCAAACTCATCGATGTTGTCGACGGTGGAGGAGGTATGCATCCACCCCGCCTTCGCGTTAAAGCCCTGATAGATAAAGAACTGCCCCCAGGTGCTGGCGCCATAGGCATTGAGCCCCTCATCGCTGCTGGCCTGCGCCTCGGAGCGGAAATAGAAGCTGGTGTGCGGGTTGATCAGCAGCAGGGCATGGCCATTGGCGCTGATCTGCGGCGCAATGGTGATGCCGTTCGACCCGGAAGGCTCACGCGGCACCTGGCCCAGTTCCTCGGGCGTTGGCGGGGTGGGCTGGTTGTAGAAGGTCTTCAACTGGCTGATCGAAATGCGCTCCACATCGCCGCCGATGCTGCCCTCTGTGAAGCTCAGCGCCATCCATGGCTCGACATGCTTCAGCACCCTGGGATGCACCGCAGGGTGCGTGGCGAGGTAATAGTTCAGCCCATCGGCCCAGCCATCCATCAGCCTGCGCAGCCACAGCGGGCTGGCGGCATATTGCGCCTTCAGTTCTGCCGGATCGACAAACAGCCTTTGCCGCAGATCGCCCCAGATGGCGTCTTCGCCCTCGGCCTCGGCGGTGCGGCCCAGCGATGTGAGGTAATTGGCCTCGATGCGCGGGAAATCATCCTCGGCCTGCGCATAGATCAGGCCGAAGACGGCATCGGCATCGCTTTTTCCGTGGACATGGGGAATGCCCCAATCGTCGCGCGTGATGGTGACGCGGGCGGCCTGCGCCTTCTGCCGCGCCAGATCGGCAGGCGAAGCCGAGGCGCTCGTCGATGCCAGCAGGGCGAAGAGAAACAGCGAGGGGCGGGCGTAACGGGAAAGCGTGTCCATCACGTCAGCCTAGAGGGATCGGGCATCAAGGCCTATGCGTCGGCTGGCTTATGTGAATATTTTATCGGTTCCGTCACATCGCATCGAAATGGGTCAGGCCTTGGGCCTTTCTGGCGCTGAAGGCGGATGGCAATCGTTCCGGATGCGAAAACTTAACGGAAATAGCCAATCAGCAACAGAATAAGCCCCGCAGCCGTCAACAATGCGCCTTTTGTCCGCCATCCAGTGTCAGTCGCAGGTAAGGGATAGGCGTCAATGGAACGCCTTTCTTCGAAATATCGTTCGGAGGAGCCCGCTGCCAATTCCTCCTTTCGAAGTGCAACTTTGGCTTCCGCAGCTAGCCGCCTCTTTCGGGGATAGATCAGCATCCCCAGGCCAGATGGCAGGCAGAAAGCACCAATGACCAGCGCTTGCAAATTCACGGTATGCTCCGATTGGGATGGTTGAACACAAGGCCAACATTAAAGGGATTGCAAAGGGCGCCATAGCTTGCCGCGTGCGACAAGCGCACGCTTGGGGCCCTTTGCCCGCCGGAGGCAGACTTCCCTTAACGCCTAAACAATCCCCGCCACCCCATCACGCCGCACCACCAGCTCATCGGCTTCGCTGGGCACTTTGGGCTCGGCCAGCGTGATCTTCACCGGGATCGACTTGTAGGAGGGGGTCATGCTCTGCGGATCGTGGTGCTCCAGCGCGATCAGCGGCTGGGTCTCGGGGTAATAGGCGCCGCAGCAGCCGTCGGGCAGGGATTGCGCCACCAGAGTCAGGCCGCGCACCACGCGCCCCGGCGCGGCATGGGCCAGCGCGGTTGAAACATCGACGAGATCGCCCTCGCTGAAGCCCAGACGCGCCAGTTCCTTCGGGCTGACGAAGAGAATATCGCGCCGCCCGAAGACCCCGCGATAACGGTCGTCCAGAGCATAGACCGTGGTGTTGTACTGGTCATGCGAGCGCAGGGTGGTCAGCTTGAGGACGGTGTCATCATCCGTCACCTCATCCTCGTCGAGGCTGGCGTGGGTGAGGAACTGCGCCTTGCCGTCGGGCGTGTTCCACTGGCGCAGCGAGGCCGAATTGACGAGGTGAAAGCCGCCCGGCTTGCGAATGCCCTGATTGTAATTGGCAAAGGCGGGGAAGACCGCCTCGATCAGATCGCGGATCAGATCGTAATCGCCGACCAGACCGTCCCAGTCGATGCTGGTGGCCTGTGGCTTGCCCATGGCCGCCAGCGTGGCCTTGGCCATCCTAGCGATGATCCAGGGTTCGGAGCGCACCATCTCGCCCGGCGGCTTCAAAAACCCGCGCGAGGCGTGGACCATCGACATGGAATCCTCCACCGTCACGGCCTGCGATCCGGTGGCCTGCACATCCAGATCGGTGCGGCCAAGGCAGGGCAGGATAAAGCTGTCCTTCGCCATCAGCAGATGGGTGCGGTTGAGCTTGGTGGTGATATGCACCGCCAGATCCTGCTTGCGGAAACCCTCGGCGCAGGCGGCGGGGTCGGAGCAGGCGATGGCCAGATTGCCGCCAAGGCACACCACCGCCTTGGCAAAGCCCTCGCGCATGGCGGCGATGCTTTCCACCACCGAATTGCCGTGCTCGCGCGGGGGATCGAAGGCGAAGACCTCCTGCATCCTGTCGAGGAAGGCCTCGGTCGGGCGCTCCCAGATGCCAACGGTGCGGTCGCCCTGCACGTTGGAGTGGCCGCGCAGGGGACAGATGCCCGCGCCCTTGCGGCCGATGTTGCCCTTCATCAGCAGCAGATTGGCGAGCTGCTGCACATTCTGTGTGCCGGTGCGATGCTGGGTGATGCCCATGCCATAGCACAGGATCGTCGCCTTGGCCTTGGCATAGACCGCGGCCACGCCCTCCAGATCGACGCGGGCAAGGCCGCTGTCGCGCGTGATCACACCCCAGTCGGTGGCCTCGATATCGGCCACGAAGGCGTCGAAACCATTGGTATGCTCGGCGATAAAGGCCCGGTCGATCACGCCGGACCGACCCGCCGCCAGAGCCTGCGCATCGAGCGCCAGCAGCCCCTTGGCGATGCCCTTGAGCGCCGCCATATCGCCGCCCACCTTCACCTGCAGATAGGTGTCGGCAATCGGCGTGGCGGACAGCGTCGCCATTTCCACCGGCGATTGCGGCGAGGCGAAACGCTCCAGAGCGCGCTCACGCAAGGGATTGAACACGATGATCCGCGCCCCGCGTTTCGCGGCGCTGCGCAAGGTGGCCATCATGCGCGGATGGTTGGTGCCCGGATTGTGCCCGAAAGAGAGGATCAGATCGGCATGATCGAAGTCCTCAAGGCTGACGGTGCCCTTGCCGATGCCGATGGATTTGGGCAGCCCGACCGATGTCGCCTCATGGCACATGTTCGAGCAGTCGGGGAAATTGTTGGTGCCATAGAGCCGCACGAACAATTGATACAGAAACGCCGCCTCATTCGAGGCCCGGCCCGAGGTGTAGAACTCGGCGCGATCCGGATTGTCCAGTGCGGCCAGACCCTTGCCGATGGCGGCGAAGGCATCGTCCCAGCTCACCGGCTCGTAATGGCCGGTGGCGGCATTGTAGCGCAGGGGATGGGTGACGCGCCCCTGATCCTCCAGCCAGTGGTCGGACTGCTGCCACAGATCGGCCACGCTGTGCCGGGCGAAAAACTCAGGGCCCACCCGGCGCGAGGTCGATTCCCACGCCACCGCCTTGGCGCCATTCTCGCAGAATTCGAAAGCGGCGGTGTGATCGGGATCGGGCCAGGCGCAGCTCGGGCAGTCGAAACCTTCGGGCTTGTTCTGCTTCCACAAAGCCTGCGTGCCGCGCTCGACGGCCTGCTGCTGCTTCAGCGCGCTGGCCACCGCGCGCAAGGCGCCCCAGCCACCGGCGGGATCGTCATAGGTTTCAATGCCTTCTGGCCGTTGTTCGTCCATGACTGCCGCTCCGTTCTGGTGGTAGACCACTATGAAGCACCGCCGCGAGTCACGACAGCCCTAATTTAGCTCGACAGTTTTGCGCCACGCGCCCGCCGCGCCTATGGACAAGCGATGCCAAGCGATCCCATCCAGCCAGACGCCCGCTCCATCACCCTGTCGGTCCGCCGTCTGGGGTTGGCGCAAGCGGGCGACGCCGATCTGCCGCGCACCGTGCCCATCGAGGCGCCCATCGCCATCGAGGTCGGCGGCTTTGGCTATGCGGTGATGATGGCCACCCCCGCCGACCTCGAAGACTATGCCATCGGTTTCGCGCTGGCCGAGGGCCTGATCACCCGCGCCGACCAGATGGACGCCGTCGATGCCGTGCCGCTGGACAACGGAGGCTGGGTTCTGCGCCTCTGGCTGAGCGCGGATCGCGCCGGTCTGGCGCTGGAACGCGCCCGCACCCGCCTTGGCGAGAGCAGTTGCGGCCTTTGCGGCATGGACTCCATCGAGGCCGTGCTGGCGCCCCTGCCGCGCGTGGCCGCGACCTTCACCACGGACCGCACCGCCATCGCCAAAGCTCTGGAGGCGCTCTCCGATCATCAGCCGCTGGGGCATGCGACAGGCGCTGTCCACGCCGCTGCCTTCTGCGGCCCCGATGGTGCGATCCTGCTCGCCCGCGAGGATGTCGGGCGGCACAATGCTCTGGACAAGCTGGTGGGCGCGCTGTTGAAGGCAGGGCTGGACCCCGCGAGCGGCTTTGTCCTGCTCTCCGCGCGCTGCAGTTATGAGTTGGTGGAAAAGACCGTCCGCGCGGGGTGCCCGTTGCTGGTGACGATCTCCGCGCCGACCAGTCTGGCTGCGCAGCGCGCTGAGGCTGCGGGGCTGGCGCTGGTTTCTTTGGCCCGGCAGGATAGCGCTTTGGTGATCTGTGATCCGCATGAAGTCATTAAGGAATAAAAGGAAAAAGCGAGGGGGTTACCCCCTCGCGCTCCCATTACGTCTTCCGACGCATGGGCAGTGACGCCGAAACGGAGCGCCTCAACTCTCCACCTGCTCAGCAAAAAAAGCGCCGCAGGCAGGAAGCCCCGGCGCCTTGTCATCGTTTGAAAGCCTGCGGCGCAGCGACGTTGCCTTATGGCCGAACCCGAAGCGCCAAGGCTGACAAAAAATGGGAGCGCGAGGGTGTAACACCCTCGCACTTATCCTTTTCTACAAAACCTTACTGCCCCTGACCCTGCCGCATCTGGGCAACCGCAGCCTCGACCTCTTCACGCGTGATCGCCCCGTCATGATTGGTGTCGAAACGGTCGAACATGCGGGTGGCGTTGGCGGCCAGTTCTTCCTTGGTGACCTTGCCATCGCCGTTGGCGTCGGCGCGCATCACCCGCTCTTTCTGGCGGTCGGCCATTTCGGCGGGGAGGTCGGCGAAGTCCTTGGCGTCGATCACGCCGTCCTGGTTGCGGTCCATGCGCTTGAACTGCGCATCGACGAATTCTTCCTTGGTGACCTTGCCGTCACCGTTGGCGTCGGCGCGCATGATCATGTCGGCGGGGTTCATGCGGCCACCGGGTCCACCTTCGGGCGGCTGGGCCAGGGCGGCGACCCCCGTGGCGGCAGCGGCGGCGGCCAGAGTCAGCAGGCCAAGGCGAGCGGGGTTCAGGGCGGCGAGCAGTGGGCGCATGCGATCTCTCCTTTGCCGCGAGGTATGACGGCTGGGCACTGTATAGCGTCTGAACAACGCGCGATCTGTCATATCGTGTCGCCAATTGTCACGGCGGTGGCCGTGCCGGGGCAACGCTTTGTCGGATCAGGTGTGATGGGCGCGGAAGCGGGCGAGGCGGTCGACGGCTTCGCTCAGCGTTTCGGGCGTCTTGCAGAAGCAGAGGCGCAGGTAGCGTGTTTCGGGGTTCTGCGCGTAAAAGGCCGAGACGGGGATCGAGCCGACGCCGCCTTCGCCGACCAGCCTTTCGGCCACCACCGCATCCTCTTGCGTGAAGCCCGAGGCGGCAAGATCGACCGTGACGAACCATGTGGCCGAGGCGGGCAGCAGGCTGTATCCGGCTTCGGTCAGCCCCTGGATCAGCGCGCGACGGCCCGGGACATAGCGCGCGGCATGGGCGGAGAGCCAGTCCCGCCCCAGCGACAGCCCATCGGCCACGGCCCATTGCAGCGGGGTGGGGGTGGTGAAGGTGAGGAACTGGTGGCGCGCGGCGATGCGCTCGGCCAGTTCGGGCGCGGCGACGGCCCAGCCGATCTTCCAGCCCGTCAGCGAGAAGATCTTGCCCGCCGAGCCCACTTTCACCGAGCGCTGCCGCAGCGAGGGGATGGCGAGGGGCGAGATATGCGGCGTACCGTCAAAGACCATGCCCTCCCACACCTCGTCGCACAGCACGATCAGGTCATAGGCCTCGGCCAGTTGCCCGATGGCCTCCAGCGTGGCGCGGGGCAGCATGGTGCCGGTGGGGTTGTTGGGGGTGTTGAGCAGGATCATCCGCGTGCGCGGGGTGATCGCCTCGGCCAGATCGGCGATGGAGAGCTCCCATGTCGGCGGCTTCAGGCTGATGAAGACGGGGATGCCCCCGGCGCGCTCGATCAGCGGGACATAGGCGTCGTAGAGCGGCTGTACGCAGATCACCTCGTCGCCCGGCTCGACCAGAGCGAGGATGCTGGCGGCCAGCGCCTCTGTCGCGCCGGAGGTGACGATGACCTCGGCCGGATCGAGCGAGAGCCCCTGCGTCTGCGCATAATAGGTGCAGACCGCCGAGCGCAGTTCAGTCAGGCCGCGCATCGGCGGGTATTGGTTGGAACGGTCGACCAGCGCGCGCCTTGCCGCCTCGATCAGTTCGGGCGGATCGGGCAGATCGGGAAAGCCCTGACCCAGATTGACGGCATCACTGCCGCGACAAAGCGCTGACATATGTTCGAAAATCGTGGTCGTGCGGGTCATGGTCACAGTTTAGGCCAGCCAAGGCGCTTGTGCCAAGCGCAAAGCCGGGGCAGAGAGAGGTTTCAATGGTTGCGCTACCATCCGATGCGTGAAGTCTCTATTCGGGCATGGATCGATGGCAAGCACGCATTGGTAATTGCCCGGTTTCATCCCCATATCGCCTTCAAACAGAACCTCTTTCGCAGCATCCTTCAAGGAACATCACATGATCGACGGCAGCATTCTGATCGGCGCCACGGCGCGCAAAGCTGAGGGCGGGTTCCAGTCCGTCAATCCGGCGACCGGCGAGAGCTTCGGCCCGCTGGTGTCCGAGGCCACCACGGCTGACGTGGCGGAGGCCGCCGCTCTGGCCGCAGCCGCCTATCCGGTCTTCGCCAATCTGGCGCCCAATGCCCGCGCCGACTTCCTCGACGCCGTAGCCGAGGAAATCCTGGGCCTGGGTGACGTGCTGATCGAGACCGCCATGGCCGAATCGGGCCTGCCCCGTCCTCGCCTCGAAGGCGAGCGTGGCCGCACCGTGGGTCAGCTCAAGCTGTTTGCCGCCGAGCTGCGCAAGGGCGAGTTCCTCGACGTCACCATCGACCCCGCTCTGCCCGAGCGTGCGCCTTTGCCGCGCCCCGATCTGCGCCGCATGAATGTCGCGCTGGGCCCGGTGGTGGTGTTCGGCGCCTCGAACTTCCCGCTGGCTTTCTCGGTTGCCGGTGGTGACACCGCCTCGGCCTTTGCCGCCGGTTGCCCCGTGCTGGTCAAGGGCCACCCCGCGCACCCCGGCACCGGTGAGCTGGTGGCCCGGGCCATCGCCGCCGCCGTCGCCAAGGCGGGCCTGCCCGAGGGCACCTTCTCCTATCTGCCGGGCCGTTCGAACGAGCTGGGCGGCGCGCTGGTGACCGATCCCCGCGTCAAGGCCGTGGGCTTCACCGGCTCGCGCTTCGGCGGTCTGGCGCTGGTCAAGCTGGCGCAGGCCCGCAAGGAGCCGATCCCCGTCTATGCCGAGCTGTCGGCCATCAACCCGGTCGTGCTGCTGCCGGGCGCTCTGGCCGAGAAAGCCGAAGCGCTGGGCAAGGCTTTCGCCGGTTCGCTGACGATGGGCGCGGGCCAGTTCTGCACCAATCCCGGCCTGATTCTTGCGCTGGAAAGCGAGCATCTCGACACCTTCATCGAGGCCGCTTCGGCCACGCTGGCGGGCGTCGATCCTGCTGTCATGCTGACGCCGGGCATCGCGGGCGCCTATGCCAAGGGCGTGGCCGCTCTGGACGCCAATGCCCATGCCGAGCGCGTCGCCACCGGCAAGGACGCGGGCCTCAACCGCTGCAGCCCGGCGCTGTTCAAGGCCAAGGCCGCCGACTTCATCGCCGATGAATCGCTGGGCCATGAGGTCTTCGGTTCCTCCTCGGTGGTCGTCGTCGCCAAGGATGTCGCCGAACTCAACGCAGTGATCGCGGCGCTCGAAGGCCAGCTCACCGCCACGATCCATGCCGCCGAGAGCGACAACGCGGTTGCCGCGCAAATCCTGCCCGGTCTGGTTGATCGCGTGGGCCGCGTGCTGGCCAATGGCTGGCCGACGGGCGTGGAAGTGTGCCACGCCATGGTCCATGGCGGGCCTTTCCCCGCCACCAGCGACGCGCGCACCACTTCGGTCGGCACGCTGGCGCTGACGCGTTTCCAGCGCCCGGTCTGCTATCAGGACATCGCCGAGAGCCTGCTGCCGCCCGCCCTTCAGGACGCCAACCCCTGGGGCCTGCCGCGCAAGGTCAATGGCGTGTGGGAGCGCTGATCGAGCTTCCCCATCGCGCATGAAGGAAGCGGCGGTTCCGAAAGGAGCCGCCGCTTTTTTGTGGAATCTGTTTGAAAAACCGGCGGAAGAGCCGGTTTTTGCGGCACCGGCCCGCTCCCCCGCCCGGCCACCCACAGGATGCCACCGATGGGTAGCCGGGCGGGGGAGCGGGCCGGTGCGGTATCGCCTTGTCCGCGCGGCTGTTACAGCTTCACGTTCAGATTGAGATTGGCGTGAAAGCGGTTGAGCGAGGGATCATTCTCCTGCCGGATACGGAAGGTGTATCCCGTCTCCGCCGAGAGCGAGGTGCCGTTGCCGAACAGCTTGAAGCGCGCCACCGGCCCGGCAACCTGATCCTGCGAGGGGTTCAGCGCGCCCAGCGTGCCCAGACTGCCGCGCGCGACCATGCCCACCTTCAGATTCTGGCTCAGATCGACCAGCGCGATGCTGTCATAGCTCAGGCTCATCGACTGGGCCATGCTCAGCCCCTGCCAGCCCGTCACCTTCACCTCGACATCCACCGGCCCGGTGGTGTGCTGAAGCTGCACATTGGTGGTGACGCTGGAGAGACCGTTGAACTTGTGGGAGACGCCCACCGCCATCCAGCGCGCCGAGCCGAAATTATGGTTGGTCAGTTGCTGAAAGGTCATGTCCGGCGCGTCGCCGGGCAGGGCGCCGGGGGCCTTGGCATGGAAGGGATCACGCTCCCCCACCGCCGCCTGATGGTTGAGCATCGCCATTCGCCCGCGATAGGACCGGCCGATGCTGGCCAGCACCTCATCGGCCATGCCCGCGTCCAGACTGCGCCCGACGACATCCATCAGCGAATCGGCAAATTCGGGAAAGCCGGTGTCGACCGCGGTCACGCCGACCATCGAGGAGAGCAGCTCGGGCGGAGCCAGCCTTTCCGCCGCCCCATCGGCCAGTCCGGCATCGCGGCTTTCGCCCGCCGAAGCCTCACCGGCCTGCTCGCCTTCCGGCGCAGCGGGCGGCGGGTTGTCGCTCATCACCACGAGGCCGCGGTTCGACAGCGTGCGATGGTCGGGCGCCATGATGCGCTCGGCCATGATACGGGCGGTTTCATAGGGCGTGCGCGCCTGCGCGCTGCCCGCGCCCACCATAAGGGCACAGGCCAGCGCCGCCAGAGCACAACCGGCACGCATCGGGAAGTGACCCGTCGGGGGGGGAGGCGGGCAACCATTCGTACACGGATCGCTCCGTAGCAAAAGTCAGGTGAACCATTCCTTTAACACGGTTTTTGGCCCGCGTGCAGGGGTGATATCGTGGGCAAGCTGTGGTTTAGCGCTCCAGCATACCTTTCCATTCTGGCCGCGACTTCCTATTTCGGCGGCTGATTCTTGTTTTGCCGCGTTTTCGGAGCCGCCGGGTGGAGCTCATCCGGCTTGAAAACGCTCCAGGAGACGTTTTTCATGACGACCCATACGACTCGCATGCTGATCATCGGTTCGGGCCCGGCGGGGCTGACCGCGGCCATCTATGGCGCGCGCGCCGGTTTGAACCCCATCGTCGTGCAGGGCTTGCAGCCCGGCGGCCAGCTGACCATCACCACCGATGTCGAGAACTACCCCGGCTTCCGCGAGGCCGTGCAGGGCCCCTGGCTGGTGCAGGAGATGCAGGCCCAGGCCGAGCATGTCGGCACGCGCATGATGTGGGACACGATCACCTCGGTCGATCTCTCGGGCCCGCCGTTCCGCGCCTATGGCGATTCGGGCGATGTCTATGAGGGCGACACGCTGGTGATCTGCACTGGCGCCCAGGCCAAGTGGCTGGGCGTGGATGGCGAGCTGCAGTTCTCGGGCAAGGGCGTCTCGGCCTGCGCTACCTGCGACGGCTTTTTCTATCGCGGCAAGAAGGTCGTGGTGATCGGCGGCGGCAACACCGCTGTCGAGGAAGCGCTCTATCTGACGAACCACTCGGATGACGTCACCCTGATCCACCGCCGCGACAGCCTGCGCGCCGAGCGCATCCTGCAGGAGCGCCTCTTCGCGCATCCCAAGATCAAGGTGCTGTGGAACAAGGCCGTCGACCGCTTCGTGGGCGCCGAGGGCGGCGCGCTGACCGGCGTGGAACTGACCGACACCGTGACCGGCGAAACGTCGGTGGAACCGGCACAGGGCGCCTTCGTGGCGATCGGCCATGCGCCCGCGACCGAGCTGTTCAAGGACAAGCTGGCGGTGGACGACGGCGGCTACCTGATCGTCGAGCCCGGCACGCCCAAGACGGCAATCCCCGGCGTGTTCGCGGCGGGCGACGTGATGGATCACACCTATCGTCAAGCCGTCACCGCCGCCGGTACGGGCTGCATGGCGGCTCTGGACGCGGAGCGGTTTGTGGCTGCGCTGGATTTCGCTTCGCGTGAGAAAGTCGCGGGGTAAGTTTTTAGAAAAGGGATAAGTGCGAGGGTGTTACACCCTCGCGCTCCCATTATTTGTCGGCGTTGCACGTCGGGTTCGGCCTAAGAGTAAGGTCGCGGCGCCGCAGGCAATGTTTTAAGCCTGCGGCGCTTTCCGTCGCGCAGGTGGAGAGGCGGGGCGCTCGGCTTCGGCACCACTGCCCCATCGTCGGAAGACGTTATGGGAGCGCGAGGGGGTAACCCCCTCGCATCTTCCTTGCTTAAATCCCCTTCAAAACCTGTCCGACCAACCACTCCCGAGCATCCGCCTCGACAAAGGAATGGGTCGCGCCTTCGCAGCGGGCGATCCGCTCATCCTTGCCATCCCAGCACCCCAGAAACGTCTGAGCCGTCCGGTCCCGCCCGGCGATCAGGATCGACACCGGGCCGGAGAAGCGCGCCAGACCGGATGCCATACGCTGCGCCAGCCCGTCGGGCGCAGAGGGCGCACGCGGGCGGGCCAGCGCCATCAGGCTGCCGAACAGGCTGCGCAGTGAGACCTTGCCGCTCAGCAGGCGAAGCAGCGCGGCGGGATTGGCGAGGCGGGCGCGGTAATGGGCGCGCAGGCTGGAGACTTGCGCGTCGGCGCGGGCTTCGGCGCTGGCGTTCTCGTCCTCGCCCTCGATGGTCCAGGGGTTGGAGAGGATCAGGGCGTCGGCGCCGCATCCGGCGCCCAGCATCAGCGCGCTGGCGGCGTCGCAATTACCGAGGGCGGCGATGCGGGCCTGCGGGGCCTGCTTGCGCAGCCAGCCCAGCGCGGCGGCGATATCGGGGGCCGAGCCGCGATAGGTGGCGTTGGTGCCCTCGCTGTCGCCCACGCCGCGGCGGTCGAAGCGCAGGACGGGGATGCCTTTGGCGGCCACTTCCGCCGCCAGCCAGGCCTGGCCTTCCCATGCGCCGCTGCGGATTTCATTGCCGCCCGAGACGATCAGCAGAGCGGCTTTCGCGCCCTCCAGCGAGCCGTCCAGCGTGGCGCCCATGGCGCTGCCTTCGCAGCGGATGGTGAGGTGCTGGCGGATCATGGCGTCACACTCTCGCGCAGGGCGATGGCGAGGATGGCGGCCAGCGCATCGGCCTGCTGCGGGTTCTCGCCTGGCTCGGCGCGCAGCCAGAGGGGCGGGCCGCCGACCAGATCCTGACCGATGGTGGAGATATCTTTGGTGGGGGCGGTGGCGCTTTCAAGCCCGGCGATCATCGCGGGGCCGAGGCGGTATCCGGCCAGTTCCAGCCCGCGCTCGCGGCCTTCGGCCAGCAGGGCGTCCTGCTTTTCCTCCAGACCCGCCTCACGCGCGGCGATGATACGGACGCGGATCAACTGGCGCAGGATGCTGGCGCCGGTGACGGGGGCGTAATGCCAGCCGGTCAGGTCCTCGGGGCTGGCCAGAGCGCCGCCACGTAGGGCGAAGATGGCTTGCGCCCCGATCTGCTGCGCCAACTCGCCCATGGCGGCGCGCCACAGGGCGGGGCTGGCTTGGTCGAGCGGGAAGGGGGATTCGCCAAGGCCCGGCAGGTCGGGCAGGATGCAGGTGATGCCGCTGGCCGCGAGGCGCCGCATCACCTCGGCGGTCAGGCGGCGCAGGCGGTGGCCGTCGTCAAAGGGGGCGGGCAGGATCAGCAGGCGCGGGCCGCTTTTGCCCAGCCATAAAGCGCTTTCCGTGTGGCGCAGGCCGTCAGGGCCCTCGAAGCTCCAGTCCGCATAGCGCATGATGTCGATGTGCCCCCCGTTTCGGCCCTCAGGCCGTGACTTTGCCCTTCACGAAGCGCAGCAGCGCGCCGTAATCGGCCAGCAGGTCGCCATCGACCTCATCATCCTCGATCACGATGTCCAGCCGGTCCTCGATCTCGGTCAGCAGGCCGGCGACAGCCATGGAATCGAGTTCGGGCAGATGGCCGAACAGACCGCTGTCTTCATTCAACGCCTCCACCTGCGCGGGCTTGAGGCCCAGCACATCGCCGAGAATCTGGCGCAATGTAAGGTCGATATCCTTGCTCATGATGTCCCTTTGGGCGTTTTGTTTCTGTTGTTTGGTCACTGAACATGGTTACTTGTTCAGAAATCTTGTGGCGGCTTTAATGGAGCGCTTAACGGCTCACAAGAGCTACCGTTTCAACCTTGCGACCAAGGTCGAAGCCAGCATCCGCCCCAGAGCGCCCCATTGGCTGACCGCGCGCGGGTCGATGGCCTGCAACTGCCAGCGGTGGCGCTGCTGCTCCATCCAGTCGCGCTTGTAGGGATCATCGCCCGTGCCGAAGTCGATGAAGCGCACCTTGTCCTCGTCGATCACCGTCTGGAACAGCGCGGCCGACAGGCTGGTGCCCGGCGAGAGCGGCTTGGCCTCCTCGATATAGGCCAGCTTGTGGATGAAGGCGGTGCCCGCCTCGACCGTCCAGAGTTGCGCCGCGACAGGCTTGCCCTCCGCGCGGGCGATGCCAAGGCGCAGGCGGCCGGCCTGGGCCTCCTCGCGGGCGAAGCGGTGCAGGAAAGGCATGGAGCCTTCCTCGCCTTTCCAGCTTGCGGCGTAGATTGCCTCGTAATCGGCCCAGATGGCGTCGGAGAGCTGGCGGTGGATTTCGCAGGCGACCTTCTTGGCCTTGCGCTTCAGCGTGGTGCGCAAGGGGCCGGGGCGCGCGGCGAGGTAATCGGCATAGGAGCGCCCCGCCACATCGAGCCAGTGGTTGATGTCGCAGGGTGTGGCGCGCACGGCCCAACCGGCAGCGCGGAAGGCGTCTGCCAGCAGGTGGATCTGCTCTTCGGGGATGTGCGAGAGGGTCAGGCGGCTGCCGCGATGCTTCAACTCGCGGGCCAGAGCTTTCAGCAGGGCAGGGGCATCGGCGCCCGGCGTCAGCAAGGCGCGCAGACGGAAGGTGTACCAGTTGGCGAGGCCTGTCAGGGCGTTGTCGCCATGGGCGAGGGGCAAGGCGGCCAGTTGATCCCCTTGCCGCGCCACCGCCAGAATCGGCGCGACAGCGCATTCCTCCTGCAGAGCCACCCACCAGCCGAGCCGGTCGAAGGGCCCGGCCACGCCCGCTTCGCTGCCCGCCGCATGCGCCAAAGCATCCGCCAGCGCGCAATCGCGTTGAACTTCCTTAAGATCGGCGTGATAAGCCAGCGAGATCACGACAAAAGGCCTCGTTTCATTTCACCATGCCTTATTCCAGCGATGTTACCGGTCAAAGCGCCGAAATTACGGCCCTTCCACTCGATCACCTCGCTTTGCGGGGCGAGGATGACGCCCCCGCGCTGGTGCTGCGCAGCGGTGTGCTTAGCTGGCAGGACTTAAGAACGCGTGTCGCTCGCCTTGCCGGTTGGTTAAGATATCGGCTGGGGGAAGAGGCCTTTAGCGGGCAGCACGGCCCCCGCGTGGCCAGTTGGGCCGCCAAGGGCGAGCTGACCTGCCTGCTGCCTCTGGCGGCGGCGCGGGCCGGGTGCATTCATGTGTCGATCAATCCGCTGCTGAAACGGGCGCAGGTGGCGCATATTCTGGCCGACAGCGGGGCGGTGCTGCTGATCGGCACGCCCGCGCGCTTGGCCACGCTGGAGCCGGGCGATGTGCCTGATGGCTGCGCCATGCTGGAGGAGGCCGAGGCGCTGACTCTGGCGGAAAGTGCCGGGCCTCTGCCGCCCTCGGAGGCTGATCCTCATGCCCTGACGGCGATCCTCTACACGAGCGGCTCGACCGGGCGGCCCAAGGGGGTGATGCTGTCTCACGCCAATCTGTGGCTGGGGGCGGAAAGCGTTGCGCATTATCTGGGCCTTCAGGCCGATGATCGCGCTCTGGCGGTGATGCCGCTCAGCTTCGATTATGGGCAGAACCAGTTGCTGTCGCACTGGTATGTGGGGGGCAGCGCCGCGCCGCTCGATTACCTGACCCCGCGCGATGTGGTGAAGGCCGTCGAGCGCCACAACATCACCACGCTGGGCTGCGTGCCGCCCTTGTGGGTGCAACTGACCGAAGTGGAATGGCCGAGCGAAACCGCCGCGAAACTGCGCCGCCTGACCAACACCGGCGGGGCGCTGACGGTCGATCTGGTGCGGCGGATGCGCGGGCTGTTCCCTGATGCGCGCCTCTTCGCCATGTATGGCCTGACCGAGGCCTTCCGCTCGACCTATCTCGACCCCGCGCTGATCGACACGCACCCCACCAGCATGGGCAAGGCCATCCCTCATGCCGAAATTCTGGTGGTGAACGATGCGGGCCAGATCGCTGCCGACAATGAGGAAGGCGAACTGGTCCACACCGGGCCTTTGGTGGCGCAGGGCTATTGGCGCGACGCAGAGCGCACCGCCGAACGCTATCGCCCCGCACCCGAAGGCAGCGTCTATGGCGGCATGGCGGTCTGGTCGGGCGACCGGGTGAGGCGCGATGCTGACGGGCTGCTCTATTTCGTGGGCCGCCGCGATGCGATGATCAAATCCTCGGGCAACCGCATCTCGCCGCAGGAGCTGGAGGATGCGGCGCTGGCCACCGGCCTTGTGGCCGAGGTCGTCGCGCTGGGCCTGCCCGATGTGCGGCTGGGTCAGGCGGTGCATCTGGTGGTGCGCGCCGCGCCCGGCGCCGAAGATGCCGAAACGCTGCTGCCCAAACGGCTCGCCGCCGATCTGCCCAATTTCATGCAACCCAAAGCGATCCACTGGAAAGACACCATGCCCATCGGCCCCAATGGCAAACTCGACCGCACCGGGCTCTTTGAAGAGATTCGCGCCGGTCTGGAGGCACAAGCATGAAGCCGCTCGGCCCCATTCCCGCAGGCTTTGCCGCGCGCGATGGCGTGCTGGCGGTGGACGGCATCAAGGTCACCGAACTGATCGCCCAGGCGGGGGCGACGCCTGCCTTCGTCTATTCCTCCGGCATGATCCGGGCGCGGGTGGCCGCCTTGCGCGCCGCCATGCCCGAAGCTCTGGCGCTGCATTATGCGGTGAAAGCCAACCCCTTCGCGCCGCTGCTGCGCCTGATGGGCACGCTGGTCGACGGTTTCGACATCGCCAGCGGCGGCGAACTGGGCATGGCGCGTGAGGCCGGACTCGATCCCTCGCTGATCAGCTTTGCCGGGCCGGGCAAGCGCGATATCGAGCTGCAGGCGGCGATCATGCAGGGCGTGACGCTCAACCTTGAATCCGCCGCCGAAGCCCGCCGCGCGCTCACCATCGCCGAGAAGCTGGGCAAGGTCCCGCGCCTCGCCATCCGCGTGAACCCCGATTTCGACCTGCGCGGCAGCGGCATGAAGATGGGCGGCGGCGCCAAACCCTTCGGCATCGACACCGACAAGGTCCCCGCTCTGGCGCGCGAGATTGTCGCGGCAGGGGCGGAGTGGCGCGGTTTCCATATTTTTGCCGGATCGCAGTCGCTCGATGGCGCGGCGATTGCCGAAACGCAGGGGCAGGTGCTCGATCTGGCCGTCCAACTGGCACAGCAGGCCGATGTCCCTCTGCCGCATCTCAACATCGGCGGTGGCCTTGGCATTCCCTATTTCAACGGCGATTCGCCGCTGGATCTGGCTCCTATCGGCGCGGCACTGGGCGAACGCCTGTCCAACCGCCCCGATGTCCTGAAAGACACGCAACTCGCCATGGAAATGGGCCGTTTCCTCACCGGAGAGGCGGGGGTCTATCTCACCACCATACTCGACCGCAAGGAAAGCCACGGCGACATCTTCCTCGTCACCGATGGCGGCTTGCATCACCAACTGGCCGCCAGCGGCAATTTCGGCACGGTGGTGCGGCGCAACTATCCCGTCGCCATCGCCACCCGCTTCGATGCCGAGCCCGAGGAAGAGGCCAGCGTGGTGGGCTGCCTGTGCACCCCGCTCGACCGGCTGGCCGACAAGGGCCATTTCCCCAAAGCCGACGCGGGCGATGTGGTCGCGGTGTTCTGCGCCGGGGCTTACGGCGCCTCTGCCAGCCCCTCGGCCTTTCTCGGGCAGGGGCCCGCGCGCGAAATGCTGATCTGAGAGTCTGGTTGGACACTATGCGGAAGAGCATAGTGTCAGAACGGCACCGGCCCACTCCCCCGCCCGGCCACCCATCGGCAGCATCGTGTGGGTGGCCGGGCGGGGGAGTGGGCCGGTGCCGCACATCGATTCGTCCCGTCGCGGGACGGAGGGGGCTTGCGCCCTGTCCCCCACCGGGACAAACATGCGTAAAACCGCAGAAAACCGGCGTCTTGCGGGTAGATGACTAACCCTATGTTTACCCTTCTGGCGCATAGCCGACCGTGAACTGCCGTATCCACCCTTGCGCCCATACCGGGCAAGAGGGGCCGGGTGCCGCCCAGTCCGGGAACACATGATGCCGAGCAAGACAGCCGTTCACACCATCGCCGGCGCGGCTCTCGCCAGCCTGACCCTGAGCGGTTGCGCGGGCGACGGCACGGCGGCGCGGCTGCCCCCGGCCAATTTCGTGGCGCATCAGGAAGGCCCCGGCGAGGACTATATCATCGGGCCCATGGATGAGCTGACGGTCTTCGTCTGGCGCAACCCCGAGCTGGGCTCCAAGGTGCAGGTGCGGCCCGACGGGCGGATCACCACGCCGCTCATCACCGATATGCCCGCTGTCGGCAAAACGCCCAGCATGCTGGCGCAGGATATTCAGCTCCAGCTCTCGCAATACATTCAGGATCCGCTGGTTTCGGTGATCGTCACGCGCTTCGCGGGCACGTTTTCCGAGCAAATCCGCATCGTTGGCGCCACCGGCAAGCCTGCCTCGCTGCCCTATCGCGCGAATATGACCATTCTCGACGCGATGATTGCGGTGGGCGGCCTCTCCGAATATGCTTCGGGCAACCGTGCCAAGCTGATCCGTTACGACAAGGCCAGTGGCCATCAGAAGGAATTTGCGCTGCGTCTGGGCGATCTGCTCAAAAAGGGTGACAGCAAGGCCAATGTGATGCTGATGCCCGGGGATGTGATCATCATCCCCGAAAGCATGTTCTGACAGCGGGGCCGGACGTAATTTTATGAACTCGCTCTTCGACGATATCAGGGCCACGCTCTTCTCGATCTGGCGCCGCCGCTGGCTGGCGCTGGGCGTGGCGTGGGTGGTGTGCCTGCTGGGCTGGGGCATGGTCAGCACCATTCCCAACACCTTCGAATCGCATGCCCGCATCATGGTACAGCTTTACGATCCGCTTTCGGCGCAGGTCGGCATCGATGCCGGGGACCGCAAGCGCGATGTGGACCGCGTGCGCGACACGCTGACCAGCTCGGGCAACCTTGAAAAGGTGATCCGCGGCACGCGTCTGGGCGACAGCATCACCGACCGCAAGCAGATGGAAGGCGCCATTGCGGGCCTGTCCAAATCGGTCAAGATCGTCGCCACGCAGGACAACATCTTCGAGATCAGCGCCCAGTCCCGCTCGGGCGGCGGCATGAGCGACGCCGATGGCGCGCATCTGGCGCAGGACATCGTGCGCAAGATGATCGAGCTGTTCGGCAGCGAGAACAACAACACCAATCAGGGCGAGATGAAGCAGACGCTGGACTTCCTCGACCAGCAACTGGTGAACCGTCAGGGCGAGTTGCAGGCCGCCGAACAGCGCCGCCTCACCTTCGAGACCCAGCATCCCGAACTGGCGCAGGGCGGCGTCTCGCTGATCCAGCAGATGGAGCAGAACCGCGCCGAGATGCGCAGCCTCGATGGCGACATTGCCGCCGCGCAGAGCGCTCTGGCCGCGATCAACGGCCAGATGGCGGGCATTGCGCCGACCATCGCCGGGGTCGCCGCGCCGGGGCAGCTTGGCGGCTCGCGCGCGCAGCTTGCCCAGCTCCAGTCCGATCTGGGGGCCATGCGCGCCCGTGGCCTGACCGACAATCACCCCGATGTGATCGCCGCGCGCAACCAGATCGTGGCGCTGAAAGCCCAGATCCGCGCCGAGGGGCCCACGCCCGTCGCGGGTCCCAATGCCCAGCCCAATCCGGCCTACACCACGCTGGAATCGATCCGTGCCGAGCGCACCGCCAACCTTCAGGCGCTGCAGGCCCGCCGCTCGACCATCGAGCAGAACATCGCGACGCAGACCGCGCGCCAGCTCAGCAACCCCGATCTGGTGCAGGAAGCGCAGAACATCAGCCGCGACTATGACGTGCTGAAGGCGCAATATGACAAGCTGCTTCAGGACCGCGAGGAATTGCGCCTGCGTGGTCAGGTCGTGGCGGCCCATGGCGCCACCAAGTTCCAGGTGCTCGATCCGCCGGTGCTGCCGCGCGGGGCCACCGCGCCCAACCGTCCGTTGCTGCTTGCGGTGGTGCTGGTGGCGGGCATCGGCGCGGGGCTGGGCGTGGCCTTCGCGATGGGCGAGCTGCAGTCCAGCTTTGCCACCACGGCCAAGCTGGAGCGTGTGACGGGCCTGCCGGTGCTCGGCGCGATTTCGCAATCGCTGTCGGCCTCGGCAAGGGCCGAGCGGGCCCGCAAGCTGCGCGGCTTTATGGCGGCCAGTGGCGCTTTGGGTGGATTGTTCATACTCCTCGTGGCCATGGAGCATTTCCATGTCGGCGGCGGGGCCTGAGGAGATGGCGATGTTTGAACCCAGGAAACTGAAGCCGCAGGGCGGGGCCGGCCATGGCGCCGGCGCGGATGGCTCGGGCCAGAGCGGTCAGGTCGTGCCGCTGGCCCAGCCCGGCAACGCATCGCATGCCGAGCCGACCGCTGCCCCGGTCCAGCCCGCCGCGCCGCAGCCTGGCGCGCCGCATCCCGGCATCGTGCCTCAGGGTGTGCCGGTCGATCCGCAGACGGGCATGCCCTATCCCTATCCGGGCCCCTATGCGGGGCAGGTGCCGCCTCAGCCTTATCCCTATTACGGGCAGGGCGGGCATCCGGCCTATCCCTATCCGCCGCAGGGTTATGCGCAGCAGCCTTATCCGCCGCAGCCGGGCTTTCCGCCTCAGCAGCCCTATGGGCAGGTGCCGGGCCAGCCCTATCCGCAGCAGGCGCCCTATCCCCAGCAGCCTGCCTATCCGCAGCAGGGCGCGCACCCTCAGCAGAGCGTTCCGGCCGCGCCCGCTGCCCCGATCACCCCGCCGCCGCCCGCGCAGCCGCGTCATGCCGTCGATCGCGCGGCGCTGGCCGAGGCCGGGCTGATCGTGCCCGAAAGCGGCGCCACCGCGCAGCTTGAAGAGTTCCGCATCGTCAAGCGCCAGCTTCTGGGTCAGGCCGAGGAGCTGCGCCGCATGCGCTCGGGCCCCGCCAGCCAGCGCATCATGATCACCAGCCCGCATCCGGGCGAGGGCAAGACCTTCTGCGCGCTCAATTTCGCCATGTCGATCGCGGCGGAAAAGGAAGCCGAGGTGGTGCTGATCGATCTCGATCTGGCGCGCTCCTCGGCGCTGGGGCTGCTGGGCATTCCGGCCGGACCGGGCCTGATGGATGCGCTGGTCGATCCGCGCATCGATGTGCGCCAGCTTGTGATCCCTACCGATGTCGCGGGTCTGTCGGTGCTCTCGGGCGGCCGCTCGACCACCTCGGACGCGGAATATCTCGCCAGTTCGCGCGCGCCCCGCGTGCTCGACCTGCTGACCGAGGGCTTCCCGCGCCGCATCGTCATCATCGACACGCCCCCGGCGCTGGCCGCCATGTATCCCACCGAGGTCGCCAAGCTGGTCGGCCAGGTGGTGATGGTGGTGCGCGCCGACAGCACCTCGACCAATGCGGTGCAGGATGCCGCCTCGCTGCTGGCGGGTTGCCCCAACGTGCAGCTTCTGCTCAATGCCGTGCAGTTCAGCCCCAGCGGACGGCGCTTTGGCTCCTATCACGGATATCGCGGATGACGAATGCGGGGGGCTTCCTGACGGTCAGCCTGACGGCGCTGGCGCTGGCGCTGGCCGCGCCGGGCGTGGCGCTGGGCAAGGGCGTGCCGTCCTCGGCCATGGCCTATGACACGGGCGGGCTGCTTCAGGCCGACGCCAATCAGGGTGCCGCCAATCAGCCTGCGACGGATACCACCGGGCAGCAGGCCCCCGCGCCCCAGACTCCCACACAGGGTACGCTGACCGCCACCCCGGCCCAGACCTATGGCGGCAACCCTTATGACACGGGCGTGTCCTATGCCGGGGAGGTGCAGAACAACGATCCATCCTCCACCAGCATCGCCACGCAGCCCAACCGCATCAACACCGCGCGCGGCGCGCGGGGCGGCGTGGCCGACCAGTCGGTGGACGCGCAGGGCGATGGCGAGACCACTCTGGCGCCCTCCGCGCTGATTCCGGGGCAGGTCAATGTCTTCGGCAATGCCGATCTGCACGGCAAGCCCCTGGTGATCCGCCCCTATATCGAGGCGCAGCAGACGCTCTATGCCCCGCTCAGCCCTTCGGGCGACGTGTTGACCTATTCGGTGCTGGCGGCGGGTGTCGACGGGCTGGTCAATGGCCGCAACACGCAGGGCGCGGTCTCGCTGCGCTATCAGCGCAACTTCGGCTGGGGCAAGGCGAACGACAGCGACGCGATCAACGGCCTCGCCAATTTCACCACCCGCATCGCGGGCGAGGGCGGACGCAGCGGCAAGGGCGGGCTGAGCCTCGATTACGGCGGCTATGCCCAGCGCGTCACCGCCTACACGGGCGGCGCGGCCTTTGGCGCGGTCAATCCGCAGGGCGATACGCTCAGCCAGATCTATTCGGTCTATGCCGGGCCGCGCTATGCCACGCAGATCGGCGATGTGGCGGTCAATGCGGCCTATCACGCCGGTTACACCAAGGTGGACAACAGCGACGGCACGGGACGGAGCGGCGGCAATCTGCTCGACCATTCGGTGTCGCAGGATGCGCGTCTGGCCGCCAGCACCAGGCCGGGCGATGGCGGCCTGCCGGTCGGCCTGACCGGCGAGGCGGGCTATTACCGGCAGGATATCTCCAATCTGGACCAGCGGGTCGAGGATTTCCATGCCCGCGCGGGCGTGATCGTGCCGGTGACGCAGAATCTGAACGTCATCGCCACGGCGGGCTATGAAAAGGTGCAGGCCAGCAGCCGCGACGCGGTCTATGACGCGCAGGGCAATCCGGTGGTGGATGCCAGCGGCCGCTATGTCACCGATCCCAACAGCCCGCGCCTGATGGCCTTCGACACCAGCGGCCTGATCTGGGACGTGGGCGTGCAATGGCGCCCCAATCCGCGCACCAGCGCCGAGGCGCATATCGGACGGCGCTATGGCCGTCTGGGCGGCTATGGTTTCTTCAACTGGCAGCCCAATGGCCGCACCACCTTCAGCGTGGTGGCCTATGAAAATCTCACCGGTTTTGGCGGTTCGCTGACCTCGCAGCTGACGGCGGCGCCCACCAGCTTTGTGGCGGTGCGCGATCCGGTTTCGGGCGGGCTGACGGGCTGTGTGGGCTCTTTCTCGGGCGGCGGCTGCGTCACCGGCTCGCTGGGCACGCTCAACGGGCAGATCTATCGCGGGCGCGGCGTGATAGCGAGCGGCATGTTCGATTTCGGCCATTGGCAGGCAGGGCTGGCGGGCGGCTGGGACCGGCGCCAGTACATCGGCGCCCCCGGCACCGTGCTGGAATTGCTTAACGGCAGGGCCGATCAGGATTACTGGGGTGCCGTGATGGTGAACGGCAAATTGACTCAGCGCTCCTCTTTGCAGACCACATTGCAGCTTTATCGCTTCGAAAGTGGCCTGACTTCGGCTGGCGACACCACCGGTCTGAGTGCTACAGCTCTGTATAATTACTATTTCACGCGACACCTTACCGGCAATGCCTCTGCGGTAATCAATGGGGTCAAGACCGAGCAGAATGAGGATATCTGGAGCGCGACCGGGGCTCTGGGTATGCGCTACACCTTCTGATCGGCGGAGGAATGACGATGTTCGATGATTTCTACGGTTTCACCGCTCGCCCCTTCCAGCTGACGCCCGACCCGGCGTTCTATTTCGAGAGCGCGACGCATCGCAAGGCGCTGTCCTATCTGGGCTATGGCCTGGCGCAGGGTGAGGGCTTCGTGGTCATCACGGGCGACGTTGGCGCGGGCAAGTCCACGCTGGTCGCCCATCTGATGGCCACCATCGACCGTCAGCGCCTGACCGCCGCGCAGATCGTCACCAGCCGCCTGTCGGACACCGATCTGGTGCAACTGGCAGCGCAAGCCTTCGCCATCCGCGCCGAGGGTGAGACCGCCCTGGGCCGCGACCCCGGTGTGGGCAAGGCCAAGGCCCTCTCGCAGATCGAGGCGTTCCTGCATGGCGAGGCGCGTGCCGGTCGCCGCTGCCTGCTGGTGGTGGATGAGAGCCAGAATCTGACCGATGAGGCGCTGGAGGAGCTGCGCATGCTCTCCAACTTCCAGCTCGGCAATCATCCGCTGCTGCAGATCCTGCTGCTGGGCCAGCCCGAATTTCGCGACCATCTGGCCGGGCAGCCCGGTCTGGAGCAGTTGCGCCAGCGCGTGATCGCCGCGCATCATCTGGAGCCGATGGGCGCCGATGAGGTCGAGGCCTATCTCGCCCATCGCCTGCGTCTGGTCGGCTGGAAGGGCCGTCCGACCTTCACGCCCGCGCTGTTTGCCGAGATCCATCAGGCCAGCGGCGGCGTGCCGCGCCGGATCAACCAGATCGTCAACCGCCTGCTGATGGCGGGCGCCGCCGAACAGCGTGAAGAGCTGGACGGCGTGCTGCTGGCCCGCGTGCTGGGCGATATGGTGAGCGACGGCGGCCTTTCGCTGGGCCGCATGGTGAAGGATGCCGAGCCCGAAGCGCCTGCCGTGAGCGCCGCGCGCGCCGCCGGTGGGCAGAAGCCCGCCGAGCCGGTGCATGAGGGGGCAACGATGGCCGAAGACCTGCAGGCCCGTCTGGCCGAGCAGGCCGCGCAAATTGCCGAGTTGCAGCATGCCGTGATCGAACTGGCGAGCGGGCAGGGGCAGCAGGGCGATGATGGCGTGGCCTCGGCTCAGGCTGCGGCCATCGAGGCGCTGACCGCACGCCTTGGCGAGCTGGAAGCGCGTCTGGCCGAGCAGGACCGCACCTTGCGCCACACGCTGACCATGCTGATCGAATGGATCGAGCGCGACGGGACGACCCGTTTCGCCGCCTGATCCCGAATTTCGGAGAGAATACCGTGTCGAAGTCCAGCATCGTCAATGGTTTGTCCGTCGATGTTGAGGACTGGTTTCAGGTCGGGGCCTTCGAAAAGGTGATCGACCGCGCCGATTGGGATTCTCTGGAACACCGGGTTGCAAACAACACCAGCGCCGTGCTGGATCTGTTTGCCGCTGCGGATGTGAAGGCCACCTTCTTCACTTTGGGCTGGGTGGCCCGGCGCCATCCCGCGCTGATGCAGCGCATCGTGGCCGAAGGGCATGAGCTGGCCAGCCATGGGCTCGACCATGCCCGCGTCTTCACGCTGGGGGCCGAGCGTTTCGCCGCCGATCTGTCGGAATCGCGCAAGATCCTTGAGGATGCAGGCGGCGTGGCGATCAAGGGTTATCGCGCGCCCAGCTTTTCGATCGACACGCGCACGCCATGGGCTCACCCCATTCTGGCCGAGCAGGGCTATGACTATTCCTCCAGCGTCGCGCCCATCGCGCATGACCATTATGGCTGGCGTGATGCCCCGCGGTTTGCCTTTCGACCGTTAAAAGACAGTGATTTAGTTGAAATTCCTGTCACTACGGTTGAGGTGGTAGGGCGGCGTCAGGCGGCGGGCGGCGGCGGCTTCTTCCGCCTGTTCCCCTATTGGTTCAGCCAGTGGGCGCTGCGCCGCGTGAACAAAGTCGATGGCCGCCCCGGCGTCACCTATTTCCACCCGTGGGAGATCGATCCCGGCCAGCCGCGCGTCGCGCAGGCTTCGGCCAGGTCGCGTCTACGGCATTATACGAATCTTGACGTTATGGCCCCTAAGCTCGAACGGTTGGTGCGAGATTTTCAGTGGGGTCGAATGGATATGCTGGCCAAGGCGGAGGCCGCGCGCGCGGTGCCTTTCATCATGCCGGAAGCGACTGAAGCGCGACAAGCGCAGGTCGCATGAACGCGCCCGCCTGTATCGTGAGCATCACGACCCGCCTTGCCGATCTGCGCGCGCCCGATGAGGCGCGACGGATCGAGGCCTTTCTCGAAAACCATCCCGATGTCACGCCCTTCCATCGCCCGGCATGGCTGCTGGCGGTGGCGCAGGGCACCGGCAACAAGCCGCTGGCGCTGGTGCTGGAACAGGGGAGCGCGCTGGTCGGCTATCTGCCGCTGACGTTGGTGACCTCGCCGATCTTCGGGCGGGTGCTGGCTTCCACCGGCTTTGCGGTGGGTGGCGGTGTGCTGGTGGAGGAGGGGATCGATCCGGCGCCGCTTTTCGCCGCGCTGGAGGATCTGGCGCAACAGCACAAGGCGCCCTCGGCGGAATTGCGCGGCGGGGCGCTGCCTGAAAGCCGCGCGGGCTGGGCGGTCAAAAACCAGTCGCATGCCGGGTTTATCCGCCCTCTGGCCGCCAGCGACGAGGCCGAACTCTCCGCCATTCCCCGCAAGCAGCGCGCCGAGGTGCGTAAAGGTCTGGCCAACGACTTCGAGGTGGTGACGGGCGGCAAGGAGCTCGCCGCCGAGCATTACCATATCTACGCCACCAGCGTGCGCAATCTGGGCACGCCGGTCTTTCCGCGCGCGCTGTTCCGCGCGGTGATGGAGCGCTTTGGCGAGGATGCCGATATTCTCACCGTGCGCCATCAGGGCAAGGCGGTGGCCAGCGTGCTGTCACTCTACCATCGCGGTGCGGTGATGCCCTATTGGGGCGGCGGCACGTGGGAGGCGCGGGGCCTGCGCGCCAACGACCGCATGTATTTCGAACTGATGCGCCATGCTCGCGCGCGTGGCTGTACCCATTTCGACTTCGGTCGTTCGAAAACGGGCAGCGGGGCCTATGATTTCAAGCGCAACTGGGGGTTCGAGCCCGCGCCGCTCTCCTATGGCGTCTACACCGCGCCGGGCAGCGCGCCGCGCAATGCCGACCCCACCAGCGCGACCCATTCGCGCCGCATCGAGATGTGGAAGAAGCTGCCTCTGCCGGTGGCCAATCTGATCGGGCCCTGGATCGCGCGGGGGCTGGGGTGAGCGCATCTGCATCCGGCAGCGAGATCCTGTTTCTGGCCCATCGCCTGCCGTTTCCGCCCGACCGGGGGGACAAGATTCATTCGCATCATGTGCTGAAGGCTCTGGCCGCGCTGGCGCCGGTGCATGTCGCCTGTTTCGCCGACAATGCGGGGGACTGGGCGCATGAAAGCGAACTGGCCGCCTGCGCCGCGACCTATTGCCTGCGCGCCCGCAAGAAGCCTCTGCCGCTGGCCGGGCTGGAGGCTTTGGCCAAGGGGCAGCCGATCAGCCTGACCGCCTTTCATGACAAGGCGCTGGCGGATTATGTCCACGCCACGCTGGCGGGCGGGCGGATCGGCACGATCTTCATCTTTTCCGGCCAGATGGGGCAATATGTGCCTGCCAGTTTCAAGGGAAGGGTGATCGCCGATCTGGTCGATGTCGATTCGGCCAAATTCGACGCCTATGCGCGCGATGGCAAAGGCCCGATGCGCTATGTCCATGCCCGCGAAGGACGCCTGCTGGCCGCCGAAGAGGCGCGCATCGCCGCCCGCGCCGAAACCACGCTGCTCATCAGCAAGGCTGAGGCCGACCTTTTACGCAGTCGCCTGCCGGCCAAGACACACGCGCATGTCGGCGTGCTGAGCAACGGGATCGACTGCACCTATTTCTCGCCGGACATCACCCCCGATGCCGGGCTGGCAGCACAATCCGGCCCGAAGCTGATCTTCACCGGGCAGATGGATTACGCCCCCAACATCGCCGCTGTCACCCGCGCCACCCAGCGGCTGATGCCCGCGATCCTTGCCCGCCATCCTCAAGCCAGCTTCCATATCGTGGGCCGTGCGGCGACACCCGCCGTGCAGGCGCTGCATGGCGTGAACGGCACGCAGGTCCATGGCGCGGTGCCCGATATGCGGCCCTTTCTGGCCGCCGCGGACATCGCTCTGGTGCCGCTGGAGATCGCGCGCGGGGTGCAGAACAAGGTGCTTGAGGCGATGGCGATGGCGCTGCCCTGCGTGCTCTCGCCCGGCGCCGCGACAGGCATCGAGGCGCGCGACGGCACGGATTACAGCATTGCGGAAAGTGACGAAGCCCTGATCGAGACCACCTTGGCGCTGCTGGACGATCCGCAGCGCGCTCGGGCCATGGGGCAGGCCGCCAGTGCCCATGTTCTGGCCCATGCAAGCTGGGATGCCGCTCTGGCGCCTTTGAAGACCCTGATCGAGGGAGCCATCCCCCATGCCGCGTGAACCGTTCTCGCCGGACTGGGGCAAGGGGTTGACGCTGCTCGCCCTGCTCTGGGGCATCATGATCGGCGCGGCCGGGCAGGAATGGCGCGCCATGGCCGATCAGTGGTGGAACATCTCCACCTACACCCATGTGCTGCTGATCCCGCTCATTCTGGGCTGGCAGGTGTGGCACCGCTGGAGCGAGGCGAAACAATTGCGCCCCGCTTGCTGGTGGCCGGGGCTGATCCTGCTGCTGCTCGCCGCTTTGGTCTGGGTGGCGGGACGCCTCGCCAATCTGGCCGAGCTGGCGCAGTTCGGTGCCGTCGGCATGCTGGTGGCCGCCGTGCCGCTGATGCTGGGCACGCGGGTGACGGCGGCTTTCCTGTTTCCGCTGGCCTATATGGTCTTTCTGGTGCCCTTCGGCGACGAGATCATCCCGCCGCTGCAGACCATCACCGCGCGGCTGTGCATCTGGCTGGTGGTGATGACCCATGTGCCCGCCCATATCGACGGCGTGTTCATCGCCACCCCGGCGGGCCTGTTCGAGGTGGCCGAGGCCTGCTCGGGCGTCAAATTCCTGGTGGCGATGCTGGCCTTTGGTGCGCTGGCGGCCAATGTCTGCTTCCGTTCGTGGAAGCGGCGGATCGCCTTTATGGCGCTCTGCGTGGTGGTGCCGGTGCTGGCCAATGGGGTGAGGGCCTGGGGCACGATCTATGTCGCCCAGATCAAGGGCGCAGCCTATGCGGGCGGGGTCGACCATATCATCTATGGCTGGTTCTTCTTCGCCGCCGTGATCGCCGCCATTCTGGCCATCGGCTGGCCCTTCTTCGACCGCAAGGTGCGCGATCCGATGATCGATGGCGCTGCCATCGCGCGCAGCCCGGTGCTGGCGCGTCTGGATGGCTGGCGCTGCGCGCGAGGGCTTGCCGGGGGCGGGGCTTTCGCCATCGTGCTGGCGTGCCTCGTGTGGTCCACCGCCGCTGCCCGGCTGGAGGCGCCCATGCCGCCGCGCATCGAGGTGCCTCAGGTCCCGGGCTGGCACCGCGTCGGCACGCCGCTGATGGTGGATTGGACGCCGCGCGCGGCGGGCGCCGATCACCGTATCCAGCTGCGTTATGCCGACGACAAGGGGCGCATCGTGGACATGTTCTATGCGCTCTATGCCGCGCAGGGGCCGGGGCGCAAGGCGACCGGCTTTGGCGAGGGGGCGCTGCCGCCCGGCTCGTCATGGCAGTGGCAGGGACCGGGCGCAGGGGCTCTGGCGGCGCAGGGGGACCGGTTGCTGGCGCATGGCCATATCGCCCGTCTGGCCCAGACCACATGGCACACCGGCGACACCAGCACGGGCTCGAGCGTGACGCTGCGCCTTGCCAATCTGCAAGACCGGCTGATGCTGCGCCGCGTGCCCACGATGATGCTGATCCTCTCTGTGGAGGAAGAGGCTGCTGTGGCGCAGCAACCGGGCGGCGATCCGGCGATCGACACGCTGCATGATTTCCGCCGCGCCATTGGGCCGGTGGGCAGCTTTATGGATCATATCGCGCTGGGCACCAGCGATGACGATGATGATGACGGTGGAAATTAGGCGCGTAGTAAGGACCGCTCTGCTAGGCTATACCGCGAAAAGAGGTTTTTTATGTGCGGCATAGCGGGGATTTTTCACAGGGCTGCGGGCGCGCGTGCCGATGCCGATGTGCTGCGCGCCATGTGCGATGCCATCGCCCATCGCGGGCCCGACGGCTACGGCGTGTGGGAGGGCGGCCCGGTGGCGCTGGGCCATCGGCGCCTCTCGATCATCGACATTGCCGGTTCGCCCCAGCCCATGGCCTCGACTGACGGGCGGGCGATGCTGGTCTTCAATGGCGAGATCTACAATTACCGCGAGTTGCGCGCCGAACTGGCGGAGCAGGGTGCGCGTTTCCACACCGATGGCGACAGTGAGGTCATTCTGGCGGCTTATCAGCGCTGGGGTGTTGATTGCGTCGCGCGCCTGTCGGGCATGTTCGCCTTTGCACTCTATGATCTGGACCGGCGTCAGCTGCTGCTGGCGCGTGATCGTCTGGGGGTGAAGCCGCTCTATCTGGCCGAATTGTCCGATGGCAGCACGGTGTTTGCCTCGGAATTGAAGGCGCTGATTGCTCATCCGGCGCTGGAGCGGCGGATCGATCCGCTGGCCATCGAGGACTATCTGGCCTGGGGCTATGTGCCCGATCATCGCTGCATTCTGGTCGGGGTGCGCAAGCTGCCAGCCGCCCATGTGCTGCTGCTGAGCCATGATGCCCCGGTGCCCGCGCCTCAAGCCTATTGGGACGTGACCTTCGTCGAACGCCACAAGGGCAGCGAGGCCGATCTGACCGCCGAACTGGCCGATCTGCTGCGCTCCGCCGTGAAGAGCCGGATGGTGGCCGATGTGCCTTTGGGCGCCTTCCTGTCGGGCGGGGTGGACAGCTCCAGCGTGGTCGCGCTGATGGCCGAGGAAAGCAGCCATCCGGTGCGGACCTGCTCGATCGGCTTCGATGTGAAGGCGCTGGACGAGACCGGCTATGCCGAGCAGATCGCGCAGCGTTACGGCACCGATCATGTCAGCCGCATCGTCAGCCCCGATGATTTCGAGGCGGTGGATCACCTCGCCGCCATGTTCGACGAGCCCTTCGCCGACGCCAGCGCCCTGCCGACATGGCGCGTCTGCCAACTGGCGCGCGAAAGCGTGACCGTGGCCCTGTCGGGTGATGGTGCCGACGAGGCCTTCGCCGGATACCGCCGCCATCGTTTCCAGCATGGCGAGGACCGGGTGAGGGGGCTGGTGCCCTCGGCGCTGCGTGGGCCCTTGTTCGGGCTGGCGGGGCGGCTCTATCCCAAGGCCGATTGGGCGCCGCGTCCGTTGCGGGCCAAGACGACGCTGCTGTCGCTGGCGGGCTCTTCGGCGCAGGCCTATGCCAGCGCGATCTCGGTGACGGGGCCTGCCTTGCGCGACAGGCTCTACAGCGACGATTACCGGCGCCAGCGGGGCGATTACCGTGCCGAGCAGCCCTTTATCGAGCTGATGGAACAGGCTCCGGCCCGCTCCGGGCTGGATGCGGCGCAATATGCCGATCTCAAATTCTGGCTGCCGGGCGATATTCTGACCAAAGTGGACCGTGCCTCCATGGCGGTGTCGCTGGAAGCGCGCGAGCCTTTGCTCGATCACCTCCTGATCGAATTTGCCGCCGGCCTGCCCGAGGGCATGCGCATTCGCGGCACGCAGGGCAAATGGCTGATGAAGCAGGCGATGAAGCCCCATCTGCCGGACGATATCCTCTTCCGCCCGAAGCAGGGCTTCGTCACGCCCATCGCGCAATGGTTCCGGGGGCCGCTGGCAGGCGCGGCGCGGGGGATTGCGCAGGGCGGGGCCCTGTCCCGCACCGGCTGGTTCGACAGCGCCGCCATCGACCGTGCCGCCCAGGCCCATATCGCGGGCACCAGCGACCACTCACGCCTGCTGTGGCAATTGCTGCAACTGGACCGTTCGCTGACCCATCTCGGGTTGGTTTAGAGCGGGTTGATCCGATTGCATCGGATCAACCCGCTCTAAGTTTTTGTTTGACCGCGTTTTCCGAGTCGCTGGGTGATTCCACCCAGCTTGAAAACGCTCTAGGGCTGGGCAGGCCGGTAATCGCGCTGGCCGGTGCCGGGGTGATACCAGACCTGCATGACCTGCCCGGTGTCCTCATCGAGGAATTTTTCCGGTGTGGGCTCCCAGCCGCTCTCGGGCCGGGAGGCACGCCCGCGATAGCGTCGCTCCACCAGCACCGAAATCGCCATAATCGCGCCCATCACCCCCAGCGGCACCGCCCCCGGCCACATCGGCCAGAAAGCCAGCGCCGCCACAACCAGCGCCAGCCCGATGGAGAGCATCGCGATGCTGGCAACCGGGCGCATTACAGGGGCTCGATCTTCACCGCCGTACCGTAAGCGACGACCTCATTCATCGCCTGCCCGATCTGGCCGGAATCGAAGCGCATCATCACCACCGCATCCGCGCCCATCGCCCGCGCATTGCTGACCAGACGGTCCAGCGCATGACGGCGCGTGTCCTCCACCAGAGCGGAATATTCCTTGATCTCGCCCCCGATGATCGTGCGCAACGCCGCCACGAAATTGCCCGCAAGCCCCCGGCTGCGAACGACCACGCCAAAGACCTGACCCAGCGATTGCGTGGCGCGGTAACCGGCAATGTTTTCGGTGGTGGTGACGATCATAAGGATGGGTCCTTTCCCTGTTTCGAAGGAAAGTAGCAGAAGAGAGGAAAAAGAGAAATGCGAGGGTGTTACACCCTCGCGCTCCCATGATTTGTCGGCGCGGCGCTTCGGGTTCGGCCAAGCGCAAGGTCGCGGGGCCGTGGGCAAAAGAAGGCCTGCGGCGCTTTATGTTGCGCAGGTGGAGAGTTGGGGCGCTCCGTTTCGGCGCCACTGCCGTCTCGTCGGAAGACGTAACGGGGGTGCAGGGGGCGATGGCCCCCTGCGTTTATCCCTTAATCCTGCAACTCATGATCCACACCATGGCCAGCAGCCAGATAATCGCGGCTCTGCATCTCCATCAGACGGCTGATGGTCCGGTCGAATTCGAAGCGGCCATCGCCGGCCTCGTACAGGTCCTCGGGCGAGGTTTCCGCCGTGACGAACAGCTTCACCTTATGCTCGTAAAGCGAGTCGATCAGCGTCACGAAGCGCGCGGCCTCATTGCGGTTTTCCGGCCCCATGCGCTTCACGCCGACAAGGATCACCGTGTGGTAATGCCGCGCCACGGCGAGGTAATCCGAGGCCCCGCGCGCCTCGCCGCACAGCTTCTTGAAGCTGAAGACGGCCACGCCCTTCAGGCTCTTGGGCACATGCAGCAGGCGCCCGCCGCCGACATCCATATCCACCGAGGGCACGTTGGCGGCGTCCTCGGGCGGATAGTCGGTGAGGCGGAAGAAGACCTCGCGTACGCGCTGGGTGGCGGCTTCGCCCAGCGGCATGTGCCAGGTGGCGATGCCGGTGAGGCGCTCAAGCCGGTAATCGACCGGACCGTTGAGCGTCAGCACATCCAGCTCGCCCTCGATCAGGGCAATGAAGGGCAGGAAATGCTCGCGGTTGAGGCCGTCCTTGTAGAGATCCTTCGGCGCACGGTTGCTGGTCGTCACGATCACCAGCCCATGATCGCGGATCAGCGCGGTGAACAGCCGGCTCATGATCATCGCGTCGGCGGAGTTGTTGACGACCATCTCGTCGAACGCCAGCACGCGCAGCCCCTTGGCGATGCGCGCGGCGACCTGCGGGATGGGATCACCGGTTTCGCCCTTGCGGACGTCGCGCATCACCTCATGCACCTCCAGCATGAAGGCGTGGAAGTGGACGCGGCGCTTCTCCGCGATGTTCAGCGTGTCATGGAACAGGTCCATCAGCATGGACTTCCCGCGCCCCACGCCGCCCCACATGTAGAGCCCGCGCGGGGTGGGTGCCTTCTTCCCCAGCAGGCGCCCGAAGAAACCACCCGAAGGTGCCGCTTCCAACTCCTGCTGCAGGCGCGCCAGGCGCTGTGCGGCGGCGGCTTGCTCGGCGTCCGGGCGCAGCTCCTCCTGAGCGATAAGCTGGTGGTAACGGTCGAGGAGGGCTTCTGGCATGAGGGCTCTGTTGGTTGGGTGTGTCCGGTTGCGCTGCCAGTTGGGGGAGGGGATGGCAAGGAGGACGAAGGGCTGAAGGGGAAGAAAAGAGAAAATGCGAGGGCCATCGCCCTCGCGCTCCCTTTAATGTCTGCGGCAGTGCATCGGGTTCGGCCTTGCGCTCAGTTTGCTGCGCCGCAGGCAACAATCGCTAACGCCGTGCCATCGTTTCTGGGTTGAAGGCCTGCGGCGCTTGGTGTCGCGTCGGTGGGGAGATGAAGCGCACCGATGCGGCACCACTGCCGTCTCGTCGGGAGACGTAACCGGGGGTGCAGGGGGCGCGGGCGTCCCCTGCTTTTATCCCTTCAAACCCCTTGAGAATCAGAAAAGGCCGCCCTCTCGGACGACCTCCCTGAAAACCAGCCTAAACGCCAAAATCAAATCTGGCGCTCGGCCTGCATCTTCTTGATTTCCGCGATGGCGCGTGCGGGCGACAGGCCCTTGGGGCACACGTTGGCGCAGTTCATGATGGTGTGGCAGCGGTACAGGCGGAAGGGGTCTTCCAGCGCGTCGAGGCGCTCGCCGGTCATCTCGTCGCGGCTGTCGGCCAGCCAGCGATAGGCCTGAAGCAGGATCGCCGGCCCCAGGAACTTGTCGGGGTTCCACCAGTAGGACGGGCAGGAGGTCGAGCAGCAGGCGCACAGGATGCACTCGTACAGGCCGTCCAGCTTCTCGCGCTGCTCGGGGCTCTGCAGGCGCTCCTTGCCCGAGGGCGTGGTAGAGACGGTCTGCAGCCAGGGGCGGATGCTGGCGTATTGTGCATAGAAATGCGTGAAATCGGGGACGAGGTCCTTGATCACTTCCATGTGCGGCAGCGGGGTGATGCGGACATCGCCCTTCAGATCCTCAATGGCGGTGGTGCAGGCCAGACCATTGCGACCGTTGATGTTCATCGCGCAGGAGCCGCAGATGCCCTCGCGGCACGAACGGCGCAGCGTCAGGGTCGAGTCAACCTCGTTCTTGATCTTGAGCAGCGCGTCCAGCACCATCGGGCCGCAGCTGTCGAGATCGATCTCGAAGGTGTCATAGCGGGGGTTTTCGCCGCTGTCGGGGTCATAGCGATAGACGGTGAATTTCTTCACATGGGTCGCGCCCTCCGCCTTGTGCACATGGCCTTTGCCATTGATCTTGCTGTTGGCGGGGAGGGTAAAGGTAGCCATAGGTCGCTTCCACTGTCCATCGAACACGAGTCAGGCATGCCGCATAGGCGCCCGATGCGCGTTTTGTCTACCGTCTTATGGGGCGGGGGCAAGCGCCTTTGTTGCAGTGCCACGAAAGTCGGGGGCATTTGCCCGATGTTGCGGGGATGCCGGACAGAAAAAGGGCCGGGCAACCTTGCGGCGGCCCGGCCCCTTTCCCTGGTTACACCCCGACCTTAGCCGAAGGTGCGCTGCCACCAGCCGCGACGCGGGCTTTCGGCGCCCTCGGCGCTGCCGTCCTCGGCCGGAGCCACGGCGGCATCGATTTCCACGCTGGCCGCGGCAACGGGGGCTGCGGCGGCCGGAGCCTCCTCAGCGACCTTCTTCTTGCGGGGCGCGCGCTTGGCCTTGGGCTTGGCCTCGGCTGCGGCGGGCGCCTCAGGAGCGGCCTCGACGGGGGCTTCCACGGCGGGAGCTTCCTCGACGACCTTCTTCTTGCGGGGAGCGCGCTTGGGCTTGGGCTTCACCTCGGCTTCAGCGGGGGCTTCAACCGCAACGGGCTCGGCCTCGACCGGCGCCGGGGCCTCTTCCACCACCGGAGCGGCTTCCACGACCTTCTTCTTGCGGGGCGCGCGCTTGGGCTTGGGCTTCTCGGCCTCGACCGGAGCGGGCTCGGCTTCGACCGGGGCGGGCTCGGCGGCGAGTGCTGCTTCGACCGGAGCCTCTTCGCTCACCACGTTTTCGCCTTCACCGGCGTCCTCGCCAGCCTGCTCGGCGCCTTCCTCACGGCCACGGCCACGACGGCGGCGACCGCGACGGCGGCGCTTGCGCTGGCCACCCTGGTCGTCAGAGCCCTCGACGGCAGGAGCCGCCTCGTCGCCCTCATCCTCACCGGCGTCCTCGGCTTCCTCACCGGCGTCGGCACCTTCTTCCTCGGTGTCCTCGGCGGCGGCTTCGGTGCCATCCTCGCGGCGGTCGCGGCCACGGCCACGGCGACGCTTGCGGCGCTTGCGGTTGCGGCCGTTCTGGCCTTCGCCGTCATCCTCGGCGGCTTCGGCCTCTTCGGCCTCGTCCTCGAAGTCCTCCTCGGGCAGATCCTCAAGATCCTCCTCGAAGGTGATCGGGTTGAAGGTCGGCACGTAGTCGTTGCGCGGGCCGCTGGAGATGACGCGCATCTTGGCGCCCTCGTTCTCGCCCTCGGGGATCACCTCGACCTCGACGCGGTAGCGCGCCTCGATCTCGTGCAGGTCGGCGCGCTTGCCGTTCAGCACATAGATCGCCGCTTCCTGGCTGGCGAAGAGCGTGATCGTGGTGCCCTTGCCCTTGGCAGCCTCTTCCTCGATCAGACGCAGGGCCGACAGACCGGCGGAACCGGCGGTGCGGACCAGACCCGTGCCGTCGCAATGCGGGCACGAACGCGTGGTGGCCTCGAGCACGCCGGTGCGCAGGCGCTGGCGGCTCATTTCCATCAGGCCGAAGGACGAGATGCGACCGACCTGGATGCGGGCGCGATCGTTCTTGAGCGCTTCCTTCATGGCCTTCTCGACCTTGCGGACGTTCGAGCCATATTCCATGTCGATGAAGTCGATCACGACCAGGCCGGCCATGTCGCGCAGGCGCAACTGGCGGGCGATTTCGCGCGCGGCTTCGAGGTTGGTGGCGACCGCCGTCTGCTCGATGCCATGCTCCTTGGTGGAGCGGCCCGAGTTGATGTCGATCGAGACCAGCGCCTCGGTCGGGTTGATGACGATGTAGCCACCCGACTTGAGCTGCACGACAGGGTCGTACATGGCGGTCAGCTGATCCTCGGCGCCGTAACGCTGGAACAGCGGCACGGGGTCGGCATAATGCTTCACCCGGCGCGCATGGCTGGGCATCAGCAGCTTCATGAAATCGCGCGCGTCATGGAAGCCGTGATCGCCCTCGACCACCACTTCCTCGATCTCGCGGTTGTAGATGTCGCGGATGGCGCGCTTGATGAGGTCGCTGTCCGAATGGATCAGCGCCGGAGCCGAGGCCTTCATCGTGCCTTCGCGGATCTCGTCCCACAGGCGGGCGAGATAGTCGAAGTCGCGCTTGATCTCGGTCTTGGTGCGCTGCAGGCCGGCGGTGCGCACGATGCAGCCCATGCTCTTGGGCAGGTCCATCTCGGCGATGATCGACTTGAGGCGCTTGCGGTCGGCAACGCTGCTGATCTTGCGCGAAATGCCGCCACCATGGCTGCTGTTGGGCATCAGCACGCAGTAACGGCCAGCCAGCGACAGATAGGTGGTGAGGGCCGCGCCCTTGTTGCCGCGCTCTTCCTTCACGACCTGAACCAGCAGCACCTGACGGCGGTGGATCACGTCCTGGATCTTGTAGCGGCGGCGCAGCGCCATGCGCTTGGCGCGCAATTCGTCGGCCTGCTTGGCGCGATGGCCCTGAGCGCCACCCTGACGGCGACGGCGGCCACGCGGGTTGTTGTCGGTCTCGGCGTCTTCCTCGGCGGCGTGATCGTCGTCAAAGCCATCCTCGACGTGCCCTGCCTCGATGGTGGCGACGGCGTCCTTCTCGGAGGTGTCGACCTCGATCACCGAACCGGCATCATCGCCGTTGTCGTCGGCGAAATCCTCGCCTTCGTCCTCATCATCGCCTTCGGAATTGGCGCGCAGCGCGGCCTCTTCCTCGGCATGGGCGGCTTCTTCCGCCAGCAGGGCCTCGCGGTCCTCCTTGGGGATCTGGTAGTAATCGGGGTGAATTTCGCTGAAGGCGAGGAAACCGTGACGGTTGCCGCCGAAATCAACGAAAGCGGCCTGCAACGAGGGTTCGACCCGCGTTACCTTGGCCAGATAGATATTGCCCTTGATCTGCTTGTGATCAGCAGAATCAAAGTCGAATTCTTCAATACGATTGCCCTTGAGCACCGCCACCCGGGTCTCTTCCGCGTGGCGCGCATCGATCAGCATGCGCGTTGTCATTATAAACTCTCCAGCCGCGCGAGCAGGGCTGAACCCCGGCGCGGCGATTTATGGACATGCCGCAATTGGCGGAGCGTTGGGCGCTCCTGTTTCCTGCGGCGAAGTGGGAAAGCCCGAGGCGCTGAAAGGGTTCATGGCGAACCTGTTCAGGGACGAGGGCGGTGAGGCCGTGACGCGACCCGGAAAGTCCGGGCGCAACGGCATTTTTCGTGTCTGCAAGGCAGGAAAGGCGCGGCTTCATGGCCTGCGCAAAGGCACCCAGAAAAGATTCTGGCAGGACCACCCCATGGGCGATATCGCTCCGGGATGTGTTGAAATGCGACCCTGCTTCTGCCGATCCATCAGACGCCCACGCCATCACCGCCCCGTGGGGCAGTGAAGAACGGGACATCGAACGGCTCATCATACCTGCATCAACCTGTCAGGCCCGGTGAAAATTGGGATTCCGGGCCATGCGAAACGGCAAGCGGGCTTTCAACGCAATGACCCCGGCCTGTTGGGCGTGGGTAAAAGGGATCGGCGCCAGGCAAACCTGTTTCGACTTTTTGATGCCTAGCATTGGTTTCCTTTCCGGGCAAGCGCGATGCGTCCTGCGATTCGCACCTGGGCGGCGTGGCCTGGGGAAGGGGGTGTACGGGCCATTGCGCTGGCGCCCGCACTTGCCTAATCTGCGGTCAGACAAAGGGGTTGCGACCCGATAACGGGTTGTGGTGCGGAACGCTTTCAGGTGACATCCAGCGAAGAAGAACAGCCGGGCAGCGAGGAAGAACAGGCGGTTCCCGCCAAAGATGCGCCCGAGCCCTGCCCGGAGGAAGTCGGCGAGCAGGACGGGGAATCTTCCGAGGCGCTGCCGCAATCCTCATCCCGCCAGCGCGTGCTGTTTGTGCTGGCCGCCGTGCTGCTGGCGCCCGTCGCCCTGCTGGCCGGAGCCTTTGGGGCATCGCGTTTTCTCGCGCCTCCGCCCGATGCGGGCCATGCCTATGTGCTGCATGTCGCCCTGCCGCCTGCCGGGGGCACGCTGGGTCTGCCGCCGGTGCAGGGGCCGCTCGATGCCAGCCGTCCGCTGGTGGTGATCGATCCCGGCCATGGCGGGCACGATCCCGGCGCGCCGGGTGTCGATGAAAAAGGCCATCCTTTACGCGAAAAGGACATCACGCTGGCCCTCGCTCTGGCCCTGCGCGACAAATTGCTGGCTGCTGGCGGGGTGCGTGTGGCGCTCACCCGCGAAACCGACCGCTATCTGATGCTGGAGGAACGCTCGGGGATTGCGCGGCAGTTGAAGGCCGATCTCTTCGTTTCGATCCATGCCGACAGCTCCGAGGCGGCCGATGCCAGCGGGGCGACGCTCTATACGCTGTCCGACCGGGGCAGCAGTCAGGAGGCCAGCCGCATCGCCGCGCGGGAAAACCGCGCCGATACCGTCGATGGCGTGCCTCTGGCGGGCACCAGCAATGCGGTCAGCGCCATTCTGGTCGACCTGTCGCAGCGCCATGCCGGAGCGCAATCCACGCGCTTTGCCGAACTGGCCCTGCGCGAAGGCAAGGATCGATTCGACTTTCGCGCCAGACCTTTGCAATCGGCGGCCTTTGTGGTGCTGAAGGCTCCGGACGTGCCCTCGGTGCTGTTCGAGGCGGGCTATATCTCCAACGGAAAAGACAGCGCGCGCCTCGCCTCGCCCGAGGGGCGCGAGGCTTTCGCCGCAGCCACGGCTCAGGCCATCCGCGTCTATTTCGCGCGTGAGAATGGCGTTGCGGCGGCCCAATAACGCTGTGCTGGCCTTGGCCGCATGTGCCATGCTAGGGGGCAGCGGTATGCCAGTTTGTGGCCAGAGTTTCGAAAGCCATCATGCCTGACCTGCCCAACACGCCCGATCCAGAGCGCGACGAAGACCATCACCTGCGTATCCGCCGCAAGGCCGGGGGCTTTATGGGCCGTCTGCGTGGGGGACTGAGCGGCGCGGGGCGCGCCCTGGGGCATCTGCCGGGCGCGGGTCGCCTGCGCGGGGCATGGGGGCGCAGCCGTCTGGTGCGCTTTGGCGGCTATGGTCTCGGTGCGCTGGTGCTGGCCTATGCGCTGGTCTGGGTGACGGTGATCCGCAACCTGCCTTCCGCCGACAGCCTGCTGACCTATCAGCCGCCGCTGCCCACCATGGTGCGCGGGGCCGATGGCGGCATCATCTATTCCTATGCCCGCGAACGCCGCGTGCAATTGCGTTTCGTCGACTTTCCCAAGCCGATGATCAACGCCTTCCTCTCTGCCGAGGACAAGAACTTCTTCCACCATGGCGGCGTCGATTTTATCGGCCTGGGCCAGGCCGTGGTCGATTACGCCTCCAAATTCGGCTCGGGCGAGCGTGCGCGTGGTGGCTCGACCATCACCCAGCAGGTCGCCAAGAACATCCTGATCGGCAATGAATATTCCGTCAGCCGCAAGCTGAAGGAAATGCTGCTGGCCCGCCGCATCGAAAGTGTGCTGGGCAAGGAGCAGATCCTCGAACTCTATCTGAACGAGATCCCGCTGGGCCGTCAGGCTTTCGGCGTGCAGGCCGCCTCGCGCGCCTATTTCGGCAAGGATGTCGGCGATCTGCAACTGCATGAGGCCGCTTTCCTCGCCATCCTGCCCAAGGCGCCCGAAACCTATGGCCGCGCCAAATTCGCCGACAAGGCCATCGCCCGGCGCAACTGGGTGCTCGACCAGATGGTCAAGAACGGCTTCGTCTCCTCGGCCGAGGCCGAGGCCGCCAAGGCCCAACCGCTGGGCATCATCGCCCAGCCCAAGCGCGACACTTACGATCCCTCGGTCGGCTATTTCGTCGAGGAAGTGCGCCGCCGCCTGATGGACCAGTACGGTGAAAGCGCCGAGGACAGCCCGAACAGCGTCTATGCCGGTGGCCTCTGGGTCCGCACCTCGCTCGACAGCGAGCTGCAGAAGGCGTCGCAGGATGCGCTGCGCGGCGGGCTGCTGCGCTATTGGTCGGGCAAGGGCTGGCACGGCCCCATCGCCCATATCGAGATCGATCCCGAGCACTGGCAGGGCCAGCTTATCGGCCTCAACAAGAGCATCGCCTATCAGGACTGGCGTGTTGGCCTCGTGCTGAAGCGCGGCGGCGGCAGCGGCCAGATCGGCTTCACCGACGGCAGCACCGCCGCGCTGGTCGGCGATCTCAATCAGGTCCGCGAAGGCGATGTGGTGGCCAGCGCGCCCGCAGGCAATGGCGTCTATGCGCTGCGTATCATTCCCGGCGTCTCGGGCGGCATGATGGTCGAGCAGCCCGGCACCGGCCGCGTGATGGCCATGGCGGGCGGCTTCGACTTCGGTCTCGACAGCTTCAACCGCGCCACGCAGGCCGAGCGGCAGGTCGGCTCGACGATCAAGCCCTTCGTCTATGCCGCCGCGCTCGACAATGGCATGACGCCCGCCACCATGGTCCCCGACCAGAGCTTCTGCGTCGACCAGGGTGCGGGGCTGGGCACCAAATGCTTCAAGAACTTCGGCAATGAAGGCGGCGGCGGCATCCACACCATGCGCTGGGGCCTTGAGCAGTCGCGCAACCTGATGACCGTCCACATCGCCAATGACACCGGCATGAGCAAGGTGGTCGGCACCATCAAGCGCGTCGGTATCGGCAATTACCAGCCCTATCTCTCCTTCTCGCTGGGCGCGGGGGAGACGACGGTGGCGCAGATGGTCAACGCCTACTCGGCCCTTGCCGACAACGGGTTGCAGCATGACCAGTCGTTGATCGACTTCATTCAGGACCGCAACGGCAAGGTCATCTGGCGCGCCGACGAACGTGCCTGCAACGGCTGCTCGATGGCTGAATGGGATGGCAAGCCCATGCCGCGCTTCAGCCAGCGTGGCCGTCAGGTGCTCGATGCGCGCACCGCCTATCAGGTGGTGCACATGCTGGAAGGCGTGATCACACGCGGTACCGGCGTGGCGCTGCGCGACCTCAACCTGCCGCTGTTCGGCAAGACCGGCACCACCACCGGCCCCACCAACGTCTGGTTCATGGGTGGATCGCCGGGCATCGTGGGCGGGGTCTACCTCGGTTACGACCAGCCCAAGTCGCTGGGCGGTTACGCTCAGGGCGGCACCTTCGCGGCGCCGATCTTCCGCCAGTTCGTGATGGCCACGCGCGATCGCTGGGATCACACGCCCTTCCTGATGCCTCCCGGCGTGCGCATGGTGAAGATCGATCGCGTCTCGGGCCAGCGCGTCTTTGGCGGCGATCCGGGCGACGAGGCCAAGGCGGCGGTTATCTGGGAAGCCTTCAAGCCTGAAACCGAGCCCTCGCGCGTGACGCGGCAGGAGCAGATCGCGGCCAAGCGTTCGGAATTGCTCGATGCGATCCGGCGCGGGTTTAACGCCAAGTCCGGGCAGAGCGATCAGAGTTCTGCGGGCAACTTTGCCGGGGAGCAGGGCGGGGTTTATTAAGGGATTGAAGAAAGGGTTATGCGAGGGTGTTACACCCTCGCGCTCCCGTTAATGTCTGCGTGGGGGCTTCGGGTTCAGCCTTAGGGTAAGGTCGCCGCGCCGCAGGCAGGATGAAGCCTGCGGCGCGGCGATGCAGGCGCAACGATCGGGCGCCACTGCCCTGGCGCCGGAAGACGTTCCGGGAGCGCGAGGGGGTAACCCCCTCGCTTTACCCCCTTCTGCCTCCCTCCCTCTTTACTTTGCGGCCAATAAGTCTAACGCCCCACAGCTTGAATTCTGGTGGAGTGAGTGACGATGCGTGCCGAGGGCCAGGCCCATATTGACCGGATTGAGGCTGCTTTGGCGCTCGTCCGCAAGTTCCTGGACTGGGACCGTGCGCTGCGGCGCTTTGACGAGCTGAACGCGCGCGTGGAAGATCCCAAGCTCTGGGACAATCCCAAGGAAGCGGAGGCGGTGATGCGTGAGCGTCGCCGGCTGGAGGCTAGCATCGGCGCCGTCAATCACATCGGTCAGGAAATGGCCGATGCCATCGAGTTCATCGAGCTGGGCGAGATGGAGGGCGACGAGGCCACCATCGGCGAGGGGCTTTCCTCGCTGGCCGCGCTGGCCGAGCGTGCCGACAATGACAAGGTGCAGGCGCTGCTGGCCGGTGAAGCCGATGCCAGCGATACCTACATCGAAGTCCATGCCGGCGCGGGCGGCACCGAGAGCCAGGACTGGGCCGAGATGCTGCAGCGCATGTATTCGCGTTGGGCCGAGCGCCATGGCTACAAGGTCGAGCTGGTCGATTACCACGCGGGCGAGCAGGCCGGGATCAAGAGCGCCACGCTGCTGATCAAGGGCGAGAACGCTTACGGCTATGCCAAGACCGAGAGCGGCGTGCACCGTCTGGTCCGCATCAGCCCTTATGATAGCTCGGCGCGTCGGCATACGTCGTTCTCGTCGATCTGGGTCTATCCCGTGGTCGATGACAACATTGAGATCGACATCAACCCGGCGGATCTGAAGATCGACACCTATCGCGCTTCGGGCGCGGGTGGTCAGCACGTGAACACCACCGACTCGGCGGTGCGTATCACCCACGTGCCCTCGGGCATCATTGTCGCCTCGCAGAACGACCGCAGCCAGCACAAGAACCGCGCCACCGCGATGAACATGCTGAAGGCGCGCCTCTACGAGACCGAACTGGCCAAGCGTGAAGCCGCCACCAACAGCGAATACAACGCCAAGACCGAGATCGGTTGGGGCCACCAGATCCGCTCCTATGTGCTCCAGCCCTATCAGCTGGTGAAGGATCTGCGCACCGGTGTGACCAGCACCTCGCCCGACGATGTGCTCGATGGCGCGCTCGATCCCTTCATGGCCGCCGCCCTGTCGCAGCGCGTGACGGGCGACAAGGTCGACGTCGAGGACGTGGATTGATGATGCAACGCCGGTCGTTCGGCGCCGGAGTTGTCGCGGCGCTGGGCGCCGGGGCCGCTCTGCCGCGCCTTGCGCTGGCGCAGCCTGGCGCGCCCATCGGCACGCTGGGCTTCTATCTGCTCGACACCGCCACCGGGCAGGGCTTTGGCGAGCGCATGGACGAGCGTTTCGCCATGTGCTCCTCCTTCAAGCTGAGCCTGGCCGCCCATGTGCTGCATCTGGCCCAGCAGGGCCGCATCGATCTGACCCAGACCGTGACCTACAGCGAGGCTTTCGTCGCCGCGCTGGGCCATACGCCGGATACGAAGGCGCATCTCTCCACCGGCATGAGCGTGCTCGATCTGGCGCGCGCCAGCGTGGTCAACAGCGACAATGCGGCGGCCAATCTCCTGCTGGAGCGCAGCGGCGGGCCCGAGGCGCTGACGGCCTTCTGGCGCGCGCTGGGCGACACGACCACCCGTCTGGATGCCATCGAACCCAGCCTCAACCGCGTGCCTCTCGGCGAGGTCCGCAACACCAGCACGCCGCGCGCCATGGCCCACACCGTGGCCGCGCTGCTGACCGGGCCTTTGCTCACCCCGGCCCATCGCACCATGCTGCTTGGCTGGATGCATGAGAGCGCCACTGGCCTCAAGCGCATCCGCGCCGGGCTGCCGAAGGACTGGTGGGCAGGGGACAAGACCGGCACCGCCTCCTATGACGATGCTCCGGCCTATTGTATCGATCTGGCCTATATCCGCCCGCCGGGGCGCAAGCCACTGATCGCCACCGCTTTCCTGCGTGTCGATGGTCCGCATGCCGAGATCACGCCCGCCGCCGAGGCGCGCATTGCCGATGCCGCCCGCGCGGGGCTGCAGCGCTGGATGGGGCAGGGCCACCGCTGATGCGCCTGCGTGCCGTTTCGTGCCTCGCGCTGGCTTTGCTGGCGGCCTGCCAGCAGGATGATCCCGATGCCGGGCGCCCGCCCGAGGCGCGCGGTTTCCCCCGCGCCGAGCATCAGACCTCGCGCCCCTCCGCCGAGGAAACCCCTGAAGCCGAGCGTGACCGCAATGACGAGGCCCGCTCGGTGATGAGCCAGGCCGGTGTGGTTCCCGGCATGACCGTGGCCGATATCGGCGCGGGCGAGGGCTATTACACCGTGCGTCTGGCCGCTCAGGTCGGCAAGAAGGGGCGCGTGCTGGCCGAGGATATCGATCCGGTCAGCCTGTCGTCTCTGGGCGACCGCGTGGCGCGCGAAAATCTCGACAATGTGTCGATCCAGCACGGGGCGGAGGCGGATCCGCATTTGCCCCGTGACAGTTTTGACCGCATTTTCATGGTCCATATGTACCACGAAGTATCCGAGCCCTATGCCTTCCTCTGGTATCTGCGGCCTGCGCTGCGCGCCGGAGGACGGGTGGTGGTGGTGGACAGTGATGTCACGACCAGCGGCCCTCACGCTGGTCATGGCATTGCCCCGGGCCGTTTGTTCTGCGAATTTTCCGCCGTTGGATATCGATTGACGGAATTCCTTCGCAAGCCGGAGATTTCGGGGTATTACGCGGAATTCGAAGCTGCCGGTGCTTTACCGGCTCCGTCCTCGATGCAGGCGTGCCGGATGGGGATAGCTCCGGCCCAGCGCTCTGTTCCAGGCAAGGGGTGAAAGAAAGTCAGATGGGTTTCAAGGGTTTGCAGCCGATTCTCTACGGGGGTAGGGAGGTCTGGCCGCTGGTTGAGGGTGGCAAGGGGGTTGCCGCCACCAACCACGCGAGTTCGGGCGCATGGGCGGCCGCAGGCGGCATCGGTACGGTTTCGGCCGTCAATGCCGACAGCTATGACGACAATGGCGATTTCATCCCGCAGATCTATCACGCGCTGACCCGTCAGGGCCGCCATGCCGAGCTGATCCGCTATGCCATCGACGGCGCGGTGGAACAGGTGCGCCGCGCCTATGACATCGCCAGCGGCAAGGGCGCGATCAACATCAACGTGCTCTGGGAAATGGGCGGCGCTCAGGAAGTGCTCGAGGGCGTGCTGGAGAAGACCAAGGGTCTGGTCACCGGCGTCACCTGCGGCGCGGGCATGCCCTACAAGCTCTCCGAGATCGCGGCGCGCTTCAATGTGCATTACCTGCCGATCGTCTCCTCGGGCCGCGCCTTCCGCGCGCTGTGGAAGCGGGCCTATCACAAGGTCGCCGATCTGATGGCCGCGGTGGTCTATGAAGACCCGTGGCTGGCCGGTGGCCACAATGGCCTCTCCAACGCGGAAGACCCCACCAAGCCGCAGGACCCCTATCCCCGCGTCAAGCAGCTGCGCGAAACCATGCGTGCCGAGGGTGTGCCTGATTCGGTGCCCATCGTGATGGCTGGCGGCGTCTGGTATCTGCGCGAGTGGGAAAACTGGATCGACAACCCCGAGCTGGGCGCCATTGCCTTCCAGTACGGCACGCGGCCCTTGCTGACCGAGGAAAGCCCGATCCCTCAGGCGTGGAAGGATCATCTGCGCACGCTGGAGCCGGGCGATGTGCTGCTTCACAAGTTCAGCCCGACCGGTTTCTATTCCTCGGCGGTGAAGAACCCCTTCCTGCTCGATCTGGATGAGCGCAGCCACCGTCAGGTGCCCTATTCCAAGGTCGAGGCGGGCGATCACACCGTTCAGCTCGATGTCGGCGTGAAGGGCAAGAACTTCTGGGTGACGCCCACCGACCGCGAACGCGCGCGTGGCTGGGTTGCCGCCGGCTATACCGAGGCGCTGCGGACCCCCGACGATACGGTGGTGTTCGTCACCTCGGAAACCCGCGCCGTGATCCGCAAGGATCAGGCCGACTGCATGGGCTGCCTGTCGCATTGCGGTTTCTCGGCCTGGAAGGACCATGACGACTGGACGACCGGTCGCCTGGCCGATCCGCGCAGCTTCTGCATCCAGAAGACGCTTCAGGACATCGCCCATGGCGGCGACGTCGAGCAGAACCTGATGTTCGCGGGCCACGCGGCCTATCGCTTCAAGCAGGATCCGTTCTATTCCAACAACTTCACCCCCACGGTGAAGCAGCTCGTCGATCGCATCCTGACCGGCGACTGAACGATTGCAGCGCCCGCCCCGGTTCTTGAGCCGGGGCGGGATGCTCTTTAGGTCGGGGCTTGCTGCCCCCGCTCAGTTGAGCGTAGAAAGTGACCCATGTCATTCCCCCGTTTCGTCTCTGCCGCCGCCGCATTTTCGGTGGCCCTCGGCGCCCTCTGTACCGCTCCGCTCTCTGATAGGCTCTCGGCTGCGCCCGACCGCAAGCCGCCCTATTGGCAGTCGCTGAAGGCCGATGAGGTCAACATGCGCGTGGGGCCGGGCGAGGATTACGGCATCCGCTTCGTCTACCACCGCCGCCACCTCCCGGTGAAAATCCTGCGCATCAAGGAAAACTGGCGCTTCGTGGAAGATCCGGACGGCGTGCGCGGCTGGATGGTGATCAATTTCCTTGGGAATGAGCGCACGGCCTCCGTGCGCGGGCGCGGGCCTGCCGAGATGCGCTCGGGCGGGAGCGATTCGGCGGGGCTGCTGTGGAAGATCGCTCCAGGCGCCGTGGGCAAGCTGGGCGATTGCGGGAACGGCTGGTGCAAGCTCGATATCGACCGGCATGTCGGATATGTGCGGCAGGATCGGCTTTGGGGTGTTGGGCAGCCTTAAGGGGTTGAAATAAAGGATAAGATGCGAGGGTGTTACACCCTCGCGCTCCCATTCATGTCTGCGTTGCGCAAAGGGTTCGGCCAAGGCGCAAGGTCGCCGCGCCGCAGGCAGGATTAGCCAGCGCATCGTTTCGATCATGAATTTGAAAGCCTGCGGCGCCGAGCGTCACGCAGGTGGAGAGTTTGGGCGCTCCATTTCGGCGCCACTGCCGTATCGTCGGAAGACGTAACGGGGGTGCAGGGGGCGTAACGCCCCCTGCGTTATTCTTACTTAAATCAACTCGATAGCAACGGCCGTAGCCTCACCGCCACCGATGCACAGCGCCGCGACGCCCTTCTTCAGCCCGCGCTTGCGCAGAGCGCCCAGCAGCGTGGTGATGATGCGCGCGCCCGAGGCGCCGATGGGGTGGCCCAGCGCCGTGGCGCCGCCGTTGACGTTGATCTTCTCGTGGGGGATGCCCAGGTCGATCATCGCGAACATGGCGACGCAGGCGAAGGCCTCGTTGACCTCGAACAGGTCCACGTCGTCGATGCTCCAGCCAGCCTTGTCGAGCACCTTCTTCACCGCGCCGACGGGGGCGATGGTGAATTCGCGGGGCTCCTGCGCATGGGCGGCGGTGGAAACCAGCTTGGCGACCGGCTTCAGGCCCTTGGCCTCGGCGGTGCTGGCACGGGCGAGGACCACGGCAGCGGCACCGTCCGAGATCGACGAGGAAGACGCCGCCGTGATCGTGCCGTCCTTGGCGAAGGCGGCGCGCAGGGTGGGGATCTTGTCGGGGCGGCCCTTGCCGGGCTGCTCGTCGGTGTCGACCACGACTTCGCCGGCGCGGGTCTTGATCGTGACGGGCACGATTTCCTCGGCGAAGGCGCCGCTCTCGATCGCGGCCTTGGCGCGGCGCAGCGATTCGATGGTGTAGTCGTCCATGCCCTCGCGGGTCAGCTTGTACTCATTGGCCGTGTCCTGGGCGAAGGCGCCCATGGCGGCGTTCTCATAGGCGTCTTCGAGGCCGTCGAGCGCCATGTGATCATAGACGGTGTCATGGCCGAAGCGCGCGCCCGAGCGGTGCTTTTTCAGCAGGTAGGGGGCGTTGGTCATGCTTTCCATGCCGCCCGCGACCACGAAATCGACGCTGCCCGCGGCCAGAGCTTCCGAACCCATGATGACCGTCTGCATGCCCGAGCCGCAGACCTTGTTGACGGTGGTGGCCTGAACCGACTTGGGCAGGCCGCCCAGCACGCCAGCCTGACGGGCTGGGGCCTGACCGAGCCCTGCAGGCAGCACGCAGCCCATATACAGGCGGTCGATCTCTTCGGGGTTCACGCCCGAGCGCTCGACAGCGGCCTTGACGGCGGTCGCGCCCAGTTGGGTTGCGGGAACATCGGCCAGCGCCCCCTGAAGCCCGCCGATCGGCGTGCGGGCGAAGGACAGGATGACGACGGGATCTGAATTCTCAGCCATGAGGGGCAGTGCCTTTCAGGATTGTGCTACGTCCTAGGGGAGAGACATAAAGGGTGCAGTGCGGCAAATATGTGACAGCAAACCTTTTGCACCGATTCATACCTATTCCTCCCCCTAGGTCGGACAGGGTGGACGAAAGGACAAGAGGCAAAGTTGCATATTCGTTCAGCTAGCGGTGGTTCCGCCACTTGCGCATGGCGCCAAGCGGTACTAGGGCCCGCTCAACCCACAAACAAATGCGAGTCAGCTCCTTGGTCGACCTGTCGCACTACCTGCCCATTCTGATTTTCCTGGTTATCGCACTGGGACTCTCATCGGCATTCGTTTTCCTGCCCCAGCTGGTAGGCCGTCTGACCGGCTCCTATAAGCCGGAAGCTGACAAGCTTTCGGAATATGAGTGCGGTTTCCCCACTTTTGAAGACCCGCGCAGTCAGTTCGACGTGCGATTCTATCTGGTGGCCATTCTTTTCATCATCTTCGACCTGGAAGCAGCCTTCCTGTTTCCCTGGGCGGTCAGCCTCAAGCAGACCGGCTGGGCCGGTTGGGCCACCATGATGGTGTTCCTGGCCGAACTGGTGATCGGCTTCATCTATGCGTGGAAGAAGGGAGCTCTGGACTGGGAATGAGCAACATCAATCCTCTTGAGCCCATCATGGGGGCCAATGGCCGCCTGATGAACCCCCAGACGCTGGCGCCCGCCGTGACGCCGCCTGACCAGGCCTTCTTCAAGGACCTGTCGCAGGAAGTGTCGGACAAGGGTTTTCTGGTCACCAGCACCGAGGATCTCTTCCACTGGGCCCGCACGGGCTCTTTGTGGTGGATGACCTTTGGCCTGGCATGCTGCGCCGTGGAAATGATCCACGTCAACATGCCGCGCTATGACATGGAGCGCTTCGGCGCCGCGCCGCGCGCCTCCCCGCGTCAGAGCGACGTGATGATCGTGGCCGGCACGCTGTGCAACAAGATGGCCCCGGCGCTGCGCAAGGTCTATGACCAGATGTCGAACCCCAAATGGGTGATCTCGATGGGCAGCTGCGCCAATGGCGGTGGTTATTACCACTACAGCTACAGCGTGGTGCGCGGTTGCGACCGTATCGTCCCCGTGGACATCTATGTGCCCGGTTGCCCGCCGACCGCGGAGGCGCTGCTGTATGGAATCATGCAGTTGCAGCGCAAGATCCGCCGCACCGGCACGATCGAGCGTTAAGGGGCTAAGACTATGGCTGTTGTGCATGCCGCACCCAAATGGTCCTCGAATGAGGGCGTGCTGGCCAAGCTGAGCGACTCGCTGGCTGGCCTGCTGATCGCCGCGCGCGAGGAGCATGGCGAGATCGTGCTGACCATCGCGCGCGACAAGATCGTCGAGGCGCTGACCATCCTGCGCGATCAGCATGCCTACCAGCAGCTGATGGAGATGGCTGGTGTGGACTACCCCGATCGCGCCGAGCGCTTCGAGGTGGTCTACATGCTGCTCTCGCTGACCGCGAACCATCGCGTGCTGGTGAAGGTTTCGGCCGCCGAGCATACGCCCGTGCCGACCGTAACGGGCCTGTGGCCGGTGGCGGGCTGGCTGGAGCGCGAAGTCTTCGACATGTATGGCGTGATCTTCGCGGGCAACCACGATCTGCGTCGCATCCTGACCGACTACGGCTTCGAGGGGCATCCCTTCCGCAAGGACTTCCCGCTGACGGGCTATCAGGAACTGCGTTACTCGCAGGAAGAGCAGCGCGTGGTCTATGAGCCGGTCAAGCTGGCCCAGGATCTGCGTCAGTTCGATTTCATGAGCCCCTGGGAAGGCGCGGAATACGTGCTGCCCGGCGATGAGAAAGCACAGGGAGAAGCCAAGTGACCGGTCTTGTCCTGGAAGAATCGCCGACCACCGGCGATCAGATCATCACCAATTACACCATCAACTTCGGTCCCCAGCATCCTGCCGCTCACGGCGTGCTGCGCATGGTCACCGAGCTGGATGGTGAAATCGTCGAGCGTATCGATCCGCATATCGGCCTGCTGCATCGCGGCACCGAGAAGCTGATCGAGCACAAGACCTATCTGCAGGCGCTGCCCTATTTCGACCGGCTGGACTATTGTTCGCCGCTCGGCATGGAGCACAGCTACGTTCTGGCGGTGGAAAAGCTGCTGAATGTGGAGGTGCCGCTGCGCGCCCAGTATCTGCGCGTGCTCTTCGCGGAGCTGACCCGCATCTGCAATCACATGATGAACATCGGTTCGCAGGTGATGGACGTGGGTGCGATGACGCCCATGCTGTGGATGTTCGAAATCCGCGAGGATTGCCTCAACTTCTTCGAGCGTGCCTCGGGCGCCCGTATGCACTCGGCGTACTTCCGTCCGGGCGGCGTGCATCAGGATGTGCCTCTCAAGCTGCTGGTCGATATCGGCGAGTGGCTGGACAAGCGCTTTGTCGAGCTGTTCGACGATGCCTGCTCGCTCTTCGTGGACAACCGCATCTTCAAGCAGCGCAACGTCGACATCGGCGTGGTCAGCAAGGAAGACGCGCTCAAGTGGGGCTTCTCGGGCCCGATGCTGCGTGGTTCGGGCATCCCCTGGGATATCCGCAAGTCGCAGCCCTATGACGTCTACGACCGCATGGACTTCGACATTCCCGTCGGCACCAGCGGCGACTGCTATGACCGCATGATGGTGCGCGTCGAGGAAGTGCGTCAGTCGGCGCGCATCATGAAGCAGTGCCTGGCCGAAATGCCCGAAGGCCCGATCCAGAGCGAGGACCGCAAGGTCTCGCCGCCCAAGCGCGGCGAGATGAAGCAGTCGATGGAAAGCCTGATCCACCACTTCAAGCTCTACACCGAAGGCTTCCACGTGCCGGCCGGCGAGGTCTATGTGGCCACCGAAAGCCCCAAGGGTGAATTCGGCGTCTATCTGGTCAGCGACGGCGGCAACAAGCCCTATCGCTGCAAGATCCGCCCGACCGCCTTCAGCCATCTGCAGGCGATGGACTTCCTGACCAAGGGCCACATGCTGCCCGACATCACCGCCATTCTGGGCGCGATGGACATCGTGTTCGGGGAGTGCGACCGTTGAGCAACCTGGCAACCGCCGAGGCGATGCTGGCCGCGTATAACGCGCAGGATGCCGACCTCTATGTCAGCTACATGACCGATGATGCCAGCGAGGCTGGCTATCGCGGCGATGTGGTTCGCGAAGGCAAGGAAGGGACCCGCACGGGTCTGGCCGCCGCTTTCGTGAAATGGCCGGAAAACCGCGCCGAAGTCCGCCACAAGCAGGACATCGGCAATTATGTCCTGATGCGCGAATATGTGACGCGTGGGCCCGCCAGCGACGGTTCGCCGCTGGTCGAGCCTTTCGAGGTCATCGCCGTCTATTCGTTCGAGGGCGACAAGTGCTCTCGCGTGGAGTTCATCCGCTAATGGCTGATCGTCATCTTGAACCCGATACCCCCGAGCTGCGCGCGCGCTGGGGGAATTTCGCCTGGACCGAGGCCAATGCGGCCCAGGCCAAGGTCGTTGTCGCGCGCTATCCCGAAGGGCGCCAGCGCTCGGCGGTGATGCCGCTGCTCGATCTGGCCCAGCGCCAGGTCGGCGCCGAGACCAACACCCAGGGCTGGCTGCCGATCCCGGTGATGGAGTATGTCGCGAGCTATCTCGACATGCCGATCATCCGCGTGGTCGAGGTCGCCACCTTCTACACCATGTACAATCTGGTCCCCGTGGGCCGCTATCACGTGCAGGTCTGCGGTACGACGCCCTGCATGCTGCGCGGTTCGGACGATCTGATCTCCGCCTGTCACAAGCGTGGCATGAAGGCCGGGCACATCAGCGACGATGGTCTCTGGAGCTTCACCGAGGTGGAATGCATGGGCAATTGCTCGTCGGCGCCGATGGTGCAGATCAACGACGACAATTACGAGGATCTGACGACCGAGCGTCTCGACAAGATCCTCGACGCGCTGGCCCGTGGCGAAACGCCCAAGGCCGGCACGCAGGAGCCGGGCCGCCACACGGTCGAGCCCGCCAATGCGCTGTCGAACCTGCATGCGATGGTTGGCGACAACCACGATTATCGAGGGGAGTGGTAAGTCATGGCCCTTCAGGACAAGGATCGCATTTTCACCAACCTCTACGGCTATCAGCCGTGGAACCTGGACGCGGCCCGCAAGCGTGGCGACTGGGACAACACCAAGGCGCTGCTGGAAAAGGGCCGTGACGGCATCATCCAGGAGATGAAGGATTCCGGGCTGCGCGGGCGTGGCGGCGCCGGCTTCCCCACCGGCATGAAGTGGTCCTTCATGCCCAAGGAAAGCCGCGACGGTCGTCCCAGCTTCCTGGTCATCAACGCCGACGAATCCGAGCCCGGCTCGTGCAAGGACCGCGAGATCCTGCGCCACGATCCGCACAAGCTGATCGAGGGCGCGCTGGTCGCCGGTTTCGCGATGGGGGCCCGCGCGGCCTACATCTACATTCGCGGCGAATACATCCGCGAGGCCGAAACCATGTTCGCCGCCGTGGCCGAGGCCTATGACGCGGGCCTGATCGGCAAGAATGCCTGCGGTTCGGGTTACGATTACGACGTCTTCGTCCACCGCGGCGCGGGCGCCTACATCTGCGGCGAAGAAACCGCGATGATCGAGAGCCTTGAGGGCAAGAAGGGCCAGCCCCGTCTCAAGCCCCCGTTCCCGGCAGGCGCCGGCCTCTATGGCTGCCCGACCACGGTGAACAACGTTGAGTCGATCGCCGTGGCGCCGACCATCCTGCGCCGTGGCGCCGGCTGGTTCGCCTCGTTTGGTCGCGAGAACAACAAGGGCACCAAGCTTTTCCAGATCAGCGGGCATGTCGACAAGCCCTGCGTGGTCGAGGAAGAGATGAGCATCTCCTTCCGCGAGCTGATCGAAAAGCACTGCGGCGGCATTCGCGGCGGTTGGGACAATCTGCTGGCGGTGATCCCCGGCGGGTCCTCGGTGCCGCTGGTGCCTGCCGCCGAGATCATGGATTGCCCGATGGACTTCGATGGCCTCAAGGCCGTGGGTTCGGGTCTGGGCACCGCCGCGATCATCGTGATGGACAAGTCCACCGACATCGTGCGCGCCATCAGCCGCATCAGCTACTTCTACAAGCATGAGAGCTGCGGCCAGTGCACCCCCTGCCGCGAAGGCACGGGCTGGATGTGGCGCGTGATGGAACGCATGCGTACCGGTGACGCGGCGGTCGAGGAAATCGACATGCTGTTCAACGTGACCAAGCAGGTCGAGGGCCACACCATCTGCGCTCTGGGTGACGCGGCCGCATGGCCGATCCAGGGCCTGATCAAGCACTTCCGCCCCGAGATGGAACGCCGCATCGCCGCCAAGAGCGGTGCGCTTCAGGAGGCAGCCGAGTAATGCCTAAGGTCACAGTCGACGGCGTCGAACTCGAAGTTCCCGCAGGCGCCACCGTCCTGCAGGCCTGCGAGCTGGCCGGCAAGGAAATCCCCCGCTTCTGCTATCACGAGCGCCTGAGCATCGCCGGCAACTGCCGCATGTGCCTGGTCGAGGTGAAGCCCGGACCGCCCAAGCCGCAGGCCTCCTGCGCGCTGCCCGCTGCCGAGGGTCAGGTGATCCGCACCGACAGCGAGATGGTCAAGAAGGCGCGTGAAGGGGTGATGGAGTTCCTCCTCATCAACCACCCGCTCGACTGCCCGATCTGCGATCAGGGCGGCGAATGCGATCTTCAGGACCAGAGCGTGGCCTACGGTCGCGGTTCCTCGCGTTACCACGAGCACAAGCGCGCGGTGACCGAGAAGTATATGGGCCCGCTGATCAAGACGGTGATGACGCGCTGCATCCAGTGCACGCGCTGCGTCCGTTTCAGTGAGGAAATCGCGGGTGTGGATGAGATCGGCGCGCTCTATCGCGGCGAGAACATGCAGATCACGACCTATCTGGAAAAGGCCGCGACGCATGAGCTGTCGGCCAATGTCATCGATCTGTGCCCGGTCGGCGCGCTGACCTCGCGTCCTTACGCGTTTGAAGCCCGTCCCTGGGAGCTGAAGAAGACGCTGGGCATCGACGTGTCGGACGCCACCGGCGCCAACATCCGCATCGATGCGCGCGGTCGCGAAGTGCTGCGCGTTCTGCCGCGCAACAATGACGACGTGAACGAGGAATGGCTGAGCGACAAGGGCCGCTATCAGGTCGAAGGCCTGACCAAGCGCCGCCTCGATCGCCCCTGGATCCGCCGCGACGGCAAGCTGACCGCCGCGACCTGGGAAGAGGCGCTGCACGCGGTTGCCAGCATCAATCCGGGCCTTCGGTGGCCGCGATTGCCGGTGATCTGCTCGATGCCGAGACCATGTTTGCCGCCAAGAAGCTGGTGAACGCGCTGGGTTCGCATCTGCTGGAAGGCCGTCAGACGGGCCTGGCCTATGACGTGTCCAATCTGGCGGCGGTGAACTTCAACACCACCTTCACCGGCATCGAGAGCGCTGACGCGATCCTGATCGTCGGCAGCCAGATCCGCAACGAAGCCCCGCTGCTCAACGTCCGCCTGCGCAAGGCGGTCAAGAAGGGCGCGAAGGTCTTCATCATCGGCCCGGCATGGGAAACGACCTATCCGGCCGAATTCCTGGGCACCGATGCCGCGATCCTGAACAAGCTGCCCGCCCATGTGTGGGACGCGCTGAGCGCTGCCAAGCGTCCGGCTGTGATCCTGGGCGGCGCGGCTCTGGCCAAGAACGCGCTGGGTTCGGCTCTGGCGATCAGCAGCCAGCTCAATCTGGTGCGCACGCTGGAAGACGGCACGGTGTGGAACGGTTTCAACGTTCTGCACATGGCCGCCAGCCGCATGGCCTCGCTGATGCTGGGTTACGCTCAGAAGGGCGGTATCGCCGATCTGGTCGCCGCCGCGCCGAAGCTGGTCTTCTCGCTGGGCGCCGATGAGGTGGACTACAGCAAGTTTGCCAACAGCATGGTCGTCTACATCGGCCATCACGGCGACAAGGGTGCCCATGGCGCCGACATCATCCTGCCCGGCGCCGCCTTCACCGAGAAGGACGGCACCTATGTCAACACCGAGGGCCGGGTGCAGTATGGCGAGCGCGCCGTCTTCGCTCCGGGTCAGGCCCGCGAGGATTGGACGATCCTGCGCGCTCTGGCGGACGCTTTCGACGTGAATGTCGGTTTCGACAGCTTTGCCGAGCTGCGCGGCAACCTTGTGGCTGAATACGCTGCTTTCGGTGAAGAAGGTCTGGTCGATTACGGCGCTCTGCCCGCCGGTGGCGGCGAAGCTGCCGGTGAGATCGCCTATCCGATCGCCGATTTCTATCTGACCAACCCGATCGCGCGGGCCAGCGAGACGCTTCAGCGTTGCTCGGCCGAGCTGCTGCACGGCGAGATCCAGGCGGAGGCCGCAGAATGAGCTTTTTCCGACCCCCGACCCAGCTTTTCGAAAGCTGGGGGATGGGCCATGATCTGGCCTTCCTGATTGCCACCGTCGTCTGCATTCTGGCCATTTGTCTGCCGGTGATGCTTTCGGTCGCCATGGTGATTTACGTCGACCGCAAGATCTGGGCCGCCATGGCGCTGCGCCGTGGTCCCAACGTGGTCGGCCCGCTCGGCCTGCTGCAGTCCTTCGCGGACGGTCTGAAGGTGTTCCTGCAGGAAACCATCATTCCCTCGGCGGCCAACAAGGGCCTGTTCCTGATCGGCCCGATTGTCACCTTCACGGTGGCGCTGCTGGCCTGGGCGGTTATCCCCTTCAATTCCAACGCCATTCTGGCCAACATCAATGTCGGCCTGCTGTATATTCTCGCGATTTCCTCGCTGGGTGTTTACGGCACGATCATGGCCGGTTGGGCGTCGAACTCGAAGTATCCCTTCTTTTCGGCGATGCGCGCTTCGGCCCAGATGATCAGCTACGAAGTCTCCATCGGCTTTATCCTGATCTGCGTGGTGCTCTATGCCGGCAGTTTCAACATGCAGGACATCGTCGAGGGCCAGCGCGGCCACGGCCTGTTCGGTCTGGTGAACGCTTACGCCTGCAACATCCTGCTCTTCCCGATGTGGGTGATGTTCCTGATCTCGGGCATGGCCGAAACGCAGCGCGCGCCGTTCGATCTCGCGGAAGCGGAATCGGAACTCGTCGCCGGTTATCAGACCGAATATTCCTCGATGGCCTTCGCGCTGTTCTGGCTCGGCGAGTATGGCAACGTGCTGCTGATGTGCGCGCTCAACGCCACGCTGTTCTGGGGTGGTTACCTGCCGCCGCTGAACCTGCCGTTCCTTTACGCCGTGCCCGGCATCATCTGGCTGCTGCTCAAGATCGCTTTCGGCTTCTTCGTGTTCAGCTGGGTCAAGGCCACCGTCCCGCGCTATCGCTATGACCAGCTGATGCGCCTGGGCTGGAAGGTCTTCCTGCCGGTTTCGCTTCTCTTCGTCTTCCTCGTCAGCGGCTGGCTGATGGCAACGGGACACTTCGCATGACAGTCGCTCAGCTCGTCAAGAGCTTCACGCTCTGGGAGTTCGTGAAGGCTCACACCTTGACCTTGAAGTATTTCTTCAAGCCCAAGGCGACCATCAACTATCCTTTCGAGAAGAACCCGCTTTCGCCGCGCTTCCGTGGTGAGCATGCGCTGCGCCGCTATCCCAACGGGGAAGAGCGCTGCATCGCGTGCAAGCTGTGCGAGGCCGTGTGCCCCGCTCAGGCGATCACCATCGAATCGCAGCCGCGCGATGACGGCAGCCGCCGCACCACGCGCTATGACATCGACATGACCAAGTGCATCTTCTGCGGCTTCTGCCAGGAAGCCTGCCCGGTCGATGCCGTGGTCGAGGGGCCGAACTTCGAATATGCGACGGAATCGCGCGAAGAACTGCTCTATGACAAGGCGAAACTTCTGGCCAACGGCGACAAGTGGGAGCGGGCGATTGCCGCGAACCTTGAAGCCGATGCGCCCTATCGTTAAGGGGCCGCGCCATGATCCAACTTCTTGCTTTTTATCTGTTTGCCACGCTGGTGATCGTCTCGGGTCTCGCGACGATCCTGGCCCGCAACCCGGTCCATTCGGTGCTGTGGCTGATCCTGGCTTTCTTCAACGCCGCGGGCCTGATGGTTCTGGTCGGCGCTGAATTCATCGCCATGCTGCTGGTCATCGTTTACGTGGGCGCCGTCGCGGTGCTGTTCCTCTTCGTGGTCATGATGCTCGACATCGACTTCGCCACGCTGCGGGCCGGTTTCGTGCAGAATGCGCCGCTCGGCCTGCTGATCGCTCTGGCGCTGGTCGCCGAGCTCCTGATCGGCACGGGCGCGGTCAAGTCCGGCGCTCTGGTGCTGGGCGTGGCCAACGGGCAGGGGGCAACCCCGGCCGGTCTGTCGAACACCGCCGCCATCGGCGCGCTGCTTTATTCGCGCTACATCTTCCTGTTCGAAGCTGCGGGTGTGATCCTGCTGGTCTCCATGATCGGCGCGATCGTGCTCACTCACCGCAAGCGTGGTGACGTGCGCACCCAGAACATCTCGAAGCAGGTCGCCCGCCGTCCCGAGGACGCGACTGTCAACCTCAAGCCCGTCAGCGGGCAGGGCGTTGAGCTGTAAGGAGACGACTGTGATTACGATCGGACATTACGTCTTCGTCAGCTCGGTGCTTTTCGTGCTGGGCGTGCTGGGGATCTTCCTCAACCGCAAGAACATCATCATCATTCTGATGGCGATCGAACTGATCCTTCTGTCGGTGAACATCAATCTGGTGGCCTTCAGCGCCTTCCTCCACGACCTCGTGGGCCAGATCTTCGCGATGTTCGTGCTCACCGTTGCGGCGGGCGAGGCGGCGATCGGTCTTGCGATCCTCGTGATCTACTTCCGTGGCCGCGGCACCATCGCCGTGGACGACGTCAACCGGATGAAGGGGTAAATCTTCGTGCATCCTTCGATCCTTTACATCGTCTTCGTCCCGCTTCTGGCGGCGGCGATCGCGGGCCTTGGCAACAAGGCGCTGGGCAAGTTCCCGGCCAAACTCATCACGACGGGCGGACTGTTCCTGTCCTGCTTCCTGTCCTGGCCGATCTTTCTCCAGTTCTTGGGCGGCCATGCTGAACCCTCGGTGACTCCGGTCATGAACTGGGTTCAGTCGGGCGGTCTGCAGTTCAACTGGGAACTGCGCGTCGACACGCTGACCGCGGTCATGCTGGTGGTCATCACCAGCGTGTCGAGCCTGGTCCACCTCTACAGCTGGGGTTACATGGATGAAGAGCCGGATCAGCCGCGCTTCTTCGCCTATCTCTCGCTGTTCACCTTCGCGATGCTGATGCTCGTCACGGCCAACAATCTGGTCCAGATGTTCTTCGGCTGGGAAGGCGTGGGTCTGGCCTCGTATCTGCTGATCGGCTTCTGGTTCCGCAAGCCTTCGGCCGGCGCTGCCGCCATCAAGGCTTTCGTGGTCAACCGCGTGGGCGACCTTGGCTTCATGATGGGCATCTTCGGCGTCTTCCTCGTCTTCAAGACGGTGTCGATCCCCGAGATCCTGGCCCATGCGCATGACTATGCCGGTTCGACCATCGGCTTCCTCGGCTACCGTATCGATACGCTGACCATTCTGTGCCTGCTGCTGTTCATCGGCGCGATGGGCAAGTCGGCGCAGCTCGGCCTGCACACCTGGCTTCCCGACGCCATGGAAGGCCCGACCCCCGTGTCGGCGCTGATCCACGCGGCCACCATGGTGACCGCCGGCGTGTTCATGGTGTGCCGCCTCTCGCCGCTCTTCGTCGAGAGCGAGACGGCGATGCATGTCGTGACTGTCGTGGGCGCCTGCACCTGCTTCTTCGCGGCCACCATCGGCACGACGCAGTGGGACATCAAGCGCGTCATCGCCTATTCGACCTGCTCGCAGCTCGGTTACATGTTCTTCGCCGCTGGCGTGGGCGCTTTCGGCCCGGCCATGTTCCACCTCTTCACGCACGCCTTCTTCAAGGCTCTGCTGTTCCTCGGCGCCGGTTCGGTGATCCATGCCATGCATCACGAGCAGGACATGCGTTACTATGGTGGCCTGTGGAAGAAGATCCCCTGGACCTTCGCGGCGATGACGGCGGGCACGCTCGCCATCACCGGCGTGGGCCTTGAGGAAATCGGCGGTTTCGCCGGCTTCTACTCGAAGGACGCGATCATCGAAGCCGCCTATGCCAAGGGCACCGGCCTGGGTCACTTCGCGGCCATTATGGGCATCGTTGCCGCTCTGCTGACCAGCTTCTACTCGTGGCGCCTGGTGTTCCTCACCTTCTTCGGCAAGCCGCGCTGGAACCAGTCGGAGCATATCCAGCATGCGGTGCATGACGCCCATGGCCACGGCCATGACGATCACGCCCACGGCCATGATCACCACGACCATGCTCACGGCCACAAGCACGATGATGACGGCACCGCCGGTTATCATCCGCATGAAAGCCCGCTGGTCATGATGATCCCGCTGGCGGTCCTCAGCTTCGGTGCGGTCTTTGCCGGTGCCATCTTCCACCATGCCTTCACCGGCATCGAGGGAGCCCCCGAATTCTGGCGCGGTGCGCTGGTGTTCAACACCGAACTGGCCGAAGCCGCCGAGCATCTGCCGGCCACCGTCAAGCTGGCACCTTTCATCGTGATGCTGATCGGCGCGATCACGGCCTACATCTGCTATCTGGTGAAGCCCGGCATCCCTGCGGCCTTCGTCAAGGCGATCAAGCCGCTGCACACCTTCGTCTACAACAAGTGGTTCTTCGACGAACTCTACGACATCCTCTTCGTCCGCACGGCCTTCGCCATCGGCAAGGTCTTCTGGAAGAGCGACAAGGCCGTCATCGACGGGCTGGGTCCGGATGGCGCGGCCTGGGTGGTCGCCAAGGGTTCGGTGGGCGCACGCAAGGTGCAGTCCGGCTTCCTCACCAGCTATGCGCTGTGGATGCTGGTCGGCCTTGTGGCTGCGGTCACCTGGGTGTTGAAACATTAAAGGCATCAGCGACAGGGCACGCAAACAATGAACGGTTTTCCAATCCTTTCGCTGATGCTGGCGGTTCCGCTGGTCGCGGCCATCGCATGTCTCTTCGCTGATGCGAAGGGCGCGCGCTGGATCGCGCTGGCGGGCACGCTGGTGGACTTTGTCCTCGGCATCTATCTGTGGTCACAATTCCAGGTGGGCGGCGCCCAGTGGCAGTTCCAGGAGAGCGTTCCGCTCTTCGCGGGCTTCAAATGGGCGCTCGGCATCGACGGCATCGCGCTGACGCTGATCGGCCTGTCGGTGCTGCTGATGCCGATCTGCATCGGCGCCAGCTGGCACGCGATCGAAAAGCGCGTGCCCGAATATATGGCCGCCTTCCTGCTGATCGAAACGCTGATGATCGGCGTGTTCACCGCGCAGGACATCTTCCTGTTCTACATCATGTTCGAAGCCGGCCTGATCCCGATGTATCTGATCATCGGCATCTGGGGCGGTGCGGATCGCATCTACGCCAGCTACAAGTTCTTCCTCTACACGCTGCTCGGCTCGGTGCTGATGCTGATTGCGATGATGTGGATGGTGAATGAGGCCGGCACCACCGATGTGCCCACCCTGATGGCCTACAACTTCCCGGTTGCCGCCCAGAAGTGGCTGTGGCTCGCCTTCTTCGCCAGCTTCGCGGTGAAGATGCCGATGTGGCCGGTCCACACCTGGCTGCCCGACGCCCACGTTCAGGCGCCGACCGCCGGTTCGGTCATTCTGGCTGGCGTGCTGCTGAAGATGGGCGGCTACGGTTTCATCCGCTTCAGCCTGCCCATGTTCCCCGAAGCCTCGGCCTATTTCGCGCCGTTGATCTGGGGCCTGTCGATCGTCGCGGTGGTCTACACCTCGCTGGTCGCCCTGGTGCAGACCGACATGAAGAAGCTGATCGCCTATTCGTCGGTTGCTCACATGGCCATCGTGACCGTGGGTCTCTTCGCCTTCAACCAGCAGGGTCTGGAAGGTTCGATCGCCGTCATGCTGGCGCATGGTCTGGTCTCGGGCGCGCTCTTCCTCTGCGTCGGCGTGATCTACGACCGCCTGCACACCCGCGAGATCAAGCGCTACGGCGGCCTGTCGATCAACATGCCCAAGTACTCGCTGTTCTTCATGTTCTTCACCATGGCGTCGGTCGGCCTGCCCGGCACCGCCAACTTCGTCGGTGAGTTCCTGTCGCTGGCCGGTATCTACCAGGCTTCGAGCTGGATCGCGCTGATCTCCACCACCGGCATCATTCTGGGTGCGGCTTACATGCTGTATCTCTACCGCCGCGTGGCCTTCGGTGAGCAGAAGAACGCCGATGCCGCCGCCATGCCCGACATCGACGCGCGCGAATGGCTGCTGCTGGCCCCGCTCGCCGCGCTGACGCTGTGGATGGGTGTCTATCCCGAAACCTTCATGGCGCCGGTGCATGCCGATGTCGCCCATCTCGACGCGCGCCTCGCTCAGGCCAAGCCCAAGGGCGACGCGCAGGTCACCGCCGGTCATCCCGAGGCCAAGGCGGAAGAAGCGCACGCTCAGGGGAGTGCTGAATAATGAATCTTCTCACATCCCTGGGCCTCGTGCTGAGCGAGGAAATGCTTAGCGGCTTTGGCCTGCTTCTGCTGCTCGTCTCGGCATGGGGCGGCGACAAGTCTGCCCGCACGATTTCCTTTGCCTCGATCCTGGCGCTCGCCGCCGCGGCGATCATGGCCATGCCTTCGCTGATGCTGGGCCGCCATGGCGTTGAGGTCTCGGCCTTCTCGGGCCAGTTCGCTCAGGACAGCTTTGCGTCCTACGCCAAGATCCTTGTCTATCTGAGCGCCGCCGTCACGCTGGTCGTGGCTCCCAAGTTCTTCGAGAAGGCGGGCACTTACCGCGCCGAATTCCCGATCCTGGTGCTGTTCGCGGCGCTGGGCATGGGGATCATGGTCTCGGCCACCGATATGCTCACGCTGTATATCGGTCTGGAAATGAACTCGCTGGCCTCTTACGTGCTGGCAGCTATGCTGCGCACCGATGAGCGTTCGGCCGAAGCCGGTCTGAAGTATTTCGTACTGGGTTCGCTGGCCTCGGGCATTCTGCTCTTCGGCATCAGCCTGACCTATGGCTTCACCGGTTCGACCCAGTTCGACGCCATTCACGCCGCTCTGGGCCATGGCATGACCACCGGCGCGCTGTTCGGCATCGTCTTCGTGCTGGCCGGCCTTGCCTTCAAGATCAGCGCCGTGCCCTTCCACATGTGGACGCCCGACGTTTACGAAGGCGCCCCGACCCCCGTCACCACCTTCTTCGCCACCGCGCCCAAGGCTGCCGCTCTGGCCCTGACCATCCGCGTCGCTCTGGGTGCTTTCGGCACGCAGTCGGACGCCTGGCAGCAGATCGTGATGTTCGCGGCCATCGCCTCGATCGTGGTCGGCGCGCTGGGCGCCATCGGGCAGGGCAACATCAAGCGCCTGCTGGCTTACTCGTCGATCAACAACGTCGGCTTCATGCTGCTGGGTCTGGCGACGGGCACGGCGGCGGGTGGCTCGGCCATGCTGGTCTATCTGGCGATCTATGTGATCACCTCGCTGGTCAGCTTCGTCTCGGTGCTGATGCTGACGGATCACGAAGGCAACCAGATCGAGAAGATCGCCGATCTGGCGGGCCTCTCGCGCGTGAAGCCGGGTCTGGCCGCTGCTCTGGCCATTGCGATGTTCAGCCTTGCGGGTATTCCGCCGCTGTTCGGCTTCTGGGGCAAGTTCGTGGTCTTCATGGCCGTGGTGAAGGCGGGCTATGTTCCGCTGGCTGCCATCGGTATCGCGGCCAGCGTCATCGGCGCCTTCTACTATCTGAAGGTCGTCAAGGTGATGTTCTTCGACGAGCCCTCGGGCAAGATCGGCGGCAAGTGCGATCCGGTTTACACCGCTCTGGTTGCCATCGGCTGCGTGTTCCTCTCGCCGCTGGGCTATCTGCTGACCGGTCCCCTGGGCCGTCTGGCTGATACCGCCATCGCCAGCCTGATCCACTGAGACCAGAGCCTTTGATCGAAACCGTCGCCGTCACCGGCTCGACCAACGCCGACCTTCTTGCAAGGCTGGCTGCGGGCGAGCCGCTGGGCGATGGTTTCTGGCTTGTCGCCCGGCGCCAAAACGCCGGGCGTGGTCGTTTGGGGCGTGTCTGGAACGACGGCGCGGGCAATTTCATGGGCTCGGGCGTGGTACGCCTGTCGCCGGGCGAGCCTCATGCCGGATCGCTGGCGCTGGTTGCCGGTCTGGCGGTGCATGAGGCTGTCGCGCCTTATGTGCCGGCGCCTCATCGGGCCATGCTGAAATGGCCCAACGATCTGCTGGTCGATGGCGCTAAGCTGGCCGGTATCCTGCTGGAGCGGGTCGGCGATGCTGTCGTTGTGGGGATTGGCGTCAATCTGGCGCAGGCGCCCAGCCTGCCCGATCGCGCCACCTGCGCGCTGGCCGATCTGGTGCCCGCTCCGGATGTCGATCATTTCGCCGAAAGGCTGATCTCTGCCTTTGCGTCTCAACTGGCGCTCTGGCGCAGCTATGGGCTTGGCCCGCTGGTCGGCCGCTGGCAGGCTGTGGCCCATCCTTTGGGCACACCTTTGTCCGTGATCGAACCTTCGGGCAGCACGCTGCAAGGGCATTTTGCCGGGCTGGACGAACAAGGAGCCTTGCGTCTGGCGCTGGCAGACGGCACCACACGCATCATTCATGCGGGCGATATCAATCTCGCCTGACACACATATCAGTCGACACAATCGCTTGAGGGGATTGCCATGCTGCTCGCCGTCGATGTCGGCAACACCAATGTCGTCTTCGCCCTGTTCGACGGGCTGACGATCAAGGCGCGCTGGCGCATCGCCACCGATCCGCGCCGCACCGCCGATGAATATGCCGTCTGGCTGATGCAACTGCTCTCGATCGAGGGGCATATGCGTGCCGTGGTGGAAACCATCATCATCTCCACCGTGGTGCCGCGCGCGCTTCACAATCTGGAGGTGCTCTGCACCAAATATTTTGGCGTCGAGCCACTGATCGCGGGGCAGGGCGCCGCCGGCTACGGCATCGACATCGATGTCGACCAGCCCAAGTCGCTGGGGGCGGACCGCGCGGTCAATGCCATCGGCGCCCATGCCAAATATCCCGGCGATCTGATCATCGTCGATTTCGGCACGGCGACCACCATCGACGCCATCGATTTCAACGGCGCCTATAAGGGCGGGATCATCGCGCCGGGGCTCAATCTGTCGCTCGACGCGCTGGTGGGCAACACGGCCAAGCTGCCGCGCATCGCCATCGCCCGCCCGGCGACGGAAAGCGTGATCGGCACCAACACCGAGGATCAGATGCTGATCGGCATCTATTGGGGCTATGTCTCGATGATGGAGGGGCTGATCGAGCGCATGCGCCACCAGATCGGCCGCTCCGCCAAGGTGGTGGCGACAGGCGGCCTGGCGGTGCTGTTCAACGGCCATCCGGGGCTGTTCGACGCTGTGGACCCCGACCTTACGCTTGACGGGCTGGCGCTTCTGGCCCAGCGAGCCGCGACACGTTAATTTTGCGCGCAACGCAGGCGCGCCACAATGATTTTGCGCGCGAGAAGCGCGGCTTGAAAGGACAAGACGCTGAAACCGGGTGACGAACTGCTTTTTTGCGCGCTGGGGGGATCCGGCGAGATCGGCATGAACGTCAACCTCTATGGGTGCGACGGCAAATGGCTGATGGTCGATCTGGGGATGACCTTCAGCGGCAATGAATATCCCGGCATCGATCTGGTCTTCGCCGATCTGGACTTCATCGAGGAGCGCCGCCAGGACCTGCTCGGCGTGGTGCTGACTCACGCGCATGAGGATCATATTGGCGCGGTGCCCTATTTCGCCGCGGACCTTGGCGTGCCGCTCTATGCCACGCCTTTTACCGCCAAGCTGGTCGCGGCCAAGCTGGACGAGGCCGGGCTGACCGATACGGTCGAGCTGATCGTCATCGATCACCTCGACCGCTTCGCGCTGGGGCCTTTCGGCATCCGCTATGTGCCGCTGGCGCATTCGATCGCCGAGGGCAACGCCCTGCTGATCGACACACCCTATGGCAAGGTCTTCCATACCGGCGACTGGAAGCTCGACAAGGAGCCGCTGATCGGCCAGCCCGCAACCCCCGAGCAGCTCACCGCCATTGGCGATGAGGGCGTGCTGGCGGTGGTCTGCGACAGCACCAATATCTTCAACCCCGAGCCTTCGGGCAGCGAGGGCGATGTGGCGCGCGGGCTGATGGAGGAAATCAGCCGTCACAAGGGCAAGCGCGTGGTGGTGACCACCTTCGCCTCCAATGTGGCGCGGCTGAAAACGCTGGGCAAGGTGGCCAAGGCGACCAACCGCCGGCTGTGCGCCTCGGGCCGTTCGCTCGACCGCATCATCGCCAGCGCCAAGGCCTGCGGTTACCTCAATGATCTGCCCGATCTGATCGATGCCGACTATGCGATGGACCTGCCGCGCGGCGAGGTGCTGATCGTCGCCACCGGCGGGCAGGGCGAGCCGCGGGCCGCGCTGGCCCGCATCGCGGATGACAACCATCCCATCAAGCTCGACAAGGGCGATGTGGTGCTGTTCTCCAGCCGCCAGATCCCCGGCAATGAGATCCCCATCGGGAAGATCCAGAACCAGCTTGCCGCCAAGGGCATCACGCTGGTCACCGACCGCCAGAGCATGATCCATGTCTCCGGCCACCCCGGTCGCCCCGAGCTGGAAGAGCTTTATGGCTGGCTCCGTCCGGAAATCCTAGTGCCGGTGCATGGCGAGGTCCGCCATATGCGTGAGCAGGGCCGCGTCGGCAAGGCCAAGGGCATCCGGCATATCGTCAATCAGGTGAACGGCGATCTGTGCCGCCTGGCGCCGGGCAAGCCGGGCAAGTTCGACACGGTGCGCGCCGGGCGTCTGGTGCTCGATGGCGACATCATCGGGCCCGCCGATGGCGAGGCGGTGGTGATGCGCCGCCGTCTGGCCCATGCGGGTGTGGTTGTTGTGGCTCTGGCCGGGCAGATCGGCAGCAAGAGCGGAAGGGTGCGCGTCGAAGGCATCGGCCTGCCGCTGGTTGAGGATTACGATCAGTTCGTCGAGGAAGCCATCGGCGATGTGGTGAAGGCCGTGGGCAAGCTGAAGGGCAGTGATGCCCGCGACCGCGATGCCATCACCGAGGCCGCCCGTCTGGCTGCGCGCCGTGCCGCGCTGCGCTGGTGTGGTAAGAAGCCTCAGGTCAAGGTGATGCTGCTGGAAGGTTGATTTTCAATGCGCTGGACGTCGATTCTCGCGATTTACCTGCTGTTCTGGGTGATGTCGGCGTTTCTGGTGATGCCTTTCGGCATCCGCACGCATGAGGAAAATGGCGAGGAGCTGGTGAGAGGGCAGGCGACCAGCGCCCCCGCCAATTTCCGCCCCGGTCGCGTGGCCTTGCGCGCGACGATCCTGTCCGCAGTGCTGTTCGGGCTGTTCTATGCCAATCTGCAGTTCGGATGGATCACGATTGACGATGTCAGCGTGATCCATCCGCCGGCCTCGCTGAAGGGCGCGGGGTATTGAGTCTTCCGGCATGATCGATGCCCGGCAGTTCAACGTGTGCGATGGCGAGGGAAAGCTGCTTTGTCCCACTTGTGGTTTCCCCGCCTATGTCGATGGGGAAGCCTATGATGAAGCTGGCGGCATGCCCGGCTCTGGCATCTGCCCATGCTGCCTGTGGGAACCGGGTTTCGACGACGACCCCGCGGCTTCAGCCGCTGCTCAAGGCACGATCCTCGCTTCGCTGCAAAGCTATCGCGCGTCCTGGCGGCTAACCATGGAATGGCGCGTGGCAAGCTGCAAACCGGACGCGTGGGATGGCGAACAGCAATTGGCTCGGCTTCTGGCCATCGCGCCGCATCTTCGCGGATAGGGCTGGCGCAGCGTCGCTGGCCAGCCCCCGATCTTAATTCCGCAGCCGCTCAATCGCCTGAGCCAGCGCCACATACAGCTTGCCCACATCCGAGGACAACAGCGTCACCCCCAGCGCATGGCCATCGCGCGTGGACAGCAACTGGCGCAGCAGCCCCTCGAAATCATGGATATAGCGGTTGACCTCGACCGCGAAATGCGGGTCGTTCTCATAGGTCGCCAGCACCGATTTGGCCTCGGCATTGTCGAGCAACCGTACCGCGCGGCGGGTGAAAATGCCCCGCTCGCCGCGCAGATAGGCGGCCCAGGCGGTCTCGCCGACTTCGGTGTCCAGCGCCTTGGCGATGTCGATGGCGCTGGAGTTCAGCGTTTCGGTGATGCTCGCCACGCGGCGGGCGAAGTCATTGTCCACCTGCTCCTCGGCGCGGGCGCGGGCATCGTTGACGCGGCGCTCCAACCGGCCCGCCAGCTCGTCGACCTGACCCATCTGCACCTTCAACTGTGCGGCGGCCTCCTTGGCCAGACCGGCGGCGTGAGAAGCGGATTGTTCAAGCTGCCCCGCGATTTCCGCGCTCTGGTTGCGCATGGCGCGCTCGATCAGTGCGGCGCTGTCGGCGCCCAGCTTGCTGGCCAGCGTGGCGACGCGCTCGGCGCCCTCTTCCTCGATGGCGCTGATCGTCTGGCGCAGGGCGTCGCCCAGCGCATGGATCGCCGTCGCCAGCTCATCCTGAGCGCGCGCGCCCAGCTTCTCGCTGTCACGCTCCATCACCACCAGCGCGGCGCGCAAGGCCGCCAAAGCCTCGCCATGGGCGGCGACGCGGTCATCCAGCCCGTCATGCAGCGTGCCCAGAGCATGGGTGGCATTGGCGATGCGACCCTCGGCGCTGGTGACATGCTCGGCCAGCGCCTCGCCCGAAGCGCGCGCCCTGGCCATATTCTCGGTCAGCGCAGCCACACGGCCACCGTAATCGGCCAGACGCGATTCGCTTTGCCCCAGCGAGGCCGGCAGCTCCTGCGACGTATAGCGCGCGCTGGCCTGCACCAGCTCCAGCAGGCGCACACTGGCCTCGGTCAAGGCTCCGACGCTGCGGTCGGCCTCGACCAGACGGCGCTCCATGGCATCCATCCGCTCGCTCATCGTGTCGATCGAGGTGCGGCTGCCTTCGCCGATCACCGTCAGCCGCGCATCCAGCGCCTCATAACGCGCCGTGGCGACGCGGGCGGTCTCGCCCAGCGCCTGCGCCTGAGTCATCTGATCGCGGGTGCGCTTCTCGATCTGGCCGTCCATATCGCGGAGCTGGCCTTCGATACGCTCGATCACGCCCTGCCATTCGGTCAGCGCGCTGGCCTCGCTCTCGCGCAGCGCGCGGGCCACCGTGGCGGTCTCGTCGCGCAGGCCCGACAGGCGGGCGCGCAGCGAGGTGATGCTCTGCGCCTCCTCATCGTCCAACTGGACGCGGGTGGCGGCGATTTCCTCATTCAGCGTGGCGGAGCGGCGGCGTAGCGTGTCGCGCGCCTCTTCCTCATGCTTCTCCAGATCCATGGCGAAGCCCTGTGAACGCTGATCCAGCGCCTCGAACCGGCCCGCCACCGAGCCGTGCAGCTCATCGACGCGCTTCTCCAGCTCGCGCAGGGTCTGGTCGATGTTCTCGCGCAGCGAGAGCACCTGCCGCTCGCTCGCCAGCCCGAAATCGTTCAGGCGGTTGAGGCCGAACACCATATCCTGCAGATGCGCCTGAGCCACGCGCCCGGTGTTGGCGATGTTGTTGGCCAGATCCTTGGTCGAATTGCTGATGACCGGCAGATGCTCGCGCAGGCGCTCCATATTGGCGAGCGCGGCATCGCTGACGGTGCCGATGGCCTGCAGCCCGCTGGCATTGTCGCGCACCAGCCCGGCCAGATGGTCGCCATGCTGCGACAGGCGCTCGATCGTCTGGCGGCCCAGCGAATCGAGATCGCGCGACTGGGCGGCGATAAAGTCGCGGGCCAGGCTCAGCTCGCGGTTCATCGCGATAAGCCGCTCTTCCAGCGCCACACTCTCGCCGCGCAGCGCGCGCGCCGCATCGCCCATCCGCAGCGCCGAGCGCGTGCCGCCCATATGCAGCGCATAGGCCAGCATCGCCAGCAGCACGGCGGGGCCGCTCCACAAGGCGATCAGCATCACCGCGGTGGTGGGCAGCAGATTGGCCTCGCCCCGGTTGATCCAGATGAAAGCGCCGGTCCACACGACCAGCGCGGCCAGCGCCAGCGCCGGCAGCACGGCGCGGCGCGGGGCAGGGAGCGAATCACTGTCCGCCTCATCCTGCCATGCCCCCAGCGCGGAGGGCAGCGGCGGGTAAGGGTCTTCGTCCAGCGCGGCGAGATGGGCGGCTTCGCGCGCCTCCTCCCCGGTGCTGACCTGCTGATCCCCCAAAGCTGCCCCGCCTTCCGCCGAAGCGGCCGCGCTGTCATGTCTCGATGCCATCCGGCGACGATAGCACGAAAGCCGTTCTGTTAAACCGGTCTTCACCCTTAGGCTGTAACGAATCCCGTCATGGTCTATGAAGCAGGAGCTCTCGACGCGACAATCGCCGCCGCCGCCGGTGATGATCAGGCGCTTTTTCTGGAATTGCGCACCGCATTTCTGGACAGTCTGACGCGCCAGATCGACCTGCTGCGCCGTGCCCGCTGCGATGCCAATTGGGAAATCGCCGCGCTGCGTCTGCATGGTCTGGGCTCCAGCTTTCAGGCCTGGCCGCTGATCTCCCTGGCCGATGAGGCGCTGCATTCGGCGCCGGGTGAGCCGGTGGTGATCCGCAAGCTGCAAGCCTTTGCCGAGGATTTCGCCGCGGCCTGAAACGCGCCTCGGCCATGCGGTGTCAGCAATCCGCTTGGCAGTCTGGTCGCCCTCCTTTACACAGCTTCCATTCCCTTCCGGGACCTTTTGACGGAGAGCCCGGCTGCGTATCGCCCTGCTATCATTGGTTGAACCGACTGGCGCCCCGCAAGGTGACCAGCCCGCGTCCACCGTGGGCGCCCTGCGTGTGGGTGGCCTGTCGCTGGCGCGTCACCAACTGGGGTTGGCGCTGGGGTTGGGCTGTGAGCGCATCATCTGCGTCACCACCCCCCATGAGCCCGAGATGCCCGTGCTGCGTCAGGCGGCCGAGGATGCGGGCGCCGCTTTCCACGCCGTGCCCGGCGTGCGCGGCATGCTGGGGCTGGTCTCGGTGGCTGACGATGTCATTGCCTTTGCCGAGGGGCTGCTGGTCTGGCCCGAGCTGATGCTGCCGCTGATCGAGGATGGCGCCTGCGTGCTGTCCCAACCCATCGAGCGCGGGCTGGCCGCCGGTTTCGAGCGGCTCGACCTCAACCATGCCGCCGCCGGGGCCCTGCGCGTGCCGGGGCGGATGATCGAGCGTCTCGCCGATGTGCCTTCCGACGCCGATCCCTTTTCCATCCTGCAGCGTGTGGCGCTGCAATCGGGTGTGCAGCAGCGCGTGCTGCCCGATCTGGCGCTTGAGCCGGGGCGCTGGCAGCTCGTGCGCAATGACGATCAGGCGCATGAGGTGGAGGAAGGCTGGTTCCGTCTCCACACCCATGACGAGGGCGTTCTGGGGCCCTCCGGACGGATCGCGCGGCGCGGCGTGCGCCTGATCGGCCCGGCGCTGCTGCATGCGGGCAGCGGTGGCACGGTGGTCGCCTTGGCGGCGCTGGTGTTGTGCGGCCTCGCGCTGGTGACGGGCTGGTTCGGCCTGACGACCACGGGTTGCGCGCTGGCGGGTGCTGGCTGGGTGCTGTTTCTTTCCGCCTCGCTGTTCGGGCGGGTGGAGCGGCGCTCGTTGCGTCTGGCCCGGCCGCGCGTGGCGCCGATGCGCGTCTACAGCGGGGTTCTGGACCTGACGCTGGCGCTGTTGATGCTGTGGAACGAGAGCCCGCATATGGGGCAGGGGCTGGTCTATCGCGCCTTTGCCCCGGTGATGCTGCTGGGGCTGTTGCGTCTGGGCACCTCGGTGATGCCGCCCGAGCGGGTGGCCTGGGTGGCCGACCGGGCGTTGCTGGCGCTGGTGCTGGGGCTGTCGTCGCTGGCGGGATGGCTGGATGGGGCGATTCTGGGGCTGGGGCTGCTCTATCTGGGGCTGGCGCTTCATGCCGTGCATCGTCTGTCACAGCTAACAACACTTTAACCTCGTTGCGCTACGCCCGATCCATGCGGCCGGAGCCAACAGACACTGAAGATCGCGTCGAGGCCGCTCTGCGCGCCGATCTGGCGCGTGGAGACGGCGTGACGGCGGGCGTCGCGCCGGTGCTGCGCCATCTGCTGGTGCATGATGACCGCGAATTTATGGCCGACGATGTGCTGGCCTCGCTGCGCGGGATGATCGGCCATGCCGCGAGCCAATTGAGCGATCAGGACGAAGGCGATCATCCCGAGCTGACCGCCGCGCTGGTCGATGTGCCGGGGCTGGTGCCGCTGGCCCATGCTCTGGCGCTTGAAACCCATGTGACTCGGCGCCTGCAGTCGGTACAGGGCTTCGATCCCGTGCTCTCCCCGCTGCTTCAGGCGCTGATCGCCTCCGATGATGGCGAGACCGCCGCTCTGGCGATGCAGGTGCTGGCCGCGCAGGCGCGCTTCGTGCAGCAGCAGCGCCGCATGCAATGGCCGCTGGGCGAATGGCCCGCCGAACTGCTCCACGGCGCCCTGTCGGTCGATGCCGCCGCGCCCGAGCGCATCGCCGCCCTGCGCGCCGATTACGACGAGGGCGCCACAAGGCTGGGCCTGCTCGCCCGGCTGATCGGCGTGATGGGGCCCGGCGTGGTGGCCGCGCTCGATCTGCCGCATGCTGGCGTGGCGATCTTTGCCAGCGCTCTGGCCCATGTCAGCGGGCAGGATCGCGGGCAGGCGTTGCTCTCGCTGCTCTCGCGTCACAAGGCGCGGCTGGTGCTGGGGCTCAAGGCCGGCGGCGTCAGCAGCGCCCATGTCGAGGCCACTCTGCTGGCCCTCCATCCCGGCGCCACGCCCCCCGAGGGCCTGAGCCGCATCACCCCCGAGCGTGCCGCCACGCTGTTGCACCCATCGGGCGGGAAGAGCTAGACCATGGACATGTCCGAAGGCGTCCTCGCCCGTGCGCGCAGCGATGCGCAGGATCACCTCACCAGCGCCGATGAGCCGCTTGCCGGGCTGCAATTGCGCTGCGGCGGCCTGCTGCCCGGCCCCATCGCCGTGCCCGAACTGCGCGAGGTGGTCGCCAAGGCGCGCCGCTTCGGGCTGAAGCTGGCGCGCGCCATCACCGCTCAGGACGGGCATGATGTGATCCACGCCTGGGTCGAGGTGATGCCCCGGCCCGGCCCAAATCACGGCGAAGGCTGCGACATCGTGCTGCGCCACTGGCAAAGCTCTCCCTTGCCCGCCGAAAACGCCGATCTCGCCTCGCGCCGCCGCGCCGAGATCGACCGCGCGCTGGCCGAAATGACCGTGCGCCTCGACGCGCGCCAGAATGTGCTGACCGTCACCTGCGACGGCGGCGATCTGGCCGAGGCCGCCGCCCGGCTGCGCGCGGGCACCGGCCACCCGTGGACCGATGTGGTGACCATCCCCGGCAGCAACCATCGCCAACCGCTGCACTGGCGCCTGCTCGACGGCGCGGGGGTGGATTTGCCCGGTTCCTCGCGCCGCTGGCGTGCCACGCTGATCCCCATCGGCCTGAACGGACCGGCCGGGCGCGGCGCCGAGCCCGGCGGTTTCGACCTCTGCCTCACCTCCGACACGCCAGCGCCCGCGCCGCGCCCGGCCCCCGCTGCGGTGCTGCCTGTCGAGCGCGCCGTGGTCGGCAGCGATCTGGCCCCCGTGCTGCGCCAGCCCATCGCCCGCGTCATCGCCAATGCGGAGACGATCCGCACCCGCCTCGCCGGGCCGCTGTCCGAGGATTACACCCGCTATGCCGCCGATATCGCGGCGGCGGGGCAGCATTTGATGGGGCTGGTTGATGACCTCGCCGACCTCGATGTGATCGAGGCCGAGAACTTTTCGACCATCGCCGATGCCATCGATCTGGCCGATGCCGCGCGGCGCGCCGCCGGTATCCTCTCGATGCGCGCGCGGGAAAAGGGCATCACCATCAGCGCGCCGGCTCTGGATGTGTCGCTGCCCGCCGTGGCAGAGTTCCGCCGCGTGCTGCAGATCCTGCTCAACCTTGTTGGCAACGCCATCCGCTACAGCCCTGAAAATTCGACGATTATCGTCGACCTGTCGCGCGATGAAGGCTTTGCCCGCGTCGCGATCGCCGATCAGGGGCCGGGCCTGTCGCCCGAGGACCAGCCGCGCGTGTTCGAGAAGTTCGAGCGGCTTGGACGCAGCGGGGACGGTGGGTCCGGGTTGGGGCTCTACATCTCGCGTCGCTTGGCGCGCGCGATGGGCGGGGAACTGTCCGTCGTCAGCGTGAAGGGCGAGGGGGCCTGTTTTCTGCTGGATGTTCCGGCGGGGAAGTAAGGGGTTTCAGGAAAGTAAGATGCGAGGGGGTTACCCCCTCGCGCTCCCGGAACGTCTCCCGACGATAGGGCAATGGCGCCGAAACCAAGCGCCCAAACTCTCCATCAGCGCGACCTAAGGCGCCGCAGGCATCAAATCCTCTGCCTGCGGCGCGGCGATGTGGGGCTCTGCACCAAATAAAGGGATTGCAAAGGGCGATGGCCCTTTGCCCGCCGGAGGCATCTTCTCTCCAAACAAAACAAAAGCGCGAGAGGTTTCCCCCTCGCGCCTTCATCTTCAGCGTAATCGCAGAAATCAGCGCTTGCTGATGTCCACGTAATCGCGCTGCGTCGGGCCGGTGTAGAGCTGACGCGGGCGGCCGATGCGCTGGCCTGGATCGGAGATCATTTCGTTCCACTGTGCGACCCAGCCCACGGTGCGCGCCAGGGCGAAGAGCACGGTGAACATGGTGGTGGGGAAGCCGATGGCCGAGAGGATGATGCCCGAGTAGAAGTCCACATTGGGGAACAGCTTCTTTTCCGCGAAATACGGATCGGAAAGGGCGATCTCTTCCAGGCGCAGGGCGGTCTCGAACAGCGGATCGTTGACCTTGAGCGCGTCGAACACTTCGCGCACGGTCTTCTGCATCACGGTCGCGCGCGGGTCGTAGTTCTTATACACGCGGTGACCGAAGCCCATCAGACGGAACGGATCGTTCTTGTCCTTGGCGCGGTCGATGTAGTGGTTGATGCGGTCGGGCGTGCCGATCTCGCGCAGCATGTTGAGCGCCGCTTCATTGGCGCCGCCGTGAGCGGGGCCCCACAGGCAGGCGATGCCGGCCGCGATGCAGGCGAAGGGGTTGGCGCCCGATGAACCGGCCAGACGGACGGTCGACGTCGAGGCGTTCTGCTCGTGGTCGGCGTGCAGGATGAAGATGCGGTCCATCGCCTTTTCGACGGCGGGGACGACTTCATACTCCTCGGCGGGGACGCCGAAGGTCATCTTCAGGAAGTTGCCGGCGTAGGACAGCTTGTTGTCGGGGTACACGAAGGGCTGGCCGATCGAGTACTTGTAGGCCATCGCCGCGATGGTGGGCACCTTGGCGATCAGGCGGTGGGCGCTGATCTTGCGCTGCTCGGGGTCGGCGATGTCGGTCGAGTCGGGATAGAAGGCCGACAGCGCGCCCATCACGCCGACCATCACCGCCATCGGGTGAGCGTCGCGACGGAAGCCGCTGAAGAAGCTGGAAAGCTGCTCATGCACCATGGTGTGGCGGCTGATCGTGTGGTTGAACCCGGCCAGTTCATCCTTGTTGGGCAGCTCGCCATTGAGAAGCAGATAGCAGGTCTCCATGAAGGAGCTGTTTTCCGCAAGCTGGCCGATGGGATAGCCGCGATGCAGCAGCACGCCTTCGTCGCCGTCGATGTAGGTCAGCGCGCTTTCGCAGCTTGCCGTCGAGGTGAAACCCGGATCGTAGGTGAAGGCGCCGGTCTGGCCGTAGAGCTTGCGGATGTCGATCACATCCGGCCCAACGGTGCCCTTCAGCACAGGAGCATCAACTTCCGTGCCGCCAAGATTGATTTTGGCGAGATCAGCCACAACAGTTCTCCTTAACTGTGCCCTGCCGTGACGCTGCTTGCCTGTGCCGCAATGCGGGCCAGGCTTTCGTCACGACCGAGCAGAACCAATACGTCGAAAATACCGGGCGAGGTGCCCTGGCCCGTCAGCGCCGCGCGCAGCGGCTGAGCCAGCTTGCCAAGCCCCAGGGTGAGGTCGGCGGCCATCGCCTTCAGGCGGGCCTCCAGCGGTTCGATGGCCCATTCGGCCTCGTCCGCGAAAGCCGTGTGGATCTGGGCCAGCAGCGCGCGGGCATCCTCGGTCAGCAGGCTTTCGGCCTTGGCGTCGAGGGGCAGCGGGCGCTGGGCGAAGAGGAAACCGGCGCCCTGCGCCAGCTCGTTCAGATCCTTGGCGCGCACCTTGAGCACCGGCATGGCGCGGGTGAGCAGATCCATGTCCACCGTCTCGGCGGTCACCTTCGGGGCGACCAGCGCGGCGAGGCGCGCGTCGTCAGCCTCACGGATGTAATGGCCGTTGAGGTTCTCCAGCTTCTTCATGTCGAAGCGCGAGGCACCCTTGTTGACGTTGACGATGTCGAACCACGCGATGGCCTGCTCACGGCTGATGATTTCCTCATCGCCATGGCCCCAGCCCAGACGCAGCAGATAGTTGAACACGGCTTCCGGCAGCAGACCCATCTCGTCGCGATAGGCGTCCACGCCCAGCGCACCATGACGCTTCGACAGCTTGGCGCCGTCCGAGCCGTGGATCAGCGGGATATGGGCGTAGACCGGGTCTTCCCAGCCGCCCTCGATTGTCTGCATCGCGCGGATGATGACCAACTGGCGGAAGGCGTTGTTCAGGTGGTCGTCGCCGCGGATCACATGGGTCACGCCCATGTCATGGTCGTCCACCACCACGGCCAGCATATAGGTCGGCGTGCCGTCCGAGCGCAGGATAACGAAATCGTCCAGCTCGGCATTGGCGACGGTGACGTCGCCCTGCACGCGGTCGGAGATGGTCACCTCGCCGTCGCGGGGAGCCTTGACACGCACCACATAGGACTTGCCCTCGGGCCACTGGTCCGGCGAGGCATCGCGCCATTCGGAGACGACGCGGAAAGGACGCTTCTCGGCAGCGGCAGCCTCGCGGCGGGCGGCCAGCTCTTCCTGCGTCAGATAGCAGCGATAGGCATGGCCCGAATCGAGCAGCCGCGCGGCAACCTGCGCATGACGATCGGAACGCGCGAACTGGAAGACGGGGGCCTCATCGCCGCCCAGGCCCAGCCAGTTCAGACCATCGAAGATCGCCTCGATCGCGGGCTCGGTCGAGCGGGCGCGGTCGGTATCCTCGATGCGCAAGAGGTATTTTCCCCCATTGGCACGCGCGTAAAGCCAGTTGAAAAGGGCCGTGCGCGCCCCGCCGATATGCAGATAGCCGGTGGGAGAGGGCGCGAAACGGGTGACAACAGGGCGCGCGATGATCTGGCCATCCGTGGCCGAGCCATCACCGTTCACGCCAACACTTGCCATTCACTCATCCTTCCTGTCACTCTACCCCCCTATGGCCAGCCGCTCGGGCATCACCATCGGGCTACGTTCTGGCGCCCCGCGCTTATGGCGCGATGCGGGCGCTGCATTGCAACACGGCCATAGGACCAGCGGCGCGATCTTGTCCAGCACTGCCTTGCGGCTTGAACACTTTCTGAACGAGGCCGGACCGGACCGCCTTCCATGGCTGGCCGTGGGGTTGGGCGGAGGCATAGGCCTGTGGTTCGTGCTTGCCAATGCCTGGCTTTGGTATGGTGTGCTGGCCTTTGGTATAGGGGGGGGCAGGGCTTGCGGCGCTGTTGCAGGGGGTTTCGCTGGGCCATCTGCGTGCCGCCCTGATGAGCATGGGGCTGGCCGTGGCGGCGGGGTGCGGCCTGATCTGGGCGAAATCCGCCATGGTCGGTACGCCTGCCATCGTCCAGCCGATGACCCCGCGCATCACCGCCCGCGTGATGGACCGCTATGCCCAGCCCGCCGAGCACCGCCTGCGCCTTGAACTGGCCTTTGCCGAGCCGGGCAGCGGGCGGCCCATTCTGGCGCGACTCTCCATGCCTGAAGGGCGCGACCAGCCGGGGCTGACCGAAGGCGCCGTGGTGCAACTGCGAGCAAGGCTGATGCCGCCCGCCGCGCCCATGCTGCCCGGCGGCTATGACGCGGCCCGCGCGGCATGGTTCGATGGTGTGGCCGCCACCGGGACAGTACTCGGTCCGGTGAAAGTGATATCGCCCGCGCCCGGCGACTCATGGCTGGCCCGCATGCGCCATGCGCTGGCCGATCACGTGCGTTCGCGCGTGGCCGGACCGGCGGGAGGCATCGCGGCCGCCTTTGCCAGCGGAGACCGGGGCGGCATCCCGGCCTCCGACGAGCAGGCGATGCGCGATTCGGGGCTGACTCACCTGCTGTCGGTGAGCGGGCTGCATGTCAGCGCGGTGATCGCCGGAGTTTATGTGCTGGCGATCCGGCTGCTGGCGCTGCTTCCGTGGCTGGCCTTGAGGGTGCGCCTGCCGCTGCTGGCCAGCGCTTTTGGCGGGGCGGCAGGGATTTTCTACACGCTGCTGACGGGGGCTCAGGTGCCCACGGTGCGGTCGGTGCTGGGGGCCTTGCTGGTGCTGGCGGCGCTGGCGCTGGGGCGGCAGCCTTTCACGGTGCGCTTGCTGGCGGTGGCGGCGATCTGCACCATGCTGCTGTGGCCCGAGGCGGTGATCGGCCCCAGCTTCCAGATGAGCTTCGGTTCGGTGCTGGCGCTGGTGGTGCTGCATGATTGCGCGCCGGTCCGCGCCTTTCTGGCCCCGCGTGAGGAGGGCTGGTGGCAGCGCTTGGCGCGCCATCTGGCGATGATCCTGCTGGCGGGCATGGTGATTGATCTGGCGCTGATGCCGGTGGCGCTGTTCTATTTCCACCGTGCCGGGGTCTATGGCTCGATGGCCAATCTGGTGGCTATTCCGCTGACCACCTTTGTGTCGATGCCCGCGATTGCTTTGGGGCTGGCGCTGGATCTGGTGGGGGCGGGGGCGCCTGCGTGGTGGGTTTGCGGGCAATCGCTGGACCTGCTGCTGGCCATCGCGCGCTGGACGGCGGAGCGGCCCGCCTCGGTGACGGTGATGCCCGCGATGGACGCATGGCGCTATGGGCTGTTTGTCGGCGGCATGCTGTGGCTGGCGCTGTGGCATGGGCGGGTGAGGCTGTGGGGGCTGGTGCCTGCGCTGGTGGCGATTGTCTCGCTGACATGGCTGCAGCCGCCCGATGTGCTGATCTCCGGTGATGGCAGGAACGTCGGCATCACCGGCATTGCGGGCCGCGCGCTGGTGATCCTGCGCGATGGGCAAGGTGGCCGCACTGGCGAGGCGATGCTGGAGTCCGCAGGGCTGTCAGGCCCGGTGACGCCGCTGGCGACATGGCAGGGCGCGCGTTGTTCGGAAGGCTTTTGTGCTCTCGATCTCGACCGGGGCGGGCGGCGCTGGCGTCTGCTGATTGCGCGCGGCAAGGGAGACGCGGAGCCCGTGCCATGGGAGCAGGCCTGCGCTCAGGCCGATATCGTTGTCGCGCCGGAGAAGCTCTATGGCGCGTGCCGCCCCAGATTGATCAAGGCCGATCGCGCCGCGTTGCTGCGGAGTGGCGGACTGGCACTGGATCTGGAGCATTTAAGCGTGACCACCGTGGCCCAATCGATGGGCGCCCATCCATGGTGGCGCGCGCCGCATCGTCTGCCGCGCGAGGAGGAGAACAGCCCCTGAGCGTGGGTTTGGCAGGAGTGGTCTGAGGTTGGGCTCCGCCTTATGGGAGCATGCTCCCGATGAAGCGCGGTTCGCATCAAGAGCCGATCCGAGGCCAGATCAAAACCGATCTCCTCCCAGCCCCGATCAAACCATGTCCAGGGTTGGAAAAGCCTCTCCCAACCCTGCCCATCAATGATAGCGGCGCAGCAGTCCGGCCAGCTTGCCCTGCACCTGCACCTCGCCGGGGCGGTAATATTGCGGCTGATAGGTCGCATTGGCGGGATCGAGGCGGATCATCCCGCCATCGCGGCGCAGATACTTCAGCGTCGCTTCCTCGCCGCGCACCAGCGCCACCACGATTTCGCCATCGCGGGCGATTTCGGTGCGGCGGATCAGCGCCAGATCGCCGTCGAAAATGCCGGCCTCGACCATCGAATCGCCAGACACCTCAAGCGCATAATGGTCGCCCGCGCCCAGCAGGGCAGCAGGCACCGGCAAGGTCGATTGCCCTTCCAGCGCCTCGATCGGCACACCGGCGGCGATACGGCCGTGCAGCGGGATCTCGATCACGTCATTGGCGGGGCGGGGCGCCGCCACCGGTGCCGGAGACAGTGCGGCGGGGCGGGCCAGCGGCGCAGCGGGGGCGGGGGTGGCACGCGGGGCAGCCGCAGCAACGCCGCGCTGGCCACCGGTCACATCCTCAGGCTGGCGCAGCACTTCGAGCGCGCGGGCGCGGTTGGGCAGGCGGCGGATAAAGCCACGTTCCTCCAGCGCGGAAATCAGCCGATGAACGCCCGATTTCGACTTGAGGTCGAGCGCTTCCTTCATTTCCTCGAAAGAGGGGGACACGCCATCTTCCTCCAGCCGGACCTGGATAAAGCGGAGCAATTCGTGCTGCTTGCGGGTGAGCATGCGGATGTCCTTCCTGCCGTTCCGTTCTCGAACGAACAAGGAACATTTATGCAACAATTTTTCAGCCGTCAAGCGAGGGAATGCGTGTCCAGCAGATAAATTCCCACAATTGCGCCCGTTTCGGCGGCTTCGGCATTGATCGGGCGGTCGATCAGGCAATTGCTCGCCGCCATCGCCGCCAGAGCGCTGCTGTCGCGCATGGGGTTGGGGGTGACCTCTTCGCCATCCCAGGCCCCGCGCAGAAACTCCTGCCGCTTGCCGCCTGCGGGCACGGGGGCTGTCAGCCGGGCGCTGACCTTGCGGGGCAGAACATCGCTCGCGCCCATCATCGCGCGCAGCATCGGCAGCAGGAAAAGCTGCCCGCAGACCAGCCCCGAGACCGGATTGCCCGGCAGGCCCAGCACATGGAGCCCGCCGCGCTGCGCATGCATCAAGGGTTTGCCTGGGCGCATCGCCACGCGCCAGAAAGCGAGCTGCGCGCCCCATGCTTCCAGGGCCGGGCGGATCAGGTCGTGATCCCCCACCGAAGCGCCGCCCGAGGTGACGATGAGATCGGCCTCGCCAGCGGCGTCCAGAGCGGCGACCAGTGCGGAAAGATCGTCTCGCACAGGACCGATGCGCGTCACCTCGGCGCCCAGAGCGCCGACCATCGCGGCCAGCATCGCGCCATTGCTGGCGGGGATCTGATGCGGCAGCACGCGCGCGCCGGGCGGCACCAACTCGTCGCCGCTGTCGATGATGGTGACGCGGGGCAGGCGGCGCACGGCCACGCTGCCATGACCGCCCGAGATGGCCAGCGCGATCTGCGCCGGGCCGAGGCGGGTTCCGGCGGGCAGCAAGGGCGCGCCCTGCGAGAAATCCAGCCCCGCGCGACGGATATGGCGACCGGGAGGATTGGGCGCATCGCCGGTCAGGATCAGGTGGTCGCCATTGCGGGTCACATCTTCCTGAAGCACCATGGCGTCGGCGCTCTGGGGCATCAGGGCGCCGGTGGCGATGCGGATTGCCTCACCGGGCTGGACGGGGTGAGGCCATGGGTGGCCCGCCGCGCTTTCGCCGGCCACGCGCCATGGGCCGGGCAGATCCTCGGCACGCAGAGCGTAGCCGTCCATCGCGGAGAGATCGGCGGCGGGCTGGGTACGCTGCGCCGTCAGAGGTTCCGCCAGCCAGCGCCCGGCAGCCTGTTCGATGGGCAGGGTTTCAATCGGCAGCGGCGTGATGGTGGCCAGCAGCTTTTGCTGCGCCTCGGCCAATGGGAGGGGCGGCATCAGGCCTGCCTGCCCGGCGCGTACCATGAGCCCGATTTGCCGCCGTGTTTCTCGATCAGGCGGATGCCGGTGATTCCCATCGCCTTGTCCACGGCCTTGGCCATGTCATAGACCGTCAGCAGGGCGACCGAGACGGCGGTCAGCGCCTCCATCTCTACGCCGGTCTTGCCCGTCAGGCTGGCGCTGGCGGTGCAGCGCAAGGCGTCATCTTCAAAGGCGAAGTCCACGCTGACGGCATCCAAAGGCAGCGGATGGCACAGCGGGATCAGATCGCCGACCTTCTTGGCGGCCATGATCCCGGCGATGCGGGCGGCGGCCAGCACATCGCCTTTGGGGATCGCGCCGTCGCGGATCGCCTCCAGCGCTTCCGGGCCCATCAGGATGCGGCCTTCCGCGATGGCGAGGCGTCTGGTTTCCGCCTTGCCGCCCACATCGACCATGCGGGCATGGCCCTGAGCGTCGAGATGGGTGAGATCGGCCATGGTCAGGCGCCGGTCAGCAGTTGGCGGGTGGCGGCCTCGACATCGCTCTGACGCATCAGGCTCTCGCCGACCAGGAAGGTGCGGGCGTTGCAGGCCGAGAGGCGGACCAGATCGGCATGGCTGTTGATGCCGCTCTCGGCCACGAGCAGCGTGCCTTCGGGCGCCAGCGGGGCGAGGCGCTCGGTGGTGGCGATGTCGGTCTTGAAGCGCTTGAGGTCACGGTTGTTCACGCCGATCAGGCGCGAGGTGAGGCGCGCGGCGCGCTCCATCTCGGCCTCATTGTGGACTTCGACCAGCACATCCATGCCGCGTTCCAGCGCGGCGGCCTCGATCTCGGCCATCTGGGCGTCTTCCAGCGCGGCGACGATGATGAGGATGGCATCGGCGCCGATGGAGCGCGCCTCGGCCACCTGCCAGGGGTCGATCATGAAATCCTTGCGGATCACCGGCAGGGTGCAGGCGGCGCGGGCGGCGATCAGGAAATCCTCATGGCCCTGGAAATAGGGCGCGTCGGTCAGGATCGAGAGGCAGGCCGCGCCCCCGGCCTGATAGGCGCGGGCATGGGCGGGCGGATCGAAATCAGCACGGATCCGGCCCTTGGAGGGGCTGGCCTTCTTGATCTCCGCGATCAGCGCGAAGCCATCGGCGGCCTTGGCGCGCAGGGCGGCTTCGAAACCGCGCGGAGCGGTCTGCAGCGCGGCGCGGGCATCAAGGTCCGACAGGCTGGCCAGCGGTTTGCGCAGCGCAACTTCCTCGGCCTTGGTGGCGCAGATTTCGGTCAGCTTGTCGGTCATCGTCGTATCCATCTTGATCATTGTATCGCTCATCGGACCGCATCGATCCAGCAGTCGAGCAGTGCCTTGGCCAGACCTTTGTCGATCACCTCGGCGGCTTCCTCGACGCCTTCGCGCCAGCTTTCCACCTCGCCCGCCACGCGCAGCGCGGCAGAGGCGTTGAACAGCACGGCATCGCGATAGGGGCCTTCCTCGCCCATCAACAGGCGGCGCAGGGCGTCAGCATTGTAGGCCGCATCGCCGCCGCGCAGCGCAGTGACCGGATGCACGGGCAGGCCCACATCCGCCGCCGACACGCGATGCATGGCGATGGTGCGACCCTGCACCTCGGCGCATTCATTGCCGCCCGCCAGCGAGAGTTCGTCCAGCCCCTCATCGCCCGAGACGATAAAGCTGCGCTGCGTGCCCAGCGCCTCGAACGCCTCGGCATAGATCGGCACATAGGCGGGGCGGGCGATGCCCACCAACTGGCGCTGCACATGGGCCGGATTGGCCAGCGGGCCCATCAGGTTGAAGATGCTGCGCTTGCCCAGCGCCTTGCGGATCGGCGCGATGGGGCCGAGCTTGGGGTGATGCGTCTGCGCGAAGAGGAAGGCGATGCCGATGTCCTGAAGCGTTTCGGCGGCGCGTTCCCCGGCGTTGGCGAGGTTCAGGCCCAAAGCCTCCAGCGTATCGGCGGCGCCCGCCTTGGAGCTGGCCGCGCGGTTGCCATGCTTGGCCACCGGCACGCCGCAGGCCGCGACCACCAGCGACACGGCGGTCGAGACGTTGAGCGTATGATGCCCGTCCCCGCCCGTGCCGCAGACGTCGATGGCGCCCTCGGGGCTCTCCACCGGGATCATACGGGCGCGCATGGCCAGAGCGGCGCCTGCGATCTCGCTGGCGGTTTCGCCCCGGTCGGACAGGTCCGAGAGGAAGGTGGTGATGGCCTCGGCATGGCTCTTGCCGTCGAGGATGGCGCCGAAGATCGCCTCGGCCTCATCCTGAGCGAAGGGCGTGAGCGAAACGGGGGGCAGGGTGCCCTGCGAGAGGGTGCTCATGCCGCGCGGATCGGGGTGATGGTTTCGGGCATGGTCACGCTCATCCCGGCGCTGCGCAGGAAATTGGCCAGCATGGCGTGGCCGTGTTCCGTCGCGATGCTCTCGGGGTGGAACTGCACGCCGTGGATCGGCAGGCTGGCATGGCGGAAGCCCATCACATGGCCGTCATCGCTGCGGGCGTTGACCTTGAGCGTCTCGGGAATGTCCTCGACGATCAGCGAGTGATAGCGCGTGGCGGTAAAGGGCGAGGGCAGGCCAGCGAACACGCCGGTGTCGTCATGGGTGACGGGGCTGGTCTTGCCATGCATCAGCCCGCCGCGCACCACCTTGCCGCCGAAATACTGCCCGATCGCCTGATGGCCCAGGCATACGCCCAGCAAGGGCTTGCCCGCATCCGCAGCGGCGCCGACCAGATCGAGGCTGATCCCCGCCTCATTGGGCGTGCAGGGGCCGGGCGAGATCAGAAAGCCCTGAGCGCCCGAGGAAATCGCCTGCCCGGCGGAGAGCGCATCATTGCGCACCACTTCGACCTCTGCGCCCAGCTCCAGCAGGTAGTGGACGAGGTTGAAGGTAAAGCTGTCGTAATTGTCGATAACGAGGATCATGACGAAAAACCTAGCGATGGGGGACGCGGGCGGCGATCAGGGCCGACCTCAGCGCGTCGATGATATGGGGAGCCACTTGCGACTTGGGAATAATGGAATAGCTGCGCGGCATCAGAACCAGCAGCAGGATGCGATCATTCTCAAGCCATCGCTCGAACAGGAGCCAGTCCAGATTGGTGGTGGCGTGTGCGTTGGCAGAGCGGATGCCTTGAGCGTCAAACTCGAACCGCGTGCTTCTGGCCAGCTTGGTTGTGGCACGGAACAACTTGCGCACCCTGACATGCATCAGGATGCAGGCAAGCGCTGCGTAGAAGGGAATGACGCCCAAAGCGACTTTGCTACCCCATATCAGGCCAGCCCAAAGCCACGCGCGATGCCAACCATACTGCAGCCCATCCGGGACAGTATAGGCGGCGACAAAAAGCACCCATATCAGCCCGCAAACGACCAGCAGCCGCTTCCATAACCACTGATGCCGCGTCAGCAGCCAGCTTGCCGAGAGCCAGTCCTTCTCATCGTTGACGATGGTGAAGGAATGGCTGTCGGCCAGACTGTCGCTCATTGCCCGAAACCGGCTTCGCTTGCCACGCGCACGGCTTCACGCGCGGCGGCAAACAGAGCGCCTGCCTTGTGCTCGCATTCGCGCTGTTCGCTGGCCGGATCGCTGTCGGCGACGATGCCCGCACCGGCCTGCACATGCATCATGCCATCCTTCACCACGGCGGTGCGCAGCACGATGCAGCTATCCAGATTGCCGTCGGGCCCGAAATAGCCGACGCCGCCCGCGTAAGCGCCGCGCGTCTCGCCTTCCAGCTCGGCGATGATCTGGCAGGCGCGCACCTTGGGCGCCCCGCTGACCGTGCCTGCCGGAAACCCTGCGAAGACCGCATCGATGGCGTCATGCTTGGCCGTATCCAGCTCGCCCACCACGTTCGAGACGATGTGCATCACATGGCTGTAACGCTCGATGGTGTAGCTTTCGGTGACCTTCACTGAGCCTCGCGCCGCCACCCGGCCCACATCGTTGCGCCCCAGATCGAGCAGCATCAGATGTTCGGCGCGTTCCTTGGGGTCGGCCAGCAGGCTCAGCTCATTGGCCTTGTCTTCCTCGGGCGTCTTGCCGCGCGGACGGGTGCCCGCGATGGGGCGGATCGTCACTTCCCCGGCGCGCACACGCACCAGAATTTCCGGGCTGGAGCCCACCACGGCAAAGCCGGGCAGATCGAGGAAATATAGGAAGGGCGAGGGATTGACCCGGCGCAGCGAGCGGTAAAGCGCGAAAGGCGGCAAGGTGAAGGGCGCGGTGAAGCGCTGCGCCAGCACCACCTGAAAGATATCGCCCGCCGAGATATACTCCTTGGCGGTCTTGACCATCTCGCCATAACGGCCCGGCTGCATCACCGGGGTGAGCTGCGGCTCGGGCAGATCGGCGGCGTGAGTGGTGTCAGGGGTCGGCCCGGCCAGACGGCGCAGCGCCTCGTCGATGCGATCCTGCGCGGCGTCCAGCGCGCGGTCGGGCGCGGTGGCCGACGGCCAGATCGGCGCGATGACGAAAAGCTCGTCGCTCAGCCGGTCGAAGACCAGAATGAGGCGCGGGCGCACGAAGAGCATATCGGGCAGGTCGAGATCGCTCTGCGCCGGGCGGGGCAGGTTCTCGACCAGACCAAAGGTCTCGTAACCGAAATAGCCGACCAGACAGGCCAGCGCCGGGGGCAGGGCCGCAGGCACATCGATATGGCAGGCCGCCACCAGAGCGCGCAGCTCGGTCAGCGGGTCCTTGGCCAGCGGCTCGAAGGCCGCGCGGTCATGCTGCCAGATGCGGTTGATTTCCGCCGTCTTGCCCACAGCGCGAAACACCAGATCGGGATCGAGGCCGAGCAGGCTGTAACGCGCCCGCACCTCGCCGCCCTGCACCGATTCGAGCAGGAAATCGCCGCGACCGCTCTCGATCAGCTTGGCGCCTGCGCCCACCGGCGTCTCGCTGTCGGCAATGACGCGACGCCAGACCAGCGCCGGCTTGCCTTCGCGCAGGGCGGCAAGGGCTGCCTCCTGGTTGTCGGGGCGGGCGGTGGTGCTGATCTGGGTCATGGTTCCATTTTCTTGAGTTGCGAGGGTAAGGAGGCCGGTGCTTAGTTGCCGCCGGCCAGTTGCTTGGCAACGGCGCCGATGGCGGCATCGTTGCGGGTGGCGCCGACATCGGCGCGCATCGCGCGGCGCAGGGCATCGCCATATTCACGGCCCTGCAGGCTGGCCAGTTCGCGCTTGGCATCGGCCACCAGCGGGTCCTTGGCGTCGACCGGCGTGGTGGTGATGTCCTTGAGCTGAACCACCAGCCAGCCACGTCCGCCCGGCAGCGGCAGCAGCTTGGTGCTGCCCTTGGCCATCGAGAAGAACAGGCCCATGGCGGGCGGCAACTGGCCCTGCTGGGCGCGAAGCTGCTCACGACCCAGCGAGAGCGACTGCACCGGCGGCAGCTTGACGCTCAGCCCGGCCACAGTGGCACCCAGCTCGCCGCCGTGCTTCATCTTGTCGAGCACGCGCAGCGCGGCATTCTTGGCGGCCTGGGCGCCCTTTTCCATCTGGATCGCGGCGACCACGGCGGGCTTCACGCGGTCGAGCGGCAGCGGGGCGGCCTGCACGATGCTGTCGACATCGAACATCAGGAACTTCTTGCCCGGCTCCAGCTCGGCGAGCTGGGGCGCATGCTCGCGCTCCATGGCGAAGGCGGCCTGAACGGCCTTGGCCAGCTCGGGCGGAGCCTTCTGCGCGGTGTTGCCAAAGACGCTGCCATCGGCGTTGAGCGCCGGGGTGGCAACCAGATTGACGCCCAGCTCCTTGGCCGCATCGCTGAGCGCGCCGCCCTTGGAGAAGCTGTCGTCGATCTTCGAGGTCACGCTGGCCAGTGCGGCCTTGCGCTTGTCGGCCAGCAGGGCCGCGGCGATCTCGCCCTTGGCCTGATCGAGCGTGCGGGCGGGCTTCACGATGATCTCGTCGACGCGCACCACGCCATAGCCCAGCAGGCCCTTCACCGGCGCGGGCAGCACGCCCTTGGGCGCGGCAAAGGCGGCATCGGCGACAGCCTGCGAGGTCTGGGCGGCAAGCGTCGCCTTGTCCACCGGGCCGACCGAGGCCACCGAAAGTCCGCGCGCCTTGGCGGCGGCTTCCATCGCGGTGCCCTTGGCCAGTTCGGCGGAGAGCGCCTTGGCGGCCGCTTCGGTGGGCAGGATCAACTGGCTGATCTTGCGGGTCTCGCTGGCCTGATACTGCGCCTTGTCGGTGTTGTAGCGCTGGGCGATCTCGGCATCGGTGGGCGCGGCAACGTTCTTGGCCACGCTGTCATCGAAGACGGCATAGCGAATCACGCGGTGCTCGGGCTGATTGAAGAACAGCTTGTGGCTGTTGTACCAGCTCGACACTTCGGCATCGCCGGGGGTATTGGCCGGAGCAAAGGCCTGCGAGGGCAGTGCCGCGACAAAGCCGCTGCGATGGTCTTTGAGCAGCGTGGCATAGCGCAGCGCGGCATCGGTCGGCGTCACCGCGCCCAGCTGGGCCGGGGTGAGCAACTGGCGGGCGACCAGGCCCTGCGCGATATCCTCACGCACATCCTTGTCGGTCAGATTGCGCTGGGCGAGCATCTGGCGATAGCTGGCCTCGGCAAACTTGCCGTCGGGGCCCTGCAACGAGGGGATCTTGGCCAGTTCGCTGTCAACCAGCAGCTTGCCGGCCACGATGCCGTTCTTTTCGCCAAAGACGGTGATGGCGGTGCGGTCGACCATCTGGTCGATCACCTGCGTCAGGCCGTTCTGCGCCAGAAAATCGCGCATCGACACCTTGGGGTTGTCCTGGCGGGCGATTTCCACCGCCTGCTGGGCCTGCTTCACCAACTGGGTGCTGGTGATGGTGGTCGAGCCGACCTTGGCGATGGTGTCGCCCGATCCGCCGCCGCTCACCAGATTGCTGGCCACGTCGCTGGCGGCAAAACCGCCCACGATCAGCACCAGAAAGGCGATGGCGATGCCCACACCCAAGGAGGATTTGAAGATGTTGCGAAAGAACTGAAGCATCGGCCAACCTTAATCCAACCGCCCGCCGCCCCGTGGCCCGGCGCAGGCCCGGCAAAGGGCACGCGGGCACAGAGGCGCGAACATACGGATCGGGGCTTTAGAGTGCCTTGTGCGTTCCCGCAATGGCCTGCGCCACAGGTCCCGTGATGGAACATGGGTGGTGAATATCGTTTCCGCATACCTATGCAAAGATAAAGATCGATGCTATCGCACCGGACACACAGTCAATTTTGCGGCAGGGACCGATAAGGCGCTCCACTGTGTGTCGAGCCTTTTGCCGGTCTGCCGCGGGTCACGGCATCGCAGCCGCGATGCCTCAAATATAGGGAATGAAGCTTCATGGCGCTCAGGCCGTATATCGTCGGAAACTGGAAGATGAACGGCCTGCGTGGCGCGCTGGCCGAGGCACGGGCGATCGACCGGCTGGCGCAGCGTTACCCTTCTGTCGAGATCGCTCTGGCCCCGCCCGCGACGCTGCTTCACGCCATGGCTCTGGAGGTGTCGCATATCGGGGTGGGGGCGCAAAACGCGCACAGCAATGGCAGCGGGGCTTTTACCGGGGAGGTGTCGGCCGCGATGCTGGCCGATTCCGGGGCGCATTTCGCCATCGTCGGCCATTCCGAAAGGCGCTGGCAGCAGGGCGAGGATGATTCGCTGGTCCGCGCCAAGGCCGAGGCGGTGCTGGCCGCGGGCATGCAGGCGCTGGTCTGCGTGGGCGAGAATGAGGACAAGCGCCTGGCCGGGCAGGCCGAGGCGACGGTGATCGAACAGTTGCAAGGATCGCTGCCTCGGGTCGAAGGCGCGGCGCAGCAGCTTGTGGTCGGTTACGAGCCGGTCTGGGCCATCGGCACGGGCCGCATACCCACGGTGAGCGAAGTGGGCGCGATGCACCGCGCCATCCGCCGCGCGCTGATGGAGGCCTATGGCGCGGAAGGCGAGGGGGTTCGCATCCTCTATGGCGGCTCGGTCACGGCGGAGAATGCCGCCGAACTGCTGGCGGTCGAGGATGTGGGCGGCGCGCTGGTGGGCGGCGCCAGCCTGACCACGGAAAAATTCTCGGGGATCATTCTGGCGGCGGCGGCCAGAGTCGATGCTTAAGGTCGGCGCCTGATGCGCGGGGCGGGCTGGTTCCGTCCCCAAACCGACCTTTCGGTCCGCACTGTCACAAATCTGGATGAAATCCTGCGGCCATGCCCTTGCGCTTGGCCCGATGCACGCCTAGATGCGCCAGCGATTTTGTGTGTTTTTCCGCGATGAGAGCCTGTTCATGTCCTCCCTGTTTCTGTTCCTGACGGTCGTGCAGGCCCTGATCACCATTCTGCTGGTCGTCGTGATCCTGATCCAGAAGTCAGAAGGCGGCGGCCTCGGTGTGGGCGGCAGCCCCTCGGGCTTCATGTCGGCGCGTGGCGCGGCGGATTTCATGACCCGCATGACGCAGATCCTGGGTGGCCTGTTCGTGGCGCTCTCGATCCTGCTGGCCGCTCTGGCGGTCAAGAGCGGCTCGGCGCAGACCGTCGATGATTCGCTCAACCGCGCGGTGCCCACCGCTCCGGTCTCGGCCCCGGCCGATCCGCTGGGTAAGACCACGGCCCCCGCCGCGACGAACAGCCCTGCTCCGGCAGCGCCGCTCGATCCGCTGGCCGGCGCGGCCAAAAAGTAAGCATTCCAGCATGATGCCAGCCCGCCCCGCCGAGCTTCGGAGGGGCGGGCGGAGCTTTGTGCGCAATACACCTTCCACGCAATTGTGGATTCATTTCCGGATTGGCGCCCTTGGCGCTTGTCTTTCCCCCCTCCTCACGATTAAGGCGCGATTCCCATGACGCGGTATATTTTCATCACCGGCGGCGTGGTTTCCTCGCTCGGCAAAGGCCTTATGGCGGCGAGCCTCGCAGCGCTTCTTCAAGCACGCGGCTTCAAGGTCCGCATTCGCAAGTTCGATCCCTACCTCAACGTCGATCCGGGCACGATGAGCCCTTATCAGCACGGCGAAGTGTTTGTGACCGACGATGGCGCCGAGACGGACCTCGACCTGGGCCATTACGAACGCTTCACCGGGGTCTCGGCCCGCAAGAGCGACAACATCACAAGCGGTAGGATCTATCAGTCCGTCATCGCCAAGGAGCGCCGCGGCGACTATCTGGGCGCGACGGTGCAGGTGATCCCGCATGTGACCGATGCCATCAAGAATTTCGCGCAGGAAGAGACCGATGGTCTGGACTTCGTGCTGTGCGAGATCGGCGGCACGGTGGGCGACATCGAGGGCCTGCCCTTCATGGAGGCCATCCGCCAGCTGCGCAACGATCTGGGCCGCGAGCAGACCTGCTTCGCCCATGTCACGCTGGTGCCCTACATTGCCGCCGCCGGCGAGCTGAAGACCAAGCCCACGCAGCACTCGGTGCGCGAGCTGACGAGCCTGGGCATCCAGCCCGACATCCTGCTGTGCCGCTGCGAGCATCCGCTGCCCGAGAATGAGCGCGCCAAGATCGCCCTTTTCTGCAACGTGCGCAAGGAAGCGGTGATCCCCGCGCTTGACGCGCCCAACATCTACGCCGTGCCGATTCAGTACCACAATGAGGGTCTGGACGCTGCCGTGCTGCATCACTTCGGCCTGACGGCCCCCACGCCCGATCTGACCGGCTGGGAGGGCATCACCAAGTCCTACGCCAACCCCGAGGGTGAGGTCACCATCGGCGTGGTCGGCAAGTATGTCGTGCTTCAGGACGCCTACAAGAGCCTCAATGAGGCGCTGGTCCATGGTGGCCTGGCCAACAAGGTGAAGGTCCATATCAAATGGATCGACGCGGAAATCTTCGAGAAGGGTGACGAGGAAATCGCCGCCACTCTGGAGCCGCTGCATGGCGTGCTGGTCCCCGGCGGCTTTGGCGAGCGCGGCACCGAGGGCAAGATCGCGGCCGTCCGCTTCGCGCGTGAGCGCAAGGTGCCCTTCTTCGGTATCTGCCTTGGCATGCAGATGGCCTGCATCGAGGGCGCGCGCAACACGGCGGGCTTCACCTCGGCCTCCTCGACCGAATTTGGCGAAACCAGCGAGCCGGTCGTCGGCATCATCACCGAATGGATGAGCGAAGAGGGCCTGCAGACCCGCCATGCCGACACCGATCTGGGCGGCACGATGCGTCTGGGCGCCTATGAGGCCAAGCTGGCGGGCAACAGTCATGTCGCCACCATCTATGGCAGCGAGACCATCTCCGAGCGTCACCGCCACCGTTACGAGGTGAACAGCCACTATCGCGAGGCGCTGGAGCAGGGCGGTCTGGTCTTCTCGGGCATGTCGCCCGATGGCCTGCTGCCCGAGATCGTCGAGCGCCCGGATCATCCGTGGTTCGTGGGCGTGCAGTTCCACCCCGAACTCAAGAGCCGCCCCTTCGAGCCGCATCCGCTGTTTGCCGGTTTCATCGGCGCGGCGGTACGCCAGGCGCGTCTGGTCTGAGCTTTGAAGAGATGGATGGGCGCGGTCGGAGAGCTTTCGATCGCGCCCATCCGGTCTTTGCCGGCGACGGGCCGCGTTTCGGCGGCCTTGCCTGACGCTGAACGCAGCGATAATTTCGACAGCAAGTCACGGGTTTGAGCGGAATTTCCGCATCACTCCGGTGGCATGCCAAGGCGCAACAAGGCGCCATAAGGATGGGGGCCGGTCAACGGTCTCTGGTGGAGAGGATGCCTACAAGGTCTGCTGCTCTGGCAGGCCTGATGCGAGATCCCTTTAGGTGGATCGCGATTCCATGATATAGATGGTTAAACAGGATTTATGGCTCGTTCCGCGCGGGCGGTCTTTAGCGACCCGGATCGCTCTTGGTGGAACGTGGCGGCGCCAAAGCCGTGGGGGTGAGTCTTTCCCGGACTCACCCCCGAATTGTTTTGAGAGCTTTTTTGAAAATCCGGCGGAAGAGCCGGATTTTGCGGCGCCAGCCCTCTCGCGCCATCTGCTTTCTTGGCCCAGCCACCCAGAGGATACCACCGCAGGGTAGCCGGGCGGGGGAGAGGGCTGGCGCAGTTGGGCCCGGACTGAACCGGGCCCGGATCGGTTTACGCCGCGTCAGCCTCGCTGGCAGCGCCGCCGTCGATCACGCTGAGCGGCTGGGTGCCACCGATGGCGATCTTGCGGGGCTTCATCGCCTCAGGCACTTCGCGGACCAGATCGATCACCAGCAGGCCGTCTTCCAGCCCGGCGCTCTCGACGCGGACGAAATCGGCGAGTTCGAAGCGACGCTCAAAACCGCGCTGGGCGATGCCCAGGTGGAGGAACTGCCCGGCATTCTGGGCTTCCTCGGCCTTGCGGCCCTGGATCACCAGCAGGTTCTGCTGCGCGGTGATGTCGATCTCGGACGACTTGAAACCGGCGACGGCAAGGGTGATGCGATAGGCATCCTCATCGCGGCGTTCGATGTTGAAGGGAGGGTAATTGTCCCCGCTGCTGCCGCGCGCATTGTTTTCCAGCAGGTCGAACAGACGGTCGAAACCCACGGTGCTGCGGCGATAGGGAGTGAAATCCAGACGGTTCATACGGGTAAAATCCTCTTTGCTTTGAGCAATTTCACAAATGTGGGGCCCGATCGGCGCCCCGGTTTGCGTGTCATCCCCGGTGGGCCATGACACATGACAGAAGGTATGATAGCCGCTTGGCATTTCAAGCCCCCCACCTACATGGGGCATGACGATTTTTGCCGAGCATTAAGGATACATGCCATGACCACCCCCAAGGTTGAGATCTACACGCAGTGGGGCTGCGGCTATTGCGTGCGCGCCAAGGCGCTGCTGGACAGCAAGGGCGTTGCCTATACCGAATATGACACGTCCATGGACACGTCGAAGCGCCGCGAGATGGTCGAGCGCAAGCCCGATGCGCGCACCGTGCCCCAGATCTTCATCGACGATGCCGCGATTGGCGGGTCGGACGATCTCCACGCGCTGGACCGCGCGGGCAAGCTCGACGCGATGCTAGGGCTGTAACGCCATGGCGCGGGTGGCCCTGTTCCAGATGACCTCGGGCATCGACCCGCAGGCCAATGCCGATGCGATCGTTAACGCGGTAGCGCAGGCCAAGGCGGGCGGGGCGATGATGCTGTTCACCCCCGAAATGTGCGGCTTGATCGACAAGGACCGCACCCGCGCCCGCGCCAGCATCCGCAAGGAGGCCGATGACGTGGTGCTGGCCGCCGCGCGCAAGGCGGCTGCCGAGCATGGCATCTGGGTGGCGCTGGGCTCTCTGGCGATCGACCGCGAGGGGGAAGAGGGCGCCGATGGCCGCTATGCCAACCGCACCTTCGTCATCGACGACAAGGGCGCGATCGCCGCGCGCTACGACAAGATGCATATGTTCGACGTCGATCTGGCCACCGGCGAGCGCTGGCGCGAATCCGCCGCCTATGAGCCGGGCAAGGGCGCGGTGGTGGTGGAAACGCCGCTGGGCCGCCTTGGCCTTGCGATCTGCTACGATCTGCGTTTCCCGGCCTTGTTCGAGGCGCTTGGGCAGGCGAAATGCGATGTGATCGCCATTCCCGCCGCCTTCACCGTGCCGACGGGCGCGGCGCATTGGCATCTGCTGCAGCGCGCCCGCGCGGTGGAGGCCAGCGCATGGGTGGTGTCCTCTGCGCAGGTCGGCACGCATGAGGATGGCCGCGCCACCTATGGGCACAGCCTGGTGGTCGACCCCTGGGGAGGCGTGGCGCTGGATATGGGCGGGGAAGCCGCTGGCGTCGCCTTTGCCGAGATCGACCCTTCCCGCACCGCCGAGGTGCGCGCGCAATTGCCCAGCCTGAGCAACCGCCGCCCGGTGGGGGCCGCAGCCGTCTCATGATCGTTTACGACCTGTTGTGCGAGGAGGGCGGCCATAAATTCGAAGGCTGGTTCGGCTCCTCGCAGGATTTTGACAAGCAGCAGCAGCGCGGCCTGCTGGCCTGCCCGCAATGCGGCGGTCAGCGCGTGAGCAAGGCGCTGATGGCGCCCAATCTGGCGCGCAAGGGCAACCAGAAAGCGGTTGAAGTCGCGCCATCGCCTGCCGCTGTGCCGGCCAAGGCTCCGCCCGCGCCTGCCGCTCTGCCGCCTGAAGCCAAAGCGATGCTGCAGGCGGTTGCGGCGCTTCAGGCCGAGGCGCTCAAGAGCTCGCAATGGGTGGGCGACGCTTTTGCCGGAGACGCCCGCGCGATGCATTACGGCGACAAGGAGGCCGCGCCGATCCATGGCCGCGCCTCTGCCCGTGACGTGCAGGACCTGCTGGAGGAGGGGATCGACTTCGCTCCGCTGCTGGTGCCGGTCGCCCCGCCCGACGAGATCAACTGAAGCCCACGCGTAAAAACCGGATGCGCGAAATGCGACTGGGGCGTTGCCATGCGCCCCGGCGGCGATTAAGAGGCGCTCTGCATCCTGCTGTTTGGCGGGGTTAAGCACCCATAGCTCAGCAGGATAGAGCGTCGGATTCCTAATCCGAAGGCCACTGGTTCGAATCCAGTTGGGTGCACCATTTCACCGACGCGGCAGCGCTTTGTGGTGCGCCATTGTTCGCTGACCTGCCCCTTGCAAGGCGCAAGCCCGGCCATCAACCTCTCACCTTGGTCTGCAGCACAGGGCCATGGCTTGTCACGGTTTCCGACGCCGCGATGCAATCCCCGTTTCACGGCCAGCGCAGGTGACCGGGCACAAACTCCGCGCTTCCATCGTCAGACCATTCGCAGAGCTGCGAACGCCCCCGATCGTGGCCGTAACATAGCCGCGCCCAAGGGGGCTTTCGGATGGATTTTGGGAAAATTTATCGCTGGCTACCGGCCGCCTCATCTGAGGCATCGGCTGTATGTTCGGCGGAGGCTTGCGCTTGGCTGGCTTCGTTTTTCTTCTTCTTGTCCTGATCGTAATGCCACTTGATCGAGAAGAACATGCCCGTGAAGAGCACGAGAGCCTTGAATGTAATGAAGACGACCGGAACCCATTCCATCGCTGTTTCCTGACATGATCTATCGTGAGGTGCACGACCTCAAAACGTTGTTTCAGATTGAAATCTGCCGGATGCCGGGCATCTGGCAGGGGGCATTCGTGTCTAGACCAGGCTGACCTTGCGAGGCGCCTGAGGGCTGATCAGGGCGGATAAAAGGTTGAGACCACGCCGCAGTTGCTCTCGGGCGATGGTTCCTCCAATCGAAACCCGCATGGCAGCCGGGCCGGCCAGAGACCTGTCGGCAGCAAAGGCGTCCCCCGGAATGGCAGGCAGGCCGTGTTGGCGCAGCGCATCGCAGAGGTAGCGGCTGTCCAGATCGTCCGGAACGTCCACCCAGAGGTGATAACCGTAGTCCTGCGCGCGGAACGAGCCGGGGGTGAGGCAGTCCCTCGCGATCTCCTGCCGGAGACGGGCTTCCGACCGCACCTCATCGATCAACTTGTGAAAAACCCTGGTATGAACCCATTCGGTCACGACCGCGGCATTCAGGGGCGGCGCCATAATGGCGGTTTCATGCATATCGGCGGCGAGCCGCCAGGCTCCGGCGACATCGGGCGCGCGCAACCACGCGACGCGCAGGCCGGGGGTCAGGACCTTCGACACGCTGGCGATATACCAGCTGTTGTCCGGAACGCGGGAGGCGATCGGAGGAAGCGGATGCTCCGGCAGCCATCCATAAGCATCGTCTTCGATCAGCAAGAGATGGTGTGTGCCAACGACCTGGGCAATCGCTTCCCGGCGTGAGACGGGCATGGTGACCGTTGTCGGGTTGTCATTGGTGGGAACGAGGTACACGCCTCGCACGGTGCCACCGGCGCAGGCATGGCTGAGTGCATCGGGGTCCATGCCCTCGGCATCGGAGGGGATGGGGAGCAACGTCACGCCAAACCGGCGGGCCAGCGCGAGCAACCCCGGATAGACTTGCGCACAGACCGCAAGCGTGTCGCCCGGCTTGAACTCTGCGCTGAAGATGGCATGGAGCGCGTTCTGCCCACCGGCGGCCACCAGAATGGTATCCTCCGAACAGGGAATGCCCCGCGCGGCCAGCAGTTCTGCCCCTGCCTTGCGCGCCGAAGGCGCGCCTCCGCTGCGTTGATACTGGAAGGGCAGGGCCGCACTCTCCGGGCCGAGCAGGCAGCTCGCGCTCTCGCGAAATTCCCTCATGAGCGTACCGCCGAAGCCTTCCGGAGGGGCGTTCATGCCGGTATCGCCAGCCTCGCTGGTTGTCACCGATGACGGCACGGTTGGCCTGGCCCGCACGAAGCTGCCGCGACGCCCGCTGCCTTCGATGAGGCCAAGGCGCTGTGCTTCGCCATAGGCTCGCGTCACCGTGGTGAGATCCAGTCCCAGCGCTTCGGCCAAGGACCTCTGCGGCGGCAGGCGATCGCCGGCGGCAAGGATCCCGGCCTCGATGTCGTTCGACAGGGCCTGGGCAATGGCGAGATATTTGGGCCCGCTTGCCGCGCGAATGTCAGGGTTCCAGCCTTGCATCGTGACCTTCCAACCGGTTTGTATGGATTTTGACGGGATGATCAGTCCCGGTGATTGAAAGCGGGGCGGCCTGCAAGAACATTCCTTGCCATGTCGCCGCCATCATGAAGCGCGAGCACACCGCCGGGAGTCATGTCATCCCAGAAGCCGGGATCGGCATATTGGCGCAGGGCTGACTCATACCGGTCCAGTCGCGCCGCATCCTGTTCCAGCAAGGCGGTTGCGGCTGTGATCTCGGGAAAGTCGTCGGCATGGCCGGCGCGGATCATGCCGGACAGATCGGGGCGGTTGATCGCGTCATACATGTCCGCAACAAGGCGGGCGGCCGGATTCAGGCCCTTTGGCGCGCCCATGTCAGCCGTCCCGGCCTTCGGTCTCGGCGCGGGCATGCAAGTCAGCCCAGAGCTTCTCGGTGCCAGCCTCCTGCGCGTGATTGACGTACTGCGAGGCGACCAGCCACCCCTTGATATAGGGCAAGGGCAAAACGCATCCGAGCAGGACCAGCGGGAAGGATGTGACCAGATGCACCCAATAGGGCGGATCGAAGACCACCTGAAGCCAGACCACAAAAAACGAGAGCGGGAACGCGACGATGCAGAGCGAGAAGAAGGCCGGCCCGTCATCGGGTGCCGCGAAGTTGTAATTCAGCCCGCAAAGCGGACAGCGTGTCTGCAGCTTCAGCCATTTTCTGAACATGGGCGCTTTACCGCATTTCGGGCAAAGACCCTTCAGTCCGCAGCGGAAAATGTATTTTCCCTTGCTTTCAATGGTGTCGTGGTTCGGCATCGGCGCAATCCTCAACAGGATCCTTGATTCTGTCCGCCCTATAGGTCTGCGATTGAATGCATGCAATATGCCATGCAATCGCGGGGTTTAATTATTATGTATGGATATTGACCCATGCATAATCGGAGGCCCCGCCCAGATGGGCTCGTGGCTCAGCCAATAAGCGCCGATTTCGTATGAATGAACCTCAGGGTGGATCCACTATGAGGCCGCTGCCTTATGGTGCCGCCTTCGAGCGCACCAGCTTCATCGGCGGACCGCCTTCGGTGATGGTGCAGCTCGAAAAATCCGGCGCGAAGCTGCAGGTCAGCCCCATCGATTCGGATCGGAAGCGTGTGGGCGACAGGGCGATCAGCCGCTCAAAGGCGGGTGCGCCGACGAGCTTGCCAAACAGGCCCTCCGGTCGTGCTTCGAAATCGACGTTTAGTCCGCCGCCCTCGAAATGCCCGGCGGCTCTGGCAAGCTCGGCCAGTGTCAGCGTCTTTTCCTCGGTGGCCGGGGCCGCGATCTCCGGCCAGCCATAGTCGGTTGCGACCGCGCGCACCACATCGGCTGTCAGTCGTCGGCCGTCTCCGCCATTGGTCAGGACGACGATGCCATCGCCCCTGCCGGCATAGGCGATCATGAAGGACTCAAAGCCCGGATTCACGCCATCGTGGCCAAAGCGCGGGGCATCGTCCGGATAAAGGGCAAGGCCAAGCCCCCAATTGCCCTTGACCGGCGTCATCATCTCCCGCGTCATGGCGGGCGACAGGCGGTGTCCCCTCTGGCCCGCGGCGGAAGCCTGCAGGTCGATCAGCACACGCGCGAGGTCCCCCGCGCTGGCCCACAAGCCCGCCGCCGCAAGCTGGGGCAAGACGGCATCATCGTCTGCGATCGGTTTGCCCCAAGCCGAACCCGATGCCATGTCGGCCCGGATCCGGGGCGATGGCGGCATGGCAAAGGCGCTGCGCGTCATGCCCAGCGGGCCCAGCACCTCGCGTTGCGCGAGGTCGGCGAAGGGCAGGCCGCTCACGTCAGTCAGCGCGAGTTGCGTCACCATGTAACCACCGCCGGAATATTCGAATTGTCCGCCTGCGGGCAGGATGCTGCGAACGGGCGGATTGCCGGCAGGCGGTGTGCCATCGAGGATCTGGATGATCGTGGGGAGGGCCTCGCCGGGCCGATACCCGTGATCGAAGCCATGAACGCCAAGCCCGGCTGTGTGGCTCAGCAATTGGCGAAGGGTGATGCCGCCCGGTGCCAGCGTTTCATCTCTGGGCATCTGCCAGGACCGAAGCGCCGCGTTGATGTTCCGATCCAGTCCGATCCTGCCTTGCTCGACCAGGCGCAGCGCGATCATCGCGGTGATCACCTTGCTGATGGAGGCGGCCTGAAAGGCGGTGTCCGGGGTGACCGGCGCACAGCCCGCAAGATCGCGAAGGCCCCAGCCGCGCGCCCAGGCAATCTTGCCCTCATGGATCACCGCGACGCTGATGCCCGGCACGTCGTATCGGCGCATCTCCTCGGCGAGGGTGAGGGGCGGGGCGCCCGGCTTGATGACCGCCGGTCGCAGGCTGGTCTCGACATAGGCGGTATGTGCATTGCTTGGGCCGCCAGCCGCGAGGGAAGGCGCGGCACAGGTTTTCGGCGTGGATTGCGCGCTTGCGGGAGGGGCGGCGATTGTGCCCAGCAACAGGGCGCAGAAGGTCATGCGTGCTCGGGGCATCGTCTGGATCTCCGGCAATCTGGGGGGAAGGGGCAACGCAGCCCCGTGGTTACGAAGGCGGCAGGTTCAGCTCTGCGTGCCAGCGACCAAGACCGGCGATCAGCGCCAGTTCGATCCCCAGCACCGCCGCCAGCGTGACGGCCTGGCCGACATCGAGAAACATGCAGCCCATGAAGAGGATCAAGGTCGTGATCGCGGCAAGATTCGCGACGCCCGTCGAGGTCGCGCGCTTCCAGTCGCGCTCGAGCATCAGCCAGGCGAGGCGCAACTGCGCGCCCCCGCAGAGCAACAGCAGCAAGGTCAGCGACGGGGCCACCACCCGAAAGGCGCCGCCAATGATGAGCCTTTGCGCGAAGGTCATGCCCGCGCCAGGGTCTCCCGGGCCGCCGAACAGATGGGGCAGGCCAAACATTGCAGCGCTGATTTCAACGGCGGCGATCGGCACCATCACGGCGAGCGCCAGCGTGTAATTCGTCAGGACGAAGCGCCCTTCCTCCTGCATCGGCATCTGGCGCAAGGCGCCGATCAGGCATCCGGCCGCGAAACTCAGCGCGCGTCCGTCCTCGACGGCGATATCGAATTCTGCCTGCATCGCCTGCGCCCATGCGCGTCGGCCTTCTCCCAGGCATTGGCAGGCCAGCGTCATCAAGGCGCGGGAGAAGGCGGGCATCATATCCCGGCGGCCCTCGGCGACAGCGCGCCGGCGTCGAGCGCGAGGTCGCGCATCAGCGCATACCCCTCGGCGGTCAGGCGATAGGCGTGACGTGCGGGACGGCCGGGCTGGGCAGGTTCGCGCCACTCCGCCTCGACCAGCCCCTGATCGGTCATCCGCATCAGCAGCGGATAGAGCGTGCCGGAGAGCAGGCCGGTGTCCTTCATCAGATCATAGCCATGGTGCCACTGCCGGTCGGACAGCGCCTGAAGAAGGGCGATCATCTGCTTCGAAGGGCGGCGTTTGCGGATCATGGTCTATTTTCAACATATGTAGATTTAAGAGTCAAGCGCTGTCGGCCTGCCCTGTTTCCGGGGCAGTGGGGGCTTTCGGTGCCCTCGATATCTTCTATGCTTTTGCGGTGGTCTTGCGCAGCAGGATCGGCACGGTCAGGCCTTGCACGAAGATCGAGAAGGCCACCACGGCAAAGGCCACGCTGACCAGCGCATCATGCTCGGGCAGGCTGGCCGGGGCTCCCAGCGCCAGCGCCAGCGCGAGGGCGCCGCGCAGGCCGCCCCAGAACAGAATGTGCCGGGTCAGTCCGTCGACCGCCATGCGCGTGCCCGCAAAGAGCTGCGTGATGGGATAGATCGCCACCGCGCGCCCCGCCAGCACCGCCAGCGTGCCGATCACCGCAGGCAGCCAGAAGGCCGCGACAGGCTGCACCGCGCCCCGGCTGCCGATCAGCAGGAAGACCACCGAATTGGCCAGAAAGGCCGCGAAATCCCAGAAGCGGATGACGGCTTTGCCGCCTTCGTCGGTCAGCTTGCGACCCTTGCTGTCGGCACTGATGCCCCAATTGCCCACCAGCATGCCCGCCGCCAGCGTCGCCAGCACGCCCGAGACATGCAGTTCCTCGGCCAGCAGGAAGGAGCCATAGGCCGCCAGCATGGTCAGGGTGATCTCGACCAGATGGTCCTCCGACCGCCCGGCGATCAGCATCAGCCCCGCCGCCACCGCCAGCCCCAGCAGCACGCCGCCGCCCACCGTGGTCAGCAGCGCCATGGCAATTCCCGAAGGGGTGACAGGGCCCGCGGCACCGGTGGCGTTGCCCACAATCCATGCCGCGATCAGCGCGAAAATCACCGCCGCCGCGCCGTCATTGACCAGGCTTTCGGCCTCCATCAGGAAGCGCAGGCGCTTGTCGGCGTTTTGCTCCTTCATCATGGCGATGACCGAGACGGGATCGGTCGCGGCAATCAGGCTGCCGAACAGCAGCGACGCGGGCCAGCCCCAATGCGCCAGCCCATGCATCGCCACCGCCACCACCAGCGCGGACAGCAGCGTGCCGCCAAACGCGAGGCTGAGCACCAGGGCGCCCTCGCGCCGGAATTGCGCCCAGCCCAGATGCAGCGCTGCCTCGAAGACCAGCGGGGGCAGCAGCACGCTGAACACCAGTTCGGGCGTCAGTTCGATGCCGCTGTGATAGCCCGAGAGGCTGAGGCCCACGCCCGCGATCACCAGTCCGATGGCATAGGGCTGGCCAAAACGGCGGCAGACGATCGCCACAAGGCAGGCGATCAGCAGCAGCAGGCCCAGCGTGACCGTATCGTTGTTGTGCATGAGGCAAGGGCTCCGGGTTGAGGCGACAGGGGGTGAGCCGGATCGTGTGCCGCAAGGCATCCGTCGCTGGCGGCCCGACCAGCGCTCAAAACCTGCTCGTTTCTGCGCGATAACGAGCACCCGGCAGAGGCTATCGCATCCTCCGCAAAGCCGCACAACCATTTACGACAGACCGAAAGTTACGGGCCCCGACGGAGAAGGTCTGACGCGAGACATTTTGGATGTTACAGTTTTGGGACAATATCATCCTTCCCCTTTGATGGGCGTTGGACTAGGATCGTCCAGCAGGAATATACCCTTGTCTTGCGGGGAATCTGCTAAACCTTGCTGCTTTATGACAATGTTACAGGGGCGACCCCGTAAATTCCACCAGCTTTGGCTGCAGGCTTTGTTTTAAGGCTCGATCTTTATAGCCACCAGCGTCAGGTCGCTGGGAAACATTTGATGATGCTGCGTTCTCTCGTGAAGCCATTGCCGGCATTGCGCAGTTTCGATGTGGGCGAGACCGCCTACAATCTGTTCGAGGAAATCGTGGAATCTCCGCTGCTTGTCGTGGTGGACGATCATGGTAAACCGATTGGAACGGTTGAGCGCAACAGCTTCCTGATGCAGTTTTCCGCCGAGTTCGGCCGCGCCATCTTCGCGCGCCGCCCGATCACCCGCATCATGGAGCCGGTCTCGCTGCTGGTCGAGGCGCGCGAAAAAGCCGCCGATTTCGCCGAGCGGGCCTTGCATGAAAATTTTTCCGACCTCGTGCGCGGCTTCGTCGTGGTCGAGGAGGGCCGTTATCTCGGGGTGGCGGGCGTGGTCGATCTGCTCCGCGCGACGCTCAAGGAGCGGGCCCGCACGGCCGAACGTCTGGAAAAGCTGGCGCATTTCGATGCGCTGACCGGCCTGCCCAACCGGGTGCAACTGCTCAGCCATCTCTTCACCCGCCTGCAGCAGATCGATCTGGCCGAAGGTGATGAGCAGGTGGCGCTGCTGGCAATCGACCTCGACCGCTTCAAGATCGTGAACGACACCTTCGGCCATGCGGCGGGCGATATGGTGCTCAAGGAGATGGCGGCCCGCCTGCGCAACGCCTTGCGCGCGGATGATATGCCCGCGCGTCTGGGCGGCGATGAATTTGCCGTGGTGGTCAGCGGTCGCTCGGTCGAAAAGCTGTCGGAAAAGATCGCCGACCGCCTGATCGCCGCCATGCGCGATCCCTTCCTGTTCGGCGACAAGGTGGTGCATCTGGGCGGCAGCATCGGCATCGCCATCTATCCGCAGGATTGCGCCAATGCCGAGGAATTTCTCAATTACGCCGATGTCGCGCTCTACAACGCCAAGTCGGACGGCAAGGGCACCTGGCGCAAGTTCTCGCCGGGCATGCGTGATGGTCTGGTCCAGCGCAATGCCATCGAGAACGACCTGCGCGGCGCCCTGAAGCGCGGTGAGATCGAGGCGCATCTTCAGCCGCAGCTCGATCTGGCGACAGGGGATATTTCGGGCTTCGAATGCCTGATGCGCTGGCGTCATCCCGAACGCGGGATGATCTCTCCGGCGGTGTTCATCCCGCTGGCCGAGGACATCGGCCTGATCCACGAGCTGGGCGAATGGATGATCGACGAGGCCTGCGCGATCGGTGCCGCTCTGCCCGCGCCGTTGACGGTGGCGGTCAACATTTCGGTGGTGCAGTTCCGCGTCGAGGGGCTGGTGCAGATCGTCGAGCAGGCGCTGGCGCGTTACGGGCTCGACCCGTCGCGGCTGGAGCTGGAAATCACCGAAAGCGTGCTGATCGACGATGAGGAGCGCGTCATGCGCTATATCCAGTCGCTGAAAGATCTGGGGGTGCGGATCGCGCTGGATGATTTCGGCACCGGCTTTGCCTCCTTCTCCTATCTGCACAGCTTCCACTTCGACAAGATCAAGATCGACCGCAGCTTCGTGAGCGGCCTGCCCGACAATCAGGCCTCACGCGCGATCGTCTCGGCGGTGGTGGTGCTGTGCCAGCAGCTCAATGCCATCGTGGTGGCCGAGGGGGTGGAGACGCAAACCCAGCTTGAGGCACTGCGCCACTATGGCTGCCATGGCGCGCAGGGTTTTCTGATCGGCCATGCCGATGCCGATCCCTTCCGCTACCTTGAGGAGCGCAAATTCATCCATCTGGCCGCCTAGAGCGGTTCTTTCACGCTCTTCACGCCGATTTCGGCCAGCAGCCATTCGCAGAAGCGCCGCACCTTGCGGTTGCGACGGCGATGCTCGGGATAGACGATCCAATAGGCCATGCCGAGGCTGGACACCTGGGGGAAGAGCTGCACCAGCCGCCTGTCCGACATGTCCTGATGCCAGAAAAACGGCGTGAGCATGGCAACGCCCTGACCAGCCATCGCCGCATGGCTCTCATTCGCCTGCGAATCCATCAGCAGCCCCTGCGGCGAGGCGTCACCGGCCTGAGCCAGCCCCGCCTCCTGCAGCCAGCAGGCCCATGATTGCGCATGCGGGCTGATCCGCGGCAGGCGCAGCAGATCCTCCGGGCGGATGTGCCCACCGCGCGCCGCCAGAAAGCCGGGGCTGCACATGGGGGTGAAATCATACTCCATCAGGCGGTGCGTCGCCAGATCCGGCCATGGGCCATAGCCCAGACGCACCGCCATATCGGCGCCATCGCCCGAGAAATTGGCCAGCCCGTCCTGCACCAGCAGGCGCACCGCAATGTCGGGATATTGCATCTGGAAGCCGCCGATCCGCCAGGCCAGCCAGGCATTGGCGAAAGTGTGAGTGGTCGAGATCGTCAGCGTGCTTTCATCATCGCTGCGCATGTCGGCAAAGGCCGCCTCGATGGTGTCGAGCCCCTTACCGATGCCCGCCGCCGCCCGGCGCGCGGCATCGGTCAGGATGACGCGCTGGCGTTCACGCCGGAACAGTTGCTGGCCCAGATGGTCCTCGATCAGGCGGATCTGGTGGCTGACCGCCGCCTGGGTCATGCCCAGCTCGCGCGCGGCGGCGGTGAAATTCTCATGCCGCGCTGCCGCTTCGAAGACTCGGACCGCTGCGAGGGGAGGGATCTTGCGCATGGTACCATCATAATCACAGCTAATGAAGTCTGTCGATCAATTGGTTGGCCAGAGGTGGCGTTGTGGGCGTATCAACACGCACAGCAAAGCCTTACCTGCAAGGATAACGCGCCATGCCACACGCTTCCGCCCCCTGCACCGATGAGACGAGCACCCCGCTGTTTCCCACATTGCACGCCCTGTGGTCGAGCATCCGCGCGGTTTCCGCCGTTCATGTCCGCATTGCTTTCGACAGCCCCTGGGCTGACCGACACAAGCATGGACGCAAGCGCGGCTGACCATAGGTCAGGCTTATAAAGCACACGCACGCTCCATTTCGCGCTTTGCATGGCGCACTGCGGCATTAAGGTGGCGCCATGCCCCTCCATTTGCCCCAGACCGCCACGGCTCCCTTCTGCCCCTCCGAAGTCCAGGGCAGCGTTCCCGTCCCCTCGGGCGTGGCGTGGTGGCGCAAGCTGGCGCTTTCGGCGGGACCGGGGCTGCTGGTGGCGGTCGGCTATATGGACCCCGGCAATTGGGCGACCGATATCGAGGCCGGGTCGCGCTATGGCTATGATCTGCTGTTCGTCGTCCTTCTCTGCGGGCTGGCGGCGATCTTTCTGCAATGGCTGGCGGCGCGGCTGGGCATCGTCGGGCGGCGCGATCTGGCGCAGATGGCGCGTGACGAATACAGCCCCGCCGTCTGCCGCCTGCTGTGGGTGCTGGCCGAGCTGGCGATCATCGCCACCGATGTCGCCGAGGTGCTCGGCGCCGCGCTGGCCTTCAACCTGCTGCTGGGCGTGCCGCTGTGGCTGGGCGTGCTGCTGACCGGGCTGGACACGGTGATCGTGCTGAGCCTGAAAGGGCATGGCTTCCGCCAGCTTGAGGCGATCGTGCTGGGGCTGATCCTCACCATCGGCCTGTGTTTTGCCGCGCAACTGGTGATTGCTCCGCCCAGCGCGGCGGGTGTGCTGCATGGCGTGGTGCCGCATCTGTCGGTGCTCAGCCAGCCGCATGCGCTTTATCTGGCGGTCGGCATTCTGGGGGCGACGGTGATGCCGCATAACCTCTATCTGCACAGCAGCGTGGTGCAGACCCGGCTTTCCGCGCGTGACGAGGCCTCCACACGGCAGGCTTTGCGCTTTGCCACGGCCGATACGGTGGTGGCGCTGGTGCTGGCCACCTTCGTCAATGCCGCGATCCTGTGCCTCGCGGCCTCGGCCTTCCATGCCCATGGCTATGCGCAGGTCGCCGAGATCGAGGATGCCTATCGCCTGCTCGCCCCGATCACCGGCGCTGGTGCCGCCGCCCTGCTGTTCGGCATCGCCCTGTTCGCCTCGGGCCAGAGCGCAACCTTCACCGGCACGGTGGCGGGGCAGGTGATCCTTGAAGGCTTTCTCGATCTGAAGATCCCCTGCTGGCAGCGGCGGATCATCACCCGCGCGCTGGCGCTGGTCCCGGCGCTGGCCGGGGTGCTGTGGCTGGGCGAGCATGCGGTGGGGCGCCTGCTGGTGTTCACGCAGGTGGTGCTGTCGCTGCAACTGCCCTTCGCGATCTGGCCGCTGATCCGCTTTACCGGCAACCGCCGCATCATGGGGGTCTTTGCCAGCGGTGTTGTAGTTCAGGCGCTGGCCTTTGTGCTGTTCGCGCTGATCGCGGTGGCCAATCTGTGGCTGGTGTGGAACTGGCTGGGGGCAGGGGCGTGAAGCTCTGGCGCCTGGTCCGGCCCGGCCATGAGGCGCTCGATGGCGAGGGGGCAAGGCGGCACGGTGGGCGTTATGCCTCGGCGGGCCGCCCGCTCGTGCCCTTTGCCAGCGAGGCCGCGCTCGCGGTGCTGATCGCCATGCGCTATGTCGAGCCGGATGGCGATACGTGGCAGGCCGAATACCGCCTCGGTTGGACGCAGAGCGATGCCCTGCCGGAACGCCTGCCCGAGGGGCTGGACGATGCCGGCAAGACCGCATGGGTCGATGCCTGGGCGCAAGGCCAGCGCAGCCTGCTCGCCGCTCTGCCGTCAGCGGTGCTGCCCGAGGGGGATGTGGTGCTGATGAACCCGCTGCACCGCGATGCGGCCTCTCTGCCGCCGCTGACCACGCGGACCTTCCGTTTCGATCAATGTCTGCACCGGCCGCCGATGCTCGATCGCTACCGCAAGGCCGAACAGGAGCCACGATGAATTTTGCGATCTACACCGCCGCCGCTCTGGCCGAAATCGGCGGCTGCTATTCCTTCTGGGCCTGGCTGAGAATGGGCCGCTCGCCGCTGTGGCTGGTGCCGGGGTGTCTTTCGCTGGTGCTGTTCGCCTGGCTGCTCACGCTGGTGGACAGCGCGGCAGCCGGGCGGGCCTATGCGGCCTATGGCGGCATTTACATCACCGCCGCGCTGATCTGGCTGTGGCGCGTCGATGGTGTGGCGCCGGACCGCTGGGATCTGCTGGGTGTGGCGCTGGCCTTGGCCGGTACGGCGACCATTCTGCTGGGGCCGCACCGGGGCTAGGCGCCACACCCATCATGGGCGATCAGCCGTGCCAGTGCGAGCAGCGGATCACCGAGCAGAAATTGCCCTTGTGGAAATGCGGTTCCTTGTCGGCGATCACATCGGCCTTCACATTGCCGAAGGTGGTGTCGGGCTTGTGCTTGATGCCGTCGTAGAAGGCCTGGATGATGTCTTCCTTGAAGGCGGGCGTGCGCGGGAAGGCGGCGACCACCGCCTCGCGGATGGCGTCGGGATACTGGTCATAGGTCAGGCCCAGCACATCCATCTCGACGCCCGCCGTGGTCAGCGCGATCACCGGATGCATGAATTCGGGCACGCCGGGCGTGGTGTGCAGGGCGATGCCGGTCCAAACCCGCTCGATGTCGGAAGGGTCGAGCCGGTGCGCGGTCAGGAAATCGCGCGCGGCATTGGCGCCGTCGACCTCGAAACGCAGATCGGCGCTGCTGTGCGAGGGCATCAGGCCGATGTCATGGAACATGGTCGCGGCATAGAGCAGTTCGGGGTTGAAGCTGAGGCCGCGCTGCTGCCCGGCCAGAGCGCCGAAGAAATAGACCCGGCTCGAATGGTTGAAGAGCAGTTCGGTTTCGGTGTCGCGGACGAACTCGGTGATGGCGCGGCACAGCGCGCTGTCGGGGATGGTGATGCCGTTGATGGGGGCGATGGTCTGGTCGGTCATGATGGGCCTTTCGGGATGGCGCGCGCGAAAGAGGCTTGCGTCTTGCCCGCTCCTGATCGCAACAAGGGGGGCGTGGCGGCAATCGAGGCTGACCGGCATAAACTGCCAACCATCCGCGATAAGCTGCCGATAGGGCAAAGGAGCGCAGATCCATGGCCAGACGGGCAATGGCGATCGTGATTTTCGAAGGGGTTCAGGCGCTCGATGTGGCCGGGCCGCTCGATGTCTTTGCGCAGGCCAATGGTTCTCTGCCGGAGGAGGACCGCTACGACTGCCTGCTGGTCGGCGCCGATACGCAGCCCCTGCGCTGCTCGAACGGCATGCGGATGAGCGCCGATCTCACCTATGATCAGGCGGCCCGCGTGTTCGACACGGTGCTGGTGGCGGGCGGGCCGGACCTGCCGCGCAACCCTGCCGATGAAGCCATGTCCGCTTGGCTGCGTGACTGGGGTGTGCGGGCGCGGCGCTATGGCTCGATCTGCAATGGCGCTTTTGCGCTGGGGCGGGCGGGGCTGCTGGACGGGCGCATCGTCACCACCCATTGGCTGACCTCGCAGCAGTTGGCGGCCGAATTTCCCGCCGCCCGCGTGGAGCACAACCGCATCCATGCGCGTGACGAGCGGCTGGTGACCTCCGCCGGGGTCACGGCGGGCATCGACCTCAGCCTCGCCCTTGTCGGGGAGGACCATGGGCCGGCGATCTCTCTGGCTTGCGCCAAGGCGCTGGTGGTGGTGGCACAGCGGCAGGGCGGGCAGTCGCAGTTCAGCCCCTTGCTGCTGCCGGTGAGCGATCCGGAAAGCCCGCTCGGCAAGGTCCAGGCCTATGTGATGGAGCATATCCGCGAGGCCTTCCCCGTCGAGCGGCTGGCCGGGATCGCGGGAGTCAGCGCGCGCAGCATCGCGCGGATCTTCGTGCGCGAGCTTGGCGTGACGCCGCATGACTATGTGGAGGGGGTGCGGCTCGATCAGGCGCGCAATCTGCTGGAATCGAGCGATCTGGCGCTCAAGGCCATCGCCTTCGATTGCGGCTTTGCCAGCCCCGATCAGATGCGCAATGCGTTCCAGCGAAGGCTGCATGTGACGCCGCTGCAGTATCGCGGCAGCTTCAAGGCGGCATCATAAAAACCTCCCCGCCGCGCCGATGCGCAGCGGGGAGTAGCGTTCGATCAGAACTCGGCGCTGAAGCCGAAGGTGAAGGTGCGGCCGCTGGTGGTGTAGACCTCCTTGCGGTTGGGCCCCACCGACTGGACGATGGGCTGGTTGGTCAGGTTGATGCCCTCCGCGATCAGGCGCATGCCGCGACGGATGTTCACATGGGCCTGGAAATCGACATTGTGGCTGCCCTCGATGGCGTCGCCCGAATTGTCGATCGCCGTGCCCGCGCCGATCAGATAGCGGCTGCGATAGGCGTCGGAAATGCGCGCCCCCCACAGCTTGTTCTCGTAATAGAGCGTCACGTTCGCCGCCCATTTCGACAGGTTGGGAAGCTGGATGACCTTGGGCACATTGCTGTAATAGGCGGTCTGGTGCCCATCGAACCAGGTGCCGTTGGCCACCATGCCCAGATGTTTGAGCGGCCCCGGCAGGAAGGTGAAGTCGTGCTGGAAGGCGGCCTCCAGCCCCTTGATGTTGGCGCCCGCGCCATTGACCGGCTGGCTGACGTCGAACAGCGTGTTGCCATCCTCACCCTGGATCAGCAGCGAGAGCGGCAGGCCGGTCTGGCTGTAGGGGATCTGCGTCGTGGCCGAGGAGATGAAGCTGTCCATATGCTTGTAGAAGAAGCCCAGCGAGGCGATGCCGCTCTGGTCCATGTAATATTCGACCGATCCTTCGATCGAGGTGGCCTTGTAGGGCTTGAGGAAAGGGTTGCCGAAGCTGGCGCTGCCGCCGTTGGGCCGCGTGGTGATCGATCCGGCCGCCGCCAGATCGCCCAGCGCGGGGCGGTTGACGTTGCGGCTGGCGCTCAGGCGCAGCACCAGCGCCTTGGTGACATCGAGCGCGACATTGGCGGCGGGCAGCCAGCCATTGCTGTTGTTGCGGATCGAGACCGGCACCAGCCCGCCCGTGGTCGCCAGATGGCCCGATGAGGTGAGGTCGGTCGAGTAGTAACGCAGGCCCGCATTGGCGCGCAGCCGCATGTCACCCAGCATCGTGTCGAGGTCGACCTGCGCAAAGCCCGCCCAGGTCTTTTCATCGACGCGATAGTCGCTGCCCGCCTGCAGATAGGAGGCGTTGAGATCGCGCGGATCGCCGATGTAATTGTACACGCCATCGACATTGCCGACGATGTACTGAATTTGCGTCTGGGGGGCGACGGTCTGCTTCAGATTGTTCGGAATGGCCACATCGTTGGGCACATTGTGGAAGACCTTGTTGTTGTACTGGTAGCCGCTGTTGGTGAAATGCTTGAACTCGCCGCCCGCCTTGAAGGTCAGCGTGTCGGAGAGCTTGTAGGCGCCATCCAGCTTGCCATTGGCATATTTGTTGGTGATGGCATTTTCCTGCGTGTCCAGCCGCTGCAGCGCCCAGTTGTTGGGATCGGTCAGATCCTTGCCATAGGTGTTGAAGGGGATGGTCGGGCGCGTGTCGAAGCTGAAGGCGGTGTTCTTCAGCTCCATGAACACCTTGTCGAACACCGGCTGGGCGAAGTCCGATTCCTCGTAACCGCCCAGCGCGTTGATGGTCAGGCGGTCGGTGACGTTCCAGCTCAGATTGGCCACGCCCTGATAGAAATTGGTGTGGTTCTCGATGACATGATGTTCGGAACGCTGGTCGATCCCGGTGTAGCTGGCCGCGCGGAGCGTGTTGGTGTTGTCGACCACCGCGCTCTGGATCACCTGCGTGCCGCCGATCGGGCTGCCGGTCAGCGCGTTGGTGCCGGCGCTGGCGATGGCATAGTCGTCGCGGTGGTCCCACAGGCGCCCATAGAGGAAATCGACGTCGAGCTTGAAATCCTTGCCGGGATGGTACTGCAGCGAGGAGGTGATGCCCAGACGCTTGCGATCGGTGTACCAGCTTGAGGGCGATTCCGCCGTCGGGGCCCAGACGCCATTGAGCAGCGCGCTGCGGGTGGCGGCATCGATGTTGGGGCCGATGTTGGCGGCGTTATATTTCGTCAGGCCCCAACCCCAGTTGCGGTAGCCGAACTCATTGCTGCGGATCTGGCTGTAGGCCACCGAGACCAGCGCGGCCAGATCGCCCCAGCGGTGCGAGGCCAGTCCCACCACGCGCGGCGTGACGCCGGTGGTGTTGGTGTTGGTCTGCCCCTTGGCCGAGACGATGAACTTGTCACCCACATCGAAGGGCTTGGCGCTGGTGAGCTGGACGGTGCCCGCGATGCCGCCTTCATCCTGCTCGGCGGAAAAGCTTTTCTGCACGGCTACGCGGCTGAACAGTTCCGAGGCGAAGAGGCTGTAGTCGAAGGAGCGCGAGCGGCTGACGCCCCCGCGGTTGTCCATGCCCGATGCGGTGTTGCCCAGCACCTCCATGCCGTTGAGCTGGGTGCGGGTGAAATCGGCGCCCAACCCGCGCAGCGCGATCTGGCGGCCTTCGCCACTGTCACGCGTGATGGTGATGCCCGCCACGCGCTGGAGCGATTCCGCAAGGTTGAGGTCGGGGAAGGCGGCAATGTCGGAGGCGACGATGTCATCCTCGGCGCCCACGGCGTGGCGCTTGAAATCCTGCGCCACGGTCAGGCTGTGGCGAAAGCCGGTGACGGTGATCTGCGGCGCGGCATCCGGGTCTTCGGGAGTGTCGGCGCTGGGGGCGGGCGCATCGTTGCGCGCCGCGACCAGTTGGACGGGGCGCGCATGGCTCGCCGCCGCGACCGGTGCGGGCTTGAGCACCGCGACGCCGTTCTGGAAGCTGGCGGTCAGGCCCGTGCCGCGCAGCAGATGGTCGAGCGCGTCGCGCGGCGCGAAACTGCCGCGCAGCCCGGCGGTATGGCGCCCGCTGACGGCCTTGGGCGCCACCACCACCTGCAGCCCGCTGGCCTGCGAGAATTGCGAGATCGCGCTGCGCAGATCGCCCGAGGCGATATCGTAGCGCACCTGCCCAGCGACATTTGTCTGCGCCGCACTGGCCTGCGCGCCGCCCGACATGCCGAGCACCGCCGCGAGGGCCAGCAGCGAAATTCCCCTGTTGCTCATCATCTGTCTTTCTCCGCTTCGACGCGCTTGCGTCCCGGAAGGAAGACGGAGAGCTAACCCATTCCGGACAAAAGAATTTTGTTGCAATACGGCGTCAATGGGATGACGTTTTTGTGTCATCGTCAGGCGTGGCAACGAGCCGCAGATTTTGCCCCTGATGCTCCAGCGTGAAGCCGTAAACGCTGCCGATGGCGCCCAGCAATTGCTCGCTGCTGTCGAGCTTGAAGCGCCCCGACAGCATCTGGTCGGCCAGCGCGGGCGGGGGCGGCAGGATCGCCGTGCCGCCACGCCGGTTGAGCGTCTCGACCAGATCGCCCAGCCGCATGTCGTCGGTGTCGAGCCAGTCCTGCCGCCAGTCCTGCTGCTTCGCATCGAAAGGCGTGGGATCGCTGGCGATGCCATTGGCGAGGCGCGAGCGCCAGCCCGCGCGCACCGTCACGCCCTGATCGGTGGCCCGATTGCCGAAGCGCACCGCGCCGCGATAGACCGCCAGCTTCACCTCGCGATGCGCCAGATCGATGTCGAAGGCGGTGCCCAGCACCTGCGTGCGCGATCCGCCCGCCTCGACGGTGAAGGGGCGCGTGGGCTGATGGGCGATGTCGAAATAGGCCTCGCCCTTTTGCAGCACGGCATGGCGCTGGTCCTTGCCCAGCGTGACGTCGAGGCTGGTCGCGCCATCGAGTTGCAAGGTCGAACCATCGGCCAGATGGACGCTGAGCTTCTGCCCACGCTGTGTTTCATAATGCTCGGTCGGAGGCGCTTCGGGCAGGATCCCGCCCTGCTGCCAGACGCCGACACCCACGGCCAGAGCGAGCGCGGCACTCACCCCGGCGGCCAGCTTGCGGCGGCGCGTTTCGCGCATCGCCCGGATATCCTCGTTGGACAGGCGCCCGAACGCGGCGGCCTGCGCCAGCGCCTCGCCCAGAGCGGGATCGTTCAGCGTGGCGTCTGCGCTTTGCATGTGGGGACGGGGCATGATGGCGCTTTTGCTCATGGCCGGGCTCCCCCCGGCAGGCCGCGCTTTTCCAGAGCGGCGCGCAGATCGGCAAGGGCGCGGGTGCAATGCTTCTCGATGGCCGCCACGCTCAGCCCCAGATCCTCGGCGATGGTCTGGCTGGCGATGCCGTCGAGGCGGCGGCGCAGAAAGACCTCGCGCCGCAGCGGCGGCATGATCCGTAGCGCGCCAACCAGAATTTCCACGCGCTGGCGGTAATCCAGCACGGTCTCGATGCGGGGCTGGGGGCAGGCGATCTCCTCGGTGACCTCCTGCGCCTCGGGCATGGCGCGGCGGGCGCGGAAATAGTCATGGACCAGATTGCGCGCCACCTTGAAGCAAAAGGCCCCGACATTGGCGACGCTGCGCTTCTGGCGGTAGTCATAGAGCCGCAGCCAGGTTTCCTGAACGATGTCCTCGCCATCGGCATGATGCCGCAGCCGCCCGCCGACGAACTGCAGCAGCGCCTGATGCAGATCGGCGTCATCGCGCTCGGCATGCTGCCCCATCGCGATCGAGGTGATCTCGTTCACTGTGCCGCGCTCCCCGAAGGAGGCGGGCATGTCTGCTGTGGCCCTGACACGGCTTTGCCCCCTGTTGCACTCCGTCTGGAGTCGCGAAGGAGCTAGTCGAGAACCGTGAAGCGCCGATGACAGTCGCCCGCAGGCCTGCCGTCAGGACAGATGCCCCAGCTTGTCGGGGTTGCGCATGACATAGATGGCGCGGATCAGCCCGTCCTCGATCAGCAGCGCCGTGGTCTGAAGCAGCCCGTCGGCCTCACGCGTCACAAAGCCGGGCAGGCCGTTGACGAAAGCATGGCGCACAAATTGCGAAGGCGCCGTACGCAGCCGCGCGATGGCGGCATGGGCGCGCAGCACCTCCTCCAGCCCATGGAGCACCCGCCCGGCGGCGGGGCGCTTGCCGCCGCCGTCGCTGTGGAAATGCACCTCCTGCGCCAGCAGCGCGCTGAGCGCCCCGACACCCTCGCCGCGCGAGGCCTGAAAGAAGGCCTCGGCGATGTCCATGCCGTGGTTGCGGTCGACGGCATAGCGGGGGCGTTCGCTGCGCACATGGCCCCGTGCCCTTGCGGCCAGTTGGCGGCAGGCGGCGGGATCGCGGTCGATGGCCTCGGCGATGGACTCGAAGCTCTCGCCGAAGACATCGTGAAGCAGAAAGGCCGCGCGCTCCAGAGGCGACAGCCGTTCCAGCGCCAGCATCAGTGGCAGGGTGACATCCTCCACCGGCTCATCCTCCACCAGCGGATCGGGCAGCCACGGGCCGGTGTAGGTCTCGCGCCGCACCCGCGCCGATTTCAGATGATCGAGGCACAGCCGCGTGACGATCCGCCGCAGAAAGGCGCCGGGCACCGCCACGCTGTCGCGGTCCGCTCCGGCCCAGCGCAGAAAGGCCTCCTGCACCACATCCTCGGCATCGCTGAGCGAGCCGAGCATGCGGTAGGCGGTGCGCATCAGCATGGGCCGATGCGCATCGAAACTGTCGTCGATCAGTGCCACCCCAGCTCCGGGGCATAGAGGTTGAAGCCCACTGCCAGACGGTTCCAGCCGTTGATGACATTGATGGCGAGGGTCAGTTGCACCTGTTCCTCGGGCGAGAACTGCTCGGTCAGGGCGGCATAGGTGGCTTCGGGCGCGCGCATGGTGGCAATTTGCGTCAGATGGTCGGTCCAGTCCAGCGCGGCGCGTTCGCGCGGGGTGTAGCAGGGGGCCTCATGCCAGGCCGCCAGCAGATGGAGGCGCTGCTCGGTCTCGCCCGCCTTGCGCGCGTCGGACGTGTGCATGTTGAGGCAATTGGCGCAGCCGTTGATCTGCGAGGCGCGGATCTTCACCAGTTCTAGCAGCGAGTGCTCCAGCCCGCTGTTGCCGATCTGGATCGAGATTGCATACCAGGCCTTCATCAGTTCGGGGGCGGCGGTGTAGGGATTGGTGCGGGGGGGCATGAGGGTGGTCCTTTCGTTCAAGCTGACCTCATGACGATCGGGCCGTGCCGCCTGTGACATGGCCCGCACATTTTTTTAAGATGGCCGCTCCAGCCTGACGAGATAGGCGCAGAGCATGTCGGCCAGCGCTGCCGAATAATGCTCGATCTCCTCGTCGGTTCTGAGCTCCTCGGAATAGCTGCTGCCGACGCCGGACAGGGTGCGTTCGATCAGATCCGCCACCATCGCCCGCTGCTTCGGGGGCGTCAGGGGCAGCGCCTCGTCGATAAAGGCGTGAAACAGGCGCGATCCCTCGGCGCGAGCCTCCCCGGCCTCCGGGGCGTCGCGATAGAGCGGCGCGGCATCGGCCAGCGCGAGGCGCACCTCGGCCTCCTCGCATTCGGAGCGGATGAAGGCGCTCACCAGATCGCGCAGCCGGGCCTGCGTGTCGCGGCTTTTGTCGCTGAGGATATTGCCCAGCATGGCGCTGGTGCGGCGCCATTCCTCGGCCTGCACGCGGAACAGGATCGCGGCCTTGTTGGGGAAATACTGGTAGATCGAACCGACGCTGACCCCGGCGCGCTCGGCGACTCTGGCGGTGGTGAAACGCTGTGCGCCCTCCTTGCGCAAAACCTGAACAGCGCCGTCCAGCACGGCCGAAACCAGATCGCTGGAGCGCGCCTGCTGAGGGTCTTTTCGCGAGGAAACTTGCGGTTTTCGGCGGTCTGCCATCGTCTCTCCGGGGGCTCTGCGGCCAATGCGATTAGCGAAGCTGACGAAGTAGTCGTATTCTCCACCCATCACAACAACCATGATGGGAACCCCCTGATGACGACCCTGACGACTGCCCCCGTTGCCCCTCTGCTCGACCTGCTGTTCGCCGTGGACAAGGAGGCCCACCCTGGCTCCGATCCCGAGGTCGCGGCCTATTGGAATGGCCTGAGCGCGCCCGAACGCAGCGCGTTGATGCAGAGCCGCACCGACTATGCCGATTTCTATGCCCGCCTGAAGAACCTGCCGCTGGCCGTCTCGCGTGAGACGGGCAATCTGCTCTACATGCTGGCGCGTTCGACCAGGGCCAGCACCATTGTCGAGTTCGGCACCTCCTTTGGCCTCTCGACGCTGTGCCTGGCCTCGGCGCTGCGCGACAATGGCGGCGGGCGGCTGATCACCAGCGAGTTCGAGGCCTCCAAGGTGGCCCGCGCCCGCCAGCATCTGGCCGATGGCGGCCTTGCCGATCTGGTCGAGTTCCGCGAGGGTGATGCGCTGGAAACGCTGGCGCACGATCTGCCCGCTGCGGTCGATCTGCTGCTGCTCGACGGGGCCAAGGGGCTCTATCTCGACATTCTGGCGCTGGTCGAGCCGGTGTTGCGCCCCGGCGCGCTGATCATCGCCGACAATGCCGATCATTGCCCGCCCTATCTCGCCAAGGTGCGTGGCGCGGAGGGCTATCTCTCGCTGCCCTTCTCGGATGAGGTCGAACTTTCGATCCGTTTGGGCTGATGATCCGCACTGGGGCGGCGCCTTCACAAGGCGCCGCCCCTGTGGCGTTTTACCGCCCGGCGATGCCCTGCGCCTTCACCCGCAAGCCATAGAGCGAGGTGCTGGCTGCCATCAACAGCAGCCGGCGGTCCGGCCCGCCAAAGGCCAGATTGGCGCAGCGTTCGGGCAGGGCGATGTGCCCGATCATCTTGCCCTTTGCGGGGTTGATGATCGCGACGCCATCCAGCCCCGTGCCGCCGCCCCAGCCGCACCACAGATTGCCCTGCGTATCGACGCGGAAACCATCGGCCAGCCCGGCGCCGCAGTCGAAGATGACCTGCCGGTTGGCGATGGCGGTGCCGCCCTTCACCACATCATAGCGCACCAGCAGGCGATGCGGCTGGGCGCGCGCCTCCACCACATAAAGCGCGCTTTCATTGGGCGAGAAGACCAGCCCGTTGGGCCCCGGAATATCGCCCATCAGCATGGTAACGGCCTGCGTCCGCGGATCGAGGCGATAGATCCGCCCGGTGGTGACCGGCGGCTGCATGCCCTCGGAGGGGGTGGGGCCGAAGGCGGGATCGGTGAACCAGATCGAGCCGTCCGATTTGCAGACGATATCGTTGGGGCTGTTGAAGCGCTGCCCCTCGAAACTGCTGGCCAGCGTGGTGATGGTGCCGTCCGGCTCGGTGCGGGTGATGCTGGCGGTGCGGTGCTGGCAGGTGACGAGGCGGCCCTGCCGGTCGATGGTGTTGCCATTGGCATTGTCGGCCGGCTTGCGGAAATCCGAGATGCCGCCGGTGGTCTGGTCCCAGCGGATCATACGGTTATTCTTGATGTCGCTGAAGATCAGCGATTTTTGCGCGGGCAGCCACACCGGCCCCTCGGCCCAGAGGAAGTCGCCACCGAGTTTCCTTGGCACCTTCTCATCGATCAGCGCGGCAAAGCTCGGGTCGAGCATCTGGATCGGTGAGGCGGGATCGCCTGCTGCCTTGAGGATGCCGGGCAAGGCGCTGCTCATGGCGAAACCGCCTGTCGCGGCCAGCATCGATCGTCGGGATAGGGGCATGGATTTGTCCTCTCCGGGGGGATGCGGTCCTGCACGGGGCCGCTCTTGTCGGGCAGGCTAGACCCATCCGGCGCCTTTCACCAAATCCGAGATGGCAAGGATCGATCCAGCCTGAGCATCGATCCGGGGCGGCATGAAAAACCCGGCAGGGACGCGCCTTGCCGGGTTCTTCCTTTCACGATGTCGAAAAGCTCAATCGCGCGACCATGCGACGAAATCCTGCCGCTGCTCGCCCAGCTTCTCGATGCCCAGCGTCACCACGTCACCGGCTTTGAGATACCAGGGCTCGGGCTTCTGGCCCAGACCCACGCCCGGCGGGGTGCCGGTGGTGATGATGTCGCCTGGCTCCAGCGTGGTGAACTGCGAGCAATAGGCGACGATCTCGGCCACCGAGAAGATCATCGTCTTGGTCGAACCGTTCTGCACCCGCTTGCCATTGACGTCGAGCCACATGGAGAGGTCCTGCGGATCGCCCACCTCATCGGCGGTGACCAGCCAGGGGCCGACGGGCCCGAAGGTGGGGAAGCCCTTGCCCTTGTCCCAGGTGCCGCCGCGCTCGGTCTGCCAGGCGCGTTCGGAGACGTCGTTGATGGTGCAATAGCCCGCCACATAGTCGAGCGCCTCATCCAGCTCGACATAGCTGGCGCGCTTGCCGATCACCACGCCCAGCTCGACCTCCCAGTCGGTCTTGAGCGAATCGCGCGGGATCGTCACCGGATCGTTGGCGCCCTGCAGGCAGTTGACCCATTTGTTGAAGACCACCGGCTCCTCGGGGATCGGCAGGTTCGATTCGGCGGCATGGTCGGCATAGTTGAGGCCGATGGCGATGAACTTGCCCACGCCCTTGACCGGCACGCCGTAACGCGGCTCACCCTCGGCCAGCGGCAGCGAGGCCGGATCGATGGCGGCCAGTTTCGCGAGGCCCTCGGCGCCGATCTCGGCACCGGTGAGGTCGGCGATATGGGCGGAGAGGTCGCGGATGCGGCCTTGGGCATCGACCAGACCGGGCTTTTCCTGGCCGACCGGGCCATAGCGGCAGAGTTTCATCGCTTGGGTTTCCTTGAACGTTGAGGGCTGGGAAAGGTTTAAAGCAGGCCGCGCCGGGCCAGATTGCGCATCAGATCGGCCACGCCAAAGGACCATGGCGGGCAATCGGAGCAGAGCGCGACGCGGTTTTCAAGCGTGCCGATGCCCGCCGCGCCGATCCGCACCACATCGCCGACCTTATGCGTGAAGCCTTGGCCCGGCTCGTCGCGGTCCTCCACGGGGGCGAACAGCGTGCCGGTGAAGAGCATGAAGCCATCGGGGTAGAAATGGTTGGCGTTGCGCGCCTGCGCCACAAGGTCGAGCGGGTCGCGGCTGATCTCGTCCATCCGGCTTTCGCCTTGCAGAAGGTAGCCATCTTCACCCTCGATCGAGAGCGAGAGTTTCGCCTGCCGGACCTGATCCATGCCGAATGTCGCATCGAACAGGCGGATAAAGGGCCCGATCGCGCAGGAGGCGTTGTTGTCCTTGGCCTTGCCCAGCAGCAGCGCCGAGCGGCCTTCGATATCGCGCAGATTGACGTCATTGCCCAAGGTGACGCCGCGCACGCGCCCCTTGCTGTCGACCGCCAGCACAATCTCGGGCTCGGGGTTGTTCCATTGCGAGGCGGCCAGAATGCCCACCGACGCACCCCAGCCGACCGCCGACATGGGCTGCGATTTGGTAAAGACCTCGGCATCCGGGCCGATGCCGACCTCGAGATATTGCGACCACAGGCCCTGTTGCTGAAGCGCGCTTTTGAATGCGCCGCCTCCGCCGAGCCGGGGACCAGCGCGGCAATGCTGTCGCCGATGATGGCGGCGATGCTGGTGCGGATCTGCTCGGCGCGGGCGGGGTCGCCTGCCGCGCGTTCCTCGATCACGCGCTCGATCATGCTGCGGGCGAAGGTGACGCCGCAGGCCTTGATCGCCTGCAGGTCGCAGGGGGCCAGCAGCCATGGGTGATCTGGGCTGCGCCCGGCCTCGCGGCTGTTGGCGGCGATGGCCTCCAGCGGGCCGAGGTCTTCGCCGGTCTGGGCCGCCAGCCATGCGACGGGATCGTCCCGTTCCAGCAGGTCGCGCATGGTGGGGGCCTGCTGGTTGGTCACATCGAACAGGTGGCCGTTGCGCAGATGGACAAGGCTGGGGCCCTGTCGGTCCGGGCGCCAGACCCTGCCGACCAGGGGAGCGGCAAGCGCCGCGGCATCAAGGATGGTGGTCATGGGTGAACTCCGGGCATGATCGACCAGCCGGGACCGGCGCATCGCTGCGGATGATCGCCTGATCGCGCAGATCCTGCCAGAAGGCGGCGGGAATGGGATACGTCGCCAGCCGCCCGGTATCGTGCATCCGCGCCGGGCTGGCAGTGCCGATCACGCTGGTCACCACGGCGGGGTGAGCGCCGGCGAATTGCAGCGCGGCGGCGGGCAGGGGGACGTTATGGGCGTCGCAGATGGCCTCGATCCGGCGGGTGCGTTCCAGAATCTCGGGCGAGGCGGGTTGATAGTCGTAATGCGGTGTGCCGCCGCCGCGCGTGCCGGTTGCCAGAATGCCCGAATTGAACACGCCCGCCGCGACGATGCCGGTGCCTCGCTTCAAACAGGCATCGAAGAAGCCGTCGAGCGGTGACTGGTCGAGCAGGCTGTAGCGCCCGGCCAGCATGAACAGGTCGAAGTCGGCATGGGCGAAGCTGGCTTCACAGACTGCCACCTCATTGACGCCAAGGCCAATGGCGCCGACCTGTCCGCCGCCGCGCAGCTCGTCGAGCGCGCGATAGCCGCCCTCCATGGCTGTATCGAACAGCGCGGGATTGGCATCGCCATGGGTGTAGGCGCCGATGTCATGCATATAGAGGATGTCGATGCGGCTCAGGCCAAGCCGCTGGATGCTGTGCTCGAAGGAGCGCATCACGCCATCGTAGCTGTAATCGAACAGTGGCTCGAAGGGCATGGGCGAGACAAAGCCGTGCCTTTCGGAGGCCCGCGCGATGGGCTGCAGCAAACGGCCGACCTTGGTGGAGAGGATGAAGTCGCCCCGGTCGCGTTCGCGCAGCCCGTCACCCATGCGCCTTTCGGCCAGGCCGAAGCCGTAGAAGGGCGCGGTGTCGTAATAGCGTACGCCCTCCGCCCATGCGGCATCGAGCGTGGCGCGCGATGCCGCCTCATCGATGGCCTTGTAAAGATTGCCCAGCCCCGAGGCGCCAAAGCCGAAAGGGGCGGCGGCCAGCGCGCGTTTGATCGCGGCAGCGTCGGGGGACATGAGGGTCATGCGCGGCGGCCTTCGCGGATGGTGGCGAGAGGGAATGGCGATGAGGCAAGCCGGCCGGGGCGAATCGTGCTGTGCTGCTGCCTTGACTGATCCACGCTTTTCTCCCGCCTTCAGATGTCTGGAATTTGACCTATCTGATATTTCTTTATCCATCAATGATAGATCAGTCGGGACTATCAAGATTGTTCCGCCAGCCTATGGCCATGCGGTCAGGCGCCACGGCGCCGTACATTTGCGTCACGCCAGAATCGAGCGGTCGATCTCGCCGATGCTGCGCGCGCCGGTCAGGGTCATGGCCACGCGCATTTCCTTCTCGATCAGGGTGAGCAACTGGGTCACCCCGGCCTCGCCGCCCGCCGCCATGGCATAGAGCCACGCCCGTCCCAGCAGCACGCCCTGCGCGCCCAGCGCCAGCATCCGCACCACATCCAGCCCCGATCGGACCCCGGAATCGGCCAGCACTGTCAGCCTGTCGCGCACCGCATCGGCAATCGCGGGCAGGGCGCGCGCCGAGGACAGCACACCGTCGAGTTGACGCCCGCCATGGTTGGAGACCACGATGCCATCCGCGCCGATGGCTGCGGCCTCGCGCGCATCTTCGGGATCGAGAATGCCCTTGATGATCAGCGGCCCATCCCATTCCGAGCGGATCCAGTCGAGATCTTGCCACGCGATCGAGGGATCGAAATTGCTCCCCAGCCAGCCGATATAGTCATTGAGCCCGCTGGCCTTGCCCAGCACCGGCTCCAGATTGCCCAGCCGATGCGGTCGCCCGTTGAGCCCCACATCCCACGCCCAGCGCGGATGAGTCACCGCCTGCATCACCCGCCGCGCGGGGGCATAAGGGCCGGACATGCCGGAATGGGCATCGCGATAGCGCGCGCCGGGCACGGGCATGTCGACGGTGAAGACTAGCGCCTTGGCCCCCTGTTCGCGCGCGGTGGCCAGCAGATCGCGCATAAAGGACCGGTCGCGGATCACATAAAGCTGGAACCAGTTGGGCCCCGGCGCGGCCTTGGTCACCTCGGTCAGCGAGCAGATCGACACGGTGGAGAGCGTGAAGGGCAGCCCGGCGCGATGCGCGGCGCGGGCGGCCTGAATTTCTCCGCGGCGGCGAAACATGCCGCCGATGCCGATGGGCCCCAGCACCACGGGCAGAGGCATCGCCGCGCCGAACAGGCTGGTCGAGAGGGTGATATCCTCCATGTTGCGCAGCACGCGCTGGCGCAGGGCGATGTCGCTCAGGTCGGCAACATTGCGGCGCAGCGTCTCCTCGGCATAGGCGCCGCCATCGGCATAGTGGAACAGAAAGGGCGGCAGGCGGCGCCGCGCGGCATCGCGAAAGTCGAGCGTCGAGGAGATGATCATGGGTGATCGCTCAGGCGGAAGATGCGCTGGGCGGGTATCCATGTACCGTCGGGCCCTGCAGCGGGTACCGGCTGCTGGAAGCGCTTCATCAGTTTGCCCCAGGCCTGCACATGCGGATCGGCGGCGTCGCTTGCGGCCTTGGCGGCCTCGGAGAAGCTGTCGTCGGCCTCGATCAGCATGAACATGCGGTTGCCTGCGCGATAGATCTCCATCTGCGTGATCCCGGCCACGCGGTGCGAGGCGATGATCTCGGACGGTGTGACGCCGGGCTGGTGCCAGCGTTCGTATTCGGCGATCAGCGCGGCATCATCGACCAGGTCGAGGGCGAGGCAAAGGCGTTGGGTCATGGCGCGATCCTGTCGTCAGAGGTCGTAGAAGCGAGTCGCGGCGCCGCGCATCAGGCTGGCGTGCTGCGCAGCATCGAGCGGTGCGGCAAGGCGCAGCGCATCGGCGATCCAGTCGGCATAGCTGTCGCCCGCATGCAGCAGCACGGGCCAGTCGCTGCCCCACATCAGCCGGTCGCCAAAGCAGGAGACCAGATGCTGCACATAGGGGCGCAGCGCCTCGGCGCTCTGGCCGGGTGCCTGCTCGGTACGCAGGCCCGAGAGTTTGCAGAAGATCGCCGGATTGGCGGCAAGCTGGGCGATATCGGCGCGCCATGGATCGAGGGTGCCGGTGGCAGCATGCGGCTTGGCGGCGTGATCGATGACGATTCGCAGCTCCGGCCAGCGTTGCGCCAACTGCGCGATCACCGGCAGATGGCGCGGCTGGATCAACGCGTCGAACCGCAGGCCATGGGTGATCATGCTTTCGATGGCGGGGGCGACGGTGTCGCTTAAAATCCATGCTGCATCCTCCATGCCCTGCAGCATGGGGCGCATGCCGCGCAATTTGTCATGGGTGGCCAGATGCTTGATCCGCTGTGGCGCATGGGGCGCGGCCATATCGACCCAGCCCACGACCGCCTTGATCAGCGGCTCGTCGCGGGCAAGGGCGAGCATCCAGTCGGTGTCGCGGTCGTCGGGCTGGGATTGCACCAGCACCGTGCCCGCCAGTTCGCAGCCCTGTGCCGTCGCCCGCAGATCATCGGGACCAAAATCGCGATGGATGCGCGGCCAGTCGGCATCGGGCCATTGGTGACCGGGATTATCGAGCTGCCAAAAGTGCTGATGCGAATCGATAATCCCCATAGGTCAGAACATTCCCAAGATGCGTTGCAAGGCGGCCTGGAAGTGCTGGTTGAGAGCCGCCTCGGCACGGTCGGCGTCGCGGTCGGCGCAGGCTTCCAGGATTTCGAGATGTTCGCGCAGCGTGCGCAGCGCGACAGGCTGGGTGATCAGCCGCTCCAGACGGATCAGCGTCACGTAATTCTTCAACCGGCGCGAGGTCGTCTCGACCAGCGGATTGCGCAAAGTGGCAATCATCGAAGCATGCAGGCGGTGGTCCAGCGCATCCACCCGGTCGGGCATGTCGGCCGAAAAACCGTGCGTTTCCATATGCTCGATCAGCGCCTTGTGGTCCGCGATCAGCGTGGCGATCTCATTGGCATCCCCCGCCTCGGCAAAGGCGCGCGCGGCGGAACGCTCGATGATGGTGCGGAACTGATAGGTGCTGCGCGCCAGCTCCAGATCGGGCTTGAGGAACTGGATGCCCGAACGTGGATGGATCGTCAGCACGCCCTCGGCCTCCAGCACGCGCAGCGCATCGCGCAGCGGCTGCACCGGAATGCCCAGCAGCTTCACCAGATCGTTCTGCGACACGAAAGCCCCCGCGGGCACGCGCTTTTCGAACAATCCTTCAAGGATCGCGCTGTAGGCGACATCGCTGAGCCGCTTGCCCACGAGGCTCGCGGTCTCATCGCTGTCATCCTTTCCAGCTTGCCAAGTTTGTTTGTCTGCCATATCTATCCTTGCGCACTGATATCTCAAAACGTCACTCTGGATCAATAGTAGCGGTGAAAATGGCGATCGTCGACTTCCGTATCACTCGATTTCAATTCGCGCGGGACCGCGTGATCGGTGACAGCCAGGTGCGGACGGACGATGTCCATCTCGCCGCGCTGGAATTGATCGACGGGGCAGGGCGGGTGGGCCTGGGTTTCATGCAGTCGCTCTTCGCGCCGCTGCCCGATGAGGCCGAGCTGATACGCATTTTCGCGGTGGAAATCTGGCCCGGTCTGGACGGGCAGGAGCCTGGGGCGCTGGCCCATCGCGTCGCCCGCCCGCGCGGTGGCAACCAGCGCCGCAGCGGCATTCCTGTCGAGGAAGCGCTGCAGCATGCGGTGTGGGATCTGTTTGCCAAGCAGGTGGGCCTGCCCTTGTGGCAATTGCTGGGCGGGCGGCGTTCGAAGGTGCGCGCCTATGCCAGCGGGCTGGACTTCCATCTGGCTGACGATGCCTTTCAGGCGCTCTTCGCCCATGCCGCCTCGGAGGGTTTTACCGCCTTCAAGATCAAGGTCGGCCATGCCGAGGTGGAACGCGACCTGCACCGCCTCGATCTGCTGGCGAAGGCTGTCGGCCCTGACCGCACGGTGATGATCGACGCCAATGAAGCCTGGTCGCCCAAGCAGACCATCGCCAATCTTGAGCTGTTCCGTCGCGCGGGCCATCCGATCTTCTGGATGGAGGACCCCATTCTGCGCAGCGACATCGACGGGCTGCGCTTGCTGCGCGGCACGGCGGGCGAGACGCTGATCAATTCGGGCGAATATCTCGATGTTTCGGGCAAGCGCGCGCTGCTTCAGGCGGGCGGGGCGGATATGCTCAACGTCCATGGCCATGTCACCGATGTGATGCGCATCGGCTGGTTCGCGGCAGAGCTGGGCGTGCCGGTCACGCTGGGCAACACCTTTCTGGAGGTGGGGGTGAACATGGCGCTGGCGCTGCCCGAAGTCGAATGGCTGGAGTACAGCTATCAGAACTTCGAGCATCTGGTGGAGCAGCCCTATGAGATCCGCGATGGCTTCATTCATGGTTCGCAAGCGCCGGGCCACGGTCTGGTGCTGAGCGAGGAGGCCCGCGCAGCATGGCGCCGCCCCGAGGTGCTGGAACGTAGCGCCCTTGGCGATGCGCCGCCGCAACATCGTCTGACAGGCGTGCTGTGAGCGATCTGGCCATCGCGCCCGCGCTGGTGGCGGGGCAGGGGCGGCCGTGGCGGCTGTTGCTGTCGTTGTCTGCCGTGTTCTTCGTGCTGCTGGCGCTCTATTGCGCGGTGCTCTCGGTGCTGCTGCCCAACCAGATCGAGGCGCTGGATCACGCGCATAAGGCGGGCAATCTGGCGATGGTCTTTGCCGTCACCTCGGTCTTCTCGACGCTGACCACGCCGATCGCCGGGGCGCTGTCGGACCGCACATCAGGGCGGTTCGGGCGGCGCACGCCATGGATCGTGCTGGGATCGGTGGTGGGCGGCATCTGCCTGTTCCTCACCGCGCGCATGACCAGCCTGTGGCCGATCACCATGGTCTGGGTGGGGGCGACCGTCGCGCTCAATTCCATGCAGGCCGCCGTCACGACCATCGTGGCCGACCGTTTCCCCGCCGAACAGCGCGGCACCGCCTCGGGCTTTGTCGGCGCGGGGATGACGGCGGGGGGCACGGCGGGCATCGTGCTGGGCGGCTATCTGGCCTATGACATGACGCTGGCCTATGGCGTGCTGGCGGCGGGCATCGTGCTGGTGTGCCTTGCCTTCATCCTCCTCAACCCCGAGCCGCCGGTTTCAGCCGCGCCGCCAGAGCCGTTCCGGCCCGGCGCTTTTCTCGCCGGTTTCTGGGTCAGCCCGCGTGAGCATCCCGATTTTGCCTGGGCCTTTCTGGGCCGCTTCACGATCTATATGGGCTATCAGGGGATCGTCACCTATCTGCTCTATATTCTGCAGGATTACATTCACCTCTCGGTGTCCGCCTCGAACCGCACCATTGCCACGCTCTCGACGATCACCTTTGTCGCGCTGGTGCTTTCGGCCTTTGGGTCGGGTTTCGCTTCGGACCGGGTGGGGCGGCGCAAGCCTTTCGTCTTCCTCTCCAGCATCATCATGGGGCTGGCGCTGATCGTGCCGCTGGTGATGGCCAGCGTGCCGGGGATGATGGGCTATGCCGCGCTGATGGGCATCGGTTACGGCGCCTTTATGTCGGTGGATATGGCGCTGATGACCCAGGTGCTGCCGCAAGGACGCGGTGAGGCGACCGGCAAGGATCTGGGCATTCTGACCACGGCGGTCAACATCCCCCAGATCCTCAGCCCGGTGTGGTCGGCATGGCTGCTGCATGTGACGGGGGGCGATTACCGGGCTCTCTTCGTCTCGGCGATCGCCTTCGTTTTTGCCGGAAGCTGTTTCGTGCTGCCGATCCGTTCGGTGCACTGAAACCCGTTTCCGGGCGCATGTCGCCATACGCCATGTGCTGTTCCGATAAGATGGCTGGGTAAGCCACTGCTTCTGCATGCTCAATGTCCGTGCCTCTGCACCGGGGCGATGACCGGAGCACCCACGGCCCCGGTATCAAAAAACCCTCTTGAAAGACATTCCAAGAGGTGCAATTGATATATCAATAATGAATCGTGAAATCTTAAAAACGCGATATGGGAAATGGGGAAGGACCGGGGATGAAGGGTAGGTTCAGTCGCTTCGCAATGGGTGTGGGTTTGTCAGCCTTGATGGCCGGCCCCGCCTTCGCGCAACAGGCGCCGCAGGGCGCTCCTCCGCCCGGCGATGCCAGCACCGCCAGCGGCCAGCAGGAGATCATCGTGACCGGCCTGCGCAAATCGCAGCAGGCCGCCATCGATATCAAGCGCAAGGCCGTGAACATCGTCGATTCCATCGCCACCGAGGATCTGGGCAAGCTGCCGGAAAGCAATGTCGCGGAATCGCTCCAGCGCATCACCGGTGTCACCATCGATCGCAGCCATGGCGACGGCAATTTCATCTCGGTGCGCGGGCTTGGGCCCCAGTTCAACGTGGTGACGCTCAACGGCCGCACGCTGGCGACCGAGAATGTCGGCCGCGAATTCAGCTTTGACGAACTGCCCTCCGAGCTGATCGCCGGGGCGGATGTCTACAAGAGCCCGATGGCCAAGCTGAACGGCGCCAGCATCGGCGCGACGGTCAACATCCGCTCGATCCGCCCGCTCGAACTCAAGCCCTTTACGCTGGCGCTCTCCGGTCAGGCGCAGGACCAGCAACTCGCCAAGAACTGGGGCCCTTCGCTCTCGGGCGTGGTGAGCTGGCACAATGCCGAAGGCACGCTGGGTCTGGCGGTGGTCGCCTCCTACGAGGACCGCAAGATCCGCACCGACGAATTCGACATCGGCGCGGGCTGGGTCACCCACAGCAGCACCGACAGCTATTACAATGGCCGCGTCGGCCCCAATGTGGCGCCTTTCACCAATGTGACGATGCCGTCCAACATGTCGCCGACCTATGTCTTCACCACCAAGAAGCGGGTGGGGACCAATGCGACCTTGCAGTGGAAGCCCACCGACACGCTGCTCTTCACGCTGGATGGTTTCTACACGCGTTTGAACGAGCTGGATAACACCTCGCAGATCGCTTACGATTTCAGCGGCGGCACGCTGGTCGATCAGGTGGTGCAGAACGGCTCGGCGGTGGCCCAGCGCTTTACCGGCGGCACGGTGGACGAGATCGTCAGCAGCACGGTGCAGCACAACACCACCTATCTGATCGGCGGCAATCTGGAGTGGCACAAGGGCGACCTGAAGTTGACCGCCGATCTGGCGCGCTCGCAGGCCACCCGCACGGGCGCGGCCGACAGCTATTTCTCGACCTTCCGCCGCACCGGCATGGATCTGTCATGGGACAGCCGCACCGGCAATCCGATCTTCAACATGGCCTGGTCGAACCCCAACTACGCCAATGCCGCCACCGATGTGAACCACATCGGCGCGCATTACGAGGCGGATGGCGGCTCCGACATCAAGGACCAGACGCTGGAGGCCAAGTTCGACGGCGTGTGGGATCCGGGCAACGGCTTTGTGGTGTCCTTTGGCGCCGCGCGTGAGGATCGCAAGAAGACCAACAACACGCTGCAGCAGCCCCCGGCCTCGCAATGCGCTTTCTGCGGCGGTTCGGTCTATGTGCCGATGCCCGCCTCGCTGTTCCAGACCACGCCGAACGACTGGTTCTCCGGCTACAATGGCAGCATTCCGCGCCAGTGGATCACCTATGATCCGCGCCAGTTCGTGCAGGCGCTGCAGGCCTTCAAGAGCAGCGATCCCAATTTCGTCGGCTATCAGCGCCCGGTCTTCAACCCGGCGGCCAGCTCTGTGGTCGATGAGCATGTCTACATCGGTTACCTGATGATGGACTTCAAGACGCAGCTTGCGGGCATGCCGCTGGCCATCAACACCGGCCTGCGTTTCGAGGACACCAGCTACACCTCGACCGGCGCGGCGCAGACGATCCTGAGCGCGCGGCCCAATGGTGGCGGGCAGAACATCATCACCCTCTCGCCGGTGGTGCCTTTCGGCTTTGCGGGGCATTACAATGATTTCCTGCCCTCGCTGAACCTGCGGCTGGATCTGACCGACAAGCTGGTCGCGCGCTTCTCAAGCTCGCGGGTGATGACGCGCCCGACGCTGACCGATCTGTCGCCCGCCCAGTCGATCCTGACCAATCCGGGCAATGAGCAGATCACCCGAGGCAACCCCAACCTCAACCCCTTCCGCGCCTCGCAGGTCGAGACCGGGCTGGAGTGGTATTTCGACAAGACCTCGCTGCTGTCGCTGGCGCTGTTCTACAAGAGCATCGACTCCTTCGTGGCGCAGACCACCACGCCCCAGCAGGTCGATCAGGTGACCTTCCAGGTGACCGAGCCGACCAATGGCAAGGGCGCAGCGGTGAAAGGGCTGGAGCTGAACTATCGCCAGGCCTTCACGCGCCTGCCGGGGATCTTCAGCGGGCTGGGCTTCCAGGGCAGCTTCACGCTGGTCGACAGCAATGCCCAGTATCAGAACCAGGTCAGCGGCACGAGCTATGGTCTGGAGGGGCTCTCCAAATATTCCTACAGCCTTGTCGGCTATTACGAGAAATACGGTTTTCAGGCGCGCATGGCCTATACGTGGCGCAGCAAATATCTGGAAACGGCCAATGGGCGCAATGGTCTGCCGCTCTATTATGCGGCCTATGGCCAGTTGGACGCCAGCCTCGCCTATGATGTGAACAAGCATCTGACCGTGATGGCCAGTGCGCTGAATCTGGCCGATGAGCGCGAGTTCACCTACTCAAGCGTGCCCAGCCAGACCTTCAGCTATGGCGATACGGGGCGGCGCTTCACCTTTGGCGCGCGCATGCGGTTCTGAACCGGGGAGGGCGGGGCGTGACAGCGCTCCGCCTTCCTCGCGCACAGAAAAAGCCGGCACAGGAGCGATCCCGTGCCGGCTTTTCTGTGTTGGCGCGCTTTACTTGCGCCGAAACACCGGCGCGCGCTTTTCCTTGAACGCCGCTCGGCCTTCCAGCGCATCCTGCGTGGTAAAGCAAATTGTCTGCAGGTCGCGCTCATAGGCCATGGCTTCCTCCAGCGGCATGGAGAAGGCTGCCGTCAGATTGCGCTTGGCGGTCTCGGCGGCGATGGGGGCGCGCGCGGCAATGGTCTCGGCCAAAGCGCGCGCGCGGTCCATCAGCGCATCGGGCTCGATCACTTCACTGACCAGACCCCAGCCCAGCGCGCGTTGGGCATCGATGGGGTCGCCGGTCATCAGCATCAGCGCCGCATTGGAGGCGCCGATGGAATGCGCCAGAAAGGCCGCCATGCCGCCTCCGCCGATCCAGCCCAGCTTGATTTCGGGCGCGGCGAATTTGGCGTTGCTCGAGGCGATGCGGATGTCGCAGCTCAGCGCGGTTTCCAGTCCGCCGCCCAGCGCATGGCCATTGACCGCCGCGATGCTCGGCTTGCGCAGCTTATGGATGGCATCGCAGTAATCCACGCGGTTGCGGAAATCCCAGGGCGTCGCGTAATCGTCCAGCGCCTCGACATCCGATCCCGCGCAAAAGGCCTTGGGCCCCGCGCCGGTGATGATGACGCAGCGTATATCATCGTTGCGGTCGCATTCCTGTGTCGCTTCCACGATGGCCCTGGACATGGCCGGTGTGGCGGCGTTGAACTTCTCCGGGCGGTTGAGCGTGATGGTGGCGACCGCGCCGTCGATTTCGAACAGAATGCTCATCTCATGCCTCCTGACGGACCACGCCGCTCTCCAGCAGGCGCTTGATGGTGGCGTCGTCGAAGCCCGCCTCGCTCAGCACCTCGCGGCTGTGCTCGCCGATCTGGGGGGGCGCCGCGCTCCACCGTGGAGGGCGTTTTCGAAAAGCGGATCGGGAAGCCGGGGGTTTTGACGCGGCCCTCGCTGGGGTGGTCATACTCCACGAAGGTGCCGTTATGCGCGATCTGCGGATCGGCCACCACATCCTCATAGCCATAGACCTTGCCCGACCAGATATCGTGGCTGTCGAACAGGGCCAGCCATTCCGCGCTGCTGCGTGCGGGCAGCTTTTCGCGGACGCGGGCGAAGATGGCGTCGCGGTGCGCCCAGCTATCGGTCTCATCGTCCATAGCGGCGAAACTGGGCTCGCCGATCAGTTCGCCCAGCTTGCGCAGGCTGGCAAAGGCCAGCGCGATATAGCCATCCGCCGTGGCGAACACGCCATAGGGCGAGCGGATGTAGCAATGGGCATGCGGTTCCTCCGAGCGGGTCTGCGGCTTGCCGCCCACGGTGAAGACCGAGAGTTCCTGCATCTGGATCGTCACCAGCGCGTCGAGCATGTTGACCTCCACCAACTGCCCTTCGCCGGTGCGCTCGCGGTGAAGCAGCGCGGCCAGCGCGCCCTCGAAGGCGCTATAGGCGGTGATCGCATCGGCCAGATATTGCCCTGCCGGAGCAGGCGGATCGCTGGCCCGCCCGGTGGAGAGCATCGCACCCGACATGGCCTGCAGGATCAGATCCTGCCCCGGGCGTTTGGCATAGGGCCCGCTCTCGCCATAGCCGGACATGGAGACATAGATCAGCCGGGGGTTGATGGCGCTCAGCGTCTCGTAATCCACCCCCAGCCGTTTGGCGACGCCGGGGCGGTAGTTCTGGATGAAGACATCGGCGCTCTTCACCAGTTCGAGCAGCGCGGCCTTGCCGTCCTCGCTCTTCAGATCGATCGCCAGCGAGCGCTTGTTGCGGTTGAGCGAGAGGAAGGAGGTGTTGATCTTCCGGCCCGTCGCGCCGCCTGCCGCGCGATAACGCTGCCACTCGCCGGTGGTCGGCTCGACCTTCACCACATCGGCGCCCAGATCGCCCAGCCGCTGCGCCGCAAAGGGCCCCGCCATGGCGATCGAGCAGTCGAGGACGCGATAGCCGCTCAGAATACCCATGATAGATCGTGTCCTCTTAATGCATGATCCAGCCGCCATCGACGTTGAGCGTCTGGCCGGTGATGAAGCCCGCCTCGTCGGAGGCGAGGAAGGAAAGCGCGGCGGAAATGTCGCGCGGGGTGCCGCGCCGCTGCACGGCCTGATGGCTCAGCACATGGCGGGTGTAGCCCTCAGGATCGGGGTGGATCTTCTCGGCATCGGTGGGGAAGGCGCCGGGCGAGAGGGCATTGACGGTGATGCCGTCGGGCCCGAACTCGCGCGCCCAGGCCCGTGTCAGCCCGACCAGCGCGCCCTTGGAGGCGACATAGGGCGAAAGCTGCGCCCAGCCGCCATAGAAGGTGACGCTGGCGATGTTGACGATACGCCCCCACTGCCGCGCGCGCATGCTGGGCAGGGCGACCTGCACCGCCACAATCCCCGCATCGACATTGATGCGCTGCACGAGTTGATGCTCTTCGATGGAATAATCTTCGAAGCGTTTGGAAGGATAGATCGCGGCATTGTTGATGACGATATCGTAGCCGCCAAGCCGCTGGCCGACGCCCGCGATATCGGCGCGGAAGCGGGCCAGATCGGACATATCCGATGCCAGCACGGTCAGCCTGTCGCGATGGGTGCCTGCAGCCGCCGCTTCCAGCGCGGCGATCTTGGCCGGGTCGTTGTCGACCACCACCACTTGAGCGCCCTGCTCAAGGAAATGCAGCACCGTGGGCAGGCCGAGCCCGCCCGCCGCGCCGGTGTAGAGAATGGTGCGCCCGGCGATGCTCATGCCGCCACCTCGCGGCCTGCGATGGCGCGGTAATTGCCCGAGGGTTCGGGGAAATCCTCGGCGGGCTGGATGGCGATGGCGCGGATGCGCTCCTCGGCCTGCGCAATGGCCGCGCCGCCGTCGAGCACGATAAAGCGCGTATCGTAATGCCGCTCCTCGCCGTGTTCGAGCCAGATCAGCTCGTCGCGCTGGCGGGCGAAGGGCTTGCCCAGCACATGGTTGGTCGAGGGCTCGATGCCCAGCGCATATTGCCCCGCCTGCAGGTTCTGCCACTCATACTGGCAGGGAAACTGGTCCTTGCGCGTCTCGACCATCAGGCCGAACCCTGCCGCATCATTGATCAGCGCGACGGGCACGCGCCCTTGCGCATCGGCGCCCATCTCATGCTGCCAGACCTGCTCGTGGAAGTTGCGCTGCGGGGCGGGCAGGGTGCGATAGCCCGCGTTTTGCCTCCGGTAATCCGCCCCTTCATGCGCCGCCCAGACCACATCGCGCACCGGGGCGAGGTAACGCGCACCCTCCGCCAGCACGGGGTGGCCGACATTGATATGATAGCAATACATATGCGGCGTGCGGTAAAAACCATGGTTCACCACGCGGTCGGAGAGGCGGATTTCATCGCCGCCGACATCGGCCTCGATGCGGCGGATCAGATGCAGATCCTCGCCGAAGACGGTCGATTGCTGCACGATCCCTTCAGCCCAAAGCACGCAGCGCTCACCCTCCCAGCGCTCGCCATAGCCGGTGAGGCGCGCGGGGATCGTGCCCACCCGCCCATGCAGCGAGGAGGACACCACCTTGCGCGGGCCATAGACATAATGGCTCGCGTCATCCTCATCCATAAACAGCGTGTGATCGAGCCCGCAGGTCACCAGCAGGCCCGAGAAGGAGCGCAGCCATGCCAGCCCGCCTTCGCCCTCATACTCATGCAGGCTGGGGTGGCGGAAACCGGCGGGCGAGTTCCAGCCGATGGCGCGGGCGTTGTGTTCGCAATCGGCGATATCCATCGCGCGATCGACCAGCACGGTGAAGCGCAGCCCGCTGCCGGTGCGGAAGTCGAGCATGCGGATGCCGCGCTCCACCCCGTCGCCAAGGGTCATCAGGCGCACGCCTGCAAATTGCGAAAGCATGCCGCTGTGCTGCGCGATCTCGCGTCGCGCATAGTCGCGGCCGTAAAGGTGAACCATCGCCGTTCTCTCCCGGACTGATGGCTGCACCCTACATTAAAAGATCAATATGGCAATCAGAGATATCAGATGCGCAGTGAGCGATCCTCATTCAGCGGCAGCGTCAGATCGGCATCGTGGGGCATGTCGCCGAGGATATGGCGGGTGAGCCGCTCGTAATGCTGGATAAAGCGGGCGATCTGGGTGTCGTTCATGCCCTGGCCCCTGGCGCGCAGGGCCTGCTCCTGCTCGATACGCCAGCGCAGCACCACCTCGAAACCGGGGGCGGCCAGCAGGATCAGCGCATCGAGCCGGTCGAACAGGGCGCGATAGGGGCCGCTGAGCTGATCGTTGACATGGCGCCGCCAAGCGCCGGTGGGGTCTTCATCACGCTCCAGAGCGTTGACCGGATTGACCAGCGCCGCAGCGGATTGCGGCCGTGCCCCCACGCACCAGCCTTCCAGTATCAGCAGGCGCGTGTCGGCAGGCGCATGTTCCCATTGATCGAGCGGCGCGCGATCATCCACCCCCTTGTCGAAGCGCGGCAGCAGGGCAGGGCGCCCCTGCGCCAGCTCATCCAGCAGCTTGAGCCCCAGCGCCACATCATGCGTGCCCGGCACCCCGCGCGTGGCCAGCAGAGGATGGACCGTCCGCCCCAACTCCTCGCGCACCGCCTTCGTATGATAGAGATCGTCGATCGACAGCACAGCGGTCGCCACGCCTTCGCCGCGAAACAGCGCGGCCAGACCCTCGCTCAGCGTGGATTTCCCGCTGCCTTGCGCGCCGCAGATCCCCACCACCAGCAGGCTTTCGCCCAGCTTCGCGCGGATCGCCCCGGCGGCGCGCGCCAGCGTGACGGGATCAGACGGCACGGTTGGGCAGATCCCGTCCGGCGAAGAAAGCGTCCAGATTGTCCGCCGCCTGCATGCCCATGGCGGTGCGGGTCTCGATTGTCGCGCTGCCCAGATGCGGCAGCAGTACAGCATTCTCGCAAGCCAGCAGATCGGGATGGACCACCGGCTCGCGCTCATAGACATCGAGCCCCGCCGCCGCGATGGTGCCCGATCGCAGCGCCCGCGCCAGCGCCGCCTCATCCACCACCGGCCCGCGCGCCGTGTTGACCAGCACCGCAGTCGGCTTCATCCGCGCGAGCAGATCGGCATCCACCAAATGCCGCGTCTCGGCCCCGCCCGGCACATGCAGCGAGAGGATATCGGCCTGCTCTGCCAGTTCCTCCAGCGTCGTGACATGCCCCGGTTCGCCCGAGGGGCGGCGGCTGTGATGCAGCACCCGCACGCCGAAAGCCTCGGCGCGCTTGCCCGTGGCACGCGCGATCCGCCCGAAACCGACCAGCCCCAGCACCTTGCCGGTCAAGGTCTGGCCTAGCAGATGGGTGGGGTGCCAGCCCGGCCACTGACCGGCGCGCAACTGCCGCTCGCCTTCGCCCGCGCGGCGGCAGGCCATCATGATCAGCAGCATGGCGATGTCGGCGGTGGCATCGGTCAGAGCGTCGGGCGTGTTGGTCACGGCGATCCCGGCGGCTTTGGCGGCGACCAGATCGATATGGTCGAGCCCCGCGCCGAAATTGGCCAGCAGGCGGGCGCGGTTGCCCGGCTGGCCCAGCAAGTCGGCATCGATCCTGTCAGTGATCGTCGGGCAGATTGCGTCGAAACTCTGCAGCGCCTCGGCCAGTTCGGCGCGGCTGCGCGGGTGGTCCTCCGTGTTGAGACAGACCTCGTAATCGGCTGAAAGCCGCGCCTCCACCGCTTCGGGCAGGCGCCGCGTGACATAGAGTGTGGGGCGCTTTGGGGTATCGGTCACGCGGTCTTCCATCATGGTTCGGCCATCAGGATCGGGGCTGAGGGTCAGATTGTCCAGCCGCCATCGATGGCGATGGCCTGCCCGGTGGTGTAACCGGCGCCCGCCAGATAGACCACCAGATCGGCGATTTCCTCGGCGCTGCCGAAGCGGCCGATGGGCTGGCGCGCGACGAAATTGGCGCGTGTCGCATCATAATCGCCGCCCGCGCCCAGCCGGCCCTGAAGCGAGGGCGTGTCCACCGTGCCGGGGCAGATCGCATTGCAGCGGATGTTATGCGCCACGAAATCGGCGGCCACCGATTTGGTCAGCCCCAGCACCGCCGATTTGGTCACCGAATAGACGAAGCGGTTGGGCACGCCTTTCACCGCCGAGGCGACCGAGGACATGTTGATGATCGCGCCATCCTTGCGCTCCACCATGCCGGGCAGCACGGCGCGGATGGTGCGGATCATCGCCTTGACGTTGAGCGCCTGGGCGAAATCGAGATCGTCCTCGCTCGCCTCCAGAATGGTGCCGCCATGCACCACGCCCGCGCAGTTGAACAGGATGTCGATCCGGCCCACCTCGGCCACCAGCGCCTTCACCGCCGCATCGTCGAGCACATCGAGCTTGCGGAGCTCCACATGGGCGAGGCCGGCCAGGGCGGAAAGAGCCTCCTCATTGATATCGGTGGCGATCACGCGGGCACCGGCGGCGGCCAGCTTCTCCACGGAAGCGCGCCCGATGCCCTGGGCGGCGGCGGTCACAAGGGCGGTCTTGCCGGACAGGTCGGTCATTCAACTCTCCACGCTGGGGCGATCATCATGCCCGGAAGGAAACGCATAAGACAGCATCCGCTCCCGGCTGGACAGATTTTCATTTGTATATCACATGTGATAAAAGATATATCAGTTCAACTATGAGAGAGCGACAGGCGAGTCAACTCGCTTCCTCGCCAAGGGAGACATATGTGCATCTCAAGGGCATGACATGGGATCATCCGCGCGGGGTCGATCCGCTGGTGGCCGCATCGCGCGTCTGGCAGCAGCAGGGCGAGATGGAGATCGTCTGGGAGCGCCGCTCGCTGCAGGATTTCGAGACCTATCCGGTGCAGCAACTGGCGCGCGAGTATGATCTGATCGTCATCGATCACCCCCATGTCGGGCAGGTGGTGGCCGAGCAATGCCTGCTGCCTTTCGCTCCGGCGCGGCTCGATGGCATTGCGCAGGGGGCTTTGGGTCAGTCGCTGGAAAGCTATCGCTGGGGCGGGCAGGTCTGGGCCCTGCCGATCGACGCGGCGGCGCAGGTGCAGGTCCGCGCGCCCGAGCGCCTGCCGGTGGCGCCGACCACATGGGACGGGGTGCTGGCTCTGGCGGAGCAGGGGCGGGTGGCCTGCCCGTTGCTGCCGCCGCATTCGGTGCTCAGCCTGTTCACGCTCTATGGCTTGCAGGGCGGGGTGCCTTTGGACAGCGGAGTGCCGTTGCTTGCGCCGGAAAGGGGGGAGGCCGCTTTGCGCGCGCTGGGGCAGCTCTATCGCCTGATCGATCCGGCCTGCCTCGATATGGACCCGATCGCCGTGCTGGAGGCCATGGCCGCAAGCGATGCGCGGATCGATCTGGCGCCGATCATCTTTGGTTATGTCAGCTATGCGCGCGAAGGGTTCCGGCCCGCGCGTCTGGCCTTTTCCGATCTGGCGGCGATGGGGGCTGAGGGCCCGTGCGGCTCCTCACTGGGGGGCACGGGTATCGCCGTGTCGGCGCTGGGGGCGCATGGAGCGCAGGCGGCGGATTTCGCACTGTGGGTCGCGGGGGAAGAGGTGCAGAAGGGCCTCTATGCGCAGGCGGGCGGGCAACCGGGCCATGCCGCAGCGTGGAGTGATGCTGCGGTGAATGCGCCGGTTCTCGATTTCTACCGCGCCACACGCCGCACGCTGGATGCGGCATGGGTGCGCCCGCGCCATGACGGCTATATGGCCTTCCAGCATGAGGCCTCCTGCCGCATCAATCAGGCGCTGCGCCGGGGCGAGGACGAGGCCGCCGTCATCCGCGACATCAACGCCCTGTTCGAGGCCAGCCTGTGACATCGCCCTCATCCATGCCGCTCGAAGGGCTGCTGGTGCTCGATATGGCGCAGTTTCTCTCGGGCCCCTCGGCGGCCTTGCGGCTGCGCGATCTGGGGGCGCGGGTTATCAAGATCGAGCGGCCCGATGGCGGGGACATCTGCCGCACGCTCTATATGACAGACACCGATCTGGGCGGGGATTCCACCCTGTTCCACGCCATCAACCGCGACAAGCTGAGCTTTGCCGCCGATCTGAAAGACCCCGCCGATCTGGTGGCGGTGCACCAGTTGATGGCCCGCGCCGATGTGGTGATCCAGAACTTCCGCCCCGGCGTGGCCGACCGCCTCGGGGTGGGCTGGCAGGCGGCGCGGCAGATCAATCCACGCCTGATCCATGCCACCATCTCCGGCTATGGCGAGGATGGGCCATGGGCGGGCCTGCCGGGGCAGGACCTGCTGGTGCAGGCGGTCTCGGGCGTGATGTGGCTCAATGGCAGCGCGGGGCACGGGCCGGTGCCGGTGGGGCTGGCGGTGGCCGATATGCTGGCGGGCCATGCGCTGGTCGAGGGCATTCTGGCGGCGTTGGTCAGGCGCGGCATCAGCGGGCAGGGCGCGCGCGTGGAAACCAGCCTGCTGGAGGCCATCGTCGATTTCCAGTTCGAGGTGCTGACGACCCATCTCAACGACAATGGCCGCCTGCCGAAGCGCGATGCGAGCCATGGGGCCCATGCCTATCTGGCGGCGCCCTATGGCGTCTATGCCACGCGCGACGGGCATCTGGCGCTGGCCATGACGCCGCTGGCGAGGCTGGCGACCTTGCTGGATCTGCCCGATCTGGCCCGACTGGCCGAGGAGCCCGATGCCGCTTTCACCCAAAGGGAGGCGATCAAGCTGATGATCGCGCGCCATCTGGTCAGCGAGACCACCGACCACTGGCTGGCTCTGCTCAGGCCCCATGATATCTGGTGCGCGCCGGTGATGGACTGGCCCGGTCTGCTCTCGCATGATGCCTTCCAGCGGCTGGATATGCTGGGAAGGGTGAGGCGCGATGGCGTCGATGTCACCACCACCCGCAGCCCGATCCGCATCGATGGTGCGCGCCCGGCGGCGCAGGCGGCGGCTCCGGCGATTGGCGCGCATAACGATCTGCTGCGCGAGGAATTTGATCTGACAGGGCGGTGAGGTGCAGGCCTTGCGCGTTGCACGCGTTTGCGATTTCCTTCTTGTGCGATCCATTGTGATAGATATATCAAATACTATAATTGATATCTAAATATACGAATCCCCCAGCACCTGCGGGACATTCGGCAATGGGACAAGGCCGCCGCCCCCCAGGGCGCGCCTCGGGAGAGAGATGCGATGGTTGGTCGTGTGCATGGGCTTCTGGCAGGCGCGGCGCTGTTGATGGTCGCGGTCCCCTCGGCCGCCGCGCCCCAGCGCCCGCATGTCGAGTTTTTCGTGGCGCCCGGCGGCAGCGATCAGGCCTCGGGCAGCGCGCAGGCGCCGTTCCGCAGCCTGACCCGCGCTCAGGCGGCGGTGCGGGGCGTCAATGCCACTCAGGATGTGGTGGTGACGATCCATGGCGGCACCTATGCTCTGGCCGCGCCGCTGGCCTTCACCGCGAGGGATGGCGGACAGAACGGCCATAAGGTGACATGGCAGGGCGCCACACCAGAGGCCCGCCCGCTTATCACCAGCGGCACTGTCGTCACCGGCTGGACGCTGTTTGATCGTGAGCGCAACATCTATGTCGCCGATGCGACCAAGGGGGTGATCGCGCGCCAGCTCTGGGTCAACGGGCATGAGGCGCGCCGCGCCCGCACCGAAATCGCCCGCAGCGATGCCAGTTTCACCGCGCATGGCATCACGCTGAGCGGAGACGCCGCCAAGATCCTCGCCAAGGCCGCCGCCGAACACCGGCTGGAGATCGAGGCGACCGGTTTCTTCACCCATCGCTATGCGCCGGTGGAGCGCGTCAACGGTTCTTCGCTGGAGATGCGCCAGCCCGCCTGGAACAACAATCTCTGGGGCTGGGACACGGTGCAGAACCCCTTCCACGCCGATCAGGCGCATCTCTTTCTGACCAATGCGCTGGCCTTCCTCGATGCCGAGAACGAATGGTATCTGGATGCCGATGCCGGGCGGATTTACTACAAGCCCGCCGCCGGCGTCGATCTGGCGCAGGCCGATGTGCAACTGCCGCGCCTGCCGCTGCTGGTCAGCATTGCGGGCACGCCTCAGGCCCCGATCCACGATCTGACCATCAGGGGTCTGCAGTTTTCCTATACGAGCTGGACTGGCCCCTCCGGCCCAGAGGGCTATGCCAACCAGCAGAGCGGCGCCTTCCTGACCGGGCAGGCCAAAACTTTCCCGGCGGACGCGCTGACCTCCTGCTCGATGGGCTGCGCGGCCTTTGAAACGGTGCGCAACACCTGGCATCAGATGCCATCGGCGGTGCAGATTTCCGCCGCTCAGCATGTGCTGGTGGAGGGCAATGTCTTTGCCCATCTGGGGCAATATGCGCTGGGCATCGGCAATGATGCCAATGCCAATCTGGCCAGTGTCGGCCTTGCCACCGCCGATGTGGTGGTGCGCGACAATCTCTTCGCCGATCTTTCCGCAGGCGCCATCGCGGCGGGCGGCGTGCAGCCCGATGCCCATCACCCCTCCGACCCGCGCCTGACCAACCGGCAATTGCTGATCCAGAGCAATCTGATCCAGAGCACCGGCAAGGATTTCAGCGACACCGCCTCGGTGCTGGCGACCTATTTCGACGGGGCGATCATCATCCATAACGACATTTCCGATGCGCCCTATGACGCCATCGATGTCGGCTATGGCTGGGGTTATGTCGATCGCGGGGGCAATGCGAATTATCTCGCCAATTTCCGGGGTTACGATGCGGGGATGAACCCGCTCTGGGAAACGCCGACCATTCGCCACGATGTGATGGTGGCCTACAACCGCGTCTACAAGGTCAAGCAGATCGCCGACGATGGCGGAGCGATCTACAACCTCTCGGCCTGCCCGGATTGCGTCATTGCCGAGAACCATGTCTTCGACATCGGCCACCGCGTGGCGCTCTACCTCGATGAGGGATCGCGCGGCTTCACCGTGCGCAACAATGTGGTGGAGGGACCGGTGCGGCAATGGCTCAACGTCAACACCGCGCGCTCGGCGCTGCCCTTGCGCACCTCGATCAACAACACGGCCAGGGGCAACTGGCATGATGCCACCGTCGTCGGCGGCATCTGGAACGAGTATATGAACAACCTCATCGAGGACGACCACCTCGTCATCAACAATGCCTGGCCGGCGGCGGCTCAGGCGGTGATGGGCAATGCCGGGCTGGAGGCGGGCAACCATGTGCCCGCCTATCGTGACTTCAAACCGCGCCCCAAGGTGGGTCTGCCGCCGCCTGCGCCCGCGGGCAGCGGTACCTATGCGCGCCGCGATCCTCAGGGCGTTCAGGCCAATGATGCTTCGAAAGACTGACTGACGGGGCGCTCGCTGAGCGGCTTTACCGCGCGCCGGTGTAGGCGAGCCCCTGTCCGGGGGCGGGCTTGGCAGCCGGCAGAGGCGGCAGGGTGATATCGGGCAAAGCGCGGTCGACGGTCACCGGATGGCCCTCGGCCAGCAGTTGGCGCGCCTCGGCTCTGCTTTCCACCGCCGGGGGAGAGCCGCGCAGAGGCATGCCCGCCGTTTCCTTCACCGTCAGCATTGCGCCAAGGCCGATCAGCGCTGCGCCCATCAGGTAATAGGCCGGCATCAGCGGGTCGCCGGTGCGTCTCCACCAGCCAGGCGGTGACCAGCGGCGTGGTGCCGCCAAACAGCGAGACCGAGATGTTGAACGCGATCGACAGCGCGCTGTAGCGCACCGGCGTATAGAACAGCGCCGGCAGCGTGGAAGGCATCGTGCTGGTAAAGCACACCAGCGTGATGCCCAGCACCATCAGCCCCAGAAAGATCAGCGCATCATTGCCGGTGCCGATCAGCATCATGCAGGGAATGGCGAGCACGATCAGCGCGGCGCAGGCGCCGATCACCATCGGGCGGCGGCCCAGCCTGTCGGCGAACACCCCGCCCAGCACATTGAGCGGCATCATCACCAGCATCACCAGGATGATCAGCAGCAGCCCCTTGCTTTCGGCATAGCCCATGGTGACGCTGAGGTAGCTGGGCATGTAGGTCAGCAGCATGTAGTCGGTGACGTTGAACACCAGCACCAGCGCCACGCATTTGACCAACTGGCGCCAATGCGCGCTGATCATGTCGCGCAGGCGGACGGTCTCACGGTTTTCGGCCTCATCGGTGTAGGCCTTGAAGGCCGGCGTTTCCTCCAGCTTCATGCGCATGTAGAGGCCCAGCAGGCCCAGCGGCCCGGCCACCAGGAAGGGAACGCGCCAGCCCCAGGCCAGCATGGCCTGCGACCCCAGCGACATCTGCAGACCGGTGACCAGAGCGGCACCGGCGATATAGCCGCCCAGCGTGCCGAACTCCAGCCAGCTGCCCATCAGGCCCCGGTTGCGGTCGGTGGAATACTCGGCGATGAAGGTCGCCGCGCCGCCATATTCGCCGCCGGTCGAAAAGCCCTGCACCAACCGTGCGCAGCAGCAGCAGCACCGGGGCGGCCATGCCGATCTGCGCATAGGAGGGAATCAGGCCGATGGAAAAGGTGCCGAGGGCCATCATGATCATGGTCATGGCCAGCACCTTGTGGCGGCCATAGCGGTCGCCCAGCGGGCCCAACACCATGCCGCCCAGCGGGCGGACCACAAAGGCAGCGGTGAAGGCGGCCAGCGCCGCGATCAACTGGATGGCGGGCTTGTCGCCGGGGAAGAAGACCTGGCCCAGCGTGACGGCCAGATAGCCGTAGACGCCAAAGTCGAACCACTCCATCGCATTGCCGAGGGCAGCGGCAGCGACGGCGCGGTTGAGGGTGGGGCGATCGATGACGGTAACGTCGCTGATGGTGACTTCGTGGCGGCGTTTGAACCAGCCGAAATGCGCGCGCAGCGCATGAGTCTTCGATGCGCGCAGCGCATGGATCTCGGACATGTATGTCTCCGTTGCCGCCGGAAGCGGACGCGAGAGACGCACCCGGCACATGGCGGACAGGGCCGAAAAGACGACCAGAAAGGAAGCGACGCCGATGCGGCATCAAAGCTGTCCGAGGGGGTCTAGACAGCTAAATCCGTCAGCGGGGACGCTGATGGACGAGCCGTGCATGAGCCGGGGTGAGGAGTGCAATCGAATGACAAAAAGCTGCTGGCAGAGGGCGGATGGCGCTGCTCAAGGCCGGGAGACTCGGATATCGGGTCTCAGGAAAGGTCGTTAGATTGCTGTTTTTCGGCAATGATTGGTGAAGCGTCGGCCTGCGCCGCCATGACAGTGTGTGCACAGCCCGCCATTCCTCCCGATCATGGCGAGGGGAACGTCAGGCCGCCAGTGGAAGATGCACCGCATTGCGACCGCCGCGCTTGGCCTCGTAAAGCGCGGCATCGGCGGCGGCCAGAAGCGTCTGCGGCTCGCCCTCGCAGGCGTCGCTCGAACTGACCCCAATGCTGATGCTCACCTGCCCGCCCGGAGCCGGCGTGGGCAGGGCAAGATCGTAAATGCTGATGCGCATATGCTCGGCAATGTGCCAGGCCTGCGCCGAGGTGGTCGCCGGAAGGATGACCACGAACTCCTCGCCGCCATAGCGCGCAACCATATCGCCCTCCCGCGACGCGCAGGCGGCAAGCGCGGCGGCGACATCGCGCAGGCGCTTGTCGCCCTCGGGATGGCCGAGATGGTCGTTGAGCAGCTTGAAATGGTCGATGTCGATCATCAGCAGCGACAGGCTGTGGCCATGGCGCTGAGCGCGCGCCCATTCGCTCTGCAGGGTCGCGTCGAAATTGCGGCGGTTGGGCAGGCCGGTCAGATCATCGATGCGCGAGAGGCGCTCCAGCCGGTCGCGCTCTTCCAGATTGCGCAGATGCGTCAGCACATTGCGCAGGCCATAGACGATGGTCGCCGCGCCAAAGCCCGTCACCGCCCAGACCGGATGCGTGCGCAGCATCGTCGCGGCCACCACCAGCAGCATCGCGGGCAGCATCAGCGGGCTGATGGCCTGGGCCAGACGCTCGCGCCGCAGCGGGTTCGGGCTTTTACTGCTGCCCGTGGCCAGCGGGCGCGACACCATGGCGATCAGCAGCATGAAGGGCAGATCGATCACCAGATCGAAGGGCGTGCCGTAATCGGCCTCCCTCTGCCAGTGATCCATATAGGCCGTGCAGAGCATATAGATCACGCCATAGACCAGCAGAATGCCGAAGAAATCGCGATGCGCGCGCGTATGGCTGGTGGTAAAACGCATCAGCGCGAACAGCGCGACCAGTCCATTCTCGATGTCGAACATGCGCGTCAGCAGTTCGGCATCGGCAGGATTGGCGCCCGCCAGCGTCGAGAGCGAGAAGATATGCGCGAAGAACAGCAGCCCCAGCGCGCTGGCCAGCAAGGCATCGACGATGCGCACCGGCAGGCTCTCATTCTCCGGGCTGGAGGTGGCGAAGATGATCGGCACGCCATAGATCACGAAGAACATCAGGCAGACGCTGGCATCGCCCTGATAATGGCCCAGCGAGAGATGCATCAGCGCATTGGCCGCCATGCCGCCCGCCCAGATGCACAGGGCCAGCGCCAGCATGGTCCAGCCCTGCACGCCGCTGACGCCCGCGCGCTTATGGCAGGCCTTCGCCGTGATCAGGGCAAGCGTCACCAGACAGGCGAGCGAGATGATCGGCGCCATGCTGCCCGCCAGAAACGGCACGGCGGTGTGCCCGAAGACAAGGATCGCGGCGCACAGCCAAAGCGGTGGCCGCCCGGCGCGCAGGGCGCTGGGGGCGGGCTCTCCGCGCTCTGACAGCATAGCTTGTGGCACCCGAACCGCCCCTCGATACGTGATCTCCCCCATGCGGCAAACAGGGTTAGGAAAGGGTGAAAGGCGGCGCAGAAAGCGGAGGCGATGGCCGGATTCTTCCTCGCTGCGGCCGCCGGTTGATCTCTTGCCCGGCGTCTTATACCTGTCGAGGCGATGAGCCGCTTCGATCGCCTTATCGACCGCCACAACACAGGCGCCAACAAATGGAGCCGCTATGGCGCCGATGTCCTACCGCTGTGGGTGGCGGATATGGATTTCGCCGCGCCCGATTGCGTGGTGCAGGCGCTGGCCGAGCGTGCGGCGCATCCGGTCTATGGCTATGCCTTTGCGACGGAGGAGCTGCGCGAGACCATCGTGCGGGATCTGGCCCGGCGGCATGACTGGCACATCTCGCCCGAGGAGATCGTCTTCCTGCCCGGTGTCGAGCCCGGCTTCAACATGGCGCTTTCGGCGTTTCTGAAGCCCGGTGACGGGGTGGCGGTGCATACGCCCGCTTTTCGCCCGATGCGCCGCGCGACCGATGTCTGGGATTTGCGTTTTCTCGCCATGCCGCTGGCGCTGGATGGGGCGCGGTGGTTGGCGGACGACCGGCGCCAGAAGCGGGCCATGGCCGAGGCTCGCGCCTTGTTGCTGTGCAATCCGCATAACCCCACCGGCAAGGTCTTCTCCCGCGCCGAGTTGGAACTGTTGGCGCAGCAGGCTCTGGCCAGTGACACGCTGATCATCTCGGATGAAATCCACGCCGATCTGCTGCTGGAGCAAGGCACGCGCCACACCCCCATCGCGAGTCTCTCGCCCGAGGTGGCGCGGCGGACCATCACCTTGATGTCGCCGGGGAAGACCTTCAACATCTCGGGCCTGAGAACGGGTTTTGCCTTGGTGAGCGACCCCAGGCTGCGCGCGCGTTTCGATGCGCAAAGGCTGGGCATGGTCGACAGCGTCAATACCTTCGGTCTGGTGGCGATGCAGGCGGCCTATGCCCATGGTCACGCTTGGCTGGCCGAGCTGCTGGCCTATCTGCGCGGCAACCGGGACTGGCTGATGCAGGCCGTGGCAGACCGCCTGTCCGGCATCACCATGGCCGCGCCCGAGGCGACCTATCTGGCCTGGCTCGACTGTCGCGGCGCGGGGATCGCGGGCAGCGCTCAGGCCCATTTCCTTGAGAAGTCACGCGTCGCTTTGACCCCCGGCGAGGATTTCGCCGATCCCGGTGAAGGCTTTGTCAGGCTCAATTTCGCATGCCCGCGCAGCCTGCTCGAACAGGCCATCGAGCGCATGGCCGCCAGCCTTTGACCGCTCGGGCGCCTGTTCTGGCGGCGACGCTGCTGCGGACCCGGATCTGCCGCTGGCGCCGGGGGTGGTCGATGCCGTGGCGCAATGTATCGGGCAGGCGGGGCATCCATAAGGGCGGCGGGCCTGTTCCAATATCAGAATTAATATTCTAAAGGATGCCGACATCCATCGCATAAGCGAGAGTGAGGGAGAGAGCACCATGATCGACCGCCGTACCGTTTTGACCGCCGCCGCCATGACAGGGCTGGCCGGCATGGCGGCGTCTCCGCTGCGGGCGGCGGGGCGCGCTGCCAATCCGCATTTCCCGCAAGGCTTCCTGTGGGGCGCCGCCACCGCCGCGCATCAGGTCGAGGGCAACAACACCAACAGTTGCGTCTGGGCGATGGAGCATGCCCACCCCACCGTCTATGCCGAGCCTTCGGGTGATGCGGCCAACAGCTTCATGTTGTGGCGCACCGACCTCGATCTGGTGAAGGATATGGGGCTGAACTCATACCGTTTCAGCCTTGAATGGGCGCGGATCGAACCGGCCAAGGGCGAATTTTCCATCGCCATGCTGGAGCATTACAAGGCGATGATCGCGGGCTGCCGCGCGCGTGGTCTGACCCCGCTGGTCACCTTCAACCATTTCTCGACGCCCGTGTGGTTCGCGGCGCAGGGCGGCTGGTCCAATCCCGAGGCGCCCTCGCTCTTCGCGCGCTATTGCGAGCATGCCGCGCGGCATCTGGCCGGTGAGATCGGCTATGCCACCACGCTCAATGAGCCCAATCTGAGCGGGCTGCTCGACATCGTGCTGCCCGGCGACATCGGCAAGCGCCTGCTCGATGCCGACCGCCAGATGCAGGAGGCAGCCGCGCGCGAGCATGGCGTGGCGCGCTTCCTGCCGGGCAATCCGCTCTATGTCGCGGACCCGCATGTGGTGCAGGCCGGGCTGCTGGCGGGCCACAAGGCCGGGCGCGAGGCGATCAAATCGGTGCGCCCCGATCTGCCGGTCGGCGTCAGCCTAGCCATCATCGACGATCAGGCGGCGGGCAGGAACAGCCTGCGCGATGCCATGCGCGCCAAGCTCTACCGCCCCTGGCTGGAGGCGGCGCGCGGCAATGATTTCGTCGGCGTGCAGAATTACGAGCGCTCGATCTGGACCGACACCGGCCGCCTGCCCGCGCCCAAGGGAGCGGAACTGAACGACGCCGGCTCGGAGATCTATCCGGCCTCGCTGGCGGGTGCGGTGCGCTATGCCCATGAGGTGAGCGGCGTGCCCGTGATCGTCACCGAGCATGGGCTGAACTCCGCCGATGATACCAAGCGCGTCCGCCTGATCCCGGCGGCGCTGGCCGAGCTGAAGCGCGCGATGGAGGATGGCGTGCCGGTGCTGGGCTATATGCACTGGTCGCTGATCGACAATTTCGAATGGGTCTTCGGCTACAAGCCGCAATTCGGTCTGCACACGCTGGACCGGAAGAGTTTTGCCCGCACGCCAAAACCCTCCGCCGCCGTGCTGGGCGCCATCGCGCGGGCCAATGCTCTGCCAGCGTGATTGACCGCCCCATCGACATGATCTAATCCGGGCATGCCTGTTTAACCGCAGGCATGCCTGGTAGCCGGAGATCCGGCTTGGGAAGGCGCCGCTTGGCCGAGGCGTCATGCTGCAGGCCCCATTGGCGATCCGTGGAGCGGACGCGCAAGGGGGATGCAGCGCGCTCGCTCCCCCTTTTGCGCATCACCGTTCCGCGATCAAAATCGAGGAAGGTCTGATGAGCTATCTGCGCAACATCTGGTACATGGCTGGCTGGGAAGAGGAAATCGCGGGTGAGGCGCTGTTGGAGCGCCGCCTGCTGGGCCGCGACTGGCTGCTCTATCGGCAGCAGGACGGCGCCTATGCCATGCTTCACAACCGCTGCCCGCATCGCTTTGCCACGCTCGGTCAGGGCAAGCGCAAGGGCGACAGCATTGCCTGCCCCTATCACGGGCTAGCGTTCTCCGCGCAGGGCACCTGCCTGCACAACCCCTTCTCGGAGCGCATCCCGCCCCATGCGCGGGTCGATGCTCCGCCGGTGGTGGCGCGCCATCGCGCGATCTGGTTCTGGGCGGGTGATCCGCGCAAGGCCGACCCGGCGCTGATCCCGGACTTCTCCGCCATCGAGGTCGATCAGCCGATGGTCCATGGCCATATGCTGTTCCCGGCCCATTACGAGATCATCACCGACAATCTGATGGACCTCTCCCACACCGAATTCATCCATGAGGAAAGCTTCCGCATGCAGGGCAAATTCCTCGCCGGAGAGCATCGCGCGCAGGAGGATGAGGATGGCGCGATCTGGTCGAAATGGACCTTCCACAACACGCCGCGCCCGGCATGGCTGAAGGATGTCGCGCCCGAGGCGCGGATGGATGAATGGCTCGACATGCGCTGGCATGCCCCGGCCTCGATGCTGCTGGAGGTCGGCTTCACGCTGGCGGGCGAGGCGCGCGATGCCGCGCCCATGCCGCCTTTCGTGAACCCGCATATTCTGACGCCCGAAACCGCTTCGACCACCCATTATTTCTACACCCGCCAGCCCGGCGAAGAGGCCGAGGCGATGACACGGCAGGTCTTCGAGATGGAGGATCTGCCGATGCTGGAAGCCATCCAGCAGACCATCGGCGATGGCGCCGAGGGCGAGGCCTTCTGGGATCTGAAGCCGGTGGTGCTCAGCGTGGACGCTGCTGCCGTGCGGGCGCGCCGTCGCCTGATGAAGCTGAGGCGTGAGGAAGCGCAGGCCTGATCCGCCACACAAGCCGCATCATGGCCCGCCAAGAGCCACGATGCGGCTTGCACTGCGTTTCGATTTATCTAGAATAATGGTTCTAGAAAATAGGGAGATGATCATGCCAAGTCGCCGCCGCGCGCTGTCCACTCTGGGCGCCACTCTGGCATCGGGTGCCTGCTCCGCAGCGCTATCTCCCATGGTGCAGGCCGCAACGGCGAAATCCGCCCCGCAATCAGCGCCGCACTGGGGCACCGGGCCGGAGGGCGAGCGCCGCGCGGACCTCGGCAATGGCTGGTATCGCAACCCGATCATGCCGGGCGACTATGCCGATCCATCCGTGCTGAAGGATGGTGACGATTACTACATGACCCACTCCAGCTTCGATGCGGCGCCGGGTCTGATCATCTGGCATTCGCGCGATCTGGTGAACTGGCAGCCGATCGGCCCGGCGCTTCCCAAGCCTTTGGGCACGGTGTTCGCCGTCGACATCGCCAAGCATGATGGGCGCTACTACATCTATATTCCTTTCATGAAGGCGCCGTGGTCGCAGGGGCTGGCCAGCTTCGCCAACATCTATGTGATCCATGCCGACAGCATGGCCGGCCCGTGGAGCGAGCCGGTGGACATGAAGATCGGTGGGTTGATCGACCCCGGCCATGTGGTGGGCGAGGATGGGCATCGCTACCTCTTCCTCTCCGGCATCAACCGCGTGCGGCTGAGCGCGGATGGGCTCTCCACCGACGGCCCGGTCGAAAAGGCCTATGACGGCTGGCACTATCCCGATGAGTGGGTGACCGAGGGCTATTCGCTGGAAGGGCCCAAGCTGTTCCGGCCCGGGGCGTGGTTCTATCTGGTCTCGGCGGTGGGCGGCACATCGGGCCCGGCAACGAGTCATATGGTGATCGTGGCGCGTTCGAAATCGGTGCTGGGCCCCTGGGAGAACTGCCCGCACAACCCCATCGTGCGCACCCGCAGCGACAAGGAGGCCTGGTGGTCGCGCGGCCATGCCACGATGGTCGAGGGGCCGGGCGGCAAGTGGTCGATGGTCTATCACGGCTATGAGAATGGCTATCGCACGCTGGGCCGCCAGACCTTGCTGGAGCCGATGGCGTGGGGAGAGGATGGCTGGCCGCGCGCCTTGGGCGGCGATCTGTCGATGGCTTTGCCGATGCCGACGGGGAAAGCAGGCGGGTCGCATGGCTTTTTGCGTTCAGATGATTTTACCGCGCCTGATTTCGGCACGCGCTGGAGCTTTTATGGCGCCGCGCCGGGCGAGATTGCCCGCGCTCATGTCGGCGGCGGCGTGCTGGACCTGTCCGCCAAGGGATCGAGCCCCGCTGATTGCTCCCCGCTGACGCAGACCGTGGGCGACCATGCCTATGAGATCAGCGTGGTGGTCGAACCCGTCGATGGCGCCGAGGGTGGCTTGCTGCTGTTCTATGATGACCGGCTGTTTCTGGGCCTTGGCATCGATGGGCAGCATATGACGACATGGCGCGGCGGCCATCGCAGCTTCTGGCAGGAACCGGCGCCTGCCACGCCCAAGCTTCATCTCAAAATCGTCAATGACCGCAACATCGTGACGTTTTTCTACAGTCTCGACGGCAAGGCATGGACGCGGCACGGCATCCGCAGCGAGGTCTCGGGCTATCAGGCCAATACGGTGGATGATCTGGCCTCGCTGCGCCCGGCGCTTTACGCCAGCGGCAAGGGGAAGGTGCGCTTTTCGGCCTATCGCTTCCGCGCGCTGGCCTGAAGGCGGTCAGGGGAGGGGCGTGTGGCCCTTCCCCTGCCGTCAGCGCCTCAGGGTTTGGGCGTTTCTTCCGGATATTGCGCGATCAGCGCGCGGGTGACGCCATTGGTCCAGCCAAAGCCGTCCTGCACCGGATATTCGCCGCCGCCGCCGGCCTCGCCGGTTTCGATGTTGTACTTCTCGACCATGCGTCCGGTGCGGTTGTAGAAGGCCGAGACGGTGCCGATCCAGCGATGGGCGATCTCCTTGGCCAGCTCTTCCTGCCCGTTGCGGTGCAAGCCCTCGATGGCGACCCAGGTCAGCGGCGCCCAGCCATTGGGCTGATCCCACTGCTGACCGTTCGTGTTGGTGGTGGTGCGCAGACCGCCCGGCGCCAGCAGCGCGCTGCGGGTCAGTTTCGCGGTGGCCTGCACCTGCGCCGGTGTCGCCATCCCCACAAACAGCGGATAGAGCATGGCGGCGGAGACCACCTTGGTCGGCTGCTTGGTCGTGCTGTCCCAATCGACGAAACGCTGCTCCTTTGTCGACCAGAGCCATTTGCCGACTGCGGCCTTGCGCGCCTCGGCCTGACGGGTGAAATCCTGAGCGCAGGCCGTATCGCCAAGGGCGGCACAGCGCCGGGCGATCGACATCTCCAGATTCCACATCAGGCTGTTGAGATCCACCGGCACGATATCGGTGACATGGATCGTCGAGAGGGTCTTGCCATCCCGCAGCCAGCGCGAGCTGTAATCCCAGCCGCTCTCGGCCCCGGCGCGCAGATCGCGGTTGGTCTGCCCGGCGGGACGCGGCGCGGCCTCGGCAGAGGTGGCGACATCCTCGGCATAGGATTCATCGCGCGGCGTGTCGCGGGCATCCCAATAGCGGTTTAGCAGGCTGCCATCGGGCATGCGCATCACATGCTGGCAGGCGTTGTCCGTGCCGAGGCAGGTGGAGCCGGCCATCCAATAGGCATGCTCACCTTTCAGCGCGGCGAGGCGCTGGCGGGCCAGAGCCGGGTCCTTGTTGTCGGAAAGGTCCATCATCAGCGCCAGAAAGGGCGGCTGCGAGCGCGAGAGGTAATAGCTGCGCGTGCCATTGGGGATATGGCCATAGCGCTCGATCATGCTGGTGAAATTGGCCAGCATGGAATCGATCAGCGGCTGCTCGCCATCGGTCTTCAGGCCCAGCATGGTGAAATAGCTGTCCCAATAATACATCTCCTGATAGCGGCCGCCCGCCACCACATAGGCATAGGGCAGTTGCAGCAGGGATGAGCCGGGCGTGGCGGCCATCGGCGGCTTGGCCAGCACGGGCCAGAGCGCGCGAATATGCTCCAGCATGGTCAGCTTGTGCTGATCGTCCGTGCCGATCTTGCGGAAATGCTTCGCGACGAAGGCGCTCAGCGCTTCCTTACCCTGCGGGTTCTCGGCCTTGTAGGCGGCCAGCACCGCAGCCGGGCCATCGAGCGGCACCATATCGGCGAAGGTCTTGCTGTCGGGGAAGACGCGGGCCAGCTCGACCGCGCGATAGAGGTCACCATAGGTGTCCTCGGGCGTCCCGGCCTTTTGCGAGATGGTCTCGACCCGCTGGGCGGCAGCGGAGAGGGACTGTGCTGCGGCAGGCGCACCGGAAAGGGCCAGCGCCAGAGCGGCGAGGGAGAGCAGGGGGGATTTGGTCATGGAGAAGACACTCGAAGGAAAGGGCCGATCGGACAAGAAAAATCCGACCGGCCCGTTAGACAAGGATCAGAACTTGTAGGCGGCGGTGATCGTTCCGTGGCGCCCGAAGATCGGGCGGCCCAGGAAGTAGCCGTTGCTGTTGGCCGAGCCCACGGTGCGGACGTTGCCCTCGGTCAACGCCAGCGTGTTGGTGACATTCTCCACCGTCGCCTGGATCGAGAAGCGGTCGCTCACATCCAGCGAGGCGCCCAGATCCAGCGTGTTGTAGCTGCCCAGCGGCTGCTGGTTCTCAAGATCGGCAAAACGGTTGCCGATATGGGTGAAGGTGCCGAAGATGCGTGCCTTACCCCAGGCGGTGCGCTGGGTGTAGGAAGGCGTGAAGGCGATCTGGAACTGCGGCTGGCGGTTGACCTGATGCCCCGAATTGGTGCCGAAATCGAGGAACTTGCCGTTCTGCCACACGCCGCGCGCGGCAAGCTGCAGGCCCTCGACCGGACGCAGCGCGCCTTCGAACTCCACGCCGTAAGCGCGCGATCCGCCGAACTGCACCACATTCTGCTCGACGCCATTGATGACGCGAATGTCCTGGAAGACCAGATTGTGGAAGCGGTTGTAGAAGCCGGTCAGATAGAGATCATAGAGCTTCTTGGAGGTCTTGAGGCCGATCTCATACTGGTCGGCGGTCTGCGGCTTGATGTTCTGCAAGGCGGTGGCGTTGCCGCGCAGATCGTCGAACTGCGGCAGCAGGGCGCCGTGGTTGGCGCGCAGGAAGCCGTTGAGCTGACGGTTGAAGGCATAGTCTGCACCGGCGGTCCAGCTCACCTGGGTCTTGCCGTAACGCACATCGGTGAAGGTGCCGTTGAGATAGGTGGCGCCATTGTTGTAGGCCGTCAGCGGGTTGTTATCGAGATCGCCGGTCGAGCTGTTCTCATAGTGATCGGTCATCGAGACATGCTCAACACGCACGCCGCCATCCAGACGCAGCTTGCCGATCTGCCATTCATCGCTCAGGTAACCGGCGACATTGTCGCTGACGTAATAGGCGTTGACGTCATAGCTGTTGGCGCTGGTGAAGCCGTTGCGCGTCAGGATCGTGCCATTGTTGAGCGTGGCATTGAGCACACGCGCCTGCGGCTCCAGCGCCAGCAGGATGTTGTTGCCCAGATACCAGACGTCATGATCGGTGACATGCGCGACATAGCCGCCCAGGGTCAGCGTGTTGCCCTCGAAGATCTTGCGCGAGAGCTTGAGCTCGTCGGTCAGGCTCTGGATATGCTTCTGCACCGACCAGATGCCCGCCTGAATGGTCTGCTGATCGCCAGTCAAAGCCACACCGCTGTCGGCATAGCTGACCGTGCCCGTGCCGCCCGCCGAGGCGAGATATTGCGAGACCGTCTGCGGATTGCTGCCGGTGAAGAGCGCGAAGGTGTTCGACGTGCCCTTGGTGAAGTTGAAGTTGTTCTGGAGCTGGAAAGCACCGAAATCATAGCTGAAGGTGCTGCCCGCCGTCCACACATTGGCGCCGCGACCCTTCGACAGATCCACACCCAGCTTCTGGGTCGGCCCGCCATTGACGCTCGGCCCGGTCTCGATCAGCGTGTTGCGGATCTCGCGGCCCACCAGCGTGTCGGTGCGCGCGTCAAAGCCGGGGAAGGTCGAGAAGGTGCCGTTCCCGGTCTGCAGCAGCGGCATGGGCGCGTAGAAAGCGTTCTGGTCGCTCAGATAACGGCCATAGACGTTCAGCTTGCCCGCATCGAAGGTGTGGGTCAGGCTGCCGGTGATTTGCCCGCCCTGATCGCCGTTGAAGCCGGTGTGGCGGAAACCGTCCGAATAGCGGTAGAAACCGCCGATCATATAGGTGGTGTTCTCGGTGATCGGGCCCTGCGCCACGGCATCGACGCGATAGGTGCCCTCGGTGCCATAGGTGGCGCGCAGCGAGAGATGCGGCTGGCTGGTGCCTTCCTTCAGGATGAAGTTGGTGGTGGCGCCGGGCTGGCCGTTGCTGAAGATGGGGCTGGGGCCGCCGCGCAGCACTTCCATGCGCTCGACCGTGTCATCGAGGCGGAAGATCGAGCTGTTCTCAAGGAAGGACAGCGAGGAGGGCGCGATGATCGGCGAGCCGTTCATCTGCACCGTCAGGAAAGGCGCGTCGCCGGTCGAGGGGAAGCCGCGGATAAAGACGTTGGCGCCGGCCTGACCGCCCGAGGATTCCACCCAGATGCCGGGCACGATCTTGAGCAGATCGGCGGTCGAGGTGGGCTCGATCTCGCGGATCTGCGCGGCAGACGCCGTGGAGATCGAGTAGGAAGCGTCGATCTTGCGCTGGCCTTCGCGGTTGGCGTTGCCGGTGACGACGATTTCCTGCGGCTCGGGGGTGGCGGCGGCGTCAGCGGCAGGCGCGGGGGTCGCCTGCTGGGCGTAGGCCGGGGCGGCCAGCGCCGTTCCGGCGAGCAGCAGCAGCGCAAGCGCCTTGCGATGGTGGGGGATGGTAGCGTGCATGGAGTGTCCTTCCTGCTTCATTATGGTTTTGTGCGCCCATGCCCGGGACGCGCGGGATCTCTCCGTGCGGCAGGCTGGCCGACGGTGGTTTAAAACCGGTCTTTTGTTGGGTCCGGGACTGAGCCTAGGGGGGAGCGCGTGGGCCTTGCGTCGCCATGGTCAGAATCCGTAGGTGGCGGAAAGCGCCACCGAGCGGCCAAGGATCGGGCGGGCAAACATCGCGCCGCTGGGCTGGGCGCCCAGCGTGCGGGGATTGCCTTCGGTGAGGCCGATGGTGTTGGTGATGTTCTCCGCCTTTACCCGCAGGCGCAGGCGCGTGGAAAGGTCGAGGCTGGCCCCGGCGTCGAAGGTCACGAAATGTGGCAGCAACTGCTGGTTCTGCACATCGGACCAGCGGTCGCCCATATAGCTGATCGTGGCAAAGAGGCTTGCCTTGCGGTGGCCCAGTTTCCCGTTCCAGCTTGGGGTGATGCGGCCCTGCCATTGCGGCTGGCGCTGCACGCGGTTGCCGGAGAGGTCGGTCAGGCCATCATTGGTGAAGAAATGGCGGTAATGCGCGTCGAGCCAGCTTCCCGAAAAGGCGACGGAAAGGGCAGGCAGCGGATGCCATTGGCCTTCCAGCTCCACACCCGTCGCGCTGGCACCGCCCACCGAGGCCATCGGCGCACCCTCGGTGATGACGGTGGTGACGAGGCCCTGAAAGCGGTTGTGGAACAGCGTGGCGTAAAGGCTGAAGGGCTTGGTCGAAAGTTTCACGCCGCCCTCGATCGTGTCGACCTGCGGGGTCAGCGTGATGCCGTCGCGCAGATTGTCGAAGAAGGGGAAGCTGTTGCCCCGGCTGAAGCGCATAAAGGCGCCCAGTTTCGCCGTCGGCGCGTAATTGGCGCCCAGCGTCCAGCTCCACGCGCCGCCGCGATAGCGCAAGGGCGTGGCGGTGCCGGTGAAGACCACATCATTGTTGTCGTAAAGCGTGCGCGGATCGCCATCGAGGCCGCCTGCTCCGGCCGCGCGCGTGTCGGCCACGGTGCCATCCACGGCATGGCTCTGGTGACGCAACCCGCCATCGATGCGCAGGCGGTCGGTGACTTTCAGCTCTTCCACGCCGTAAAAGGCCAGATCGTTGCCGGAATAGCTGGCATCCACCAGAAAGCTGGCGCCGCTGGTGAAGCCATCGCGGGTGATGGCGCGGCCATCGGCAAGGGTCATGTTCAGACGGCGGGCATGGGGTTCTGCCGTCAGCAGCAGATCGTTGCCGATGTCCCAGCGGTCGCGCGAGCCATAGGTGGTGGCATAGATGCCGAAGGTTGCCTTGCTGGCCCCGGTGGTCCATTCCAGCGTGGCATCGTTGACCAAAGCGTTGATCCGCTTGGTGATGGTCCAGATGCCCGCCTCGACCACGCTCTGACTGGCGGACACCGGCTGGCCGGTGACCGTGGCCAGCGATCCGATGCGCGCCCCCATGCTGGCGGCCAAATCGGCGGCGTTCTGCGGTGGGGTGTTGTCGGGCACCAGGCCGGTGGTGTCGGCATGGCCCGAGAGCCAGCTGATCTTGTCGCGCAGGATCAGGCCATGGGCCGGGCGCAACTCCAGATTGCCGCCCAGTTGCACGATCCGCGCGCCGCGCCCGTCGGCCAGATTGTAGCGCGTGCCATCGTTCAATGCGCCGCGCTGTGTGTCTGGCCCGGCCAGCGTGCCGCTGCCTGCGCTGAAACCGGGATAGGCGGTGATGCTCTGCCCGTTCTGCTGCAGTGGGATGGGCAGCAACCACTGGCTGCGGTCATTGAGATAACGCCCGAAGACCAGCAGCGAGCCCGCGCCCAGATCCTGCCGCAGATTGGCGGTGATCTGCCCGCCGCGATCGGCATCGAAACCGGGCGAACGAATGCCATCGCCACGCGTGACATAGCCGCCGATCATGGCCCCGGTATGCGGGCCGAGCGGGCCCGAGATGTAACCATCGGCGCGGGTCTCGCCATCGCTGATGAGTGTGGTCTTGATCAGGCCCTCGCGATGCGAGCCACCCTCGCGCTGCACCAGATTGACCGTCACCCCCGGCTGGCCCGAGGCAAACAGCGCGCCGGTGCCGCCGCGCACGGCTTCCACCCGCTGCACCGTCTCATCGATTTGATAAAGCTGCGAGTTTTCGAGGAAAGAGAGCGTGGCAGGCGGAAAGAAAGGCACGCCTTCGCTCTGGAAGGTGACATATTCCGCATCGCCGCCCGAGGGATAGCCGCGCACGAAGATGTTGGCGCCATTCTTGCCGCCGGAGGTTTCGACCGTCAGGCCAGGGACCAGCTTCAGCACCTCGGCGGTGCTGGTGGGGGCAAGCTGGTCGATGGCGGGGCGGTCGATGGTGGTGACGGCGAAGGCCGCCTGCTGGCGCTTCTGGCCGCCGCCCGGCGTGCCGACCACCACGATATCGCTGGTGACGGCAATCTGCGCCGGAGCGAGCGTTTCGGCGTCGGTGAAGACCGGGCGCGGGCGAGGGGCGAGGGTGCGGGGCTCAGCCACGGGCACCGCCACCAGCAGATAGGCGCCGCCCGGCGCGGCACGCGCCTGCCAGCCCGAGCCTTTCAGCAGTTGCGCCAGCGCTCTGTCTGGATCGAGCCGCGCATGCAGCCGCACCGAACGTCGGCCCCGCGCATCGGTGGGCGCGAAGAGGATAGGCCGATGGCTCTGTTTGGCGAAAATCACCAGCGCTTCGGACAAAGGCAGGGAAGGAATGTCGAAAGGCAGCGCCTGACCCGCCTGACCCGCCTGAGCGGCGCCGGGTAAGGCAGCGCAGAGCGCAAGCGCGGCATATACGCCGATCTGCACCCTCCCGCTGAGCCATGGCATTCCCCTCTTCCCTCGCGGCTCCGTCAGATGCGGGGCCTTCAAGGGACAAGACGCAGGCTTGTCCAAAACCCGAACCCCTTTTCCTCATTCCCGTCCGATTTTTTTCGGATCGGCTTTTCCCTGTTTGAAATGGCTGCACATCGGCGAGGATGCAACCTCGTCAGAATGCCAGCTTTACCCTCGTTCGGACAAGGCTTCAGCGCGCGGTGATGGTGATGCCCTCATGCCCGTCATCATGCAGCGTCACCGGGAAGCCGGTGGACAGGGCGCTGAGGAAGCGGGCGCTCTCCCCGGTGCGGAAGGCGCCCGAGATGCGCAAGGCCCCGGCGCGCGGGTCGCTGAGGCGGATCGGATGGTGGCGATAGCGGTTGAACTCGCTCACCGCATCGCTGAGCGGCACGTTCTGGAACTGCAGCAGCCCCTCGCGCCAGCCGGTGAAGCCGGCGGGATCGGGCAGGTCGCGGATCACCCGGTCGTCGCCGCGCTGGGCGAACAGGCGGCCTGGTGCCAGTGTCAGCGCGGTATTGTCCTCGCCGACGCCAAGGTGCCCGCTGTCGGCATAGGCGCGAAGCTGGCCGGGATCGGTGCGCAGGTCGAAGCTGCCTTGCGCGGCGGTGAAGGTCTGGCCGCCCGCCTCGATCCGCCATGGCGTGGCCGAGGATTTGATGCGGAACCAGCCCTGACCATCGAGGCGCATGCTGCGCTCGCCCGAGGCAAAGCGCACCTCCAGCCGGCTGTTGGTGTCGAGCGTGACCAGCGAGCCATCGGGCAGGGTGACATCGGCCTGCTGGCCGACATCGGTGTGGAAGCTCTCGATCGAGGGGGCCTGCGTATGCGCGGCATTCCACGCATGGATGCTGTAGGCGGCAAGCGGCGTGCCCACCAGCGCCAGCACCGCAGCGGCCACGATCGCGGGCCGCCGACGTGCCGGGGGCCGGGCCAGCAGGGTGCGCGCTAAGGTCTGCTGGCGCAGCGCCAGCAGCGGGCTTTCCTCGGCCAGAGCGGCAGCTTGCTCATGCGCGGCGCTGACCTGCGCAAAGGCAGCGGCGTGCTGGGGGCTGGCGTCGCGCCAGGCCGCGAAGGCGCCCTGCGTCGCGGCGCTCGGGTCCTGCATGCGCTCATGCCAGAGCGCCGCCTGAGTCAGGAGAGGGTCCTCAGCGATGGCGCCAGTCCCTGAAGGCGGCGGCGACATGCGCAAGGGCACGCGCCTGATGCTTTTCAGCGGCGCGCGTCGAAATGCCCAGCGCGCGGGCGACATCGGCCATTTTCAACCCTTCCATCACGCGCAGCACGAAAACGTCGCGGCTGCGATCGGGAAGCTCCAGCAGCACGGCCTGTAGCCGCACTGCCGCCTCCTTGCTTTCCAAGACGCGGTCGGCGGAAATATCCGAACTGGGCAGGACAAGATCGTCGCGCAATTCGTCATGAAGTCTGGTTTCGCGCACGGCGGCGCGCCTTGCGCTGTCCTTGAGCACATTGGCGGCGGTGACGAAGAGGAAATGTTCGGGCTTCTCGATGCCCGCCGGGTCCTGCATCCGGCTGAGGCGCAGATAGACGTCCTGCACCAGATCGGGGACATCGGCCTTGACGGTCACACGCCGCTCGAAAAAGCGGTGGAGCGCCTGACCATAGCCCTGCGCCAGCCGCGCCAAAACCTGCCCCCGCCGATTGGGCTCGGCCAAGGTGCTCTCGGCCCGAGTGCCCTCGGCCACGGCGGCAAGCGGGGTTTCCTCGCGGTTCATGCTGCTTTCTGGGCGCCAGAGACGGCGATCTGTCAAGCTTTGTGCGTGGAGAGTTTGGGAGAGTTTGGCGCATGGCGCGGCGGATGGGCATGGCCTCATCGATGAAGGCGTGCTGTTTCAACGCTATGCCGCGGCGCAATGGGGAACATGTCACCCGGAGGCGACATGACGGTTTATTCGGTGGGCGGGGCCTGTGCCGGCCCCATGCCAGCCTGCTTAGTCCACCATATCGGCGACGATGCGCCGCAGTTCGGCCTGCGACAGCGTGCCGGCGGGGGTTTCCCGCTCCCGGCGCGGCGCGGCCACGATGGTATGGAGGGGCAGGTGGAAGTTCATCAGTTGAGTCATCATTGTCATCAAATCTCGAAAAAATGGGGCGCGCTTGGGCGCCATATGTCATGTGAGTTAGTGTGAATGGGCGGCGTTTTGCCTGTAAACCATTGAAAGCCTGCAAGGTTCCCCTTGAACAGGCTTATCGGTCGTCAAGCTGGAAATCGCCTTGCGGCGCGCCGGGCGGAAGTGGGTTGGAAGCCTTGGGGGTTTTCGCCTCTGTGGGGCTTCCAAAGTCGGTCGCATGCGACATTGACAGGGTCCATATGGCCTCAAGCTGTGGAAAAGTCAAGGTGGGCGGTATCGCCCTGCAGCGATGAAGGGGCCGACGCGCCGCGCCGACCCCTTGATGGGCTTATGCTTTCCGGGCCGGATGGGCGATCAGCAGGGTTGGGGCTCCGGCTGGGGCGCCTCGCGCATGGCCAGCACGCAGACCAGCCCGGAGGCCGCCGCCGCCGCGCCCGCCAGCGCCACCGTGGGATAGCCCAGCCCCAGCGAGATCACCCCGCCACCCAGCGCCGCGCCGATGGCATTGCCCAGATTGAAGGCGCCGATGTTCATCGCCGAGGCAAGGTTGGGCGCATCCTTGGCGGCATTCATCACCCGCACCTGCAGTGGCGGCACCAGAGCGAAGCTGGCAATGCCCCACAGGAACACCAGAACGGCGGTGGGCAGGGCCTGAGTCATGGTCAGGGCAAAGGCCACAAGGATCGCGGTGAGCGAGGCCAGCGTGACCATCAGCGTGCGGTCGACCGAGCGGTCGGCGAATTTGCCGCCCAGCCAGTTGCCCACCGTCAGCCCCACGCCATAGGTGACCAGCATGGCGGTGATAAAGCCCAGCGAGGCGCCGGTGGCCTCACGCAGGATGGGGGTGATGTAGGTGAAGACGGTGAACATCGCGCTTGACCCGATGACGGTCAGCGCCAGCGCGCCCAGCACCGGCTTGCGGGTCAGCACGCGCAGTTCGGCTCCGGCATCGCCGCCTTTGGGGGCGGGCAGCGCGGGCAGGGTCAGGCGCAGGGCCACCATCGTGGCGCCGCCCAGCGCGGCAATGCCCCAGAAAGAGGCGCGCCAGCCCATATGCTCGCCCGCCCAGGTGGCCAGCGGCACGCCCACCACATTGGCGATGGTCAGCCCCATGAACATGGTGGCGACGGCACCGGCCTGCTTCTGCGGCGGCACCAGACTGGCCGCCACGATCGAGCCGACGCCGAAAAAGGCGCCATGGTTGAAGGAGGTCAGCACGCGCGCCGCCAGCAGCATGGCATAGCCCTGCGACACCGCCGCCAGCAGATTGCCCAAAGTGAAAATCCCGGCCAGCAGGATCAGCAACTGGCGCCGGGGCACGCGCCCGGTGGTCAGCGTCATCAGCGGGGCGCCGATCATCACGCCCAGCGCATAGGCGCTGATCAGCAGACCGGCGGTGGGGATCGAGACGCCAAGGTCTCCGGCGATCACCGGCAGCAGACCCATGGGGGCAAATTCGGTGACGCCGATGCCGAAAGCGCCGACGGAGAGGGCCAGAAGGCCGGGGTTGATCTTCATGGGTAGTTCCTCAAACCAGCGGCGGGTTCAGGCGGGCAAAGCCCTCCTGCTGGTGATAGGGTGTGTGCGGATAGGGCGGCAGCACGAAGCTGGCGGCATCGAGCTTGGCCACCTGTTCCGGGGTCAGCGCCCAGCCGACCGCGCCGAGGTTCTGCCTCAACTGTTCCTCATTGCGCGCACCGATGATCACCGAGGAGACGGTGGGGCGGCGCAGCAGCCAGTTGATGGCGATCTGGGGGACGGTCTTGCCGGTTTCCTCCGCGATCTCCTCCAGCGCGTCGATGGTGCGATAGAGCAGTTCGGTTTCGACCGGGGGCGCGAACTGTTCGGTCTCATGCAGGCGGCTGCCCTCGGGCACGGGGCGGTTGCGGCCGATCTTGCCGGTCAGGCGGCCCCAGCCCAGCGGGCTCCACACCAGCGCGCCCACGCCTTGATCGGCGGCCAGCGGCATCAGGTCGCTTTCATAGGCGCGCCCGATCAGCGAGTAATAGACCTGATGCGCCACCAGCGGCGGCAAGCCATGCTGCTTCGCGATGGCCTGCGCCTTCATCAATTGCCAGCCGGGATAGTTCGACACGCCCGCATAGCGCAGCTTGCCCTGATCGATCAGGCTGGCCAGCGTGCCCATCAGTTCCTCGACTGGGGTGGAGGCATCGAAGGCATGCAGTTGCAGCAGATCGATATAATCGGTGCCGAGGCGGCGCAGCGAGTCCTCCACCGCGCGGATCAGCCTTGCGCGCGATGCGCCCCAGTCCTGCGGGCCATCGCCCATCGGCAGGGCGGTCTTGGTGGAGATCAGTGCTTCATCGCGGCGACCACGCAGGGCCTCGCCCAGAATTTCCTCCGAGGCGCCGCCGGAATAGACATCCGCCGTGTCGAACAGTGTGACGCCCGCCTCAAGGCAGATGTCGAGCAGGCGCCGCGCTTCGGCGGCATCGCTGCTGCCCCAGGCGCTGAAGAGCGGACCTTGCCCGCCAAAGGTGCCGGTGCCGAAGCTGAGGGCGGGAACGCGCAATCCAGAGGAGCCAAGTTGACGATAGTCCATGAGTCGATCCTAGCCTTGATATTTGACGCATAGATGGACTCTGTGCAGCGCCAGCAGTAGTCACCATGAACGCAAGGGATTTTTGCGCTGGAGGCAAAGATGGTCGATGAGGCAAGGCTGACCGGCAGCGACGACCGCGCCCATGCGCTCGGCCTGTTCACCGCTGTGGTGGAGGAAGGCAGCTTTTCCGGCGCGGGCCGTCTGCTGGGCCTCAGCCCCTCGGCGGTCAGCCGGGCGATCGATCGCATCGAGGCGCGGCTGGGTGTGCGGCTGCTGCTGCGCTCGACCCGCGCGCTGACGCTGACGGCGGAGGGGCAGGCCTATTTGCAGATGGCGCGGCGCATTCTGGCCGATCTCGACGATGCCGAGCAGCAGATCGCCGATCAGGGCGCGCCGCGCGGGCGGCTGCGGATCAATGCCGCGCTCTCGCATGGGCGGCTCTGCGTGGTGCCGCTGCTGGGCGAATTCGCGGCGCTCTATCCGCATATCGTGGTGGACATCGCGCTGACCGACACGCTGGTCGATGTGGCGGGCGGGCAGGCCGATGTGGCGATCCGCTTCGGCCCGCTGGCCGACAGCACGCTAACCGCGCGCAAGCTGGGTGAAACGCGTCGCGTGATAGTGGCCGCGCCCGCCTATCTGGAGCAGCATGGCACGCCGCAACTGCCTGAGGACCTCTATCGCTTCAACTGCCTCAACTTCAACTTCCGCCGGGTCGAGCCGGTCTGGCCCTTCCGCCGCGACGGGCGCGATTACGCCCTGACGGTCAAAGGCAACATCGAGGCCAACAATGGCGAGACGTTGGGGCAACTGGCCGCGGCGGGCGTCGGCGTGGCGCGGGTCGGCCATTTCAGCGTGGCGGCGCAGATCGCTTCGGGGCAGTTGGTGCCCATTCTGGAAGAGTTCAACCCCGGCGATGTGGAGGCGATCCATGCTCTGTTCGTCGGCGGGGTCAGCACGCCCGCGCGCATCCGCGCCTTCGTCGATTTTCTGGCGGAACGTCTAAGATAGCACCGGCAGGCGTCTGTCTGAAAATCCGGCGAAAGAGCCGGATTTTAGCGGCGCCAGCCCGCTCCCCCGCCCGGCCACCCACAGGATACTGCCGTTGGATGACCGGGCGGGAGAACGGGCTAGGCCTTACTTGTCGCAGGCCAGCTTGCCCACGCGGTACAGCACGCTGGACGAGGTCTTGCCGATGATCTGCTGGACCGGACGGGCAAGGCAGGCCTGGCCGGTATCGGTCTTGATGGTCACCGTATCCTCCAGTGGCGAGGTGACGGTGAAATAGCCCAGATCGTCGGTGGTGATCAGATCGTCACCCGCCTGCACCCGCGCATTGCGCAGCGGGCGGCCATTGGCATCCACCGCCTGACCGAACAGCGTGACGATTTCGCGCGCCGTATAATCCAGCCGCACCACATTGCCCGGATAGAGCGGCACCTCATGCACCGTCGCTTCCAGATCGAAGGGCGGCGCGCCTTCGGGCTTGAGCCCGACGCGATAGGATTTGAGCGCGGGCAGGCCGACCGCCACGCTCTGCCCCGGCTTCACCAGATTGCCCGGCCGCGAATCCACCGTGACGCGATAGCCGCCCGAGGCGATCGGGGTCTTGGGATGATCCTCATCGTCATCCTGCTGCTCCGCCATGCGTTGCGAGGGGATGGAGGTGGCGCGCCCGTCATCGTCCTGCGCCTTGATCTTGACCAGCACCAGACCGCTGGCCGGATTGGCCACGCCGATCTTGAAGCTGCCGCCGCCGATGGCAAAGCCGGTCTGGCCGTTGAACAGCAGCGACTTGTCGCTGGTGCCGCCGGAATCGGTTTCATACTGGGCGGTCAGATCCGCCTGCCCGATCTGCGAGGAGGCGCGGGCCAGCGCGAAGACGCGGTTGCTGTCCGCATCGGTCGAGCCGCCCAACTGGGTGACCAGATCGGTGTTGCCGATCTGGCGGTTCTGGGTGATCGTGCCCGAGGCCACCGGCGAGACGCCGTTGCGCACGCTGCCGTCATTGCTGTGCGCGACCTCTCCGCCCAGATTGAAGGCGGCATCGGTGCGGCGGTTGACCTGACGATAGAAGGCGAAGCCCAGCGTGAAGCGGCGATCCACTTCGGAGACGCTGCCCTGCGCGGTCATCAGCGCCACGCCGATCAGCGGCAGGCGCACAGGCCGCGTGAACTGCGCGGAATAGGTGTAGCGGTCGGGCAGGGCGCTCGAGCGCGTGTAACCGGCGCTGAGCGCCAGCGTGCCGCCCAGCAGCTTGCGCTGCACCGAGGCGAAGATCGAATCCTCGGAGCGGTAGAAGGGGCGATAGGTGCGCAGATCGAAGCTGGTGGCGTCGCCCAGCGGATCGTCGGTATGGGTGGTGCGGGCCGACAGGCTGAAGGTGGTGCTCCGGAAAGCGACCTGACCGCTGACCAGCCCCGACCAGGTGCCGCCCGAGCCGATGCCGCCCGCGATGATCCCCTGCGTCTTGCCGCGAAAGAGCTGCAGCGAGCCTTCGCCATAGACGCGCGGGCCGAACATCAGCACCTTGGCCCCCAGCGCCAGCGAGCGCCCCATGCGCCGCTGCACCGAGGCGGTGGCGGCAAACTCGCCGGTCAGCGGCGGCAGGAAGGCCTGTTTGTCGACCGTGGTGCCGATGTCGCTGCCGAGCTGATAGCTGTCGGACACGCGCTCACCCACGCGCAGGTCGAAGGCCAGCTTGCCCGGCGGGGGCAGGTTGGCCAGCTTGGTGAAGCTGCGCCGCTCATCCAGCAGCACCGTGTTGCCGTTGCGCGCGACGATGCGCACCGTGTAGGAACCGGTGGGGAAATTCTGCGTGTTGATCCGCTGCAGACCCGCGTCATATTGCGCGGCCTGCACCAGCACGCCATCGCGATAGACCTCGACCTGGGCGCGCTGCGGCAGCACGATGGCCAGCGGCGTCGCCGTGTCGTTGGGGCCGTCGATCAGGGTCTGGTAGAAGCTGCTGAACTGGGCGCCGGCGATGCGATAGCTGTTGAAGGTCAGCAGGTTGAGATCCTGCAGCAGGCCCGCGGCCACCTTGCGCTCGGACCAGATGCGCTGGGCGTAGAGCTCCTGCTCGCGCAGGCCCTGCGTGTCGGTGAGCACGGTCTGCCCCACCAGCGCGGTGCGCCCGACGCTGGCAACGGTGTCGAAGATGCCGCCATAGCGCACCTCGCCGCCCTGCAGCGCCGCCGAGAAGCGCGCGCCCTGGATCAGCGAGGGGCCCGAGACCGGGGCGCCCAGACGACGGATCTCGACCGGCCGGGTCTTGAAGAAGCTCTGCGCCAGAAACAGCGAGACGGCGAAACGCTCGGGCAGCACCACCACGCCCGACTGGCCCGGCGGCAGGATGCCGCAGGCCGAGGTGACCGCTTCGCCCGGCTTGCAGCGCAGGCTCTCATTGGTGGGCAGCGGATCGGACAGCAGGGCGATGACACGCGCGGCATCCACCTCGTCGCCCAGCGCGGCGGCCACGGCGGCCGGATCGGTGAAGCGCAGGCTGTTGTCGCGATAGGTCGCCTGAAACGCGCCGATGTGGCGACCCTCGAAGGTCAGGTCGAACAGCGTCGTGGTCTGGTTCGACATGTCCTCGAAACCGGTCGGCGCGCGGGTGCGCAGCTGCTGTCCGGCGGTCTGCTCGGTCATCTTGATCTTGTTGGCGGGCGTTGCCGGGGGCACGACGGGTTGCGCCGGAGCCTGAGCCTGCGCCAGCGCCGTCTGGGCGGTCACCACCCAGCAGGCGGCGCACAGCAGAAAGGGAAGGCGGCGCGACATCCGGTCACGCCCGACCAGCGACAGGATCATGAGTGCCCCGCGAAAAGTGAGAGTGAAAAAGATCCGTGAGGATCAGAGAGGGTCGATCGCCAGCCGCAACCTGTCGAGGTAGCGGCCTGCCTGACCCTTGAGCAATTCGTCCTGCGGCGCGCGCAGGCGCAGCGTGGCATTGGGCCCCCGGTCGCAGGTCGCATCGGCGGGGGCTTGCCCCTCGATCGCGACCAGCACCTGATCCTGCAGCGTCACATCATGGCTGACGCCGGCGCCATCGGTTAGCGACAGCGTGTAGCGCAGCTTGCCCGGCCCCATCAGCGCGCCGCCGCTCAGGCTGGCGATGCGCAGGCGATAGCGGCCCGTGCTGCTGGCGAGGCACAGATCGATGGCGTCCCATGCATCGCCCGTTCCGCTCCACACCGTGTGCGCGGTATGGGCATAGAGCCGCAGATCGGCCCGAGGCGCGCTGGGAGCGCTGTGCATTGCCACGGGCGGCGGCGACAGCAGCGAAACCGCCGAAGCATGGCCCGAAGCGACAGGAAAAACCATGGCCGCAACCGGCGCGGCGGCCAGAATAGCGATAAGATTGCGTACCACGGGTCGTCTCCAACCGGAAAGGTGGCGGTGGCCGCCCGGAAGCGGCCACCGCAACGCCATTAGATGGTCGAGACCGTGATGGTCAGCGTACCCTTGTAGGTGCCAGCCGTCGCAGCCAGGATGTTGGTGTTGTTGATGCCAACATGGACCAGGGCGTTCTTGCCCACGTCCGAGCAGTCCAGCGTGGCGGGACGGGCCTGGCCACCCGAGGTGGTCTTGTAGCCGGTCACGACATTGCCGGGCCAGGTGTAGTTCTTGAACGAGTTGCTGACGTTGTCCGAAACCCACACGTCATAGCTCAGCTTGGCGTTGGTCGAGGCGTTGGTCAGGGCGAAGGGGTTGGTGGTGCCGGCGGTGCCGTCAACCTTCAGCGTGTAGCCGCCATCGGCGCCGATGTTCGAGTAGACACAGAACTTGCTCTCGGTGTCTTCGCGGCTGAAATAGGGGCTGGTGACGGCGTCAGGCGTGACGTTCAGCGTCATGTCGGTCAGGCCCGAGATGCGGACCATCGAGGGGATGACGGCGGTGAAATCAACGGTGCCGGCGCTGCTCGAGGTCGACAGGGCGCCGTTGGTGGCGGCCATGGCAGGAGCGGCCATCACGGGAGAAAGCACCAGAGCTGCGATTAACGCCTTGTTGAGAAGCTTTACCATATAGAGACCTCCAGGTTATAAGCCCGGACAGAATGTGCGGGCTTTGCGTTTGATCTGGCGGCGTCTTGTCTAGGGAACACCGCCAGGACTTCAGGTGACGCGGGTACGTCATTCAGGGCGTTTTCATTTTTAGCGAAATGGAAACGCCCGACCCTACCCTTCTCAGGGCAGAACTACGGATTTGGGTTCGGTCGAGGCGTACAACCTCTGCCTTGCGTGCAAGGTGTCGGTCGATGATCCGGTCTTCAATTCCCAGCTTGTTCCCGGATACATGCGGTGCGAGCCGACACCCTGACAGGCCGTGGTGTCGTTCTTGCTCTTGGCAGGCTGCGTGGCGCAGAGTTCGCCATCGAACAGCAGAAGATTGGTGTTGCCGTCATTGCGGATGACCAGCGTCTTGTCGCCCTGGGTGGTGACCAGATGCGCCTTGGCATCGTTGGGGCGCGCGGTGACCAGCACATCATAGGCGGCCAGCAGCTTGATCGCCATGTCGCGGTTGGCGACATTGCTCTGCGTGGTCTCGATATCGCCGACCTGCGGCGAGATGCGGACGCGATAGATGCGGTCGCTGGTCAGGGCGTTGTTGAGCGAGACAATCCGGATCGAGCGCATGCCGCCCGGCTCCAGAATGAGCCGATTTGGTGTCACCAACAGGCCCAGCTTGTCGGGATCTGCCTCTTCCACCCGCTTTTCCGTGGCCGTGCCAGGATTGACGATTTCGGACGGCGCGACAGTAATGTAGTAACGATCTTTACTTTCGTTACGAATGATTACATCGGCACGCGGCGTGATGTTGGGCTCAAAGTCCACCCACAGACGATCAATCGCCAATTGTGCGCTGGCTGGTGCTGCACCGCACAAGAGCAGTGCAGTACAAAGACTGCGGAAGTGTAACATTTGTAGTGCCCCACACCCGGCAGAACGGAAAGTTTCTTCCGTTTCTTCTACTGCCTTGGCTTGGCTTCGAGATAGGGGATACGCCCATTCAGTCAAGCTAAACCCCGCCACCACAGTCCCGGAACGAGACAGATCGTTGAGGGGGAAAACCCTACGTGGATTTAACTATGGATTTTTTAAGGGAAATTCCTGCGGGGCAGGGGGCCGCGCTTCGCCGTATAGGCGCGTCGGACAGGGTGCGCGCGTTAACTATTGGTACAGGGAATCGGGCCGAAATCGCCCTTTTTCGCGACTCAGAGCGGTCGATTCCCCAGCAATGCCGCAGTTTTGTTGCGCCAAAAGGCGCCAAATTGTCACACAGCGGTGATCGTGACCTGAACCGGTTCTGAACTCGTGGACTGCGTGGCCGCCGCCAGCGTGTAGGTCTGACGCATCAGCCCGCTATGCTCCATGGCGGTGGCCGGCGTGGCCTCCTGATGCACCAGGCTGACATTGCTCTTGGCGGGAAGGGAGACCTCCACCAGATTGCCGTCGGTGCGATAGATATCCAGCTTGGCGCTTTGGCCCGTCGAGACGGTCTCGGGCACATGCACCATTATGCCGCCCGATTCCGAGGTCAGCGTCCACAGGCCGACCGCGCCCTGCGCCGCGGCCTCGATACCTGCCCCCAGCGGAGGAATGATGACCGTGATGGTCGCCGAGGCGCTGGAACTGAAGCCGACGCGCCCGTCACTGGCCTGTGCCACTGTCGGAAGAGCCAGACCCAACATCAGGCCCGCGATCGTCTTTGCTGTCTTCACGTTCAACGCCTCCTTGCGGAGGGCATCTGATAGGCATCATCCGCCAAGGAATGGCTTCGGTGTGTGGTTAATGGGCTGTTGAGCCTGTGCCCTTGTTGCGCAGCATGGGCAGCGTCAGGGGGCGCGGGGCGGGATGGGCGCGGAGGCGCATCAAGTCCGCGCCTGCTTGCGAGGAGCGTCGGACGGCATCGCGGCCCGATCGGCCCGCAGACCTCGCGGCGAGGGCCGGAGGTCTTCATCGATCCATCAAATATCGTGAAAAACCAGAGATGAGGCGATGGTGCCTGGGGACGGAATCGAACCGCCGACACGGGGATTTTCAATCCCGTGCTCTACCAACTGAGCTACCCAGGCATCGCCTTGGCTGTCCGGTTTGTGACCGTTCAGCGTCTGGTGGAGGCGCCTATGGCCAAGGACTCGTGCCTTGGCAAGCAGGAAAATCACTCTGTGGAAAAATCCTTGGGGCGGCTGGACGAAAGTCCGTCCGATTCTTCGTCGATCACGGGGCCGGGCAGGGCATAGCCATCTTCCAGCCATTGCATCAGATCGCGGTCGCGGCAGCGCGCCGAGCAGAAGGGGGTATGGTCGGCACTGCGGGGCTTGCCGCAGATGGGGCATTTGCGTGTGAGGGTCATGATGCGGTCCTAAAGAGGAATGGCCTGGGCAAAGCCGCCGTCCAGCGCCATTATGGTTTTTCCGGGGCCGGGCGTTTCGGCCCAACGGATGCTGCGCCCGCTGCGCCGTGCCAGCTCGGCCTCCCATGCGGGCAGAATGGCTTTGCGCACGGCAGGGGGGCAGGTGAGCAGCAGGGCGCCGGGCTCATCCACCCTTTCCGCGCGGCGCAGCAGCAGGCGTGCTGCGGCATCGGCGCGATGATGTGCCAGCCTCGCCAGCAGCGAGGGCCGCTCCATCCGCGCCACGATCTGCACAAAGCCGAAGCCGTTCATCGCGGTGCGCTCATGGTCATAGGCGTCGAGCGCGGTCTCCAGCGCCCCGTCCACCGCCTGCCGGTCCGCCTTGGCCGAGAGGGTGGGAAAGTCGATGCCGATCGACCCGGCCAGATCCAGCCAGCCGATGGCCTGCGCGACGGGCTCAACAGCGGCCAGCGCCAGATCGCGCGGGGGCAGGGGGCCGTCGATGTCGATCAAGGTCATGGCGGGGGTGGGGGAGACGATCAGCGCGCCACCGGCAAAGGCGATCTCGCCCGACCATGCGGCCTCCCACACTTCGTCCCAGTCGCCGCCGGGCAGGCGGCGCACGGGTTTGGCGTCATGGCCTTGCGCGCGCAGGCTGTCGGCAAGGCTGGGGGCGGGGCGGGGTTCGCCGCTGGTGGGCTTGGCCCTGGCCTGTTTGAAGCGCCCCTTTTCGGCCAGAGCCGCGCGGGTGACGATCAGGCGGATATTGGCGCCCTCGCTGGCGTCACGCGGCAGGGAATCGACCAAAGCCTCCTCGCCGCTGGCAAAGCGGGCGATGCCGCGCCGTGTTCCGGCGAGGCGGGTGGTCAGGCGCGCCTCCTCGATCTGCCCGGCGGCAAGCATGCCCGGCCAGTCGAGCCTTGCGGCCACCACCTGTCCATCCTTGTAACCGAGGGCGCGATCCTCGCCGATGCCCTGTTCGACGAGCCATTCCATCGCGGATCAGCCCAGCGGATAGCCGGCCCAGCGCAGCAGGGCGCGGGTTTCATAGAGCGGTAGGCCGATCACGCCCGAATGGCTGCCCGCCAGCGCGCGGATCAGCGCCTCGGCCAGGCCCTGGATGGCATAGCCACCCGCCTTGCCAAGGCCTTCGCCGCTGGCGACATAGGCCTCGATCTCGGCCTCGCTCAAAGTCTTGAAGGTGACGATGGTCTCGGACAGGCGCGACTTTTCGCGCCCTTCCGCATCCACCACGGCCACGGAAGCGAACACACGGTGCCGACGCCCGGCCAGCTTGCCCAGCATGGCGCGCACACCGTCGTCGGTCTCGGCCTTGTCGAGGATGCGGCGGCCCAGGGCCACCGTCGTATCGCCCGCGATCACGATCTCGCCGGGCTCGGCTTTTACCGCGCGTGCCTTTTCCTGCGCCATGCGCAAGGCATAGGCGCGGGGCACTTCGCCCTTGCGCGGATTTTCATCGATATCGGGGCTGGCGATGCGGGTGGGCGCGACATTGAGCCGCGCCAGCAATTCCCGCCGCCGGGGCGAGGAGGAGGCCAAGACCAGCAGCGGCCGGGCCTTGTCAGACCCGTCAGCCTCCATCAACGCGGAAACGGCGATGCTCAATAGCCGCCGGGGCCGCCGCGGCCGGGCATGAAGCGGTAGGTGATGCGCCCCTTGGTGAGGTCATAGGGCGTCAGTTCGACCAGCACTTCGTCGCCCACCAGCACGCGGATGCGGTTCTTGCGCATCTTGCCGGCGGTGTGGCCGAGGATTTCATGGTCATTCTCCAGACGCACGCGGAACATCGCGTTGGGGAGAAGTTCGACCACCTGGCCGCGCATTTCGAGGAGTTCTTCTTTTGCCATCCGGTTTTTCGGTTTCCAAAGTGGAGGAGGCCCAAAAATCCGGGCCGGGAGATCGATCAGGTGCCTAAACAACCCCTGTTTGGGCGGGCACATAGCGGCAGATGTGCCAAAAGGGAAGCCTTGGCGTGGTTGTTTGGATATTCGGCTTACGCCGAATGTGCGGCACCGGCCCTCTCCCCCGCCCGGCCACCCATCAATAGTATCCTGTGGGTGGCCGGGCGGGGGAGAGGGCCGGTGCCGCTCTGACAATGTGCGAAAGCACATTGTCCAAACAGACCAAACCGCCTGAAACATCGTAAATGGGCGCGAAAGCTGTTGCAGATATGCAGCAAGTGTATCCCGGACGCGACAAATTAATACCCGCATCCGCTTGCTTCATCATCGGGTCACAGGCATCCGGTCAGTGTCGAATTTCCCTGATCTGCCGATACATATCGTATCCCCCTTGCGGAGTTTCAAGACCTTGTCGAGGCTGTCCTCTTCATCGATGGTGGCGCTTTGCGCTTTCCTCCCTGTTCTGATGGCAGGCACTGCTTACGCGCAGACGTCGGATACTGCGCCGGTGACCACCTCGGGCGGGCTGACCGATGATGCCACCAATGCGCCGGTGCCAACCGGCGTGGTCCATGCCAAGGACACCAAGGGCAAGGAAATCGTGGTCATCGGCCAGAAGATTCCGGGGCAGGTCGAGGCGGCCCAGCCCCCGCTGGCGGTGATGGATGAGGAAGATATCGCCGCTTACGGCGTGAACTCGATCAGCGATCTGCTCGACGCCATCTCGCCGCAGACGGGCACAGGGCGCGGGCGCGGGGCCTCGGGCCCGGTCATTCTGGTCAATGGCCAGCGCATCTCCTCCTTCCGCGAAATCCGCGACTATCCGCCCGAGGCGATCCGCCGTGTGGAGATCCTGCCCGAGGAAGTGGCGCTGCGCTTCGGCTATCCGCCCGATCAGCGCGTGGTCAATTTCATCCTGAAGGATCTGTTCAAGAGCAAGGTGCTGGAAGGCAAGTTCACCTCGCCCACGCGCGGCGGCACCAGCACCACGGCGGGGCAGGCCAATTACCTGAAGATCGACCATGGCAAGCGCTTCAACATCTCGCTCAAGGCCGATTACACCAGCCCGCTGACCGAGGCCGAGCGCGGGGTGACCCAGAATGCCGGCACCACGCCCACCGTTGCCGCCGATCCGCAGCCGGGCGATTATCGCACGCTGGTCGATAGCACCAAGGATTACACGCTCAACGCCACCTATACGATGCCGCTCTCGAAGAAGGTGATGTCGGGCACTTTGGCGATCAACGGCACCGCCGCGCGCACCGACACCACCGGCCTCAATGGCCTGAACACGGTGACGCTGACCGGGCCGAACAACGCCTCGGCGGTGCGGACCTTCCCCGGCGCGCTGACCCAGTTCAGCCGCACCGACACCTTCAGCACTGGCGTCACGCTCAACAAGCCGGTCGGCCTGTGGAACCTGTCGGCCACTTTCGACGGCAGCCATGCCGAGGCGACGACGCGCAACGACAACCGCTATTCGACCTCCAGCACGGCCTATACCGACATGCTGGCGCAAGCTTCGGCGGGCACGCTGTCGCTGACCGGCGCGCTGCCCTCGCTGCCCGATCCGGGGCAGACGGTGTCGAAGAGCATCACCAACTCCTTCACCAGCCTGCTGACCTTTGGTGGCCGCGTGATCCGCCTGCCGGGCGGCCATATGGGGCTGACCACCAAGGCGGGCTTCGCCTACACCGGGCTCGACAGTCACAGCACCTTGGGCACGGGCAGCAATCTCAAGCGCGGCGATCTGTCGGCGGGTTTCAATCTGGCGATCCCGGTCACCAGCCGCCGCGAGAACTTCGGCGCGGCGCTGGGCGACATCACGCTCAACATCTCGGGCGGGCTCGACAATCTGTCGGACTTCGGCGTCATCACCAACTGGAGCGGCGGCGCGACCTGGGGCATCACCCCCAAGCTGAGCTTGCAGGCCAGCTACATCTTCAACCAGGAAGCTCCCAGCCTCTCCAATCTGGGCGGCGCGCAGACCATCAGCTACAACCAGTCGGTCTATGATTTCGTGAAGGGCCAGTCGGTGCTGGCCACCGTCATCACCGGCGGCAACCGCGGTCTGGTGCGCGAGAGCCGCAACGACATCAAGCTGGGGATCAACTGGACCCTGCCGGTGGTCAAGAACTCGAACCTGATCGTCGAATATTTCGACAACCGCTCGCGCAATGTGTCCTCCAGCTTCCCGGCGCTGACGGCGGCGGTGCTGGGCGCCTATCCGGGCCGCGTCACCCGCGACAGCCTGACGGGCGACATCACCCAGATCGACGAGACCCCCGTCACCATCGCCAGCCAGCACGAAAAGCGCCTGCGCTGGGGCTTCAACCTGTTCGGCAATGTGGGCAAGCCGCTGCCGCCGGTGCGCCGTCGCGGCATGTTCGGCGATGGTCCTCCGCCGGGCGGTCCGCCTCCGGGCGAGGGTGGCCCGCCGCCGGGTGAAGGCGGCGGATCGGGTCGCGGTGGCGGCGAAGGTGGCGGCTCCGGCGGCGGTTCGGGTGGCGGCGGTGCCGGAGCATCGGGTTCGACGGCAGGTGGCGGTTCTGGCGCGGCGCTGAGTGGCGGCGGTTCAGGCGGCGGCGGTGGTGGTGGTGGCCGGGGCGGCGGTGGCGGCTTTGGCGGCGGCCCCGGCGGTGGTTTCGGTGGTCCCCCTCCGGGTGGCGGCGGCGGTCGCGATCGCGCCCGCTATCCGGGGCGCTGGAACGTCTCGATCTATCACACGGTCAATTTCCTCGACCGCGTGCAGCTCACCCAAGGCAGCCAGCCGCTCGACCTGCTGAGCGGCGACACGATCAGCTCGGGCGGCGGCGTGGCGCGGCATTCCATCGCGCTGGATGCGGGCGGTTCCTACAAGGGCATCGGCGTGAGGCTGAGCGGTAGTTGGTCCTCCACCACCCATGTGAAGGACAGCGGCGCGCCCGGCTCGACCGCTTTGCGCTTTGGCTCGGTGGTTTCGCTGAATGCGCGGGCCTTCGTGGATCTGGGGCAGCAGGCCAGCCTGGTGAAGAAGTCGGACTTCTTCAAGAACGCCCGCCTGTCCTTCGGGGTGAACAATCTGCTGGATAATTACAGCAAGGTCACCGACAGCAACGGCGTGACGCCCACGGCCTATCAATGGGCCTATCTCTCGCCCAACCGGCGCACGCTGTCGCTGGAACTGCGGAAAATGTTCTGAGTTTGATCTGTGGGGAGGGGCCTTGGGCCTCTCCCCATTTGGCATGCGATACCCTATCTGGGGGCGATGCCCACCGACTCATCCGGCCCCAACATTCCAGCCAGCCCCAACCGCTTCCACGAGGATGCCGCCACGCGCCTGATCCGGGGCGGCAGCGAGCATCCCGATCTCGACGCGGGCGTCGCCGCCATCCGCGAGGTGCTGGCCACGCTGCCCGCGCGCCCCGGCGTCTATCGCATGACCGATGTGCGCGGCGATGTGCTGTATGTCGGCAAGGCGCGGGCGCTGCGCAACCGCGTGGCCAATTACACGCAGGTCGATCGCCTGCCTCTGCGGCTGCAGCGCATGGTCTCGCAATGCCGGGGCATGACGATCATCACCACCAATTCGGAGGCCGAGGCGCTGCTGCTGGAGGCGCAGCTGATCAAGCGCTTCCGGCCGCCCTACAATGTGCTGCTGCGCGACGATAAGAGCTTTCCGTTCATTCTGCTGCGCACCGATCACGATTTTCCGCGCATCTCCAAGCATCGCGGCGCGCGCAAGGCGGTGGGCAATTACTATGGCCCCTTCGCCAGCGCCGGATCGGTGAACACCACGATCAACGCGCTGCAAAAGCTGTTCCTGCTGCGCAGTTGCACCGACAGCTTTATGAGCCGTCGTGATCGGCCCTGCCTGCTCTACCAGATCAAGCGTTGCAGCGCGCCCTGCGTGGATCGCATCGACAAGGACGGCTATGCCGACCTCGTGCGGCAGGCGCGTGATTTCCTCGGTGGCAAATCCAATGCGGTGCAGCGCGAGATCGAGGCCCAGATGGCGCAGGCCGCCGAAGATCTTGACTTTGAACGCGCCGCCATGCTGCGCGACCGCCTGCGTGCCGCGACCTTCATTCAGGGCTCGCAGGCCATCCATGCCGAGGGCCTGCCCAACGCCGACATCTTCGCCATGGCGGTGAAGAGCGGCCAGATCGCCATTCAGGCCTTCTTTATCCGTGGCGGCCAGAACTGGGGTCACCGCGCCTTCTTCCCCACCCACACCGAGGGTCTGGAAGAGGCCGAGGTGATGCAAAGCTTCCTCGCGCAATTCTACGAGGAGGTGCCGCCTCCGCGCGTCATTCTGCTGGACCGCGAATTACCGGAAAGCGACCTGCTGGCCGAGGCGCTGAAAGAGGGCGCGGGCGGCAAGGTGGACATCGCCATGCCCCAGCGCGGCGACCGCAAGCGATTGGTGGATCAAGCCACGCGCAACGCCGTCGAAGCGCTCGACCGCCGCGCCGCCGAAACCGGCACCAAGGCCAAAATCTGGCGCGAGATGACCGAATTCCTCGACCTGCCCGAGATCCCCCAGCGCGTCGAAGTCTACGACAACAGCCACATCCAGGGCGCCCATGCCCTCGGCGCGATGATTGTCGCAGGGCCGGAAGGCTTCATCAAGGGCCAGTACCGCAAGTGGAACATCAAGCAGGCCGAGACCAACGACGATTTCGGCATGATGCGCGAAGTCCTCGCCCGCCGCTTCGGCCGCGTGATGGAGGAAGACCCCGAGCGCGACAAGGGCCTGTGGCCCGACCTGATCCTGATCGACGGCGGCAAAGGCCAACTCAGCGCCGTGATGGAGGTGGTGAACGAACTGGGCGTGGAAGATGTGGCCATCATCGGCATCGCCAAGGGCCCCCACCACGGCCGCGACGGGCGCGAGGTCTTCCACTTCCCCGATGGTCGCGAGAAGATGCTGCCGGTCAACTCCCCCGTGCTGTTCCACCTGCAACGCCTGCGCGACGAGGTTCACCGCTTCGTGATCGGCGCCCACCGTGACAAGCGTTCGCGCGCGATCACGGCGTCTCCGCTGGACGAGATCCCCGGCATCGGGCCTGCGCGGAAACGCGCGCTGTTGCTGCATTTCGGTACGGCGAGCCGGGTGCGGGCGGCGGCGCTGGACGATCTGGTGCGGGCGCCGGGGGTTTCGGAAACCGTGGCGCGGGCGGTGTATGATTTCTATCATCCGGGGGGATGAAGAACGTTCAAGGAAAGAGAAGATGCGAGGGCCATCGCCCTCGCGCTCCCTTTACTGTCGACCTTGCGCCAAGGGTTCGGCGTTGCGCCCAGATTGCGGCGCCGCAGGCAGAAAATGCCAGCATGGCGCGCAGTTCAGAGAGCTAATGCCTGCGGCGCTTTAGGTGGTGCAGGTGGAGAGTTGGTGCGCCCGGATCGGGTGCCACTGCCCGAGCGTCGGAAGACGTTATGGGAGCGCGAGGGGGTAACCCCCTCGCATCTTCTACTTCCACTCTTCCTGCCGCTCTCTTTTTACAATTTCCCTGAACAGCATCCGCCGCAATGCCCCGCCAATCGCGATGGAAACCCTCCCCACCGCGCGGCGCTCTCTCCAGATATGGTCGATCATCGGGTGATCGGCGGCGGCGCAACTGTCGCAGGCTGAGATGGCGGCATCGTCAAGCAACGCCAGATTTTCCCGCTGCAGCAGCACCCCCGGCGAAAAGCGGGAGAGGCTCTCATCGAAAGCGGTCTTGTAGCTGAACCCCATGGGCGGCGTCAGCAGATTGGCGAGCATGGCGATGGGCCGCCCATCCAGCGTCAGTGCGATGCGTTCCAGATGCCCCGCCTGTGCCGCGCCATTCATCGCCTCCCGGAACAGGGCGGCGGTGTCGGGGCGGCAGGCGAGGGCGGAACCGGCCTTGCCTTTCCATCCGGCGGCTTCGAGGGTCAGGAACTGCTCGATCCATGCGGCCAGATCGGTGGCGTCACGGTGGCGCTCGACCGCCAGGGCGCCGGTTTCCGACAGGCGCGCATGCTGGCGGCGCAGTTCCTTGCGTTTCTTGCCGGACATGGAGGCCTCCAGATAGGCCTCGGGCGAGAGCGGGGAGGACAGCATCGCGCGCTCTTCGCGCCAGACCAGAGCATGCGGGCGGCTTGCCAGCACAATCCGCAGGGCGTCGGCCAGCGCCCCGCTCAGCGGCAGGTCGGTGAGATGGAGGAACAGGCCCAGTCCGGCATGCTTGTCCGCATGGGCCAGCAGGGCTTGCCAGAAAGTCTCTTCCGCGCCGCGCGCCACCAGGGGGGCGCCGAGGAAGCTGTTGGGGTGAGTCCAGCCCGCCAGATGAGGAATGGGCCGCCCGTAATAAGATCGCGCGGCCTGCACCGGCAGCAGCCCGATCAGGGCGCCATCGCTCTCAACACACCACAGTTGCACTCGCGCCGGCTGCAATGCTCGCAACGAAGCCAGCAGATACCAGCTTTCGAGGAAGGGATTGGGCTCGCTGGCCCGCATTGCCAGCGCATCCCAGCGCGCGATGGCCTGGGAGCTTTCCATATCCCGCCAGTCGATGGCACGCAGCACGGCGCGATGCGCGTGATCCGATGCGAGGTGGGGCGGGGCAAGCACGAAACAATCTTCTCCATCGGCGCGACCTGTACCGATGGAGAAGCTCTAGCAGGTGATCCGCGAAAGAATAACTAACGCGAACAAGGTGTTTTTCATCCTGCGCCAGCCTGCCCGGCCAATGCGGCCAGCAGCAGCAGGGCGACAATGTTGGTGATCTTGATCATGGGGTTCACGGCGGGCCCGGCGGTGTCCTTATAGGGGTCGCCCACCGTGTCGCCGGTCACCGCGGCCTTATGGGCCTCGGAGCCCTTGCCGCCGTGGTGGCCGTCCTCGATGTATTTCTTGGCATTGTCCCAGGCGCCGCCGCCGCTGGTCATGGACAGCGCCACGAAGAGTCCGCCCACGATCACGCCGAGCAGCAAGGCGCCCAGCGCGGCAAAGCCGTTCTCGCGCCCGGCCACGGCGGTGATCACGCCATAGACGACGACTGGCGCCAGCACCGGCAGCAGCGATGGCAGCACCATCTCCTTGATCGCGGCCCGCGTCACCAGATCGACGGTGCGCGCGTAATTGGGCCGCGATGTGCCCGCCATGATGCCGGGATCGCTGGCGAACTGGTTGCGCACATCGAGCACCACATCGCCCGCCGCGCGGCCCACCGCCGTCATCCCCATGGCGCCGAAGAGATAGGGCAGCAGCCCGCCCAGCAGCAGCCCGACGATGACGTAGGGGTTCTCCAGACTGAAATCGACATGCAGTCCGGGGAAGAACTCGCGCAGATCGGTGGTGTAGGCGGCAAACAGCACCAGCGCCGCCAACCCCGCCGAGCCGATGGCATAGCCCTTGGTCACCGCCTTGGTTGTGTTGCCCACAGCGTCCAGAGCATCGGTCTTTTCGCGGACGCTGTCATCCAGCCCGGCCATTTCGGCGATGCCGCCCGCATTGTCGGTGACAGGGCCGTAAGCATCGAGTGCCACCACCATGCCCGCCAGCGCCAGCATCGATGTCGCGGCATAGGCGATGCCGATCAGCCCGGCGAGCTGATAGGCGATGATGATCCCCGCCACGATCACCAGCGTGGGGAGAGCCGTCGCCTCAAGGCTGATCGCCAGGCCCTGAATGACATTGGTGCCATGCCCGGTTTCGGATGCCTTGGCGATGGAGCGCACCGGGCGATACCCCGTGCCGGTGTAATATTCGGTGATCCAGATGATCAGCCCAGTGATCGCCAGCCCCAGCAGCGCGCAATGGAACAGCGATTGCCCGGTCAGCGTGCTGTTGCCCAGTGGCGTGCTCATCTCGCCCGCCACATCGCCGATCACCGAGGCGATCGCCAGCCAGATCGCGGGGATGGAGAGCACGGCGGTAACGCCAAAGCCCTTGTACATCGCCCCCATGATGTTGCCCGATCCGCCCAGCCGCACAAAGTATGTGCCGATGATCGAGGTGAGAATGCACACGCCGCCGATCAGCAGCGGCAGGCTCATCAGTGGGAACACCAGAGCGGGCTGGCCCCGGAAATGCAGCGCCGTCAGCACCATGGTCGCGCCGATGGTCACCACATAGGTCTCGAACAGGTCGGCGGCCATGCCGGCGCAGTCGCCCACATTGTCGCCCACATTGTCGGCGATGACGGCGGGGTTGCGCGGGTCGTCCTCGGGGATGCCCGCCTCGACCTTGCCGACGAGATCGGCGCCGACGTCAGCCGCCTTGGTGAAGATGCCCCCGCCCAGACGCGCAAAGATTGACACCAGCGAAGCGCCCAGGGCCAGCGCCGTCAGCGCGGTGATCACGGTGCGGTCGCCCGGCGCATGTCCGGCAGGCCCGGTGAGATACCAGAAGAAAATCGCAATCGCGAGCAAGGCCAGCCCCGCCACCAGCATGCCGGTGATGGCCCCCGCGCGGAAGGCCAAGGTCAGCCCGCTTTGCAGGCCATGCTGGGCCGCCGCCGCTGTGCGCAGGTTGGAGCGCACCGACACATGCATGCCGATAAAGCCCGCCGCGCCCGACAGCACGGCCCCAAGCACGAAGCCCACGCCGCAGATCGGCCCCAGCGCCACGGTGACAATGATGGCGACGATCACGCCGACCACGGCGATGGTGGAATATTGCCGCTTGAGATAGGCCTGCGCGCCCTCCTGAATCGCGGCCGCGATGTCGCGCATTTTCTCGCTGCCGGTGGGCGCGGACAAGACCTGCCGCGCGGTGACAATGCCATATAAAATAGCCAGGGCCCCAAAGGCGATGGCGGTGGCGATCGGACTCATCAAGCCGCTCCCCTCTCTTCCATGGCGCAAAATTGCGCCTGCCCGCCCGGTTTGTGCCCTCTTTCTATCCTATGGGGCGAAGACGGTGCAGTGCGATCATAGTGGAGAGGGTGATTTCGGCAAAGAAAACTTTGACCAATATGGGGAATTTCGGAAAAGTAGCGATCAGCTCTTTTGTTGCGATGCGGTAAGAAAAGGCTGATCGGTTTGAGTTGTCTTTTCGATCAGATGCTTGGCTTTGTGGCATCGCAACTTGGCAGGGTGTCGATTAACCCTCGTGCTGCCAGCCCAGATGGCTGGCATCGGCCAGCAATCGCCCATCGAGCATGAGCGGAGCGTCCTTTCGCGCCAAGACCTTACCGATGCGATGTGCGGTCACGGGCGGCTGAACGCTGTCGGGCAGGATAAAGAGCAACTGATAGTCGTCGCCCCAGCGCAGGGCCTCATCGCGGCGACCTTCGGGCGTGGCAATGGGCACGGCGGCGCTGTCGATGGCGAGCGTGACGCCGCTGGCGATGCCCATGCGATAGGCATCGAGCAGCAGGCCATCGGACAGATCCATCATCGCGGTGACCAGCGGGGCGAGCGCCTGACCCTGCGCCAACAAGGCATCGGGGCGGCGATAGGCAAGGCTGGCGGCAGGATCGCTGTCACCGGCCTGCAAAGCCTCCAGACCCAGCATCGCCGCACCGACGGCTCCGGTGATCCAGATGCCGTCGCCCACTTGAGCCCCGGCGCGCGAGGGCACCGGGCGATGGGTGGCGCGGCCGATCGCCGTCAGCCCCAGCGTGCGGGGGCCATCCGCCGTGATCGTGTCGCCGCCCAGCAGGGGCACATCGTAATGGCGCAAGGCCTCGCCCAGACCGTCAAGGAAGCGCTCGTCATCGCGGCCCAGCGTATAGCCGATCAACACGCCCAAAGGATCGGCGCCCTTGGCGGCCAGATCGGACAGGTTGGTGGCCACCAGACGCCAGGCCACATCGGCCATGTCCTGATCGGGCAGGTAATGCACGCCCTGCGCCAGCGAATCATGGGTGAGGATCAGCGTCTCGCTGCCCACCTCCAGCACCGCGCAATCGTCATTGAGCCCGCGCGCGGCAGGGTGACTGGCCAGATCCCGCAGGCGGGCGATGAATTCAAGCTCGCCCGCCATGGGAGATCAGCGGACCGATTTGCCCACCGCGTCCAGCACGCCGTTCACGAATTTGGCGTCGCGCTCTTCGAAGAAGGCATGGGCGACGTCGACATATTCGTTGATGACCGTGCCGATGGCGATGTCATCGCGCGCGATCAGCTCATAGACGCCCGCGCGCAGCAACTGGAGCATGGTTTTGTCGAGGCGCTCCAGCTTCCAGCCCTCGGCCAGCTTGGCGGAGAGGGCCGCGTCGATCTCGCCGATGCGCGCCACGGTGCCCTTGACCACATCGTCGAAATGGATGCGGTCGGCGTCGAGGAACTGCACGTCCTCGATCTCGGCGCCCAGACGGTGGCGGTGGAATTCGTCCAGCAGCGTGGCCATCGGCGTGGCCTCCATCTCATGCTGGTACAGCGCCTGAACGGCCGCCAGACGGGCGGCGGCACGGGCGCGATTGCGGGGCGTTTGGTGTTCTCTGCTCATAATGTCCTCACTTCCCCAGCCGGATGGAGACCGAACGGCCATGGGCGGGCAGGCCCTCGGCGTCGGCCAGAGCCACGGCGGCGGGGCCAATCTTGTGCAGGGCCGCTTCGTCGAGCTGGATAAAGCTGGTGCGCTTCATGAAATCCAGCACGGAGAGGCCCGAGGCGAAACGTGCGCGCCGCCCGGTGGGCAGCACATGGTTGGGGCCGGCGACGTAATCGCCCACGGCCTCGGGCGTGTGACGGCCCAGAAACACCGAACCGGCATGGCGGATCTTGGCGAACAGGGCCTGCGGATCGTCGGTGGCGATCTCCACATGCTCGGCGGCCAGCGCGTTGGCCAGCGCCGGGGCTTCGGCCAGAAGATCGCGCACGGTGATGATCAGGCCATGCGTTTCCCAGCTTGCGCGGGCGGCTTCCTGCGTGGCCAGCAGCTTCAGTTCGCTTTCCACGGCCTGCGCCACGGCTTCGGCAAACTCCGCATCGTCGGTGATCAGGATCGACTGGGCGGCGGGATCATGCTCGGCCTGGCTCAGCAGATCGACGGCGATCCAGTGAGGATCGTTCTTGGCATCGGCAATCACGAGGATTTCCGAAGGCCCGGCGACCATATCGATGCCCACTACGCCGTAAAGCTGACGCTTGGCCTCGGCCACCCAGGCGTTGCCGGGGCCGGTGATGACGTCCACCGGCTTGATGCGCTCCGTGCCATAGGCCAGCGCGGCAATCGCCTGAGCCCCGCCCACGCGCCAGATCTCGTCCACACCGGCGATATGCGCGGCGGCCATCACCAACGGGTTGATCTCCCCGCCCGGCGTCGGCGTGGTGACGGCAAGGCGCTCCACGCCCGCCACCTTGGCCGGAATGGCATTCATCAGCAGCGAGGAGGGATAGGCCGCGCGGCCACCCGGCACATAGAGCCCCGCCGCATCCACCGCGCGCCACACCGCGCCAAGGCGGACGCCCTGCGCATCGGTGTAGTCGCGGTTCTCGGGAAGCTGGGCGGCGTGATAGGCGCGGATACGCTCGGCGGCGGTGTCCAGAGCCTCGCGCAGTTCCGGGGCCAGCGCTTCGTAAGCGGTGCGGCAGGCATCGGCATCGATGCGCCAGTCGGCTTCGGTGACCAGTGGGTGGCGGTCGAACTTGCCGGTCAGCTCGGCCAGCACATCGTCGCCGCGCGCGCGCACATCGGCCAGAATCTGCGTGACCAGCGCGCTGACATCGCCATCGCTCTCACGCCGGTTGGCGACCTGAGCGGCAAAGGCCTCGGCGAAACCGGCCTCCTGCGTGTCGAGCCGGATCATGCCGCCGCCTTCGCCGCCAAGGCGCGGAAGCGGTCCACCAGCGCGCCGACACGCGGATCGGTCTTCAGCGCCGCGCGGTTGACGATCAGACGCGCCGAAATCGTCATGATCTGGCTGGTTTCCACCAGACCATTGTCCTTGAGCGTCTTGCCCGTCGAAACCAGATCGACGATCCGGCTCGCCAGACCCAGACCGGGCGCCAGTTCCATCGCGCCGTTCAGCTTGACGACCTCGGCCTGAATGCCGAGGCGCTCGAAGTGCTGGCGCGTGAGGTTGGGATACTTGCTGGCGACGCGCAGATGGCTGGCGGTGGCATCATCCGGATTGCGCTCGACCGGCTCGGCGACCGAGAGGCGGCAATGCCCGATGTCCAGATCGACCGGCGCGTAAAGATCGGCATAGGCGAACTCATCCACCACATCGCTGCCCACGATCCCGGCCTGCGCGGCGCCATGGGCCACGAAGGTCGCCACGTCGAAAGCGCGCACGCGGATCAGGCGCATGTCGCTGTCCTCACAGGCAAACGACAGCGCGCGGCACTTGGGATTATGGAACTCGGCCTCGGGCACGACACCGGCGCGCGCCATCAGAGGCAAGGCCTCCTCCAGAATGCGGCCCTTGGGAATGGCGAAGGTGAGCGGTTTGGCGGATGTGGACATAGCGCGCGCCTTAAGCCGTGGGCGTGAAAAGGGCAACTGCCCGCGATGCGATGATGGTGATCGGGTTTGGGGCAGGGAGGTTTGCAGGAAGAGAAATGCGAGGGGGTTACCCCCTCGCGCTCCCATAACGTCTTCCGGCGAGATGGCGGGGGCGCCGCATCGTAGCGCCCAATCTCTCCACCAGCGCCATGGTGGGGCGCCGCAGGCATCAATTCCTGCCTGCGGCGCGGCAAACTGGGCGCAAGGCCGAACCCTTGGCGCAACGTAGACATTAAAAGGAGCGCGAGGGCGATGGCCCTCGCATTTATTCTTCCTTCAAAAACCCTTCCAGAACTTCACAAACCTGCCCCGCCCCGGCCCAGGGTGAAAAATGGCCCACCCCCGGCAGACGGGCGATCCGCAAATCGGGGCAGATATCCTCCAGCCCATCCAGACAGGCGGGCAGCAGATCGCGGTCTTCCATGCCCCAGATCACCTGAACCGGCATGGGCAGAGCGGCGGGAAGGGGGGGCAAGCGCAGGCTGATCCTCCAAAGGCACCACGATCGGGCTGGCGCGATACCAGTTCACCATGGCGCGGGCGGCATCGCCATCCTGCCAGCGGGTGAGCAGATGCGCGCGTTCCTCCGGCTCCATGGCGGCAAGGGCGCCCTTGCCGAACAGGTGCAGCAGGGTGGGGGTAAGGCCTCGGCTCGCCAGATCCTCGTCGATGGCGGGATCGCGCAGGGCGGTGATATAGGCGGATGCCTGGCGCTGTTCGGCATTGGCGCAGAGCAGGCGCTGGAACAGAGCCGGATGCGGCGCATTGGCGATGGCAAGGCGGGCAATGCGCTCCGGCGCGGTGTGCGCCGCCAGCCATGCGACCACGCCGCCCCAGTCATGGCCGATCAGCGTGAAGCGCTCCATGCTCAGGGCATCGGCCAGAGCCAGCACATCCTCGGCCAGCTTTTCGGGGGCGTAATCGGCAACCCCGGCAGGTTTGGAGGAGGCACCATAGCCGCGCTGATCCGGGGCGATGCAGCGATAATGCGGCGCGAAATCGGCAATCTGGTGCCGCCATGCCCGCCAGCTTTCGGGAAAGCCGTGGAGGAAGATCAGCGCGGGGGCATTGGCAGGCCCCGTCTCGCACACATCCAGCGTCACGCCGGAGCGCAGCACCACCGGGCGGGGATCGGGCAGGGCGATCACGCCGGAATCAGCCCGACTTCGACCAGCAATTCGGACAGGTTTTCGGGATAGATCACCTCTGGCCAGCCGGGGATTTCCTCGGGGGTGAACCAGCGGTGCTCGAGCATCACGGCCTGTTCGCTGGCGGTCAGCGCATGGGGGTTGATCGCGGGATCAGCGACGCGCACGATGTAATAACGCTCATCGCCGGTCACGGGCTCGCCATCGAAGGTCAGGAAATCGCAGCCGCCGCGCGCCACTTCCGGGCCGGGATCGGTGTCGATGCCGGTTTCTTCCAGAAGCTCGCGGCGGGCGGCGGCGTCGAAGCTTTCGCCCTCATCGCATTCGCCGCCGGGCGTGGCCCACAGGGGCGGCCGGTCCGAAGGCGTGAAGCGGAACAGCAGCACGCGGCCCGCGCCATCCACCAGCAGGATGCGCGCGGCGCGGCGAATGCGGCGGGGCACGGGTTTACTCCCCCCGGAGCGGTGGCACGGATCGCCAGAGCATGCACGCGCTGGCCCGGAATATCGCCCAGCGCGCGGTTGACCATGCGCTGGCGCATCACGCGGTTCACCCCGGCAAAGGATGCGCTCTCGATCTCGACGGTGAAATGCGATTCGCCCGTGCCGTCGTCGCCCATATGGCCGGCGTGAGAAGCCGAATCATTGATGACCTCCAGCCGGGTGGGGGCGAAGGCTTCGGTCAGCAACTGGTGGATTTCTGCGGCGAGGGGGCCGGTGGGGGCGATGGATTGGGTCTGGGTCATGTTATGCTCCTTACACCCTTTTCATCCCGTTCGTCCTGCATCTATGGGGAGCTTGATGAAACATGACCGCTTCCATGGGCGGGTCAAGGGGCATGCCCGCCCCTGCGACTGGCCTGACTGCCCCAATCAGGGCGAATTTCGTGCGCCCGGCTTGCGCCCCTCGGGCTTTGACGGGCCGGGCGACTACCGCTGGTTCTGCCTGGACCATATCCGCGCCTTCAACGCGGGCTACGATTATTTCGAGGGCATGAGCGCCGAGGAAATCTGGCAGGCGCAATCCCCGATCCACGGCTGGGCCAGCGAGCAGCGCGCCTTCCGCCCCACCGCGGGCGTGGACGATGCCCCGCGCTGGGCCGATTACGCCGATCCGCTGGAGGCCATTGCAGCCCGCGCCCGAGGCTTTTCCAAGGCGCGTCACGCTCAGGCCAATCCGGCGCAGCGTGCCGATGGCCGTCCTGTCACGCCCGAGGAACGCCGCGCGCTGGAGCTTTTGGAACTGGGCATCGATGCCGACCGGCGGCAGTTGCGCTCACGCTATTCCGATCTGGTCCACCGCTATCACCCGGATCGCAACGGTGGCGACCGCAGCCACGAAGCCAAGCTGCAGCAGGTGGTGGAGGCCTACCAACTGCTGCGCAAGGCAGCGGCCTTTAGCTAGCGGTTTCGCACAAGGCAGCCAACTGGTCCGCGCAGGCGACCCAGCCCTGGATAAAGCCCATCTCCTGATGCTGGCGCATGGCTTCCTCGGTCCAGTGGCGGGCGCTGGCGGTGTAGCGTGTGCCGCTGCCTTCGGGCTCGATGGACCAGATGCCGATCATGAAGGGCCCGCTGGGCTCCAGATCGCCGGTGATCGCGTCAGTGACGGCAAAGCGCTTGCCCTCCTCATAGGCGAGGTAGATGCCGCGATGCTGCATCACCTCGCCATCGGGGCCGTGCATGACCATGTCGCAGACTCCGCCGGGGCGCTTGTCCTGAGCGGTGATGATGGCGCGCCAGGGTTTGGGGCACCACCATTCCTCCTGCCGGTTGACCATCACATCCCACACCACCTCGGGCGAGGCGGCGATCAGCCGGTTGATCGACAATTCATGCATTGATTCAGTCTCCGCGCCGCGCGGCTTCGATCGCGGCGATATCGATCTTCACCATAGTCTGCATGGCGGCAAAGACGCGAGCCCTGACAGCAGGATCGGGATCGGCCATCCCCTCGCTCAGCACGCGAGGGACGATCTGCCAGCGCAGACCCCAGCGATCCTTGCACCAACTGCAGGCGATGCCCGCGCCGCCATCGGCGGTCAGGGCCTCCCAGTAACGGTCGGTCTCTTCCTGGGTTTCGGTGGAAATCTGGAAGGAGAAAGCCTCGCTGTGCCGGGCCTGCCCGCCACCGTTGAGGCCGGTGCATTTCACGCCCATCAGCGTGAACTCGACCATCAGCACATCGTCTTTCTTGCCGCCGGGATAATCGGATGGCGAGCGATGAACGGCATCAAGTGAGCTGTCCGGGAACAGATCGGTGTAGAAGCGGGCGGCAGGCTCGGCGCCGCCGTGGAGGGCGGTGTCGAACCACAGGCAGGCGGTAATCTTGCTCATGCCGCGTCCTTCGGAGGCATCATGGCGTTGTCGATGGCCTTGGCCTCCTTGTAGACGGGGCGCTCCATCAGGCGGGCGGCATAGGCGGCGAAGCTGTCGTTTTGGGGCAGCGTCTTGAACATCAGGCCCCACAGCACCTGACTGCCGACATAGACATCCGCCATGGTAAAGCGCGATCCGCAGACGAAATCATGGCTGGCGAAATGGCCCGCCAACGCCTCGACCATCAGATCGAAATTGCCGAAACCGCAGGAGCGAACCTGCTTCTCGTCGGGCTCGAAACCGAAGGCGCGGGCGGTGATCGCCTGCTCCACCGGGCCCGCCGCGAAGAACAGCCAGCGGTAGTAATTGGCGCGTTCCTCGGCCGTGGGGGCCAGCCCAGCTGCGGGATGAGCCTCGGCCAGATAGGCGCAGATCGCCGCGCATTCGGTGATGACGGCATCGCCCGCGCCATGATGGATCAGCGTGGGCAGCTTGCCCATCGGATTGGCGGCCAGAAAGGCCTCGGGCTTGGGCTCGGTGTAGCTGACGATGACCTGATCGTAGGTCGCGCCGGCCTCATGCAGCGCCCAGCGCGCGATCTGGCCGCGCGACATGGGGTTGGTGAAGAAGGTGTAATCGGCCATGGCTCTTAATCCTCCACCACATCCGCGCCGCCGACCAGCGCGAAAGGCGCGCCCTGAGGATCGACGCCGACCAGAATCCAGTCGCCGCCCGGTACCTCCATCGGCCCATGCACCACCTGACCGCCATGCGCCTCGACAGCGGCCTTGGCCGCCGGAATGCTGACGACACGGAAATAGTGGTTCCAGTGCGGCGGCGGCGATTGCGGCGGGCTGGTCATGATCGCGCCGAGCATCACCTCGCCCTTGCCGATGAACTGATAGGTGCCAAAATCGCCCATATCCATCGAGCCGGGCAGCGACCAGCCGAACAGCTCGGTGTAGAAGCCCACCGCGCCCGCCTGATCGGAGGTGTGCAGCTCGTTCCAGCCGCAGCGCCCGGTCTGCGTGGGCGAGAAGGCGGTGCTCTTCGCGCCATCGGGGCGCGGCGTGGGCGCCATGATGTAGAAAGGCGCCCCCCACGGGTCCATGACCATGGCCATGGTGCCCACATCCAGCGTGGTGGCGGGCATCAGCACACGCCCGCCGCGCTTCTCGATGGCCGCCAGCGTGGCGGCGCAATCCTCGACGCTGACATAGCCCAGCCACATGCTGCGCGCGCCCTGCGCCTTCATCTCGGCGGTGATGGTCAGCATGCCGCCCACCATCGGACCATCCTCGGCGGTGATCATCGCATAGGCGGTGTCGGGCTCGCTCATGGGCATGGCGTCGAGGGTGATCGACCAGCCGACCACCGCCTCGTAGAAGGTCTTGGCGGCATGGGGATCGTCGGCCAGCAGTTCGTACCAGATCCAGTTGCCCTGAACGTCATTCATGATCTCTCTCCCCCGAGTGTACGCTTTATGATGAGTCGTAATAGGAGCGATGGTGACACTCTGGCCGCCGATGGCAACCATCATCACAACCATCGGACAGGACCAAAGTTGCCTGCATGGTGCTTCAAACATGTTGCAGCCGCGAGGATCGGCGGTTAACCCGAAAACACGATGACGCAGATTCTGAACCTTCAGCCCGACAGTGCCTCCTCCACGGTCATGGCCGCACCCGATAAAACCGTCGATGTGCGCGAGACCTTTGGCATCGATATCGACATGCAGGTGCCCGCCTTCTCGGTGGCGGACGAGCGCGTGCCGGACCGCGACGACTCCTATGTCTTCGATCCCGACACCACGCTGGCGATCCTTGCAGGCTTTGCCTTCAACCGCCGCGTGATGGTGCAGGGCTACCACGGCACCGGCAAGTCCAGCCATGTTGAGCAGGTGGCGGCGCGCCTCAACTGGCCCTGCATCCGCATCAACCTCGATGCTCACATCAGCCGTATCGACCTGATCGGGCGCGATGCCATCGTGCTGAAGGACGGCATGCAGGTCACCGAATTCCGCGAAGGCCTGTTGCCCTGGGCACTGCAGACCCCCACCGCGCTGGTGTTCGACGAATATGATGCCGGTCGTCCGGACGTGATGTTCGTGATCCAGCGCGTGCTGGAGACCGAGGGCAAGCTGACGCTGCTCGACCAGAACCGCGTGATCCGCCCCTCCAAGTGGTTCCGCCTGTTCGCCACGGCCAACACCGTGGGTCTGGGCGACACCAGCGGGCTCTATCATGGTACGCAGGCGATCAACCAGGGCCAGATGGACCGCTGGAACATCGTCGTCGGCCTGAACTATCTGCCCGCGCAGATCGAGAGCGAGATCGTCCTGAAGAAGGTCGATGGCGTGGCCGACAAGACCGTGGCCGATATGGTCAAGGTGGCCGAGCTGACCCGCCGCGGTTTCATCAATGGCGATATCTCGACGGTGATGAGCCCGCGTACCGTCATCACCTGGGCGCAGAACACGGCGATCTTCAAGGATATCGGTTTTGCGTTCCGTTTGTCGTTCCTCAACAAGTGCGACGAGACCGAGCGGGTTCTGGTGGCTGAATATTACCAGCGCGTGTTCGGCAAGGATCTGCCTGAGAGCGTGGTCGGTAAGGCCTAAGAGAATAAGGGGAAGGTGCGAGGGTGTTACACCCTCGCGCTCCCATGAATGTCTACGGAGCGCATCGGGTTCGGCCTTAGATTAATGTCGCAGCGCCGCAGGCTTTCAATTCCAAGATCAGTGTAGGGCGCCGGGGCTTTCTGCCTGCGGCGCCTTTTCGTTGTGCAGGTGGAGAGGCGGGGCGCTTCGTTTCGGTGCCGCTGCCTTATCGTCGGAAGACGTCATGGGAGCGCGAGGGGGTAACCCCCTCGCATCTTCCCTTCATCCTTCTTCGGGATAAAAGGCCCGATCGAAATACAGCCCATCCGAAGGCGCATTCAGCCCCAGCGCCTTGCGATCCCGCGCTTCCAGAGCCTCGGCCATCTGCGAGACCTTCCAGCGGCCCAGCCCGACCAGCGACAGGCAGCCGACCATCGAGCGCACCTGATGGTGCAGGTAGGACCGCGCGGCGGTGTCGATGATGACCCAGTCGCCCTCGCGGCGGACATTGAGGCTGTCCAGCGTTTTGAGCGGGCTCTGGGCCTGGCAGTGGACGGAGCGGAAGGTGGTGAAATCATGCCTGCCGACCAGGGCCTGCGCGGCTTCATGCATGGCTTGAGCATCCAGCGGCTTCTGCACCTGCCATGCGCGGTTGGCGTCCAGCGTCAGCGGCGCGCGGCGGTTGGCGATGCGGTAGATGTAGCTGCGGCCGATGCAGGAGAAGCGGGCGTGCCAGTCGTCAGGGACGATGCGGCAGTCCAGAACCGCGATGGGATCGGGGCGCAGATGGAAGTTGAGGGCCTCCATCAGGCGGAAGGGGGCGATGTCCTTTGCGATATCGGCATGGGCGCGCATCTGGAGGGCGTGGACGCCCGCATCGGTGCGCCCGGCGGCGAAGAGGATCGCGGGTTCGCCGGTGACGCGCTCGATGGCTTCCTCGACGGCCTGTTGTACCGAGGGGCCATGGGCTTGCCGTTGCAGGCCCATGAAGGGGGTGCCGTCGAATTCCAGCGTGAGGGCGAAGCGGGTCATGAAAGCTGCGTGCCCTCACGAATCGGGAAGCCGCGCAGCATGTCCCACATCGGCATCGCGGGTTTGCCAGCGCGTTGAACGACGGTGGGGCGGATTGCTCCTGTGCCGCAGCCAATCGCAAGCTGATCGCCGATCACGATGCCGGGTATGGTCGGGAAATCGGCGATTTTCCCCTCCGGATCATCCGTGAGAATGTTGGCGGCCAGAATTTTGATGCGCTCGCCTTGGAGTTCAAAGAAGGCGCCGGGGGCGGGATTGAAAGCCAAAATCTGGCGCAGAACCTGCTGAGCGCCAGCGGTGAAATCCAGCTTAGCCTCGGCCTTCTCGATCTTGCGGGCGTAGGTCAGGCCTTCTTCCGGCTGGGTGACAGGCGGGAAGGCAGTCAGGTCGGCAAGCACGCGCACGATCAGTTCCGCGCCCAGTGCAGCCAGTTCGACCGTCAGTTCTCCCGCCGTCTTGCCCGCGACGGGCGTGCGCACGCTGGCCCGCACCGGGCCGGTGTCCAGACCGGTTTCCATCTGCATGATGTCCACGCCGGTCTGCTCGTCTCCGGCCAGAATCGCGCGCTGGATCGGCGCGGCCCCACGCCAGCGCGGCAGGATCGAGCCATGCAGGTTGAGGCAGCCATGAGTTGGCGCCTCCAGCACGGCGCGGGGCAGCAGCAGGCCATAGGCGGCCACCACCGCCACATCGGCGTTCAAGGCGGCAAAGGCGGCCTTCTCGTCCTCGCCCTTCAGCGAGAGGGGATGGCGTACCTCGATACCCAGCTCCTCGGCGCGTTTGTGGACCGGGCCGGGGGTCAGTTCCCGGCCTCGGCGGCCGCCGGGGCGCGGGGGCTGCGAATAGGCGGCGACCACCTCATGGCCTGCATCGACCAGCGCCTGAAGGGCGGGAACGGCGAAATCGGGTGTCCCCATAAAGATGATGCGCATAGGTGGTCTCGAGCGTCTTTCGGTTTTGGTGCGGCTGCCCTATCTGGGGCGGCATGGCATCGCAAGAGATCGAGACATTGGCCGGCGCGCTTTCCCGCCTGCCCGGACTGGGCCCACGCAGCGCGCGGCGTGCCGTGCTGTGGCTGATCAAGCGGCGCGAAACCGCGCTGCCCGCGCTGATCGACGCGCTGGACGCGCTGAGCCAGCGGCTGACCGAATGCGAGGTCTGCGGCAATGTGGACACCGCCAGCCCCTGCGCGATCTGCGCCGATCCGCGCCGCGACGCGCGCCAGATCTGCGTGGTGGAGGAGGTGGCGGACCTCTGGGCGCTGGACCGGGCGCGGCTGTTCACCGGGCGCTATCATGTGCTGGGCGGGCGTTTGTCGGCGCTGGACGGGGTGGCGCCCGAGGATCTGGCGATTGCTCCCCTGCTGTCCCGCGTGGAGGGCGGCGGCGTGGATGAGGTGGTTTTGGCGATGAATGCCACGCTGGAGGGCCAGACCACCGCCCATTATATCGCTGAAAGGCTTGAGAACATGCCGGTGCGGGTCACCCAGCTGGCCCATGGCCTGCCGGTGGGCGGTGAACTCGATTATCTCGATGAAGGGACGCTGGCTCAGGCCTTGCGGGCAAGGCGCCCCGTTGCCTGATCGTTTCGGGCGCTTATCAAAATCGCTAAATTTGGCGGCTGGCGGCCTTGCGCGCGGGGGCAGGCGGGATTATCTGGCGCAGTATGGCTATCCGACCGATCCTTGAAGCGCCCGATGCGCAACTGAAGCAGATTTCCGCCCCCGTCACCGTGTTCGATGATGAGCTGAAAACGCTCGTCGATGACATGTTCGAGACGATGTATGATGCGCCGGGCATCGGCCTTGCCGCCATTCAGGTGGGCGTGCCGCTGCGCGTGGTGGTGGTCGACCTGCAGCCCGAAGACATGGATGCCGAGCCCGAGGTCTGCACTTCGCACGGCGGCCATGAGCATACCCATCGCCCGCTCAAGAAAGAGCCGCACATCTTCATCAATCCGGAGATTCTCAACCCTTCGGAGGAACTGTCGGTCTATCAGGAGGGCTGCCTCTCGGTGCCCGACATCTTCGCCGATGTGGAGCGCCCCGCCACCTGCCGCCTGCGCTGGCAGGATCTGGACGGCACGGTGCATGAGCAGGATCTGGAAGGCCTGATGGCCACCTGCATCCAGCATGAGATCGATCACCTTGAGGGCATCCTCTTTATCGATCACCTCTCGCGCCTGAAGCGCCAGATGGCGCTCAAGAAGCTGGAAAAGGCGCGCAAGGCGGCTTGATCCTTTTGCGATAGGGGCCTAGGTTCACGCTTCGTTCTGATGGAGTGAAGCGTGGAACCGGCTGTTGTCGCGATTGTTGCCCTTGTCGTGGGCCTTGGACTGGGCTGGTTTTTCGGCCAGCGCCCCTTGGCCGACTGGAAAGCGCGGCTTGCCGAGCGGGACAAGGTTGTGGCCGAGCGAGAGCAGGCCTTTGCCGTGCTCGATGGTAAATTTCGCAGCGCCATCACCGATCTTGCCGCCGCTAGTGAGCGCGCATCTCGCGCCGATGCGCTGGCGGGCCAGGTGGAGCAGGCCCGCGCGCTGCTGCTGGACGCGCAGGGCGAAGTGGCGACCTTGCGCGCCAATGCCACCCATTTCGAGGAACAGAAGCGCCTGCTACTCGAAGCGCAGGACGCGCTGCGCCAGCAGTTCGAGGCCTCTGGCGCCCGTGTGCTGGCTCAGGCGCAGGAAGCGTTTTTGAACCGCGCCGAGGCCCGCTTTACCGAAAGCGAAAAGACCAGCGCCGAGCGGATGAGTGCCGTTCTGGCGCCGGTTGGTGCCCGCCTGAAGGCCTATGAAGAGCAGGTGCAGGCGCTGGAAACCCGCCGCGTCGATGCCTTTGGCCAGCTGCTGGGCCAGATCGACCTGCTGCGTGCGGGCCAAGAAAAGGTGCGCGAGGAAGCCGCCCGTCTCGGCAACTCGCTGCGCAATGCGCCCAAGGCGCGGGGCCGCTGGGGCGAGCAGCAGCTCCGCAATGTGCTGGAGCAATGCGGCCTGTCCGAACACACCGATTTCGTTACCGAGCATTCGGTCAACACGGAAGAAGGCCGCCTGCGCCCCGACGCCATCGTCACCATCCCCGGCCAGAAGAAGCTGGTGATCGACGCCAAGGTCTCGCTCAACGCCTATCAGGAAGCCTTCGAGGCCAGCGATGACGCGCTGCGCGAGCTGGCGCTGAAGGGCCACGCCGCCTCGATGCGCAACCATATCCAGACACTGGCCAGCAAAAGCTACCAGAGCCAGTTCGAGGACGCGCCGGATTACGTCCTGATGTTTGTCCCCGGCGAGCATTTCATTGCCGCCGCACTGGAATACGACCCCGACATCTGGAACTTTGCCTTCGATCGCCGCGTGCTGCTGGCCAGCCCGACCAATCTGGTCGCGATCTGCCGCACCGTGGCACAGGTCTGGCGTCAGGATGGTCTGGCGAAGGAGGCCAAGGAGATCGGCCGCATGGGCGGCGAACTCTATGACCGTCTTGCTGTCGCGGCAGAGCATTTGAAGCGCATGGGCGGCGGCTTGACCAGCGCTGTGGAGAACTACAACAAATTCGTCGGTAGTTTCGAGCGGAACGTGCTCTCCGCCGGGCGCCGTCTGCGCGACAAGCATATCGAGATCGGCAAGCGCGAGGTCGAGGATGTGCCTCTGGTCGAAGCCGCGCCGCGTTATGGGGATGTGGCCGCGCTGCCTTTGCCGGGAGAAGAGGCAGGGGTTTAGGAAGAAAGAGAAATGCGAGGGTGTTACACCCTCGCGCTCCCATGAATGTCTGCGTTGCGCTTCGGGTTCTGCGTTGAGCTGAGTTTGCAGCGCCGCAGGCTTTAAAATTCTGGATCAGCGTAAGGCGCCGGGGCTTCTGCCTGCGGCGCCTTTTCGTTGCGCCGGTGGAGAGGCGGGGCGCTTCATTTCGGCGCCACTGCCCTGTCGCCGGAAGACGTCATGGGAGCGCGAGGGGGTAACCCCCTCGCATTTCCTTCTTACTTCCCTTCCAGCCCCGCCAAAACCTCATAGGCCAACACGGCCCCGGCCACCGCGGCGTTCAGACTGTCCGCGCGTCCCTTCATCGGCATCGTCACGCGCAGGTCGCAGGCCATTTCGTAATCCTCGGGCAGGCCGCGCGACTCATTGCCGACCATGATAAAACAAGGCCCGGCGTAAGGCGCCCCGCGATAGGGCACGGCCTCACGCAAAGAGGCCGCCACCAACTGGCCTTCGTCGCCGCGCAGCCAGGGCAGGAACTCTTCCCAGCGGGCCTGAACGATGCGCTGCGTGAACACCGCGCCCATGCTGGCGCGCACGGCTTCCACGCTGAACGGGTCCACGCAGTCGTCGATCAGGATCAGGCCCCCCGCGCCCACGGCATCGCCGGTGCGCAGCATCGTGCCCAGATTGCCGGGGTCGCGCATCGCATGCGCCACCAGCCAGAGCGGCGCGGCATTGCGGTCCAGCCCGGCGAGGCTGGTGTCGAATTCCGGGAAGACGCCGCAGACGGCCTGCGGGTTGTCCTTGCCGGTGATCTTGCTGAGGATGTCCTCGCTGGTTTCCACCACATCGCCGCCGGCTGCCAGCACATCGTTCTCAAGCTGCTCCAGCAGGGGGTGCGGGTCGCGACCCTCGGCCATGATCAGCATTTCGGGCAGGCGGCCCATCTCGCGGGCGTCGGTCAGCAGGCGCAGGCCCTCGGTCAGGAATTTGCCCTCGCGGCGGCGATGCTTCTTGTCGCGCAGGCTCTTGAGGAACTTGACCGTGGGGTTGGAGAAGCCGGTGATCGTGCGGCGCATGGGCGGGTGTCAGCCTGTGAGAAAAGGGAAACCCCGCCCATAGAGCATCGCGCGAAAAAGTGGGAACCGGTTTTTCGCAAAAGCGGTGCGATCATCGAAATGCGCATCGCGCGAAAAAGTGGGAACCGGCTTTTCGCAAAAGCAGTGCGACAGCAACACGCCGCCGATTTATGCCCTGTCAAACGTCAAACAGAGGCTTCAGTCTTCCCCGAAACCGTCTTTCACCAGACCCGCAAGGCGCGACAGGGCCACTTCGGCCTCTTCGCCCTTGACGATGATGTCCACGCTGTCGCCGCGCGCGGCGCCCAGCATCATCAGGCCCAGGATCGAGCCGCCACCGGCCTCCGCGCCCTCTTTCGACACCTTCACGTCCAGCCCCTCGGGGAGCATGGCGACCATATTGACGAATTTCGCGCTGGCCCGCGCATGCAGGCCCTTGGCGTTGACAATTTCGACGGTTTCCCGTGCTTCTCCCATGCGTTTCACCCTGCCGTGTTGTTGTTTTAGGCGTCCTGACCCAGAAATTCGGACGCGATGGTAATATAGTTGCGGCCCGCATCGCGCGCGGCGACCACGGCCCCCAGCACATTGGCGGATTTTCGCGCCCCGGCAAGGCGTATCAGCATGGGCAGGTTGATGCCCGCGATCACCTCGACCCGGCCCGCCTGCATCAGCGAGATCGCCAGATTGCTGGGCGTGCCGCCGAACAGATCGGTCAGGATGATGGCACCGTCGCCCGCATCGACCTGCTGGATCGCCTCGGCGATTTCGCGGCGGCGCTTCTCGACGTCATCGTTGGGCCCGATGCAGACCGTCGCAATGGCCTCCTGCCGTCCGACGACATGCTCCATCGCATGCACGAATTCTTCGGCGAGTTTGCCGTGAGTGACAAGGATCATACCGATCATGCGGGAATTGCGCTCCGAATTGAGTTCCCGACCATCGCGTTGACCCCCCGTGGTCTGGTGAACATGCAAACTGTCATCGGCTGGCGGCCCCTTCTACGAGGTCGGCCGCACGCGATTGCAGGTTGCGGTGCAGCATTGTGGGTGAAAATCCGTGGTTGCGCAAGGCCATGCCGATCTGTTCGGCCATGAAGACACTGCGATGACGCCCCCCGGTGCAGCCGAAAGCGATGTGAACATAGGCTTTTCCCTGCGCCTGAAAACGGGGGAGAACTGCCAGCAGCAGGTCGCGAATCCGTGCAAAAGCGTCCTCGAAGGCCGGGTCCTGGCGGATGAATTCGGCGATCGGGGCGTCCTTGCCGGTCATCGGGCGCAGGTCCTTGTCCCAATGCGGATTGTTGAGAAAACGCATGTCGAAGACGAAATCGGCAACGGGAGGCATGCCGCGCGAAAAGCCGAAACTGCTCACCGAAATCGTCAGATCGGGGCCTGCAGCGGGGGCGAATTGCTCGCGCATGGCCTGTTGCAACTGATTCGCGGCGAATTGCGTGGTGTTGATCACCAGATCGGCCCAGCGGCGCAGCGGCTCCATCAGCTCGCGCTCGGCGGCGATGCCGGAGGCGGCGGGCATGTCATTGGCCAGCGGATGGCGGCGGCGCGTCTCGTTGTAACGGCGTTCCAGCTCGGCCCCGCCGCAGTCGAGATAGAGCGTCGTCAGCGCCAGATCGCCGCGTCTGGTCAGGCGTTTGACCAGTTCGATCACCTCATGCGGGTTGAAACCGCGGGTGCGCGAATCGAAGCCGATGGCCAGAGGACCATGATGTTCGCCAAGATCCGCGCCATGCTCGGGCGAATCGATCAGCCTTTCGAGCAGGCGGATGGGGAAATTGTCGATGGTTTCCCAGCCCAGATCCTCCAGCACGCGCAGGGCGGTGGTCTTGCCTGCGCCCAGCATGCCGGTCACCAGCATGATGCGCTGGCGTTTCCCGCTGTCGGCAGAAACAGGCTCCGGGGCGGGGGACGCCGGAGTCGAGGCAGATTCGTCGGACATATCCGGGCTTTTTGCGCCCAAGAGGGGCAAAAGGAAAGGGGCAAGCGCCCCGATCCGACCTTCAGGACAGCGGCGCCACCGGCAACCCGTGAACATCGAGCGCGATGGTGGCTCTTAGCGCTAACACCGGACTGTCGGGATAAAGCTCCAGCAGCGGCAGATCGACGCCCAGAATATCCTCATGCCTCGGTGTTTCGACATAGCGCGGCGCGTCGTGCGTCAGGCGGATCAGCAGCGCCACCGGCATATTCTCCACCGCCGCCATGGGCATCAGACCCACGCCGCGCACCTCGATCAAGCCGCGCGTGGCCGGGACCGGGGAGGCCAGCAGCACGCCGCTTTCAACGCGCAGCGCCACGCCATCGTCGCCCACCAGCGCGGCGCCCCGGTCGATCAAGGCGAGGGCGAGGCTGGATTTCCCGCTGCCGCTGCTGCCATCGATCAGCACGGCGCGCCCGCCGATCGCCACGCAGGTCAATTGTCGGAGCAACATCATGACGCCACCTGGGCCGGATGCCAGGAGGGCAGTTCGAACACCAGCCTTGCGCCGCGCCCGTTCTGCGGCGGCCCTTCCAGCGGATCGCGCGCATGCAACTGCCCGTCATGCGCCACGATGATGGTGCGCGCGATGGCCAGTCCCAGCCCCGAATGGCTGCCGAAATCCTCGCCGGCCGGGCGCAGCGAGTGGAAGCGCTCGAACACACGTTCCCGCGCGGAGGCCGGGATGCCCGGCCCCTCGTCGGTCACATCGCAGGACACATAGAGGCCGTGATTGGCCAGCGCCACGGTGATCGTCCCGCCGGGCGGCGAGAAGGACACCGCATTGTCGATCAGATTTTCAAACACCCGTTCCAGCCTTGCCGCGTCGCCCTCGACCACCGGAGGCGTGCTGCCCTCATGCGTCACCACGACCACGCAATCGCGGTTGACCCCGCGCCTTTCGCGCTCACCGGCCAGCGCCGTGGCCAGCGCCAGCAGGTCGACGACATCGAAGGTGGTGCGCGACAGTTCGGCATCGATGCGGCTGGCATAGGCGATCTCGGTCACCAGCCGGTCGATGCGCTGCACATCATGCGCGGCAATCGCGTGGAGCTGGCGGCGCAGATCGCCATCGCCCACCTTGTCCAGCGTATCGAGCGCGCTGCGCAAGGAGGCCAGCGGGTTCTTGATCTCATGCGCGACATCGGCGGCGAAGGCCTCCACGCCGTCGATGCGCTGGCGCAGGGCCTCGGTCATATCGGCGATGGCGCGGGCCATCAGGCCGATCTCGTCGCCGCGCTCGGGCAGGCGGGGGACGATGACGGTGCGGTCGCGGCCCAGCCTCACCCGCACCGCCGCGCGCATCAGCACGCGCAGGGGCTGGACGATGGTGCGCGCCAGAAACAGCGAGAGGAACACGGTGGTCAGCAGCGCGGCCAGCACCACGATGGCCAGAGTCTGGCGCGCGTCGCGCACCGCTTGCGTCACATCGGGCGCCGGGCGGGTGGTGAGCAGCACCGCGCCGCGCGTGCCCAGCGGCGTGGCGGCGTTGATGATCGGGGTGCGGTCGGGCGCATAGCGCTCACGCACGGTGGAGCCTTCCTGCGCGCGCGCCTCCATCACCTCGGGCCAGAGGCCGGCGGCATCCTTGGGGTTGGCGGGCGGCGGCGGCTCGTCATAGCGCGGCACGGGCGGGGCCAGCAGCGCGGCATCCATCATGCGGTCGAGCGTGCGCGCGGCCTTCATCGTCCAGGGCTGGCTGCGCGGATCGGCCAGGCTGAAGGAGGGCGGGGCGAGGGCAAAGCTGTCCGCCGCCAGATGGCCGTCGGGCGCATAGAGCCGCAGCCGCATCTGCTGATGCGTGCCGATCGTGGCCAGCACCTTGGGCCGCGCTGAGCCGGGCGACTGGGCCATGACGGCGGCGGCGATCTCGGCCTCGACGCGGGCGCGCTTGAAGCGCTCGGCCAGCATCTGGTTGCGGTAGTTGTCGAGGAACAGCAGGCTGAAGGCCATCAGCGCCAGCACGATGACATTGACCGCCAGAATGCGCGCCGTCAGCGACACGCCCCTGATCTTCATGCGCGAGGACAGCGGCGCGATGACGCTGGCCCAGCGCTTGCGCTCCTGCGCGGTTTTGCGGGATTTGGCCATCAGCTTTGGGCGCTATCCGGTTTCGGCAAAGGAATAGCCCGCGCCATACAGCGTCTCGATCGCGCTGAAGGTCGGGTCGGCCTGACGGAACTTGCGGCGCAGGCGCTTGATATGCGAATCGATGGTGCGATCATCGACATAGATGTCGTCGCTGTAGGCCGCGTCCATCAACTGGTTGCGGCTGCGGATCACGCCAGGACGGCTGGCGAGGGCCTCGAGGATCAGGAATTCGGTGACGGTGAGGGAAACGGGCTGCTCGTTCCACGTCACCTCGTGGCGGGCCGGGTCCATGGCGAGGCGGCCGCGATGGATGATGTCGGGCGCGGGCTCTCCGCTGGGGGCGGGGGCGGCGCGGCGCGCGTCCAGACGGCGCAGGATGGCGCGGATGCGCGCCACCAGCAGGCGCTGGCTGAAGGGCTTGGTGATGTAGTCGTCGGCGCCCATGGCCAGGCCCAGCGCCTCATCGGGCTCCTCATCCTTGCTGGTGAGGAAGATGACGGGCAGGGCGCTGGTCTCGCGCAGGCGCTGCAGCAGTTCCAGCCCGTCCATGCGCGGCATCTTGATATCGACCACCGCCAGATCGGGCGGATTGTCGAGCAGGGCCTTCAAAGCGCTGGTGCCGTCGGCATAGACGCGGGTGGCGAAACCCTCGGCCTGAAGCCCGATCGAGACGCTGGCCAGAATGTTGCGGTCGTCATCGACCAGCGCGATGGTATGGCCTGCGGCCTGCGAGGTTTGGCCGGCGGCGGGGCCGGGGGCAGCTTCCCCGGAGGGATCGAGCGAGGACGCGTTCATTGCCGCGCAGTCTAGCCAGCGGGCTCGTTGCTGTCCATCGCCGCGTCCCTGAAGGCCGGCTCCACCGCATGGGTGAGGCGCCCTGGCGACTAGCGTGCAAAACGGATGTTTCATCGCGGAACACCACGCACCATTCCGGTTGAATTCTCCCGCAATCCGGTTACGCATTCGTATGTGGAAGCCAGCGACTCGCTTTTCCCGCCCCCGGATGAGCAGCGCCTTTTGATGGAGAAGCACTTGACCACCGCATCGCTTTCCTACCCGCTGGACCGTCAGGGCATTGCCGCCAGGGGCCAGATCTTCGCCAATCTGGGCACGTCGCCGCTGGTCGAACACGCCGTGCGCAACGGTGAGGGCCTGCTGGCCAAGGATGGCCCCTTCGTGGTCGCCACCGGCAAGCACACGGGCCGCAGCCCCAAGGACAAGTTCATCGTTCGCGATGCGACGACCGAAAGCACCGTGTGGTGGGGCAATGTGAACCGGGGGATGACGCCCGAGCATTTCGCGGCGCTGAAGGAGGATTTCTTCAAGGCCGTCGAGGACAAGGAAACGCTCTATGTCGCGGACCTGTTCGGCGGCAGCCAGAAGGAACACCGCATCAATGTGCGCGTGATCAATGAGTTCGCCTGGCACAACCTCTTCATCCGCACGCTGCTGGTGCGCCCCGCGGAGCAGGAACTGACCAGCTTCGTGCCCGAATACACCATCATCGACTTGCCCAGCTTCAAGGCCGATCCGGCCCGCCACGGCAGCAACAGCGAGACGGTGATCGCGGTGAATTTCACCGAAAAGCTGATCCTGATCGGTGGCACGGCCTATGCCGGCGAGATGAAGAAGTCGGTCTTCGGCCTGCTCAACTATCTGCTGCCCGCCGATGGCATCATGCCGATGCATTGCTCGGCCAACATCGGGCCCGATGGCGATACGGCGGTGTTCTTCGGCCTGTCGGGCACCGGCAAGACCACGCTGTCGGCCGATGCCAGCCGCACGCTGATCGGCGACGATGAGCATGGCTGGTCGGACACGGCGGTCTTCAATTTCGAGGGCGGCTGCTATGCCAAGATGATCCGCATCTCGCCCGAGGCCGAGCCGGAAATCTACGCCACCACCAAGCGTTTCGGCACGGTGCTGGAAAATGTGGTGATCGATCCGGTCACCCGCGAACTGGATTTCGACGATGGTTCGCTGGCGGAAAACAGCCGGGGTTCCTATCCGATCGACTTCATCCCCAATGCCTCGAAGGACAATCTGGGGCCAGTGCCTCAGAATGTGATCTTCCTCACGGCTGACGCTTTCGGCGTGATGCCGCCCATCGCGCGGCTGACGCCCGAACAGGCGATGTATCACTTCCTCTCGGGCTACACCGCGCGCGTGGCGGGTACCGAGATCGGCGTGACCGAGCCCGAGGCGACCTTCTCCACCTGCTTTGGCGCGCCCTTCATGCCGCGCCATCCCTCGGTCTATGGCAATCTGCTGAAAGAGCGCATCGCCAAGGGGGGTGTGAAGTGCTGGCTGGTCAACACCGGCTGGTCGGGCGGCAAGGCCACGCAGGAGGGCATCAAGCGCATGCCGATCAAGGCCACCCGCGCCCTGCTCAACGCTGCGCTGGACGGCAGCCTGAACGATGCCACCTTCGTCAAGGACCCCAACTTCGGCTTCGAAGTGCCGCTGGCCGTCCCCGGCGTGGACAGCAAGCTGCTCGACCCGCGCGGCGCCTGGGCCGATGCGGGAGACTACGACAAGACCGCCCACGCGCTGGTGCAGCTCTTCGTCGATAACTTCGCCCAGTTCGAGGAGCATGTGGACGAAAACGTGCGCGCTGCCGCTCCGGCAGTGGGCGCTGTTCCCGCCTGATCCCGGCCTTGGGGGAGAGGGAGCGGAGAGGGCCGCTCCCCTCGGAAGCACCGGCTTTCCGTGCCAAGCGGAAGGCCGGTGTTTTCTTTTGTTAAGCGGCTTGCTTCTGCGTCCGGGCTTTGAGACTCTCCTGACGAAGCGCCATCGGGCGCATCTCTAGGAGCTTGCCATGAGCCTGTTTGATTCGCTGCTGGGCCAGTTGGGTTCGAATGTGGATGTGGGCAGCATTGCCCAGAAATTCGGCGTCGATCCCGAAACCGCGCAGACCGCCATTGCCGCCTTGGGGCAGGCTCACCAGGAGCCGGGCGATACGGTGGAGACCGCCGCCGCCAACACCGGTATCGATCCCTCCGTGCTGAGCGGCATTGCCGAGCACCTCGGCGGGGAAGGCGCGCTGGGGCAGATTGCGCAGCACCTCTCCGACAATCCGCAGATGCTGCAGAGCGTGCTGGGCGCTTTCGGCGGTCAGGGCGGCGAAGGGGCTCAGGGCGGGCTTGGTGGCCTGCTGGGGGCGGCTTCGGGGTTCTTTGGAGGCGGGGCTGCCAAGGAATGAGGGTTTAAGGGAGAAAATGCGAGGGGGTTACCCCCTCGCGCTCCCATGACGTCTTCCGACGCACGAGCGGTGGCGCCGAAATGGAGTGCCTCGGCTCTCCACCTGCGCGGCCTATGGCGCCGCAGGCAGTAGGTTTATGAGAAAACGCTGCGCTGGCAATTTTAAAGCCTGCGGCGCAGCGACGTTGCTCTTTGGCTGAACCCGTGGCGCAACGTAGACAATAAAGGGAGCGCGAGGGCGATGGCCCTCGCATTCACCTTCTTCAACCCTTAACGGATCGGACAATCCGGCGACAAACGCATGTCGAGATAATTGTCCACCGCCCGCATCATATCGTCGAGTTCGTTCTCGAAGAAATGGTTGGCGCGGGGCACTTCATCGTGATGGATGGTGATGTGCTTCTGGGTGCGCAGCTTGTCGACCAGCTTCTGCACGGCGCCGGGCGTCACCACCGTGTCGGCGGTGCCCTGCACGATGATGCCGCTGGCGGGGCAAGGCGCCAGGAAGCTGAAGTCATACATGTTGGCGGGCGGGGCCACGCTGATGAAGCCACGGATTTCCGGGCGGCGCATCAGCAACTGCATGCCGATGAGGGCACCGAAGGAGTAGCCCGCGATCCAGGTCGTGGAGGCCTCGGGGTGGATCGACTGCACCCAGTCGAGCGCCGCTGCGGCATCCGACAGCTCGCCAATGCCATTGTCGAAGCTGCCCTGCGAACGACCGACGCCGCGGAAGTTGAAGCGCAGCGTGGCGAAGCCGCGCGCGACGAAGGTCTTGTAGAGGGCCTGCGTCACGCGGTCGTTCATGGTGCCCCCGGCCTGCGGGTGGGGGTGGAGGATCATGGCGACGGGCGCGCGCGGGCGGGTGCCGGGCTGGAAACGGCCTTCGAGGCGGCCTTCGGGGCCGGGAAAGATCACTGCGGGCATCGGTTCATCCTGCGAAGGGGCAGTTCTCTCTTGTCGGCGCTGCGAAAAAAGCGGCGCGCGGGCCAAGGGGGACTGTGAATGGAAGCGATGCGCTATATAGGAAGCAAGGTTCCAAAAGCAATCTTTTCGCGCCTTTCTCATAAAGCAGGTCCATGGGTCCACATCTCTATCTCGATCATGCCGCCACGACGCCTTTGTTGCCGGTGGCGCGCGCTGCCATGGAGGAGGGATTTGCGCTCTGGGCCAATCCGTCGAGCCCGCATCGGGCCGGGCGCGCGGCGCGCGCGGCGCTGGAGGATGCGCGCGAACGGGTGAGGGCGGCGCTGGGCTGGCAGGGCGAGGTGATCTTCACCAGTGGCGCGAGCGAGGCGCTGGCCATCGCCATGCAGCGCTGCGTTCAGCCTTTGACGGCGATCTCTCCGGTGGAGCATGAGGCGGCTTTGCGCCATGCGGGCGATGCGCAGAGACTGGCGGTGGATGCGCTTGGGCGTGTGTCGCCGCAGGATTGCGCGTTGCCGGGGCTGGTCTGTGTGCAACAGGTCAACAATGAAACCGGCGTGATCCAGCCTTTGGATGAGATCGCCCAAGCTGTGCATGAGGCGGGCGGCCTGCTGTTGGCAGATTGCGCTCAGGGGGCAGGCAAGATCGCTCTGCCCGGCGCCGATCTGGCGGTGTTGAGCGCTCACAAATTCGGCGGTCCGGTGGGGATCGGCGCCCTGTTGCTGCGCGATTGGGGCCAAATCCAGCCGAGCGGCGGCCAGGAGCGCGGCTATCGCCCCGGCACGGAAAATCTGCCGGGCGCTCTGGCCATGGCTGCGGCTTTGGAGGCGGGCGCGGACTGGATGGCGGAGGCCTCCCGCCTGCGCGCCCGTCTGGAAACCGCGATGGCAGCGGCAGGCGGCGAGGTGGTGGCTGCCGAAGCCCCGCGCATCGCCACCATCGGCGCCTATCGCATGAAGGGCAAAGCCGCCGCCGCGCAGCTTATCCGTTTCGACGGGCTGGGCATGGCGATTTCGGCGGGCTCGGCCTGTTCCTCGGGCTCGCTGCGGGCCAGCCATGTGTTGACGGCCATGGCCTATCCCCACACCAGCGAGGTGATCCGCGTCAGCATCGGCCGCGAAACCACCGAGGCTGACATCGACCAGTTCGCCCAGGCCTGGGCGCAGGTGGCGGGATGATCTACCTCGACTATCAGGCCACCACGCCGCTGGCGCCGCAAGCGCGCGAGGCGATGCTTCATTGGCTCGGCGGGCCGGAAACCACGGGCTTTGCCAATCCGCATAGTCCGCATCGCCCCGGTCGCGGGGCGGCGGCGGCGGTGGCCGTGGCGCGCGATCAGGTGGCGGGTCTGTTCCCTCCGGGCGGGCAGGTGATCTTCACCAGCGGCGCGACCGAGGCGATCAATCTGGCCATCAAGGGCGCGGCGCTGAACGGCCGCGTCATCGCCCATTCCGCCATCGAACACAGCGCGGTGCTCGATACGGTGGCGGCGTTGGGCGGCGGGCATGTGCTGCCGGTGGGCGCCGATGGCCTGGTGGCTGAAGATGTGGCGCTGCCCGGCAATCTCGGCCTGCTGGCGGTGATGCAGGTGAACAATGAGATCGGCACGGTCCAGCCCGTCGATGCTCTTGCCGCAAGGGCGCATGCGATGGGCGCGCTGATGCTGGTCGATGGGGTGCAGGGCGCGGGCAAGATGCCGCCGCCGCTGCAGGCCGATATGATCGCGGTGTCGGCGCATAAAATCTACGGCCCCAAGGGCATTGGCGCCTTGTGGGTTCGCGATGGGCTGGACCTTTCCCCGCTGCTTCACGGCGGCGGGCAGGAGGGGGGCTTGCGCTCCGGCACGCTCAGCCCGGCGCTTTGCGCGGGGTTCGGCGCTGCGGCGGCGCTGTGCCAAACCTCGTGGGAAAGCGATGGACAATATGTGGACAACCTGTGGAAAACTGCCCGCGCCATTCTCCACCGCTGGACGCTCAATGGCGATGAAGCCCATCGCTGGCATGGCAATCTCAACCTGCGGCTCGACGGGCTCGATGTTGCCCGGCTGATGAGCGACCTGCGCGACATCGCCTTTTCGGCGGGCTCGGCCTGCGCCAGCGGGTCGGGGCGGCCCAGCCATGTGCTTTCGGCCATAGGTCTAACGCCCTCTCAGGCAAAAACTTCTATCCGCATTGGTTTCGGGCGCTATACGGAACCCGGAGAGTTTGCCGAGGCCTTGCAACGAATCGACGCTGCCGCCGCCCTACAAGGCGTGTGAGCAGGGCGCGTGAATCGGGGAGCTTTCGCGGCGTGGCTGATAAATTTGTTCAGGTTGAATTTCTGACCACCGATGGCGGTCGCATCAAGGCGCAGGGCTCGGCAGGCATCAGCCTGCTCGAAGTGGCTCAGGGCGCCGGCATGCCTCTGGAGGGCACCTGCGAGGGGCAGATGGCCTGCTCTACCTGCCATGTCGTGGTGGCACCGGATTGGTTCGCCAGACTGCCCGCCGCCAGCGCCGATGAAGAGGATATGCTCGATCTGGCCGCCGCGGTCACCGCCACCAGCCGCCTGTCCTGCCAGATCCGCCTGACCGAAGAGCTCGATGGCCTGCTGGTGCGAATTCCGGGGGAAAGCCGGGATATGCAGCGCCGCTAAACGCTTGGCGAGGCGGGGCTTCGCCTGCTACAGCCACAGGCGATGAGCGATATTGACCTGAACGAGCCCGATCCCTTCGACGCCATCGTGGATGCGCCTTTCGACAGCGCTCTGTCGGAGCGTTATCTGGTCTATGCGCTCTCCACGATCACGGCGCGTTCGCTGCCCGATCTGCGCGACGGGTTGAAGCCGGTCCACCGCCGCCTGCTCTGGGCGATGCGGCAGTTGAAGCTGGACCCGAGCCAGGCCTTCAAGAAATCCGCCCGCGTGGTGGGTGACGTGATCGGTAAGTATCACCCGCATGGCGATGCCAGCGTGTACGATGCCATGGTGCGTCTGGCTCAGGATTTCGCGCTGCGCTATCCGCTGGTGGAAGGCCAGGGCAATTTCGGCAACATCGACGGCGATAATGCCGCCGCCTATCGTTACACCGAAGCGCGCCTGACCAAGACCGCGATCCAGCTCATGGCGGGTCTCGAAGAGGGCACGGTCAACTACCACCCCACCTACAATGGCGAGGATGAGGAGCCGGAGATCTTCCCCGGCCTCTTCCCCAATCTGCTGGCCAATGGCGCCACCGGCATCGCCGTGGGCATGGCCACCTCGATCCCCAGCCACAATGTCGCCGAGATCATCGACGCCACGCTGCTGCTGATCGAGGACCCGCACACCGAACACGCCCAGCTGATGGAGGTGTTCCACGGCCCCGATTTCCCCACCGGCGGCATCGTGGTCGACAGCCCGGCGGCGATCTCCCACGCCTATGAGACCGGCAAGGGCGCGATCCGCGTGCGGGCGCGCTTCTCCACGGGCCGCGAAGAGAATGGCGAGTGGGAGCCGACCGGCATCGAAAAGCTGGGCAGCGGCCAGTGGCAGTTGGTGATCTCCGAGATCCCTTACATGGTGCAGAAGGGCAAGCTGATCGAGCAGCTCGCCGCGCTGATCGCCGACAAGAAGCTGCCGATCCTCGAAGACGTCCGCGACGAAAGCGACACGCAGATCCGCATCGTGTTGGTCCCCAAGACCCGCAACATCGAGCCCGATCTGCTCAAGGAAAGCGTCTACAAGCTGACCGAGCTTGAGAGCCGTTTCAGCCTGAATCTCAACGTTTTGGATGCCCAGCGTACCCCCGGCGTGCTGGGCCTGCGCCCGTTGCTGCTGCAATGGGTCGTCAGCCAGATCGACATCCTCCAGCGCCGCAGCCAGCATCGCCTCGACAAGATCGCGGCGCGGCTGGAGCTGGTCGAAGGCTATATCATTGCGTACCTGAATCTCGACCGCGTGATCGAGATCATCCGCACCGAGGATGAACCCAAGCCCTTGATGATGGCTGAGTTCAACCTCACCGACCGGCAGGTGGAAGCCATCCTCAACATGCGCCTGCGCTCCTTGCGCAAGCTTGAGGAAATGGAACTGCGCGGCGAGCGTGACGATCTGCTCAAAGAGCAGGACGAGCTGCAGAAGCTGCTGGAAAGCCCGGCCCGCCAGCGCACGCGCCTGAAGCGCGACCTGACCACGCTGCGCAAGGATTACGCCGAGGACACGCTTCTGGGCCGCCGCCGCACCACCATCGCCGAAGCCGCGCCCACCCGCGAATTCAGCATGGATGCCATGATCGAGAAGGAGCCGGTCACGGTCATCCTCTCGGCGCGCGGCTGGATCAGGGGCGCGAAGGGCCACGAGCCGCTCGACCGCGAGTTCAAGTTCAAGGAAGGCGACGGCCCGGCCTTCGCCTTCCACGCCCAGACCACCGACAAGCTGCTGATCGCCTGCGACAATGGCCGCTTCTACACGCTGGGCGCCGACAAGCTGCCCGGCGCGCGCGGCTTTGGCGAGCCGGTTCGCTCGATGCTGGACATCGACGGCGACACGCACATCATCGCCATCTTCCCCTTCCGCCCGAAATCGCAGATCCTGCTGGCCGGGACGAGCGGCAGGGGCTTTGCCGCCGAGGCCGAGGAACTGCTGGCCGAAACCCGCAAGGGCCGCGCCGTGATGACCACCAAGGCGGATGTGAAGCTGGCCGTGGTGCGCGAGATCCCCGAGGACCACGACCATGTCGCGGTGATCGGCGACAACCGCAAGCTGGTGCTTTTCAGCCTCACCGAGATGCCGCTGATGGCCAAGGGGCAGGGCGTGACCTTGCAGCGCTATCGCGACGGCGGTCTGTCGGACATCACCACCCTGAAACTGGAAGACGGCCTGACCTGGCGTATGGGCGGCGACAGCGGCCGCATGCGGACCGAGAAGGATATGCGCCTCTGGAAGGTCGCTCGCGGGGCCGGTGGGCGGATGCCACCTCAGGGATTTCCTCGGGATAACAAGTTTTAAGGTTGGGTTTTTAAGAAGGTTTAGAAGGAAAATGCGAGGGGGTTACCCCCTCGCGCTCCCATGACGTCTTCCGACGAACGGGCAGTGGCGCCGCAATGGTGCGCCTCGGCTCTCCACCTGCGCTGGGCAAAGCGCCGCAGGCAGGCGTTCCTTTGATCGATCAGTTGTGCTGGCGTTTTCAAGCCTGCGGCGCAGCGACTTTAGCTCTTTGGCTGAACCCGATGCGCAACGTAGACATTAAAGGGAGCGCGAGGGCGATGGCCCTCGCATCTTACTTTTCTTCTTCGCCCTTCACCCCGACGGGATGATGCGGCACCAGCACCATCACATTGTCCTTCACCTGCCACCGCGCCAGCCGCGACATGAAGTTCATCCCCAGAACGTTGGTCCCGCCCATGCCGGGTGCCACCACCACCTCCAGATTGCGCGCGATGACGCTGCCCACGCGCAGTTCGTCCACCGCGGCGACATCGGCCTGGGTCGAGCCGTTGGCGGTCTGCATCATCACTTTCTGGCCGAAGGGGCTGGGGGTGATCTGGGCTTTTTCGGCGCTCTCGGGCGAGAGGGTGGTGATGGTGGCGCCGGTGTCGATCAGGAAGCGCATGGGCACGCCGTTGACGTTGGCGGAGAGCCAGAAGTGACCGTCGGGCGCCAGCGGTACGCGGGTTTCGCCGCCGGAGACGGTCTGCTTGGGCTGTTCGGTCAGGCCGGGGCCTTCCATGCCGGTGCTGATATGGGCGAAGCGCAGCACGGCCATGGCGATGGTGGCCATCACCGCGAGGTTGCCGAGCAGGCGCAGCAGCCCGCCTGCCATGGGGAGGCCTCGGCGGACCCAGCCGCCCAGCACCACCAGCGCGATGCCGATCAGCGCAAGCTGCGCGAGAGGCTCGGCCATGACGGCGGCGGCGATCTGGTGCCAGAGGTCGATCAGCGCCTCTTTCAGCGTGGTGCTGGCGTCTCCGGCGAGGCTGTCCTCGGGCAGGGCTGTTTTCATTGAGGTCTGGCCAGTTCGGCCTCCAGCAGGGCCTCGATGCGGGGGGCGTCGGGGAAGCCTTCATCGACCCATGCCGCCTCGACATTGGACAGCACGCGGGCGACTTGCGGACCGGCGGCGACACCGCGTGCCACAATCTGGCCGCCCTTGAGCGGGAAGGTGGGGGGCGTGAAGTTCCCCAAACCTGTGGCGTCGCGACCAGCCAGCAGCAAGGCGTCGACGGCTTCCGGCACGCCCAGTCGGTAGGCCAGGGCTTGCGGCAGGGCGGTTGCGCCGGGGCGGTTGGCGGCGCTCATCAGGCGCTTTTTCTGCACGCCGGACAGGCGGAAGCGACTGGCGATTTGCGCGGACAGGGTCACATCGGCGGGGATCAGCGCGGCCAGATGGCGGATGGCGGCGGGGGCGATGCCCTGCGCCTGCTCCTGCGCGACCAGAGCGGCCAGCGACGGCACATCGGCCTCGGGCAGGATTTCGGCCAGCACGCCAAGTGCCTGCATCCGCGCCACGGTGGGGGCGGGATCGGGCAGGGCGAGGAGGTTCATCGTCTCCATGCCGATGCGTTCGCGTGACAGGCCCTTCAGGGTTGCGGCCAGATCGGCGCAGGCTTGTTCGGCCGCAGCATCGGGGTCTCCGGCACCGAAGCGGGCGCGGAAGCGGAAGTAGCGCAGGATGCGCAGATGGTCCTCGCGGATGCGCTGATGCGCATCGCCGATAAAGCGAACGCGGCGATCCTTCAGATCCTCCAGACCGCCGAAATAGTCGAAGATCTCCAGCGTTTCGGGATCGGCATAGAGCGCGTTGATGGTGAAATCGCGCCGCGCCGCATCCTCGCGCCAGTCCTGAGCGAAGGCCACCGTCGCCCGGCGCCCGTCGGTGGAAACGTCATGGCGCAGCGTGGTGACCTCCACCGGGCCGCCGGACAGCACCACGGTCACCGTGCCATGCTCGATGCCGGTGGGCACGGTTTTGAGGCCGGCTTCCCTGCAGGCCGCGACCACATCCTCGGGGCGTAGCGATGTGGCGGCGTCGATATCCTTCACATCGGCGCCCAACAGCGTGTCGCGCACCGCGCCACCGACCCAGCGGATGTTCTCATGACCCAGCGCGCGCACCAGCGCCGCGAGGTCTTGGCGCGCCGTCCAGGGCGCCTTGGGCAGCAGGGCGCTCACAGCTGGGTCCAGTCGATGCGCAGCGACAGATTGGCGAGGATCGCGCCCGTGACGCCCCAGATGCGGCGGCCCTGCCAGTCGATCTCGATCACGCGATGCATGCGCCCCCGCCACTCGACCTCACGCGAGCCATGCCGCGCCGGATCGAGCACATAAGCGGCAGGCGCGGCGAACCAGTCGGCCACTTCCGCAGGGTTGGGGGTGAAGGTCAGGCCAGTCGGGATTGTGGCCAGCACCGGGGTGATCTCATAGCCGGAAGCCGTGCGGATCACATCGAGTTCCCCGATCACCCGCACATCCTCGGGCGACAGGCCGACCTCTTCCTCCGCCTCGCGCAGAGCGGCGGCGACGGCATCCTCGCCTTCCTCGCAGCGGCCACCGGGCAAAGCGATCTGCCCCGGATGAGCGCGCATGGTGGTCGGGCGGTGAGTCAGCAGAATTTCGGGTTCGCCGGTATCGCTTACCGCGATCAGCACGGCGGCGGGCTTGAGCGGCACATCATCCTCGATGCGCGGATCGCTCCACAGGCCGGAAACGGCGCGGGCCATGCCGGCGCGGTAAAGCGCGGTCAGTCGATCGTGAAGGGGAGCGGTCTCGGTCATGCGTGGCCCCATATGGCCATCCCGCAAGGGCTTGGCCAGAGGGCAATCATCGCCGCAATCAGATCAGAGCCACGGCCCCAGCATGCCCGCCACGGGCAGCACCGCCGGATTGTCCGCGCGGGCCAGCAGGCGATGCCGCTCGAACGGGCCGGGCAGATCCCAGCCGCCGGTCTGGGCATTGGTAAAGCCCCAGAAACGCCCGTAATAATCCGGGTCGCCGATCATCACCTGAGGCAGCGGCGCCTCGGGAGACAGCGCGCCCAGGGCTGCCGTCATCAGCGCCTTGCCGTAACCCTGGCCCTGGTGCGCGGGCAGCACGGCCACGGGGCCGACCATCACCATCGGATGGCGGCGTCCCTCGGGATCGGTCAGCGCCACCGGCCAGCACTGGATCGTGCCGACGAGATGCTCGTCCTCGTCCATCGCGGCGAAAGACAGGGCCGGAAGCCAGTCCATGCCCTCTCGCACCTTATAAGCCGTGCGCTTGTGTCGGCCCGGCTCGAAAGCGGCGTCCAACAGGGTTTCAACCAGCGCGGGGTCAACCGCATCAAGCGGGATCAAGGTGGAGTTCGATGCCATGGCCGCGCGCGGATAGGGCAGGGGGGGAGTGGGCGCAATTGATTTTTGGAAAAGGGAAAGGGGGAAGGAAGTGCGAGGGTGTTACACCCTCGCGCTCCCGGAACGTCTTCCGACGATAGGGTGGTGGCGCCGAAGTGGTGCGCCACGGCTCTCCACCTGCTCAACCTAAGGCGCCGCAGGCACCAATTTTCTGCCTGCGGCGCGGCGTCCTTAGCTCTGTGGGTGAACCCGTGGCGCGGCGTAGACACTAATGGGAGCGCGAGGGGGTAACCCCCTCGCATCTTCTCTTCCTTTCTTCCTCAAACCCCTTCACAGCCTTTTGAATGAAGAATGGCTGGATTATTGGCGTAGACGAAGCGGGGCGCGGCCCCTTGGCAGGCCCGGTCGTGGCGGGCGCAGTAGCGCTGCCCGTGCCCATCGAAGGCTTGGCGGATTCCAAGAAGCTCAGCGGCAAGCGCCGGGCTCTGCTGGAAGCGCAGATCATCGGGCAGGCCCATTGGGCCACCGGCGTCTGCGACGTGGAGGAGATCGACCGCCTCAACATCTTCGGCGCGACCATGCTGGCGATGACCAAGGCGGTGGCCAATCTGGTGGCGGGTCTGGATGGCCCGGTGGCGGTCGTGCTGATCGACGGGAACAAGACACCCGAGGGGCGCGTGGCTGAGTGGTGCTGGCCCGCCCGCTCCATCGTCGGCGGCGACGCCATCGAGCCCTGCATCAGCGCGGCCAGCATCATCGCCAAGGAGCATCGCGACAGGGTGATGCAGGCTCTGCACGAGGCGCATCCGCATTACGGCTGGGTGCGCAATGCGGGCTACGGCACGGCGGAGCATCTGGCGGGCATGCGAGAGCATGGCGTGACGGTGCATCATCGGCGCAGTTTTGCTCCGGTGGCGCAACTTTTGCCCCTCTAGGCGCAAGTTTTCAGAAAAATTTTAGTGTGGCGCTGACGAGTCGGGGCACAAGATGTTGAGTCTCGCCTGAATCCCGGACTCAACTTGTTGATCCGGACTCTTTTCGTTCCGCCTGACTCGACTCTCCGACTCGCTGGATTCCCGCGAGTCGCGCTTGACGTGGGACTCTGGATGAATCACTTAGGGTCATCTTATCCACGGATTTCAGGCAAAAAACACATGGTTCAGCTTCTGGTGAAAGAGCGCGTCGCGGAAGCCCCGCTCGTTCGCACCCGCCCCGCTCGCAAGGTTTCGACGCGCGCCCGCAAGCTGCCCGTGCCTCAGGTGCCGCGTGAGGCCCTGCCGCTCTCCACGATCATCCCCGGCGACTGCATCGAGGCGATGCGCAGCCTGCCCACCGCCAGCGTCGATATGGTCTTCGCCGATCCGCCGTATAACCTGCAGCTTGGCGGCGATCTCTCGCGCCCGGACGGCAGCCATGTCGATGCCGTGACCGACGAGTGGGACAAGTTCGACAGCTTCGCCACCTATGACAAATTCACCCGCGACTGGCTGACCGAGGCGCGGCGTGTACTCAAGCCCACCGGCTCGCTGTGGGTGATCGGTTCGTACCACAACATCTTCCGCGTTGGCGCGATCCTGCAGGATCTGGGATTCTGGATTCTGAACGATATCGTGTGGCGCAAGGCCAATCCCATGCCCAACTTTAAGGGCACGCGCTTCACCAACGCGCATGAGACGCTGATCTGGGCCTCCATGGGCGAAAAGAGCCGCTACACCTTCAACTACCGCACCATGAAGACGCTGAACGACGAGCTTCAGATGCGCAGCGACTGGGTACTGCCGATCTGCTCGGGCGGTGAGCGCCTGAAGAAGGGCGGATCGAAGGTCCACCCCACGCAGAAGCCCGAAAGCCTGCTCTATCGCGTGATGCTGGCCACCACCAACAAGGGCGACGTGGTTCTGGACCCCTTCTTTGGCACCGGCACGACCGGCGCCGTCGCCAAGCGCCTCGGCCGCGAATGGATCGGCTGCGAGCGTGAGGGCGGCTACCGCGAGGCCGCGCTGGAGCGCATCGAGATGGCCCTGCCGCTCGACGAAGCCGCGCTGACCACCATGCAGAGCCCCAAGGCTGCGCCCAAGGTGGCCTTCGGCACGCTGATCGAAACCGGCTGGATCAAGCCGGGCACCCAGCTTTCGGCCAAGAAGGGCACGATGCTGGCCACGGTGCGCGCCGATGGCTCGCTGGCCTCGGGCGATGTGACGGGCTCGATCCACGGCGTGGGTGCCAAGCTGCAGGGCGCGCCCAGCTGCAACGGCTGGACCTTCTGGAACATCGAGCACGACGGGCAGAGCAAGCCCCTCGACGCCATTCGCCAGCTTTACCTGCTCTCCACCGAGCCGTGAGCTTGCGTCTCTACATCCGCCCCGCCGCGCTGGCCGAGAGCCCGCAGGCGGAGGGCGGAGCGGTGCGGCTGGCGGGCGGTATGGCCTGGGCCAGCCGCTTTGCGTTGATCGTGCGGGATGGGGCGCGGGTGATCTCGCGCGAGGTGGTGAGTGATGTGGCGGGCGCTCTGGCGCGCCTGCCCGTCGAGTTGCACGCGGATGGCGCGGCGCAATGGGATGCCCTGCGCAGCCCGCGCCAGCCGCTGACGCTGCCCTTGAAGGATGGCGGATCGCGGGTGATCCGCATGGACAGCCCGCAGATCATGGGCATCCTCAACATGACGCCCGACAGCTTTTCCGACGCGGGCCAGTTCCTCGACAGGCCCGATGTCGCCCGCGAACACGCCGCCGACATGCTGCAGGCCGGCGCGGCGATCATCGATGTGGGAGGCGAAAGCACCCGCCCCAACGCCCCTGCCGTGTGGGAAGGCGACGAGATCAAGCGCATCATCCCCGCCGTCGAGCATCTGGCTGCGATGGGTGCGGCGATCAGCCTCGACACGCGCCGCCTCGCGGTGATGGAGGCCGGGCTAAATGCGGGCGCGCAGATCGTCAATGACGTCTCCGCCCTGCGCCATGATCCTCGCGCGTTGCCCTATGTGGCCCATAGCGGCGCCCCCGTCTGCCTGATGCACGCGCCGGGCGACGATGCCGACCTGCACAGCAATGGCGTCTATGCCGATGTCGTGCTGGATGTCTTCGACTGGCTGCGCGAACATCGCGACAGAGCGCTGGCAGCGGGCATCCCGGCGGAGAAGATCCTGCTCGACCCCGGCGTGGGCTTCGGCAAGACGCTGGCGGAAAACCTCGCGCTGATGAACGCTTTGCCGCTGTACCATGCTCTGGGCTGCCCGCTGCTGGTGGGTGCCAGCCGCAAACGCATGATCGGCGCGCTGTCGGGCGAGGCTCCGGCGCATAAGCGTCTGGGGGGCAGCGTGGCTCTGGCGTTGAAGATGATGGAGGCGGGTGTGCAGATCATCCGCGTCCACGATGTGCCCGAAACGGTGCAAGCGATGCATGTGTGGCGAGGAATGCGGGATGCGGCTTTGACCGATTTTTCGCAGATTGTGGATTGAAGGTTTGAAGAAAGAAAGCAGGGGACGGCGTTTTATGTGCCGATTTCTCAAGAGAAATCGGTTGGGCCCCCTGCACCCCCGGATACGTCTTCCGACGAAAGCTCAGTGGCTCACGATCGGTGCGCGCGGCCTCTCCAACTGCTCAAGCTAAAGCGCCGCAGGCAGGCAACATGGGCAGAGTGCTTTGTGGGGAATTTCAAGCCTGCGGCGCCGCGACGTGGCTCTTTGGCCGAACCCAAAATGCAACGCAGACATTAATGGGAGCGCGAGGGTGTAACACCCTCGCATTTTCCCTTTTAATCCCTTGAATCAGGCAACGTTATCGATCCCCAGATCGCTCAGCTTGCGATAGAGCGTCGACCGCCCGATCCCCAGACGCCGAGCCACCTCGGTCATCCGGCCCCGGTAATGCCCGATGGCCAGACGGATCACGTCCGCCTCGATATCCTCCAGCGGGCGCAGATTGCCGTCCGCCGTGAACAGCATCACGCCCGCGCTTTCGTGGGCC